>MAAQ01000020.1 GCA_002162685.1 Flavobacteriales bacterium 33_180_T64
GAAGAACATCATTAATTAATTTAAATTTTATAACTATGACTATTACTGGAATTGCAGCTATTGGAGCTGGTTTAGCAGCTATTGGAGCTGGTGTTGGTATTGGTAAAATTGGTGGATCTGCTATGGATGCTATGGCACGTCAACCAGAAATGCACGGAAAGATTCAATCTTCTGCATTAATTTTAGCAGCCTTCGTAGAAGCGGTAGCACTATTTGGTGTTGTTGTTGCTTTCTTACAAGGGTAAAACAAAAAAGCACAGAAGTAACGGTTGGTTACTTCTGTGTCTTTAAAATTTAAGTTATTTAAAAAACAAAGAAATGGATTTAATTACACCGGAATTTGGTCTTGTATTTTGGACAGCAATAACATTTTTGTTCTTGCTTTTAATCTTAAGAAAATTTGCTTGGAAACCTATTCTTGGAGCTGTTAGCGATAGAGAAGAAGGTATTAAGAGTGCATTAGCATCTGCAGAGAATGCTCGTAAAGAGATGGAAAACCTTACAGCAGATAATGAGCGTA
The DNA here is from genome assembly GCA_002162685.1 of Flavobacteriales bacterium 33_180_T64. Classification (GTDB taxonomy): domain Bacteria; phylum Bacteroidota; class Bacteroidia; order Flavobacteriales; family Flavobacteriaceae; genus Psychroserpens. The sequence goes on from MAAQ01000020.1 coordinate 521, forward strand.
TTTTAAAAGAAGCAAGAATTGAAAGAGAAGGAATGCTAAAAGAAGCTCGTGAGATCAAAATAAAAATGATTGCTGATGCAAAAGAAGAAGCGCAAGAGCAAGCAAACAAAATGATTGAGCAAGCTCAAACAGCTATTGAGAGTGAAAAGAAATCAGCAATGGCTGAATTAAAAAATCACGTCGCTGGTTTATCTCTAGAAATAGCAGAAAAAGTAGTACGTCAAGAATTATCTAATAAAGACAAACAATTAGAATTAGTTGAGTCAATGTTAGGTGAAGCTAAACTAAACTAGAAAAAATGGCAGGAGCAAGAGCAGCAATACGTTACGCAAAAGCAGTTTTAAGCTTAGCATCAGATCAAAATACAGCTGAGGTTGTAAATAATGATATGAAGTTAATAGCTAAAACTATTGCAGAAAGTAAAGACTTAAGCGATATGCTTCAAAGTCCTGTGGTGAAATCAACAGATAAAAAAGCTGTGTTATTAGATGTTTTTAAAGGATCTAATAGTATGACAACTAATTTGATTGATACCTTAATTTCAAACAAAAGATTAGTGCTTTTAAATGATGTAGCGGCTAGTTATAACCGTTTGTTTGATGAATTGAAAGGAACACAAGTAGCAAAAGTGACTACTGCTGTGCCTTTAACTGACGATTTAAAAGTTAAGGTTTTAGCTAAGGTTAAAGAGCTTACAGGTAAAGATGTTGAAGTTGAAAATAGTATAGATGAAAGCATTTTAGGTGGTTTTATATTAAGAGTTGGAGATATTCAATACAATGCTAGTGTAGCGAATAAATTAAATAAATTAAAAATAGAATTCGCTTTAAACTAAGAATATGAAATCTATCAAAATATTATTTGTAATTTTTACTATGGTTTTTGCTTTTAATGCTCAGGCACAAAAAGTAAAAATTAAGAAAGGAGTTGCAACTGTCGATAAAGTAGCGTATTTAAAAGTTGAAAAGATTAATGCTTTAAAATACTTTATTTCTACTTTAGACGGAACTGAAATTATTTCAGTTAATATTGAATCTTTTGGTACAGGGAAATATCACACGACTAGAAATGCAGCAACAGGTCAAAGAATGGAAATAACACATGCATATTCTGTTTTGAAATTTCTTGACAATGAAGAGATTGGTGAATCCTTTGAAGTTGATGAAGGTAGATTAAAACACATCATTAAAATGATGTACAACTCAAATATAATTGTAGATGGACAATTATCTATTGAGAAAATAAAAAGAATGATTGAAAAGTATAGCGAAAATGTTTCTGAAAGAAGATTTTTGACTAAAAATTAAATTGCATATTTAAATTACTAAATAAAGATGGCAGAAGTAAAACCAGCTGAAATATCAGCAATCTTAAAACAACAACTTTCAGGCTTTGAAGCAGGAGCTTCATTAGACGAAGTTGGAACAGTATTAACTGCAGGTGATGGTATTGTACGTGCCTACGGATTAGCTAACGCTCAATATGGTGAGTTAGTAGAATTCGATGGTGGATTAGAAGGTATTGTACTTAACCTTGAAGAAGATAACGTAGGTATTGTATTATTAGGTACTGGTATAGGGGTAAAAGAAGGGTCTACAGTAAAACGTACTGGACGTATCGCATCTGTTAATGTAGGTGAAGGTATTGTTGGTCGTGTTGTAGATACTTTAGGTAACCCTATTGATGGTAAAGGACCAATTGTTGGTGAAACTTACGAAATGCCTCTAGAGCGTAAAGCTCCAGGTGTAATCTATAGAGAGCCAGTTACAGAACCATTACAAACAGGTATTAAAGCAATTGATGCTATGATTCCAGTAGGTAGAGGTCAACGTGAATTAGTAATTGGTGATCGTCAAACAGGTAAAACTACCGTTTGTATTGATGCTATTTTAAATCAAAAAGAATTTTATGATGCAGGAAATCCTGTATACTGTATATATGTTGCAGTAGGACAAAAAGCATCAACAGTAGCAAATATTGCTAAAACATTAGAAGAAAAAGGAGCTTTAGCTTATACAACAATAGTAGCTGCAAATGCATCAGATCCTGCTGCAATGCAAGTTTATGCACCAATGACTGGAGCATCTATTGGTGAGTATTTTAGAGATACTGGTAGACCAGCTTTAATTGTATTTGATGATTTATCAAAGCAAGCTGTTGCTTACCGTGAAGTTTCTTTATTATTACGTCGTCCTCCAGGACGTGAAGCGTATCCAGGTGATGTTTTCTACTTACACTCAAGGTTATTAGAACGTTCTGCAAAAGTAATTAATGATGATGCTATTGCTAAAGAAATGAACGATTTACCAGAATCGTTAAAACCAATCGTAAAAGGTGGTGGATCTTTAACAGCATTACCAATTATTGAAACTCAAGCAGGTGATGTTTCTGCATATATTCCAACGAACGTAATTTCTATTACTGATGGGCAAATCTTCTTAGATGGAGATTTATTTAACTCTGGTGTACGTCCAGCAATTAATGTAGGTATTTCAGTATCTCGTGTAGGTGGGAATGCACAAATTAAATCAATGAAAAAAGTATCTGGTACATTAAAACTAGATCAAGCTCAGTTCCGTGAATTAGAAGCGTTTGCTAAGTTTGGTTCAGATTTAGATGCTGTGACTTTAAATGTAATTGAGAAAGGAAGACGTAACGTTGAAATCTTAAAGCAAGCTCAAAACGATCCGTTTACGGTTGAAGATCAAGTAGCAATAATTTATGCTGGATCTAAAAATTTATTAAAAGACGTTCCTGTAAATAAAGTAAAAGAATTTGAACGCGATTTCATCGAATTCTTAAAAGCTAAACACTCAGAGGCGTTAAGCACTTTAAAATCAGGAAAATTAACTGATGAGGTTATAGATACACTTACGGCTGTAGCTAAAGACTTATCAGGTAAATATAGAGCATAATTAATAGTTCTACGTTCTAATTTAGAACGTAGAACCTTTTCATATTTCAATATGGCTAATCTAAAAGAAATACGTAATAGAATATCTTCAGTATCATCAACGATGCAGATTACAAGTGCCATGAAAATGGTATCTGCTGCTAAATTGAAGAAAGCTCAAGATGCTATTACTGCAATGCGTCCTTATTCAGATAAGTTAACAGAGCTTTTACAAAGCTTAAGTGCATCTTTAGAAGGGGATTCTGGAAGTAAATTTGCAAACCAACGTGAGGTTAAAAAAGTATTACTAGTAGTAATAACATCTAACAGAGGTCTTGCAGGTGCTTTTAATTCTAACATTGTTAAAGAGGTTAATAATCTTACCACAAATAAATATGCAAATCAAGAAGTGTCATATTTAGTAATCGGTAAAAAAGGTAATGATGCTTTAAAAAAGACGGATAATATTATTGCTAATAAAAGCGAAGTTTTTGATGACTTAACTTTTGATAATGTAGCAGAAATTGCAGAAATGCTAATGGATAAATTTGTTGAAGGTGATTTCGATAAAATCGAGGTTATTTATAATAAGTTTAAAAATGCTGCAACGCAAATAATTATGAACGAACAATTTTTACCAATTGTTCCTATGGAAGGGGAAGCTAATACTAGTACTGATTATATTTTTGAGCCTTCAAAATCAGAAATTGTTGAGCAATTAATTCCAAAGTCTTTAAAAACACAATTATATAAGTCTATTAGAGATAGTTTTGCTTCTGAGCATGGTGCACGTATGACTGCGATGCATAAGGCAACAGATAATGCAACAGAGTTAAGAGATCAATTGAAATTAACTTATAATAAAGCACGTCAAGCTTCAATTACTAATGAAATCCTTGAGATTGTTGGTGGAGCAGAAGCATTAAATAATTAAGATATTATTCCTTCATAAGGAATCCACGATAATGAAGAGCCTTATTCTATTTGAATAAGGCTCTTTTTATTTAACACTTTTAGTTAAGCTCACGATTACTCTTGAAATTAAGAGGCATAACAATGTGTTTTCATTTTTCAATTCTTTTTTATGGAATACATTTTGATTAATTACCTTTATATAAATATAATTTATCATGCAATTCATTAAATACATAAGCGTTTCTATAGTATCTAGTCTATTATTTATGCAATGTTCTAGTGCGCAAAAATTTCAGAAGAAAGCACCTGTAGATCTAGATAATGGGTATTGTCAACGCTGGGTGTCAGGTGTTCAAGGAGGAGGTTCTGGGCTCAATTTGTTTCTCCCAACTACAGTAAGCACCTATGATCATATAAGGCTAGACTCTGTTTATTTTAGAGGTAAAGTAGTGAAACTTGAAGTTGTTGAAAGCAATGGAGCTATGACTTATATAGGGCGTTTTAAAACAGAGTTTAATATGCCTAATAATGTAATATTAAGTTCTGATATGAAAGCAGAATCCAAGAATACACTTTCTATGCAAGAACCAGTAATACCATTTGAACTTAAGGATAATGAATGCGTTATATCATATAAAAAAGGATTGCGAACACAATATTATAAAATTGATAATATTGAAGAACGATCACCTCTAAATTATCCAAGTGCTGCACCAAATAAGCAATAATATATCTTTGGTTAACGTTTGCTAAAAACGTACATTTAACCGTATAAAATAGAACACTTGAGCGTACTTAAAACCTTTTTAAAAGACACAGTTGTTTACGGTTTGGCAATTGTATTACCTAGACTTATTAACTTTCTGTTAGTACGATTGCATACAGATGTACTTCCTAATGAGGGCTATTCTGAAAACACCGAGTTTTATGTTGTAGCTGCATTTTTTAATGTGATTCTCACCTATGGAATGGAGACTTCTTTTTTTAGATTTTTTAGTAAAAATAAAGATAAAGGCGTTGTGTTGTCTACAGCGATGATAACCATAGTATTAAGCACTTTGTTTTTTGGAATAGTACTTTTTTTATTTAGAATTCCAATTTCCGAAGCATTAAGAATTAATACAGATTTTTACACACTACTTGTTGGTATCACATTAATTGATACATTAATTGTAATCCCTTTTGCGTATTTAAGAGTTACAGGAAAGCCTATAAAATTTGCAGTCATAAAATTAATTAATGTACTTATTATCGTTGTTTTAAATGTGCTTTTATTATCTACAACATATGGTATCGAAAGCTTAAGACAGCTATTTAGCGTCGAAAATAATGTTGAATACATTTTTATAGCCAATCTTATCGCTAGTGCCGCTGTTTTAATTTTAGTGCTGCCATATTTCTTTAAAGCCAGGTTTAGGTTTGATGTCAAGGTTTTAAAACAAATACTAAATTATGGCTGGCCAATTATGGTAGCGGGTCTTGCATTTGTAATTAATGAAAATTTAGATAAATGGCTTTTGCCTGAAACGGAAGGAGAGTTTATTAATGGCGCTTACAGTGCTTGTTATAAACTCGCTGTGTTTATGACGCTTTTTATTCAAGCTTTTAGAATGGGCGCAGAGCCTTTTTTCTTTAATCATTCAGATAAGGAAAATGCGACTTCAACTTATGCAACTATACTAAAATATTTTACCATTGTTGGAACGTTAGGACTAATGATAGTTATTATCTATATAGATTTATTAAGACCTATTTTTATAAAAAAAGAAAGTTATTTATTAGCCTTAGATATCGTTCCTATTGTATTGTTAGCAAACCTTTGTTTAGGAATTTATCACAACCTTTCTATTTGGTATAAACTTACAGATAGGACACGTTTTGGAATGTATATATCAATTGTTGGAGCAGCAATAACAATAGCATTTAATCTTATTTTTATTCCAAAAATTGGATTTATGGCCTGTGCCTATGCAACACTTATTGCTTATGGCGTAATGATGATTATATCCTATACGTTAGGACGAAAATATTTCCCAGTACCTTATGATGTTAATCGTATTACAATATACTTGCTGTTGAGTGCTGGATTAAGTTTTATAACTTATTATCATTTTGATAGAAATATGTTATTAGGAACTGTATTTTTGTTACTGTACATAACGTTAATCGTTTTTTTAGAAAAAAAAGAATTAAAATTATTACTTAAAAAAAGCTAGATTTTTTAAATCTGAAATTAAAAAAAACATGCAAATCAAGATTATTAATAAATCGTCACATTCTTTACCGCATTATGAAACTATAGCATCTGCAGGAATGGATTTAAGAGCAAATATTACAGAGTCAATCACATTAAAACCATTAGAACGAACCATTGTAAAAACAGGCTTGTTTATAGAGCTTCCAGTTGGTATTGAAGCACAAGTTAGACCAAGAAGTGGTTTAGCAGCGAAAAAAGGAATCACTGTTCTCAATGCGCCAGGAACTGTTGATGCAGATTACAGAGGAGAAGTAGGTGTTATTCTGGTTAATTTATCTAACGAAGATTTCACTATAGAAAACGGAGAACGTGTTGCCCAACTCGTTATTGCTAAACACGAACGTGCAGAATGGATAGAAGTAAATGAACTATCTGAAACTTCCCGAGGAGAAGGTGGTTTTGGTAGTACAGGAGTAAAATAAAAAATAGAGTTTAACATTAAATAGATACCTGTTTTCACAGGCATGTAACATGAAAATAATAGTACCAATGGCAGGTCGAGGTTCTCGATTAAGACCTCATAGTTTAACCGTTCCAAAACCATTAATTCCAGTTGCGGGTCAACCTATAGTACACCGCTTAGTTAAAGATATCGTTAAGGTATTAAAGCAACCAGTAAGTGAAATTGCTTTTGTGTTAGGAGATCCAGCTTGGTTTGGTGATGATGTCGTAGAAAGTTTAAAAAATTTAGCAACCAGTTTAGGCGCTAAACCATCAATTTATCGTCAAGATCAACCCTTAGGTACGGGTCACGCTATTATGTGTGCAAACCCCTCATTATCTGGCCCTGCAGTTGTTGCGTATGCAGATACTTTAATTCGTGCAGAGTTTGATTTAGACCCCAATGCAGATAGTGTTATTTGGACAAAAAAAGTGACAAATCCAGAAGCTTATGGCGTTGTAGAACTCAATGAAAATGAAGAAATTGTTGAACTTGTTGAAAAACCAGAAACCTTTGTTAGTGATCAAGCCGTTATTGGTATTTACTATTTTAAAGACATTGCCGTATTAAAAGATAAATTACAAGAAGTTCTTGATGAAAATGTTATGAATGGAGGCGAATATCAAATTAATGATGGTATCAAACGCATGATGGCAGACGGTAAAACTTTTAAAACTGGAACCGTTGATGAATGGATGGATTGCGGAAATAAAAACGTAACCTTAGAGACCAATGCTAAAATGTTAGGCTTTTTAAATGCTGATGGAGAGGAGCAAATGATCGCAAATTCTATTATAAATAATAATTCAACTATTATTGAACCTTGCTATATAGGTGAAAATGTTACTTTGAAAAATACAACAATTGGACCTAATGTTTCTATAGGAGATAATTGTGTTATTGAAAACTCAAGCGTTAAAAATAGCTTAATTCAAAAGCATACTAGCATTAAAAACGCTACTTTAGACAACGCTATGATTGGAAATCACGTGAAATACAATGGTGATTTTAAAGCAATTAGTATTGGTGATTATTCTATTTTGGAATAATTGTTGAACAAATGATTAGAGATCCTTTTTCTTAGGAAATATATATGAAAATTAAATTTTACATCTTACTTCTTTTTTTCGGAATGTCTTTGCTTCCGCAAAATACCTTTGCGCAAGTTGATTTTAATAAGCGACCAAATGATGATTTAGGAAATGTAGAAGATAAATTTCAAGAATATTTTTTTGAAGCATTAAAGCAAAAAGGAATAGAAAATTATCAAAAATCTGTTGATGCGCTTTTAAAGTGTATTGACTTAAAAGATAGTGATCCAGTATTATATTTTGAATTAGGAAAAAATTATAAAGCACTCAAAAATTTTGGTGCTGCTGAAGATGCCTTAAAAAAAGCCGTTTCTAAATCTCCAGAAAATGAATGGTTTTTAGATGAGTTATATGATGTTTATATCCAACAAAATGAAATGGTTAAGGCACTTAAGACCGTGAAACAACTAGTTAAGTTTCATCCAGATTATAAACAGGACTTAGCATCACTTTATATTCGTGTTAAAAAATATAAGGATGCTTTAAAGCTACTCGATGAAATGGATGAGCAATTAGGCTATAGTCAAGATCGAGATTACTTACGTAACCAAATTTATAATATTACTGGTAATGATGAGGATCGTATCGAAAACTTAGAAGAGCGCGTAAAAAGCAATCCAGAAGACGAATCCAATTACTTACGCCTTATATTTAGGTACAGTGAAACTGGCGAAACGAAAAAAGCTTTTGATGCTGCAATACGTTTATTAAAGTTTAATCCTGAATCTCAATTAGTACACTTAGCATTGTACAAATTTTATTTAGATGAAAATAATACTGATTCTGCAATTAAATCTATGAAAGTGGTTTTAACAAGCCCTATTATTAAACCTGAAGCCAAAACAAAAGTACTAAATGACTTTGTGAGATTTGTAGGTAAGAATCCTCAATACGAATCAGATTTAGTTGAAATAACAGCCTTAGTGAGTGAAGATAAAAGCGTAAAAACCTTAATAGAATTAGGGGAATATTACTTGAAATCAAATGATAAAGAAAAAGCGTTAAGCTACTATGAAGAAGCTTTAAAACAAGAACCTAATGCGTTTAAAATTATTAAAGACGTATTATTACTTCAAATCGATTTAAATAAAAATACTCAAGCAGTTAAAAAAAGCATGGAAGCACTTGAGGTATTTCCTGCTCAACCTATTTTATATTTAATAAATGGTGTTGCAAACAATAAAATTAAACAACCTGAAAAAGCTATAGAAAGCTTAGAATTAGGTGTGGATTATGTTGTCGAAAATCCTAAAATGGAAGCTGATTTTTACAAACAATTAAGTATTGCTTATAAACAGCTTAATAATATTAGTCAATCTGAAACGTTTGCTAAAAAGGCAGAGGCCTTATTGAAAGATCAATAATATATGAGGATTTTAAAAATTAGTTTAGTTTGTGTGTTTGTAATGCTCGGTGTGTCTTGCAAATCTGCTCGAAGTGTTGTTGCTTCTGGCAAGGTGAATTCAAAACTAACCGCTAAACAGTTGATTAAGGAAAATGGAAAGCGAGAAGCAAATTTTAAAACACTACAAGCTAAAGTTAAGATTGATATTATACAAGATTTAAAAGAGTCATCTTATACTGTTAATTTAAGAATGGAGAGAGATAAAACCATTTGGATTAGTGCAACTCTTGGTTTAGCACGAGCTATGATTACTCCAGACCGTGTTCGGTTTTATGATAAAATTAATAACCAGTATTTTGATGGGAATTATAAATTATTAAGTGACCTTTTAGGCGTAGATTTAAACTTTAATAAAGTGCAAAGTTTATTGATAGGAGAACCGCTTTATAATTTAAAAGATGATAATTATATCATTTCAATTAATGAAAATTCTTATGTGCTTCAGCCCAAAAATCAAAGCGCATTATTAGAATTGTTTTTGTTATTTAATCCATCACATTTTAAAATGGATTCACAACAATTATTACAACCACTGAAAAAGCGATTTTTGCAAATAGACTACTTAGGTTACCAAGATGTAGATAAAGAAGTTTTACCTCAAGACATTAAGATTATAGCAGTAGAAGATAGCGAAGAGCTTAATGTTATTATGGAATATAAATCGGTTTCAGTAAATGGGGAAGTGAGATTCCCATTTAAGATTCCTTCAGGATTTGACGAAATAATTTTAGAAGATGCGAACTAAATTTACCTACATTTTTTTCTTTTTTTTAGTACTGAATAGTTTTTCGGTAGAAGCTCAAAGTGTTAAACAAAAAGCACTTGAAGCTAAACGTGTTAAATTTCAGAAGGAATTAAAACAATTAAACGCGTTGTTGTTTTCTAACAAGAAAGAAGAGAAATCAGTAATTTCTTTAGTAGAAGATTTAAACTATAAAATAAGTGTAAGACAAAATTTGATTAAAGTCACAAATGATCAAGCTAATTTGTTGACGCGAGAAATTAACGCTAACCAAAATGAAATTTCGAGTTTAAGAAATCAATTAACGACACTTAAAAAAGACTATTCAGAAATGGTAGTGAAGTCGTATAAAAGTAAATCAGAACAAAGCAGAGTAATGTTTTTGTTATCTTCGGAAGATTTTAAACAGGCATACAAGAGGCTTCAGTACATCAAGCAATATACAGACTATCAAAAAGCTCAAGGCGATTTAATTAAGGGTAAAACACAAAAACTGCAAGAATTAAATACTGATTTGTTACGTCAGAAAAAAGACAAAAATCAATTAGTAGCAGAAAATAGACAAGCAAAAAAAGAGTTAGAAAAAGAACGAAAAGAACAAGAAGTATTGATGGCTTCTATTAGAAAAAGCATGAGTTCTTATACTTCAAAAATTAAAAGGAAGCAGCAAGAAATTGATGCTATCGATAGAGAAATTAACCGATTAATTAAAGAAGCGATTGCAGCATCTAACAAAAAGGCAGGTAAATCTTCATTATCAAAAGGGTTTGCATTAACACCAGAAGCAAAACTTCTCGCTAAGAATTTTGTATCTAATAAAGGGAAATTACCTTGGCCTGTAGAGAAAGGCGTTGTTAAAGTACGCTATGGTACCCAACCCTCTCCAATAGATCCAACAGTTAAAATGAAAAGTAATGGCGTTAGAATTGCTACTGAAAAAAAAGCGAAAGTAAGAGCTGTGTTTCAAGGAGAGGTTCTAGCCGTAGCAGGTCAAAAATATCAAAATCCAACCGTGTTAATTCAGCATGGTAATTATATTACAGCCTATAGAAATTTATCAAAGGTTTACGTAAAAAAAGGAGATAAAATTTCAGCAAAGCAAGTTATAGGCGAAGTATTTACAAATAACGAAGGTGAAACAATGTTAGGTTTTGGGGTTTTTAAAGATTCCAAACCTGAAAATCCTGCATCGTGGATTTACAAAATGTGATAGCATTTTGAAACACAACCAGTGGATTTACAAAATGTGATAGCGTTCTAAACTCTCACAACGATATACCCTTTTTTAGTTTTCTTATAGTGCTTACCGTTCCAAAAATAATAACGTTTTCCTTTTACCTTCACAATTTTATAGTGCTTAGGCGCTGTTTTAATACTTATTACAGTAGTAGGTTTCATGACTACACGAGTAGCACAAGAACTTACAGTTAATAAAAATATAGCTCAAAGGATAAATATTAAAGGCCTCATAGTTTTAGATTTGATTCTACTATAAGACCTTATAAGAAATAAAAGGTTTAAACTTCTGTTGTATTCTGATTAGTAAACTTAATTTATAATCAGTTTTTTGATGTTTTTTTTATTATTAGAAATGAACTCAACAAAATAGATTCCAGATGTTAATTCAGATAATAGTACTGTTTTATTTTGAGCATTAATATTGTCGTTATTAGCAACTAAACTCCCCAGTGAGTCATAGATGTTTAAAGTCATAGTTTCTTTAAAATTTCCTGAGATATTAATGCTTTGAGCTGCCGGGTTAGGATAAAAACTAAAAGTATCAATAACACGTTCTTCAATACTTAAGGCACTACAATCTGAACCTTGAGTTGTTCCTAATATTGCATTTCCCCAAAACGCATTAAACAGTTTGCATTGTATAATTACATAAGTGAAATCATCAATATTAATATCAGAAGGAATAACATATGAGCTAGAACCTGTAACCGAGTTCAAGACTCCTAAATCTATTGTTTCTGGAGGATTCCCTGATGCTGTAGATATTTGAGATGTATTTGCTAAGTATACATGTAGATCAGGACCATTCATTGTTAAAAAATCGGAGGCAATTTCTAGCATTTTATCACCTTCAGAAGTGAAAATTAGCGATACTGTTCCCGATACTTCATAGTCTCCATCTTGAAATGAAGCGCTTCTTGCGCATTGTGCTTTAGTGTTTAAATTAAAGCCAATAATAAATAATAATAAGAGTAGTTTTGCTTTCATAAATTCTGAATTTTTATTAAAAATCAAAATTATGAATAGCGATCAATATTAAATGTTAGTTATCTAACATTACAAAACAATGAAATAGGTTAGTTTGTAAATAAAGCTTTTAGCTCTGTGGCGTCTTCTGGTTTCATTTTACCAGCAACGACTAAGCTTAGTTGTTTACGACGCAATGCGGCTTCATAACGTTGCTTTTCAAGCTTCGTTTCAGCAATTAATGGAGGCACTTTTACTGGACGACCTGTTTCATCAACAGCTACAAAGGTGTAAATCGCTTCGTTTGCTTTAATACATTCACCAGATTCTCTGTCTTCAATCCAAACATCCAAATACACTTCCATAGAGCTTGTAAAAGCACGAGACACTTTAGCTTCTACTGTCACAACACTTCCTAAAGGAATAGATCTGTTAAATGCTACATGATTTACAGAGGCAGTAACCACAATACGCCTACTATGACGACGCGCAGCAATACTTGCCGCACGATCCATACGAGCTAAGAGTTCTCCTCCAAAAAGGTTATTTAACGGATTGGTTTCACTTGGCAGCACCAAATCGGTCATGATTGTTTTAGACTGAAAAGCAGTTTTTGCATTCATCAAAAGATGGATTTAATTTCAAGCAAAGGTAAGCCGATTTTAAATCTTAATTAAACGATTTAAGAAATTATAAAGAATAAAATAGCGCCTACTAGTCTAAAGTTTTAACTAATAACCAAGCATCACGATTATGAGTTCGTTTAATTGTTCTTAGTGCATTCAAAGCCTCTATTCTATCTGTATGACTAGAATAGACAACTTCATGAAGGCCATAGCGATTAACACCTATTTTACGAGCCTTAAAACCATGGTCTCTAAGTTGCTGTACTTTTTTATCAGAGTTAGCTTCTATGCGAAAAGCTCCAGCAACAATATGGTAGGTTCCAGATAATTTCTCAACTCTAAGTGTTACAGCTGGTAATGGATTCTCAATTATAAATGTAGCCTCCTGTACTTTAACATCTAATTGCTGATTAGCTTCTTCTTGCGCCAATTGATTATGATCTTCAATTTTATTTGTGTAATAATTAGAAGCAGTAAAACCACCAATAGTTAATGCAATTAATGCAATGGCTGCATATTTAAGAAAGGGTCTGTTTTTACGTCTTTCAGGAGTAATTGTTAAAGGAATTACCTCTTCAATAGCTTCAACTGTTTCCTTGTAGACTTCACGAGAAACGTTTGAAGATGTAAATTGAGATAATCCAAAAGCATCTGTTAAATAGTTAATATGGTTGGAAGGCTCAAAATTAATTTTGCCTTCAGTATTTAAAATTAAATCCCCAATATTGTGTAATGCAATTGTTTCCCCTTCAGTTAAATAAGATTTAATTGCTTTAACCTGCTTAGCTACTTTTTCTACAGCAACTTCATAAGGCACCTTTTCAATTTCTGCTATATAATTAGCTAAAAGGCCATCATTATTTTGCAACTGCTCATTAAAAGACAACGCTTTTTTTGGTGGATAAAAAGAATGTGTTGTTTCATGTATTTTCGCTGAAACACGGTGTGTTAAAAAAGCACCAAATTGAGGTACAATTACACAATCGTATCTATATAGTAAATCGCTGATGTAAATTTCTAATTGCATAAAAACAAAGTTAGAAATTTTTAAATGCGAATAAAACATCTACAGAAGTATTTATTAACAAGCTAAATTTTTGTTACTTACGTGTAGAAAATATACTACGAAATGATAAATCAAGATTTAATATATGCTTTAGCCTTACAACATGTGCCTAAAATAGGTGATGTTACAGCAAAAAAATTAATTAACCATTGTGGCTCTGCCGAAGCTGTTTTAAAAGAAAAACGATCAAACCTCCTTAAAATAGATGGTATTGGAGCGACAACGATCAGCTCTCTTTTTTCTCCAAAGCACATCAAAGCTGCTGAAGGGGAACTTAAGTTTATTAGAGATAATGCTATTTCTTGTTTGTATTTTACGGATGTTGATTATCCTGAAAAATTAAAGCATTGTATTGATAGTCCGATTTTGTTATTTCAAGTTGGAAATATTAACTTAAAGCAAAAACATATTATTAGTATTGTTGGAACTAGAAAAATCACGACATATGGTGTTGCCTTTTGCGAAAAATTATTAGAAGAATTAGCATTTTTTGAGCCTGTAATTGTATCAGGTTTTGCTTATGGAACTGATATAACTGCTCATAAGTTTGCTATGAAAAATCAGTTGCAAACTATAGGCTGTTTAGCTCATGGATTAAATCAGTTTTACCCGAAGAGTCATAAAAAGTATGTGAAAGAGGTCGAAGATAATGGTGGATTTCTAACAGATTTTTGGAGTTCTGATACATTTGATAGGAATAATTTTTTAAAGCGTAACCGAATTATTGCTGGTATGAGTGAAGCTACAATTGTTATAGAATCTGCTGAAAAAGGTGGAAGCCTCGTTACTGCAGATATTGCAAACTCTTATAATCGTGATGTATTTGCAGTTCCTGGTCGCGTAACAGATAGTCAAAGCGTAGGTTGTAATAATTTAATTAAAACACAGCAGGCACATGTCTTGTCTAATCCTTTAGATATTGCTTATATGCTAAATTGGCAATTAGAGCCTACTAAGATACCTGCAATTCAAAAACAGTTGTTTGTAGAATTATCTCAAGAAGAAAAAGTTATTTATAATTTCCTAAAAGAGAATGATAAACAAGTATTAGATGTCATTGCATTACAGTGCGACATGCCCATATTTAAAGTTGCAGGAATGCTGTTAACTATGGAATTAAAAGGCATCATAAGACCACTTCCTGGGAAGTTGTTTGAACTTATATAAACCAAGGTTGTACTACTAGAAGTAGTAAAATGAAACCGTAAATAATATCTAGCCAAAGAAAATGCAAAAGCCTTGCTATAAATATAATAATAACTAAAGGGAGGCCCACTAAAGCAAGATAGTTTTTGTTTTTTACTTCTAAGATGCTTTGCTTCCACAGAATACTACCATTTTTGCTAGTAGGAAAAGCATGTGCTGCTATTGAAATTCCCAACCAGTTAAAGAATAGTCTAACTAAACCATCATGATCGTCAAGAGTATAGCCCAAACCAAATATTAGAATAGCGATTAGTGTTGAAATAAAAAATGGTCCTATTGAAATTAAAAAAACTTTTAAATAGCTTTCAGGGATATCATGAATGACGTAGCCAGCAGGATCTTCAAATTGTAAGTATTTGACTTCGTGAACATTAATATCTAATAAATTACAAACCATTTTGTTTGCAATTTGATCAAAAATGATTCCAGGAAACGTAAGAATTTGTATTAAAAATCCAACGATTACACCCATGTTTTAATGGTTTTTAAATAAAATTAATAGCCAACTTTTTCACGCACACGATTTAATACTTCATCTGCAACAAGCCTAGCTTTTTTTGCTCCAATAGCTAATGCAGCATCTACTTCATTGAGGTTATCCATAAAGTGATTATAGCGTTCTCGTTGTATAGAAAATTTATCAAGTATCAATTCAAATAAAGCTTGTTTGGCATGACCATAACCATAACCACCTTTTTTGTAATTAGATTTCATGGTCGCTATGTCATCTTCTGAAGCTAATAATTTATAAAGAGAAAAGCAGTTACAGGTTTTCCATTCTTTTGGAGCTTCTAAAGGAGTACTATCGGTTTCAATAGACATAATTTGCTTACGTAATTTCTTTTCAGGTAAGAAAATATCAATAATATTTCCTTTACTCTTGCTCATTTTTGCGCCATCAGTTCCAGGAATAAGCATAGTAGACTCTTGTACTTTACCTTCTGGCAATACAAAAGTCTCCCCCATTTTAGAATGAAAGCGAGAGGCCACGTCGCGTGTCATTTCAATATGTTGCAATTGATCTTTCCCTACAGGAATGATTTCGGCATCATACAATAAAATATCTGCAGCCATAAGCATAGGATAAATAAACAATCCTGCATTAACATCTTCTAAACGATCGGCTTTATCCTTAAAGCTATGTGCTAATGTTAAACGTTGATAAGGAAAAAAGCAACTTAAATACCAGGATAATTCTGTTACTTGAGGAATATCACTTTGTCTGTAAAATACAGTTTTATTGATGTCTAATCCAAAGGCTAACCATGCAGCAGCAGTAGAGTAGGTGTTTTGACGAAGTGTTTTCGCTTCTTTAATTTGCGTTAATGAATGCATATCTGCAATAAATAAATACGAATCGTTCTTATCATCGTTAGACATCTTTATTGCTGGTAAAATTGCACCTAGAATATTGCCTAGATGAGGTGTTCCTGTACTTTGTATTCCTGTGAGTATTCTTGCCATGTTTACTTTCCGCGTAACTGGAAACTTTTTTATTAATAGTTTAGCTTATATCGTCAGCAAAGGTATTTTTTTTAATTAAATAGCTCAAAACAATTATGTACTTTTGGCGTATATGAAGATATTTAAGTGCATTTTTTGGGTTTTATACCGTATTTGGTTCTATGTTTTAGTGGCATTACCAATATTAGTGTTGTTTCCTCTTTTAGTGCTTTCTATTTTAAAAGAGTCTTGGTATCCTTTCTTTTTTAAATTGGCTCGTTTTTGGGCACGTTTTATATTGTTTGGTATGGGATTCAATGTAAAAATTGAAAGAGAACAACTGCCAGAAGCTCAAAAGAGTTATATGTTTATAGCAAATCATACGTCTATGGCCGATATTATGCTGATGCTAGTAACGGTTAAGAATCCATTTGTATTTGTAGGGAAAAAAGAGTTGGCTAAAATTCCGCTATTTGGCTTTTTTTATAAACGTACTAGTATTTTGGTGGATAGAAGTAGTGTTAAAAGTAGACAGGCTGTGTTTTTAAGAGCGCAGCGCAGACTTCAACAAGGTATGAGTATTTGTATTTTTCCTGAAGGCGGTGTTCCACATGAAAATGTTGCGCTAGATGTCTTTAAAAATGGCGCATTCAGAATGGCAATTAATCATCACATACCAATTGTTCCAATAACTTTTGGAGACAATAAAAAACGGTTTTCATATATTTTTTTTAGCGGAAGCCCAGGGAGAATGAGAGCTAAAATTCACAAATTTATTACTACAGAAGGCTTAACTATCGAAGATACAAAACGGGTAAATTTAGAGGCACGTGAGTTACTATTAAATCAACTAAATAGTTATAATAGTTAAACAAAAAAGCTGCTCTTGGCACAGAGCAGCTTTTATTCATCATTGCATATGAGTTTGCAATAACTATCTAACCAACTAAAAAACCTAAAATTTAAAACTAAATCCTGTATATACACCAATAAAAAATGGTTGAAAATCACCAGAAATATTATTGAATGTATTAATTTGATACTTGAATGTTGGTTCAAAATTAAATCGTAATTGTTTTGAAATGTTATAGTTTAAACCAATTCCAAAATTAGCACTATAACTCATGTCTTTAATATTTGTAGCTTCTCCTAAGAGCGTTTTATTTCCATTATTTTGAACCGAGTATACTTCATTATTACTTAAAAAGAGTGTGCTAAAACCACCAATAAGATTTAGACCTATTTTTTTATCTATTAAA
This sequence comes from Flavobacteriales bacterium 33_180_T64, assembly GCA_002162685.1. GTDB lineage: Bacteria > Bacteroidota > Bacteroidia > Flavobacteriales > Flavobacteriaceae > Psychroserpens. The sequence continues at coordinate 18,071 of MAAQ01000020.1, forward strand.
TTATATTCAATCTCAATTGGGACTTCAATAAAACCTAATTGTTGATCAATAGCCCCATGCTCTTTAGCAAATAATAGTTCTGGTCCAGAAGCAAAATTCACGCTAGTTGCACTTACATATGCATTGGTGTTAAGCGAGTCATTAAACTGAATGTTTTGTAACTGTCTACTGGTAGCTGCAGAAGCATTTGCACCATCAAAAATTAAAATATTATTTGTTGTATAACCTAAGTCAACTTTATTGATACCAGCTCTAATTTTTAATTTTTTATTTATAGCATATGTTCCTCTAACACCATAACTCATATTAACATCACCTTCTTTAGTGTTTTCGATAAGTTGATCGTCTAAAGAAGACCCTTTTCCTAAAGTATTAAAATATACAGGTGCTACATTTGGTGTAATACTCCAGCGCTTTAATAGCACTTCTGTTTCATTTGTTGAATCTTTTTCTTTTTCAATTTCAGCAATAGCCTCTTCGATAGCATTTTTCTCTTTAATAGCTTCATTTACTTTAGAAGAATCTATGATAGTAGGTGTGTTTTCTTTTTCAGTATTTGAAGCCGTTACCTGAGTTGTTTTAGAAAGCTGCGTTTCTTTAATTAATTTGTCAATTTCAGATTTATCTTTTTCAATACCCTCTAGTGTAATATTTGTATTGGAGTTATTATTAGCTATTGTAGTTTTAATAGTAGTATTTGAAGTCTTAGTAGGCTTCTGATCTTTATTCGGAACATTAATACCTGTATTTGTAACAGCATCTTTTTGTTGAGATTTATTTTTTATAATAGATGCGTTTTCAAATTGTTCTTTTTTCTGATTATTTTCTGAAGCCACCACCGAATTGTTTTCGTTAGTCTTTTTCGGAGATGTTAAGTCCTGCTTAATATTTTCACCTATTTCATTAGTGTTGTTATCTTTTGTTGGTGCATTATTCTCTACAATAGGATGAGTTGTCGAGTCTTCGGAAGTATTTAAATTTAAAGTATTTGTTTTGTTATTTGATTGGTCTATAGTGGTATCATTAGGTGTCTTGGTATCTACAACTTCAGGGTTAATTATATCAACAATACTGTTGCTGAAAATAACATTTCCAATGGTAAATAATATTGCTAAAGTAGCAGCAATTCCAGCAAATTTCCACCAAATAGGAATAACTCTACGTTTGCGCTTATCTTTATGAAGTTCACGTTCTATATTTTCCCAGAGAGCATCATTAGGAGTCATCTCAAAATTTTTGAGTTGCTCTTTAAAGAGTTTGTCTATGTTCTTTTTTTCACTCATTATAAACTTTGCGAGTTGACTGTCGCTTTATAGTGTTCTATTTTATTTTTTAAAATCATTCTTGCTCTAGCTAGATTTGATTTTGATGTGCCTGTAGAAATATCTAAAAGACTTGCAATTTCTTTATGCGAATGATCATCTAGGGCATATAAATTAAAGACCAATCGATAACGATCTGGTAATTCTTGAATAATGTTTAATAAAAAATCTAAATTAATAGTGTCATCATCAATTTCGACAGTTACATCTTCAATTTGATCTTCATTAATAATATCAAAAACCCCAGCAGTTCTATAGCGTTGTAAAGCTGTGTTGATCGCGATACGTTTCATCCAGCCCTCTACAGATCCTTGATTTTTAAATTGATCAATTTTTTTAAAAATCGTGATATACGCGTCTTGCAAATTATCTTCTGCTTCTGCATAGTTTCGTGAATACTTCAAGCAAATTGAAAACAGTTTATTCGCATATAGCTTATATAGTTGACTTTGTGCTTGAGCATCATTCTTTTTACATCGCTTAATGAGTTGATCTAAACTCACATGGTTTTGGTTTTGTTAAATTAAGTTTTTACTATTCTATTACTGGTACATCAACAATATAATAGAGGTCATTTCCATTATCATCTTTACCTTGCCAAAATTTGAAGGTGTGAATTCCTACATCATTAACTTGATAGTTAAACGATGCTTCTACCTCATTTGTTCCAAAAGCATACGTTTCACAATCTAGATCGTCATGAACCGTATTTACCAATATAATTGTGCGTTCATTAGCATTGTTTTCAAATAAAAAACCATTGAATACGTGACACCCAGATGGTTTAAAATAAGTAACATCAATTTGATAAACTTGACCAAACTGAAATTCTTCAGGTATCGTTACGCTTTCTATAGGTATAGCTTCATTGGAAAATGATGGATTATCATTTTCAAGGCTACAAGAGAATAATGAAAACATTAAAAAACTTAATAAAAAAATCTTCTTCATATGCATAATTTGGTTCTGAAATATAAATTATTTCATTATGTAGATGCGTAACTTAAAAAAAGGTTGCGTCTAAAAACAAAAAAATCCCAAAAAGAGGGATTTTTTATTTTTTATGTTATTTTTTATTTTCCCGAATTTATAACAGAACGTACTTTTCCTTCAAGTTCATCCATTAATTCAGGGTTGTCTTTTATCAATGCTTTTACAGCATCTCTACCTTGACCTAATTTGGTTTCGCCATAACTAAACCAAGAACCGCTCTTTTTTATGATTTCATGTTCTACAGCAACATCTAAAATCTCACCAACCTTAGAAATTCCTTCACCATACATAATATCAAACTCACACATTTTAAATGGTGGAGCTACTTTATTTTTAACGACCTTAACTCTCGTTTTATTTCCAACAACATTGCCATCTGTTTCTTTAATTTGAGTAGATCGTCTTATGTCTAATCGTACAGAAGCATAAAATTTCAAAGCATTACCACCAGTTGTTGTTTCAGGATTACCAAACATTACACCAATCTTTTCACGTAATTGGTTAATAAAAATTACAGTACAATTAGTTTTACTAATTGATCCCGTTAATTTTCTAAGTGCTTGTGACATTAGTCGTGCGTGTAATCCCATTTTAGAATCACCCATTTCGCCTTCAATTTCACTCTTTGGTGTTAATGCTGCAACCGAGTCAATAACAACAATATCAATTGCACCAGACCGTATAAGGTTATCCGTGATCTCAAGAGCTTGTTCTCCATTGTCAGGTTGTGAGATAATTAAATTATCAATGTCAACATTTAAATTTTCAGCATAAGTTCTATCAAAAGCATGTTCTGCATCAATAAAAGCTGCAATTCCACCAGCTTTTTGAGCTTCAGCTATGGCATGCAATGTTAAGGTTGTTTTACCAGAAGATTCTGGTCCATATATTTCTATAACTCTTCCTCTAGGATAACCACCAACTCCTAAAGCAATATCTAGCCCTAAAGATCCCGAAGAAATAGCATCAACATCAACTACTGCTTGGTCACTCATTTTCATTACGGTTCCTTTTCCGTAAGCTTTATCAAGCTTGTCTAAGGTTAATTTTAGTGCTTTTAATTTTGCGTCTTTTTCACTGCTCATTTATCTGTGTTTTTAATTTTGAAACGTTAGCTAAAATACAATAACTTTTAATTTTTTTCATGCTAATGACGCAACCTTTTTAAACTTTTTGCATCTACTAATTGAGATTGGGAAATCTTGCTATGAAAACGAAGTCTGAAAAGGCAGATCCAACAAAATTAATTCTTATTAGAGAATGAGATTTTTTAGAAAAATTATTTTTAACAACGCACTAGGTGTTTCAGTTACTGTTCATGTAAATAGTAACTGTAAAGCAGATGGAGGCTAACTCGTTAGATGTTTTTAATACAAAATTTTAAAAATATTGAATAACGAGTTAGTCCTCAAGAAAGCCCTTTAGATAGTCTAAAGGGCTTTCTTTATTGTAATAATTTAATGTTCTATTAAAAATAATATCTTTGCATTTTAATAATCTTTAACCTTAAAACTTAGTATAGCATGCAACTGTACAATAACTTAAGTGCTAAAGAAAGAGCAGAACTTATTGAAAAAGCGGGAAAAGAACGCTTAACAATCTCTTTCTACAAGTACGCCAAAATTAGTAATACCGAAATTTTTAGAAATCATTTATTTTTAACTTGGGACGAACAAGATGTCTTAGGCCGAATTTATATTGCAAATGAGGGTATTAATGCGCAACTTTCTGTACCAGCAGAGAACTTTGAAGTATTTAAAAAACAATTAGATACGATTTCGTTTTTAGAAAATGTAAGACTTAACATTGCAATTGAACACGATAATTTTGCTTTTTTAAAGCTTAAAGTGAAAGTGCGAAGTAAAATCGTTGCAGATGGCCTAAACGATGATACTTTTGATATAACGAACAAAGGGATTCATGTAAATGCTGAAAAATTTAATGAGCTCATTGAAGATCCAGATACTATTTTGGTTGATATGCGCAATCATTATGAAAGCGAAATAGGTCATTTTAAAAATGCAATTACACCAGATGTAGATACGTTTAGAGAATCTTTAGATTTAATTGAAGAAGATTTAAAAGCACATAAAGAGGATAAAAACTTAGTCATGTACTGTACGGGTGGAATTAGGTGTGAAAAGGCGAGTGCATATTATAAACATAAAGGGTTTAAAAAGGTGTTCCAGTTAGAAGGCGGAATTATTAATTACGTGAGACAAATTGAAGCTAATACCTTAGAAAACAAATTTATTGGTAAAAATTTTGTTTTTGATGAACGTAGATCAGAGCGTATAAGTGATGATATTATTGCTAAATGTCATCAATGTGGAAAACCAGCAGATATGCATACAAATTGTGCCAATGAAGCATGTCATCTTTTATTTATTCAATGTGACGATTGTAAAGGCCAAATGGAAAACTGTTGTTCTTCAAATTGTATGGAAATTAATAAATTACCTTTCGAAGAACAAAAAGCATTACGCAAAGGACAGGGCAATAGTAACGATATATTTAAAAAAGGAAGAGCAGATCATTTACCTTATAAAAAGGATTTGAGAAATATATTTGAATCATTTTCAAAATAAAAAAGACTCCATTTAATGGAGCCTTTTTTATTGCAATTAACCATGGAAATACAGCAATAATTTTTAGGTTTTCATTAGTCGCTATTTTCTAGACAAAGATCCAAACAAAAGAGGGGGATTTCTGTGATTTCTTTCAGATAAAGTGAGTGTTTTGTTCTGCGTTTTTGATTTGTGATATTTAGACTTTTACTCATTTATTTTACTCAATAAATAATATTATCTTTACATTTCAAAATAAATACTAATCGTCATTTGGTAATTACTTTAGTTGCCAAATTTTATATAAAATTTCATGAGTTGTAACAGTTGCTCAACTGGAAAAGATGGACAACCAAAAGGATGCAAAAACAATGGGACTTGCGGTACAGATAGCTGCAATAAACTTACAGTTTTTGATTGGTTGGCTAATATGTCATTGCCACAAGGCGAGGACCCGTTTGTAGGTATTGAAGTTCGTTTTAAAAACGGTCGAAAACTATACTACAAAAACACAGAAAACCTTACATTAAGTATTGGAGATATCGTTGCTACGCAAGCTAAAACAGGTCATGATATTGGGATGGTCACACTTACTGGAGAATTGGTAAGAGTGCAAATGAAACGTAAAAAAGTAAATATCAATGACGAGGAAAACGTTATGAAGATTTACCGTAAGGCGAGTCAGAAAGATATTGATATTTGGTCTTCAGCTAGAGATAAAGAAGAACCAATGAAAGTTAGAGCGAGACAATTTGCGATAGACTTAAAACTTAAAATGAAAATCTCTGATATTGAGTATCAAGGCGATGCAAGTAAAGCTACATTTTATTATACAGCTGAAGAGCGTGTAGATTTTAGAGAGCTTATTAAAGTATTTGCTAGAGAGTTTAAAACACGAATCGAAATGAAACAAGTTGGTTTTCGTCAAGAAGCCGCTCGTCTTGGAGGTATTGGTTCTTGTGGAAGAGAATTATGTTGCTCTACATGGTTAACAGATTTTAGATCAGTAAGTACATCGGCTGCTCGATACCAACAATTATCATTAAACCCATTAAAATTAGCTGGACAATGTGGGAAGTTAAAATGTTGTTTAAATTATGAATTAGACGCTTATTTAGACGCTTTGAAAGCATTTCCAAAAACGGAAACGAGACTTTATACTGAAAAAGGAAAAGCTGTATGCCAAAAAACAGATATTTTCAAGGGACATATGTGGTATGCTTACGAAGGTGAATGGATGAATTGGCATGTGCTAACTACAAAGCAGGCTAACGAAATTATAGAAAAAAATAAGAAAAAAGAAAAAGTAGCTAGCTTAGAAGAATATGCTTCAGAACTTATTGAAGATACTAAAACAGAGTTTGAAAACGTTGTTGGTCAAGATAGTTTAACACGTTTTGATAATCCAAAACGGAAAAACAAACGTAAAAACAATAAAGGGAAACAACGACGACGCCAAAAACCAAATAATAGTAATGCAAAAAAATAAGTACTGGTTAATTTGTGTATTACTCATAGTTGTTTCAGTCTCTTGTGATGCTAATCGTGTTTTTGATGAATACAAATCAGTATCAAATGAATGGGATAAAGATAATAAGGTTGAGTTTAAGCTTACACCACCCGACTCAATAAATGAATACAATTTGTTTGTTAATCTTAGAAATACAGAGGATTATAAATACAGTAATTTATTTCTAATTGTTGAACTTAATTACCCAAATGGTAAAGTTTTAAAAGACACATTAGAATATACAATGACAAATCCAGATGGCACCTTTTTAGGAACAGGATTTACAGATGTAAAAGAAAATAAATTATGGTATAAAGGATATAAAGAACCTTTTGTTTTTGATGAATCAGGAGAATATACGGTTAATATACAACATGCTATGAGACAAAATGGTAGTGTTGATGGTATTGATAAATTAGAAGGCATCACAGATGTTGGCTTTAGAATAGAGCAGAATTTAAATTAATTATGGCAAAAAAAACAGTAGCAAAAAAGAAACCTACTAAACCTACAACTCAGGATTTTTCAAAATATGTAAGACGCTTTTGGATGATTTTTGCGGGAGGTGTTTTTGCATTCTTTTTTATGTTTCTATTAGCATCTTGGGGGCTTTTAGGCGAAATGCCAGATCATACAATTCTTGAAAACCCAAAAACATTTTTAGCGACAGAAGTCATTTCTTCAGATAATGAAACATTAGGTAAGTTTTATTTAGATGATAATAGAACACCTGTAGATTATGAAGAGCTACCAAAAGAATTAATAGATGCTTTAGTTGCTACAGAAGATATTAGATATTATGAGCATTCAGGAATAGACTTTAGAGGAACGCTTAGGGCTATTACTAAAATGGGAAGAGGAGGTGGAGCAAGTACTGTTTCTCAGCAATTAGCAAAACAGCTTTTTACAGATCAAGTATCAGGAAATAAGATTCAGCGTGTAATTCAAAAAGTTAGAGAATGGGTGATTGCTATTCGATTAGAACGCCAATACACTAAAGAGGAAATTATTGCCATGTATTTTAATATATATGACTTTGGAAATAATGCAGATGGAATTAGAAGTGCCTCTCGTATTTATTTTGGAAAAGAACCAATAGAATTAGATATGAAAGAATCTGCCATGTTGGTAGGTATGTTTAAAAATTCATCGCTTTATAATCCAATACCATCACGAAATCCTGAAGGCGTTAAAAATAGACGTAATGTTGTGTTGGCACAAATGTATAAATACGAATACATTTCAGAGCAAACAAAAGATAGTCTACAAGAAACACAATTGGATTTAAATTTTTCGCCAGAATCACATCGTGAAGGTACAGCAACCTATTTTAGAGCTTATTTGGATAAATTCATGAAAAAATGGATTAAAAACAATCCAAAACCAGATGGTGAAAAGTATAATTTATATAATGACGGACTCAAAATTTATACGACTATTGATTCTAGAATGCAAAAATATGCTGAAAATGCTGTAGCTAGACATATGCCGAGGTTACAAGCTGAGTTTGATCATCAAAATACGCCAGGGCGAAATAAAACAGCACCTTTCTTAGGATTAAGTCAAAAAGAAGTAGGAACGCTTATGAATAACGCTATGTCAAGAGGCGAACGTTGGAGAGTGATGAAAGCTAACGGGAAATCTGAAAAAGAAATACGAGCGTCTTTTGATAAACCAACTAAAATGAGTGTTTTTGCATGGAAAAACGGCAAGCCTAGCGAAATTGATACGATTATGAAGCCCATAGATTCTATGCGTTATTATAAATCTTTTTTGCAACCAGGTATGATGTCTATGGATCCACAAACTGGCCATGTAAAAGCTTGGGTTGGCGGTATGAGTTATAGACATTTTCAATACGATCATGTTAAGCAAGGAAAACGCCAAGTAGGTTCTACATTTAAACCTTTTGTGTATGCTACTGCTATAGATCAATTACACTTATCACCTTGTGATACTATTCCGAGACAACAAATTACTATTGAAGCTGGGAAATATGGAAATCCAGAACCTTGGACCGCTAAAAATTCTGATGGTCGTTATGATGGTTTTTTAACTTTAAAAGACGCGTTAGCTAATTCAGTAAATACCGCAACAGCACGTTTAATGGATAAAGTTGGTCCCGAGCCTGTTATTGATATGGCAAAAAATTTAGGTGTTGAATCTGAAATTCTTCCTGTGCCAGCTATTGCCCTTGGAACACCAGATATTAGTGTGTATGAAATGGTAGCAGCGTATTCTACATTTGCCAATAAAGGCGTCTATAATAAACCTGTAATGGTGACGCGTATAGAAGATAAAAATGGAACTATATTGTATCAATTTACTCCAGAAACTAAAGATGTATTGAGTGCTGAAGTAGCCTATACAACTGTAAATTTAATGCAAGGTGTTGTAGAATCAGGTTCAGGAAGTAGATTAAGAGGGAAATGGAGAGGAAGCCAACCTTTGTATAAAGAAATTATAACAGGATATCCTTACGAATTTGATAATCCTATAGCAGGAAAAACCGGAACCACACAAAATCAAAGTGATGGTTGGTTTATGGGGATGGTTCCTAATTTAGTTACTGGCGTTTGGGTTGGTGCCGAAGATAGAGCAGTGCATTTTAAAACAATTACTTATGGTCAAGGTGCTTCAATGGCATTGCCTATTTGGGGATTATACATGAAAGATTGTTATGCAAATGAAGACTTAGGGATTTCAAAAGATGATTTTGAAAAGCCTGAAGACTTATCAATTGAAGTCGATTGTGATAAATGGAAAGGTAACGGAGAAGAAGGGGTTGATCCAATTGATGAATTGGACGGTGTAATAGACTTCTAAACATATGTTTTTTATTCTGAAAAATCTAGAGCCATTCACTTTTGAATGGCTTTTTTATTTCGTAATTTTCCAATAGTAAATTAAAGACAAATGATTAGTAAAAAAGTAACTAATGTTCAAGAGGCACTTGAGGGTGTTTCTGATGATATGACGTTTATGCTTGGTGGTTTTGGCTTATCTGGAATTCCAGAAAACGCTATAGCTGAACTAGTAAAACGCAACGTAAAAAATGTAACATGTATTTCTAATAATGCAGGTGTAGATGATTTTGGTTTAGGATTATTACTTCAGAAGAAACAAATCAAAAAAATGGTATCTTCTTATGTAGGGGAAAATGATGAATTTGAAAGACAAATGTTGTCTGGTGAATTAGAAGTAGAGTTAATTCCACAAGGAACTTTAGCAGAACGTTGTAGAGCTGCACAAGCAGGATTTCCTGCAGTTTACACACCTGCAGGTTATGGAACTGAAGTTGCCGAAGGAAAAGAAACTAGAGCGTTTAACGGTAAAATGTATGTTTTAGAATATGCCTTTAAAGCAGATTTTGCTTTTGTGAAAGCATGGAAGGGTGATGAAGCAGGAAATTTAGTTTTTAAAGGGACTGCTCGTAATTTCAACCCTAATATGTGTGGTGCAGCAAAAATTACAGTTGCTGAGGTGGAAGAGTTGGTGCCAGTTGGAACTTTGGATCCCAACCAAATTCATATTCCTGGGATATTTGTAAAACGCATATTCCAAGGTGAACGTTATGAAAAGCGAATAGAACAACGAACAGTTAGACAAAGAGATTAATTATGTTAGATAAAAACGGAATTGCAAAACGTATCGCTAAAGAAGTCGAAGATGGATACTATGTTAATCTTGGAATAGGAATTCCGACATTAGTCGCTAATTATGTGCGTGAAGATATCGAGGTTGAGTTTCAAAGTGAAAATGGTGTTTTAGGAATGGGACCATTTCCTTTTGAAGGTGAAGAAGATGCCGATATCATTAATGCAGGAAAACAGACGATTACAACCTTGCCAGGCGCTAGCTTTTTTGATTCAGCAACAAGTTTTTCGATGATTAGAGGTCAACATGTTGATTTAACTATTCTTGGCGCAATGGAAGTTGCAGAAAATGGAGATATTGCCAATTGGAAAATCCCAGGTAAAATGGTAAAAGGAATGGGTGGCGCAATGGATTTAGTTGCCAGTGCTGAAAATATTATTGTTGCAATGATGCATACTAATAGAGCTGGAGCATCTAAATTATTAAAGGAATGTTCGCTTCCATTAACAGGAGTTGGCTGTGTAAAGAAAGTTGTTACCAATTTAGCTGTTCTAGAGGTCACTAATAAAGGGTTTAAACTTTTAGAGCGTGCCCCAGGCGTTTCTGTAGATCAAATTAAAGAAGCTACACAAGGGACTTTACTTATTGAAGGTGATATTCCAGAAATGGATTTGTAATATAATATCAAATAGAAGAATAAAGGCCACTTTTTTAAGTGGCTTTTTTTTTTTAAAGAATAATAATGACATTAAATTTGTAGGAAAATTCAAATTTATTAATGGTAAATGTTAAAAAATAATGCATTTCATCGATTTATTGTGTATTTAAACTGATGAATCAAAAATAAGTTTCATATTCGTAAAACCAAATCGAAACAACCAAATTTACCATTAACTAAATATTTATGATTTGCCCCAAGTTTATCATAAATTTTAACTGAATGAACTTTTTTGCCCCAAATCTATCAAAACCTACAAGTACCGAAAACAAGCTTTTAGCAGGTTTTCAAAAGACATTAAGATTGCTCAAAAACATCTTAACTTTAACTAAAAAAATATTCATGCTATAAGCCTTTTGGAATAGCATGAATAAGTTTTTTAGTATATTCTTTTTTTGGATTGTTGTAAATTATATCAGCATCATCCATCTCTTCAATTTTTCCTTTATTCATAACTATTAACTGATCTGACATGTATTTCACTACAGCCAAATCGTGAGAGATGAATATGTACGTAAATCCGTAGTTTTCTTTTAACTCATTTAATAAATTTAAAACTTGGGCTTGAACCGAAATATCAAGAGCCGAAACCGACTCATCGCAAATTATAAGTTTGGGTTCTAGTGCAATAGCTCTTGCAATTCCTATGCGCTGTCGTTGTCCTCCTGAAAACTCATGAGGATATCTATTAAAATAGGTGTGATCTAATCCAACTTTTAGAAGCAAGTTTAAAACTTGAGCTTTTCTATCCTGATCTGATTTTCCAATACCATGAACCTTCATTGGTTCCATTATAGCTTTCCCTACGGTAAGCCTAGGGTTTAAAGATGCATAAGGATCTTGAAATATAATTTGTATATCTTTTCGTAGGTTTCTTATTTGAGATTTAGAAAGCTTTGTGATATCTTCACCTTTATATAATATAACTCCAGAAGTAGCTTTGTCTAATTGTAAAATAGCATTTGACAATGTAGATTTTCCACAGCCAGATTCGCCAACCAAACCTAAAGTTTCACCTTTATATAGTTTAAACGATACATTGTTAACAGCTTTAAATGATTCTGGTTTTGAAAACCAGCTAGATTTTGATAAGTATTCTTTTTCAAGATTAATAACCTCTAAAAGAGGAGATTCAGTATAAATGGTATTATGATTTTCAGCTCTTTTCTCTGATGAAATAATATCTGAATTTGTAGTGTTGTTTATGAAATCATCAATAGTTGGTAATTGTTTTAATCGTATATCTATTGACGGCCTTGAGTTAATTAAAGCTTTTGTATAAAGCTCCCTTGGCGATTTGAAAATTTGAGCAACATCACCTTGCTCTACAATAGCACCTTTGTACATTACCAAAATACGATCTGCGATTTCAGAAACTAATGACAAGTCATGTGAAATAAAAATGATACTCATTTGCTCTTCTTTTTGCAACTGTTTAAGTAATAAGATAATCTCTTTTTGAACCGTAACATCTAAAGCAGTTGTAGGTTCATCTGCTATTAAAATTTTTGGTTTACATGCAATCGCCATTGCAATCATAACCCGTTGTTTTTGTCCACCAGATATTTCATGAGGATAGGCTTTATAAACGCGATCAGGTAATGGTAATTTTACTTTGTCAAATAAGGATAAGGTTTCGGCTTTGGCTTCTGTTTTTGATAAGCTTGTATGCTGTAACAGGATTTCGAGGACTTGTTTTCCACAAGTCATAGATGGATTAAGAGAACTCATAGGTTCTTGAAAAATTATAGCAATATCTTTTCCTCTTATTTTTTGGAATTCTTTGGATTTAAGTGTTGTTAGATCTTGACCATTAAATTCAATACAACCTTGAGCTATTTTTGAAATTTTCTTTGGGAGTAAACCTAAAATAGCTAATGAAGAAACTGATTTTCCAGAACCAGATTCACCTACAATACCTAATATTTCATCAGGATATAAATGATAAGAAATTTTGTGAATAATTTCAGTTTCAATTCCTTCAGAAAAAAAAGAAATTGATAAGTCTTTTATATCTAGTAATTTAGTCTTCTTCATAGGTAAATGTAGTCATTTTCTGCTATTAAATTACGGTAAAACCGTAACCAAAATTTTTATCATTACACTTCAACGAAAACGTTACGGTTAAATTTTGATATTAACAAAATTTTAATATTTTCACAACGAATTATTTAACATTAACACTAATTTTTTAAACTATCAACATGAAAAAAACAATTACATTAACACTATTGTGTTTTTTATCAATTGTTTCTGTTTTTGCTCAAGAACTCTATGAGCGAAATTGCGGAACGATGGAAAACTTAGAATTGAGAAAACAACAAGATCCTGATCTTGAAAAGCGAATGCAACAAATTGAAACCTTTACCCAAAATAAGATACAGGCAATGGGAAACAACAGGGTAGATGGTAGCATTATCACGATTCCGGTTGTGGTACATGTTTTGTATCGAAACAGTACTGAGAATATTAGTCTTGCTCAAATTCAATCTCAATTGGATGTTTTAAATGAAGATTTTAGACGTACGAATCCAGATGCAGATAATACGTGGTCACAAGCAGCAGATTCAGAAATAGAATTTTGTTTAGTAACTGTAGATCCTAACGGAAATGCAACAACAGGTATTACAAGAAAATCAACTACACGTCAAGATTGGGGAGCTAATGATGATGCTAAGCGTTCGTCTTCAGGAGGAATTGATCCTTGGGATACAACGCAGTATTTAAATATGTGGGTTGTTCCAAAAATGACAACAGTTTCACAAGGGCAAACAATTAACCTTTTAGGTTATGCTCAGTTTCCAGGTGGAAATGCAGCAACAGATGGTGTGATTATGATTTATAATGCTTTTGGTCGTACAGGAGCCGTTTCAGCTCCATTTGATGGAGGGCGTACAACGACTCATGAAATCGGTCATTTTTTTAACCTTCGTCATATTTGGGGAGATGCTAACTGTGGGAATGATTTTGTTAGTGATACACCAACACATCAAACATCAAATGGAGGATGTCCAATAGGCCAAGTGTCATGTTCTTCTACAGATATGCCACAAAACTATATGGATTATACAAATGATTCATGTATGAATTTATTTACTCAAGGACAAAAAGATAGAATGCGTGCAGTTTTAGAAGCTGGAGGAGCAAGAAGAAGTTTAGCATTGTCTGATAAGTGTGGTGGAGGAACACCAACACCAACATGTACAGATGGAATTCAAAATGGAGATGAAACTGGAGTAGACTGTGGAGGTTCATCTTGTGCACCATGTCAAACAGCTTGTTCTGATAATGAAGTTAATTTATCAATTACTTTTGATAATTACCCAGAAGAAACTGCTTGGACATTAACTAATAGCGGAGGACAAACAGTTGCTTCAGGTGGTACTTATGGAAGCCAAGCAGATGGTTCTACATATACAGAAGATTTATGTTTAGTAGATGATTGTTATACATTTACTATTACTGATGTTTATGGGGATGGTATTTGCTGTTCTTATGGAAATGGCTCTTATAGCCTAACAGGAGCATCAGGAGTGTTAGCATCAGGAGGTTCTTTTGCAAGTTCTGAAGCTACCGATTTTTGTTTAGGTGGAAGTACAGCTCCAACATGTACAGATGGAATACAAAATGGAGACGAGACAGGAGTTGATTGCGGTGGTTCATCGTGTGCGCCATGTGTTATACCTCCAACGTGTGATGATGGAGTACAAAATGGAGACGAAACAGGAGTTGATTGTGGTGGTTCATCATGTGCACCTTGCTCTACAGGTGGAACAGATATTTTAAACCAAGGCTACTTTGAGTCAGGTTGGGATGGATGGTCTGATGGCGGAAGCGACTGCTATAGATATTCAGGATCACGTTCTTATGAAGGTTCATACTCGATTAGAATTAGAGATAACTCTGGAACCGGATCAGCTATGACTTCACCGTCATTAAATTTAACATCATATGATCAAGTTGAGGTAGAATTCTATTTCTATGCAAATAGTATGGAAACAGGAGAAGACTTCTGGCTACGTTATTATAACGGTTCATCGTATAGTACTGTTGCAAGTTATGCTAGTGGAACAAACTTTAATAACAGTACGTTCTATACCGCTACAGTAACTTTAAATTCATCTGAAGTTAATTTTGCATCAAATGCTAGATTTAGATTCCAGTGTGATGCGTCAGCAAATGGTGACCAAGTATACATTGATCAAGTAACTATTAGAGGTATTAATGGTTCTGGACGAGAAAATACTATTAGAGCTCTAAGTAATTTTAGATCTGATAATTCATTTGAGTTTGAAGAAGACTTTATTATCTATCCTAACCCAGTAAAAGGTAATGCGTTATTTGTGAAATTACCTAATAATGCTAATGCATCTTTTAGAATTATAAATATGTTAGGTCAAACAATGATGAAAGGAGATTCGGTTAAAGAAATAAATGTTTCTAATCTTAAATCTGGAATGTACTTCATTGAAGTTAATGATGGAGAAGAAATAATGACTAAAAAGTTCATTAAACAATAGGTCTTAGTCGATCAATTAATTTTAAAAGCCCAGATGTTAATTCTGGGCTTTTTTTTATACGTTTTTATTCATTGTAAGACAAGTCTGAAAGACCGTTACGGCAAAACCGTAAATTTTGCATAAAACTCAAACATTTAGACGATTGACCTAGGAATTAATGCAAATAGTATATAAATTAATGAATAATTATCACTAAACAAGGTGAAATATTAGCTATTTATTAATCACTTAAACTTATTCCAACATGAAAGTTAAATTAGGTTTACTCATTTTTATAATGAGTTTTAATTTTGCAACGTCACAAAGTAAATCACTTTGGCAAAGACAATCAATTGACAACAATTCTAGAGTTAAAGCAAGTAAGGTAAACTTACCTCAAACACAAATTTTTAATCTTAATATTGAAGGGTTAAAACTAGCTTTAATTAATGTCCCTAAACGGGCGCAATTTAAAAAAGCTTCTAATGTTATTATTTCGTTTCCAAATTCAGAAGGAGTTTTCGAAAGCTTTAGAATAATAGAAGCTTCGGTTTTGAATCCAGAACTACAGGAACGATATCCAGAGATTAGGTCTTATGCTGGCCAAGGTATTGAAGACCCAACAGCAGTAATTAGATTTAGTATCTCGCCATTAGGGTTTCAAAGTATGCGTTTGTCGGCAGGTAACCCAGCAACATTTATTGAAGCATTAACTGAGAATCAGTCACATTATGCCGTTTTTAAGCGAGCAGATAAAATTAATTATAATGATGATTTTGAATGTGAAGTTACAGAAAGTCTAGATAGGCGTCTTAATGCAGATAATCCAGATGTGATGAGAAATGCAGATGATTCTATTTTACGAACGTATAGACTTGCTGTATCAGCAACAGGAGAATATACGGCTTATCATGGTGGAACAAAAGCATTGGCATTAGCCGCAATTGTCCAGACGATGACACGTGTAAACGGAATCTTTGAAATCGATTTCAATGTTACTATGATATTGATTAACAATACAGATGATGTTATTTATACCAGTACAAGCTCAGATCCTTATGGAAATACAACATCTGGATATAATAGTGCGCTTCAATCGACATTAACAAGTGTGATAGGAGAATCTAACTATGATATAGGGCACTTATTTGCTAATTTACAAAACAATGGTAATGCTGGTTGCATTGGTTGTGTTTGTGTTAATAATCAAAAAGGTAGTGGATGGACTTCAGCGACAGATCCAGACGGAGATTTCTTTGATGTGGATTATGTTGCTCATGAAATGGGACATCAATTTGGTGGAAACCACACATGGACTCATGGAGGTAATGAAGGGACTAATGTACAAGTAGAACCTGGTAGTGGTTCAACTATTATGAGTTATGCAGGTATAACAGGCTCTACAGATGTGCAGGCTAATGTACACCCTAATTTTCATGCCGTTTCGATAGAACAGGTAACAGATTATGTTAAGAGTACAAGCTGTCAAACTAATACAAATACAGGGAATGCTGTTCCTGTTGTAAATGCAGGTTCTAACTATACGATTCCAAATGGCACTGCTTTTGTACTTGACGGATCAGCAACGGATGCAGATACATCAGCTGGAGCATTAACTTATAGCTGGGAACAAATGGATGAAAATAATGCGTCCACTACGTTTCCAAGTACAACTGCTACAGCAGGTGTCGCTTTTAGAGCTTATGAACCAACGACATCTACTAACCGTTATTTCCCAAGGTTAGAAACTATTAAAACAGGCGCAACTTCTTGGCAATGGGAAGCGATTCCTAACGTAGCTAGAACGCTTAATTTTAGATTAACCGTAAGAGATAATGTTGCTGGAGGAGGAACAAATAGCAGTGATGATATGGTTGTTACTGTAAATGGCACGGCTGGTCCTTTTGTAGTGAATTCGCCAAATACTAATGTCACTTGGAATGCTGGTACAACCCAAACTGTAACTTGGGATGTAGCTGGAACAACAGGAAATGGCGTAAATGCAGCAAACGTAGATATATTCTTATCAACAGATGGAGGAGATACCTATTCAATTGCATTAGCTTCCGGAGTTTCTAATGATGGTTCTCATGACATTGTGGTTCCTAATAATCAAGGGAGTCAAAATAGAATAATGGTTAGAGGGTCTAATAATATTTTCTTTGATATTTCTAATTCAAACTTTGAAATTGCTGGACAAGTTGTTTGTAATGCTACTGTGCCAACAGGCTTATCGGCTTCTAATGTAGCAACTACAACGGCGACTTTAAGTTGGGACGCGGTTCCTGGAGGATCTTATGATTTACAGTATAGAGTCGTAGGTGCTGGTTCTTGGACAACAGTTTCTGTTAATGGTATTTCTTCTGTATTATCGGGATTGACAACATTGACTCAGTATGAAGCTCAAGTAAGAAGTAAGTGTCCAGATAGCTCAACATCTGCTTATAGTGGTATCGTTAATTTCACAACTACAGATGTGCAATTGAATTATTGTGATTCGGCAAGTACAAATATCAATGATGAATTTATTGGGAGAGTTCAATTAAATACGATTGACAATGCTTCTGGAGGACAATTTTATTCAGACTTCACAAGCATTTCAACAACATTAACAAAAGATACTCAATATACAATTACAGTGACACCAACTTGGACAGGAACAGTTTATAGTGAAGGTTATGCTGTATGGATTGATTATAATAGAGATGGGGATTTTAGTGATGCAGGTGAGCAAGTATGGTCTCAAGCGGCCACTCAAAATACACCTGTAAGTGGTAGTTTTACTATTCCGTCAGGAGCGGTAGAAAACTCGACACGAATGCGAGTTTCTATGAAATATAATGGTATTCCTACAGAATGTGAAACTTTTACATACGGAGAAGTTGAAGATTATACGGTTATCATAGAAGGTTCTGGACCAGATACAATAGTACCAGTTATTACCTTAAATGGAGCATCTACGATTAACTTAAATGTTGGAGACACCTATTCTGAACAAGGCGCAACAGCAACCGATAATGTTGATGGTGATATTTCTGCAAATATTGTTGTAGGAGGAGATGTTGTTAATACAAGTGTAGGTGGAACTTATATTGTTACCTATAATGTGGATGATTCAGCAGGAAACTCTGCAGTGGAAGTTACAAGAACAGTTAATGTAATTCCTGATACTACAGTACCGGTAATTAGTTTAATAGGTGCTTCAACACTAAATTTAAATGTTGGAGACACTTATTCTGAACAAGGTGCAACAGCAACCGATAATATTGATGGTGATCTTACCTCAAGTATTGTGACAACAGGAACGGTTAATACAAGTGTAGCAGGAACATATTTAGTGAATTATAATGTGGATGATTCAGCTGGGAATTCAGCAGTACAAGTAACAAGGACGGTTAATGTAATTCCAGATACAACAGCTCCAGTTATTACTTTGAATGGTGCATCAACTATAAATTTGAATGTAGGAGGAACTTATACTGAACAAGGTGCAACTGCAACTGATAATATTGATGGAGACATAACTGCAAGTATTGTTACTACAGGAACGGTTAATACAAGTGTAGCAGGAACATATTTTGTTAACTATGATGTGAGTGATGCAGCAGGAAATGCAGCAGCTCAAGTTACGAGAACAGTTAATGTTAGTGTAATTGTAGATACTACAGCACCGGTAATTGTGCTTGTTGGTTCAGCAACAATTAATTTAACAACGGGTGATAGCTATACTGAACAAGGTGCAACTGCAACAGATAATATTGATGGAGATATAACTGCAAATATTGTTACTACTGGAACGGTTAATACAAGTGTAGCAGGAACATATTTTGTAAATTATAATGTAAGTGATGCAGCAGGAAACGCAGCAGTAGAAGTTACAAGAACAGTAAATGTTACAGACCCCTCAACTGGGTGTACTGGTGGTGTTTCGTCATTCCCTTATACAGAAGGGTTTGAAAACACCTTAGGTGCTTGGACTCAATCTTCTGCTGATGATATTGATTGGACAGTAAATACTGGTAGTACGCTATCAAGTAATACAGGACCATCAAGCGCATCACAAGGTACATATTATGTTTATGTCGAAGCTTCAACTCCAAATTATCCAAGTAAAAGAGCTATATTAAATTCTCCTTGTTTCGATTTAACTGGATTATCGACACCAACATTTGATTTTGATTATCATATGTATGGTGCTACAGATATGGGTACTATTGATTTAGAAGCTAGTAATGATGAAGGAGCAACCTGGGTAAGTATTTGGAACCAATCAGGAAATAAAGGAAATGCTTGGTTAAATGCAAGTGTTGATTTAAGCAGCTATGCAGGAGGAACAGTTCAATTACGATTTAATAGATTTGTTGGAAGCACTTGGCAAGCAGATATTGCAATTGATAATATTAATTTGTCTGAGCCAGTAGCTCCAACGTGTAGTGATGGTATTCAAAATGGAGATGAAACTGGAGTAGATTGTGGTGGTTCATCTTGCGCACCATGTTCTACGAATGATGTTGTATTACATGAAGGGTATTTTGAAACTGGCTGGGATGGCTGGGTAGATGGCGGAAGTGATTCGTTCAGATATTCTGGTACTAGATCTTTTGAAGGATCTTACTCAATACGATTAAGAGATGATACGAGCTCATCAGTAATGACCTTGTCAAATATTGATGTTACTCCTTATTCTCAAGTCGTAGTAGATTTCTACTTTTATGTATTTAGCATGGAAAGTGGTGAAGATTTCTGGTTGCAATTTTACGATGGGTCTAGTTATATAACTGCAGCCTCATGGGTTGCTGGTTCAGGTATAGAAAATAGTAACTTCTATAATGCTACAATAACGCTTACACCAGCACAATATAACTTTGCAGTTAATTCTGGATTTAGATTTAGATGTGATGCTAGTGGTAATCAAGATTATATTTATATTGATCAGGTTACTATTACTGGAACAAATTCTAGTAGAGGTGTGCAAAATAACCTTATTCAGGTTGGATCATTAGAAGATGAAATTGCTTTTGAAGATGATTTTAAACTGTATCCAAACCCAGTTAAAGGTCATATTCTTAATGTTGAGCTTCCCGAAGGTGGAGCTTTTACATATACAGTTATCAATATGATTGGACAAACTGTAGCTAGAGGTGATTCTAATGGCAAGGTAGATGTTAGCGCTTTAGATGCAGGAATGTATTTTATTGAAGTCAATGATGGTGATGAAATAACGACCAAGAAGTTTATTAAAAACTAATTTTACTAATAGAGATTGTAAAAAAGTTCAGATTTTTAATCTGGACTTTTTTTATTTGGGTAATTTTCTAATATTACTAAAAACAGGCTTTCACTATTCAGCCTTTTATATCATTTTAAATATGAATAATTTCATCCTCATTAAGCAGTCATCACCATGTTATCTTAAAACGGTTTATTTAAGAAGGAGGAACCCTAATAAAATGATATATTAAGCAATAAAGACTATCGTTTATTTTAAAAAGAGCCTAAATTAAAAATTTGGGCTCTTTTTTACTTAAAAGAACTTAAGACATTTAAGTTTCTTTAAATCAGTATTTTGTAGAGTTGAGATTGTGTTTTTAAACGGCACCATTTAACCGTTCATCTTTGAAAAAGTACATTTTATCGGATTTTTTTAATTTTTTGTCATATATTAGCGACAATATTTTTCAAATTAATATCAATTAACCCCCAAGTCTAATGAGAAAAATTACCCTAATATTAGTGGCTATTTTTAGTACACTAACCCTATCAGCTCAAAGTTCACAAAAAGAAAAAGCTGAAAATTATTTAGCCGAAAAAGGTGAATTAACATTTACCTTTCAAGTAGAAAGCGATGATGACGTTGCTGGTTATACAAGAAATTTATCCCTTATCAATTACAATCCGGTAACTAAAACAGTTACAGCATGGGCAAATGAAAAACAATTTAGAAAGTTTGAAGAAAACAATCTATCTTACAAAGTACCTACCAGTGAAAACGAAGTAGAGGAGTCTGTTATTTATGATGTAAGACCTTTGGCTAATAGATCTAGTTTAGCGACACTTACTTTCCCTGTAAGTTCATACCCTACTTATGCTGAGTATGCACAACAAATGCAAGATTTTGAAGATGATTATCCAGCATTAGTAGATATGTTTAGTATAGGAAGTACTGGTCAAGGTGATAAAGAACTATTATTTGTTAAAATTTCTGATAACGTATCCTCTGATGAGCAAGAACCTAAGCTTATGCTAACATCTTCAATGCATGGAGATGAGATTGCTGGTTACCCAATGATGTTAAGTTTAATAAATTATATACTTACAGTTTATAGTGATACGGGTCATGCAGATCATTTAAGAGTAAAAAATCTAGTTGAGAATGCCGAAATTTGGATAAATCCAAGTGCTAATCCTGATGGAACCTATCATAATAGTGCTACAAATACTTCGGTTGTAAATGCACGACGAGGTAATGGAAATAATATAGATCTTAATAGAAATTATCCTGATAATATTGCAGGAGCACATTATGATGGCGAAGTGTATCAAACAGAAACTTTAGCCTTTATGACTATAGCAGATGCTAACAACTTTGTGATATCAGCAAATTTTCATGGAGGTACTGAATTAGTTAATTACCCTTTTGATAATGCTTATTCAGCTGAACATATACATGCAGATAATGATTGGTTTGAGCACATCGGTGTCGAATATGCTACACACTGTCAAACAGATGCAACTTCTGGAGGAAGTGCAACACCTCCTTATAGTAATAAAGCATCTTATATGACTGATGATGATGATTGGGATGAATCTGCAGGTAGTCAACTATGGCACAATAATTATGCACTAAGTCCAGGAGTAACTCATGGTGCTGAATGGTATAAAGTTTTTGGTGGAAGACAAGATTACATGAATTTTTACAAGCAATGTAGAGAAATTACAATAGAGCTTTCAGATGTTAAAATTTTGACTGAAAGTTCACTAGATGATTATTGGTACTATAATAGAGATGCTTTATTAGATTTTTTAACCCAAGGAACTTATGGCTATACAGGTCTTGTATTAGATGCGAATACCAGTAATCCAATAGAAGATGTGAAAGTGACTATAGTTGGACATGATGAATATGGTTCAGAAGTAAGTACAGATAATCATGGTGCATATTATAGACCTATAAAGGGAGGCACTTATGATTTATTATTTGAAGCATCTTGTTATCAATCATTCACATTGACAAATCAAACCATTACAGATGATGTAACAAGTGTATTATCTAATGTATTATTAACGCCATTATCAGTTTCTGTACCAACAGGATTAGCCGCTTCAAGCATTCAAACAACATCAGCGACTATGGATTGGGATGCTGGTGGAACAAGTTATGATTTAAGGTATAGAATAGTAGGTTCTCCTACTTGGATAGACGTAGCTGGATTAACAAATAACACCCATGATCTTACAGGATTAACAGTAGATTCGCAGTATGAAGTACAAGTTTTAGCCTATTGTAATGCTAGTGCTTCAGCTTATTCTGCTTCAGTACTATTTAATACGCCTGCAGTAAGTTATTGTGCTTCGACAAGTACTGATTCGAGTTATGAATGGATTTCTAGAGTACAATTAAATACGCTTGATAATTCAACGGGTGGTAATAACTATTCAGATTTCACAAATTTAACGACAACATTAACGCAAAATCAGTCTTATACTGTAACAATTTCTCCCCAATGGTCAGGAACAGTTTATGCTGAACGCTATAAGGTATGGATTGATTTTAATAATGATGGAGATTTTACTGATAGTGGAGAGGAAGTTCTTTCTCAAGCTACCACTAACGCAGTAAGTAATGGAGTTACAGTATCAGAAAGTTTTACAATTCCTAATAATGTGGAATTTGGAACGACAAGAATGCGTGTCATTATGAAAGACGGGAATATTACCGGTCCTTGTATTTCTTATACCTATGGTGAAGTTGAAGATTATTCAATATACTTAGCTTATGATGGATTAATGTTCGAAAATAATACATGGACACCTAATGCACCTAACGGAACAACTGCAGCTTCTAATGCTTTAATAGTAAATGGAGATTATAATATAACAACAGATGTTGCTATAAATGATATTGAAGTAGAGACTGGTGCTACTATGACAGTTGCTAAGACGGGATCTTTGACTGTAGATGGTAATGTGACAGGAAATAATAATATTACGTTAGAATCTGATTCTAATGAGTATTCTAGTTTAATAGTTACGGGAACGATTACAGGTGATGTTGAATATCAACGACATGCTAACATCACTGGAGGTTCTGGCGGAAATGATTTAATTGCACCTCCAGTATCTGGACAAATATTTACAGACTTCTTAGCCGCGAATTCAAATATTGTTAGTAATGGATCAAATACCTCGTATCTATTTGGGCCTTTCGATAAGGTTACAGGAGCCTATTTGTTATATGCAAACACAGAAACAAGCCCTTTAACTTTAGGGTCTGGATATAGAGTAGCTTCAACAGACGATGGTAATTTTGATTTTACAGGAACTGTTAATACAGGAACTGTAAATGTGAGTATTCTTAGTTCTGGGCCGCAATATGTAAAATGGAATTTATTAGGAAACCCATACCCTTCATATATAAAATTAGCAGATTTCTTAACAGATAATACAAGTCAATTTGATTCTGAAACAATTGCAGTTTATGGCTATAATGGTAATGCGTCTAATTCATGGGCCGTATGGAATCAAGCCTACTCTGATGCAAATCCTAATACAGTAATAACTCCTGGTCAAGGATTTTTCGTAGCTTCAAAATCTGGAGGAGGAACAATTTCCTTTACACCAGCTATGAGAAGTATAGGTTCTAGTGATGATTTTATTAATGGACGAAGTTCAAATAACGGAAGCAGTATATCACATTTAAAAGTGAAAGTAGAAAATAGTACAAGTCTTTATAATACAGATTTTTACTTTACTAATAATGCTACTTTAGGGTTAGACCCTGGATATGATGCTGCTGTATTTGGAACCACTGCTCCAGCATTTTCAGTATATTCTCATTTAGTACAAGATAATACTGGTCTTGATATGGCTGTACAATCTATAGCTGATACAGATTTGAATACTAATGTTATCATTCCACTTGGAATTAATGCAGCTCAAAGTGAACAATTAACAATTGGAATTGTAAATTCTACGTTGTCATCTAATGTTCAGGTGTATTTAGAAGATAATGTTGCCAATTCTGTAACATTATTAAATGCAGCAGATTATGTGTTTACTCCAAATGCAGCTTTATCTGGAACTGGACGCTTTAACTTAAGGTTTGAAACAGATACCTTATCTGAAGAAGAGAGTGAGTTAAATAATTTACAAATTTTTAATACGGCCAACCCAAAACTATTGCATATTAATGGATTAATTACTGAAAACTCAACGTTAAGTTTGTATGATGTTTTAGGAAGAGAAGTCATTACTACAGTGTTAGAGGTTAATGCTAACTCTCAAAAAATAAATATAACTAATTTGGTTAGAGGAACTTATATTGTGAAAATCGTAAGCAATTCTAGTTCTAGGACCAAGAAAATAATAGTAACGCAATAAAGGTTATTATAGAAGTAAAAAAGGGCTGTTTGGAATATTTTCAAACGGCCCTTTGTTATATATGAAGAATTTCATCATTAGACAATAGAGCATCACCTCGTAACCTTAAGAAAACCTGAGCGACTGCAATAGTATCTTTTTCACAATAAGTAATAATGCGATCGACTTCTTTCTTTTCATAATATACACGATAAACCTCACTACCATCGATATCATCTTTAGGAGAAGGAATCCCTAAAACGTTAGTTAGTAATTTTAAGGATGTATAGGTTTTGTAGTCTCCAAATTTCCAAAGCTCTAAGGTGTCAAGATGCGGTACTTCCCATGGCTTTTTTCCAAAAAGATTGAGTTTGTACGGTAATTCAATATTATGAATAATCATTCTGCGAGCAATGTATGGGAAATCAAATTCCTTTCCGTTATGAGCACAAAGTAAGTGTTTGTTTGAGTTAAAATGGGTTATTAAGAGGTTTTTGAAACCTTTCAGGATTTTAATTTCATCACCATAAAATGAAGTAACTCTAAAGTTTCTCATATCACCTTCCATTTTCATATAACCTACTGAAATACATATGATTTTCCCAAATTCTGCCCAAATTCCAGCACGATCATAAAATTCTTCAGCAGTAAATTCATCACGTCTTTGGTATTGCGATTTGTGACTCCATAGATCTTGTTTTACATCATCCAATTCTGAGAAAAATTCTGTTTCTGGAACGGTTTCAATATCTAAAAATAGAATATTTTCTATATTTAATTTTGTTATCATACCTTCTCCTTTTTTTTGTTTAAACTTGTTTTAGTTGAATGTGATGCGCTTAGTTGATGTTTTGTCCTAACATTTTATAAGCTTCTTCTATATATAAACCAATATCATCAGTAAAGGTTTTTGTGCCAATATCGGGAGATTTTTGATGTCCTAATCTTACAATAATAATGTTGTCATTAGGTTCGACAAAAACATATTGTCCTAAATGGCCACGCATCATAAAGAAGTGCTTGTCTCCCATTTGACGCAACCACCATCCGTAACCATATTCTGGGCTTTCAGGAAAACGAGGTGTTACAGATTTAGCGACAAAAGCTGAGTCAAGAATTTGTTTTCCATTCCATTTTCCATAATCTTTATAGAGTTTCCCAAAACGAGCGAAATCCTTGGCATTACTTGCAATACAGCAATAAGCTTTTACTAAATCATGAGCTTCACTATCTACTTGCCATAGCGTAGAATTTTCAGAACCTAGAGGTTTCCAGAAACTCTCTTCAAAATAATCATATAGTTTTTTACCTGTTGCTTTTTCAATAACCATAGCTAACATTTGAGTGTCACCACTTGCGTATTTATAACCTTGACCTGGTTCATCTACAACTTTTAAACCGTTCATTACTTTTGCTAAATCGTCATCAAAATAAGCTCGTGTCGTAATTGATAATGGCGAATAATAGGCTTCATCCCAATTAGTACCTGATGACATAGATGATAAATCTCCAACAGTCATTTTAGCGGCTTTGTCATCACAAAATGTAGGAAGAAAATCACAAACAGGTTGATCTAAACTTTTAATGTGACCTTCCATGATTGCTTTTCCCATTAATCCAGATACATAACTTTTAGCCATAGAAAAGGAGTTTGATTTTGAATCTTCATCAAAACCATCATAGTATTTCTCGAACCAAATACTATCATTTTTTATGATAACATAAGCTATTGTTCCCCAATCTTGATTTACTTTTTCAAGTTTTGGAGTGGTTGTAACAGAATTGTAATCTTTGTGATTAGTCCAAGATTGCCCAGTCCCTTTTTCTATAGTTTGATTGTCAAATTCTTTATAATCTTCTAGATAAGCTGTTGTATATCCTTTCAAGTAAATGGTTCGTACAGCTTTAAGAAGGTAATCGGTGTCTGTGATGTATAATACTACGATTATTAATGCAAAAAATACAACTAAGAATTTAAAGGATTTTTTTAGGAGTTTCATTGGGTAATACGTTATTTGTTAGCTTGTCGTTGTTTTAATTTTTCTTTATAAAAACGTTTATCTGCGATGTATAATGTTTTCTTAAAAATAGCAATTATATTTTGTTTTTCATCTACAAGCTGCATCGTTTTAATAATATCAATTTCTTTTTTATCAATAATATTTTGCTTTATAGTTGCAATTTCTTCTGCAGAAAAAACAAACTCACCATAGATTTTACTTTTAGCGGGTTTTTTATAATAAGCTTCAACCGATTTATCCCAAACCACATAGTCTTTTCCAAGGATTTGCATAAGCTGGATCATATAAATAGGATCGGTTGCAGATAACATGCTGCCACCAAAAATTGAACCCACAAAATTTCGGTTTTTCCAATTAGGTTTCATTGTAATGACGACCTTATGTAAATCTTCACTGACCTCAATAAGTCTTGCTGTAGTTCGCCTGTACATTGGCGACCAATTAAACCCATATTTATAAATAGTTGAGGGCTTAAAAAAACGATTTAAGAATTCGGTAACGACTTTATACATTAAAATAAAGATTGTTGTTTATAAGGGCTTTCATGTTCTAATAGCCATTGCTTTCTATAAAGTCCACCAGCATATCCTGTTAAACTCCCATCGCTTCCAATAACACGATGGCAAGGCACAATTATCCATAAAGGGTTTTTCCCATTTGCATTTGCTACAGCTCTAATAGCCTTAACATCTCCTAATCGTTTTGATAATTGTAGGTAAGAAATTGCTTTTCCATAAGGGATTTCCTCAAGCAGTTTCCATATCGTTTTTTGAAATTCGGTACCGTGAGGGTTTATTTTTAAATCAAATTGTGTGCGAGATCCTTCAAAATATTCTCGAAGTTGTATGACACAGTCTTCAAGTTCAGTAGGAATGACATCAGTTTCTTTTTCTTCAGAATTTAATACAGTAACTTGAGTAATACCATTTTCATTACCAATAATTTTAGTAAAACCTAAAGGCGATTTGATAATACAAGTTTCCATTAGTCTTTGTTTTCTTTAGGGGATTTTTTATCTAAAATACCTAATTTTTTTGCTCTAGCTTCCCAGTTTTTTCTAGCCATTTGTTGTAAGTCTGAAACATTGTCACTTTCATCCATAATTTCTAAGCCAAGCAACGTTTCTATCACATCTTCCATGGTTACAATACCACTTACAGTTCCATATTCATCAACAACTAAAGCCATATGATTTCTTGTTTCTATCAGTTGTTCAAATAGTTTTGGAATCGCTATATCGCGGTTAATAATGATAATATTTCGCTTAATCTCTGATAGTTTTTTATGGCCATTACCTAATGCCATTTCTTTAAAAACATCATCTTTTAAAACCAAGCCTTTAATATTATCTTCAGTATCTACATAGACAGGAACTCTTGAGAAACGTAGATTGAGGTTTTTATTAAAAAAGTCTTCAACTGTAGTTGTTTCATTTTCGATTTTCATGACGGTTCTTGGTGTCATGATATTTTTTGCCATAACATCTTTAAAAGTTAAGAGATTTTTAATCACTTTACTTTCAGATTCTAAAAAGACACCTTCTTCATGAGCCATATCTGTCATCACATGAAAATCTTCACGACTTAATACACTTCCATGATGTCCTTGACCTCCAATTAATTTAGTAGTGAGTTGTAGTAGCCATAAAATACCCGTGTATTTAAGAGGAGCAATTAATATATTTAAAGCTTTTGTGGTAAAGTTTGCGAGTTGTTTCCAATAAGTTGCTCCAATCGTTTTTGGGATAATTTCTGAAGCGACAAGGATTAAAAGAGTCATGATAGAAGAAACGACACCTACCATTAATTCTTCGGTAAATCCAAAACCAAAAACTGTTTTAGTTTGTGAGCCATATAATTCGACGTAAGCTACCTTGGCTTGTACACCAACTAAAATAGCACCAACTGTATGTGCAATAGTATTTAATGTTAATATTGCAATTAAGGGACGATCTACATCCTTTTTTAAAGCTTCAAGTGCGTTTGCATAGGCTTTACCTTCTTTTTTTTTAACATTAATAAAGGTTGGTGAGACGCTTAGTAATACTGCTTCCAGGATAGAACATAAAAAAGAAAAGAAAATAGAAACGAATGCGAATAATAAAAGTAAAGCCATTAAAAATAGTTTGTTAGAGTGCTAATTTACGAAATCAATTTCACAACATCTTTAGCAAAGTAACTTGCAATCACATCTGCTCCAGCACGCTTAATCGCTATAATTTGTTCTAGCATGACTGCGTCGTGATCTAGCCAGCCTTTTTCGGCAGCAGCTTTAAGCATTGCATATTCTCCTGAAACTTGATAAACAGCTACTGGAACATCGACTTCATTTTTGATTTCACGAACAATATCTAGATAACATAATCCTGGTTTTACCATAACGATATCTGCACCTTCATCAATATCCATTTCGGTTTCTTTAATCGCTTCAAAGCGATTAGCAAAATCCATTTGGTAGGTTTTTTTATCCTTCGGAATATTTTGAATATCTGCAGGAGCAGAGTCTAAGGCATCGCGAAAAGGGCCATAAAAAGCAGAAGCATATTTTGCTGAGTAACTCATAATACCTGTATCTGTAAATCCATCATCTTCTAAAGCCTCACGAATAGATAAAATGCGACCATCCATCATATCGCTTGGCGCAACAAAATCTGCTCCAGCCTGAGCATGAGAGAGGCTCATTTCAGCTAAAACATCAACGGTGTCATCGTTGATAATTTTTCCATTTTCTATAATACCATCGTGACCATAGGATGAGTATGGATCGAGCGCAACGTCAGTCATAACTAACATGCTTGGACATACATTTTTAACTGTTTTAATAGCACGTTGCATTAATCCGTTTGGATTTAAAGCTTCTGTTCCCTTATTATCTTTAAGGTTGTCAGGTACTTTAACAAAAAGTAATACAGATTTCAAACCTAGTTTCCAGAGTTCTTTGACTTCGTTTTCTAGTAAATCTAAACTAAAACGATAGTAGTTTGGCATGGATGCAATTTCTTGTTTTATACCTTTTCCTTCAACCACAAATAAGGGCACAAGAAAATCGTTTGGTGATATGATGGTTTCTCTAACTAAAGAACGAATGGCTTCATTAGTTCTTAATCGTCTATTTCTTCTTAATGGATACATAGCTTTATTTTTATGAAACTTGACAAGCTTTTTACGAGTCTAAGTTTCGTATAAATTTTTCGACATTGATATGAACATCGTCTTCACCTTGTTGATCAAATGGATTTTCTAAATGCGATTGTATATTATCTAAAGCGACTAGAATAACGCTAAACATAATTGGTACAGCAAACTGTAAGCCGTAGCTATAGTTTGTTACACTTTCGGCAAAATGTGGTCCATAAATAATAGGTAAAACCACAATAAAAATATCACTGTAAGTTCGTAACGTACGAGGTGTTCTATATTGATAAATATGTTTGATACGTTCAAAAGAAATCATCATTTTACTTAAAAACTGATTAGATCTTGAAGCTTCTCCCGAAGGCAAACCATGTGAGCGCATGCTTTTTATAAAGACAGAGAGCTTTTCAAAACTATTATAAACGTCTTTTTCTCCATGCTCTAATTCACTTACAGGATGGGTGAAAATGTCTTTACACGAGTTGAGTAAACTGGCGAGGTGTTCTTTAAGTTCTATTTGTAATTCTTTTGGCGGATTTTCTAACCAGTGTGATACTGCAAAATATAATGCACGACCATGTGCTTTTATAGAACCATATTCATCTAGAGCCACTTCTCGACGCTTATAAGCACCGCCAATAGAGAATACAATTGGAAACACAATAGCAGTACCTATTAGTGTTAAAGGGAAATCGGCTTTAATTTTAAAGTGTAAACAGAAAGCCGTAGAAGCAACTGCTAAGCCTGTTATAATAAGTGTTTTTAAGTTTATAATTAAACCAACACGTTTAATAAGTTTCCACATAGTTATATTTTAGTTACTCAACCCTAAATATTTCCATTGTCTATCTTCTTTTATAAAAGCAGATTTTTCATGAATAACATCTATTTTTTTATTCTCGTAAAAATAGGCATTAAAAGTGACTGTTCCTTCGTTGTCATCTTCTAGACCTCTAGTTGTTTCAAGTACTTCAAGTTTTATCCATTGTACTGATTTTGCCCACTTAACAATAGCTTTTTTTTCTTTTAATGGTCGTGAAGAAAAATGATGAGTATGCATTAGATAATCTCCGTTTGCCAATACAAAAGCGCTATATCTAGAGCGCATTAATTGTTCTGCAGTTTTAGTTTTTCCTTTGTTTAAATGAAAAAGTTCACAGCATTCTTTATAAGCTTTTGTATTTCCACAGTAACAATTCATTTTAAACCCAATCTATAGGGTTTTTCAATACGTTTATTAATTTTTCTTCATCACTTTCGGCTTCTGGATGATGATCATAAACCCATTGCACATGAGGAGGTAAACTCATTAGGATGCTTTCAATTCTTCCGTTTGTTTTTAGTCCGAAAAGCGTCCCTTTATCATGAACTAAATTAAATTCTACATAGCGACCACGACGTATTTCTTGCCAGTTACGTTGTGCTTCAGTGTATATTAATTCTTTTCGTTTTTCAACTATTGGAATATAAGCCTCTAAAAAACTATCACCAACTTCGGTAACAAAATTATACCAATTTTGCATGCTCATGGTTTCGGAAACTTTGCAATAATCAAAGAATAAACCTCCAATACCACGACTTTCATTACGGTGTGTATTATAGAAATACTCATCACAACGCGCTTTATATTTTTTATAGAAACCATTATTATGACGATCGCAAGCGGTTTTACAGGTTTGATGAAAATGTTTAGCATCGTCTTCAAACAAATAATATGGCGTTAAATCTTGTCCGCCACCAAACCATTGGTCAACAATATTTCCTTCTTTGTCATACATTTCAAAATAACGCCAATTTGCATGAACAGTTGGAACCATTGGGTTTTTAGGGTGTAGAACTAAGCTTAACCCACAAGCAAAAAAATCAGCATCTTCAACACCAAAGTATTGTTGCATACTGTCGGGTAATTTCCCGTGAACACCAGAAATATTAACCCCTCCTTTTTCAAAAACAGCACCGTTTTCAATCACACGAGTTCTTCCACCACCACCTTCAGGGCGTTTCCAAAGGTCTTCTTGAAATTTAGCTTTACCATCAATAGCTTCTAATTTAGAAGTGATAGTATCTTGTAGTTGATGGATGTAATCGAAAAATGTATCTTTCATTTTTATACCATTGTTTTATTACAATATGTTGCCTTTTCAAAATCTCTAATATTAATGGCTATAAATTGTATTGAAGGGAATGTTTTTTTAAGCGCACTAACAATGTTATGCGAAAGTTTTGACTTTTGCTGGGTCGTTCTTCCTTCCATTATATTGCCGAAGACATGAATGAAATCTTCTTTTTTTCCTCCAACACTATAGTGTTCTTTAAAAGGGTTTAATCTCACTTTAATATCGTTTTCATCAAATAAGTCTGAATTTACTGCAGCGCTATGTACTAATAAAAGGGTGTTTTCTGGAGTGTTTAATTTTAAAACGGTTTCAGAACAATCTATAACAAAATGTGGCATAATTTTTTATTTATATAATTCATATAACTCCATATCTAAAGGAGATTTACCACTTGGAGTAAATTCGTTTTCTAAGGTTTTCTGCCATTTAAATTTAGTGTTTAAAGCAACTTTTACACTTGGTATATTATCCTTATGTACTATAATTTGTAAGGTCTCTAATCCTAAAGTATTAAAAGCATATAATGATAAAGCTTCTATGGATTTTGATATTAATTTTTGGCCTTTAAATGTATAACCAATGCAATAGGCAAACTCACCTTGTTTTTTATTCCAATCTAATTCTTTGATGTAAACGAGTCCTACAAGTTCCCGTGTTTCAGAATGTTTTAAAGTGAATAAGAATTCTTCTTTTTTTTGAAACTGCTTTGTTTTGTTTTCAACAAAAAACTGAGATAGCGTAGGATTTAAATTTTGTTCTAAGGTTTTTGGAAAATAGCGTTTGAAACGATCTGCATTAGTAATCATTAAATCACAAAGCTTCCAAGCATCGCGCTCGTGAATTGGATGTATTTCGAAACCATCAAATTGAGTAATCATTACACTAAGGTTTTTTGCTCTCCAAGTAAATTGTCTTCTTTTAGGAGCTTTACTGTTTTTAATGAAGCAGCAGTGACACTCATTGGTAAAATGAGAATTACACCTAAAATAGGAATCAGCAGAAATATCATAAAAACAATACCATTTCCTATAGCGACACCACGATGTTTTCTAACAAATTGAATACTCTCCTTATACTTAAAATGACGTTCTAAAGTGTAATCCATATTTCCAAAACCAGCATAGTAGCTTTGTACTAAAAAGAGGAGAGCCGTTGAAAAAATATTAACAATAGGAATGAATTTTAATAGTAAAAGAGGAATGGTAATTAAGAGCTCTTTTCCTAAGTTTCTCATGTTAATTCTAATACCTCTCCACAGTTGTTCTTTAAAGGAGGTTTTTCTATGATGATGTTTTTCGATACCTGTTAAATGCACTTCTATTTTTTCAGAAACAGGACTCATAAATGGTGCAGATAATGCCATTATGATGTGCTTGTAAAGAATTAGACCGATGACTAAAATAAAGATAGCACCAATGACTGTAGAAATTGATGTAAAAGTCTCTTTACCAAAATCCCAAGGCCAAATATTGGCAATAAAATTACCAATATTATCTGATAAACCATAGGCAGACAATCCAATAATAGCCGCAGTAATAACACTAATAACAATTGGGATGAAAAAGAATTTCCAAAGTTTAAGCTTTGATATTAATGCTAAAGAACCTGTATATGCTTTTATACCTTCTAATATCGTCTTTATCATTTTTATAAACTTAATTTACGCTTTGTACTCTTTTACAGCATCAATAAATGCTTTGGCATTGTCTAATGGAATATTAGGTAAAATACCATGGCCTAAATTTACAATATATTTATCCTTTCCAAATTCATTAATCATTTGGTGAACCATTTTCTTTATTTCAGAAGGAGGAGAAAATAATCGAGTAGGATCAAAATTACCTTGTAAGGTGATGTTTCCACCAGTTAAATAACGTGCATTTCTTGCCGAACATGTCCAGTCAATGCCTAAAGCTGAAGCTCCAGATTTAGCCATTTCATCTAAAGCGAACCAGCATCCTTTTCCAAAAGCAATAACAGGAGCGTCATCTTTTAAAGCATCTATAATTTGTTGAATATATTGCCAAGAGAATTCTCGATAATCTACAGGAGAGAGCATGCCTCCCCAAGAATCAAATACTTGAACAGCATTACAACCTGCTTTTACTTTTTCTTTTAAATAGGCAATTGTTGTATCAGTAATTTTCTGTAATAATTGATGTGCAGCAATTGGGTTTGTAAAACAAAACTCTTTAGCTTTATCAAAGTTTTTGCTGCCTTGACCTTGAACACAGTAACATAAAATCGTCCATGGAGAACCCGCAAAACCAATTAATGGAATCTCATCGTTTAGCTTTTCTTTTGTTGCTTTTATAGCTTCGTAGACATAATTGAGAGCCTCCTTAACGTCAGGAACAATCACATTGTCAACATCTTTTTGAGTACGAATAGGATTTGGTAGGTAAGGCCCAAAATTAGGCTTCATTTGTACTTCAATATTCATTGCTTGAGGAATCACTAAAATGTCACTAAATAATATAGCAGCATCCATGCCATAACGACGTATTGGTTGTACTGTAATTTCACTTGCTAATTCTGGTGTTTGGCAACGTGTAAAGAAATCATATTTAGCTTTGATTTCCATAAACTCAGGAAGGTAACGACCTGCTTGGCGCATCATCCATACAGGTGGACGCTCTACTGTTTCTCCTTTTAATGCTCTTAAAAATAAATCGTTTTTTATCATTTTAAACGTAATATTCGTTTACTAATTCTATCACACTTTCTACTGTAGGAACTTTTGCAATTCTCACATCTTCAAAATGCTTACTTGCTTC
Organism: Flavobacteriales bacterium 33_180_T64; assembly: GCA_002162685.1. GTDB lineage: Bacteria > Bacteroidota > Bacteroidia > Flavobacteriales > Flavobacteriaceae > Psychroserpens. The sequence continues at coordinate 52,905 of MAAQ01000020.1, forward strand.
TTTTGCTGTTGTTTCTCCAATACAAAATGCAATCACATTATCATCATTTTCTTGCTTATAACTCTGTACGGTTGACGGGCTATAAAACATGACGCCTTTTATTGTGTCTTTAATTTTAACCGAATCATATTTCGTTTCATAAGCGTTAATCTCACTGACTTCTATTTGATTATCATTTAAGATCGATGGTAATTCGTCTAAACGAATATCACTACAAAAATAAGTAAGGTCTGTGCCTTCAATATAGTCAACTAAGTATTCCGCTAAAGCTTTAGAATTGTTTTCAGTATGTTTTACTTTTCCAATTTTACGTTCTACTAAACGTTTTGTTCGTCTACCAACACAATAGATGTTCTCGAATTTTAATTCTTCAGGAGAAAAATTCATTAGTAATGCCTCTACAGTATTTTTGCTTGTAATCACAACATTTTTAGGCATTGGTCGTAAGGCACTAGACGTCATTCTGTTCAAGCTTATTTTTATGAAATCTGAGCTTTCTGAAGCCACATCATCATGAAACAATTGTTTCTGATCGTTGGTTAGTGTTTTTGTCGAATAGATATTAACGTCTTGAGAGGATTTTTTAAGATTGTCCATTAAGCGTTTTCCGCCACGTTCAATAATAAAGTCGGCACAAAACTGAGCTAAATCTTCATGTTTCCCAAGAGGAGATGTTCGTTGTACTTCAATTTTTTTACTTCCATCAAGGCTTAATAGAACTCCTTGAAAATGTACTTCTTCGTCTTTAATAAATGCTAAAGCACCAATTGGGGCAGAACATCCGCCTTCTAGTAAGTTTAAAAATTTACGTTCTATAGATGTGCAAATTTCGGTCTCTTCGTAGTTAATTTCTGCGCAAATTGCTCTAGTTTCTTCATCAATTTCTAAAGCAGTGATCATAATAGCGCCTTGTGCGGGAGCAGGAATCATCCATTCTAGATTAAAACTTTCTTCAGGTTTCATGTCTAGTCGACCTAAACCAGCAGCTGCGAATATGGCACCATTCCAATCGCTATCTTCTAGTTTTTGTAAACGGGAATTTACATTACCGCGTAAACCAACCATAGTATGTGTTGGATAACGATTTAGCCATTGTGCTCTTCGGCGTAAGCTTCCAGTAGCAATCACAGCATCACGCTGTGATAAAAACTCTTCATTGGTTTTAAACACTAAACAATCTCTTACATTACCACGTTTTAAAACGGCTGCTTGGACAATGCCTTTTGGTAATAAAGTTGGGACATCTTTTAGAGAGTGTACAGCAATATCAATGTCTTCATTAAGCATTGCTATATCTAGTGTTTTCGTAAAAACACCAGTGATTCCTAATTCGTAAATAGGTTTGTCAAGGACTAGGTCTCCCGTAGATTTTACAGGGACAAGTTGTGTTTTATGACCTAGATGTTCGAGTTGTTGTTGTACGGTTTTGGCTTGCCATAATGCAAGTTCGCTATCACGCGTTCCAATTCTTATAAGTTTAGGCATTGTCTTTAATTGCTTCTAGTTGAAACACTTTTTTTATGAGTTCAAGGCTGTCGTCTGTGGAAACGTCATCGCCTTTTAAATGATGTGCAAAATGATTCGTAATTTTTTGAATGATGTTATTACTTATAATTTCGGCTTGCGCTTCATTAAAGTTACTCATTTTTTTACGTTGCGTATCTAATTCTGCAGATGCAAAATCAGTTAATTTATGTTTTAGTGCTTTAATTGTTGGTGCAAATTTACGTGTTGCCAACCAAGCATTAAAGTCTATTTTAATGTCTTCGATTATTGATTCTGCAACTGGAATATGTGCTTTTCTGCGCTCTAAGGTTTCATCAGTGATTTGCGATAAATCATCTAAATGAACTAAAGTCACATTATCTAATTCAGTAACATTTTTATTGACGTTCTTTGGAATAGATAAATCTAAAATTAATAAAGGTTTAGACGTTTGAATACAATGTTTATCAACTGTTGGGTTTTGAGCTCCAGTTGCAACAATTAAAATATCGGAAGCATTAATCTCTTCCTGAAGATTTGCGTAATCTTTTACTAAGAGATTAAATTTACCAGCTATAGCTTCAGCTTTATTTTTAGTTCGATTAATTAAAGTGATGTGTTCGTTCTTGGTATGCTTTACTAAGTTTTCACACGTGTTCCTTCCTATTTTTCCTGTTCCGAAAAGTAAAATATTTTTTTCTGAAACCGTCTCAATATTATTCATGATATATTGAACAGAGGCAAACGAGACAGATGTTGCTCCTGAAGAAATTTTAGTTTCAGTTTTAATACGTTTTGATGCTTGAATCACAGCATTAACTAAACGTTCTAAAAACGGATTGAGTAATTGATTTGATTTTGAAAATCTCGCACTAACTTTTATCTGACTGATAATCTCAAAGTCACCAAGGATTTGACTATCTAGTCCAGAGCCAACTCTAAACATATGAGAAATAGCATCTTTGTTTTTGTACACGTAGGCAACACGCTGAAACTCTTCAACAGTTCCTTTTGTATTGTCACAAAGCAATTGGATAAGTTGAAAAGGATGCTCTGCAAAACCATAAATTTCAGTTCTGTTACATGTTGAGGTCACAATTAAGCTTTCAATACCATTTTGTTTGGCTTGTTCTAATACCGCAAGTTTTGATATTTCGTCTAAACTAAAATGCCCACGGACTTCGGCATCAGCTTTTTTATAACTAAGACCAATCGCATAAAATGTTGTGCCTCTCGACATATTGTAGTGCTCCATACCTGATTTGGAAATTACCTGAGCAAAAATAAAAAGGACAAACGATAAAAAACAACGCTAGAAGAACTTTAAGTATCGTTTGTGGTTTTTTAAAAGGATTTCTTATTATAATATGATAAATGTCATATTTTTGTAGTGAAACTAATGCTTTAAAACAATTCAGTTTAGAATGAGTCTAAATAAGAACAAAAGTAATTCTGATTTTTCAACATCAAAAAATATCGCTAGAGGTTCATTTAATGAGACAAAGTTAGATGATGGATTTTTCGTACTTACTTATCAAAATGAAAGTAATGACATTCAAATTGTTGAACGTGAGATTGATAGTAGTTTTATTCAATTTCATTTTTGCATTAAAGGGTCAAGTGAGTTTGTTTTTAATAATGGAAATTATCGCTTAAAAATTGAAGAGGAGAATTCACTGTTGTTGTATAATCCGCAACGTGATTTGCCTATTCATTTAGAGGTTTACTCTAAGTCTTGGTTGGTTTCTGTATTAGTATCAATTAAAAAATTTCATGGCTTATTCTCTCAAGAAGCAGATTATATTACGTTTTTAAGTGATGATAATAAAGATAAAAAATACTATAAAGACGGGAAAATTTCGCCGTCAATGGCGATTGCATTAAATCAATTGATTAATTATAATTTGAACTCGTCTATTAAAACATTATACTTTAAAGGGAAAGCTTTAGAACTCTTAAGTTTATATTTCAATAGAAGTGAAGATGCAGATATTGAACAATGTCCATTTTTAGTTGACGAAACCAACGTAATTAAAATACGAAAAGCAAAAGATATTATAATTGCTCGAATGGCAGAACCTCCAACATTGCAAGAACTTTCTGAAGAGATCGGTTTAAGCTTAAAAAAGTTAAAAGAAGGGTTTAAGCAAATTTATGGAGACTCCGTTTTTAGTTTTTTATTCGACTATAAAATGGAGGTAGCGAGGAAACTCCTTGAGGCAGGAAATCATAATGTCAATGAAGTTGGGCTAAAAGTTGGCTATAGTACATCGAGTCATTTCATTTCAGCATTTAAAAAGAAATATGGCACAACACCTAAAAAATACTTAATGGCTTTAGGATAGATAACAGATTAAGAGTCTTCAATTTAATTAACAATAAAAAATACTATCGTATTTTTGTAAAAATAAAATAAGAAATATCACATATGAAATTCTTCGCAACATTAATCATTATGCTTTGTTTTACGGTATCAAGCTTTTCTCAGACTTATACAGAGGAGATTACGAAAAATGCTCAAATCTATTATGATTATATGACCAATCAAAATTTTGATGGTGTATTAGATTATATGTATCCTAAGGTGTTTGAAATGGCACCAAGAGAACAAATGAAATTAGGAATGGAGCAAATGTTTAGTTCTCCAGATATGAAAATAGAGTTTGTTTCTAATGATGTTACACGAGTAACTGACGATACAAAAGTTGAAGGGATTACTTATGCGGTGGTTTTTTATAATAGTAAAATGAAAATGACATTTCTTTCTGAGCTAGACAAACCTGAAGAAGAACAAAAAAGTTTTTTAGGGTTTATGAAAGTTACTATGCAAACTCAATTTGGTGAAGATAATGTGATATCAGATCAAAAAGCAATGTCTTTAGTGATTAACATGGATGCGACCATGTTTGCTATAAAAGATCCAAAATATACAGGGTGGAAATTTATAGGCAATGACGATACGATGAAACATTTAGTCAATTCTATCATTCCTGAAAGTGTAAGGACAGAATTATTGAAATAGAAATATTTTTTTGAATTTATCACAACAAAAATTGCTAAAAGAAAAGATTAGATGAAAGGCGTTTTACTTGTAAATTTAGGTTCTCCAGATAGTCCTAAACCTAAAGATGTTAAGAGGTATTTAGGTGAGTTTTTAATGGATGAACGCGTGATTGATGTACCACTTTGGGCAAGAACATTGCTCGTAAAAGGGATCATCTTAAATACACGACCAAAAGCTTCTGCAAAGGCCTATCAAAAAATATGGTGGGACGAAGGGTCGCCTTTAATTGTTATTTCTGAGCGTCTGCAGAGCGCGATAAAAAAACAAACACATGCGCCAGTGGCTTTAGCCATGCGATATGGAAGCATGACTATAAAAAAGGGTCTTCAGGAACTTGTTGATAAAGGTGTCGATGAGGTGTTTTTAATGCCATTATATCCGCAATTTGCTATGGCTACAACCGAAACTATTTTGGTATTAGCTGAAATGGTTAGAAAAGAATATTTTCCGCAGTTAAAGATTCAAGATTTTAAAGCATTTTATAATAACCCAGACTATATTGAAGTGCTTTCAAATACTGTCGCTAGACATCTAAAAGGTAAAGATTATGAACATTTATTGTTTTCTTACCATGGTGTTCCTGAGCGTCATATTAGAAAAAGTGATGTCACAAAATCACATTGTAAAATAGATGGAAGTTGCTGTGTCACAGCTTCACCAGCTCACGAGTTTTGTTATCGACACCAATGTAAGGAAGTGACGCGATTAGTGGCTAAGAAATTAAGTCTTAGGGAGGGCACATATTCTACATCATTCCAATCACGATTAGGGTTTGACCCATGGTTACAGCCTTACACAGATAGAACAATAGAGCGCTTGGGGAAAGAAGGAATTAAAACCATGGCTATTGTCACTCCAGCTTTTGTAAGTGATTGTTTAGAAACACTTGAGGAAATTGCCATGGAAGGCGAAGCTATTTTTCATGAAATGGGAGGAAAAGAGTTCGCTACAGTGCCTTGTTTAAATGCTACTGCTGAATGGGTTGCGCTTATGTCAAAATGGATTAATGAGTGGACAAAGTCTGAATCTGTAGAAGTATAATGTCAAAAACAGCTTCGAATGATTTAGGGACACAGCCTATTGGAAAATTACTCATCAAGCAAGCAGTTCCTGCATCTATTGGAATTTTAGTGATGTCGCTCAATATTTTGGTAGATACCATCTTTGTTGGACAATGGATTGGCTCTACTGCAATTGCAGCTATTAACGTAGTGCTTCCTGTTTCTTTTTTTATTGCTGCTTTAGGAATGGCTATTGGTATTGGAGGATCGTCTATCATATCTAGAGCACTTGGAGCTAATAATAAAAGTAAAGCACTCAAAACATTTGGGAATCAACTCACGTTAACATTCGTATTCACTATAACATTTGCTGTATTTGGCTTGTATTTTGTAGATACTCTTATTCCAGCTTTTGGAGGAAAAGGGACTATTTTTGAGCCTGCAAAAATATATTATGAAATTATTCTTTACGGAGTTCCTGTTTTGGGGTTTGTCATGATGGGGAATACTGTTATTCGAGCAGAAGGGAAACCTAAATTTGCGATGTATGCGATGTTGATTCCGTCTATCGGAAATTTAGTGTTTGATTATCTTTTTATTAGTCTGTTAGGTTTAGGAATGGAAGGAGCTGCTTGGGCAACAACAGGGTCTTATATAGTGTCATTCTTATTTATTTTTTGGTATTTTTTATCGAAGCATTCTGAGCTTAAAATTAATTTTCCCCATTTTGGATTAGATAAAACTATTGTATCTGAAATAGGTTCTTTAGGGTCTGTTACATTAGCGAGGCAAGCCGTTGTAAGTGTAACATTTTTATTGGTTAATAATGCGCTTTTTGATTTTGGTGGAGAGACTTCTGTAACAGCTTATGCTATTGTTGGTAGAATGATGATGTTTGCACTGTTTCCGGTTTTTGGAATCACACAAGGATTTATTCCTATTGCAGGATATAATTATGGAGCAGAGCAATTTATTAGAGTTAAAGAAGTTATTTATACTGCTATAAAATATGCGACTATTTTAGGGAGTATTGTTTTTATTGGTTTAATGTTCTTTCCTGAAATAATTACAAAATGGTTTACGACTAATGTTGATGTTATAAGAGAGACCCCAAACAATATGCGATGGGCATTTGCTGCTGCGCCTATTCTAGCATCGCAACTTATTGGAGCTGCTTATTTTCAAGCGGTTGGAAAAGCTTTTCCTGCATTGTTATTAACACTCACAAGGCAGGCTATTTTTTTTATACCACTCATGTATATCTTACCAATATTTTATGGAGAGTTAGGTGTGTGGATGTCATTCCCAATAGCAGATGTATTATCTACGATTGTAACTGTATTGTTTTTGCGTCGCGAAATCAAGTTAAAATTGAATAAGATAACGGCATAGTATTTTTTTATGCTTATTTTTAAAATTAGTAATAAAACCATCACCAAAATGAAATTATTCACTATCATTTTATGCTTTTTTCTTTTCGGAAATTTAACTTCATTAGAAGCGCAGTCTTTTAATGAATCCCAATATGATGCACTAGAGTATCGGCTACTTGGACCTTTTAGAGGAGGGCGAAGTGCAGCAGTAACAGGAGTTCCAAATAAACCTAACTTATATTATTTTGGTTCTGCAGGAGGAGGCATCTGGAAAACTTTAGACGGCGGACGAAGTTGGGATAATATTTCTGATGGATTTTTTGGTGGAAGCATAGGTGCTATTTCAGTTTCTAAAAGTGATCCAAATGTAATATATGTTGGAGGAGGTGAGAAAACAGTTCGTGGGAATGTGTCTTCAGGATATGGTATTTGGAAAAGTGTCGATGCAGGAAAGACATGGGTATCAGCAGGACTTGAAAAATCACGTCATGTCCCAAGAATAGCTATTGATCCAACTAATCATAATATTGTTTATGCAGGAGTTTTAGGAAATATCTATAAGCCTACACAAGAGCGAGGTATTTATAAAAGCATTAATGGTGGAAAAACATGGACGAAAACCTTATTTGTTAATGAACACGCTGGCGTTGTCGATTTAATCATTGACCCTACTAATCCAAGAATTTTGTATGCATCTACATGGAGAGTACAACGTACACCTTATAGTTTGAGTTCTGGAGGAGAGGGGTCTGCACTTTGGAAAAGTACAGATAGAGGTGATACTTGGACTGAGATTTCTACAAAAAAAGGGTTTCCTGAAGGGACTTTAGGAATTATAGGTGTTACAGTTTCTCCATTAAATAATCAACGGGTTTGGGCAATTATTGAAAATAAAGACAAAGGCGGTTTGTATCGAAGTGACGATGGAGGTGATACATGGGAGCAAGTTAATAGTGAACGCAAATTACGTCAACGTGCATGGTATTATACCAGAATATATGCAGACACGAAAAATGTAGATATTGTTTATGTGTTGAATGTGAGATATCATAAAAGTACAGATGGAGGAAAGACATTTAGCACCTACAACGCACCACATGGAGATCATCATGATCTATGGATAGCTCCTGAAAATCCTAATAGAATGATTATTGGCGATGATGGAGGCGCACAAGTTACTTATGATGGTGGTGAAACCTGGAGTACCTATCACAACCAGCCAACATCACAATTTTATCGTGTAACAACAGATAATCATTTCCCTTATCGTATTTATGTGGCACAACAAGATAACTCAACAATTAGAATTCCACATAGAACAGATGGACGATCAATTACTGAAGAGGATTGGGAACGTACAGCTGGAGGAGAATCGGCACATATTGCTATCGATCCAGAAGATAATGATATTGTTTATGGAGGAAGCTATGATGGGTTTTTAACTAGATATAATCATAAAAGAGGAACAGTAAGAGCGATTAATGTTTGGCCAGATAACCCAATGGGTCATGGTGCTGAAGGTATGAAATATCGCTTCCAATGGAATTTTCCTATCATTTTTTCAAAACATAATCCTGATCGTTTATATACCTTTTCACAACATGTTCATGTTACAGAAAATGAAGGACAGTCGTGGCGTATTATTAGTCCAGATTTAACCAGAAACAACCCAGAAAAATTAAAATCGTCAGGAGGACCAATTACTCAAGACAATACGTCTGTAGAATATTACTGTACTATTTTTGCTGCTCAAGAATCACCTATAACTGAAGGTTTGATTTGGGTTGGAAGTGATGATGGATTAATCCATGTTACCAAAGATGCCGGAAAAAATTGGGAGAATGTCACACCAAAAGGCATGCCAGAATGGATGATGATTAATAGTATTGAACCAAGTGCTTTTGATGCAGGAACTTGCTATGTTGCAGGCACAAAATATAAAACAGGTGATTTCGCGCCTTATCTTTATAAAACAACAGACTATGGTGAGACTTGGAAAAAAATAACGACAGGAATTAATCCAGAACATTTCACAAGAGTAGTAAGAGAAGACCCTAAGAAAAAAGGATTGTTGTATGCTGGAACAGAAACAGGAATGTATGTTTCTTTTAACGATGGAAATAATTGGCGGCCATTTCAGTTAAACCTTCCTGTTGTTCCAATTACTGATCTGGCAATAAAAGATAATAATTTGATTGTAGCTACTCAAGGACGAAGTCTTTGGATGATTGATGATTTAACAGTTTTACATCAATTATATGGTTCATCTTCCGAAGAGAATAAATTATTCAAACCCAAAGACACTTACAGGATGGATGGCGGTTATAGAAAAGGGAGCAAAACATCAGGAACAAATCATCCTAATGGTGTTATCACGTATTTTAATTTAAAAAATTATGATGCAGAAAAGGATGAAGTGTCATTAACTTACTTTGATTTAAAAGGAGATTCGATTAAAACCGTTTCAACCAAAAATAAGAAAAAGGATAAGTTGGAGGTGAAAAAAGGGATGAACCAATTTGTTTGGAATATGACTTATAAAGGTGCCGAAAAATTAGATGGCATGATCTTGTGGTGGGCAAGTTTAGATGGTCCACAGGCAATTCCGGGAATTTATAAAGTGGATCTTAATGTTAATGGAACGGTAATTTCGGAATCCTTTAGTATTATTGCAGATCCTAGAGCAGAGAGTACGCAAGCAGATATGCAAAAGCAATTTGATTTTATTAAGGATGTTAATAAAACAATGGATGACGCACATAAGTCTATTAAGAAAATTAGAAAGATTAAAAAGCAATTAACGGCTTTTGAGACTCAATACAAAGACGATGAAAATGTCAAGGATCTTTTAGAAAAGTCCAAAGCACTAAAAGAAGATTTCACTAAAATTGAAGAAGCTTTATATCAAACAAAAAACCGTAGTGGTCAAGATCCATTAAATTTTCCAATTAGATTAACAAATAAATTAGGACATTTAAATTCTTTAGTTAGTATGGGAGATTTTGCACCAACAGACCAAGATATTGCTGTTAAAAATGAATTAACAGGGAAGATTAAAAAGGAGTTAGATGCTTTTGATAAACTTATAAGTGATGAGATAAGTGTTTTTAATTCTGCTTTTAACAGCAAACAGTTAAATTATTTATTTATTGAAGATTAATGGAAGCGTATTACAATTATATAAAAGCATTACACGTCATTTTTATTGTGACTTGGTTTGCAGGTTTGTTTTACATTCCTAGGTTGTTTGTGTATCAAATAGAAGCATTTCATAAGCCTTCTCCAGAAAAGGAAATTTTAGGAAAACAATTAAAACTCATGGCCAAGCGATTATGGACTATTATCACATGGCCTTCCGCGATTTTAGCAACTTTTTTTGCTGTTTGTTTGCTCATTATGAGGCCTTTTTTATTAGAGCTATCCTGGATGCATGTTAAATTAGCCTTTGTGGTATTGTTAATATTGTATCATTTAAAAACACATCAATTTTATAAACAACTCCAACGTGATGATGTCAAGAAAACATCTAATTTTATGAGGCTTTGGAATGAAGGAGCTACTTTTATTTTATTTGCAGTAGTGTTTTTAGTGATATTGAAAAGTGCAATCAATTGGGTGTTTGGTGTTATTGGAATTTTTGTTTTAGGAATTTTATTAATGCTAGGTTTTAAAGTTTATAAAAATATTAGAAACAAAAATCCAGATGCTTAATGTTGGCTTAATAATTGCTACATTTAACAGAAGAAAATAAAGGTTTCAATGCCCTATTTACAATAACTCGTTTTACTTTTGAATAGAAAATTTATAAGTTTTTCGGTTACACTACAAATTTCAAGATGAGGTTAAACAAACTGTCTTTACGCGTTCGCATATTTTTAGCTATGGTACTATTGGTGCTTATTGCATCTATATTAATTGCGGGTGTTACAATTTATCAATACAATGAAGAGGCTCGAGACTACCATAAAGAGCGCTTAGAACGAAAAGAAGGTGCTATCATTCGTGATATCGATTATGTTATTAGAAAGACAACCTATCTCGTAGAAACTGAAAACGTCCCCTTAATATTTAAAGATGAAATCTATAGAATTGCAGATATTCATGGATTAAGAATCTACTTTTATGATCTAGATGGGACACTTTTAAAATCATCTAAAGCAAGTTTTAAAAACGACTCTATAACAAAGTGCATTGATACAGATATCTTAAATGAAATTTCCAATTTAGCAGAGCATCGCTATGTTGAAAAAAATCAAAAAAATGGAGAGACATTTCAATCTTCTTATACATTCATATACGATAAAAAATCTAAGCCTTTAGCTATACTAAATTTACCATATTTAGAAAATGATGATTTTTTAAATAAAGAGCTTAATGAGTTTTTAGAACGTTTAGGTTATGCCTATTTATTTATGATGTTAATAGCCATAGTTTTAGCGCTCTTACTCTCAAAGTATATCACACGTACATTAAAAATGATTTCAGATAAAATCAATGAAACACGTCTTGAAAAGCGTAATAAGAAAATAGATATATCGACGTCGAGTGAAGAAATTTCTACACTGGTTAATTCATATAATAGTATGATAGACGAACTTGAAGAAAGCGCTGTTAAATTAGCAACAAGTGAGCGTGAACAAGCCTGGAGAGAAATGGCAAAACAAGTAGCACACGAAATTAAAAACCCACTAACGCCAATGCGATTAAGTGTGCAAAGTTTTCAGCGTAAGTTTAATCCTGAAGATGAGAATATTCATCAAAAAGTAGATGAATATAGCAAGACATTAATTCAGCAAATTGATACGATGAGTTCTATCGCTTCGGCGTTTTCGAATTTCGCGAAAATGCCAGCTCAGAAAAATGAAACATTGAATGTCGCGAACATCGTCAAGTTAGGTTTGGATATTTTTAGTGAAGATTATATTGTGTTTTCTTCAATAGAAAATGAAATCATGGCGAATTTTGATCGTACGCAGTTGATACGTGTGGTCACTAATCTTGTTAAAAATGGAATTCAAGCTATTCCTGAAGGTAAAGAAACTCCAAGAATTGAAGTTAAAGTTATTTCAGAACATGAGATAGTAAAAATCTCTGTTGAAGATAATGGAAATGGAATTTCAGAAGAAAATAAAAGTAAGGTTTTTGAGCCTAAATTCACAACAAAAACAAGCGGAATGGGATTAGGGCTTGCTATGGTTAAAAATATTGTGGAAACTTATAAAGGAAATATTACCTTTACATCTCAACAAGGAATAGGAACGATATTTACGGTTACATTTCCGAAGCTATAATTAGACATAATACTATGAGTTACCAAAATATTTTATCAAGCACAACTAACGGAATTACTACAATAACAGTTAATAGGTCGAGCAAACTAAACGCATTAAATAAGGCTACGATAGAGGAGTTGCATGAGGCATTTGATGATGCGAATAAAAGCAAAAACACTAAAGTTATTATTATTACAGGAAGTGGTGAAAAAGCTTTTGTTGCTGGTGCTGATATTAGTGAATTTGCAGATTTCGATGTTAAAAATGGAGGAAAATTAGCCGCTAAAGGACAAGAATTATTATTCGATTTTATAGAAAACTTAGCAACACCCGTAATCGCTGCTGTTAATGGTTTTGCTTTAGGTGGAGGTTTAGAATTAGCAATGGCTTGTCATTTTAGAATAGCTAGTGTTAATGCTAAAATGGGATTGCCTGAAGTCTCTTTGGGTGTGATTCCTGGTTATGGTGGTACTCAGCGATTACCACAATTAGTAGGAAAAGGTCGTGCTATGGAAATGGTAATGACAGCAGGAATGATAGATGCAAACAAAGCATTGGACTACGGTTTGGTAAATCATGTTACTAATGAAGGAGATCTTATGGCTTTAGCAGAGAAAATTGCAGGAAAAATCATGAGAAATTCTTCTGTAGCAATCAAAGGCGCAATTAAGTCTATTAATGCTAACTTTAAAGATGGTGTTGACGGTTACAAAACCGAAATTAAACAGTTTGGAAAATGTTTTGGCACCGAGGATTTTAAAGAAGGAACTACGGCATTCTTAGAAAAACGCAAAGCGGACTTCCCGGGAAAATAAAAACATAATCATTTGTTAATAAACAGATTTAAAATGGTATAATCTTGATTTAATATTTTGTAATTTTACAAAAAATTATAATATATGTTAAAAAAATCAATTTTAAAAGGACGAGGAGCACAGGGGAATATCCATAATCGTTTTTTTGAACTGAGCCATGAATTGCGTGATGATTTTTTAGAATTTTGTGCTAAAGAGGGAGAAGAGGTAGATCAAAACAAAACACAATATCTTCCAGTTTTTCCTAAGACTATAGTTAATAAAGTAGCGAGTCCAGATGTTGGAATGGCGTATTCAATGAATATGTATCAAGGTTGTGAACATGGTTGTATTTATTGTTATGCAAGAAATAGTCATGAGTTTTGGGGATTTAGTGCAGGTTTGGATTTTGAGCGTAGAATCTTAATTAAAAAAGAGGCGTCAAAACTATTAGAGGCTTTTATTAAACGAAAAAAATGGAAAGCCTATCCTATTGTGATGTCTGGTAATACAGATTGTTATCAACCTGCTGAACAGAAATTTGAAATTACAAGACGCTGCTTAGAGGTGTTTTTAAAGTATAAGCATCCCGTTGGAATTATTACAAAAAACGCTTTGATTCTTCGTGATTTGGACCTTTTAAAGCAGTTAGCAAAAGATAATTTGATAAGTGTTAATATATCTATTACATCACTTTCAGAAGTTACTAGACGAATACTCGAACCCAGAACCACAACGATTAAAAAACGATTAGAAACGGTTAGGATTTTGAGCGCTAATGGAATTCCTGTTAATGTGATGTTGGCACCAATAATTCCATCTATTAATAGTCATGAGATTTTATCATTAGCGAAATCTGTTTCTGATGCAGGAGCTTTAAGTATTGCGCATACGATTGTTAGGCTTAATGGGGCTATAGGAGAAATTTTTACCGATTGGATTCAAAAAACGCTACCAGATCGTGCAGATAAAGTATTGCACCAAATAGAAGAATGCCATGGCGGAACACTTAATGATTCTCGTTTTGGTCAACGTATGAGAGGTGAAGGGGAAATTGCAAAACAGATTAATGATTTGGTGAAATTAGCACGGCTTAAATACTTTAAAGGAAAATCGATGCCTAAACTAAATACCATGCTTCATGAATACTATAAAGATGATCAGTTGAGCCTATTTTGAGTTATAGTTTATGTTGCTAAAAACGCCCCTAATAATAGAGGTGTTTATTTTTTTTTACCTTCCAATTGAGTTTGGAATATAGTGTTAATTTGGAATTACTTTTAGCACCTTTCTTTTGTTAGAGCTTTCAATAACAATAAATTGTAATTCATTTTTATTTAGTTCAAGTGATATAGGCACAGAACCTTGTATTTGATGGAGATTGCTATATGTTTTCCTTCCCTGAATATCATAAACACTTATCGTAACAGCCTCATTGATATTTTTTATGAATAGTTTATCATTAAAATAATATGCATCAATAGTGTTAAGTAAATTAACTGAATTACTTAATGTCTCGCTACAACCAGGTAAAGTGAGGTACCCAGTAAATGTTATGTTATCAGAACCTATTGTTCCAGTAGTAATTCCTTCTCCGTAGCCTTCGTCTGAAGAGTATCCAGTGTTACTCACATAAACCCCTACAAAATGGAACTCATCTGTAATAGTTAATCCAAGATCTTCCCAATTAAAATTGAAGGTATAAAATCCTTGTGTGCTTGACGTTAAAGTTGAGTTTACAGATGTTATAAAACCGAGTTCTCCTGTTCCTACTGAACCTGTGTTTGGGATAGACCACAATCCTCCAAAATTCACATCTATAGCTATAGCATAAGAAGCTTCAAATCCAGGTAGGAAACTGATAGTACTTCCATATCCATTCACATTACTGTTTGATATTGCAATTCTATGATCATCTGCATTATCATCAATTGTAGTGTCAATTTCATTGCGACCAGGCTCACCAGTATCTATATATAAAACTAAAATATCGTTCATATCATTAGCGCTAGTGCTCATGGCGAAATTTATAGGATTGACACCGTCTCCGCTAAACAAAATGTGTCCTTCGCCGACAGCGCCTCCAAATCCGGAATTTCCATTGGCATTACATGGAGGAGGAGGTAATCTGTTTTGAGAAAAAATATAACTAGATGTCAATAGTATAAAACAGATTAGTAGGCTTTTTTGGGTAATAATATAATTATATTTAAATAATTGTTGTCTAGTGTGTTGGAGTGATTTTAGCATGAAAACTTTATTTGTTTCTTAAAGGTACAAAATTTTTAATATTAGATTTTAGGCATAAAAAAGTTGGTAAAACAATGGCGTTTTTTTTTGTTCTCTTTTATATGGTATTGTCAAACAATTTCTAATTCTTATCAAGGTGATATACATTTAATCTTCATATGTATACAATCCATGTCTAACAGCAAACATGACTAAACCTGCCATATTTTTCGCTTCAGTTTTGTCCATTAATACTTTACGATAACCTTCAATAGTTTTCGGGCTTAAAAATAGAATTTCACCAATTTCGATTGTTGTATGTTCTTGACAGATAAGTAGTAGTACTTCTTTTTCTCTCTGAGAGAGACTGTGTTCTGGAGCTAAAGCTTCTAAAGTTGTTTCTATATTGGAAATCCCCTGAAGCATGGCTATCGAAACTTTATCCGAAAAATAATATTCAGATTCAACAACTTTATAAATGGCTTTGGTGACTTCATTTGGGTCAGTATCCTTGAGTAGGTATCCATTCGCTCCCAACTCCATCATGTTTAGAATAAAAGCCTTGTTATTGTGCATGGTAAGCATAAGAACTCTTATTTTAGGATTAATTGTGTGTATTTTGGTAAGGGTTTCGCGTCCTGAGAGGATAGGCATTTCTAAGTCTAATAAGATGACATCTGGTTTTGAATCTGCTATACCGTTTAGTAATTCTTGTCCATTAGAAGCTTGCTGAACAATTAAAAATTCTGGATTCTCTCTCAAGATCATAATGATTCCAGCTCGAAATAATTGATGATCATCTGCAATAGCAATTCGGATTAATTTATTCATACTTGATGTTCTTTTGGTTTTAGTGGCACCTCAATATTAACAATAAATCCAGCTTTGCTTTTTGAATTCATATAAAATATACCATCTAATGCTTGTATTCTACTTTGCATGTTTTTAATTCCTATTCCTTCTGAATTATGCTCATTAAACCCATTTCCATTGTCTCTATAATCTAATATTATAAAATCGGTAACATAGGTTAACGTAACTCTAATCATAGAAGCATTAGCATGTTTTATCGTGTTTTGAAGAAGCTCCTGAAAGACTCTAAGTAAGCCTAGTGCTATAGTATTCGGAATTTTGAATGGCGTATGAACCGTAGCTATATCAACATCGAGTTCTTGGATTCTATTAAACGATTTTATAGATTCTTCCATAGCAGAAATCAACCCAAAATTTTCTAAGGTAGCTGGCATTAAATTATGACTTACAGTTCGTACATTTTCTATGCCTTCATCTACCAATTTACTAGCTTCAGATAGAAAGGTAAACTGTTCTGAATTGGGGTTTTCTTTATTTTTTAGAAATTTCAAATTCAAATTTAATCCTGAAAGTAATGACCCAATTCCATCATGTAAGTCTTTGGCTAAGCGTTTTCGTTCTCGTTCCTGACCTTCAATTGTTGCTTTTAATAGTGACTGTTGGCGTTCATTTTCAAGTTTTTGAAGTCGATGTTCTTGTGTTACAATACGCTTTTGATAGATTACTAAAAATAAAATAAGTACTACTGCCAAAAACACAACAAAAATTGTACTTAAAATAAAAATCAATACTATTTGATTGGTTTCTTCACCCATAATAATGCAAGTGTGTATAGTAGATATAATAAGATTATTAAGATACAATGTATTTTCCAGATAGCTTCATAAGCAGCTGTTTCAATGGTGAGGATAATAAATTTAGAAAAAATGAACAAAAGAAAGTTTCCACTAAAAAAAAGCAACAGTCCTGCACAAATCCAAAATTCAAATGTTCTTTCAGGTCTTGAAATGATCTTTTCATTAAGCATTTTAGAAAACCATGAGATGACCAATCCAATAATAATAATCGCTTCAAGAACATGGATGTAATCTGGGAAGGCCCACCAACCGACTCCTGTAAAGATATTAATTGTCCAGATTAATGAAAAACCAATAACCAAAATCAACCAAATGAAATCTTTAACACTTTCTTTAAACATTGTTCTAAATATATTGAGCAAGAACACATATTCCATTAAAATATATACATGAAAAAAGGGAAGGTTACTATCGTGGGAGGTTCTTAACCATAGCTCTCCAAAAAAGGAGATAATGACAATTCCCCAAAGCATGATTGAAAACCAGCGTTGAGTTTCTGTTAAATACTTCCATTTAAATGATGCTAAAATAGCAGGAACTAGTGGAATGCATAGGGCGATATATAGTATGGTCTCCAAATTGATATTATTGTACTATAGTATTACAAGCTCTAGGGCAAGGTTTTGCGAAATCAAAAGAATCTTGTGTAGATATATCTGGGTGTCTTTGGTAGATAATATTACAATACACTATGTTACCTGTAGTACTTCTAATCTCAGAATCTTCCATATAAAGTCTACTATCCAAGGGGCCTAAAGTGCGTAAGCCATATTGTATCCAAATACCGTTATCTCCAGTCTCAGAGGTTTCCACTATTTTACCCCAACTATAATTATAGGCATAAACTGCAGTATAAATAGGATGATTTTTTTCTTTTTCATCAGCTTTTTTAACCCAATTATCTCTATATGTAGTGAAATCATCATGAGAAATAAATGTATCAACATTTTTATTTATTTCTGAGACCAAGACGCAATTTGGAGTTTCACATTCATCTGCAACGATGCAAGAGGTCATATTAACAATAGCAAGCGATGGGACTGTTTGAAGCGTGTCTTTTAAAATATAATATATTCGAACACCATCGGCGGAAGTATCATGCTGTTTTAATTTTAACAAATTTTCTTTTGAAAAAGGAAATACAGGAGGTGTCTTTTTGTAATCTGGATGTTCAAATTTCCAGCTTTCTTTCCAAATAATAGCCGTTTGTAAATAGATATTACTGTCTAAATCGAGACAATTTTCTGTAACTATTGTAGCTAATTCTGGATTTGCTATGGTTTTTGATGTGTCGTGTTTCTTTTTTTCACGACTATCTTCTTTACAGGAAATAATGCAGAAGAAGAAAACCGAAAGGAATAGAATTAAAGTTTTCATAATGTTAGAGTTTAATTGGTTATATGTCTAATATACAATAAATTAATTCTTAGATAGTTAGGGTGATTTTTCCTATTTTGATTAGTCGTTTTATAATACAATATCAATACTTATAAAAGTGTCGGTTTCCTAATATTAATCAATTGATAATAGAATCTTGTGATATATAAAAGAACATCCCATTTGAATCAAGACATGGGATGCTTCTTCTAAATAGTTCACTAAGAATTGCAGTCTATCTTAAGTTTAATTTTCAAATGTAGAACCTATCTTGATTAGGTGCTGAGTTATATTCTCTTTACTTATTACAGCGCTATTCTTTTGAATTGTAGATGTAGAATCACTCCAAGTCTTAACTTCATCACCATCTGCATTCTCCAAAGTGTATACATCTAATAATTGCCATATACAATAAACTCTGGCATCTCCTTTTTCGGTATCAAAAGAGGACTCTTTGGTTATTGTTGAACTTTCGGTTCCTCCCTGATCTTTTTGAACTTGCAATTGTTTACTATAAGTCCCTTCTACGCCTATGGATGCTCCGCTATAACTAAACCCAAGACTGGCAGTAATCGTAATTCCCACTGTTTCTTGAATAGATGTATTGGTCGTTTTAGATACCCCTTCTTCATAAGTGTAAGTTTCCTTTCCTGGTGTACTTCCATCTGAAATAACACGATCAATCAAACTCCAATATTGCTCACGTCTCATTACATAATAAGGAGTGTTTTCTATTTGATTTTCTTCATCGCGATCTGGGTCATTTACCATATAAAAAGGAGTAAATGATTCGCCAATAAGATAATGTTCTGAATACTCAGGGACAAAACCTTTTTCATCTGGATCTGGAGGGCTAGGAATATCTCCCGCTTTGTAAGTTCCTTCTACAAGTTCTGGTAGATCGAATACTTCTTGTGCTTTCAAAGTCCATTTTCTAGAGGAATTATTTTTCTCAGGTTCTTTTTGTTTAATGATTTTACCTTCTTTTGTAGAATCACCTTCTATTCCTATTACTTTCTCACTAAGCTGATTAGTTATCACTCCTCCTAACGATGTATCTTCAGTTATTTCTGGTGTCCATTTTTGGGGGCTTCTTCCATTAAAACTATAAATCCTAATACTTACATCTGTTTGGTCGTCCTTTTCTTCGTTGGGAGCACAAGGCTTAGCGGCTTTCCTGTTAAAGAGATAATAGTCAGCACTATTGCTTTCATCTGCCATGTCTACAGGCATGAACAGCCATTGTGCTTCGTCTCCAGTTTTAGTGTTTTGTTTTAATTTTGTCCCGTTTTCGGTTTTTCCCTTTGAGGTTTTCATTTTTAGACTACTACTGTCGTTAACTACATTGTAGAAGTAATTGATTTCTGGCTTTTGCATAATATAAAATGTTTTTATTTTGCCTACTCTGCCCTTGTGTGAATAAGGATCAGACTTTTCGGCTACCTTCCTTTCCTTATGAAATATTGATAACACAAAATTGAAATATAAGAGGGAGTTCTATTAACCTTGATTCCCTTAATGTAACTTCCCTAAATACCATGATTGTAGTACGGGGTAAACCCTGCTAATAGTAGCGAAAAATAATGGAGGTAGATGTCATTGTGATTGTTTCAAGAGGATGAAATTATATTAGACTTGAGTCATTTTTAGGATTTTTTAATTTCTTGATTTAGGAAGGTATATTCCATGAAAAAAAGCCACTATTTCTAGTGGCTTTTTAAATTTGCTCCTCCTAATATTTTTTTGTTTGCTTCTTTTCGTATATTATTATCGAACTAACTTAAATTGATTATCAATGAATTAAGAAGTTGACAAGGTTTTTATAAAGTATAAAATAAAATTTTTCGAACAATCAATCTAATTCCTTTAACAACTCAATGGCTTTGTCATGATTAAAGTAGTTTTTATTTTTTGAAAGGATTTTTAAAGTTAGAATGGCTTTGTCATTTTGGTTTTGTTTTAAATAGAGTAATGATTTAAACCAATAGGATTTATGGAAATCGATTGTATTGCTATGTTCTAATTCTTCCAAATAGTTTAAAGCAATATCATATTTTTCGAGTTCTAGATTACACATAGCACTATATAGAATAATATTTGGATTTGTCATACTCGAGTTTTCATTTATAGAGTTAAATAATTCTAGTGCTTCATGGAATTTTTCTTCTTTAAATAATAGCTCTGCCTTTGCTGTAGTATTAATATCGCTATTTTGAACAGTAAATGATGGTAAGTCTTGTGTTGTATAATAAGTGCTAAATAGATCTTCAGTAGTATTATTTATATTAAAGTAATAATTAAGAAAAAATGCTAATAAACCAATTGCTGCAATAGAAGCGACATATCTTAATACCTTACTTGTTTTATTAAGCGTTTTACTTTTATATCGCTCCTGAGATGCTCTTACTTTGTTTGAGAACTGTTTTACATCATCGTTATTAAACAACAAAGATGTTTCCTTAATTTTATCAGACCCGTTTTTTAGCGCATACCAATCTTCGCTGCCGTAAATAATAGTCATATTCTTCATTATATTGACCGTCTCATTCAATTCAATGTCATTCTTGCAATCTCTTTCGAAATCATCCTTTTGAGTACTTGTCATATCACCATTTAGATAGCTCATAATTCTATCATAGGTGTCTTTATTTAGGCCCATGTTCTATTGTTTAAGTTTAGAATATCTTGAATCTTCTTTAATTAATTGGGTTAATTTTTTTTTACATTTAAATACTCTTTGTCTAGCTACAGTTTGAGAGGCATATGAGAATGTCTTAACGATAGTTTCATAAGATTTTTTTTCAAAAACCATTTTTAATATGTCTTTACACTGCTTTGAAAGTAATTCATATTTTTCTTTATATAATTCCCATTGACTATGTTCTAAATAAAAAGAAGCTAAATCTAATTCTTCACTTACTAGAGGGTAAGTCTCTATATTTGTTACCTTCTTTTTTGATTTTTCTTTTTTCCAAAGATTCTTACAAACTGTAAATAGATAATTATCAAATGACTGTATTTCTATTTTTTCAGCTTTAAGTTTTACATATAAAATAATTAAAGCATTATGAAATATATCTTCAGCATCTTTTAAGGAGCCATTTCTACTTGTAATGTAATATTCTACATACTGAAAATTGTTATTGTAAATATGATCTAGAGCTTTAGGATTTCCTTCTAAAAACTGACGAATAAAATCATCATTTTTCATACTTCGAATATAGGTTAGCAGTTAATTAGGTGTAAGTTAATTAAAAATATTGGGTAACAAAAAAGCGCAAAAGCCTCTTAACTATGAACTTATTTAAAAGGCAGTATCCGAAAAGCCTAAAATTAATAGAGTAGGAATCAACCAAAAATCACTTTTATTATGAAAAAAACAACTATTCTTTCGATGCTATTTTGCATGCTGTTACTATTTGGTAACAAGCTGCAGGCTCAAGATTTTGAAAGCTGTTTTGAAACAGCACAAACGATGTTCGATTTAACAGGAGCCAATGGAGAAGCAGACATAGGTTATTGTTTTGATGGAGATCCACCTTTTGATGATGTTTCTTCAGATGGTACACTAGACAATGGTGTTGATTGCTATCTAGATTTATTATACGAATGCGGAGGAGAATTTACACATCAAGAAATTGTAGATTATAGTTATGGATGTGACAATGGAGGTATAGAGCCAGATATATGGAGCGTCTGTGATGGGTCTGGAGAAGGAGGCCCTTATACACCAGCAGATCAGGTAGCAATGTTAGAAACAACTATTGCTTTTGCAAATGAATATGCACCTATTTGTCCAGACACAGGAGAACCAAAGGTGGTTGAAGACATTGAATTTTATATTGGATGGACAAGTGGTAATGATGCTTGTTATTGGGTACAAATAGCTCTTAAATATGCATGCCATAGCTGTTGTCCACCAAATATTTCTTCTCAGTTTGAGATAGATAATTATGACTGTTTAGGAGATACTTATGACGTTACAGTTACAGCAAATGACCCTGTCCCATCGCAATGGTGGCAAGTGTATGAAACAAGTGTTGAAGGACAAACAGACGACGCAGTAACTATTGGTCCTGTATCAAGTGTTCAAGGAGGAACTACGACAACTTTTACAGGTCTTGACCCAGATGAATTTTATTACATAAAACACGGTGTTTGGATTTCTGGTTGTTTTACTTGGCAAGAAACGAGAAAACCTCTTGATAGTGGATGTTGTTTACCAAAACCAATAACGATTACTGCAAATGGAACAGATATCACTAATTCGTTAACATATACAATTCCTTGTGGAGAAAATTGTGTTACGATAAATGCTACAAATATTATAGGAGCAGTATATGATACTAGTGATCCAGTTTTAACAGACTTAAATGGTCTTTTTTGCGTGCCTCCTGGTAGTAGTATTACGAGCTTTACTGCATATATTACAGGGACTAATTCTTGTGGTGATCCATATAATCAAAGCATAGCAGTTAATCTGGAACAAGATTGTTGTCCAGACGAGCCATATGTAGAGCCACATTGGGAGTTATGTGAGACAAACAATGTCTGTGAGTTAGAGTCATGGCCAATACGTGTTTTAGATGATGATGGTTCTCCATTATTATTAATCGATGGTTATACATTTTCATGGACATTAAATGGGTCGCAAATTAGCACATCAGATATTTTATATGGTGCTCAGGAAGACCAAACGTATACGGTTACAGTAACTTATCCAAATGGTTGTGAATACACCATTACTTATTTAGAAATATGTTGTGTGCCTGAAAATGTAACTATTACAGCAGATGGTATTGATATTACAGATACATTGACTTATACGATTCCATGTGGAGAAAATTGCGTGACGATCAACGCTACTAATATTACTGATGCCGTATACAATACATCAGATCCAGTGTTAACAGATCTACAAGGACTTTTTTGTGTGCCTGATAATTCATTAATAAGTTTTACAGCTAATATAACCGGTTTAGATTCTTGTGGTGATCCCTATAGTGAAAATGTTACAGTATTTATAGAACAGGAGTGTTGCTTGGATGATATTTCGGTGATTTTTGATGAATGTCCAGATGAAGAAGCTGTAGAGTTATTAGTAAATGATAATGTACAGGTTAAAACCTCTAATAAGATTGTTAGCTCTGAAGATGCACAAAAAGCCCTAAGAAGTTTAGAGCAAGCTTCAAATAAAGCTAAAGAATGTGATCCATGTGAAGCAGGAATCGTATCTGCTACAGTCATAGATAGTAATGGAGATGAGATTACAAATTTTGTTTCTATCAATGTATCTTGGGCAGCTAATTCAACAGGAGTAAATGTAAATAATAGCCAGTTTTTAGTATACGTAGATGTGCTTTACACTGTTACGGTTACCGTAATAGCCCCAGAAGGTCACGAGTGTGTTTATACTTATGATTTTATTTATGAGTGTGAGACAAAGGAGTGTGATGGGCTAACGGCGCCTTCAAACTTACAGGCCAATGGAAGTAATTTAACATGGGATCCAGTGCCAGGAGCTGTATCTTATATAATTAATTCGCCAAGTGTAATCAAGATAGACTGTTGTAATACAGGTGTTTCAATAATGCCAATTACAACGACATTATCAACCTACGCATTACCTTTAGGTTTACAAAGTAAATGTTTTGTATGGCAAGTAACAGCAATATGTGCAGATGGGACACAATCACCAGTATCAGTTCAGGCATGTCATTTGCCAACGATGATAACTCATGAAACAGAAGGGGGAAAAGAACGTATCGTCATATATCCAAACCCAAATAAAGGGCATGTGGATATTAAAGTAGATTTAGAAGGTAGTTCTGTTATTGAATTAGAGATTTATAGATATGATGGATTATTAGTTAAGACTATAAAGAAAGAGAAAACAGATACAGAGATTTTAAGATTTGGTTTAGAGTTAGACTTGCCAACAGGTTTATACCTGTTTAATTTTAAAACAAAAAATGGAATAATATCTAAAAGAATTATTATAGAATAGCATACATGTAAGAGATTCCGGCTTGATTTTTATCAAGTCGGAATTTTTATTTTACCTAAACATATTAATTTAAACTAAACATATTATGAAAAACATATTGAGATTGTTGTCTATATCTATATTAGTGACAATATGGAGTTGTGAAAAAGAAAATATAATTGAAAAAGACGTTAATAATTCGGAAAGCGAATCAACTTTCTTAAGAAATGCGTCTAACAATTCAAGTAATGAACTAGTCATTTTATATCCTGATGGGACAACAGATTTTGAGAAACAACAAAAAAGAATTGAATATGGTGTCTCAGATTATAAGCAATGTAAATGTGCAGAAGAAAATCTTGAGTTATGGATTTTTAATAATAACAATACAAATGATATAAATATTGAAGAAAAAAAGGAAACAGCAACAGTAGATGAAGAAATTGAAGGTGTTGATCTTAACCCAATAATTAGTATACCACAAGATCAATTTGTTATTAATTTTAATACTGCAGGGATATTAGATGTGGCGTTAACTAAAATTGTTGATTCTAATCAAGGACTCACAATCGCAGTTTTAGATACGGGTATTAATTACCATTATGAAGGGTTTTCAGATAATTTCCTATACAATAGCAGTGAAGATGCGTGTATAGATAATAATAGTGAAGAACTGTTTGGATGGAATTTTGTGGATAACAATAATAACCCGTTTGATAATCATTCTAGTATGCACGGAACAGTCATAAGTCATATTATAACTTCTAACTTAGATAGTAAGAATGTTCATTACCAGCTTCTTCCTGTGAAGGTTGCTAATGAAAACGGAAATATTAATTATTTTGATGCATTATGTGGATTTCAATATGCTACTAAAAAACGGAACATTAAGATAATAAACATGAGTTTTGGTTGGTATAATGAAAATTATGAGCTTCTTAATAAGTTTATTAATATTGTTGAAGATGAGATCTTAGTTATTTGCTCTGCCGGAAATAATAATCAAAATAATGATACACAACAACCTCATTACCCTTCGTCTTATGAGTCTGAAAATATTCTTTCAATAGCTGGTCTATCAGGTAATTTTATTAATGATATCAGTATTCCAAATGAACAAGGAATTAATGGCTTATCTTCTTTTTCTAATTATGGAAATACTTCTGTTGACATAGCGGCAATTAGTGAGGATATACCATTTGTTTTTAATAATGAACTATTTTATTATGATGGTACATCGTTCTCTGCCGCGTATGCCTCATTTTATAGTGCCTATTATTACCAAAATGGCATGTCTGCTCAAGCTTTAAAAAATCAGGTTATTGCAACCAGTATTTACTCACAAAATTTATTCAATATAAAATATTCAGCTTATATATATAATGATTGACTACAGTACAGTTTAAATAAAAGTTTAGGTAAATCTTACATTTAAACTCAAAAGAGGAGTTTATTAACTCCTCTTTTTTTTCATTTAATACCTTTTATTTAAAATTCTAAAACGTGGTTAAACAAACGTTCACATGAGTTCTTTTTTTAAATATTTGAATGATTATTCATATATTAATGATTTAAACTTCAATTATTAAATGTTTTATAAAGGTTTTCTGGTAGTAATATTTATTTGTTGGTCTAACAATATGGTTTCTCAAAATCATAAAACACCTTTAGAGAATTATAAATCACTTACCAAGAATGAAAAGGTTGATTCATATGAAAAAAAGAAAATTTTAGATAGTTTAATACATGGTAGAGAGGATAGAGTAGACCAAGATAAGTTAGCGCAAATTTACCATGAGTTATTAAGATCATTTTACAAAAAAAATATCGATTTCTCAATTGATTATGCTTTAAAAATTAAAGCTATTAGTCAATCTGTTGATATTATTAAAAATGATTTTTATTTAAAGAATGATAAAAATTTAGTGTACTTCTACTACAAAAAAGGGATGTATCATAAATCAGTCTTTCATGGACAAGAATTCTTAAAAAAGTATCCTATTGAAACGGTTAAACAGGCTGTAGTTTATAGAGTTTTAGGAAACTCTTATAATGAGCTTGGCGATTTTAATGAGGCAATTTCTCATTATAATAAAGCTATTTTTATATTTAAAGAACATCAAGAAATAAAAGAAGAAGGAAGAACATTAATAAACCTTTTAAGAACTCATGTTGAAATAGATAATGGATTATTTAAAGAAGATGTGTTTGAATTGCTAAAACGCTTTGATGAAATTAGCAAAGAGTGTCAGTTTTCAAAAAACGAGATTCTAAAAAAAGAATTAAACGCAGGAGTTTTTTATGATAACATTGAAGACTATAAAAAGGCTAAAATTAGATATACAAAATCACTTGAATTATCTAAAGAATTATCAGATTCATTAAGCATATGCCAATCGCTTATAAATTTAGGTATTGTTAATAGAAAAGAGCATGAATTTAAAGAATCCAGGCGGTTATTTAATAGTGCTATACCTTACACAAAATATAATAGTGAAAAAAAGGCATCTCTTTATAATAATCTAGCCGATTTATACAAAGAGGAAAAAAATTATGAGCAAGCCCTTATCTATTACAATAATGCTATTACAGAATTTCTTCAAATTAAAAAGACAAATGTTTTTGATGTTCTAAGTATTGAAGCGTTTAATTTAATTGAGAATAAGGTTGATTTATTAGGTTATATAATTGATAAAGCTAATCTGTTATTACTTATTGCTGAGGATGAAGAGCAAGGTAAATATTTGCAATTAGCGCTTAAGTTATATGCATTGTCAGATCAAATTGTAGATGTTATTTATTTTGAAAGCAGAGAGGATTTTTCAAAATTATTTTGGAGAAAAGAAGCATCAAATTTTTACTTAAATGCTACTGAGATTGCGTACCAATTAAATGACCCTAAAAAGGCTTTTTATTATATCGAAAAAAGCAAAGCATTATTATTACTTGAAAACATTACTAATAGTAAAGCAAAAACGTTGGCAAAGCTTCCAGGTAATTTAATTGATAGGGAATATAATTTGTTAAGTGAGATAAAAAAAACAGAAGATAAATTATCGTACTCAAAACCCTTTACCGTTAATAAACTATTGGTAGATAGTTTAAAAAATGAAATCTTCTCGAAGAAACAAAAGTATACGCACTTTATAGATTCATTAGAAATAGCTTATCCAAGCTATTATAGTTACAAGAAAAGAATTATGGTTTTTGATTCTAAAATGGTTCAAGAGTCACTCAAGGCTAATGAAATTGTTTTGCAATACAAATTTAATTCAAACAAAGGTTTTGTGGTGTTAATAACTAAATCATCAGAAGAGATATTTCGTTTAGAAAACATAACACAAATTCATGAAATATTAGATCAATATATTGATTTGGTCAGTAAGCCTTTTGTGGATCATAAGGACCAGCAATATTTTAAAACGATATCGAACAAACTCTACCTAAATCTACTTCCATTTCTTAAAAACAATAAGGACTTCTATATAAATAAAAAAGTAATAATAATACCAGACACTAGACTACATTATATTCCTTTTGAATCACTTGTTACAAGTAAAAAACTTGATTTAACAGAATCCTATCTACTCAATTTTTGTGATATAAGTTATGCCTATTCATATTCTTCTCTTAGGGTATCATACGACGAGAAATTTAAAAAAGACTTTTTTGCAATTAGCCCTGTTAGTTTTAAAGATCTTTCTTTGTCTAGCTTATTTGTGACTGAAAAAGATATTGCAAATATTGAGGCCATTTTAAATGTTAATATAGTCTCTGAAGAAGATGCAACCAAGCAGCGATTTCTTAATGAATATGGGACGTCAAAAGTTGTGCATATCTCTACTCATGGAGGTGTACTAAATAATAAACCCTGGATATCATTTAATGACGAAAAATTAATGTTAAGTGATATTTATTTTAAAAATAAAAAGGCGAACCTAGTTGTTTTAAGTGCCTGTAAGACCTCTCATGGAGAGATTAAAAAAGGAGAAGGCGTTATGAGTATTGCTAGAGCGTTTATTAATTCTGGCTCTAGAAGTGTAGTTTCTTCGCTATGGGATATAAATCAGCAGTCAACTAATGAGATTATCTCTACATTTTATTTAAATCTCAAAGAAGGGTGTTCAAAATCTAAGGCCTTAAGAAAAGCAAAAATAGCGTATATAAAAAACCATAAAAATACTAGTGAAGCTTCTCCTTTTTATTGGAGTTCTTTAGTTTTAACAGGTGATACAGAATCGGTGTTTGATAATTATGAAAACATATGGTATATTTTAATTGCGATTATGGTTTTTGTTGCAATAATATTTATTGCATTTAAGGTTAAAAGAGGCAAGATCTAACAAGGGGTATTTTGGTTTATTCCACAAAAAAAGCCACTATTTCTAGTGGCTTTTTAAACTTGCTCCTCCTCTTAGGCTCGAACTAAGGACCCTCTGATTAACAGTCAGATGCTCTAACCAACTGAGCTAAGGAGGAGTGTTTATCGCTTTAGCGAGCGCAAATATATATTATTTTTTAGTTATATCAAAAAGACTTTTAAATTTTAATTCTTTTTTTTTGTTAAAAATTATATCGCTCTATTCTTATAGCCCAAAAACGTGTATGTAACACGTTCTCTAAAAAAGAGTTAGTTGGTTATGGCTTTAAAAATATCATTACCATTTGCAAATAATACTAGCATAATTAAAATAATGAATCCTACAAGTTGAGCACGTTCTAAAAATTTCACACTAGGTTTTTTACCTGAAATCATTTCAAATAATAAAAACATAACATGGCCTCCATCTAAAGCTGGTATAGGAAGTAAATTTAGGACACCTAGCATGATAGATAAGAAGGCGGTAATTCTCCAGAAAAACTCCCAACTCCATGTGTCAGGAAACACATTATATATGGCATAAAAACCACCAACACCTTGATAAGCTCCTGTGCTTGGTGTGAAAATTAATTTAAGTTGTTCCCCATATTTTTTAAACTGTTTTACAAATTTTGTGCTTCCAGCCCCAAAGCTTTCTGTAAAAGTATATTCTTTACGAACAACTTTTAAATAACCTAACTCATCAAAAATATCATAACTTCCACCAGTTTGAATTCCTAATTTAGCATCTTTATCAACTTTGAGTTTAAGTTCAATTTCTTTATGGTCTCTTAAAACTGTAGCATCTACAGTTTGATTTTTATAGCGATTTAAAACCGGATCAAATTGGTCGAAGTATTTTAATTTTTGGTTATTAATACCAACAATAACATCGCCCTTTTTTAAATCAACAGCTGCATTATGCATAGAGTCAATAATTTTATTGACATAAAATGGCGTTCTTATTTGTAAAAGAGGTCCATCTTCTTTTTTTGATTTTGTTAAACGCCCAGGGAAATCAACCGGAAAATCAATTATCATTTCTTGACCATCTCTAATTATAGTTGCTTTTTCAGCAGTAATAAAACTATAGCTTAAATCTGATAAATTCTCATAGGTGTTTCCGTTAATAGACACTATTTGATCGCCAGTTTTAAGTCCAACATCTTTAAGTACAGTATTGTTAACAATATAGCCGTCTTTGATACTATTAGTTGCTACAGTAGTATCTCCATAAAAACCAGACATAAAAACATAAATAACCCAAGCAAGAATAAAATTAACAGTAACTCCTCCAAGCATAATAATGAGTCTCTGCCATGTTGATTTAGAACGAAATTCCCAAGGTTGTGGTGGTTGTTCCATTTGTTCTTTATCCATACTTTCATCAATCATCCCTGAAATTTTCACATAACCACCAAGAGGTAACCAGCCAATGCCGTATTCTGTTCCTCCTATTTTCTTTTTAAATAAAGAGTACTTTATATCAAAAAAGAGATAGAACTTTTCTACTCTGGTTTTAAATAATTTTGCTGGTATAAAATGTCCTAATTCGTGTAATACGATTAGTAGTGAAAGACTCAGTAAAAATTGAGATATTCTTATTACAAACTCCATGTATTATTAATCATAAAAAATTATAGGCGACAAAAGTAGTGTTTTAGCAGCGTTTAGAAAATTTTAATCGTTTATATAGCTATTTTTTTAACACCGATTTAGTAATGATTCTATCATTAGTTTGAAATTGGATAAAGAATAACCCTGAACTCCACAAGGAGGTGTCTATCGTTGAACGCCATGGTGAACGATTGATTAATTGCCCTAAAGTATTGAAGACTTTAATTTCTGTAATATGTATGTGTTCAGTCTTTTCTATATGTAATATATTCGAAGTTGGATTTGGATATACTACGAGACTACTATTAATTTCAATGTCATCAGTACCTAAAAGCACATCATTATTTTTTGATATTAAGTCGGATTCAGGATCAAATAAAATATCTTGAACTGTAAAGTTCACAGTTTCTAAAAAGGTTTCCTGATTAAAAGTATTGTCTAAAGTAATATCTAATACTTCACCTTGTGTTCCAATTAAACGTAAAGGGACTGGAGCCTCAAAATAAGATACTGAAGGATCACTTTGTATTTGATGTATTGTAATAGACGCTTGGTTTATTGTTGGTTGATTCCAAGTAATTGTATAACTAGGATATCCTTGATTAAATAGCCAGTCGTTAAAAAATTCAGTTAAATCTTCTCCTGTTGATGTCTCAACTATACTGATGAAATCTTCAGTTTTCGCATAGTCATAGGCGTGTTCTGGAGTATTTAGGTAGCTCTGGATAGCTTGAAAAAAGCTGACATCACCAAGTTTTTTTCGAAGCATATGAATGACCATTGCGCCTTTGTTATAGGTTAAGCGTCCATTAAAAATTCTGCTTACACTAGTGGTGTCTATATCACTTAGATATACTGCTCCATTAGGAGCAGAAGTAATTGAATTATTGCGTTGTTGTTTCCATGTTGTGAACGCATCGTTGCCATCTAAATTTTCAATCGCTATTCCTGAGAGGTATGTTGCGAAGCCTTCATTTAACCAAATGTCTTTCCAGCTTCCACAGGTTATTTTATCTCCAAACCATTGGTGCGCTAATTCGTGAGCAACAAGATTTCGACCAAAACTTCCCATGAAGGATACTGTGGTATGCTCCATTCCGCCTCCCCAACCAAATTGCGCATGACCATATTTTTCATTAGCAAAAGGATATTCTTCAAATAGATTCGTAAATATGTTCATGATATCTACTGTGATAGGAGTATTCGTTTGTGCAGTGACTAAGCTTTCTGGATAGACATAGTTTATAATTTCAAAAGCATTTCCGTTATTGGGTACTGTATGCGAATACACTTCATAATTTGTAGCAGCAATGGCAATAAGGTATGCCGGAATTGGGTAACGATGCTTAAAGTGCGTCGTTTTTTCTCCTCCATTAATCACTTGACTTTGTTCTAATCCATTTGATACAGAAATATATTCTTCACTTGATGCATTAAATTGAGGCGTTGTCATATGTACGTCAATAGAATCTATTTTATCAATTAAATCTTGTTTGCAAGGCCACCAACCTTTGGCGCCATAAGGTTCAGAAAGGGTCCAAATAACTGGGGCTCCATTATGTGTTGTTTGTTCAAAAGACCCAAATCCAGAACTTATAGGATTTCCAGAATAACTTACAGTTAGCGAATCTAAAACACCAGTATTTAATGTTGTTGGAAGCGTAATGATTAATTCATCATCAGTATTTTGAGTAAACGCTAAACTATTGCCGCGTTGTAGTACTTGAGAAACAGTCATATTAGAAGCTAAATCAAATGTGATAGAATTTATATCGCTTTTGGCTTCAAAATATGAGGTGATATTTCCAGAAATAAACGCTACTGAAGGATCTAAGTCTAACTCTAGCCTATGATATTTTAAATCATAATTACCAGTATTAAGGTTAACACGTTGCATCATGTGGTTTAGTGCCGATTTTGCTTCTGCTTCACGAATGGTGTTTAAAGTTTCGTTATAATCTTGTGAGAAAGCCGCTGTAGAAAACAGACCTAAAACTAGGAGTAGTCGTAACTTCATAATAATTAAATTTTTTTCTTTTTCAAATATAGCATGTTAAAAGTAGTCATTTTGTAGCTCTTGTGTCGTATTTTTGCACCCGAATCTTACAGTAATACTTTAAAAACCAGCAGATGTTAGCCTATATCAAGCAGTTTAAAATTTTCTTCATAGTACTGGTATTGATTTCAGGAATTATTATTTCAGTAATTTATTCCATTCTAAAAGTTGAGAAACCATTGCCAATTTATCAACCCAATAGAGTAGATGCTTCTTTGGTAGACAGTACTATTCAGTATAAAAAGAAATACCATACCATTGCTGATTTTAAACTTATAAATCAAAATGGTGATACGATTACTCAGAAAAATTACGATAATAAAATCTATGTAGCTGATTTCTTTTTTACAACATGTCAAACGATTTGCCCAATTATGACAGATCAAATGCATCGTATTCAGCAAGAGATTATTAATGATGAAGACGTATTGCTGTTATCACATTCTGTAACACCTGAAATTGATTCGGTAGCGCAATTAAAGCGTTATGCTATAGAAAAAGGTGTTAATGACATGAAATGGAATTTGGTTACAGGAGATCGAAAACAAATTTATGACTTGGCAAGAAAATCATATCTGGTTGTTAAAGATGATAACTCAAAAGACTATGGCATGGTACATACTGAAAACTTTGCACTTATTGATAAAAACAAGCAAATTAGAGGGTTGTATAATGGGATTAGCCCTGCGTCAATAGACTCATTACTTCAAGATTTAAAACAGTTAAAAAAGGAATATCAATAGTTTTAGCAAAACAATTTTTTTACACTGAATTTTTCCGTTATTTTTGCTTCTTTAAAATCAATCTAAATAAGCTTGCAAGTCACTTTAGCAGATATAAAACGAGGACAACAAGGTGTAATTACTGATGTCTCTTCAATTCATATACCTCTCAAACTTCTAGAAATGGGATGTTTACCTGGAAATATGGTGGAACTTGTACAAGTTGCGCCTTTTGCAGATCCTATGTATCTTAATATTAATGGAACACATCTAGCCATTAGAAGAGAAACAGCCATTCACATTTTAATAGATATTTCCGATGAGTAAACAGTTAAATGTAGCACTTATAGGAAATCCTAATACTGGAAAAACATCGGTGTTTAATGCACTAACTGGTCTAAACCAAAAGGTTGGTAACTACCCAGGGATAACAGTAGAGAAAAAAGAAGGCATATGTAAATTGCCAAGAGGCGTAAAGGCACATATTATTGATTTACCAGGCACTTATAGCCTTAATGCGTCTTCATTAGATGAAAATGTGGTAATCGAATTGCTTTTAAACAAGAATGATAAGGATTTTCCAGATGTTGCAGTTGTAGTTAGTGATGTAGAAAATTTGAAACGAAAT
This sequence comes from Flavobacteriales bacterium 33_180_T64, assembly GCA_002162685.1. Taxonomy (GTDB): domain Bacteria; phylum Bacteroidota; class Bacteroidia; order Flavobacteriales; family Flavobacteriaceae; genus Psychroserpens. The sequence continues at coordinate 86,540 of MAAQ01000020.1, forward strand.
CTTTTATTATTTACACAAATTAAAGATTTACAGATTCCTACAATTTTGGTTATCAACATGTCTGATAGGATGGCATATAAAGGTATTCAATTGGATATTCCTTATTTAGAGTGTGAGCTACAAACTAAAATAGCATTAATAAGTACTAGAAAAAATAAAGGTATAGATACGCTTAAAGAGTGTATAGCAAATTATAAAGATTTGTCGGTAGAGCCTTGTTTGAATGCTTCTGAAATTGATAAAGATTATTTTTCTAAACTTAGAAAAGCTTTTCCAAATCAATTATTGTATAAACTTTGGTTGGTGATTACTCAGGATGTTAACTTCGGAAAAACAGATAGAAATAAAGTTGATGCTATTAATAGTTTTAAAATTAAAAGTAAAGCAGATCTTAAACGTTTGCAGCAAAAAGAAACGATTAAACGTTACCAGTTTATCAATAATGTATTAAAAAAGGGACAAACAATAGATTTAAGTAGTGCTAAAGATTTGCGGATAAAGCTTGACCGAATTTTAACACATAAAATATGGGGTTACTTGATCTTTTTTGTAATCTTATTAACCATTTTTCAAGCTATTTATGATTGGGCTCAAGTGCCTATGGAATTTATTGATGGTGCATTTGCGTCTTTAAGTGAATGGACTAAAAATGTGATGCCAGAAGGTGCGTTTACTAATTTAATCGTCGAAGGGATTATTCCTGGATTGGGAGGGATCGTCATTTTTATTCCTCAGATAGCCTTTCTGTTTTTATTTATAGCAGTGCTTGAAGAAAGTGGCTATATGAGTCGTGTCGTCTTTTTAATGGATCGTATTATGCGGCGATTTGGACTAAGCGGAAAGAGTGTTGTTCCCTTAATTTCGGGTACAGCTTGTGCTATTCCAGCAATTATGGCAACACGTAATATTGAAAGTTGGAAAGAACGTTTAATAACTATTTTAGTAACTCCTTTTACAACGTGTTCTGCGCGTTTACCTGTATACTTAATCATTATTGAATTGGTAATTCCTGAAGGCCGTTTTTTAGGATTGGGTTATCAGCCCTTAACTCTTATGTTGCTGTATTTGATTGGGTTTGGAGCAGCTGTTTTTTCGGCATGGATTTTAAATAAGGTCATGAAAATGAAGAGTAAGACCTTTTTTGTAGTTGAAATGCCTAATTATAAACTTCCTCTATTTAAAAATGTAGCTTTGACTGTTTTGGAAAAAACAAAATCATTTGTGTTTGGAGCTGGGAAAATTATTTTAGCAATATCAATTGTATTATGGTTCTTGGCATCTTATGGCCCAGGTGAAGATTTTAATAATGCGGAAGAGATCGTAACAATCGAATATGCTTCTCAAGATTTATCTCAAGAAGAATTAAAACAAAAAATAGACTCTCATAAATTAGAACACTCATTTATTGGTATTACAGGACGAGCAATTGAGCCTGCAATTAGACCATTAGGATATGATTGGAAAATAGGAATTGCTATCATAAGTTCATTTGCTGCTCGTGAAGTATTTGTAGGGACTTTAGCAACAATATATAGTGTAGAAAACGATGAAGAAGATACCATTAGAAATAGGATGGCAGCTGAGGTAAACCCTGTTCTTGGTGGTCCATTATTTACTTTTGCTAGTGGAATTTCACTCTTGCTTTTTTATGCCTTTGCTATGCAGTGTATGGGAACGTTAGCAATAGTAAAACGAGAAACCAATAGTTGGAAATGGCCAATATTACAATTCACGATTATGAGTGCTTTCGCTTATATAGTTGCGTTAGTTGCGTTCCAGTTTTTAAAGTAAAGATTTAATAAAATACTCGACTAATCATCTATGAATACCATTATACAAAATATATTAGTGTTTGCATCAGTTGCGCTAGCTATAGGTTTTTTGTTGAATAAGTTTAGTGTTCTTCCGAAGAAAAAAAAACCAATATCCAAACAATGTGGTAAAGATGATTGTGGTTGTCACTAAGGCTTTTTAAAGATAAAATGAATTTATAGCTTCTTTACATATAAATTTTTAGCTACATTTTGAGAGACTACCATATCAATAGTATCGCGTTTAATTTTCACAGAATTATCAAATGGTTCTTTATGAATGACTTCAATACTAGTTCCTAGGCCAATGCTGTTACTGTCCAAATATTTTAGAAAATTAGAAGAGGTGTCTTTAACTCCAACACATTTGTAAGTTACACCTACTATAGATTGGAATAACGTTATTTTTTCTATATTCTTAAAATTACCATCTTTATCTGGAATTGGATCACCATGTGGATCATGTGTTGGAAACTCTAAAAACGCATCTAGTTCATTAATTAGTTTTTCAGATTTTATGTGTTCTAAATGTTCTGCAACTTCATGTACTTCATCCCATGTAAAATTTAGCTTGTCCACTAAAAACACTTCCCATAATCTATGTTTTCTAACAATATTAACAGCAATATGTTTTCCTTTTTCTGTTAAAAGAACACCTTGGTACTTTTTGTAATTGAGATAATCTTTTTCAGATAGTTTTTTTACCATATCTGTCACAGATGATGCTTTTGTGTTTAAGGCATCAGCAATAGCATTTGTATTTACCATGTCCTTACCATACTTCCCTAAATGGTAGATAGCTTTTATATAGTTTTCTTCTGTGAGTGTAATCATTGTTTTTATATATGTAGCAAAGATAAAATTTATGTTTACAATAAAAAAAATTTAGACAAGCCTAAAAATTATTTTATATTTGCAAAAAAAAAGATTGAAATGAAACTATTTAGTGTGTTTTTTTTATTCATAAGTTTAAGTCTACAAGCACAAAGTAATTATACTATTGGAGGACGTGTAATGTCTGAAGGAGAAGGATTGCCTTATGTAAGTGTTTATATTAAAGGAACAAGTTTAGGAAGTACAACAGATGAGAATGGCTATTTTGAAATAACCAAAGTGCCCCGAGGAGATAATGAAATTATAGTGTCTTTTGTAGGGTATAAAACAGATAAAAAAACGATTGGAGTTTCTAAAAATGTAAGTAACCTAATGTTTGATTTACAGTATGACGATTCTTTAGATGAAATTGTTGTTACAGGAACACTCAAGCCTGTGAGTCGTTTAGAGAGTGCTGTTCCTGTAGAGATTTATTCACCTGCATTTTTTAAAAAAAATCCAACACCAAATATTTTTGAGGCACTTCAAAATGTAAACGGCGTTAGACCTCAATTAAATTGCAATGTATGTAATACAGGTGATATTCATATTAATGGTTTAGAGGGACCTTACACTTTGGTTTTAATAGACGGAATGCCTATAGTAAGTGGATTGTCTACAGTATATGGTTTGTCTGGGATACCAAACTCTTTAATAGAACAAGTAGAAATTGTTAAAGGTCCAGCATCGTCATTGTATGGTAGTGAAGCTGTTGGTGGGTTAATAAATATTATCACCAAGTTACCTGAAAATGCACCTATTGTATTTGCAGATACTTTTGTAAATGATTGGGGAGAATTTAATCTAGATCTTGGGTTTAAATCAAAAGTAGGAGAAAAAGCAACTTTGTTGTTCGGTGTTAATTATTTTACTTATGACAATCTAATTGATAATAATAATGATAATTTCACAGATTTAACGCTTCAAGATCGTATTTCTGTATTTCAAAAATGGGATTTTAAAAGAAAAGAAAATAGAGAGTTTTCATTGGCAGGACGGTTTTTTTATGAAGATAGATGGGGCGGAGAATTGCAATGGAATAAAAGCTTTAGAGGAGGAGATGAAGTTTATGGAGAAAGCATTTATACAACACGTTATGAATTATTAGGGAAGTATCAATTGCCTATTGATGAGAAAGTCAATTTTCAATTTTCATATTCAGATCATGATCAAAATTCAGTCTATGGAAATATTCCATATTTAGCAAAACAACGTATTGGTTTTGGACAATTGGTTTGGGATAAACCTATTGAAAATCATGATCTTTTATTTGGAGCCGCTCTGAGATATAATTATTATAATGATAATACAACAGCAACTATTAATGCCGATGAAGTGACAATTCCATCTCTTTTTATTCAAGATGAAATGAAACTTAATGAAAAACAAAGTGTTCTTCTTGGTTTAAGATATGATTATGACAATAGACATGGTTCTATTTTAACACCGAGAATTGCTTATAAATTTAAACCAACATCAGATGATATTTTTAGAGTAAATGCAGGAACAGGATTTAGAGTGGTTAATCTTTTTACTGAAGAACATGCAGCTCTAACAGGAGCAAGGGATGTTGTTGTAGAAGAGGAATTAGATCCAGAACAATCTTATAATATAAATATTAATTATTTGAAAAAATTATATACTAAAAAAGGGATGATTTTTACTTTTGATGTATCTGCATGGTATACATATTTCACGAATGCGATCATTCCAGATTATGATACCAACCCTAATCAAATAATTTATGATAATTTAGATGGACATTCAACATCTAAAGGGATTAGTTTTAATGTAGATGCCGTATTAGCAAATGGAATAAAAGGAACCGTTGGAGTGACATTTCAGGATGTAGCTCAGGTAGAAAATGGAGAGCGAACCCGTCAAATTCTAACTGAAAAATTCACAGGAACTTGGGCTTTATCATACAAACATTTTCCAACAAATTTAGCCTTAGATTATACCGGTAATATTTATGGCCCAATGCGTTTACCAACACTTGGAAACTTAGATCCTAGACAAGAGTATTCAAATGTGTGGAGTATTCAAAATATCCAATTAACTTATGATGGTTTTGATAATATTGATATTTATGGAGGTGTAAAAAACCTATTAAATTGGACGCCTAATAGAGGAAATCCTTTTATTATAGCAAGAGCACATGATCCTTTTGATGAAAATGTAGAATTTGATACTCAAGGAAGTGTAATTGCAACTGAAGAAAATCCATATGCATTAACTTTTGATCCATCTTATGTGTATGGACCAAACCAAGGCATTCGCGCATTTATTGGATTAAGATATACATTAAACTAAGCTCATTAAATTTTAGTACTTTCACGTTAAATCGTTACTTAATGAAAAAACAAATTATAATACTTTTAGTCCTTACAGCGTTTTTTAGTTGTAAAAACGACATAAAATCCGATGGAAAGTTAAACATTGTTACCACGACTTCTATGATTACCGATTTGGTTGAAAACATAGGTGGAGATTATGTAAATATACAAGGATTGATGGGAAGTGGCGTTGATCCGCATTTATACAAAGCAAGTGAAGGCGATGTGACAAAACTTGTAAATGCAAATGTTATTTTTTATAATGGACTTCATCTTGAAGGAAAACTTGTAGAGGTGTTTGAAAAAATGGGGAGTAGCACTAAAACCCCAATTGCTCTTGGAGAAGAATTAGATAAAAACACATTGATTGGTTCAGATTATTTTGCATCTAATTATGATCCACATGTATGGTTTGATGTTAGTTATTTTATACAGTTTGCAAAAAAAGTGACTAAAGTACTTTCAGAAAAAGATCCTAAAAATGCTGAAAATTTCATTAAAAATGAACAGCAATATATAGCGAAATTGGAAGCGCTTCAAATGAAGTTAGAAGATATTATAGTTAATCTTCCAAGAGAAAAAAGAATTTTAGTAACGGCTCATGATGCTTTTAATTACTTTGGAAGAGCATACGATTTTGATGTTGTAGGATTACAAGGATTATCTACAGCAACTGAAGCAGGAGTTAAAGATGTACAGAAATTATCAGCTTTTATTATTGAAAATAAAATCAAAGCTATTTTTGTTGAAAGTTCTGTTCCTAAAAGAACTATTGAAGCCTTACAGGCTGCTGTAAAATCTAAAGGTCATGAAGTTGTTATTGGAGGCACCTTATATTCTGATGCCTTAGGAAATGCAGGAACCGTTGAAGGAACTTATGTGGGTATGTTTGAATATAACGTGAATACCATTGTAAATGCATTAAGATAATGAGTAATAAGATCGCAGTAAAAGTTGATGATTTAACAGTAGCATATAACTATAAACCAGTACTATGGGATATTGATTTAGAAATTCCAGAAAGTGTTTTAATGGCTATTGTTGGTCCTAATGGCGCTGGAAAATCAACACTCATTAAATCTATTTTAGGAATTTTAAAACCTATAGCGGGAAGTGTGTCTATCTATGGTAAATCCTATGAAAAACAACGATCTCTAGTCGCTTATGTGCCACAAAAAGGAAGTGTAGATTGGGATTTCCCTACAACAGCTTTAGATGTGGTGATGATGGGAACCTATGGTAGTTTAGGTTGGATTAAACGACCTAAGCAAAAACAAAAGAAAGCAGCTTTAGAAGCACTAGAAAAAGTAGGGATGCTTCCTTTTAAAGGGCGCCAAATAAGTCAGTTATCTGGTGGTCAACAACAACGTATATTTTTAGCCCGAGCCTTAGTCCAAGATGCGTCTATCTATTTTATGGATGAGCCATTTCAAGGAGTAGATGCCACTACAGAAATAGCAATTATCAATATTTTAAAAGAGTTGCGAAAAGCAGGGAAAACAGTGATTGTTGTACACCATGATTTGCAAACCGTCCCTGAATATTTTGATTGGGTTACTTTTTTGAATGTTAAAAAGATTGCTACGGGTCCAGTAAAAGACATCTTTAACGATGATAATTTGACCAAGACCTATGGAATCAATTATAAAGTAAGTATACAAGAATAATGGATATTCAAGAGTATTTTTCTTTAGTTTTTAGTGATTATACACTAAGAACAATCACACTAGGAACAGCTATTTTAGGCGCTGTAACAGGAATGTTAGGCAGTTTTGCGGTTTTGCGAAAGCAGAGTCTTTTAGGAGACGCTATTTCTCACGCTGCTTTACCTGGAATAGCAATTTCATTTTTAATTACAGGCGCAAAAGATAGTAATACCCTATTATTAGGAGCTCTTGTAAGCGGACTGATTGGTACCTTCTGGATTCGAGGAATTATTAGCAAAACACATTTGAAATCTGATACTGCTTTAGGTTTAATATTATCTCTCTTTTTTGGTTTCGGAATGCTCTTACTTACCTTTATACAAAAGCAACCAAATGCCAATCAGGCAGGATTGGATAAGTATTTATTTGGGCAAGCAGCAACGCTTATTGAAAGTGATGTTTGGATGATGGCTATCGTTACTGGAATTTGCTTGTTTGTTTTGCTGCTATTTTGGAAAGAATTTAAAATTCTACTTTTCGATAAAGATTATGCAAAAACACTTGGGTTTAATACGAAAGCAATAGATATTTTAATCACAAGTTTTATTGTTTTAGCTATTGTTTTAGGATTGCAAACTGTTGGAGTGGTTTTAATGAGTGCAATGTTGTTAGCGCCTGCTGCTGCTGCAAGACAATGGACCAATAGTTTAGCGACAATGGTGTTTTTGGCGGCTATTTTTGGAGCCTTTTCTGGTGTTTTTGGAACAGCAATTAGTGCGAGCCAAGATAATTTGTCTACAGGACCAGTTATAGTCCTTGTCGCTGCCGTTTTTGTATTTGTCTCATTTGTGTTTTCTCCAAGTCGAGGATTATTGTTTAAGCAAATAAGATTTATTAAAAATAGACGTGATTTACAACTTCATAAAACCTTATCGTTTATGTATAATATTGCCGAAACACATGACGATATTTCACATCCTCATGAAATTAAAATATTAAATAACTTTCATGGTTTCACAAAAGGAACACTTAAAAAACTTGTTGATAAAAATTACGTAATACTTGAAGGATCAACATGGAGTTTAACTAATGATGGTTTTAAAACTGCTTTAAATTTGTATAACCAATTGACAAAAAAAGATGAGTAGTGCGCAAATAGAAATACAGCTTATTGCCAGTTTAGTTGCCATTGCTTGCGCTATTCCTGGAACATTTTTAGTACTTCGGAAAATGGCCATGATAAGTGATGCTATTAGTCATTCAATATTACCCGGAATTGTTATTGGGTTTTTTATTACTCAAGATTTAAATTCACCATTACTCATATTATTAGCGGCTTTAACAGGAGTGATTACTGTTGTTTTAGTAGAATACATTCAAAAAACAGGACTAGTAAAAGAAGATACTGCCATAGGATTAGTATTTCCTGTATTGTTTAGTATAGGAGTGCTAATGATTGCAAAAAAAGCAAACGATGTACACCTTGATATTGATGCCGTTCTGCTAGGAGAATTGGCTTTGGCACCATTTGACCGTTTGCTTATTTCTGGTGTAGATGTTGGACCAAAATCCTTATGGATTATTGGAAGTATACTTTGCATTACGGTACTATTATTATTAGCGTTTTTTAAAGAGTTAAAACTAAGTACATTTGATAAGGGTTTAGCGGCTTCATTAGGGTTTTCTCCTGCAATTATTCATTACGGATTAATGACCGTTTCATCGATTACAACCGTTGGTGCTTTTGATGCAGTTGGTGCTATTCTAGTTGTTGCGCTCATGATTGCTCCAGCAGCCTCAGCTTATTTGTTAACAACAGATTTGAAGAAAATGCTCATACTCTCTATTATTTTTGGAGTATTAAGCGCAATTTCAGGATATTGGTTTGCACATTGGCTTGATGCTTCAATAGCAGGTTCTATAACAACGATGCTTGGTGTATTGTTTTTAATTGTGTACTTATTTGCGCCAAGTAAAGGTATAATTGCGGTATTATACAGAGAAAAGCAGCAACGTATTGAGGTGTCTCTTCTTACTTTTTTATTGCATTTAAAAAACCATGACGACGAAAATGAGCGCCATGTAAATCATTTAAATGAGCATATTAATTGGCAAAAAGTGCGTTCTAAAATTGTATTAGATTTAGCCTTAAAAAATAACATGATTATGATCGATGACAGTATCGTATTTCTGACACCTAAAGGCGATAAGTTTACGACACAAGCTATTGATTATATCATTACTAATGAAGATGCTCAGATTGAAGGAATGAAAGATGATTTCTTTTTATTTAGAGGGTAGAGTATTAAATGAGGTTTTTCTTTAAATTGATTTTTGAAACTCTTTTAGTTCTTTCTCATTTTGCTTACTAAGCAAAATAAACATAGACACCTATTACAATGATACAGATAGCTATACCAGCTTGCTTAACATATTTCCATGGTGTAATATCAACTTGTTCTGTATATTCTTGTACATAAGCCTCCTTTCTTGGTTTTAGCTTTCCTATGATTAACATTATAGCTATGTTTAGTAAAAATAAAATGGCCATAATATCTAAAAAGTGAGGATAAGCTTCTGCTTTGGTGAGTGCTAATGTTGCAGCATCAGTAATACCTGCCGCTTCAGCATTCGCAAGTGCTTTATTAATAAAATAAGGTTGAAGTATGAACTGACTAAGAATATATAAAGAACATCCAGAAACCAGTCCAATCTTAGCAGCAATTGCAGGTACACGTTTCGTTAAATAACCAACAACAATAATGGTTAGAATAGGAATACTATAGATCCCATTAATTTCCTGAAGATAGGCAAATAAACTTCCAGCGTTTGCAATAAGTGGTGCAATAAACATAGATGCAATTGCGAGTGCAATACCAAATATTTTGCCGTATTTTATAATAGTTTTTTCATTTGCATTTTTATTGATATGCTGTTTATAGACATCAATACCAAACAAAGTAACAGAACTATTTAAAACACTATTAAAAGAACTTAAAATGGCACCAAATAATACAGCAGCAAAAAAACCAACCCAAGCATTTGGTAATACTTTTTTTACTAACATTGGATAAGCACTATCAGCACTATCTAAATCTCCTTGAAAGATATGGAAAGCAATCAAACCTGGTAAAACAACAATTAGTGGTCCTAATATCTTTATAAATGATGCTAATAATAACCCTTTTTGACCTTCTTTTAAATTTTTGGCCCCAAGAGCTCTTTGAATAATTTGTTGGTTTGTTCCCCAATAAAATAATTGTACTAACATCATACCGGTAAAAATGGTATAAAACGGAACAGGATCTGTTGGGCCACCCATAGATTTAAACTTATCTGGATTTTCAGCGGTTAAGATAGAAAGCCCATCCCATATATTTCCATCACCAATCATCATTAAACCAAATACCGGAATTAAAATTCCGCCTATCAATAATCCTATTGCATTTATTGAGTCGGATATAGCAACAGCTTTTAAACCACCAAAAACAGCATAAACAGAGCCTATTAAACCTATTCCCCATACACAAATCCAAATGGATTGGGTATGTGTAACTCCCAATAATTCTGGGAGATCAAACATGCCGCTAATAGCCAAAGAGCCAGAATATAAAATTACAGGAAGTAAAACCACGACATAACCAGATAGAAATAAAATAGATGTTAATGTTTTTGTTGCAATATCAAAGCGTTTTGCTAAAAACCCAGGAACTGTTGTTAAGCCACCTTTTAAATATCTAGGTAATAAAAACAGGGCTGTAACTATCATAGCGATTGCTGCTAATGTTTCCCATACCATTACTGATAAACCACTTTGGTATGCAGAACCATTTAACCCAACAATTTGTTCGGTAGATAAATTAGTAAGCAGTAGTGATCCAGCAATGACTCCAGCTGTTAAGCTACGACCACCAAGGAAATAACTATCTGAAGAAGCTTCTTTAGTGCTTTTAGTTTTTAAATAGGATATTATAGCAACTATTACTGTAAACCCAATGAATGTTAAGAATTGCATTATTTATTAATTTCAGATAAGACTTTTCGATTTAAATTTTAAAAACCCTAAATTAATTAATAATAATTAATTTTCATTTTATGAGCTAGTTATTTAAGTTATTGAAGATCTCTAATTCTTTTTTTAATTCATCAATAGTCACCTCTTTAAAATTAAAATCCATTTGTGGGTTTACTTTCGTTTGGGTCTCTATAGTGTCAAAATATAGTTTTCCGTTTTTTCGCTTAATGGCAACTAGAACAATGTCTTCATCTTTGGGAACCGTTTGAAAGTCATAAACGCCATTGGTGTACCAGCTTGGCAATATGGTGTTTAGTGACTTGAAAACCATATTGATACTCGCTTCTTCTGCGTTTTTAATTTTGAGTTTGTATTTAATTCTTTTTGTTCTTCCGTTAATAAAACGATCACAGTTTATCCAACCAAGATTTGATGTTTTTAACACATAATAACTCACGTCTCTTGATGAAATATTTTCATTAGCCTGACTTCCTAGTCGGTCTTCGAATTCTTCGGCAGTCACAGTTTCAGTTCCAGCAGAATAACGTTGTTTTGGAACTAAATTTAAAATTTGTGTTGTTGTTGGTATTTTGGTTTCATTCCAAGGTATCCTAATCACATGACCTCCTCGAGTAATAGAATCATCTTCTAAAATTTTAAACTTACTATCTTTCATTTCAAAGAGTGTTTTTCTTAAAATAAAGCGTCTAAAGTTTGAGCCATCAATTTCTCGAATTAATCGTTGCTTTTTATATTGGTTCCATTCTTGGATAAAAAGAGTGTCTACAACAAAATATTTGTCATGCATCACTTCTCTTATGGTTTCAATTATGCCTCGACTATTTTTATAAACAGTATCCATTTCTACTGGTCTATTAAAGATTAGGTTTGCCATTGAAATGGTGTCATTAACAACAGAGTTTCCAAATTGTCTTGTTGCATTACTTTTTCCTTCAATTGTAAAAAGAAGAGGTAACGAATAAGGTACAACCACAGATTTTCCACGTTGCATACCAGGAATCATTTTTGGCAATAAAGCAACAACACGGTTGGCTTCTTCGCTTAGTCTTGGATGTGTTGCGCGAGATTGGATGAAAATAATATTACCGTCTTGATCAATTTTAAAGATACAATTGATACGCTGTCGTCCAGAAAGCCCTAAGCCAAGTCCAATATCAGTATTAAAGTTTCTACTTATAAATTTTGAAATCGCATCTGAAGTGCATTTTTTTCTAGATTCATTGCCTTCTGCTTCACACCCAGGAAATGTTGGAACTTGTTCAATTACAGCAAAAGGGACTTCAATAATTTCTTCGGAAATATTCAACTCTTCCAATACGTCATTTTGAAGTTCCCAGTTAATATTGCGACCTGTCCACTGACCATAGAACAACTGCATATTCGATTTCTTGTTTTTTGTTGAAAATGAAATTTCGATATCTGAGTTTTCTTTTAACTCTAATACGGTCTCGTTTTGTAGGACTTCTATATATATCATACCACCAGTTTCAAGAAGTTTTCCATATGAAACAGTTGATAGGTTAGCCATTAAAATATCTGAAAGTTTATAATATTCTGTTATTTTTAAATCGATAGTTCCTGTTGCAATTTTTTTAGTGTTTGGATTAATAAAAGAGCCTTTTTTAATTTTTAGAATCGTACCCTCTTTGCATGTAATGCTAGTATCTTTTTGAGTATTAACTCTAATAATTTGAGCTTCCTTTTTTGGACTACCAGGAGTCGCGGTGATACTTTTATATGTTTTATTTATTATTGTTGCATCGTATTCTTCAATATTAGATTCATTTTTTATGACCTTATCTTCGGAAATATCTAAAACCTTATTAATTGTTGGTTTTTGAGTAGTGGCAGAGTCTAAAACAATAGGATTTAAAACCTCGTTATTTGAAGTGGGATTATTTTCCGAAGCATTAGAAATTAGTGTGTACAGCATCATGAAAACGCCTATAAAGAGAATAGAAACTCCAGAAATTTTCAACCATTTCTCAGTGTGATATGACCGCTTCCCTTTTTGAATATCGCTTTTAATTTGAATGCGGTCTAAACCCTTTAAAAAAACAATATGCTCTTCATAAAGTGTATTGAATGCAATGTCGCTTTGTAGTTTGTCTTTAAAATCTGATTTCGCATCATCAGACAGTACATTGTTAAGATAGTTGTTTATTAATTCTATATGTTGATTATAGGTTTCCATGCTTTTATTGATTTTAGGATTAAACCAATTTTAGTTTGGTTTGATAGATGTCTTTTGCTTTTTGCAAACACTTATACTTTTGATTTTTAGCAATTTTTGAAGATTTAAATTGCATCACATTGGCAATATCATTAAATGACATGGCTTTGTGGTAAAACAGTTGTAAAAGGTATTGACATCGTTTTCCAATTTCAGAAAAAGCATGTTCGGCAAGTTGGTATTTTTTTTCCTCTATAACATTTTGAAAGATTTGAACCTCTTCCGTATTGAGTTCTTGTAATTGTCGTTTACTTAAGCTTTTTTGCAAGTCTGACCAAACAAATCGAGATACGGAATATAAATAGGTATAAAACGAAGAGGTAAGTTTGAAATTTGAGGCTTCTAAATTTCGATTTAAGATAATAAGCGCTTCTTGAAAGACATCGCTTGCATCGGCTTTACTGCCGCCTTTGGATAGAATTAGTTTTTCAATTTTTGGATAGAGATGATAGAGCTTTTTAAATGCTTTATCAGGTTGGCCGTTTTTAAAAAGTGCTAAAATGTTTTGATCGCTCATACACTGCTTTTACTTATTAATGGTCAAAAGTTGAAAAGGTCTCCTGAAGTTTTTAATAAATATGCAATTATGATACCAAAATTAAAAAGAATTTAAGTTTTGAAATTTTAAAAGAGTATGTGGTTTTATATTAAAAGTCACGTTCTTTTTGAAGTTGTTCATAAGCGTTTTGTACTTGTCTGAATTTTTCTTCAGCACCTTTTTGATGTTCTTTTCCTAAATGAATTACTTTATCAGGGTGGTATTTTTTAGCCATTTTTCGGTAGGCTTTCTTTACTTCATTATCGGTTGCTTCTTTAGTGATTTCTAAAATTTTATATGCATTATCACTACTGCTATAAAACATGGCTTTTATACTTCCGTAGTCACGAGAGCTAATGCCTAAATAACCCGAAATCATATAAATTTGAGAGACTTCATCATCGGTAACCATACCATCTGATTTTGCTATCCCAAAGAGAAAATGCAACAATTGTAATCGAGACGAGTGATCCATCATTTGCTGAATCTGTAAGCATACTTGACGCGTAGGAATGGTTTGTTTACTAATATTTTTAAATAACCTAAATGCGTGATTGGCTCGGTCTTTTCCATACATACTAACAAATTGCTGCCTTACATAATCAAGTTCGCTCTGATCTTGTTTGCCATCGGCTTTTATGACTACAGACGCTAAAATTAATAAGCTTACTTCAAAATCTCCAGATTGTGTTTGAGGCTGTGTACGTGTTCTTGTTCTAGATGTTGATTGCCTAGATCTTTTTCTTTGCTGTTGGGATCCTTCCCCTAACAAGAATCCATTCCCATTAGCACTACCATCAATAAAACTTCCAATAGCAAGACCAATAATCGCTCCAATTGGCCCGCCAAAAGACCAACCTAAAGCGCCTCCTATCCATTTTGCAAAACCCATGTAATGTATTTTATTTATTGTGAATATCAAATATACTATATGTTAGTAGATATTTTTTGCTTTTGTTACTAATTAGACGCAACCTTTTTTGAGGTTTTGTATCTTAAAAATAAAACCTATTACTTCTTATGAAAAAATATTTTTATGTTTTAGTATTTGCAATGGTATCATTTAGCTGTAATAACGATGATGATGCTTTGCAAAATAATGAGCCATCACTTAATGGCGTTTGGTCATTAGTAAATGTCTCAGGTGGTTTTGCTGGAGTTGATGATGATTTTGCTGTTGGTGTAATTACTTGGGATTTCAACCAAGAAGACACACAAGTTACTATAACCAATAACAATACAGTTAATGTTGTACATGATGGTTTTTCAACTGGTGTTTATGATTATGAAATTATGATCGTAGAAGATGTTTCAACAATTGTTATCGAGAATTTTGACTTTGTTATTACAACATTAACAACATCAAATCTTATGCTAGATGAAGGTGTTGTTGCAGATGGGTTTTTACTTGCCTTGAGCAGGTAACTCAAACACGCATATACTATAGAAAACTTAAATAGTACCATTCAAACTGACTACTAAATAGTGTTTTCTTCCTACTATTTTTACGTATCTTTGTACTTCCAAAATATTAATTTTAAAAAATAAAATATATGTATCCAGCAGAATTAGTAAAACCAATGCGTGAAGACTTAACTAGCGTAGGTTTTGAAGAATTACAAACAGCAGAAGCTGTTGATGCTGCTTTAGCAAAAGAAGGAACAACTTTAGTTGTTGTAAATTCGGTTTGTGGTTGTGCCGCTGCTAATGCTCGTCCTGGAGCGAGACAAAGTTTGCAAAATGCTAAGCGTCCAGATCATATTGTTACGGTATTTGCAGGTGTTGATAAAGACGCAGTAAATAAAGCAAGAGAGCATATGGTGCCATTTCCTCCAAGTTCACCAAGTATGGCATTATTTAAAGATGGAGAATTAGTGCACATGTTAGAACGTCATCATATTGAAGGTCGTCCAGCAGAACTTATTGCTGAAAACCTTATGGATGCTTATAATGATCATTGTTAAAAGCAGTAATTAGAAATTTAAATATAAAAACCACGATTTAATCGTGGTTTTTTTGTGGATAAAAAGCATTAAATTATTTTTGCCTTATGAGAAAGCTTTTAGCATACCCTTTAACCGTTTTGTATTTTATAGTCTTTGGAGTGACTTTGCTGTTTTTTCATCCAATTCAATGGGTATGCCTCAATCTATTTGGTTATAAAGCACACAATAAAAGTGTTGATGCACTTCAGTTTTCTTTGATGCGTTGTCTAAATGTTTTAGGAACACGGTTTACTTGGAATAATCAATATGAGATTCCAACAAATCAGCCATTACTAATTGTTTCTAATCATCAAAGTATGTATGATATCTCACCAATTATGTGGTATATGCGTAAACACCACGTTAAATTTGTGGCAAAGAAAGAACTAGGAAAAGGAATACCAAGTGTCTCTTATAATTTGCGACATGGTGGTTCGGTATTGATTGATCGTAAAAATCCACGACAAGCATTTCCTGCTATGATGAAATTTGGAGCATATATAGAAGAAACGAAACGAGCAGCAGTTATTTTCCCTGAAGGCACTCGTAGTAAAGACGGATATCCTAAAACGTTTAAAACCAAAGGATTAGAGTTGTTAATTAAAAAATCTCCTTCAGCATTAATTGTTCCTATAACGGTTAATAATTCATGGAAGATGTTGCGCTATGGGAAATTCCCGATGGGAATAGGAAATCATATCAAATTTACAGTTCATAAGCCTATAGAAATTGCTATCTTTACAGATAAACAAGAGTTATTTCAAGTTGTTGAAAAAACGATTGTTGATGCTATTACGCATTAACCATAAAATCCCTAATAATGTCCCTTAAAAACATAAGACTAGAAGTGATGCAGCATCTAGAAAAAGATGTCGATAAACTTATTGAAAAATATCTTATTCCCATAGAGAAAATTTGGCAACCAACCGATTTTTTACCAAATACAGAAGGTGAGAATTTCTTTGAAGAAGTGAAAGAAATAAGAGAATTATCGAAAGAATTGCCTTATGATTTTTGGGTTGTTTTAGTTGGTGATATGATTACTGAAGAAGCGTTGCCAACCTATGAATCTTGGTTAATGCATGTTGAAGGGGTAAACCAAGAGGAGCAAAATGGTTGGTCAAAATGGGTGAGACATTGGACTGCTGAAGAAAATAGACATGGTGATGTTCTTAATAAATATTTATATTTATCTGGTCGTGTGAATATGAAAGAGATTGAAAAAACTACCCAGTATTTAATTGCTGATGGTTTTGATATTGGTACTGGTCATGACCCTTACAAAAACTTTGTGTATACTAGCTTTCAAGAATTAGCAACGTATATTTCTCATAATAGAGTGGCAAAAATAGCTAAAGATAAAGGGAATAAGCAATTGGCTAAAATGTGTAAAATTATTTCTGGAGATGAGATGAGACATCATCATGCATATTCAGAATTTGTAGAACGTATTTTTGCTGTTGATCCTAGTCAGATGATGATGGCATTTCATTATATGATGAAACAAAAAATTGCTATGCCAGCAC
Source organism: Flavobacteriales bacterium 33_180_T64 (assembly GCA_002162685.1). Classification (GTDB taxonomy): domain Bacteria; phylum Bacteroidota; class Bacteroidia; order Flavobacteriales; family Flavobacteriaceae; genus Psychroserpens. Next base: position 103,524 of record MAAQ01000020.1, read on the forward strand.
TTTTTTTAAGAGAATCTGGAGACAAAATTAGTACTGCATTTGAAGAGTTTTCTAATACTGCGCAACGTATAGGTGTTTATACTTCTACGGATTACATAGACATTCTTCAAAAGCTAATAGACCGATGGGACATTGGTGCTATGACTAATCTTTCTGATGAAGCCGAAAAAGCGCGTGATTATTTGATGAAGCTTCCTTCAAGAATGCTGCGATTGGCAGACCGAATGACAATACCTGAAAATTCGTATCAGTTTAAATGGGTTGAACCTGCAAGGTTGAAATAATTAAAAATAAAAGATATATAATTCCTATCAATTTTCGATAGGAATTTTTAATTTTAGGTTATGGATACTTCTGAAGACATCATAGAAAAGACAAAGGATTTTGTTAAAAAAGAACTTAAAAAAGCCGAAGGCGGACATGATTGGTTTCATATACTAAGAGTGTATAATAATGCCATGCTTATTTCTAATAATGAAAAAGTAGATGGTTTTGTTGTGGCTCTTGGAGCGTTGCTACACGATATTGCTGATAGTAAATTTCATGATGGAGATGAAACGGTTGGACCTCAAAAAGCACGTGAGTTTTTATTTGGGTTAAATATAGATTCAGTAATAATTCAGCATGTTGTAAACATTATTGAAAATATTTCATTTAAAGGTGGTAATGAAGCTCAAAAATTTAAGTCCCCTGAGTTAGATGTTATACAAGATGCAGATCGGTTAGATGCCATTGGAGCTATTGGTATTGCAAGAGCATTTAATTATGGTGGTTTTAAAGATCGAAAATTATTTGACCCATCAATTCAGCCAAACCTAAAGATGACTAAGGAAGAATATAAAGCTTCTACGACACCAACGATTAATCATTTTTATGAAAAATTACTGCTATTAAAAGATAGAATGAATACCAAAACAGGTAAGAAAATCGCACTGGACAGGCATAAATATATGGAGCAGTTTTTAGATCAATTTTATGCCGAATGGGATGGTGAAAAATAAAAAGACCCACTTTTATGTGAGTCTTTTTATATATGAGCGCTATTAGCAATTAGTTTGCAGCCATATAAGTATAGGTTAATGTGTAAATACTAGTTGTGTCACCTTCATCAACATCATACTCTGTTGCTGTTACAGAACCAGAAGTAGGATAGTCGTCTGAGTTGTAAACGAAATCTAGATTAACATCTGCAAGTAAGTTTCCATCTAAATCTCTATAGATGATTTTCTTAATATTTTTAGAAGGGAAAAGTATTCTAGCTTGTACAATTTCTGGAGCATCAGGATTAGCGCTAAAATTAAGTTCAACAGCATCCATTACAGCAATACCGCCTGCAGCTTGAACAGTATAAAAATAAGGATTAAGTTTGTTGTCGTATTGAATTTCTGCTCTATATTCTGTAGTAATTTCACTATTAGTTTCCCAATCGTATTCAGTTTCAAAGAAACGTAGATTCACAGGGTTTCCATCATTGTTATAATTGATAACCTCACCTGTTTCAAATGCATCATAAGGAGATTCATATAATTCTTCAATAGCAAAGTTATCACCGTTACTAGCAACATTAGCTAAATCACCATCTTGATATGTTAAAAGACCTGTGTCAATCCCATCAGAAACATTAGTTACTCGATTTGCATCGTCATAAGTTACTGTGATATTTTGGTTTTCATCAGTATCTTGAGCAGATACTACTGTGATATTAGTAATTAATCTTGCAACAGCATCTGGGTTTTGATCCATGAATTGATCTGAAGTTGAATCATCGCTGCATGATGTAAATAAAATTAATCCTAAAGTGATGGTTGATAAAGTTTTAAGTTTCATAAATTTTGAGTTTTATTGTTGAAATTGAATGAGCGAAAATAACAAAACCGTTTAAAACTTGAAGGAAAAATCTTATTATTTATAAATAATAAAGGAACTAAAGTATTTAAGTTCGTAGTTAGAGCAGATGACAATCAATTAATTGTGTCTTAACTGGCATTAACAGGCAACTTTTAGACGTTGAATTATACTATAATGAACAAATTTTATAGATACACTAAATAACATAGGGCTATTTAAAATAGCACTAGTCATTTAAAACATCATCATTTTCTAAGAATTAGTTTTAGAATCATTGTATTTATGACGTAACTGTGTAAGTATTTCAGTTGTCATTTTATCGAGATCAAATTTATGTTTCCAGTTCCAATCTGTTCTTGCAGAAGAATCATCAATAGATTTTGGCCAGCTATCAGCAATTTGTTGTCTAAAATCAGGACTATATGTAATTTTAAAATCAGGAATATGCTTTTTTATCGCTTCGGAAATACTAGAAGGTGTAAAGTTCATTGCGGCTAAATTATAAGAAGAACGAATTTTCACGTCTTCGGAAGGGGCTTGCATCAAATTTATGGTTGCATCTATTGCATCATCCATATACATCATTGGAAGCTCAGTATTTCTAGATAAAAAGCAGTCGTAATGCTTGTCAAGAATAGCCTGATGATAAATCTCTACGGCATAATCTGTTGTGCCACCTCCTGGCATTGTTTTCCAACTTACAATCCCTGGGTAGCGTAAACTTCGTACATCTACACCGTATTTTTTATGATAATAGTCACACCAACGCTCACCAACTTGTTTTGTGATTCCGTAAACCGTGGTTGGTTCCATAATAGTATGTTGCGGTGTATTTACGGTTGGAGTTGTAGGCCCAAAAACAGCAATACTTGATGGCCAAAATACATGCTTTATGAATTTGTCCTTTGCAAGATTTAATACATGAAATAGAGAATTCATGTTCAAATCCCATGCCTTCATCGGATATTTTTCTCCAGTAGCACTTAACATAGCTGCCATCAAATATATGGTATCAATATTATATTTTTCTATACAAATTTTAATAGCATTATAATCTTGAGCATCAACAATTTCAAAAATTCCAGAGTTTACAACATCCAAATTATGATACCCTATATCGCTAGCGATAATGTTTTCAGATCCATAAAGATCTTTTAATTTAAAAGTAAGTTCAGACCCAATTTGTCCACAAGCTCCTATGATTAATACTTTAGGCATATATAAATGATGTTTAATCGTTTATCAAAAATAACAAGAATAACGCCTATAAAAAACATAAAATACTAAAATTAACAACTCATTAATTTTTGTTAATTGAGTATGAGATTTATACGCTTTGACTATATTTACCTTAAATTGAATATCTTTTTTATTATGCGCTTAATTACGCTTTTTTTTATGAGTTTTTGTCTACTGGTAACCAATTGTAAAGATGATAAGGTTTATAAAGTAATTGAAGAAACCCAAGAGCAAATTGATGCCAGAACTATTTATCAAAAGGATATTGAAGCGATACGGTATGTAGAGTTTGAATTAAGCAAAGAATCTCGAAAAGGAGTTAACGATTGGCAAAAATTTCAAGAATTAATAGTTCATGTAGGAGCCTTAAAAAAAGTAGATTTCACATTTTTTAAAGATGATCCAACTGTAATTAAAGTGTTTTTAACCGATTTTGAATTAGAAATGCCAGAATCACTTCAAACTAACGAGATTTTAGCAAGAATAACTGCATTAGAAACAAAAGCACTAAAATTAAATAGTCTTTTAACTATTAATAATATGAGTAAAGAAGAACAAATTCATGGTGTTAAGGAGTTTTTGATTACCGTTTCTAACCTCAATTTACAAATCAATAAGAAGTTCGAATTTGAAAAGAATAATATTATCAAGTCTTAATAAACCTTTAATTAAGTAGATATTTATCTTAATCTTTTGTTAATATGTAACAAATTTTGGTTTAAGGCTTCTTATTAATAACTAATTTTAATCAAATCAAATTTTCACACACATTATGAAAACCAATATCAAAAGTATTTTGGTAGTTTCTGTGTTGGGCCTTTTTACATTATTAGGATGTAAAGAAGAACCCAAAGAAGAAACTGCTATGGTCGAGAAAATTCCTGGAATTAATCTCGAAAACATGGACACTACGGTAAGTCCAAAAGACGATTTTTACAATTACGTTAATGGTCGTTGGGTAGAAACAACAACCATTCCAGAAGATGAAACCCGTTGGGGTGGATTTGGGGTGTTACGTAAAGCGACAAGAAAAGACGTTTTAGACATTGTTAATACATCTAAAGAATTAGGAACTTATGCTGAAGGCACAGACCAAAAGAAAGCATTATTAATTTTTGAAACTCAGTTAGATACTACAGCTAGGGATGCGGCAGGAATTAAGCCAATTCAACCGTTATTAGATAAGATTTCAAGTATAAAAACACTTGAAGAGATGCAAACTGTTTATGCGACTACTATTGGAGTTTCTGCTCCATTTACAGGCTTAGCCTCATCTACAAATCTTAATGATAGTAGTATGAACATGGCTTGGGTATTTCCAGGAGGCTTAGGTTTACAAAGAGATTACTATTTAGATCAAGATGCAAAATCAGAAGAGATAAGAGAAAAGTATGTTGCTCATGTTGCTAGAATGCTTCAATTTATCAATTATAATGAAGCAGATGCAAAAGTGGCAGCTGCTAGGGTTTTGGAGATGGAAACTCAATTAGCAGAACCAAGATTAGATAAAGTTGCTATGAGAGATGCTCGTAACTATAATAACCCAATGCCGCTTTCTGAATTACAAGAATTGACACCAGCTTTTAATTGGGCAAAATTTGTTGCAGATATGGAGATTAAGCAAGAGCTAGGAGACGTTAATGTTATGCAACCAAAATATATGGTAGCAATGAATGATTTCTTAATGTCAACATCTATAGAAGATGTTAAAACCTTAATGAATTGGAGTACTCTAGATAATGCTGCAGGTTATTTAACAACAGAGATTGAGTTAGCTAACTGGGAGTTTTACGCAAAAACTTTAAATGGCGCTAAAGCAATGCAACCAGCCGATGAGAGAGCACTTGGTACTGTAGATGGTACCGTTGGTGAAGCGATAGGTAAATTATATGTTGAAGCTAAGTTTCCGCCAGAAGCTAAAGCTAAAGCAGAAAAAATGATTGCTAATGTCATTACTGCATTTCAAAATAGAATTCAGAAATTAGACTGGATGACTGAAGACACAAAGAAAAAAGCAATTGAAAAACTAGATAAATTTACAGTTAAAATTGCTTACCCTGATGAATGGGAAGACTATTCAGCGTTAATGGTTGAAGAAGGGAACTCTTTTGTCGAAAATATGTTTGCTGTTGGAAAATGGGCAAGTGAGAAAAATTTATCGGAAATAGGACAACCTGTAGATAAGTCGGAATGGGGTATGCCACCACAAATGGTAAATGCTTATTTTAATCCTCAAAATAATGAGATTGTTTTTCCTGCTGCAATATTACAACCACCTTTTTATAATTATACTGCTGATGATGCTGTAAATTATGGAGGAATAGGAGCTGTTATTGGTCATGAGATTTCTCATGCTTTTGATGATTCTGGAGCACGTTTTGATGGTGATGGTAATTTAAAAAATTGGTGGACAGATAAAGACCTTGAAGAATTCACAAAGCGTGGAAGCGCTTTAGCTGCACAATACAGTGCTATTGAAGTTTTAGATAGCGTAAACATTAATGGTAAATTTACTTTAGGAGAAAATATTGGAGATCTTGGAGGGGTACTTGGTGCTTATGATGGTTTACAATTGCTTTTTAATGAAGAAGGAAGACCTGATGATATTGATGGGTTTACTGCAGAACAACGTTTCTTCATGTCTTGGGCAACAGTTTGGAGAACTTTAACTAGAGAAGATGCTTTAAGAACACAAATTAAAACAGATCCACATTCGCCAGGAATTTATAGAGCTACACAACCTTTAAAAAATATTGATGCTTTTTATAAAGCTTTTGATATTAAAGAAGGAGATGAAATGTGGTTGTCACCAGAAGATCGTGTTAGAATATGGTAATAATAGCATAATTATAAAACTAAAAAAGCACCCAAATTGGGTGCTTTTTTTATAAGTTAAATTAAAAATTTAGTCCTTCTTTTCTTTTTTTGCTACTAAGGCGTCTTTACTTAATTGTGCTAAATTAAAGTTAGCATCCATCGCAATAGATTCATTAAGTAAGTTAATAGCAGTATCTAAATTATCAGTTTGATTCATATTAAATACAATTAAGGCCTTTAAATAAGTTAAAGCACCTTTAAGTGAGACTTCGTAAGGTCTTTGAGATTCATAGAAAGCACGTTTCATTTCGGGTTTTACATTAGCCAAACCAAAATCAACACTTGCTTTAGCTCCAGCAAAATCCTGTAACTGTGTTTTCAAATCTGCAACTTCATAAGCTAAGTACGAAGTCCCATCTCTTTTAAACAATTCTTCATAAAATACAAGTGCATGTTTAGGCTGGTTAATACCTTTTAAAGCAATAGCCTTAACTTCTGTATTCATATCAGAGTCTGTCGCTTTCTGCTCGACACCTATGGTGTTTAAAGCTTCTAAATTTCGACCTTCTGATACATAAACATAAGCTAAAGTATCTAGTCGTGCTTGTGTAGGTTGTAATACCTGTAAGTGTGTCATCGCATTAATAACACCTTGTACGTCACCTTGACCTTTCATTTGTTTGTAATACGCTTCAAAGTGTTTTATAAGCTCTGATTGTGTTTGCGCAGCAGCACTAAATGTGGTTATTACTGCAAAAAGAAGTATAATTTTTTTCATGATATTCATAATTTATTGCGCCAAAACTAAAAAAATATATGGTATATATTCTTAAAAGTCTGCTAATTATTAAAGTTTTACTTTGAACTTGTAATTCAAAAGGCATACCAATTTTTCTGAATTTATGATTTTCCCTTTACTTTTTTCGTTTTTTTCAAACCCAGGAATTGGAATTTCTAAGCGATTGCAAACAGAATTATAATATTCGTTTTTTGTAGGGTGTGGCACAGTAGATGCATTCAAAAGTGTATTCCATATATTCTGTTTAATAATAGCTAACAGGATGGCAATACAATCGTTTTGGTGAATAAGATTTACTGGAGCATTTGCATTTTTAAGCTGTTTTCTTCCTGAAAGAAATTTAGCAGGATGTCTGTCTTCTCCATAGAGTCCGCTAAATCGTAATATCGTGGTTTTAAAGTTTTTATTATTTCGAAAAAGTGCTTCAACTTTTAATAATTGTAATGCGTTTTTTGAATTTGATGTTGGAGAATCTTCAGTAATTATAGGGAAATTTTCATTGTCATCATAAACCGAAGTTGAACCAATATAGATTACATTTTTTATTGAAGAGATTTCTATATGCGAGATAAGGTTTTTCATTTTTTGAACATAATTATGTTCAGGGTGTTTAGCTAAACCAGGAGGAATGTTTATAATAAGCGTTTTACAGTGTAATAGACATGATGTAATATCTCCTAGAATTCTTTCCGAAGAAAAGTGTATCAAAAATGGGTTTATATTAGCGTCTTTTAAGACTTCTATTTTGTTTTTTGAAGTCGTAGTACCATTTATATCATAACCGTTTTCAATTAGCGTCTTAGCTAAAGGAAACCCTAGCCATCCACAACCTATAATGCAAATTTGATAACTCAATTGTTTTGTGTTAAAAAGTTTCGAAATTTACAAAAAATTAGCCTGATTTTAAGGTTAGTATTATTCACTTATTTTCAGTAACTTTAAGTATAACATTAAAATAATTGATTATGGGCATTAAAAGTTTTCAAGGCGCAAGAAAGCAGCAAAATACTGCTGAAGTAATTGCAATTACAGTAAATGATTTTATGACACGTAATTTAATTACGTTTAGACCTGAACAAACAATTCAGGAGGTTGTTCAAATACTGATTACAAATAAAATTTCTGGAGGACCAGTGGTAAATGAAAATAACGAGTTGGTTGGCATTATTTCTGAAGGCGATTGCCTTAAGCAAATTAGTGAAAGCCGGTATTATAACATGCCAATGGAACAGCATACAGTTGAAAATAGAATGGTTAAAGATGTCGAAACTATTGATGGCAATATGACTATTTTTGATGCAGCGAATAAGTTTCTAGAGTCCAAGAGGCGACGTTTTCCTATTGTTGAAAATGGCAAATTGGTAGGGCAAATTAGTCAGAAAGATATTTTAAAAACTATTATAGAATTAAAAGGGCAGAATTGGAAGTAGGCTTATCGCTTTCTGCGATTTTGAGACACTTCAGGTAAATCGGTTATAATTAGTTTTTGTTTGTTATCGCTTTCTAAAGTTGCAATTTTAGAGTAAGGATATTCAGGTAATGGTTCGCTAAGCGTTTTCCATTTTGCAATTCCTGCTACTGTAATACGTTCTCCTATTTCTATAATACCTTCTTCATAGCGTAAGCGTTTGTTAAAACCAAAAAAGGTTTCACTGTTTATATTATAGCGTTTTAATAGTGCAATAAATTTTGGTGTAGGATCATTAAAAGTACTAGAAGACTGGTTGCTGTCTTTTACTAAATGACAGATATAGTTTCTAGGATGATCTGAGGGTTTTATAATTACAAAATCACCGTTAGTATCTACAAAGAAATCTTGAAAACGCTCTTCTTGAACGATTGTTTTCCAGTGGGAATTTTTACCTCTACGAACTTTCTGTTGAATTTTTATTTGATAAAACACACACTTTCTTCTTGTGTAAGGTGCAAGTAAAGGTTCTGTGACGTGTAAAGCTTTGCCACTTACTTTTGAGAGCTCATTAGTTTTTAAACTTGAGGTTGGTTTATTAGGAATCTTTGAAAGCGTTCTAATAATAACATTTTTTCTATTGAAATAATAAGTTAAAAATCCAATAAGCCCAACAGCAGATATAATTATTAATATAATATAGGATGAATTCATTTATGATGGTTTGGTTGTATAACTATACGTAGTGAAAAGATTTAAAACGTTACAGGTTTTAGCGTTCTCGCTTTACTAAAGCGTAGTAATCATTTTCTAAAGGTAAATAGCCTTGATCGTAAACGAAATAATAAATAGTTCCTGCTTTTGTGGTGTATATGCTTGTGAAATAATTAAAGTCAAATCCTTTTTCTATTAATCGTGCTCTAGAAATTTTTTTCTTTTGATCAGGATTTAATTCTTCAAGTATGCGGTAGTTTTTTCGTAAACGGTTATTGGTATTTCTAATAAGGTTTTTGCTGTCTTTGTTTATCGTATTGTTATACGAATTACGACAGGCGTCACTACAAAACTTCTTATCAATTCTACCAACTATTTTTTCACCGCATTCAGGACATTGTTTTTGCATAGTCTTCTTTTTTAAGTTCGTACCAATTCACCATTTCGCTCTCATAAGGAAACTGCTCAATATACTGTAATCCTATTTTTTGTAATATGGCATTAGAAGCGGTATTGCCTGTTTCTGCGGCACCACAAATGAGATCTAGTTTTAGGTTTTGAAAACCATAGTCTAATACCGCAATAGATGACTCTGTAGCATAGCCTTTTCCCCAATATTTGGGCATAAAACGATACCCAATATCATAAAATTCTTTTTTAGTTCCTAGGGTTTCTATTTCGCCAGTGTTTAATTTTAAACCAGACCATCCTATAAAGTTTCCCGAAGATTTTTCAATAGTTGCAAATCGACCAATACCACGCTCAAGGTATTGTGTTCTAATAAATGCAATGGCAGCTTCTGCCTGTGCTTTTGTGTTAATAGGGTTTTTGCCAAGGTATTTGTGTACCTCAGGATTTGAGTCTAACTCAAACATGTCGTCAACGTCAGTTATTAATAGCTCACGCATGATAAGACGTTCTGTTTCTAAAAAAAAGTGCATGTATAAATATACAAAATTTCCGTTTACAAACGACTACAAGTGTTTACAAACGATTTTAAGTGTGTAACTACCGACTAAAGTTTGTGAGCTGTTTCATATTTGCGGTGTTGAACTCATGAAGAGTCAATAGTATTAACTGTTTAACATTAAAATTTAAAATTATGAACACACTTAGAAACAAAGTACAGTTGATTGGAAGATTAGGTCAAGATCCAGAAATCGTTAATTTTTCCGACGGAAACAAAATGGCAAAGTTCTCTTTAGCTACAGATGATAGCTATAAGGACAAAGACGGAAACAAAGTAGAGCGTGCTTATTGGCATAATATTGTGGTACGTGGTGGACTTGTAAAAGTTGTAGAAGACTATGTAACCAAAGGACAAGAAATTGTTGTAGAAGGAAAACTTACTAACCGTTCTTGGGATGATAAAGATGGTACTAAACGTTATACCACAGAAATCATTTGCAATGAATTATTGATGTTGAGTAAATCATAACTCAAACTCTAAATACTAAAAAGGCTTCCATCTTGGAAGCCTTTTTTTATGGAATTTTTATTCTAAATTACTTTACCGTCAATGTGTATTGAGGTGTTGGATTCATTGGACAAAAGTATAGGTATTCTCCCTTTTCTAAAAGGGTAACTTTTGATTTCTCCTTAGTATTATTATCCACGACTTTGGTGACATATGCCGTTTTAATGTGGTTTTCTGGGTTTGATGCATCTTTACCTTTTTGGATGAGTACAAATCCAACTTGGTGTCCTACATTATTATTTGATATTTCAAAAATATACGATCCCTCTTTAAGTGTCAATTCTTGTTGTGTGAATGCGCCTTTTGTTTGTTCTAAGCTTACAGTTTTCACTATAGCATTATGTTTCATTTTATCTTGAGCATTTGTGTTAAATGTAAATGCGATAACCATTACGATTGTTGAAATTAGTGTTTTCATCTTATTTATATTTTTTGATTAATTAAATGTTATACGAAAGCGCCTTCTAATGAAGCTGCTACAGGGAAATCTACAGGAATTTCAGTTGTGTTATTAATGTAGTTTGAAATTGTTTTATCACCAACTAATGAGATCGTATCAATTAAATTGGCTTTTGTAAATCCAGCATCAAAATAGTTTTCTAAGACATCTTGATCTGTATTCCCTCTGTTTTCGGTAATGTTTTTAGCTAACCTAGCTAGTGCATCTAGTTTAGTATCAAATGAAGCCTTTCCTACTCTTAATTCTAAAATTTGCTCATCGTTAAAACCGTTCATTTTTCCAATTGCTGTGTGTGCAGATAAACAGTAAGTACAGTTATTAACCTGACTTACAGCTAAGTTTACGGCTTCCTTTTCTTTTGCAGATAATGAGGTTTTTGCATTAGAAAAATTTAAATAGTTTTCTAAAGCGGTATCGCTATTAGCAAATGTTGCATATAGATTAGGAACAAAACCTAATGCTTTATTAAGGTTATCAAAAATAGCTTGATTATTTTCGCTTACGGTTTCTCTTGTCGGTACATTAAATGTATTCATAATAATATTTGTGTTTTATATCTTGATTGTATTTCAAGAACTGTTAGTAATTATTTACACTGCAAAGATGCAATGTGTATGCATGTATTGGAAGGGTTGTATTTCCTTTTGACATGTCAATTTTTCCCTTAGTAAGGTTTTTTCTTAGAAAACTTAATTAATAAAAGGTTTTTCGGCATCACAATAGAAATCGTGAATGTATTTTTGCTCACAATGTGTTTTTAAATTTATGGTGCGAACAGGTTTTTTGTTGCTATGAGTAAATAATTTTATTAAATTGAAAATGGATATGTGTTTTGAATTCATCTTTATAAGTGTTTTATTTTATCACTACAAAGATGTGAAACCCATAGTCTATAACCCATAGGCTTTATTCCTTTTGACATGTCAATTTTTCCCTAAACTGATGTTTGGCTATTTTTCTTGAACTGTGAAGGCGTGAAAGCCGTTTGTTTTTTGAAGAGACGACTTAAATGCGAAGCATCATCAAATCCAATATCATAAGCAATTTCTTTTGATGTTCTATCCGTGTATAATAATTGGCGTTTAGTTTCTAATACAATGCGATTGTGAATAATTTGTAACGGACTTTTATCATACTTAGCAAAACCGTTAGAAAGTGTTTTCGGAGATTTATTTAGCTTCTCAGCATAAAAAGCGACACCATGCTCTTTTTTGTAATGAGTTTCAACGAGTAAATTGTAATGCCTTAAAGTCTCATTAGTGCCTTTTAAAGTGGCTTTTTCTCCAGGTATAGATTTCAGTAGCCTTGTTATTTTTATTATAAATCTGGCCATGAGCATTCGTAACATTTCTGCTTGAATAGTATCTGCCGTTTCAAGTTCATCTAAGAAAATGTCGTGTAAAGCTGTAAATTTATGTTGTTCTTTTTCATTTAAGGAAATAATTGGAATATGTGCATTTCCGAAGAATAATAAACCCACACAACCAACTTCTTTATCATGGTCTTTAATACAATAAAATGCTCTGTTAAATTGATAGACAATCACATCGTTACCTTCAACAAATTGAAAATATTGAATTGAGGTTAATGATACTATTTGGTGCGCTTTTATAGTTATCGGAACACCATCTATTAAGACTTTAATAGGTGATTTGGTAGCCCAAATAAACGTAAATAAACCAATAGCTTTTGGTGTGCTAAATCCATCAAGTAAAGTCTCGTTACCGATTTTTAGAATCGCGTCAGTTGAAAACTCAGTAAATGTTTTTGTCATTTGTAATTAGTCATAAAAAGATGACGAGCATTACAAGTATACTATTAATTTACTGGAATTACTTTTTCATCAATTATAAAATTACCGTCATTGTCAATCCCTTCAATAAAAATTTTGATATAATCATTTGTGGTATTAAAAACTTGGAAACTGGCTTGACCATTAGCATCAATAGTAATATTAGGTTTCCAACCTATAACACCATATTCTTTAAAAAACTGAGTTTTATAATAATTGTATTTAGGGGTATAGAACATTTTTGCTTTTGAAAAGGTTAAAGGGAATTTATAATCCTTATAATTCTCACCATATCGCGTTCTAAACTCAACATTTGGATCTGTCCAAAGTTTAATGACTCCTGCGCCACCTCGCATACCTTCGCCAACACCCGATTTATTGATTTCAATATAATCGACACTATTCATATCAAATGTTGCTAAAAACCCAAAATCGGAAAGCAATGACCCATTAAGATAAACAACAGGTGTGGTATTATTAGGTGTTATTGGGTTTCTTATTGTAATAGTTAGAATTCCACCATAATCGGATGTTACAAATCCTTTTCCACTTAAATATTGTGCTAAAGATCGATTTGATCGACGTTTTCTATCATCAAAAAAGTCAAGTCTTCCAGCTGCACGACGTTCCAGTTGTTCTATTCTCGTTTCTTCTTTTCTAGCTTCAATAAGAACTTCATCTAGTTGTTGTGTCTCATCAAGAATTGAAGCAGCAAAAGGTTGTATTTGAGTGGCAACGGTATATGGAATAGAATTAGGTTTTAAGGTTTCATACGAATTAATATATTCTGGAACCTTTGAAGGCGAAAACTGAATATAAAGGTTAGGCTTATCCATTTTACTTTTTTTATTAATCTCACCAATATTTAGCTTTTCATTATCACTTGGGAAGAGGCTTGTCTTGATAAAGCTTTTCTCATTATCACCAACAACAAATACATCTCCTTTGTTTTCTCTAAGTGCAAACATTAGAAATTGATTAGATTTCTTCGAATTAATATTAGCCTGAAAACCGATGCCGTTTTCAAAAACAAATGTATTGTTAGGTGTTTTCGTGAAAATGGTGTCCCAGTCATAACTACTCCAACCTTGTGTAATTAATAGGTTATCTAATTCGTATTTTTTCTTTCGGTCAATATCTTGAAAATAGTAAGCGCCATTTTCGATATATCCATTAACATAAGGTTGTAAAAGGGAATACGAAGCAATATTATGATGGCTGCCATAGCCTTTAGTATCTGAGTGTAACACAGAAATACTCATTTTATGTTTTGTGTTTAGATTGAATTGTTTTACTGAAAAATTAACGATTAACGAATCAAAATCTTTTGAAACCGTAGGCTCGTTAATAGCATACACATTAACGCCGTCATGATTAAAATATAGACGTTCTAATACCGGATTATTTTTGCTATCAAAAACAGTGAAAATATTAATACCTGGATTTAAATCTTCTTTCTTTATTAATTTTAATGTTTCTAAATTTTCAAATGAAAATAATATCATTTTTATGTCCTTTCCATTATGAATAGAAAGTTTATACGTTGTATTTTTTATGTCAGGTAAAGTAGACGGGTTAGTGCTAAACTTTATAGCAATATTTTTTCCAAGATCGGTTAATGCTAAGGTTATTCCTTTAGGTTTGATGTTGTTAATTTGAAATATAAACGTTTTGCCTAAATTCTCGATTTTTGCCTTATAAGTCTCACCTATTTTTGGAGTAAGTATAAATCGGCCAATACCAAATTTATTGGTTTTAAATGTTGTAATCACATTGTTTAGATTGTCTAATATTTCTCCTTGAGTTTCAGCAATTCCAAAACCAGCTTCATTTTTTATAACAACACCAACTGTATTTTGAATCTCTGAAACAAAATGACCGCCTTCAGGTAAGAATTGAGCATCAATTTTATTCTCTAAGGTTTCAGATTTTATAATAGCATCTATTTCTGGATCTATAATTTTTATCGATTCAACAAAAATATTTTGTTCTTCAAAATTTTTCATCCAATTGGTATAAGCCATAAAGGTGTAGTCTCCTGATGAAAAATCTTCATTAATATCAAAAGTTCCAACAGAAAAACCGTTTTCTACTTTAATAAGCTGACTCTTAATAATTTTGTTGTCCTTGTCAGAAATTGTACAATATAAATTTGCCGTTAAATCTGATGGTTTTTTTGTGTTCTTATCTAATACATAAGCACTAAAACCTATACATTCACCTTTTAAGTATACCGATTTATTTAAATGCACATAAGCAATTTCTCTAGGTAAGTTGCTGTAGTTTTCATAAGAAGAAATCACATCAGGGTTTTCTTGAGCATTAGAGATAAATGGAAAAAATAAACACACAGAAAGCATTATGAAGAAAGGTGTTTTCAATTTTTGAAGGCGTAGATTTATAATCATTTATAAAACAGTTTATTTATGTAGAAAAATTACTACAATTATTGTTCCAAAACTAATTGAAATCAATTTAAAATTTACATTAATTAGTTTTTTTTTAAGACTATAAGAATCTTAATTAACACAGTGTTATAATTCGTCTTTTTCATTAGATGAATTCTTTTTTGAGAATTCCGTAAAAATGTCAAATAATTTATAAAAGACACTGTGCTTCATTATCTTTATATAAACTTATCGAGATGTCTACACAACCTAAATTGACAAGATTTAAACAAAACGTGATGTCTAAATACCAAATTTATAATGGTATTTTTATGACTTTACCTTTTGATGCTGTTACAAAAACGGGTGTTTTGCTGCCTTTATTTCATGAAACTTGTGAAAAAGGATTTAAAGCAGGTGATGACCCAAAAACTATTGTTGAGACATTTTTCAAAAAGTATCAATCAAGACGCTCAAAAGAGAGTCAAATCAACCTATTGTTTAGGTTTATTCAATATATAGAGCGACAAGTTGTTTTATTTGATGCTATTGAAGATGCAGCCTTTCCAATTGTAAACAATATGGATGGAATTGGAACTTTGAGAAGTTTAAAAGAATCTGCAACTTCAGAAAATAAATTAGAAGAACTTAAGCAATATCTCGAAGAATTTAAAGTGCGTATTGTTCTTACAGCGCATCCAACGCAGTTTTATCCAGGAAGTGTTTTAGGTATTATTACAGATTTAACCAAAGCCATAAAAAACAATGATTTATTAGCTATCAATGATTTGTTAGCACAATTAGGTAAAACGCCATTTTTTAAGCATAAAAAGCCAACACCATATGACGAAGCAGTAAGTTTAATATGGTATTTAGAAAATGTATTTTATTATTCATTTGGAAGCATCTATGATTATATACAACAAAATATCTTCGAAGGAAGACAAATTGATAATAACATTATAAATATAGGATTTTGGCCAGGAGGAGATAGAGATGGAAATCCGTTTGTTACTCCAGAAATCACACTAAAAGTTGCCAATAGATTACGAGAAACTGTATTAAAAAACTACTATCGCGACATTAGAAAATTAAGACGTAAACTTACATTTAAAGGTGTTGAAGAGCGTTTATCAAAATTAGAAATACTCGTGTATAATTCTTTTATTTCTTCAGGAAAATCTGAGATTACTTTAACTTATTTTATTTCAGAATTAACCGAAATAAAAGCTATCGTGATAAAAGAACACCAATCCTTATATCTAGATCAAATTAATAGTTTGCTTAATAAAATTCATTTGTTTGGTTTCCATTTTGGAGCATTAGATATTCGTCAAGATAGTCGTGCTCACGCTTCGGTTTTTAATACGATGGTCGATAAAGTCATTGCTTCGGGAAGCTCAGTTTTTCCTAGTAACTATCACGAATTATCAGACACCGAACAAGTAAAAGTGCTTTCTAAAGTTAAAGGTTCGGTAGATCTTTCCTTATTTAGTGATGAGACCGTTTTAAAAACACTTAACACAATGAAAGCCATAAAAACAATTCAACAATCAAATGGAGAAAAGGCTGCTAATCGTTATATTATTAGTAACAATCAGTCGACATTACATGTGATGCAGTTATTTGCTATGTTGAAATTAGTCGCGTTTGAAGATGAATTAACGGTTGATATTGGTCCGTTATTTGAAACCATTACCGATTTAAAAAACGCACCTGCTGTCATGGAAGCATTATATACCAATCCAGAATATGCAAAGCATTTAAAAAAGCGTGATAATAAACAAACCATAATGTTAGGGTTTAGCGACGGAACAAAAGATGGTGGTTATCTTATGGCAAATTGGGCAATATTTAAGGCAAAAGAACGTCTTACTGAAATTTCGAGACACTATGGTGTTACTGTAATTTTCTTTGATGGTCGTGGTGGACCACCAGCAAGAGGCGGTGGAAAGACGCATCAATTTTATGCGTCTTTAGGCCCAACTATTGAAGATAAAGAAGTGCAATTAACCATTCAAGGTCAGACTATTAGTTCTAATTTTGGAACCTTAGATTCTTCGCAATATAACTTAGAACAATTGATAAGCTCTGGGATTTTAAACCGACTTAATGCGACTAATACAGCCATGCTAAAAGAAAATACTAAAGTCATGGATGATTTAGCAAATCTAAGTTTTAAAGCCTATAGTGATTTTAAAAATCATCCCATGTTTGTGCCTTACTTAGAACGTATGAGTACGTTGAAATACTATGCAAAAACTAATATTGGGAGTAGACCATCTAAGCGAGGGAAATCTGATAAATTGATTTTTGAAGATTTAAGGGCTATCCCATTTGTTGGAAGCTGGAGTCAGTTAAAACAAAATGTCCCTGGGTTTTTTGGCGTAGGAACTGCACTTAAGTATTATGAAGATAAAGGTGAGTTTGATAAAGTCATACAGTTGTATAAGAGTTCGAGTTTCTTTAAAACTTTAATAGAAAATAGCATGATGTCATTATCAAAATCCTTTTTTGATTTGACAAAATATATGGCCGAAGATAAAGAATTTGGTGAATTTTGGGCGATTATTCATACCGAATACGAAACTTCAAAACGCTTGCTTTTAAAACTTAGTGGGTCTAAGGTGCTTATGGAAGAAGAGCCTGCAGGAAAAGCATCTATTGATGTTAGAGAATCTATAGTATTGCCATTATTAACCATACAGCAATATGCATTGAAGAAGCTTCAAGAGTTAGAAAAGGCAGAGGTTAGAGACACCGAACAAATAGCGGTTTTTGAAAATATAGTAACACGTTCACTCTTCGGAAATATTAATGCTAGTCGCAATTCGGCTTAATATTAGATGTCCAGTTTAAGAACTACTTATGCAATTTTAATTGAATTCGTTTTCTAGCAACATCAATCTCTAAGACTTTAACGATAATTTGTTGGTGTAAATGCACATGCTCATTGACGTCTTTTACAAAACTATCCGATAAATTGGAGACGTGAATTAGACCACTTTCTTTAATTCCAATATCTACAAAGCATCCAAAGGCAGTAATATTATTAACAATTCCTGGAAGTAATTGACCTGCTTTTAAATCGGTGATTTTTTTTATAGTTTGATTAAACGTAAATACCTTGGCTTGCTCTCTAATATCTAAGCCTGGCTTTTCAAGTTCTTTTATAATATCTTCAAGTGTTAATACGCCTACAGTATTTGTGCAATAGTGTTTTAAATTAATTTTTTGAAGAATGGCTTTATTACCAATTAATTCTGAAAGTGAAATACCTTCATCTTTCGCCATTTTTTTAATAATATTATAACTTTCAGGATGAACAGCAGAATCGTCAAGCGGATTCTCTCCATCTTTTATTCTCAAAAAACCAGCGCCTTGTTCGAAAGCTTTACCGCCTAAACGGGGTACTTTTTTTATGTCTTTTCTAGATGTAAACGAACCATTTTCACTTCGGTATGCAACAATATTCTCAGCCAATTTAGAACCAATTCCAGATACATAACTTAATAGACTATGACTGGCTGTATTGATATTAACACCAACAGAATTTACGCAATTTTCAACGACAACATCTAATTCTTTTTTGAGTTTAGTCTGGTCAACATCATGTTGGTATTGACCAACACCAATAGACTTGGCATCAATTTTTACCAATTCGGCTAAAGGATCTTGTAACCGTCTTCCAATAGACACCGAGCCTCTAACGGTAACATCATAATTAGGAAATTCTTCACGAGCAATTTTTGATGCCGAATAAATACTAGCTCCAGCTTCACTAACAACAAATACTTGAACGTCATTTTTGAATCGTATTTTTCTAATTAATGCTTCAGTTTCACGTGATGCTGTTCCATTTCCAATAGCAATAGCTTCGATGTGATGTGCTTCGGTTAAGAAGCTTATTTTTTTCATGGCTCCAATCTGGTCGTTTTTTGGAGGATGAGGATATATGGTTTCATTATGTTTTAAATCGCCTTTTTCGTCTAAACAAACGACCTTACATCCTGATCTAAACCCAGGATCTATGGCTAAAACACGTTTCTCTCCTAAAGGGGATCCCAAAAGTAATTGCTTTAAGTTTTTTGCAAAAATGCTAATGGCAGCCTCATCGGCTTTGTCTTTTGCGCTTTGAAGCGCTTCTTTACTTAATGATGGAAATAGTAAACGTTTATAAGCGTCAGAAGCAGCACGTTCAATTTGATCTGCACAGACATTTTGACTTTTAATGATTCTATGTTCAATACGACCTAATGCATGTGTCGTATCAATTTCAATTTTCACACGAATAAAACCTTCGTTTTCTGCTCTTAAAATAGCGAGTAATCGGTGTGATGGGATTCGGCTTAATGCTTCTTCCCAATCAAAATAATCTCTAAATTTTTGTGCATTTTCATCTTCTTTTTTTGTTTTGACAACTTTCGTTGAAATCACAGCATGACGCTCCAGTTGGTTTCGTAAATTATTACGAATATCTGTACGCTCATTAATCCATTCGGCAATAATATGTCGTGCGCCTTCTAGGGCTTCTTCAGTTGAATAAATAGCCCCTTTTACATAGCGTTGCGCAATGCTCTCTAAGTCATTGGTATTTTGTGACATAATGATTTTTGCCAATGGCTCTAAACCATTCTTACGTGCGGTTTCAGCTTTTGTTTTTCTGCTTTTTTTATACGGAAGGTATAAATCCTCAAGTGATGTGCTGTCTTGACATACCGTTACTTTTGTTTTTAATTCAGAGGTTAAAACACCTTGATCTTCAAGTGCTTTTAATATGGCTGCTTTCCGTTTTTCTAAAGCTTCAAATAACGCTTTGTATTTTACAATAGCACCAATTTGAACTTCATCTAGATTACCAGTAACTTCTTTTCGATACCTTGAAATAAATGGAATGGTACAGTCTTGATTGAGCAAATTAACCGTGTTTTTTATTGAAGATTCAGGGAGTTGGGTTTTTGATATTATAAATTTTATCATGTAATTCTCTTTACTTCTGAATAAAATATTAAATTGGAACTGATTAAAATAAAAACATAAAGTAACCTCTTTTAAATGAAACAAAATAACAAAAAAGTTCAAATTGATGAAAAAGGTTCATTGGGACTTTTAGCATTAGGTGATATTGGACTTAGGGCTTGGAGAAAAGTAAAAAAAGAAGCGCAATTAAAAAGGAAAAATGAAAAAAAAGAGTAAAGTACTTTTAATCGGCTGGGATGCTGCCGACTGGAAAATTATAGGCCCTTTGTTAGCAAAAGGACAATTACCTGCTCTAAAAAAACTTATAGATAAAGGGGTTTATGGTAATATGGCTACAATGAATCCTCCTTATTCTCCAATGTTGTGGTCTACTGTAGCAACAGGAAAAACACCAGATAAACATGGTGTTTTAGGTTTTTTAGAATTGATGCCAGATATGAAAGGGGTTCATCCAGTAACCGTAAATTCAAGAAAATCAAGAGCTGTTTGGAATATTTTACACAATCAAGGGCTTAAAAGTAATTTAGTAGGTTGGTGGCCGAGTTTTCCTGCAGAACCCATTAACGGTGTTGTGGTGACAGATCGGTTTCAAAAAATGCATATTGACCCTAAGAAAGTAAAACCAATTGTTGAAGGGACGATACATCCGGATAACCTAGTTAAAGATTTGCAAGATCTACGATTACATCCTTTTGAGATAACAGAAGCTCATATTTTGCCATTTATTCCTAAAGCAGGAGAGATTGACCAAGAAAAAGATCAAGGCTTGCAAACATTTGCTAAAGTTATGGCGGAGAATGTGTCATTACATGCTGCCGCTACTCATGTAATGCGAACAACTGAATGGGACTTTATGGGAGTATATTATGATTTTATAGATCATTTTTGTCATGCATTTATGAAATTTCATCCACCAAAATTAGGACCAATTCCTCAGGATTTATTCGAAATTTATAATGATTGCATATACAGCGCTTATCGTTTTCAAGATATGATGTTAGGACGGATGATGGATTTAGTAGATGACGATACGACTATTATTGTGATGTCTGATCATGGTTTCGAATCTGGAAATAAACGCATCTTGAAAATGCCAAAATATCAAGCAGCACCTTCATTAGAACATAGACAATTTGGAATGTTTGTTGCAGCAGGACCAAATATTAAAAAGAATGAAAAAGTTTTTGGTTTAGGTCTAGTCGATGTTGCACCAACGCTATTGCATATTTTTGATTTGCCTATTGGTAGAGATATGGATGGTAAAATTGCTTTGGATATATTTAAAGATGCAAAAGCACCGCAATATATAGACAGTTGGGAAACTGTTAAAGGTGATTTTGGAGAGCATTTGACTGAAAATAAGACAAATAATATATTAAGTGATCAAGAGGCTTTAGAACAACTTATTGAATTAGGTTATATTGAGCGCCCTGATGAAAAAATTGAAGTCGCAATTTTAAAGACTAAATGTGATTTGAATCATAATTTAGCGAGAGTTTACCAAGGTAAAGGAGAGTACGATAAAGCCAAATTGATTTTAAAAGATTTAATTACTGAAAAAGAGCCTATAGATGTGATTCCTTATTATATGGATTTATTGTCTATAAGTTTAGAAGAAGAAGAATTTGATAAGGCTGAAGTTTATCTCAATGAATTAAGGACACGTGATAAAAAATTTAAAATTAACACGTACTTCGCTGAAGCTAAAATACTGCTAAGCAAAGATAAGGTTCAAGATGCATTAGAACTTTTAACAAAAGCAAAAGACAACAAGCCAAACGGTCAAGTATGGTATCAAATAGGAAAGATATACATGCGTTTAAATCGTTTTGAAGAGGCGCAAAATGCATTTGAAAGTGCTTTGCATTTTGAGATAGACAATGCAAGATTTCATCAAGCCTTAGCGGTGTCTTTGAACAGAATCAATCAATTTGAAGATGCTGCAGAACATGCCCTTACCGCTATCGAACTTATTAAGTATTTTCCAGAAGCACATTATACGCTTGGTGAAGCTCTTGAAAAATTGGGAGATATTGATAATGCTAAAAAAGCTTATGAAACAGCAGCTAAATTAAAACCTAAAACACACCATCGAGCAGAAAAATCGATAGAAAATATAACAGATCGAATCGACGATAATTTAGAGTTTAAAGATAAAAATACCTCTAAGTTTTATAAAGATCAAATTGTTGTTGTTTCTGGATTACCAAGGTCAGGGACTTCGCTTATGATGCAAATGCTCCATAAAGGCGGACTTGAAGTATTAACAGATTCAAATAGAAAAGCAGATGTTTCTAATCCGAAAGGTTATTTTGAATACGATCCTGTAATGTCCTTACATAAAGACAATTCATGTTTGGGTGACGCGCAAAATAAATCGGTTAAGATTGTCGCGCCACTGCTTAAGTTTTTGGATCCAAAGTATCGCTATAAAGTGATTTTTATGAATAGAGATTTAGATGAAGTCGTAAAATCACAACAGAAAATGATAGGTAAGGATACAGATACATTGCCTATTAAGTTATTAGAAACTTATAAAAAGCACTTACATCAAGTTGAAACCTGGAAAGCGAAAGAGCCAAGTGTAGAATTGATTTATGTTGATTATAAAGAGGCTTTAAATAATACCGAATCGGTCATCAATAAAGTGACTAGTTTTATAGATCAGGAGATGGATGAAAAGTCAATGTTGTCTTGTGTCAATAGAAGTTTATATCGAAATAAAATATAAAAAAAAGCGCTTATAGTATAAGCGCTTTTTTTCTTTAATCTTATATTATAAGATAATCTTTTTTCTAATAATTGCTCTTGAATTACTTTCGGTTAATTCTATGATGTATACACCATTAGCAATTGTAGTCGCTTCAACCACATGACTATGATCAGATGTTGTTCCGCTTAGAACTTCTTTTCCTGTCATATTAAGTATGCGATAATTTGTAGGCGCTTGCAAATTATAAAGTCCAATACT
The DNA here is from genome assembly GCA_002162685.1 of Flavobacteriales bacterium 33_180_T64. Taxonomy (GTDB): domain Bacteria; phylum Bacteroidota; class Bacteroidia; order Flavobacteriales; family Flavobacteriaceae; genus Psychroserpens. The sequence continues at coordinate 126,416 of MAAQ01000020.1, forward strand.
TTTGTTTAACCCTACTATTTTAATAGCATTTAAAGTACTGTTCTCTTCAATAGAGAGTGTTTGTTGCCCTGCAGTTAAAGCCGTGTTTGGGGTGTCACTATACGCTAGGTCTTTTACCGTCCATACATTACCACTAGAATCAACGTCAAGTCTAACCCAACCATAATGCGTATTTCCGCTAATATTAAATCGTAGTCCTATGTAGCCATCAGTAATATCGCACCAGTTACCAATACTACAAGAGCTATAGTTTAAAGATTGAAATCCTCCAGCAAAACCATTATTATTCCAAGGTGTAGTACCACTAGAAATGGCATCACCATTATTTAACACAAAAGGATATGCATATGTTGCACCACCAGATCCTAAAACATCATTACTTGCGGTTAAAGGATCAATATATAAGTTAGAAGTACTTAACTCATTTCTAATTTGGAAGTCATCAGTTCCATTGCCATCAAGATCTATCATGAATGTGTCTCCAACACCTCCAGTATAGTCGGCAATGTCATCATAGATGATAGATTGTCCGCTAGCATCATTAACACCTACTATAGCTGCCGTTAAAGCACCATATTTAGCAAGTTGTTTGGATAATTTTAAAGAAGTAGTTTTTTTCATATTTAATAAAGAGTTGGTTTGTATACATGCTAAAATAGAACTTTTATTAATACATATTTACTTTTTTCGATGAAATACAAAGAGAAAAATAGTATAACTAACTTATTTGCAACCCGCTATTAACCGTTGTGTCTGGATTTACAAATACCAGTTTCCCTTCAGGAGTTTCGGTCATTAAAATCATACCTTCACTTTCGACACCTCGTAACGCTCTTGGTGCAAGATTCACTAAAACAGTCACTTGTTTACCTATCACTTCTTCTGGTGTAAAACTCTCAGCAATACCAGAAACAATAGTTCTTGTATCGATTCCTGTGTCCACTTTTAAAATAAGTAGCTTTTTTGTTTTTGGCATTTTTTCGGCTTCAATAATGGTTCCGACTCTCATATCGAGTTTTGTGAAATCATCAAAATTGATGAGATCTTTTTGAGGTTCAATTTCTTTATTTGCAGCGTCGTTAGCTTTTTTACTTGCCTCTAATTTATCGAGTTGCTCTTGAATGGTTTTATCTTCTATTTTTGAGAATAGTAATTCGCCTTTTCCAATCTGATGACCAGATGTGATAAGAGTGTCTTTGGTTGAAATATCGCTCCAAGAGTTCTCATTAGTATTTAGAATACCTTTTAATTTAATAGATGTAAACGGTAAAAATGGTTCACATAATGTCGCTAAAGCGCTTGCGATTTGAAGTGCAACGAACATGATAGTTTTTGTTCTTACGTCATCTGTTTTGATGAGTTTCCAAGGTTCTTCATCAGCCAGGTATTTATTTCCTAAACGTGCTAAATTCATCAATTCTTGGCTTGCTTCTCTAAAACGGTAACGTTCAATAGAGCTTTCAATAACAGATGGATAGGCTTTTACTGTAGCTAAGGTTTCAATGTCAACTTCTGAAAATTCTGAAGCTTCAGGTACAATACCATCATAATATTTATTGGTAAGGACGACAACGCGGTTTATAAAGTTTCCGAAAATCGCTACCAATTCATTATTATTTCTAGCTTGAAAATCTTTCCATGTAAAGTCATTATCCTTACTCTCAGGAGCATTTGCAGTTAAAGCATAACGTAAGACATCTTGCTGATTTGGGAAGTCTTCTAAATAATCTGGTAACCAAACGGCCCAATTTTTAGAGGTTGATAATTTTTTACCTTCTAAATTTAAAAACTCATTTGCAGGTACATTATCTGGTAAAATATATGACCCTTCGGCTTTTAACATGGCAGGAAAAATAATACAGTGAAATACAATATTATCTTTTCCAATGAAATGTACCAGTTTTGTGTTTTCATCTTTCCAATATGGTTCCCAATTTTTTCCTTCTTGTGCTGCCCATTCTTTAGTTGCAGAAATATAACCAATAGGGGCATCAAACCAAACATAAAGCACTTTGCCTTCTCCTCCAGGAGCAGGAACTGGAATTCCCCAATCTAAATCACGCGTTACAGCTCTTGGTCGTAAACCATCATCAATCCAAGATTTTACTTGTCCGTAAACATTAGGTTTCCAATCTTTTTTATGGCCTTTTAAAATCCATTCTTTTAAAAAATCCTCGTGTTTATTTAGTGGTAAAAACCAATGTTTTGTTTCTTTTAAAGTAGGCACATTACCTGTAATTGCCGATTTTGGATTTATTAGATCTGTAGCATTTAAACTCGACCCACAGTTTTCACATTGATCACCATAAGCTTCTTCATTGCTGCATTTTGGGCAGGTTCCTGTTACAAAACGATCGGCTAAAAACTGATTAGCTTCTTCATCATAAAGTTGCTCAGTAACTTCTTCTATAAACTCATTTTTATCATTCAGCGTCTTGAAAAACTCTGAAGCCGTGTCATGATGAATTTTCGCAGAGGTACGTGAATAATTGTCAAACGTAATTCCGAAGTCTACAAACGATTTTTTTATAATCGCATGATATTTATCGACGATATCTTGAGGTGTTACACCCTCTTTTTTTGCTTTAATTGTAATGGGCACACCATGTTCATCACTTCCACAAATGAAAGCCACATCATTTCCTGTTAATCGTTTGTAGCGTGCATAAATATCGGCAGGCACATATACTCCAGCCAAATGACCAATATGTATTGGGCCGTTAGTATAGGGTAAAGCTGCAGTAATGGTATATCTTTTAGACATCTTGAATTTGTTTTAACAAGCCACAAAAGTACGCAATTTGCAAGCGATTTTGAAACGAGTATTTACAAATTTTGAACATAGTTTTTGCCTGGAAATGTTTGAGTATTGTAATTCAAGAAGATCGTGGATATACATGTTCTTAATTTGATAATTATTAAATTTAGACCTGTGAAAAAAATGTACATTTACAATATGGCTAAAATTCGTTATTTTTTACTCTTAATTTGCGTGTGTATGTTCTTCGGAAATGTAACCGCTCAAGATAAATCTGTTCAAAAAAAACATACTACTTTGATACAAGCACCTTACTTAAAAGCTGGAGATACAGTTGCTATTGTTGCGCCTTCTGGAATATTAAAAAATAGAACTGATGAAGTTAGCCAAGCAGTAGCTTTATTAAAAAGTTGGGGTTTACATGCTGTTGTAGGAAAACATGTGTTTAGTAAAGCCGATCATTTTGCAGGCACTGATGCTGAGCGCTGTGAAGATTTCCAAAATGCATTAGATGATCCATCTGTTGGTGCAATTTGGTGTGCTAGAGGAGGCTATGGAACGGTTAGGATTTTAGATCAATTAGATTATACAAAATTTAAGGAACACCCTAAATGGATTATTGGTTATAGTGATATTACGGCATTGCACAATCAAGTTCATAATGTAGGCTATCAATCTATACATGCAATGATGTGTGTGAGTTTGACTAAAGATTTAGACGATATTAAAGATACTTTAGAGACGTTTAAGTCGACTATCTTTGGGCAGCCCATAAATTATACTTTAGAAGGCTCGTCTTATAATAGAGTAGGAGAGGCGAATGGACCACTAGTTGGCGGAAATTTAACAATACTACATACGATGTTAGGTTCTAAAACAAGTATTGATACATCTGGAAAAATACTGTTTATTGAAGAAATTGGGGAGTACAAATATCATATAGATCGTATGTTGCAAAGTTTAAAGCGTGCTGGTTATTTTGAGAACTGTAAAGGTCTACTTGTTGGTGATATGTCTAGAATGCGTAAAAACACAACACTTTGGGGAACTTCTGTAGAGCAGCTTATTTTAGACGCTTTAGCAGAGTATGATTTCCCAATCGCCTTTAATATGCCTGCAGGTCATGAGAAGGATAATCGAGCAATGATTTTAGGAAAGACTATTGAGATGAAAGTTGAGAAAGGGAAGAGTACTGTTGTTTTTGAAAAATAATTATGGCATTCTATGATCTAACAAAAGAGGAAAGAAATCAATTAGTTGAAAAAATCAACCGAGAGATTACAACAGATTTATCTCAAGGGACGACTACTCGTATCACCACTTATTTTTCAGATGAAGATACTTACATTCGTAAGACCGGCTATTTAACTATTGGGAAGATTTTTTATACGCAGCAAAAGTTTCAATCAGTAATACTTTCAGTATTAAAAAAATTGATGCAAACTGAAGATGAACTTATACGTCAAACCGTAGTGAATGCAGCAGGTGAGCTTGGAAAATTTCATTTTGATAAAATCCAGGAATTTATGGATGGTGGTTTGTTTGATAGTCATCATCGTGTGCGTAATGCTGTGATTGGTTCAATTAAAAAAATGGGAGAGAAGAACCCTATTCCTGTTTTGGCATGGAGTAAAACTTATCTTAAGCATCCTGATAAAGAAATACGAAGAGAAATATGTCACGGGATTGAACTTCGCGGACGCACACACCCTCAAGATATTTTGCCACTATTAAAAGTGTTAGAGTTTGATGAGGCTAAACGTGTAACTGTTACGCTTGTTCATGTTCTTGGTCAAATAGCATATAAAAATGGCTGTTTAAAAACAGTTGTCGCACATCTAAATACATGGGGAAATAAGCCTTTAGTTCAAAAAGCCTTAGATGAAATTGTAGACGTTCATGAACGTTATAAAAAATTTGCAGTTTTAAGTCAAGATGAAGTTATTGCTTATATTGATACTTATTATAAGCCTTAAAACTATGGCAAATCATAACGAATTAGGAAAAAAAGGAGAAGACTTAGCTGTTGATTTTCTAGTGAAAAATGGCTACACTATTTGTGCTCGTAATTATAGGTATCAAAAAGCAGAAGTTGATATTATAGCAAGAAAAGGAGATACGTTAGCTGTGATTGAAGTAAAAACAAGAACAAGTGCTAATTTTGGTGATCCGCAACAATTTTTAAAGCCTAAGCAAATGCAACGTATTATAAAAGCCGTTGATGCTTATGTGATTTCAAATGCATTAGATATTGAGGTGCGTTTTGATATTATCGCTATAGTATTAAATAAAAAAGAGATGACTTTAGAGCATTTAGAAAATGCATATTATCATTTTTAAGTACGATTTTTCTTTCTTATTAGGCCGCTTCAGCGAAAAAATAACTGTTTAATCGTAAATAATTATAACTTCACTTTCTGATTTAACCCCAAATCTTATTTATTATGAAAAAAATTACCTTTATTTTAAGCGCCCTTTTTTTAACTGTTTTTTTAAGTTGTGACACAGAAAGCATTAATGAAGAGCCTGAACAAGCAGCGAATAGTAATCCAAACTTTAGAGTAGCTTCAACTAGTGGTAAAGGAATGTTTAGCAGAGCGTCTTATGACGAACCATGTATGACAACTAACTTAATTGCAGGGCAAAACGATATAGCAGGAACAGTTTCTGTTGATAATGATGGTGAAAATTTAATTATAACATATAGTACAAATGGAGATTGGACTATTGATTTAACTCATTTAAGTATTGGTGGTTGTGAAGAACAATGGGTGCCAACAACTGGATCAGGGAATCCTAAAATAGGACAATTTGAACATTCAGAACCTCATGCAGATGGAACCACTGAAGTGGTTTACCTAATAAGTTTGGATGCACTTACCGAAAATTATTGTTTTGCTGCACATGCCGAAGTACAAGGGGCTACAGGAGGAGAAACTGCTTGGGCTGAAGGACCAGGTTTTGATGGTAATAGTTGGGCGATGTATGTTGAAGCTTTATTGTCTGATTGTGATGTTGCTGCTGCTGATGAAGAAGAAGAGCCTCCAGTAAAATAATAAGAAAAAGAAAGATTAGTTTTTATAAAAATTCATTTCATCCAAATATTCCCAGACATGTTTTGGTAGCATCGGTTGTACATTCTTACCCTTTTTTATAGATTGTCTGATAAATGTAGATGACAATTCCATAATTGGTGCATTCACCTTATAAATCTTATTATGGTTATCAAATTGTGTTTCTATCTTCCCTTCGGAAATACGAGGATACACATAAATGTTATGGTTTTCTAGAATGAGCTGGTAGTTTTTCCATTTATGAAAACTCTTCAAGTTGTCTTCACCCATAATTAATGAAAATTCGTGTTCAGGATATTTCTCTTGAAGATAGGTTAGTGTATTTATAGTATAATTTGGTTGTGGTAAATTAAACTCAATGTCACTAGGTTCTAATTTTGAATAGTCTTCAGTAGCACGATATACCATTTCATATCGCTGACGATTATCTAACAGAGAACTTTTCTTTTTAAACGGACTATGTGGCGTGACTACAAACCAGATTTTATCTAAATTGCTATGTTCGGCTAAATGATTTGCAATAGTTAAATGCCCAACATGAATGGGATTAAAGGTTCCAAAATACAAGCCGATTTTCATAAGTTATTCCTTAATGAAATTAGAAACTAATGTATAAGCATCATTTAGTGCTTTATCCAAATCTTTGTTGAGAACAATTTCATCAAATAAAGGTGCTGTTGCTAATTCTGCAGGTGCTTTTGAAACGCGCATACTAATTTTGTCTTCACTTTCTTCTCCACGTTCTTTTAATCGTATGATAAGTTCATTAAGGTCTGGTGGTTTTACGAAAATAGCTAGAGTCTCTTTCGGAAATTTCTTTTTAATTCGTAATCCTCCAGAGACATCAATATCAAAAATAACATTTTTACCTTTTCCCCAAATACGCTCAATTTCAGTTTTTAAAGTGCCGTAGAAATTATCGCGATATACTTCTTCCCATTCTAAAAATTCGTCGTTCTTGATTCTGTTTTTAAAATCATTAATATCCAAAAAGTAGTAGTCTTTTCCGTGAATTTCTTGTCCTCTTTTTTCTCTTGAAGTCGCCGAAATTGAAAACTCTAAATTGAGTTCGTCTTGTTTTAATAAATGCCTAACAATGGTTGTTTTTCCAGAACCTGAAGGTGCTGAGAACACAATTAACTTTCCTCTTTTTTTGTTTTTTATTTCCGACACAAGTTTGATTTAAATTCTATGGTATTAAAGTACATTCAGTAATTGTTCTTTGATTTTTTCGAGTTCATCTTTCATTTGAACAACTAGCTTTTGCATTGGAGCATGGTTTGATTTTGAACCAATTGTATTTATTTCACGACCCATTTCTTGAGAAATGAAACCTAATTTTTTTCCATTAGAATCATTAGATTTTAAGGCTTTTGAAAAATAATCTAAGTGATTAGTTAAACGCACTTTTTCTTCAGTAATATCAAATTTTTCAATGTAATATACGAGTTCTTGCTCAAAGCGGTTTTCGTCTACTTTTTCTTTTATATCAGAAATCCCTTTAGTTAAACGTTCTCTAACACCATCAATACGATCTGGATCCATGGCAATGACATCATCTAATAATCCTGAAATATTTTGAGCGCGCGTCAAGAAATCGGCCTCTAGGCTTTCACCTTCATCTAATCTGTATTGCTGTATTTTTTCTAAGCTATTATCAATTTCTTTAGCAATTTGATTCCATTCATTTTCATCAATTTCGTCACGTTCTGTAGTTAGAGCATCTGGTAAACGAATTGCCATTTTTAGTAATTCGGTAGTTTCACCTGTGTCAACAACATCTTTTAATTGTTGCATATATTGTTTAACAACGGTTTTGTTGATTTGAGTTGAAGTTTCTTCACCTGTAACTTCCATATAAAGAGAAAAATCAATTTTTCCTCTAACTAATTTTGAAGCGATTAGTTTTCTTATTTTTAATTCTTTTTCACGATACATAGACGGCATTCGCGTATTGAGGTCAAGATTTTTACTGTTAAGCGACTTTATTTCAATAGATATTTTTTTGGTTGGGAGTTGTATTACAGATTTCCCATAACCTGTCATCGATTGTATCATGAACAAATTTTAAAAGTTGAGCAAAGGTAAGGAAAATCATAAAGTTATAAATGATAGTCATACATTATAAAAAACAATAACTTTGTAAGCTTAAATATAGAATGATGTACACAAAAGATTTTGAAATACGTTGGAGCGATGTTGATGCTAATGGCCATTTGGCGAATTCTGCTTATTTAAATTTTATGAGTCATACACGAGTTGGCTTTTTAAATGAACATGGGTTTTCTATGAAAAAACTTATAGCTCATGGCATTGGACCAGTCGTGTTTTCTGAACAGATTTATTATTTCAAAGAATCTTTTTTAGAGCAAACATTAACTGTAACACTTGCTGTTTCTGGATTAAGTGAAGATGGTATGTTTTTTAAGTTTGAGCATAATTTCTATACTTCCAAAGGACAACATTTGGCAACTTGTGATATCTTGGGTGCATGGATAGATTTAAAAGCACGTAGTTTAACCGAACTTCCTGAGCAGCTTCAATACTTAATAAAACAATTTCCTAAATCTGATAATTTTAAAATCCTAACAAAAGAAGATACACGTAAATCAGGGAAAAAGCCAAAAAATTTATCTTAGGTTTTTAGGCTTTTTAGTGACGAGGTATACACCAGCGAAGATTAAAATCATTGCAGCTAATTTAACAGGACTTACTGCGTCAACCCCCATTATAATTGCGAATACACCTGCAATTACAGGTTGTAAATAGATGAAAACACCTACAGTTGATGCTTTTAGCGAATTTAGAGCTAATGGATTTAAAAGATATGTTCCAAATGTAGCGCCAACAATTACGAATAGTACAGAAAACCAGATGTATGGTGTAAATGTATGCCATTCAATTTCTAATGTTTCCTGATATCCAAACGGCAATGTGAAAACAATACCAAACAAGAACAACCATTTTATAAAAGTAAACGGGTGATACTTTGCCGTTAATCTTTTGATAATAATAACATAGATACTATAAGAGATTGCATTAATAAAAATAAATAAATTACCTAATGCTACATTATCTCCAACTCTATTTGAATCGCCTAGAGCAGTGAGTAAAACGCCTCCGGAAAAAGCTAAAACAACTCCAAAAACTTTCAGTTTTGTTAGTTTTTCATCAAGAAAGAAAATAGATAGAATTAATATAATTACTGGTGTAATTGTCATAATTACTGAAGCGTGAATAGGTGTCGTTAATTCTAAGCCTTTTAAAAATAAAAGCATGTTAATTCCTACACCAAAAAGAGCTGCAAAGAATATCGTTATATAGTCTTTTTTGTCTATTTTTTCTTGTTTAAAAAAGAAACTAAATAACCAAAAAAGAAGAGTTGCACCAACGACTCTTAAAAGCACAAATGCAAAGGATTGAACAAACCCTTCATTGATAACATTTTTAGCAAAAGTATAGTTTAATCCATAAAGGAGTTGAACTAAAAATAGGGCAATGAGTGCAAATTTTCTACTATTCATGAGAATGGATAAAAGTCTTAGCTGCGTCTACAGTTTTTGAACTATTGCCAATAAATATACGGTCGTTAAAAACAATAACTGGGCGTTTTAAAAATGTATAATGTTCTAAAATATAATGCTTATAATCTGCTTCAGATAAGTTTTGGTCTTTCAATCCCATGTCTTTATAAAGCTTTGCTCGCCTACTAAACAATGCTTCAAAAGAGCCGGCCTGTTGTTTAAGTGTTTCTAATTGTTTAACCGTTATGCTTTCTTCTTTTATATCTTGAAAAGCAGTAGTATTTGGTAGATCTAATGCTTTAATGATTCTTACACAGGTATTACAGGTCTTAAGGTAGAAAATTTTCTTCATAGGATTGCATAAAAAACCTCAGTATGAATTAGAGGATGTTTTTAGTTTGTTATATGCAAAGTAAATAGATTTAAAAGTAAAATTAGTTACTTTTATCGAAAATTTAAGCACCTATGGATTATTATGCAATTGCATCGATTTTAATTGTATTATCTGCTCTTTTTGGATATATAAACGTTAAGCTTTTAAAACTACCTATCACTATTGGTTTAATGCTTATTACTATAGTGTTTACAGTAATTGTAGTTGTTGTTGGGCAGTTTGATGACACCTTATTGCTTAGAGAAAAAGCCTTTATTTCGCAAATAGATTTCGAAACTGTTTTATTAGAAATTATGTTGAGTTTTTTACTGTTTGCAGGAGCTTTACATACTAATTTCAATCAACTTAAAATTCAACGCTGGCCTGTATTAGTGTTTGCCACTTTTGGGGTTTTAGTGTCAACTTTTTTAGTCGGTATTTTAACCTATTATTTACTTCAATTTTTAGGGTTAGAAGTTGCTTTTATTTACTGTTTGTTGTTTGGAGCTTTAATTTCTCCTACAGATCCAATTGCTGTTTTAGGCATCTTAAAGAAAGCAGGAGCGCCTAAAAAGTTAGAAACTAAAATTGTTGGAGAATCCTTGTTTAATGATGGTGTAGGTGTTGTTGTGTTTTTGACCATTTTTGCAATAGCAAAAGTGCCAGATGCGGCAATTGAAGTATCTGGTATCATGAAATTATTTGGACAAGAAGTATTAGGAGGTATCGCACTTGGTCTTATTTTAGGATATATAACGTATAAATTATTAAAGTCAATTGATGATTATGAAGTTGAGGTTATTATTACTATTGCTACAGTAATGGGAGGGAGCTTATTGGCACATCATTGGCATTTATCAGCGCCTTTAGCCATGGTTACTGCTGGATTAATTGTAGGTAATGATACCGTTAGGCAAACGGCTATGTCTGAAATCACTGAAACGTATGTAGATAAATTTTGGGAATTAGTAGATGTGCTTCTTAATACGGTTCTTTTTGTAATGATAGGTATGGAAATGCTGGTCCTTAATTTTGAGTTGAATTATGTTGTTGCTGGATTAATTTCGGTTCCATTAGTTTTACTAAGTCGATATATGTCGCTTTGGGCACCTATTAAGTTTTTTGATAAAAAACTACAATTTGTAAAAAACACCAATTTAATTATGACTTGGGGAGGATTACGAGGAGGGATATCAATAGCTTTAGCATTGAGCTTGACACAAGATATGCACCGTGACTTGTTTTTAGTGATTACCTATATTATTGTTGTTTTCTCAATTATTGGTCAAGGACTTACTGTTGAGCCAGTAATAAGACGCCTCTCTAAAAATGCAGATTAATTTAGGTTTAAAAATGAGTTAATCTCTTCAAAAGGAATTGTAAATTCTATAATTCCTTGAGCATATGAAGCAATTTCATAGGGGTTGTATAATATAATTATACCTTCATCACTATAGCCTATAGATTCAGGTAACTGAAAACCTTCACCGAAGAAAAGATCTTCTATAGGTTCATTTCCTGAATGATGTTCTAATTCATCTTTGAGTTTTTCTTCAACAATTTTTGAAAGTGCCTTGATATTATTTATGTGATCTTTATTAAGTAGTAATTTACCTGTTTGCGAATTAAAGTTAAAAAATCTCACATTAGTATTTCCATGAGCTCCACCAGTATCCAAATATGAATTTACAGCAATACTAATAACTTCTGGAGAGTGATAGGTTACTTCTCCATCAATAAAAATTTCCCATTTTTGAGTAGAGTCGGGAAAGTCGTTTTTAAAATTATTAAAGTCGTTATTAAACTGTTTGATAGCATCATTTATTGATGCATTAGTGAGCGTGTCTTTATTAAAATTTGTTTGGCTAATAATATGATTTTTAAGTGTTTTGTTTATCAGGTTAGCAACGTCTTTTGTTCCCTCTGCTTTTGGGTAGTTTATAGCTATTTCAGCAACTGTTGAAGATTCGATATTTTGTTCTGTAAAATCAATTTTTATTTCTTTTTCACATGAAATAATTAAAGCTAGAAGCGCAAACGGCAGGCTTATTTTTTTTAAAACAATCTTGATTCTGTTAATCATTCAATAAAGGTATTACATAGATTTGAATAGAACGAATTAAACCTTAAATTTGTTGTTTACTACAATAAATTGAAATGATTTCAGCTAGTTTCTGACTGAGTATTTTCTTAATAAACAGCATATGAAATTTAATACAAAAACAATACATGGTGGCCAAGAGCATGACCCAGCTTATGGAAGTGTAATGCCGCCAATTTATCAAACATCTACGTATGCACAATCTACTCCAGGTGGACATAAAGGATACGAATATTCTAGAACACATAATCCAACCAGAAATGCATTAGAAAATGCATTTGCTAGTATTGAAAATGGAAGTCATGGACTAGCATTTGGTTCTGGTTTAGCAGCAATTGATGCCGTTTTGAAATTATTACAGCCAGGAGATGAAGTGATTTCTACGAATGACTTATATGGAGGAACATATCGTTTATTTACTTCAATATTTGAAGGATTAGGGATTAAATTTCATTTTATTGGTATGGAAAATGCCACTAATATTGAAAATTATGTCAATGAAAACACAAAATTGATTTGGGTAGAGACACCTACAAATCCAATGATGAATATTATTGATGTAAAGGTCACTGCAACTATTGCCAATAAACACAATATACTTTTAGCCGTTGATAATACATTTGCTACACCTTATTTGCAACGTCCTTTAGATTTAGGAGCTGATATTGTAATGCATTCTGCAACAAAATACTTAGGTGGTCATAGTGATCTTGTTATGGGTGCATTAATTGTGAAAGACAAAAATTTAGCAGATCGTTTATATTTTATTCAAAATGCTAGTGGAGCAGTTTGTGGTCCTCAAGATAGTTTTTTAGCATTAAGAGGTATAAAAACATTACATGTTAGAATGCAACGTCATTGTGAAAATGGTAAAGCAGTTGCTGAGTATTTAGTAGCTCACTCAAAAATTGAGAAGGTATATTGGCCAGGATTTGAAAGCCACTCTAATCACAATATTGCCAAATCACAAATGAACGATTTTGGTGGGATGGTCTCTTTTACAACTAAAGGGAATAATTATGATGAAGCTATTAAGATTGTTGAAAAATTAAAGATTTTTACATTAGCCGAATCTTTAGGTGGAGTTGAGTCTTTAGCAGGACATCCAGCGAGTATGACACATGCAAGTATACCAAAAGATGAACGAGAAAAAACAGGTATTGTAGATTCTTTAATTAGATTAAGTGTTGGGATTGAAGATGAAGATGATTTAATCGCAGATTTAAAACAAGCTATTGGATAGTAGTAATAGTCTAATAGTCATATAACATAAAAAGACAAGTGTTTACTTGGTCTTTTTATGTTTTAATCTAAATAATAGATATAGCCAAAGTTTAACCAAACCAACCAATCTTTAGCTTTGTTTGATCTTAAATTATGATCTAGGCCATCAACTTTATTATTAAAAAAGTATTGCCATCTTAAATCTATCATTAAATCAGAAAGTACTGTAAGTTTATATCGTGTACCAACGCTTCCAACGACAGACCATGTTGTACCACTTTCATTAAATAAGAATGGATCTTCATTGGTGTCTGGATTTGCAGCTTGTACCCATGGTTGATAGAAATTATCCATATTTTCGATATTCCCATCACCATAAGTGGTTTCTACTTTAGGGTTAAAAGATGTAAAATGAACACCTAAGCTTACAAATGGAGCAAATGAATAACTAAAGGCTTGAAATGAACGAATACTTTTAGGGAAAAATTCGATTTGTGTCCCAATATCAAAATTTTGAGCAACTCCAGAGTGTTGTCGTAAACGTTCAGCATCAGTACTTGTTCTTGAAGCATCAACCCATTTTCCAAAATGATTTAATGTCGTTTTATTCCAAGAAATCTCATTTCGTAATTTAAAATGATCGTTAAAAAAAGTATCTGTAGAGTAACAGTTACAATCAGCTCTATATGCAAAGTTAATATAGTGAACAATACCTATTCCAAAACCAGTATTACCAGCATTGGTTTCAAGATCACTCCTTACTCCAAAATCGGACTGGAAAGCTACAGGTCCAGTAATAACACCAATTTCGTGAGAAAAACCAAGTTGAGAATAACCTTTATTTATACTAAGTGTAATAAATAATATAAAAGTTAATTGTTTAAAATTAAGCGTCATAGGTTTTATTTTGTTGAGGGCTCATTTGTTAACAAATATATAAAAACTGCTTTAACTACCAAACAAATAGATTGATGTAAGAGTTTTTAAATAATAACATATTATTAAATTAATGTTTTATTAAAGTATCACTGAGAATATGAAAAAAAACACATAAACATTTTAAAGATAATGTATCTTTGTCGTACAAAAATCAACAGAGATTATTAATACTTTAATAAATGAAAAATAAAATTGAAGCTTTTTTAAAACTTGTAACAGATAAGAACAGTCACGAAACTGAGTTTTTACAAGCAGTACATGAGGTTGCAGAAACCGTTATTCCTTTTATAGAGGAGAATCCTAAATATCAAGGAAAGATGCTTTTAGAGCGTATGGTTGAACCAGAACGCACGATTATTTTTAGAATACCATGGATTGATGATAAAGGTAATACTCAGGTTAATAGAGGATTTAGAGTAGAATTTAACTCTGCAATTGGACCATACAAAGGAGGTTTGCGTTTTCACCCATCTGTAAATTTAAGTATTCTTAAATTTTTAGGGTTTGAACAAGTCTTTAAAAATTCTTTAACAACACTACCTATGGGTGGAGGTAAAGGAGGATCAGATTTTAATCCTAAAGGAAAGAGTGATAATGAAGTTATGCGTTTTTGTCAATCATTTATGTCGGAGTTATATAGACATATAGGCCCTAATACAGATGTTCCTGCAGGAGATATTGGAGTTGGTGGACGTGAGATTGGATACATGTTTGGGCAATACAAAAGACTGCAAAATGAGTTCACTGGGATTTTAACTGGAAAAGGAATGAGTTATGGAGGTTCTTTAATTAGACCTGAAGCTACTGGATATGGTTGTGTGTATTTTGCAAAAAATATGTTAGCAACTAATGGTGATTCTTTTGAAGGGAAAACTGTTGTTATTTCTGGTTCAGGTAATGTGGCGCAATATGCTTGTGAAAAGGCGACACAATTAGGTGCTAAAATTGTAACATTATCAGATTCTTCAGGATATATTCATGATGCAGATGGGATTGATGAAGAAAAGTTAGCATTTGTAATGCATCTTAAAAACGTTAAACGAGGAAGAATTAGTGAATATGTAGATACATATACTTCAGCTACATTTCATAAAGGGGAAAGACCTTGGTCTGTTAATTGTGATATTGCTTTACCATGTGCTACTCAAAATGAATTAAATGGCGATGAAGCTAAATTGTTAATTAACAATAATATTCTTGCTGTTGCTGAAGGTGCTAATATGCCTACAACACCAGAAGCTATTGAAGCCCTCCAAAATGCTAAAGTATTATTTGCACCAGGAAAAGCTTCTAATGCTGGAGGTGTTGCTACTTCTGGATTAGAGATGAGTCAAAATTCATTGAGATTAAGCTGGACAAGAGCAGAAGTGGATGAGAAATTAAATAAAATCATGGATGATATTCATGAATCTTGTGTTGAATATGGAACACGTGCTGATGGTTATGTAGATTATGTAAAAGGTGCAAACGTGGCTGGGTTTGTTAAAATAGCAGATGCTATGCTAGCTCAAGGTGTTGTATAATTAACAACAAAGAATAAAAATAAAAGCTTTCAGATTTATACTGGAAGCTTTTTTTATTTGGCAACGTTATATGATTTTGAAGAAAATGTCGTTAGTTATAAATATATTTGACAAAAATAATTGATATGTTTAAAAGAATAATATTTATCCTTTTAGCTTTAGTTTCTTTTAAAGGTGTTTCTCAAGATTTTTCAAGACTTTGGGAAGGGTATTTTTCATATTTTGAAATCAAAGATATCTCTAGAGGAGGCGATAAAATTTATGCAGCTTCAGAGAATGCTATTTTTAGTTATGATGTGCTTACAAATGAAATAGAAACAATAACAACGATCAATGGATTATCTGGAGAAACAATATCTACTATAAAATATAGTGAAGATTTTGATTTACTTCTTGTAGGATATGAAACAGGATTAATTGAAATTCTCTTTGATGCCGATTCTGAAATACTCTCGGTTGTTGATATTTTAGAAAAAGAATCAATTTCCCCAGCTCTTAAAAAAATAAATCATTTTAATGAAAATGAGGGTCTTATTTATATTTCAACAGACTATGGGATTTCAGTGTATGACTTAAATCAATTACAATTTGGTGATACGTATTTTATAGGTGATGCTGGGAGTCAGGTTATTATTAATCAAACTACAATTTTTAATGGCTTTATTTACGCAGCTTGTGCTTCAAGTGGCGCTATAAGAAAAGCACCTTTATCAAATCCTAATTTGATTGATTTTCAGCAATGGACATCAATTTCTTTTGGAGATTTTATTGCCATTCAAAAAGTTGGAAGCAAATTATATGCCGTACAATCAAATAAGACGTTGTATGAATTGGTAAACGATAACTTAAACGTTTTATTTACTTATCCAACATTACCTTTAGATGTTAGATCGGTAGATGATAAATTAATTATTACGATAAAAGAACAGGTTTTTGTTTATAATGAAAACTATGTCGAACTTCAAACTGCTTCGACGAATGAAAATTACGATACTAACTTTGTTGCAGCTACTATTTTCGAGGACAACTTATATATAGGAACAGAAACAACAGGGGTTTTAAAAACTATTAACGAGTCTCCTGGAGAATATGACATTATCTTACCTCAAGGACCTTCTAGTAATAGAGCTTTTAAAATTCAGGCTGGTGATGGAGAATTATGGGTAACTTATGGAGATTATACAACGTCTTTTAATCCAAATCCACAAAAACGAAGAGGAATAAGTATTTTAAGAGATGAAGAATGGAATAATATTCCTTATGATAGTTTATTGACTGCCGTAAATCTTGTTGATATAGCAATTAACCCTTTTAACCCAAGTCAAGTATTTATAAGTTCTTTTCAGAAAGGCATTTTAGAAATGAATAATGATGAAGCTACAATACTTCTTAATCAAGAGAATAGCGGTTTAGAATCATTAGTTTACCCTCCTGCACCAAACTTTATAAGTATTAGACAATCAGGCTCACAGTTTGATAGAAATGGTTTAATGTGGACAATAACATCAAAAGTTGATAGAGCTCTAAAATCGTATGATCCTTCAAGTGGACAATGGCAAGGCTATAGTTTTTCAGAACTAATTCCAGATGCCTTATTTGATGAATTAGGTTTTACAGAAATAGTAATTGGTAATGGTGGCATGAAATGGATTTCAGCTTATAATTTTGGATTTATAGGATACAATACTGATACACAAGAGATTAATAATGTCTTTAGTGAAGAGCAAAATATGCCTTCTTCGCAAGTGAAAGCGATTGCTTTAGATAGTAGAAATCAACTTTGGATTGGTAGTATTAAAGGTTTAAGAGTATTATTTAATACATCAAATTTCATTAATGACCCCAATCCAAGTGTTAATGAAATTGTGATTTTAGAAAACGGAATACCTACAGAATTACTTGCTAATCAGTATATCACAGATATTAAGGTAGATGGTTCTGATAATAAATGGGTAGGAACCTTAGATTCTGGGATTTTTTATTTTTCACCTGATGGACAAGAAACTATTTTTCATTTTACAACAGATAACTCACCATTACCATCGAATTCAATTTCAGATATATCCATAGACCCACAATCTGGTAGAGTATACATATCTACATTTAAAGGATTAGTTTCTTTTTCTTCTGGAGGAACAAAACCTAAGGAGACACTAGAAGAGGCTTATATCTATCCAAATCCAGTTAGACCCGAATATAATATTTTAGGTTTTAGCGATTTAAATAATATTAATAATGGCATCAAAATTTCTGGGCTAACCGAAAGCGTTAATGTGAAAATCACCGATATAGAAGGTAATCTAGTTGCTGAAGCTCAATCTAGAGTTAACCAAAGATCTTCAAAAGCTAATTATAATTTTGCTATTGATGGTGGAACAGGTATTTGGAACGGGAAAAATTTCAGAGGTAATATAGTAGCTTCTGGTGTTTATTTATTTTTAATTTCCGATTTAGATTCTTTTGAAACAAAAGTATTAAAGGTACTCATTGTTAGATAATTTACTCTCATGCTTATTAAGACAAAAGCCATTGTGCTTTCTAAAGTTAAATACAGAGATAACGACTTAATTGTAAGGTGTTTCACAGTGCATAGAGGTGTTGTGAGTTATTTGCTTAGAGGCGTAATGACTAGTAAGAAAGGAAATTCAAAAGTTGCTTATTTCCAATTATTATCTCAACTCCAAATTGAAGAAAACTATAGAGAGAACCAATCATTACAATCAATAAAAAATGTTAGGTTGGATTATAATTATACAAGTTTACACACTAATGTTTTTAAGAGTTCTATTGTTATGTTTTTAGCTGAAGTTTTAGCTTCAGTTTTAAGAGAGGAAGAAAAAAACCTGCAACTATATAATTATATAGAAACAACATTTCGTTGGTTAGATGTTAAAGAAGAATTCTCGAATTTTCATTTATTATTTTTATTAAATTTAACAAAGCATCTAGGTTTTTATCCAGACACATCAGAGATTAATCAAATGTATTTTAATTTGAATAATGGTTTGTTTGAGCCTAAAAAAGAAAATGTTTATAGTGTTTCAGGAAATAATTTAACAGTTCTTAAACAGTTGTTAGGCATAAATTTTGATGAACTAGATAATATCAAATTAAACTCAAACCAAAGACAATCATTTCTAACGATGTTATTGTTATATTTTGAATTACATTTGGGCAGTTTTAAAAAACCAAAATCTCTACAAATTTTCAATCAGGTATTTAAATAATGTTTATGAAGTTTACGCTTTCTATTTTATTCTTATTTGCATTTTTTATTGGTAATTCTCAAAGAGTTATAGTTCTTGAGGAAGGCACTAAAAATCCTATATCTGGAGTAACTATATTTAATTTTAAAAAAAATAAATCTGTAATAACAGACATAGACGGAAGTGCATCTCTAGATCAATTTGAAGAGACTGAGATGATCTATTTTCAAAATATACTATACATTAAAAAAAATCTAAAAAAATCTAAAATTAAAAAAGATGATTTTATAGTTTATCTAAAACCCAGCATAGAAGATTTAGATCAGGTTGTGATATCTGCTTCTAAATTTGAACAAAGTAAGCGTGATATACCACAAACCATCGTTAATATTAATGCTAGTGATATTAAGTTTGAAAACCCACAAACTAGTGCAGATTTATTAGAGAGCACAGGTAATGTTTACATTCAAAAAAGTCAACTCGGTGGAGGAAGCCCAATGATTAGAGGTTTTTCTACAAATAGATTACTAATTACAGTTGATGGTGTTAGAATGAATAATGCTACATTTAGAGGTGGGAATTTACAAAATGTTATTTCTATAGATCCTTTTACAATCCAAAACACCGAAATTACATTAGGAGCGGGTTCGGTTGTATATGGAAGTGACGCTATTGGTGGTGTTATGAGTTTTTATACTCAAAAACCGCAATTATCATATAAAGATTCCTTGTACTTTAATTCAAATGCTGCGGTGAGATATGCAACAGCTAATAAAGAAAAAACAGGACATTTAGATCTTAATTTTGGTTTGAAAAATTGGGCTTTTTTGAGTAGTGTGAGTTATACTGATTTTGATGATTTAAGAATGGGAAAACATGGTCCTGATGATTATTTAAGACCAGAATATGTCGAGACTATAAATGATGAAGATGTTATTATTCAAAATGAAAATCCTCGTATTCAAGTTTCAACGGGATATGACCAAATCAATTTCTTGCAAAAAGTACGATATGAGCCAAAAGAAAATTTAAGCTTTGATTTAGGATTGTATTACAGCACAACTTCAACGTATCCTAGATACGATAGATTAATAAGGTATAGAGGTGATAATTTACGTTCTGCTGAGTGGAATTATGGTCCTCAACGCTGGTTTATGGGGAATTTACAGGTTACGAAATTAAGTAGTAGTTCAAATTTGCACGATAAAATACAAACAACTTTTGCATATCAAAATTTTCAAGAGAGTAGGTTTGATAGAGATTTTCAATCAGTTATTAGAAATGTAAGAGAAGAATCTGTAGATGCCTATTCATTAAATATAGACTTAGAAAAGAGTTTAAGTTCTAGAAGTAAACTCTTTTATGGAATGGAATATGTCTACAATAGTATTGCTTCTACAGGAGAAGAAATAAATAGTATTACAAATGCAATTAGTCCAGCAGTATCAAGATATCCAACAGGTTCTGATTGGCAATCTATTGCTGTTTATGGGAGCTTTAAATATAAACCAAACTCTAAGTTAGTATTTCAATCAGGATTGAGATATAATCATATTATAGCTAATGCCGATTTTACTGAAAATAATGTGTTTTTAAACCTGCCATTTAACAAGACTAAACTAAATACAGGAGCACTTACTGGAACAGCAGGTATAAGTTGGATACCAAGTGAGATGATACAATGGAGGTTTAATGCATCAACAGCATTTAGAGCTCCTAATATTGATGATATAGGAAAGGTGTTTGATTCAGAACCAGGTTCGGTTGTTGTGCCAAATCAAAATTTGAAACCTGAATATGCTTATGGAGGTGAATTAGGGCTTAAATTAAATTTTAATGATGTATTCGTATTAGATATGTCAACTTATTATACTTTTTTAGATAATGCTTTAGTTAGAAGTGATTTTACATTAAATGGTGAGTCGCAAATTGTATATGATGGAGAGCTAAGCAATGTTCAAGCCATACAAAATGTTTCTAAAGAGTGGATTTACGGTTTTGAAATAGGAGCACAGCTTAATTTTTCTGAAAATTTAAAACTTAGATCTCAATATAATATTATTGGAGGAACAGAAGAAGGCAATGGAAAAGAAGTGCCTGTGAGGCATATAGCTCCAAGTTTTGGAAACACACATTTTGTATGGAAAAGTGATAAATTTTTATTCGATGCATTTGCTGAATATAATAATGAGTTGTCATTTAATCAATTAGCGCCATCAGAGCAATCTAAAGATTATATTTATGCATTAGATGCTAATGGCAATCCTTATGCTCCATCTTGGTATACACTTAATTTAAGAACTCAATATCAAATCTCTGATTCAACAACAGTCATAGCGTCATTAGAGAATATTACTGATCAACGTTACCAAACCTATTCTTCTGGAATTGCAGCTCCTGGAAGAAACTTAATATTATCTTTACGATATAGTTTGTAAACTAGTAAAAATAAAAAAAGGTTTCAGTATAAAACCAAAACCTCTTTACTTCACGTTAATAGCAACGTTTAGTTTCTTTTTATTGCCTTTTTAGTAATTACTTGTCCGTTTGAAAGCGTTACTCTAGCTATATATGTTGATTGACTTAGGCGAGATAAGTTATAAATTTCAGTAGCATTATTTCCTTTAAGCTTATAAATTGTTCTCCCAACAACATCAATAATTTCAATGTGTTTTATCACTAAACTATTGCCTATTGAAAATTTAACATTTCCATCACCAAGTTCAATAATTGATAATTCGTTAGGTGTGATTTCATTTTCAGTTACAGAAAGTGTCTCAGGTTGGAAAATAATTTCAAAGCGAGAATTAAACTCTCCAGTTTCTGAAGTAAACGAATAATTATTTGCATTCAAATCATGTGTAATGTTCAATAAATTGTCTCTAAGATAAACTGTATTATTGGTCATAAATTCACCTTGTAATTGAGCGATAGCTAAGGTGTAAATTGTAGGTTCTTCAATTACTGAGTAAAACCCTAAAGAAATTACTTCATTTAATGTTAAATCATTAGGCGCTTTTCCTTGTATTGCATATTTCTTATCAATTTCTGTATCTATAAGTGAGTATAAGATAGCATTTGCATTTATTGACAAGTTTTTGTGTGCATCATAATACATCCCGTCATCTTCATTTGTAGCACCATTAACATAACCTACTAGTATTTGATTGAAAATACCATTATTTGATGTCAGATCTAATCGTATTTTATTGTAAGCAGACACATTAGATGTTCTAAAAAATTGAGCATTATTACCGGTAACTCTCATACTATTATTGAAAATAATATCGGTTGTTCTAATACTTCCAGAAACGACTGTTGATGTCGCAGCATTAGTCATTGAGACAAAGAAACCTTGACCTGAAGGAATAAAACGATTTGGAACAACGCCATCACCACCAGCTGTTTGTCCTGTACCATTAATTATAGCATAATCGCTTTGAGAGTAGTTTAAGG
The DNA here is from genome assembly GCA_002162685.1 of Flavobacteriales bacterium 33_180_T64. GTDB lineage: Bacteria > Bacteroidota > Bacteroidia > Flavobacteriales > Flavobacteriaceae > Psychroserpens. The sequence continues at coordinate 148,594 of MAAQ01000020.1, forward strand.
CTTCATTACCATTGGTACTTCCATCAGCAGCTGTATTGTGAGACCAGAAAAAGATAGCACCATTTGTAGCACCTACTGTTTGATCGACACTGCCATTAGCCGCTAAAAATAAGTCAGCATCTATTGCTGAAGGGTAAGGGTTACCTATAAAATTCCAGTTATTATCGTTAGTTTCGGCATCATTTCTATAAATTGGAATGTTATAAATTCCATTATTAAAAGGACCTTCAAAGGTGTATTTATAACGTGCTGAACCAATATAACCAATAGCAGCATGTGTTGCTGCGTAGCCTACTCCTGTTGACATTGTTGATCCTGCTGTGGCATATTGCCAATCGTTTGCATCATCATCAATATCATCTTGACCAGTACTCGTAGTATCATCATTAGAAGTTTCATAAGTAGAGTCTCTAAAGTTTTGGCCATTATACCAAAAACGTCTTTGCACAGCAGACTCATTTAGACCATCACTAATAACTTCACCAAATACAGGAGAACTCCAATAGGTATATTCTTGCGGAGAGTTTAAAATAGCGGTTTCTTTCTCAACTACAATTTTTGTTTTGTCACTCAATACAGCGCCATCTACAATTGCACTATTATTATTTTGAACAAAAGAACCATCCGTTTCTATTAAGATATTACCATCTACAGTAAGATTATTTTCAACTTCAATAAATGTATTATTATTAATAGTTAATGTATATGTAGAATTAACTATTAATTGGCAAGAACTAAAGCTTCCATGTGTAGAAGTGTCATAATCACCGTCAATAACAGCAATAGTATTAATATCTGGAGGTGTTGAATTAGTCCAATCTGCTCCATCCCAAGTTGTTGTTGCTACATTAAGTTTTACAGCATTTGTTGCTGTATAACATGTTGCGGTATCTTCTCTAACTTCACAATAATATTGGTACCCATCTAAACTTAAAGTATTTAAAATATTAAGGGTAGCGCTAGTCGCTCCACTATATGTTGCTCCATTTGTAGCTGCAGTCCAGCTTGTGTTTCCTGGAGCTGTAAAATACCATTGATAGGCTAAGGAGTTGCCTCCAACAAAGCCTTCTGTAGCAGTTATACTTATTGATGCCGTAAGATCACAGCTTGTTGATGGTGTGTTTGGTTGAACAGTTATTGTTGGAGGTGTTCCAGTTGAAAAATCATAAGCTCCAATATCACTATAATCTACTGGAGTGAAACTATCCCAATCATTACTATCCCAAGTCGTGCTTGGAGCAACGATTCCAGTATTTTTTCTACGATAAGTATAATCTTTAGAAGCAATAGTAAAAACACTTCCAGTAGTATCACCCCAAAGGTCGATCCAAGTAGTAGTAGCGGTATTATATAGTCTAATATTGTCATCTTCATTAATACCACTTGCATTATCAGACAAATCGTAACCATGAGCAGCGTGAGCCGTAGTTGCATCAGTACTACCAAAAGCAACAACAAAAACATCATTATTAATTACAGTGCCAGTAAGCGGTATCGTATTCGTTGCTGTTGCTGCTCCATTATTATGAATTCTAATTTCATAATCACTTAAATCAACACTAGCTCCAGTACCGTTAAATAATTCAACATAAGAGTGTGAACCGGTTCCATGGTCTGTAATTTCACTAATAAAAATATCAGTTGGTGTGCTACCAGCACTACCTTCACAGCTAGAGATAAGCTCATCAATTACTGTAAACAATTCAGCGCTTAAACAACCTAGATCATCATTAATTTCTAAACTTCCCGTTGTAGCGCCAGAAGGGATTGTTACTTCAATTTCTGTAGCAGAAATTATACTTACAGTAGCACTTAAGCCATTAACTGTAGCTGTTGTTGAACCTCCAAAGTTAGTTCCAGTAACTGTTACAATCGTGTTTTCTGGTCCTGTTGTTGGCGTTATTGTTAAGCTTGATGCTGCGCAATCACCGTCGCCTTCAACTCCAAATGTATAAGGATTTTCGTCACTATCATTATTGTTTAAGGTAATAGTTGAGCTTCGGGTTCCATTTGTTGTTGGTGAAAATTCAATTTCAAAAACAATAGATTCTGTTGGAAGTAAAGTAAATGGGGCAGGGTTAGTTGAGATATTGAATTCTGTATTATTTGATGAGGTAATACTAGACACGGTTAGGTTTGCAGTACCTTCATTTCTTACGTAATAAGTTTTAGGAGCAGTAGTGTTACCAATTACAGTAGTTGCAAAAATAGTATTGTTACCTGCATTTGCAGCATTACCATTAGTTATAGAAGCTAGTGTATTTCGTTCGACATCTATTTCTGGTGCAGGAGTAAAACCTTCACCAGTTAAATTTACAGCACAAGCAGCTTCATTACTATCATTATTATTAATGGTTAACACACCTGTTCTGGTGCCATCAGCAGATGGTGTAAACCTAACAGTAACAGTTTGTGTATTTCCAGAGGTAACCGTAAAAGGTGTTGCTGGAGAAATAATAGTATAATCACCAGTTATGCCAAAAGAACTGATATCTAAGTCTGCTGAGCCTGCATTTTCTATATCAAAGGTAAGATCAGACGTGCTGCCATCGCTAGCAACATTACCATAATCTATAGTGTAACCGCAATTTTGGTTAGTTGCTGTATTATCTACAAGTTGAATTTCTGGACTGGTACCTTGACAATCACTTGTGTGACTTCCAAGATTTGAAATATCATTAGAACTGTAACAGCTCCATTCGGTATCTGGGTCAAAAGTATTGCCACCATCATCATCTCCACTTTGGACCGTACTATTTCTCACGAGAGTACCATCGGCAGTTCCCTGCGTACATAAAGTTCCTGTCCATTGCGAACCTGGATCTAAACCAATTTCTCCTACAACGTCAATAATTGTACTGGAGTTACGTAAGGCTATTGCATCATCTCCATTAAATGTAAGCGACCCAGATTGTTGGTCGGAAGCAAAGCCTAGACCTTCACTTGAATTTTCTAATACGAACACGTCATAAGATGCAACTGTACCGCTTAAAGCAATAGTTGTGCCTGCTGATGTACTTCCGTTAGAATAAATTTGAATATCATAGCCTGTAAGAGATATTGAAGATGCTGTTGGGTTATAAATTTCTATAAATTTGTTATTAGAAGAGCCTTCTACATATTCTGAAATAAAAAGATCAGAGCAAGGGGCATCGGTAACTGTAAGGATTCCTGAGTTATTAGTGACAGCATCCCAAAAGTTTCCTACGTTATCAGATTGAATTCCTCCATAAGTATAAGTACTACCATTTAATTGAAAACGGCTTGCATAATAATAAGTGCCTGCAGAACCAATAACGGCACCAATGTCTGCGATGTATTGATCGTTGTTTCCTGAATCAGAGTCATAAGTGGCAGCCACCCATGTCCATCCCGCTCCAATGCTTGGATCATTATCGGTTGTATTATAACCTATCCAAGATAGAATATTCGCTCCTTGCCCTACTGCATCAGTTACTCCAGGTTCATAAACTTGAGCATAGACGTTATGTGTTGCTCCTGTTGTAATATTCCCTAATTTCGGAAAATCAACATTACAAAAATCTGCCGTATCAGGGTCTACAACGAGCTGTACAGAATCACTACTCCAGATACCTCCAGTACCACCATAAACAAAACCACAGCTATTTAAGCGGAAGCGAGTAGCATAATAATAAGTGCCAGTAACTAATCCAGAACCAATTTCTGCAGTAAATTCATCATTATTTCCAGATTGCACATTAAAAGTTGCAGCAGTCCAAGTCCATCCAGCATTACTTGGATTGTCATTTGTAGAGCTATAACCAATCCAGGCTTCAATACCTGCACCTGCACCTGCCGCTTCAGTGACTCCTGCCTCATAGGCCTGTGCGTACACATTAAAAGTATCTCCAACGGTAATTGTTTGAGGTGATGCGGTTGGAGATTGTATGTTAGCGTAATCTACAGCATCTGTGCATGAAGAGATTCCCTCTACTTCAATGTTATCAAATGCTACTGCTTCATTTCCTGCCGTCATAAAAACATCAATTCGTAAATCCAAAGTATTACCTGTTGTCCCTATTGCAAATGAAAATTGTTGTAAAGCAGTTGTTAAAGCTGTTCCATCTCCGGTACCATCAAAGGTCGTATCTTGGTTTAAAGTTGTATTGAATCCACCGGTTCCTTCAAAAGCACCAACTAAAGTATAACCGCCACTGTCTATTTGACTATATATTCTAATATATTCTGGGTCATCATATGCTCCAGAACTGCCGGCTCCAAACAAGCCTAAAATGTTAACTGAGGTATATCCAGAAATATTAATAGATGTAATGCCTACAGTTGAAATTCCAGATCCAACTGGGTTAGCTCCATCTTGAGTGTCTTCACCAGCCCAATATTTGGTTCCATCAATGCCAGAATATGCTGGCACACCAGTAGGGTCAGTTGCATCACCTATTAAATCAAAATAATCATCTGTTCCGTCTGAAAACACACCAGTAGATGTATAGCCAACATTTGGCGCTCCTTCAAAAGATTCAGAATGTATTGTTACTTGTCCATAACTAGACATAAAAGCAAGTAGAAATGCTAATAGAATTGGGGTGTAATTTTGTTTCATAGGGATAATAAATATTAATCTTGCTAAAAAGAAAACAGGCTAATTTAAACAAAAATACTTATTAATGAGCATTTTATGATGGTTCATTATTAACATAAAGTTATATTTTTGCAGGATGTATCTACAAAAAACATATACTGTCGATGAAGCGCAAAAACGATTAGAGCGGTATTGCGCTTATCAAGAACGTTGTCATAAAGAAGTTACTCAAAAGTTGTATGAAATGAAAATGATTCCTGAAGCAAGAGATCAAATTATCGTGCATTTACTTCAACATAATTTTTTAAATGAAGAGCGCTTTGCTAAAACTTTTGTTAGAGGGAAGTTTAGAATAAAAAAATGGGGAAAGCAACGTTTGCAACTAGAATTAAAACGCAAGGATATCAACAAAACAATTATTTCAATTGCTTTAAAAGAAATTATAGATGAAGATTACTATGATACGTTTAATACACTTGCTGAAAAAAAGTTTGACAGCTTAAGAGAGACCAATCTTCAAAAGAAGCGTAAAAAACTAGCAGATTATCTTTTATATAGAGGTTGGGAAAGCCATTTAGTTTATGATAAGATAAGAGCGTTAATCCCATAAAAAAAAGCCCTAAAACTAATAGTCTTAGGGCTTTTTTTATATTTTAAACTTTTAGAATTTAAAAGCTGCACCGATATTTAAAGCAAACTGATTATGGATATAATAGCCTATATCAGATTTATCGTCACTATATTTTGCTAATGGAAATGTAGCTTCAGTGAATAAACCAAATCCTTCACTAAAAAAATAACAGGCACCTAAATGTCCTCCAAAGTTTTTTAAGCTTAAGCTTAGACCAGGATAAAAATCGAAATTTTCATCAATATTTATAACATTACCTAAATTGGCATTAAACCTTGCTTTTAAATCAAAACGATCACCAAAACCAATATTTAAACGATCATCAATTCCTAAAGCATATGAAGATGAAATTCCTACAGATATGTTTTCTCCTAATCCGTAATCGTAAGTTACTGTGATACCTGTTGCTTCATCTTGAATATTAGCACCAATTTGAAACTTTTGATCGCCTTTTCCTTTATATGCTTGCGCATTTAATACTGATACAGAAACTAAAGCAATAATTAAAAGTATGTTTTTCATGTAGTAAAAATTAATTGTTTTTTAAAATTTGAGTTTGCAAATATATCACAAGTTTTCAATTATGAATTGCTTTTAGTTAAATCTCTTATTTGTGCGAGTAATAGCTTGTTCGTTTTTCCAATCTATCCATTTTTGACCTTTAACACGTCGCATTATATTATCAAAATGACGCATTATTAAAACATTATAAATAGCTTTACTTAGATTTTTAGGGCGTCTAGCAATAGCTCGTAAACTCATAGAAAATCCAGGAGTGAGGTATTTCATATAATGCCAATACCCTTCAGGAATGTATAATACTTCGCCATGATTTAACTCACATTGCCAACCTATAGCATTTTTAAGCGCTGGCCATTTGTTAAAATCCGGATTTGAGAAATCAATATCTTCTCTTGTGATTAACGAATGTGGAATTTTATATAAGTGATCATTTTGATTTTGATCAAATAAGATGCATTGTTTATTACCTTCAAAATGGAAATGAAAAATATTGGCTAAATCAATATCATAATGCATAAAGGTGTGTGAGTTTCTTCCTCCAAAAAACAGCATTGGAAGACTCTTCATTAGTTTTAATCCAAAATCTGGATACGTGTAATCGCTTTGTAGTTGTGGTATTTCCTTTAAGACATTCCAGAGAAAAATACGATACTTCGTGGGTTCTTTTTTGAGCAAGTCAACATACTCGCTCATTTTCATTTTTGCATGAGGTTGATTGAAACCATCTTTATAATCTACAGGTCTGTCGTCATAAAGCGGAACAGTTTTGTCTCCCGCAATGGTTTTTATATAGTCTAAATTCCATTTATTATAAGCAGGCCAATCTTCTATAAAATGCTCTATAACCACAGGTTGCTGTGGTTTAAAATAGTTTGTGATAAATTCCTCTTTCGTGATGTTTTTTACCCGAGGAATGTCTTGAAGATTCAATGTGGACATCAAAAAAAATTAGTGCTCAAAGTTAATGAAACGTTATGAAATGGAATTAATTGTTAGTAAAAAACGTTTAATCTCCGATGTAAAAAAGAGAATAGGCGTTATCGCCTATTCTTTCTATCTTTTAATTTTATAATTAGTAACAGCTAAATAGTAAATTGTAATTACTGTGTAGAACAGTAGTGATTTAGATGAACTTATTTAAGCACTTTAGCTTTTTGTTTAGCCTCTTCGTTACGTTCAATTTTATGCTCAGGTCTTGTCCATTTTGGTTTTTCACCTAAAGCTTGATATTGTGAATCTTGAGCTTCAACTGTTTCAGGTTGCATTTTTTTAATGAATGGCTTTTGTGGATTTAATCCCAACATCTTGAACATTTCCATATCCGCATTAACATCTGGATTAGGCGTTGTTAGTAATTTGTCTCCAGCAAAAATAGAATTTGCTCCAGCAAAGAAACACATCGCTTGACCTTCGCGAGTCATTTCAGTACGACCTGCACTTAAACGTACTTGCGTTTCTGGCATAACAATTCGTGTTGTTGCAACCATTCTTATCATATCCCAAATAGAAACAGGTTTTTGGTCTTCAAGAGGTGTTCCTTCTACGGCTACTAAAGCGTTAATTGGAACAGATTCTGGTTGTGGGTTTAGTGTTGATAAAGCGACCAACATGCCAGCACGATCTTCGGCATTTTCTCCCATACCAATAATGCCTCCAGAACAAACCGTAACATTAGTTTTACGAACGTTATCAATCGTTTCTAAACGGTCTTCATAGCCACGAGTAGAAATCACTTCTTTATAGTATTCTTCAGAAGAATCTAAGTTATGGTTGTAAGCATATAAGCCAGCTTCGGCAAGACGTTGTGCTTGATTTTCAGTAATCATACCTAATGTACAGCAGACTTCCATATCTAGTTTATTAATGGTTCTCACCATTTCTAAAACTTGATCAAACTCCTCACCATCTTTTACATTTCGCCATGCAGCTCCCATACATATGCGAGAACTTCCTGATGATTTTGCACGTAGTGCTTGCGCTTTTACATGTTGAACAGACATAAGGTCATTACCTTCAATATCTGTATGATATCGTGCGGCTTGTGGGCAATATCCGCAATCTTCAGGACATCCTCCAGTTTTTATAGATAATAAAGTTGATACTTGAACCGTATTTGGATCATGATGTTTACGATGAATCGTTGCTGCATTATATAGCAAATCCATTAAAGGCGTGTTATAAATTTCTAAAATGTCTTCTTTAGTCCAATTATGTCTCGTCTCGCTCATAGTATATGATGGTCTTTATAGAGTTCAAAAATACCTATTTTATGTTCATAAAATTATCAAAAACTGTATAAAATTTTTCAGGTTCTTCAAGGTACGGATTATGACCACTTTGTTCAAACATTTCAAACTGTGCTTGTGGCATAAATAATTTGTATTGTACAGCAAATTCTGGTGTGGAAACACCATCATATCGACCAGCAATAACTAATGTTTTTGCTTTTATATATTTTAATTGTTGACGATAATCTTGATTAATCATACTTCCAGACACATCAAAATCACCATCTTTTCCTATAATCGTTGTATAGACGTCTCCTGCCCAACCTCTATGTTTTGTCTTGGGAGCTTTAGACTGTAATTTCGTGTTGTGATAGTAAATGTATTTTGTAGGGAAATTTCCATAAACTGTTTTAAGAGGTTCTTGACTTGATAGATATCCTAAAGAACGAAGCGAATCTACAACCTGCCATTTTTCAGGAAAATGAGTTTTTGCATAATGATTATAGCTGTCACAATTAGCTTGCCACATAGCACCAGAATGAAAACCGTTGATTAATACCATATTTTTCACATGATCTTTATATTTGATAGCATAAGCTTGAGCAGGAACCGTTCCATAAGAATGACCAACAAGTGATATTTTATCAAGTTTTAAAAGTTGACGTAGTTTTTCAATTAAATCAACATCGTTGTCTACACTGTATTCTGAAACATCATTTGCATTATCACTTTTACCACGACCTAGCCAGTCAAAAAATACTACAGTATTGGTTTTGTGGTAGTGACCAAAAGCACCTTGCATATAATCATGAGAATTACCTGGGCCTCCTGGTAAAAAGAAAATAGGGTCGCCTTCTCCTAAAACTTCAACATTGATTTGATAGCCATCAATAGTATAAAATTTGGATTCGAATTTCTCGAAGATATTGGGATCAGTTTGAGCTTGAGTAGAAAGGCTAGAGAAGACTAGAAACACAAGATAAATTTTAAAAACAGAACTCATAAAAATGGATTTATTGTAAATATAATTAGAAATCAATACATAAAAAAAATCCGCTAAGTAGCGGATTTTAAAATATTAATTGTCGTTGTTTTCGGTTTTTTTAGGAATTGATTTTGGCTCTACATCATTTTTGTCTTTACCTTTTAAGTATTCTGGTAAATCCATACCAGCCATATTAAACATGTCTTGTAAAGGTGGAACAGATTTATACATTCCCGATAAGAAATTAGCAGTAGACGATTTTCCGTCGTTACCATTTCCACCATTTTCCCAAACAGTTACTTTATCAATCTTTATATTTTTGATGGCCTCTGCCTGTGTTTTTACTAATTCTGGTAATTTATCTGCAATTAATAATAAGACTGCATCTTTACTACTGTTTCCAGCAGCTTTTACGATTTCTTGTAAACCAGCGGCTTGTTTTGTTAAGACTTCAAACTGTCCTTGAGCTTCAGCTTGTGCTTTAAATAATATCGCATCGGCTTCACCTTTTGCTTTACGACGAATCATTTCGGCTTCGGCTTCGGCATCAATTTCAACTTTACGTTTATCAATTTCTGCAGGAACAATGATATCTGCCATTTGAGATGACCGTTCACGTTCTGCTCTTGCTACTTCTGCTTGCTGTTCAGCAGCATAAGACTCTTCTAATGCTTTTGCGCTTTGTACTTTTTCTGTTGCGATTGCCACACGTTCTGCTTCTGCTTCTCGTTGACGACGTAATGAATCAGAATTTGCAACGGCAATTTTCGCGGTATTTTCACCTTCTACAGCTTGTGCGTTTGCTGCAGCAACTTGAGTTCTTTCATCTTGTACGGCATTAGCTTCACCAATAGATCCATCTCTAGTTTTCTCAGCTACCGATTTACGAGCTGCATTAATTGCGTGTGCTGCAGCTTCTTTACCAAGTGCTTCAATGTATCCAGATTCGTCAACAATATCTGTAATATTTACGTTAATCAATTTAAGACCAACTTTCTTTAATTCAGACTCTACACTTTGAGAAATATTCGTTAAAAATTTATCACGATCGTTATTAATTTCCTCAATATCCATTGAAGCTACCACTAAACGTAATTGTCCGAAAATAATTTCTTGCGCTAATTCTTGAATTTCATTTTGACCTAAGCCTAATAAACGTTCGGCAGCATTTTGCATTACACCAGGTTCAGTTGAGATCCCAATGGTGAATCGCGATGGTACATTAACACGAATGTTTTGTTTTGATAATGCATTTACTAGGTTAACTTCAATAGAAATTGGTGTTAAATCTAAAAATTCATAATCCTGAAATACAGGAATAATAAAGGCTGCACCACCATGAATACATTTGGCCGATTTACCTCCGCCTACTTTTCCGTAGACCACTAAAATGCGATCTGAAGGACAACGTTTATAGCGTTTTATAAGAATGATTAAAAATACGAAGACGAAAAGTATTGCGGCAACAGCTGCAATAGGAAAGCCTAAGTCAAAGTTATTTTGTGTTACTAGGTAATTCATATATTTTTGTTTTAATTGGTTCTATAGGTTTTTTTGTTTGTTCTACTATTAATATGCCATTACTAGTGACATCTATAACTCGAATGATAGTACCTGATTTTAGTTCGGAAAGTGAATCTGAAAGTGCTTCAAGTTCTCTTAATGTTCCTTGAACACTCACACTTACTTTTCCCATACTTGAGCGATTGGCACCAATGGTAAGATATACTTCTCCGATGGCATCAATTGCATTTTTATAATTTAGTGTTCCACTATCTGATAATTTTTGCATCCCATAAAACATGGCTGCCATAATACTCATCATAAGGAGTCCACAGACTAAAGCAACAATAACACTTACAGGTTTTGAAAATCCTGAATTGATACATGCGATACCTATCCATCCAAAAATGGTAAAGAAACCAACGAGATTTTTAAAAGTGATAAACTGAAACCCAATTCCTGCATCACCATCCATTTCAGAATCAATACCATCAAAATCGTCTCCGCCATCCATTCCTGCAAAGGTCATGATAATTACAAAAATGAAGATGAGTGAGCCAATGAGTGCAATCATCCAAAAGAATTGAGAGAATCCATCTAAAGCTGAAAACCAGTCCATAATAGGTTAGTGTTAAAAATTAATACTGAAATATAAGACCTTTAAAAAGGACTTGCAATTTTATTTTGAAAGCAAAATAGATACCGCATTTCCACCAAATCCAACGGCATTTACTAGGATATTTTTAATATGTTTAGGTGTTTCAGGTTTTAAGAAAGGAACTGAAATAAACGTTTGGTTTTCGAGCATCATAATTGCCATTTCAATACTCAAAAGGCCAGAAGTACCAAGGCTGTGACCTATCTTCCACTTATTAGTAGTTAATGAAGGCGTTTTGTTACAAAAAAGGGTTTGAATGGCATTTATTTCGGCTTGATCACCCTTAATTGTTCCAGGAGTATGCGTGACGATAACATCGATGTTTTCAGGATTCATATCACCTAAAGCCATTGCCATAGATTTTTGAAAACAAAGCGCATTAGTTGATAAGGATGCATTGTGCTCTAAAATTTCAGTAGCATAACCAATACCAATAATTTTGGCCAGTGCATCTTTTGTTTCTCCTAACTCTAAACAAGCCATTGCAGCACCTTCACCAAGAATCATAGTGTTTTCGGTTTTGCTTAAGTCTAATGCTTTACACGGAAATTCACTTTTATGCCTTGCATAGATTTTCAAAGCTTGCATTTGGGCAATTGTGAATGCTGTTAAAGGCGCTTCACTACCACCAACTAAAAATTTATCACACATTCCTGAATTAAGCCATGCAATCCCATTTAGTATGGCATGTAAGGCTGTAGAACAGGTGATAGAATGTGATATTTCTGGACCTTGAGTTTGTAAGTCGTGTGCTACCCAAGAGGAGATGTTTCCTAAGGTTGTGGTTGGTGATGTTAAAGGTTTTGTTGTGTTTTTTTGAAGAAATTCTTTATGATAATTTTCAAAAAGTGCTGTGGCTCCTCTTGAAGACCCAATATTAATCCCAAAATTATCCTTGGCTTCCCATTTCGCATTTTTAATGGCTTGACGAGACGCGTATATGGCATATAATACAGAGTTATCTAAGGCTTTGTATTTAGCATTAGATTGCTTTAATGTTTTAATTTCTTTTTTTATTTCCGAAGACATTTCAGCAATAAAATTATCATCCTTTTGAGTAAAAAAATGGTTGTCATTTTTATAATTTTCCCAGATCTCTTTTGGTTGAGATCCTAAAGGGGAAATAGATGAAATAGCTGTTATGGAAATGGGTTGTTGCAACAAAACAATTTTAAGGCAAAAATACTACTATAGGATAATTTTGTAAACATAATATCCAATTTGTTTCATAAATTAAGTAACAAATTTAGATTGAATTATACTTATCGTTATAAATAGACAATTAATTATGGAAGACGTACGTAAAAAAAATTGGTTTGGCAGAAATTGGCTTTGGGCTTTACCTGTTGGAGGTTGTTTCACTGTTATTTTATTATTTGTTTTTGGTTTAGGTGCTGTTTTTTTTGGGGTTTCTAAAATTATTGAAACTTCTACACCTTATGAGTATGCTTTACATGCCGCTCAAAGTAATAGTGCTGTCCAAAATAGTCTAGGTAAAGACATTGATACTGATGGGGTTTTTGAAGGGAATTTGACCTTTAATAATGATTCAGGGGAAGCAAATTTTAGAATTCCTATTAAAGGAGAAAAAGGAAAAGGAACCATAGTGGTTATTGCCGAAAGGGAAAATGATGAATGGGTTTATGAAAAACTTTATGTCCTTATAAAAAAGACACAAGAGGAAATTAATTTAAAAGACAAAAATATGGAAGGGTATTAGAGCGTATCTAATGCATCCTCAATTACTTGATACACTTTTTGCAATTGCTCATTAGAAATCACAAAAGGAGCCAAAATATAGATTGTGTTTCCTAGTGGTCTCAAAAACACACCGTTTTTCATAAAAAAGTGAAATAATTGGTCGCGCAAATTCCCATAGCGTTCCATTTTTGTATTTAAATCTAAAGCAATAATAATTCCAGTTTGGCGTATTGATTCTACTTTTGGATGCAATTTTATATGCGCTCCAAACTGTTTGTGAGACTGTATAATACGTTTAATATTGTTTTGAATATCTTCTGATTTAAGAAGATTGATTCCTGCTAAAGCTGCTGTGCAGGCTAGTGGATTTGCAGAGTAGGTGTGACCATGAAATAAACCTTTGCTAATGTCATCACTATAAAATGCATCATAGACGTGTTGAGAACAACTCGTAATTGCCATTGGTAATAAGCCCGCAGTTAGAGATTTACTTAAACATATAATGTCTGGTTTGGTTTCCATGTAATCTGAAGCAAAGTAACGTCCTGTTTTTCCAAAGCCAGTCATCACTTCGTCAGCTACAGTGATGATCTGATTTGCTTTGCAGAATTTTAAAATATGTTCTAAACCTTCCACATCATGCATTTTCATTGCCGCTGCACCTTGTACTAATGGTTCGTATACAAAACCAGCAATTTTATGTTGAGATACAATGGTTTCTAATGCCTTTAAAATGGCTTCATGATTTTTGCCATTAGGTGTTGGAATACGTTTTACTTTTAAAAAAAAATCTTCAAACGGACCATTGTAAACTGATAAACCAGAAACACTCATAGCACCAAAGGTGTCACCATGAAACCCGTCTTCAAAAGCAATTAAGACGTTGCGTTTTTCGCCTTGATTAAAATGATATTGTAAAGCCATTTTAATACCAATTTCTACTGAAGTAGACCCATTATCACTAAAGAAGATCTTGTTTTGGTTTTCTGGAAGGATTTCAATTAAAGCTTCAGAAAGCTTTACAGCGGGTTCATGAGTAAATCCGCTAAACACTACTTGGTCTAGCGTTTGCATTTGCTCAGCAACCTGACGGGTTATTTGTGGGTTACAATGCCCATACATACTGGTGTACCAGGACGCAATAGCGTCAATATATTTGTTGCCATTCTCATCTGTTAATATACAACCACTAGCTTTGGTGATACCAATAGTTTCGGGGTGTAATTTGTGTTGCGTTAGCGGATGCCAAATGTGTTTTTTATCGCGTTCTTTTAAGCTCATAGTTTTTCTCTAAATAGTTCGGCATATTCTTTAACGACATTTTTATCAAAATAAGGCTCTTCGTTAATACGACCAATAACCTTCACGCTTGTCATTTTTGTAATAATATCTTCAGTTGTTTTATGTTCATTTCCGCTAAAAACAATAGAAATATCAAACCCTTTATTTTGTAACATTTTAATTGTTAATAATGTATGGTTAATGCTTCCTAGATAATGTCTTGAGACAACGATGACTTTATCTTTTGGTTTGATAAGGTCAAAAACAGTGTTTTTATGATTAATAGGAACCAACAACCCTCCAGCGCCTTCAATAATTAGATTATTAGTCGTTTTAGGACGTTTTATGTGTTTAGGTTCAATTGAAATTTTATCGATACCAGCAGCAGCATGAGGACTCATTGGTGTTTGTAATGCATAGCTATTATCGTGAAATTTAGATATTGGATTTGATGTTAAATGCTGCACCTTTTTGGTATCACAATTATCTAATTCTCCTGCCTGTATTGGTTTCCAATAATCAGCTTCTAAGGCTTCTGTAAGTATTGCAGCAGCTATAGTTTTACCAACGTCTGTTCCAATTCCTGTGATGAAATATGTATTCATTTAAAAATTGTTTTGCAATCATTACAAATGTGTTTTGTCTTTTCAAAAAAGGGAAATAACATATGAAATAGATTCTTGCGCTCTAAAGGTGCAATCAAAATATGATTAGAATTACAAGATTGGCAATGTATAGGGTTTCCATTTGCATCAACTTCATAAGGTCTTATTTTATTATAAATAAGTAATGCTTTTTCGAAATCATCGTTTGCTACTAAAAGTTTTACGCCTCCAATAGCTTGACTTATCAATGGGTCTGAGTCTATAGTTTTTTCGTCTAATAACATCACAGAAACGCCTTCTGATTCGAGTTTAGATTTTGTGATTTGCGCTTCAGTTGAATAAGGAAACGTTGTAAGTACTTTATAATTATCTATCATAAAAATGAATTGATTTTAGACAAAAATAGCAAGTAACTGTAAGACTTTGGTTATTTCTTCCGAAGAATTATAACTGTGTATACAAAAGCGTAAACGTTCTTTTCCTTTTGAAACTGTAGGAGAGAGAATGGCTTTTACGTCAAATCCATGATCTTCCAATTTGAGAGCCGTTTGCTTTGCATTTTCATTTCCATGTATAATGCAACTTTGAATGGCAGAATGGCTTGGTATAAATAAATGTAGAAGGCCTAACCGTTTAAGTTCTGCCTTAAAAAATGTAATATTATGATGTAGTTTTTGTATTGGTGATGTTTCGTTATCACTTTGTATACTTATCGTATTGTAACTCGTTTTAATTGTCGCTAATGCATGTGGCGGAAGTGCAGTGGTATAAATAAATGATCTTGAAAAATTTATCAGATAATCTTTAAGACTTTGATGGCATAAAATTGCAGCACCATGCGAGCCTAATGCCTTCCCGAAAGTTATAATTCTTGCAAAAACAAAGTTTTCAAGTTGTAAATCGCTTATGAGTCCGTTTCCATTTTCACCAAAAACACCAACAGCATGCGCTTCGTCAATGATGAGATGTGTGTGTTGATTTTTACAGAGTTCTGATAATCCCTTTAAATCTGGAGCATCACCATCCATTGAGAATATAGATTCGGTAACGACATAAATCTCATGATGAGATTCTGAAATAAGTTCAGAATAACGATGAATAAGTCGTTCTAATTCTTCTAGATTATTGTGTTCAAACTTATAGGCTTTTGCATGGCTCATTGCAATACCATCGCGAATGGATGCATGACAATATTCGTCATACAAAATAATATCTCCACGTTGCGGTACAGATGAAAAAAAGCCTAAGTTAGCATCGTAACCTGAGTTGAAAATAAGAGCACTTTGAGAATTATGGAATTTACTTATTTGTTGTTCGACTTCTGAGTACAACTGATGATTTCCTGATAATAATCGAGAACCTGTTGCACCATTTTGAATGTAATTGTGAGTAATTAAATACTGATGCGCTTGCTCAAAAATTACTTTAGATTGCGCAAAACCTAAATAATCATTTGATGAAAAATCAATGTGTTGCTTTGAGTTGCCTAATTGTCGAAAGGATTGGTTTTGCTTTCGAATATCTAATTTCTGTTTAAGTTTTTTTGGTAGCATTAATCACAATTAATCGATGTAAATAAGTTCTCCTTTTTCTCTAAAAATAGCTTTATCTACCCATTTATAATCGCCTTTTCTAGTAGCATCTAAAAGGTCTATCAATAAAGCATCTGCAATATGTGACGCAACATCAAAGGCATCTTTTGGGCTTTTAGTTTTATAGACTGTGATTTTCTTATTTCTTTCATAGAATATATTTAAAACTATAATTGGAAAAGTATTTGTTGTCTCAGCAGTTATATATCTCCATGTTATATCTTCTGTTGTATTAAAAACAGAAACATATTCTGGGTTATTGAGTGTTTTCCATGAACCAAAATTTATACCTAAAAAAGAAGTGATTTTTCTATAGGTATTTGATTCTAAATTTATTTCTGAACCTTCAGATTTTAACATCATTACGCCAAATAAAATAAAAACAAGACCATAATAAATTAATTGCAAAAGACTTAAAACACCAAGGCATATTGAAGCAAATCCAATTATGACTTTCCATACGGGTACTTTTCTAATGTATTTTATTGTTGTATCCATAACTACAAATATAAATAATGAAAGATAGAAATTAGAAGTTTTCGTAAGCCAATACAATCATTCTTTTTAAATAAAAAATTATTGTTTATCAATAATTTTATTACATTTGTTATCGAAAAACGATAATAAACTATAGCCGATTTAAATTAAAATAAACAAACTACGAAATGAATTTTGACAACACACAAAATAATAATTGGAGCTTTATAAAAAAAATAGGTTTTAAATTGGTATTCACTTATCTCGTTTTATTTGTTTTACTACTGTTTTTAGCACCATTATTTGAAGGTTTTTTGCGTTGGTTTGCTGGTAACATTCTTAATTGGGGAGCAGATTTCGACATGCAAAGTACTGGAAGTGGTGATCGTTCTTATGATTATGTTCGTTTTGGATTAAATATAATTTTGGCGATACTAATAACTGTGATTTGGTCCATTGTAGATGCTAAGAGATCATCTTATAATATCTTGTTCCATTGGCTTCGAGTTATCATTAGAATATCATTGTTTTTGGCAATGCTCTTTTATGGTTTTGCTAAAATATTTCATGGTCAGTTTGGAGATCCTAGTTTAGAACTATTGTTACAGTCAGTAGGAGAGATGTCTCCCATGGGATTGGCATGGACTTTTATGGGGCACTCTATGGCTTATAATATCTTTATAGGTTTTACTGAAGTTCTTGGAGGAGTATTACTCCTTTATCGTAAAACGTTAACTATAGGAAGTATGATCATTATTGGTGTAATGGCTAATGTTGTTATGATGAATCTTTCTTATGATGTTCCTGTGAAATTATTTTCGATGCATCTTGTTTTAATGGCACTTGTTTTATTATGGCCAGATAAACAACGTGTAATCAATGTCTTTTTTAAAAATGAAGCAGTGGAGAAAGTGATTTATTATATACCCTCAATGAGTACAACTTTAAAAAGAATAATAACAGGAGCTAAGGGTCTTGTGGTTATTTTATTAACTCTAATTATTGCTGTTCAATGTTTCGTTCGATTTGAACTTAAAGAACAGCTAAAATCAAAATCTGAGTTTTATGGAATTTGGGAGTCTCAATTATTTATAAAGAATGGCGATACTTTAAAACCACTACTATCAGATTCTTATAGATGGCGCTATTTAATTGTAAACTATAAGAAAAAGGCGGCAGTAAAAAAAATGAATGACTCTATAGATAGATATCAATTTAAATTTAATGCAAATCAAAAAGAAATTGTTTTTAATCGTGAAACAGATTCTATTCCACAGCATTTTTTCTATAGTTTTGACAATCCAGAACTATTAAAATTAAATGGCGTTTTTGATCACGATTCTCTTCAGATTCACTTCAAAAGAAAAAAAGAGACTAATTTTAGGCTTATTAATCGAAAGTTTCATTGGGTAAATGAATCTACATATAACTATTAATACATAAGTATGAAAAAAGTAAAGTTGTTATACCGATTGTTAGTTTTCATAAACCTATTAACTTTCATTTTAATTGGAACACAGAGCATAATGCTTGTAATTCCTGATATTTACTATTCAAAAGTTTATGAAAATCATGTTTTAGGTGCTTTTAATAACCTAATATTGACTGGGCTTTTAGTTATAATTCTGACAGGATCTTTTAAAGTTCAACAAGGAATTAAGCACATTATAAAAGAGGGTTTTTTTAATAGCACTAGTGAGCTTAAATTTAAACATTCTGGTTTAATTTTTATCGTTTTTGCATGTTGTAGATTTCTTTATATTATTATTGTTATACGTGAATTCAAATTAAGTGAATTGATAAATAATAGTATTATGGCTTTCTTAGTAATATTAGTAGGGATAGGTTTATTAATCTTTTCCGATTTTATTAAAAATGGAGGTGTTCTTAAAGAAGAAAACGACTTAACCATCTAAATTATGCCAATACTAGTTCATCTTGATGTAATGCTTGCTAAGCGTAAAATGAAAAGTAAAGACTTAGCAGAAATTATTGGTATTACCACAGCAAACTTATCTATTTTAAAATCTGGGAAAGCTAAAGCGGTTCGGTTTTCAACACTAGAAGCTATTTGTAAAGCTTTAGACTGTCAACCCGCAGATATTTTGGAATATACTGAAGACTAAGCTCTAACAATTTGATTAAAATAAAACAATAACATTCAAACATTTTCTTGTATATTTA
Organism: Flavobacteriales bacterium 33_180_T64; assembly: GCA_002162685.1. Taxonomy (GTDB): domain Bacteria; phylum Bacteroidota; class Bacteroidia; order Flavobacteriales; family Flavobacteriaceae; genus Psychroserpens. Next base: position 167,522 of record MAAQ01000020.1, read on the forward strand.
CACATATGTTTGCACTTGTAGATTGTAATAATTTCTATGCGTCTTGTGAACGTGTTTTTAATCCTAATTTACAAGGAATACCAATTGCTATTCTTAGTAATAATGATGGTTGTGTGATTTCACGTAGCGACGAAGCTAAAATTATTGGCTTGCCAATGGGAGCTCCTATTTTTAAATGGGAAAATTTCTGTAAAGCAAATCAGATACAAGTATTATCGTCTAATTATCCTTTGTATGGTGACATGAGTAGTCGCGTAATGACCCTATTAAAACAGTTTACACCAGATGTTGAGGTTTATAGTATAGATGAAGCTTTTTTAGAATTTAAAGGCTTTAATCATTATGATTTTGATGACTACGGAAATGAGATGAGAGTACGTATTCTAAAATGGACGGGTATTCCTACCTGTGTTGGTGTTGCTCCAACCAAAGCTTTGTCTAAAGTGGCAAATAAAGTGGCTCGGAAGTTCCCAGATGAGACCAAAGGTGTATATGTTATAGATTCTGAAGACAAACGAATCAAAGCCTTAAAATGGATAAAAATTGGAGATGTTTGGGGAATAGGTAGAGGCTTGCAAAAGCGATTAAAAGCGAAAGGGTGTAAAACTGCTTATGACTTCACACAGCTTTCCGATGATTGGGTTCGTAAAACGTTTTCAATTACCGAATGGAAGTTGAAAAAAGACTTAGAAGGGAATTCTAAAATCCTATTGGATGAACCTAAAAATAAACGTGCCATAGCAACTACACGAAGTTTTGAGTATACATATTCAGATATTGAAGATATAAAAGAACGCATCTCAACGTTTGCTAGTAGTTGTGCCGAAAAATTGCGAAAACAAGGTTCTAGTTGTCATATGATTATTGTAATATTGAGTAGTGATAGGCATAAAAAAGATTTAGAGCAACATCGCGCAAGTAAAAGTGTGAGTTTATCTTATCCAACAAATTCTTCTTTAATCATAAGTAATTGTGCTGTTAGTGCAGTTATGTCTATTTTTAAAACAGGGATAAAGTATAAAAGAGCGGGAGTAATCGTTACAGGATTAGTGCCAACAGATAATCATCAATTGCATTTATTTGATTCTGAGAATCCAAAACACCAGCCTTTGATGAAATCTATAGATCGTATGAACACAAAATATAAAAGTCATAAAGTTAAATTAGGCAGTCAAGATTTAAAGCGTACTTGGAAAATGCGTCAAGAGCGATTGTCACCAAAGTATACCACGAATATTAACGATATTATTGTAGTAAAATGATAAAAAATAACTCAGGAAGTTTAGCTTTCTTTACACCCGAAACCATTGATGGCGCTGCAGCGCAATTTTTTGATGCTGGAATTTCTGCTGGATTCCCATCTCCAGCCGATGATTTTAAAGAACAGCGTTTATCGTTAGACGAAGAACTTGTTAAAAACAAAGAAGCGACATTTTATGCTCGTGTTAGTGGACAATCAATGATTGGAGCTGGATTAGAAGATAATGATCTGTTGGTGATAGATAGAAGTTTAGAGCCCGCAAACAACAAAATAGCAGTTTGTTTTTTAGATGGTGAATTTACGGTAAAGCGTTTACGTGTTTCTAATGAGGAAGTATGGTTACAACCAGAAAACCCAAGCTACCCAATTATAAATATTACAGAAGAGAATAATTTTTTAATTTGGGGTATTGTGACTAATGTGATTAAGAAGGTGTAATGTTTAGCTAATAATAAAAAAAGGCCAAACATTTAATATTTGGCCTTTTTTTATATGTAAATAAAATAATGTCTAGTCTGCTAAAACAATTACTTTATTGTCTTTCATTTCAATTGTCCCAGAAGTGATTGGTAGCCAAAATCCTTTATCCGTTTTGTTGAATAATGATTCAACCTCTTCTTCTAAAGTAATATTCCCGTTAATTTTAACGTTACCTTCTTTTAATAAAGAGATGATAGGAGCGTGATTATTTAACATTTCAAACTCACCCATTACACCTGGTACAGTAACACTAGTTACTTCTCCGCTAAATAATTTAGCTTCTGGTGATACAATTTCTAAAAGCATGTTTCTGTAAATTTAGATTAAGCTTCTGCAAGCATTTTTTCTCCAGCTTCGATAGCTTCTTCGATAGTACCTTTAAGGTTAAAAGCAGCTTCTGGTAAGTGATCTAATTCACCATCCATAATCATACTAAACCCTTTGATTGTTTCTTTAATATCTACTAAACAACCTGGAATACCTGTAAACTGTTCTGCTACATGGAAAGGTTGCGATAAGAAACGTTGTACACGTCTCGCTCTACCTACAGCCATTTTATCTTCTTCAGATAATTCTTCCATTCCTAGAATAGCGATAATATCTTGTAATTCTTTATAACGTTGTAATAACTCTTTTACACGTTGTGCACAGTCATAATGTTCAGCACCTAATATATCAGCAGTAAGAATTCTAGATGTAGAATCTAATGGATCTACTGCAGGATAAATACCTAACTCAGCAATTTTACGTGATAATACTGTTGTTGCATCTAAATGGGCAAACGTTGTTGCAGGAGCAGGATCGGTTAAATCATCTGCAGGTACGTAAACCGCTTGTACAGATGTAATAGATCCTTTTTTAGTTGATGTAATACGCTCTTGCATTGCACCCATTTCTGTAGCTAATGTTGGTTGGTAACCTACCGCAGAAGGCATACGACCTAATAATGCAGATACTTCAGATCCAGCTTGTGTAAAACGGAAGATATTATCTACGAAGAAAAGAACATCTTTCCCTTGTCCATCACCAGCTCCATCACGGAAATATTCTGCTATAGTTAATCCTGAAAGCGCTACACGAGCACGAGCTCCAGGAGGCTCATTCATTTGTCCGAAAACGAAAGTTGCTTTAGAATCTTTCATTGCAGTTTTATCAACTTTCGATAAATCCCATCCACCTTCTTCCATAGAATGCATAAAGTCATCACCATATTTGATAATTCCAGATTCTAACATCTCACGAAGTAAATCGTTACCCTCACGAGTACGTTCACCTACACCAGCAAATACTGAAAGTCCACCATGTCCTTTCGCAATATTGTTAATTAATTCTTGAATTAATACTGTTTTACCTACACCAGCACCACCAAATAAACCAATTTTACCACCTTTTGCATAAGGTTCAATTAAATCGATAACTTTAATTCCAGTAAATAGAACTTCAGTAGACGTTGATAAATCTTCAAATCTAGGTGCTTGTCTGTGAATTGGTAAGCCGTTATCACCAGATTTTGGTAAATCTCCAATACCATCAATTGCATCTCCAATTACGTTAAAAAGACGTCCGTAGATATCACCACCAATTGGCATTTGAATAGGAGCACCAGTTGCATTAACTTCAGTTCCTCTACTTAGACCATCAGAAGAATCCATAGCGATTGTACGTACTGTATCTTCACCAATGTGAGATTGTACCTCTAGTACTAAAAGCGAACCATCGTCCTTTTTAATTTCTAAAGAATCATAGATTTTTGGAAGTTCAGAACCAGCTCCGAATTCAACATCGATAACTGGACCTACTATTTGTGCAACTTTACCTGTAACTTTTGACATTACTTATGTGTTTAATGTTTAGATATTTCAATTGAAAAACATTCGTTTTTCGCGCTGCAAAGATATATTTTTTTAATTGAAAACTAAAGTAAATTTTGATGCTTTTTTGTGTATAAAAAAACACCCTCAAACTGAGGGTGTTTTTTATATGGTATTCTATATTGTTTTATTATAATGTAGGCCCATAATTAGTTGGTAAAAGACCAGCTGCAGGTGCACTACCAGACGCTATGAAATTAGATCCAAAAGCAGCATCCATTGCTACTAAAAATTCTCTAGCCATTAATCCATAACCTCTTGCTGTTAAATGCACACCATCAAGACTTACCAAGCCTCCAAAAACTAAGTCAGTAGTCATTGTATAGTCATCATAAGGGTACCCAATAGTAGCTGCTTGTTCTAGAACTGCTCTTAAATCTGCAACAGCAACATTTGGATTTGCGTCAGCTACAGATTGAATTGTTGAGTTATAAGCTGCTGTTGCAGTTGCTATTGAAGCCTGTTCTTCTGGAGTTAATACCCATTTATCTTCTAATTGAATTTGAGTCCCGTAACCTTGTGGAATTAATGAAGCTAAAGGTAGCACAAATAAATCTGCGGATGTAGATTGTCTAAAACTAGGAATTCCGAAAGACGTTAAATCTGTTAATGCCTCATCTATTAGGACCATAGTATTTGATTCAGATTCTTCAAACACAATAGTTCTAGTTGCAGCTTCTTCAGCAGTAAGTAGACCATTTGCTAAAGCGAATTGCAATCCACCATTATATGTCGCATAACCTGCATTTAATGCGCCAGCTGTAGCAGCGTCTAAAGGAATAGGGTTATGAGATATAGAAGTAAAATGCGATAAGCTTGTAATATCTGGTACTGTAGTTACAACGCCTTTAGCTCCATTTTGAGTTAATGCGGTAACCATTACACTAAATGATTGGGCGAAAACATTTGGATCTGTAATATCGTTAATACCATAAGTCAATGGGTTTATATTGCCTGTTTGGTCCACACCAACTCCACCAGAAGTTGCATAACTCAATACATCATTACCTCCAATTTCTGATAATGTGAAAAAGGTAGGACTTTGTGTTAAAGCATCTCCTAGCATAGATGCTGTAGGAGAAGAAGCCATACGCCCAAAATAAGGATTTAGTGCGCCATAGCCTTCAAAAGGGATATGAAAACTTTTAGCTCCAGGGACACCTACATTGTTAAAAGTTCCTCCTAAGTTATTAGTAGCTTCTGTTGTTGACATACCAGGTAAAACAGCAGGTCCAGCGCCATTAAAAAATAATCTTGGCCCAAAACTTCCATCAGGAGCAGGCATGCCATTAAATAGTAGCCCTCCTATATTATCATTCATTAATGGTTGTGAAAAACTCCCGCCTCCAGCTTTTGCAAATTGAGTTGCTAGTTGATTAGGAAACGAATTTTCTTGACCAGCAATAAATAATGCATTGTCTGTAAAACCAGCAGTAAAAGACGCTCCTACAGCAACATAGTTTGATAAATCAAGTGATCCTACTGTTAATTCAGGAAGTACAACTGCGTCTTCAGACATGTCAAAATCTTCTTCATCGTTACATGCTGTAAAGCCTATAAGAACGGTAGAAAGTAATATGTATTTTATAGTTTTCATTGTTGTAATTTTTATAAGTTATTAATTGTCCATGAAGCATAATACATAGATCCTATAAATCCAGTACCAAAGGCAGTGAAGTATTCATTACCTGTTAGGTTAGTTGCACCTACTTTAAAAGACGATTTTAAGCTCGGTATTCTATAATTGATTTGAGCATCTACAACATGAAATTCAGGTACTACACCATTTCCAAAAGTTGCTTCCCAGAAATAATCATCACTAAATCTGTATGCAACATTAAACCCAAAGTTTTTAAATAAATTAGTATTCCCAAATGAAGCTTTGAATTTATGTTCTGGTGTATTAAAATTGGTTTGAAAATCAGGGTTAGCTTCTTGATCAAAATCTAACTTAGTATATGTATAACTTCCACCTAAGTCAAAATTCTTGAAGACTTTAGTCGATAATCCAATAGAAGCTCCATATGAATTAATATCAGCATCAGAGTTTGTATACCCACTATATGCTTGGAAATCTCCATTAGATATTGCGGCAACTGATAATGCTCCATCACCAACAGTACCATAATAAGGAGCAATCACTACTTCTTGAGAGATAAAGTCTTCATATTTGTTATAATATGTACTAAAATCAACAATTAAATTGCTGAATTTCCCACGGTATCCAATTTCAAATGATGTTACTTGTTCAGGCTTAACTAAATCAGGATTTGAAACCACAAGATCTGCAGGGTTTCCTGATACGCCTAAGGCTTCTACTGAACTAAGTGTATAAGAATTAGTATAGGCAGCAGTTCCTGTTTGAGTAATTACTGCTGGTTGACCTAATGCTTGTCCGCCACCACTAACACCAAAATTTCTTGAGTATCGTTCTAAATTATCAGGAGCAGAACCAACTAAAATAGCTCTACCTGCATCTAAACCAATAAATAAATCTTGTGTTGTAGGGTTTCTAAAACCTGTTTGAACAGAAGCTCTTATATTGTGATTTTTATTAACTGAAAGTCCGGCAGATAATCTAGGAGAAAAGAAGCCATCAAAAAACTCTGACTTATCATAACGAACAGATCCTGTAAGCTTTAATTCCATTATTTCGTTAATTTCTAAATTCTTTTGTATTTGCGTATAAATACCAAATTCAGAATAATCAATTGAACCATCTGTATCTGTATAAATTGTTCCGCCAGAATTTAAACTATATCTTCTATAAGACCCTCCAACTTGGATATCGGCAACATCAGTTAAATGACTAAAGTTATAATTACCATCTGCATGATAATATTTGGAAGCATCTTGAAATTTAGATCCTTGAGATAAATCAGGATTAGCTACCGATTGGTTAAATGCAGATTGAAACTCGGGAGATCCTGGTTCAAAACGACCCGTTTCTGCTGTTGCTCTTCCTACAGCATGTGCCGCTTCGTTTGTAGCTCCAGCTAATGTTGCTTGAACGTAAGCACCAGTATATTCACCAAACCAAGTATTATCATCTTTCCATGCTCTGTTAATATTAATACCAGTAAATACCATATCATAAGAATCTCCTGCTTTATCAGCAACGACATAACCTCTTAAGAAGAAATTATCATTTCTAACTTCAAGTTTATGTTGTTCTTGGAAGAATCCTTTAATATTGTATCTATTTGTTCCTTGATAGATTGTTGATCCTGTACCAACTTTACCTACATAAGACAACTCTAAGCTTTTACCTTCTATTGGGCGAAAAAATAAGCCCCAATCTGCTTTAATGCTTTCAGCATTATAATTTGTTAATTCACGTTCATTATATCCTGTTCTACTTACATTTACAGAAGGGACTAATGCATTTGCACCAGCAGGTAAAATACCTAAGCCTTCTAATGTAACCGCTACATCCTTAATATCTGTAGATACCTCATCACCATATACATTGATACCGTTATAGTTTAAGTTTGTCGCTCTCGTTCCTCCAGGTGTATCGCTATCAACTTCACTAGTTGCAGCCCAATCGGTTCCTTTAAGGTAACCAAAATTGATCTTAGCGGCGAACTTCTCACTGAACTTGTAGGCTGCACGGAATCCTAAATCGGTATAGTTATTATCTCCAGCAGCTTCTTGAGATGTGATACCAGTTTTGATGTATCCACTAATACCTTGATGATCAAATGGATTTTTACTTCTCATAAATAAAATTCCATTAAATGCATTTGCACCATATAATGCAGATGAGGCACCGGGAAGTAACTCTACACTTAGTACATCAGTTTCAGTCATACCAACTAAATTACCAATAGGGAAATTTAAGGCCGGAGTTGAATTATCCATGCCATCAATTAATTGCATAAATCGCGTATTGGCAAAGGTTGCAAAACCTCTTGTGTTAATAGATTTAAAGGTTAAACTGTTCGTGTTAACATCTACGCCTTTAAGGTTTTCTAAACCGCCATAAAAATCTGCAGATGCTGTATTCTTTATTTCTTTAAGACCAAAACGCTCTACCGTAACTGGAGATTCAAATATACGTTCTGGAGTTCTAGAAGCAGAGATAACAATTTCATCTAATGAAGTTCCTTCTGCCATAATAATGTCAATGGATTGAGGATTTGTTGTTACTTCTTTTGTTACTGTTTCAAAACCAACACTGCTCACTTGTATTGAAAAAGGAGGGTCTTGATTTACTAATAAGGTATAGTTTCCATCGAAATCTGAAATTGTACCTGTAGTTGTTCCAACAACAATAATATTGGCTCCAGGTAAAGGGATACCATTATTGTCTGTGACTTTACCATTCACTGTTGTTTGTGCAAAAGTAAACACACAACAAAACAGCATCATAATTTTGAAAATTGTCTTCATTTTAGGGAATTAGTTAAATTAATTAAAGCAATATAAATAATTATATGATACTGAAATGAAAAAAACCATAAAAATTATGCGTGCATAATAGTTTTTTAACAAAAAAGACAGTTATAAATTTAGTTTTTTACATAAAAAAGAGCTGAAAATGAAATATATACATTTTTAGCTCTTTTTTATTTATGATGAAAGTTTCTTTATTCTACCGTAACAGCTTTTGCAAGATTACGAGGTTGGTCTACATTTTTCCCTAACATTAATGCAATGTGATAAGAGAGCAATTGTAAAGGGATTGTCGTTAATAAAGGAGATAAAGATTCAATTGTCTCTGGTACTTCAATTACATGATCTGCCAATTCTTTAACCTGTATGTCTCCTTCGGTAACAATACCTATAATTTTACCTTTACGAGATTTAATTTCTTGGATGTTACTTACAACTTTTTCATAATGGCCTTTTTTTGTTGCAATAACAACAATTGGCATATTTTCATCAATCAAAGCTATTGGGCCATGTTTCATTTCGGCAGCAGGATAACCTTCAGCATGTATGTAAGATATCTCTTTAAGTTTTAAAGCGCCTTCTAATGCTACAGGAAAATTATAACCTCTTCCTAAATACAGAAAGTTATGTACGTCTTTATAAATAGCCGCTATAGTTTTTACATATTCATCAGATTCTAATGCTTTTTTTACTTTATCGGGTATTAATTCTAATTCAATTAAGTTATGTCTGTAATCTGAACTGGAGATTGTCCCTTTAGCTCTAGCTAATCGAAGTGCAATTAATGTTAAAACGGTAATTTGTGTCGTAAATGCTTTGGTTGAAGCAACTCCAATTTCTGGTCCTGCATGTGTATAAGCTCCAGCATGAGTTTCTCTTGCGATAGAAGACCCTACAACATTACAAACGCCAAAAACAAAAGCGCCTTTAGATTTAGCTAATTTGATTGCAGCAAGTGTATCGGCTGTTTCACCTGATTGAGAAATGGCGATAACAACATCGTTTTCTGTAATTATAGGATTTCTATATCTAAACTCAGAGGCGTATTCAACTTCAACTGGGATTCGAGCTAAATCTTCAAAAATGTATTCAGCAACTAACCCTGCATGCCAAGATGTACCACAAGCAACAATGATAATTCTGTCTGCATTGAGAAATCTTTTCATATTATCTTCAACGCCTGCCATTTTTATAATGGCTTCATTGATGAGTAATCGACCTCTAAATGTATCTAGAATAGCACTAGGTTGTTCATAAATTTCTTTAAGCATAAAATGTTCATAGCCGCCTTTTTCTATTTGCTCAAGGTTTAATTGGAGCTCCTGGATATAAGGGGCTACAAGAGAATCATCTTTGATCTTTCTTATTTTAACACCTTTGTCGCGTCTTATAATCGCCATTTCTTCATCTTCAAGATAAATAGCGTTCTTAGTATATTCAATAAAAGGTGATGCATCACTAGCTATAAAAAATTCATCTTCTCCAATACCAATAGCTAAAGGACTACCTAAGCGAGCAACAACAATTTCGTTAGGTTTGTTTTTGTCAAAAACAGCAATTGCATAAGCGCCTATTACCTGATTTAAAGCAATTTGAACAGCTTTACCTAGTTTTGTGTTTTCGTTTTTTTTAACGTCTTCAATTAGGTTAATTAATACTTCTGTATCTGTGTCGGATTTGAAAGTATAACCTCTTTTAATTAATTCTTTTTTAAGCGATTCATAGTTTTCTATGATACCATTATGAATGATAACTAAATCGCCTGAATTTGAATAATGTGGGTGTGAGTTAACGTCATTAGGGACACCATGTGTTGCCCAGCGTGTATGACCGATACCTAAAGTGCCTTTAGTGGAGATTTCTTTTTCTAACCTAGCTTCTAAATCAAGAACTTTACCTTTGGTTTTAGATAATTTAATATCAGCCCCATCATAAAGTGCTATACCCGCACTATCGTAACCTCTATATTCTAATCGTTTTAATCCTTTAAGTATTATTGGATATGCTTCTCTATGTCCAATATAGCCTACAATTCCACACATATAATTTAGTCGTTTTGTTCAGTAAAAAATATTTCCAAATATAACTTTTTTTCTTGGTCTGTAGTGCCGTTTCCGTATAATACAGTTCCTCTAGGAGTAATAATAGAACTTAGAGGAAGAGTCTGTTCAGTGTTGCCAGTACTTAGAACATCATATTGTAGAGTATTACTTTCTAGATTTATATTTCCTGAAACAGATAAGCCCAATTTAACATTAGTAGAGTCTCTTAATAAAAGATTATTGATATGTTCGGTTATTCTTATTTTATATTTAATTCCTTCACCATCTGCTTCGTCGTCTACTCTTTGTAATCGTCCAAGGTGATTAATTCTAGAAAAAGCAGGGAATGCAGTATTAGAATTATCTAAGAAATAATCACTAAGCGGGAATTGGTTATCAAGATCATACAAGTAAATACGATCTGGTTCTTCTGCGCCATTAACTTCATCTTGATTAACATAAAAAACAAGATTAGCTTCATTTATCAGTTTCTTATTACTTAGAAAATTTCCATTTTCATCAGTTTCTACGAATTCATTTTTAAACGTTTCAAATATGTTATCGGAAGAATTATCTTCATCGATGTTATCTCCATTAAATAGTTTGATCTCGGCAATAGAACCTTGTCCTCCTTTTAAATAAAGGCTTTCATCACCTGTGTTTTCATTTCCTTGAGGTATTGTGAAATCATTAGATAAGAAATTGACACGGTTTTCAGTAAAATTTAACACGTATGTAGAGTTTATTCTGTCACCCTCTTCAACAGAATTATCTTTGGTGTAGTATAATGTAATATTAGCACTACTTGATGCAAAATTAAGCAACGACATGTTGCCTAAACTTCCAATTGATTCCGCTTTAAAATAGACACCTCTAAAGTAATCTTTAAAATTGCTTTGATTACTTAAAACAGCCTCACCTTGTTGCTCAATTATTTTGTTAAACCAATACCCAACACTTAAATTTAGCCTTAAAGCTGGTGCTATACGAGCAACAACCTCTCCGTCTTCGTTTTCTAATGGTATTTGTAATGCACTTGGGACAAAACTATTAAGGTCAATACTATTACTATTGGTAATTGGTATTTCAAAACCTTCCAATTGTGTAGAGTTAATGTTATCTACACCTGTTGTCATATTAGAATAATATAATTGTTGATCGTTAAGATCACCATCTTCAGGGTTAAAATCTCTTAAGAAGTAATTACTCTCATAAATTGAAAGTTTTATAGGAGCACTTCCAAAAATGGAATCTAAATCATACGAAGTTATGCCATCATCATCAATATCAGTAGGGGTGCTAAAATATGGAATCGTTAAAACAACAGAATCTAACACAACACCTTCTCCAAAATCTGGATCAAGAGTAGACGATCCTATTTGAGAAACAATACTTGCTGTAGTGTTTCCATAAAGAGGGTCGTTATAAATGCCTAGCATATTGATTGGCAAGTTGTTTGTTTGTATTGGGTTTAACGATTTTGTGTATGCGATAACTTCAAAATCTCTAGAATTAGTATCAAAATGACTTGCGTTATCATTATTTATGATATCAGATTCGATATCAGCAAAATCCTTATCACAAGCAATAAAACAGCTTACTAAAACTGTTAGTATTGCCAAGTTTCTTAGGGCAATTTTTCTTTTTTTCATAAATGTGCTTACTAATCTAATACTTTAGTGTTGTAAAACTCTGTGTAATGGTCAGCAAAATCTTCTAAAGGGAAATATTCTAAAACTGGTTTATCTGCAGCATCTAGATAATCATCAAGTTCTTTTGGTAATTCACTTGATCCTTTAATTAGAGCGTCAGAATGATCTATAGCAATCTTCATAAGATTGTTATAAGTAGGATTCTCTAAAGATTTAATTTTACTTTCATCTACATTATCAAATTTCACTTTTTTAATCATGTTCTTATCTAACGTGCCATCAAAGCTTTGATTGTACACAGAGGTCACAATTTTACTTTCGGTAAACAAAGGTTCGTTTTTGTAAAATTCTTTTAAATATAGAGGTAACAACGAGGCTAGCCATCCATTAACATGAATTATATCAGGTGACCAGTTAAGTTTTTTAACAGTTTCTATAACGCCTTTTGCGAAAAAGATAGCACGTTCGTCATTATCAGGGAAAAGTTTTCCGTCTTCATCTGTAAGTGTTGCTTTTCTTTTAAAATATTCTTCATTATCAATAAAGTAAACTTGTATTCTTTCCTTTGGAATAGAAGCTACCTTAATAATTAAAGGCATATCTAGGTCGTTAATTACTAAATTAATACCTGATAATCTAATCACTTCGTGAAGTTGATGTCTTCTTTCGTTTATATTACCATAACGAGGCATAAATATTCGTATTTGTCCTCCTTGTTTGTTTACCATTTTTGGAGCTTCAAATGACATTGAAGAAATCTCAGTTTCTGGTAAATATGGTACAACCTCAGATGATACATACAATATTCTCTTATCTTTCATAAATTTATCGTTTTTGGAATTATAAATAAAAAACATGCAAAATTACAAAAATTTATGCAGATTGCTAGTAAAATATTAAGTTTGCAGGCTGTTAAACTTTTGTTATTGTATGAGGATTTTTAAAAACAAAACAGACTTAACCACTTATGTTGATGTCTTAAAGTCTGAAAAAAAAACACTGGGGTTTGTACCTACAATGGGTGCATTACATCAAGGGCACGCTTCATTAATCCTTGAAGGTTTAAAGGAAAATGACTTTGTTGCTGTTAGTATTTTTGTTAATCCAACTCAGTTTGATAATCAAGAGGATTTGGTAAAATACCCAAGAACTTTAGATTGTGACGTAGAGTTACTTAAAACTATTTCCGATGAAAAAATAATTGTTTATGCACCAACGGTTTCAGATATTTACGGGAGTAATGTAACTTCAACTTCTTTTTCATACGATGGCTTGGAGCATGAAATGGAAGGCAAATTTAGAGACGGTCATTTTGATGGAGTTGGAACTATTGTAAAACGACTTTTTGAAATTGTTAGACCTAATAAGGCTTATTTTGGAGAAAAAGATTTTCAACAGCTCATGATAATTAAGAAACTTGTTGAAAAATATGAGATTCCAGTAACTGTTGTTGGTTGTAAAATACATAGAACAGAAGATGGTTTAGCTATGAGTTCTCGTAATACAAGGTTAAAATTGGACTATCGAGAAGCGGCACCTTTTATTTATGAAACCTTAAAATCTGTTAAACAAAAATTTAGCAAGAAAAGTGCTTATAAAGTAACAGATTGGGTTACCAAACAATTTGCAAAACATGAATTATTAGAATTAGAATATTTTATCATTGCAGAGGTTAAAACTCTAAAAACAGTAAAACGAAAGTCAAACAAAAAAACATATAGAGCATTTATTGCAGTATATGCAGATGATATTAGACTTATAGATAATATCGCACTAAATTAATTATCTTTGCCTCATGCAAATTCAAGTAGTAAAATCTAAGATTCACAGAGTAAAAGTAACTGGCGCAGACCTTAATTATATTGGTAGTATTACTATTGATGAGGATTTAATGGAGGCAGCCAATATTATTCAAGGTGAGAAAGTTCAAATCGTTAATAATGATAATGGTGAGCGTTTAGAAACGTATTGTATCCCAGGACCACGACATAGTGGTGAGATTACTTTAAATGGAGCTGCAGCTCGAAAAGTTGCTGTTGGTGATACACTTATTTTGATTACATATGCGTTTATGGATATTGAAGAAGCTAAAATCTTTAAGCCTTCGTTAGTGTTTCCTGATGAGGCAACTAACCTTTTAAAATAAACTTTTGAATAAAAAGATAAAAAAAGCATTAAAAATTATCCTTCCCTTATTATTGGGTGTTTTTTTGGTTTGGTATTCTTTAAAAGATGTTCCTATTCCTGTAATTATTGAATATTGGAAATCCTCAAATAAATCCTGGATTGTTTTAGGTGTTTTTTTAGGCTTTTTAAGTCATTTATCTAGAGCATACCGCTGGCGTTTTCAATTAGAGCCAATGGGTTATAATATTAGGTTTGGAAACAGTATTATGGCTGTATTTGCCACCTACTTAATAAACTATACAATTCCTAGGTCTGGTGAAGTCGCTAGAGCGACAATACTTACAAATTACGAAGGAGTCCCTTTTGAAAAAGGATTTGGAACAATTGTAGCAGAACGTATAGCCGACTTAATAGTAATGCTTGGGATTATAATAATCACGTTATTTCTTCAATTCGATTTTATTTATGCCTTTTTAATTGAAAAATTTAATCCAATTAAGATCATAATCGCCTTAATCGTAATTATCCTTGTAGTAACATTACTTTCCCTGTATATAAAAAAAAGCAAGTCTAAATTTGCTTTAAAGACAAAAACGTTCATTAGCGGTTTAACAGAAGGAGCTTTAAGTATTTTTAAAATGAAAAAGAAATGGCCCTTCATTTTTCACACACTTTTTATTTGGGTTATGTATTTACTCATGTTTTATGTTACATCTTTAGCTATTGAAGATTTACACGGAATTTCTACAGGAGCTGTTTTAATAGGGTTTATTTCTGCAAGCTTTAGTATTGCAGCAACAAGCGGTGGTATTGGAGCTTATCCTTTGGCTATTTATGGAGCCTTTCTTATTTTTGGTATTGAGAAAGATCCAAGTATTGCTTTTGGATGGATTATGTGGGCCGCCCAAACATTAATGATAATTGTATTTGGAGGACTCTCTTTAATTTATTTACCAGTTTACAATAGAAGTAAATAATTTTTTACCTTGCCTTTAATAAATTTACCTTGTCATGAATAAAATTAAATTATTTATACTCTGTTGCCTATTTTTTCAAATAGCGACTTCTCAAGTCATTTATGAAACAATTCAATCCTCTAAATTAGGAGACTCTAGAGAGATTAAAATTCAATTGCCAAGAAATTACGACCCTGAAGGTGATGTTTTATACCCTTTAGTAATTGTTTTAGATGGCGACTATCTTTTCGAACCAATAACAGGTAATACAGATTATCACTCTTATTGGGGAGACATGCCCAAATCTATTGTTGTTGGGGTCAATCAAGCAAAAACTAGAGACGCAGATTTATTATATAGTGATATTACTTTTTTTCCGTCAGACGAAGGCGCTAAGTTTTTTGAATTTATTGGTATGGAATTAATACCATATATCAACGATAATTATTTGACGTCTGATTTTAGAATTATTGTTGGCCATGATCAAAGTGCTAATTTTATTAATTATTATTTATTTAAAGACAAACCATTATTTAGAGGTTACATTGCTTTTAGTCCAGATCTATCACCCGAAATGGCTAGTCGTTTGCAGGAAAAATTAGCGACTACTTCAGAAGACACTTTTTATTATATAGCTACTGCAGATAATGATGTTAAAGTATTAAGGCAAGATATTTTAGCGTTTAACACATTGTTAAGTGCTATAGAGAATGAAAAATTACACTATAGATTTGATGACTTTATAGACGCAGATCATTATTCATTAGTTGGTTTAGGAATTCCAAAAGCAATTAATGAGATATTTGGTTTGTATAAACCGATTAATAAAAAGGAATATAAAGCAAAAGTATTGACTTATGAAGAAGGGCCTTATGCTTACTTGATGAAAAAATATGAAGACATTGAATTTTTCTACGGATTTGAGAAGAAAGTTGTTGAAAATGACCTTAGAGCTGTATTAGCAGCAATAAAAAAGAAGGATGATATCGAAGCTATGAAAGAATTATCCAAACTTGCTAAAAGAGAATATCCTGAATCTATGATAAGTGCTTATTATGCAGGAGTCTATCATGAAATGGGAGGCAATACTAGAAAAGCACTGATAGAATATAAATCGGGTTTGTTATTAGAAGAATCTGAATTTATTTTTAAAGACATGCTACTGGATAAAATTTATGATCTCCAGGAGTAAGAATTAAGATATTTCATGTATTTCATCGAGTAAATTAGCGCTTTAACTTATTTTGGGTATATTTACCCACCCTAAATTAAACTTACTTAAGATGAAAACCCTCTTACTTTTTATCATCTCATTATTTTTTTGTGTTCAAATTTCAGCGCAAGTAATTTATGAGAAATTTGAATCTCGAAAGCTTAATACTACTCGAGAATTAAAAATTAAACTTCCTGATAATTACGACCCAAAATCTGAATTAAAACACCCAGTGATTATTGTTTTTGACGGTGAATATTTATTTGAACCTGTAAGTGGTCAAGTCAGTTTTCAAACTCATTTTGATGAAATGCCCGAGTCAATAATTGTTGGAGTTATTCAAGGAAAAGAGCGTTTTTATGATAGTTACTTCGATGAGGTATCTGGTCTTCCAATAGAGTCTGGTGACCGTTTTTACAAGTTTGTAGCTCAAGAATTATTACCTTATATAGATGCTAATTATAACACAAGTAAGTTTAAAGTCGCAGTTGGTCATAATCTAATGGGTAATTTTATCAATTCATTTTTATTTCACGAAACTCCAGTATTCCAGGCTTACATTAACTTGAGCCCAGATTTTAAAGGAACCATGAGTCAAAATGTGACGACGCGTTTAGAATGGTTAGAGGATGATGTTTTTTATTATATGGCGACATCTAATACTGATATAAAATCTATAAGAACTAGTGTTAGAGAGACAGATCAAAGCTTAAAAGCTATTAATAATCAAAAACTCACTTATTATTATGATGAATTAAAAGGAGACTCTCATTACCAATTAGTAACAGGTGCACTGTCTAAAGCAATGGATAGAATTTTTGAGATGTATAAACCACTTGATGAGAAAGAACTCAAAGAAAAGGTGCTTCCTTATGAAGGTACACTCGATGATTATATTGTTGATCGTTATAATCGTATTGATGATTTATTCGGAATTTTTAAGCCTATTTCAGAAGAAGAGCTTCAGCAATTAATTGTTGTTGCCGAAGAACGAAAAGACTTAGAGTCTGTATATAAAATTGGAAAACTTGCCAATAAGTTAAACCCTAATTCTTCTTTTGGGATTTATTATATGGCGCTACATGCCGAAAAGCTAGGAAAGACTAAAAAAGCTGTTAAACTTTATGAGTCTGCATTAACCTTAGAAGATATGGTTCATATTGATAGGGATTTTATCATGTCTCATGTAGAAGGCTTAAAAGTGGTTGAGGAGGATACTGAAACAGATGACGAAGATGAAGAAAACTAAATTAAACATATATTCTACAGACTACTTTTTTGAATGGATGTATCGTAAAATAAAAGAATTTATTTTTTCAGATATACGCTCAAAAATAATTGCTATTAAAATTCTATCTGTGATAAGTTGGTTTAAAGATATCAATTAAAAATATCTTAATTTAGCCTTTACTAAAAACGGTTCATGGCTAAAGTAAAAACAACTTTTTTTTGTCAAAATTGCGGCACTCAATATTCTAAGTGGCAAGGACAATGTACAGCTTGTAAAGAATGGAATACAATAACAGAAGAGCTTATTCAAAAGCCAGAGAAGAGTGATTGGAAAACGCCTAATAATTCGTCGAAGCGTGTTTCAAAACCTCTTAAAATTAATGAAATTGATGCATCTAAGGAGGCTAGATTAAATACTATAGATAATGAGTTTAACCGTGTTTTAGGAGGTGGTTTGGTTCCAGGATCATTAACACTTTTGGGAGGAGAACCTGGGATTGGAAAAAGCACACTTCTACTTCAAATCTCATTAAAATTACCTTATAAAACATTATATGTTTCTGGCGAAGAAAGTCAGAAACAAATAAAAATGCGAGCAGAACGTATTAATCCAAATACAAATAATTGCTACATTCTTACCGAAACAAAAACACAAAATATATTTAAGCAAATTGAAGGTTTAGAACCAGATATTGTTGTTATAGATTCTATACAAACATTGCATAGTGATTATATCGAGTCATCATCAGGAAGTATTTCTCAAATTAAAGAGTGTACTACTGAGCTTATAAAATTTGCAAAAGAAACAGCTACTCCTGTCATTTTAATTGGTCATATAACTAAAGATGGCAATATAGCTGGACCAAAAATATTAGAACATATGGTCGATACTGTTCTACAGTTTGAAGGTGATCGTAATCATGTGTTTAGAATTTTGAGAGCTCATAAAAATAGATTTGGTTCAACAAATGAGCTTGGAATTTACGAAATGCAAGGCTCTGGATTAAGAGAAGTTTCAAACCCTTCAGAAATCTTAATCTCTCAAAAAGACGAAGAATTATCAGGCAACGCTATTGCTGCAACATTAGAAGGGATGCGTCCTTTAATGATTGAAGTACAGGCATTGGTGAGTACTGCGGTTTATGGAACACCACAACGTAGCGCAACAGGCTTTAATGCTAAACGGCTCAATATGCTATTGGCTGTTTTAGAAAAACGTGCCGGATTTAGACTTGGAGCAAAAGATGTGTTTTTAAATATTACAGGAGGAATTACAGTAGATGATCCTGCTATAGATTTGGCTGTTGTTGCTGCTATTTTATCCTCTAATGAAGATGAAGCACTACAAAAAGACTTTTGTTTCGCTGCTGAAGTTGGGTTATCTGGAGAAATTAGACCAGTGCAACGTGTAGAACAACGTATTTTAGAAGCTCAAAAATTAGGGTTTTCAACTATTTTTGTGTCCAAATACAATAAAATTGGATTAAAAAATACGGCAATAAAAATTCAATTGATTTCTAAGATTGAAGACTTGGTTGGTTTTGTAGTTTAAAATCAGCAGAAACGCATGAAGACACACTCTTTGGTTAGTATAAATAACTAGTATTTAGCAAGTTAATATTTCAAATTTTAGCCATAAACTTAAATGAGTTTTAGACATATAATTTAAGATTATATGCAACGAATTGTACTGATTTATTTGGCTAGCCTATTTTTTTTTAGTAGTATTGTTTTTTCTTAACTACATGATAATAAATGATTTATATATAAAATATTCATTAAATTAATCTTCCCTTCTTTGTTTTTACGTCTAGTTATAAGGCTTTAAAACACGAGTTAATTACCATTGTTCTAAAAGTTTGATTTTATATTATTAGTTAATCCATAGCTATTGATTATTAAAACCTGACTTATGAAAACAAAACTGTTTTTATGGGTGTTTATGCTCATTACTATTATGGTTAATGGGCAAACATTCACGACAATTCAAGATGGTGATTGGAGTAGCGCCTCTACTTGGGATGCTAATGGAGTGCCTCCAATAAATTTATCTAGCGATGTGGTTATAATAAACCATCGCATTACCAATTCAAATACGATTAAACTTTTAGGTAATTCTACCCTAACGATTAATCATATTTTAAGCTTTGACTCTGGATCTCTAGAAATAGAGACCACGACAGATGTACTTAATATTAATTATGGGATGCTAATTGTTAAAAATGGACTGGTTTTAAACAAAGCAGGTATTGTTAATTTTAATTATGGCCGTATACAATTGTGTAATGATAATTATAAGGATGAGAGTAATAGTCCGCAGGGAACTTTTGGTACTGGGACAATTTTTGCTGAAAACGGAAATATTGAAGATATTAATTCTGGAAATTTTAGTAGTAGTATAGAATGGTGTTCAGCTAATGGAGGAAGTCTAAATTTACCTATTCCAGAAAATTGTGCACTCGTTGAGCCACCTGCCTCCGATTGTGATGACGAAACGTACTATATTCAGGTAATATGTAGTTTAAATCCTCCAAGTTTTGCCGATACAGATACTGATGGTGTACTTGATTTTTGTGATAATGATGATGATAACGATGGTGTTACTGATGTGATTGAGCAAGATGGTAATTTAATGAGAGATACGGATAATGACGGGCTAGAAGATATTATAGATATAGATTCTGACGCAGATGGAATCCCAGACAATGTAGAAACACAGCTTACTATAGGTTACATAGCGCCATCTGGCGCTGTAGATGCCCAAACAGGAATATTAAATGTTTATGGAACAGGTTTAATACCAATAGATACAGATAATGATGGTGTTGCAGATATTATTGATACAGATACAGATAATGATGGCTTGTTAGATATAGAAGAGAATGGGATGTCTAATGTGCTTTTAAATAGTGATACAGATAACGATGGGTTAGACGATGCTTTTGAAGGCGCCAACTTAAATGATGCAATAGACGTAAATGACGAAATTAACAATCCTTCCTCTTCAATATTACCAGATACAGATGCAGATTTAGGAAGTGGAGGTGATTTGGATTATAGAGACTTGTTTGATATTAATCCCCCATCGTTTGCAACTTTAGATTTTGATGGAATTGACGATTATTTATCAGCCTCAACTTTTATTGATGGAAAAGATGAAGTAAGTATTATGGCTTGGGTGAAAATAGCTTCTGGAAATGCCGTTGTAACAACAATTGCGGGTGAAGATATATCTTGTAAATTATATATTGAAAATAATGATGAACCTTCATTTTCAATAAAAGTACAAGGAGAATCTACTAAAATTGTAAGCGCAAATGCTATTGCAATTAATGAATGGCACCATATTACAGGCTCATATTCTAATGTTACAGGAATATTAAGAATCTATGTGGATGGAATTCAAGAAGATGAATTAGATACAGGTGTTACTGGGGCAAAAATAGAAGTGACTTCAGATAGTAATGGTGCTTTTGAAGTAGGAAGAATTTCAAGTAATGTTCCAGATAGAGAGTATTTTAAAGGTGCAATAGATGAAGTAAGAGTTTTTGATATTAGTCTTACTGCTGATCAAATACAAAGAATGATATATCAAGAGATTGAAAATTATTCGAGTAATGTTAGAGGCACTGTTATTGAAAAAGATATCGTTGATATTATATCTGGTAATACAATATCTTGGGCTAGCCTCATAGCTTATTACCCAATGACAGATATTAAAAACAGTACAACAACAGACTATTCAGTAAACAGTAATACATTACAATTAAACAATATTACTTCATTTGAAGAACAAACAGCCCCTATGCCTTATAAAACAATTTCAAATGGAAATTGGACCGATGAAAGCACATGGTTTTATGGTTCGGTTTGGGATATTGAAGATGTGAATAATAACAAAGATTGGTCTATCGTTAAAATTCAAGATGATGTATCTACCTCTAGCTCTCATAAAGCATTAGGTCTAATAATCGATAGCAGTAAAAAACTAACAGTTACTGGAGATAATCTTATCCAAAATAGTTGGTACTTAGAATTAAATGGAACTCTTGATTTAGAGGACGATTCACAACTAGTTCAAACTGAAAATAGTGATTTGGTTAGTTCTTCAACGGGTAAAATTTTGAGACGTCAGGAAGGATGCTCTAATGTGTATTGGTATAACTATTGGAGTTCGCCTGTAGGTACAACCATGACGACTACATTAATAGATAATAATACAACGCTTAATAATTCAAACAATACTACTTTTAGTTTAAATATGCTCAAAGAAGGGAATACAAATAGCGTACAGTTTACATCAGCATATGATGAAGTAGGAAAAATTAGTACCAGATGGTTGTACACTTATATAAATGGTTTAACCTATTATGATTGGGCTGTTTTAAACTCAACTGACGCTTTAGAACCTGGAATAGGGTATACGCAAAAAGGAATTGGGAATCCTGGGTTAGAACAACAATATATCTATGAAGGAAAACCTAATAATGGTACTATAGTCATTAATGTTACCGATACAGGTGGAGCTGGTTCAGTACCTTCAGTGTCTAAAACAGATTTCTTTTTAGGAAATCCATACCCTTCAGCTCTCGATATAAATAAATTTATTGATGATAATGTTGGTGTTATTGATGGTACTTTGCAATTGTGGCAACAATGGAGTGGAAACTCACATGTTCTTGATGAGTATAATGGCGGTTATGCTCAGGTTAATAAATTAGGAGCTGTAAGAGCCTATCAATTTGTTGGTTTAGAAGGTTCAACTAATGAGTCACAAGATGGGACTAAAATTCCTTCTAGATACCTGCCAGTTGGTCAGGGTTTTATGACTGAAATAATTTCTGATGGAACAATAGTTTTTAAAAACAGCCAAAGAGTCTTTGTTAAAGAAGCCGATGCAGATGGAAATTATAATAATGGATCCGTTTTCTTTAGATTATCAAATAGTGAATCAGATGAAAGGGTTTTCGAAGATAATGTCATGCAAAAAATTCGTATTGAGCTTAATGCTGTGAATGGCCCGCCAACTAAGAGAGAATTACTACTTGGATTTAGTGATGTCACAACTGATGGTTTCGATTATGGTTATGATGCTAAAAATACAGATGAAAATAGTAGTGATTTGAATTTGCTTCTTGAAAATGAACTCATGTTAATACAGGCTTATGCTCCAATAACTTTAGATAAAGTCATTCCGCTTAGTTTTAAATCTTCAGGTGATTTTAATTATGAGATTAAAGCTACCGAATTTGAGAATATAGCTACTGAACAAGACGTTTATCTAAGAGATCATTATACTGGAAGTTATTTTGATTTAAAATCAGATGGAGCTTATGGATTTAATACTGAAATGGGACTATTTAATGAGCGATTTGATATTGTTTTTCAATCAGAAGAAAGCTTAAGTATTGAAACACTTAGCCATAATACTAATTTGATGTATTATAATAACGCAACTAAGAAACTGTTTGTTAAAAATCTAAACACTTCGGTAACTAGATTGGTATTAATAAATACACTTGGGCAAACAGTTCAAGAGTACATGGATGTGTCTGCGCAAACCTTAGAAAATGGATTAGAAATTTCAAATTTGAGTAGTGGGATTTATGTGGTGTATTTTAAAACAGGATCCGCAATCCAAACGAAAAAGATAATTATCGATTAGAAAATTATATAAAGTTTAAAAGTCAAAACATGGTTTCGGCTTTTTTTGTACATTAAAACAGGTCGTTTAAGGATAAATTCTTAATTTCGCATTCAGATTAGAAATGATAGATAATGAGCACGAAATTCCCTGAATATAAAGGTCTTGACTTACCAAAAGTAGCAGAAGATATTCTTAGCTATTGGCAAGAAAATAACATCTTTGAAAAAAGCATTTCCACTAGAGAAGATAATGAGCCGTTTGTCTTTTTTGAAGGTCCTCCTTCTGCAAATGGCTTGCCTGGAGTACACCACGTTTTAGCGCGTGCGATTAAAGATATTTTCCCGCGATATAAAACCATGAAAGGGTTTCAAGTAAAGCGTAAAGCTGGTTGGGATACTCATGGATTACCTATTGAACTTGGTGTTGAAAAAGAACTTGGAATCACTAAAGAAGATATTGGAAAAACAATTTCTGTAGAAGATTATAATGCGGCTTGTCGTAAAGCTGTTATGCGTTATACAGATGTTTGGAATGATCTTACACAAAAAATGGGGTATTGGGTTAATATGGATGATCCATATATTACTTACGACCCAAAATACATGGAAAGTGTATGGTGGTTACTCAAAGAAATCTACACAAAAAGCTTATTATATAAAGGTTATACAATTCAGCCCTATTCGCCAAAAGCAGGAACAGGTTTAAGTTCTCATGAGCTTAATCAGCCAGGAACGTATCAAGATGTTACCGATACAACTGTTGTGGCTCAGTTTAAAGCTAAAGAAACATCATTACCCGATTTTTTGCAAAATGAAGGTGATATACTCTTTTTGGCTTGGACAACAACACCTTGGACATTACCAAGTAATACAGCTTTAACCGTTGGACCGAAGATTGATTATGTATTGGTGGAAACTTATAATCAATATACATTCAAACCAATGAATGTTGTTCTTGCTAAGAAATTAGTAAACTATCAATTTTCAGGAAAATTTAATCTAGTAGAAGAAAAGTCAGAGTTATTAGCTTATAATTCTGGAGACAAAAAAATACCGTATTACGTCGTTAAAGAATTTAAAGGTGCCGACTTAGTTGGGATTACGTATGAGCAATTATTGCCATATGCATTGCCAAATGAGAATCCGCAAGATGCTTTTAGAATTATTTCGGGAGATTTTGTAACGACTGAAGATGGTACAGGTATTGTACATACAGCACCAACATTTGGGGCAGATGATGCCTTAGTAGCAAAACAAGCTACACCAGAAATTCCACCGCTATTAGTAAAAGATGACAATGGTAATTTAGTGCCATTGGTAGATTTACAAGGTCGTTTTAGACCCGAGTTAGGAGAGTTTGCTGGTAAGTATGTGAAAAATGAATATTATAATGATGGTGAAGCACCAGAGCGTTCTATAGATGTAGAATTAGCTATCAAATTAAAAGAAGAAAATAAAGCCTTTAAGGTTGAAAAATATAAACATAGTTATCCAAATTGTTGGCGTACAGATAAACCAATTCTTTATTATCCATTAGATTCTTGGTTTATTAAAGTTACAGATGTTAAGGATAGAATGTATGAGCTTAATAAAACCATTAATTGGAAACCTGAATCTACTGGAACAGGGCGTTTTGGGAATTGGTTAGCAAATGCAAACGATTGGAATTTGTCGCGATCACGTTATTGGGGAATTCCATTACCTATTTGGAGAACCGAAGACGGGAAAGAAGAAATCTGTATAGGTTCTGTTGAAGAGCTTAAAAGTGAAATGGCAAAAGCGGTTTCAGCAGGTGTTCTTGCAAAAGATATTTTCGAAGATTTTGAAGTCGGTAATTTTTCCGAAGATAACTACGCGAAAATAGATTTACATAAAAATATTGTCGATGAGATTGTATTAGTATCGCCAAGCGGACAACCAATGCAGCGCGAAAGCGATTTGATTGATGTGTGGTTTGATTCAGGTTCTATGCCTTACGCGCAATGGCATTATCCGTTCGAAAATAAAGATCTTATTGATGATAATAAATCATATCCTGCCGATTTTATTGCTGAAGGTGTCGATCAAACTCGTGGTTGGTTTTATACAATGCACGCTATTTCTACTATGGTTTTTGATTCTGTAGCTTATAAAAATGTAGTGTCTAACGGATTAGTATTAGATAAAAAAGGGCAAAAAATGTCTAAGCGTTTAGGTAATGCTACAGACCCTTTTGAAACACTAGGTACTTATGGTGCAGATGCCACACGTTGGTATATGATTATGAATGCCAACCCTTGGGATAATTTAAAATTTGACCTTGAGGGTATTGAGGAAGTAAAACGTAAGTTTTTTGGAACATTATATAACACCTATTCATTCTTTACGTTATACACAAACTTAGATAAGTTTACCTATGCTGAAGCTGAAATTCCTTTAGCTGAACGACCAGAAATTGATCGCTGGATTTTGTCTGAATTGCACACATTGATTCAAAAAGTAGATGCATATTATACAGCATATGAGCCAACAAAAGCAGCACGTGCTATTTCAGGATTTACTCAAGATTACTTGAGTAATTGGTATGTGCGTTTGAGTAGAAGGCGCTTTTGGAAAGGAGATTATCAGACAGATAAAGTTTCGGCATATCAAACACTTTATACATGTATGGTTACTATTGCTAAATTAGGCGCGCCAATTGCACCTTTCTTTATGGATAGATTATATATGGATTTAAATGCTGTAACTAATAAAGAGACTTTTGAAAGTGTGCACTTAGCAGATTTCCCAAAATTTGATGCCATATACGTTGATAAAAGCTTAGAGCGTAAAATGGAAAGTGCTCAAACAATTTCTTCATTAGTATTATCGTTAAGAGCTAAAGAAAAGATAAAAGTGCGTCAACCATTGCAAAAAATCATGATCCCTATTGATAACGAAGCTCAAAAAGAGGAGATTTTGGCAGTAGCAGATTTAATTAAGTCTGAAGTAAATGTTAAAGATGTTGAGGTTTTAGAAGATGCTTCAGGTATTTTAGTGAAGCAAATTAAACCTAATTTTAAAGTTTTAGGCCCTCGCTTTGGGCAAGACATGAGGGCTGTGGCTCAAGCAGTTAACGATTTTACAGCTGAGGATATTAAAAAAATTGAGAAAAACGGTGTTTTAGATGTTGAGGTTAATGGAAAAAATGTTACTTTAGAACAATCAGATGTTGAGATTACTTCAAAAGATATTGAAGGTTGGCTTGTAGCAAGTTCTGGAGCCTTAACTGTTGCTTTAGATGTTACATTAACAGATGATTTAAAGAAAGAAGGTATTGCAAGAGAACTGGTAAATAGAATCCAAAACTTACGTAAAGATTCAGGTTTTGAACTTACCGATAGAATTGCAGTACACTTCAAAAGAGATGAACAAATTATTAATGCAATAAACACAAACTTAGACTATATAAAGACTGAAACATTAACTGATGAATTAGAAATTTTAGACGAGTTAAATAATGGTATAGAAATTGCTTTTGATGATGTAGATACCAAATTGTTTATTAAAAAACTATAGAAAATGGGAGAAAACACCACTGTAAGATATTCTGATAAAGACTTAAGTGACTTCAAAGTACTTATTCAAGAAAAAATTGAAAAAGCACAACACGATTTAGAATTAATTAAAAGTGCCTATATGAATGATCATAATAATGGTACAGATGATACATCACCAACATTTAAAGCCTTTGATGAAGGTAGTGCTGTGATGAGTAAAGAGTCTAATTCTCAATTAGCGATTAGACAAGAGAAATTTATTCGTGATCTTAAAAATGCCTTGATTAGAATTGAAAATAAAACTTATGGTGTTTGTAGAGTTACAGGAAAGCTCATAAATAAAAAGCGCTTAGAGTTAGTGCCTCATGCGACTCTAAGTATTGAAGCTAAAAATATGCAGAAATAAATGTCACATATATACTATAAAAAACGTCTCAATAGAGGCGTTTTTTTATAGCATACAATTCAATTTCTAAATTAACGTTTGAAATATTAATTCTATTTTTGTTCCTTCTAATACAGAAAGATGTCCTTAAAAAAAGCCACTATTTTAATTTTACTCATTTTACTTATTGATCAAATAAGTAAGTTTTATATAAAAACACATTTCACGCTTAATGAAAAGTTGGAAGTGTTTAGCTGGTTTCAAATTGCTTTTGTTGAAAACGAAGGCATGGCTTGGGGAACTAAACTTAGCGATTTTGTGTCGTTTATTTCAGATAGAACAGCAAAAGTCTGTCTAACAGTCTTCAGGATTATAGCTGTTATTGGAATAGCATACTGGTTAAAAAAATCTATTAGTAATAAAAGTTCAAAAGTTTTAATTTTTGCAATCACTCTTATTCTTGCAGGAGCTTTAGGTAATATTATAGACTCGGTGTTTTATGGTCTTTTCTTCGATTCTAGCTTAGGGCAAGTCGCTACATTTATGCCAGAGCAAGGTTATGATGTGTTATTTCATGGGAAGGTTGTAGATATGTTACATTTTCCAATGTGGAGTGGTGTATTGCCTAATTGGATTCCATTTTATGGTGGAACCTATTTTACGTTTTTTAATCCGGTGTTTAATATTGCAGATATGGCTATAAGTACGGGTATTGGAATGTTAATTGTTTTTAATAAACGTGCATTTACAACAGCTCCTAAAAAAACAGAAGCAGAAATACTTAACAATTAAAACTCATAAATAGTTTTTGGCGTTATACAATAATCTAGTCGAATATCGTTTTTAAAAACGTCTTTAATATTGTTTTCAGCCTCAAAAAAGGAGAGACCTATTTTTAGAGTTTCAGGTTTGCATTTTGCTAAGAATTTATCGTAGAACCCTTTTCCGTATCCAACACGATTTCCAGAGGCATCAAATGCTAATAATGGAATGAAAACTACATCTATTTGTTCTGTAGATAAAGGGATTCCATCAATAGGCTCAGGAATATGCCATTCATTTTTTTTGATAGTAGTACTATCTGTCAGCAAATAATGTGACATCTCTAAAGAGGAAAAATTACTTTTAGAAACAACAATGTGTTTATCCTTTCCGGATAGCATGTGTAAAATATAATCGGTATTAACTTCATTGTTTTCTATTATTGATAAGAATAAGTGATAGAATGAATGCTCCCAAATAGGTAAATTGAGAAGCTGGTTTGCAATTTGTAAACTCAGGTCTTCAATGTGTGCTTCGGAAAGCGTCTTCCGTAGTAACTTATAGGTTTTTCTTAACTCGACTTTAGTCATCTTTTAATGCTGTTGAAATATGAAAAATAGCATCACCTTGATAAATGATTGGCGATTCGTTGATGTTAAAAATATAGCCGTCGTTTGGTGCTTTAACAAAATGATTGAAGCTACCATAAGGATCTGTTACATGACCAATAACATCACCTTTTGAGACATAACTATTTATTTTGATAATCGCTTTAAACATGCCAGAATAATTAGCGCGAATCCATTTGCTATCTAAAATAAAAATACATGATTTTTTAGGTTCCGATACTTTAAACTTACTATTAAGCATGTTTAAATGGTTGAGTACGCGTTTTGTGCCATTTACACCTGTGTTAGTAATGGCGTTGTCAATATTAAATGATTTTCCGCCTTCAAAAAGCAGTACAGGGATTCCTAGTTTATAACAGGTGTTTCTAAATGATTTGTTGAGATTTTTAGAGTACAAAACAAATGGTGATCCGAATATCTTAGCAAGTTTTTCAAGGTCTTCTTCGGCTTTAATGATTCGTATTTGTGCGGCGTTAAAACGATCTGAACCACCTGTGTGAAAATCCATCACTAGGTCTGCATGTGGTAAAATTTCGGTAACAAACTTATGAGCCACTCTGCTTGCTAGCGAGCCTCCTTTTCCTCCAGGGAACACGCGATTTAAATCACGACCATCTGGAAACTCACGATCCATATGAATAAAACCAAAAACGTTTATTACCGGAACACAAATAATCGTTCCGCATTTAGGTTTGTTAATGCCTTTTGCAATAATTTGCCTTACAATTTCTACTCCATTAATCTCATCGCCATGGATTCCAGCCGTTATTAAAACAGTAGGTCCAGGCTTTTTTGAGCGCTCTATAATTACTGGAACATCTATTTTGTTTTGAGTATGTAATTTAGCAACGTTAAAATTTACGATTGCACTTTCACCTAAGGCTACTTTTTCGCCTAATATGTCTAATACTTCTTTTTCGCTCATTTATGTTTTGTTGCGTTCTATAAAAGTGATGATTGCTCTAGCAATATTTTTTCTTGTAGCGGTTTCAATACCTTCCAAACCTGGAGTTGAGTTAACTTCAAGAAGCAAAGGCCCTCTTTCAGATTGTAGCATATCAACACCGCAAACAGGTAGTTTTAATACTTTGGAAGCTTTCATAGCTAATTTTAGTTCATCGGTGTTTAGTTTAATAATGTGAGCACTTCCTCCACGATGAAGATTAGATCTAAATTCGCCTTCTTTACCTTGACGCTTGATTGCTCCAACGACTTGCCCGTCTACAACCAATGCTCTAATGTCTGCGCCTTTAGCTTCTTTAATGAATTCTTGTACAATTACTCTAGCTTGGAGACCGTTAAAAGCTTCAAGTACAGATTCAGCAGCATTTTTTGTTTCAGCTAAAACAACGCCTAAACCTTGAGTGCCTTCAAGAAGTTTTATAATAACAGGAGTGCCACCAACATGTTGAATAACTTCTACTACATCACGTGAATAATTAGTGAAGACTGTTTTAGGCATTCCAATTCCTGCTTTACTTAAGCGTTGTAAACTGCGTAATTTATCTCTAGAGCGTTGTATCGCATCAGAGGTTGCAATTGTGAAAACACCCATTTCTTCAAATTGTCGAACAACAGCACAACCAAAAAAAGTTACAGAAGCTCCAATTCTTGGAATAATAGCATCTACATAATCTAAGTAACGATCTTTATAGTAAATAGTTGGTTTTTCTTTTTCAATAATAATATCACATTCAAGTGGATCAATAACTTCAACATCATGACCTCTACTTTCGCCTTCTTTTACAAGTCGTTGTGTAGAATATAAATGTGGGTTTCTAGATAAAATAACTATGTTCATAAAACGTACTTAAAGTATTTAATTCTCTATATAAATCAAGCGCAATTAACGATGTTGCAATATACTAAAATAGGTTAGGATTTAATTTTTGCAATACTAGCTTTTCATTTATCTTTGAGTAATGCAAAAACCTACACTAGATATACAATTAAAAACCTTGCCTCATCAACCTGGGGTTTACCAGTATTTTGATGTAGATGACACTTTAATTTATGTAGGAAAAGCTAAAGACATCAAAAAAAGGGTGAGTTCATACTTCACAAAAACTCACGAAAATGGTAAGACTAGAGTCTTAGTAAAGAAAATAGCAAGCATTAAGCATATTGTTGTAGAAACAGAAACCGATGCGCTTTTATTAGAAAACAATCTTATAAAAAAGTATAAGCCTCGTTATAATGTATTGCTTAAAGATGATAAAACGTACCCTTGGATTTGTATAAAGAAAGAACGTTTTCCAAGAGTATTTTCTACGCGTCGTGTTTTTAAGGATGGCTCAGAATATTTTGGACCATATACAAGCATGAAGACTGTTTATGTTTTACTCGATTTAATTAAAGGCTTATATAATTTACGAACATGTAATTATAATCTTTCAGAAGAAAAAATTCAAGCAGGAAAATACAAAGTTTGTTTAGAGTATCATTTAGGAAATTGTAAAGGAGCATGTGAAGACCTAGAAAGCGAAGACGATTATAATAAAAAGATAGTTGCGATAAGAGAGATTATTAAAGGGAATTTTAAAGATTCGCTTTATCGATTTAAAGCTCAAATGAAACAATTTGCTCAAGATATGCAATTTGAAGAAGCGCAACGTATCAAAGAAAAAATTGAAGTTTTAGAGAATTATCAAGCAAAATCTACGATTGTAAACCCTAAGATTAGCAATGTAGATGTATTTAGTATTATGAGTGATGAAAGCTATGCATACATCAATTTTTTACAATTATCTTATGGAAGTATTATTAGATCTCACACACTTGAAATAAAAAAGAAACTTGACGAAACGGATAAAGAATTACTAGAATTATCGATTACTGAAATTAGACAGCGTTTCAACTCAATGTCAAAAGAAGTTTATGTGCCCTTTAAAGTCAATCTAGGAAATGATATCAAAATAACTGTTCCAAAATTAGGTGATAAAAAACATATTTTGGACTTATCACTTCGTAATGCTAAGTACTATCGTATGGAGCGATTTAAACAAGTTAAGATTATTGATCCTGATCGTCATGCTAATCGAATTATGGCTCAAATGAAATCTGATTTACGATTATCTATAGAGCCACGTCATATCGAATGTTTTGACAACTCAAATATACAAGGGACTAATCCTGTAGCCGCATGTGTCGTTTTTAAAGATGGAAAACCAAGTAAAAAAGAGTACAGACATTTTAATATAAAAACGGTTGAAGGACCAGATGATTTTGCTTCGATGGAAGAAGTTGTGTTTCGTCGTTATAAACGCTTATTAGATGAAGAGTTGCCGTTGCCGCAATTGATTATTATTGATGGAGGGAAAGGTCAATTATCATCTGCATTGAAAAGCTTAGATGCTTTAAATCTTCGGAATAAAATAGCTATTATCGGAATTGCGAAGCGTTTAGAAGAATTATTTTATCCAGACGATCCAATTCCATTATATTTAGACAAGAAAAGTGAAACGCTTAAAATTATTCAACAATTACGAAATGAAGCCCACCGTTTTGGAATTGAACACCATAGAAACCGAAGAAGCAAAAATGCACTTACAACAGAGCTAGAAACAATATCAGGAATTGGAGAGCAAACAGTAGTTGCTTTAATGAAACAATTTAAGTCGGTTAAGAGGATTTCAGAAGCAAAAAAAGAAGATTTAGAAAAAGTAGTTGGTCTATCAAGAGCTCAAAAAATAATAGAGTATTATAATAACAAATGAGATATAGTATTGTCGTCATATTAACCATATTTTGTGCATTTTTTGCTAAAGCGCAAACAGATGCAGAAATTAAAAAACCTAAAATTGGATTAGTGTTAAGTGGAGGTGGAGCCAAAGGACTTGCACATATTGGTGTGCTTAAAGTTATTGATAGTTTAGGTATTAAAATAGATTACGTTGCAGGTACTAGTATGGGAGCGATAGTTGGATCACTTTATGCTTCGGGTTATTCAGGAAAACAATTAGATTCTATTTTTGGAAATTTAGATTTTGATAAAGTAATTAATGATAATTTACCTCGTTCTTCAAAAACATTTAATGAACGCTATAATACAGAAAAGTATGCTGTAATATTACCTTTTAATAATTTTAAACTTAAATTACCTTCAGCTATATCTAGAGGTCAAAACGTATTTAATCTATTGTCTAAATTAACACTTCATGTAAGTGATATAGAAGATTTTGAAAACTTGCCAATTCCATTTTTTTGTATTGCAACTAATATAGAAACAGGGGAAGCTGTTATGTTAGATTCTGGAAGTTTACCTTTATGTATTTCTGCTAGTGGAGCTTTTCCGTCTTTGTTTCAGCCAGTAAATATTAATAATCAATTGTTAATTGATGGTGGTGTCGTTAATAATTATCCAATAGATGAACTTAGAGCTAAAGGAATGGATCTCATTATTGGTGTTGATGTACAAGATGATTTAGCCACTCGAAAAGAAATGACATCTGCTCCAGATGTATTACTTCAGATTAATAATTTTAGAACGATAAATGATATGAAATTGAAGTCTAAAAAGACAGATATTTATATTAAGCCTGATATTAAGGATTTTACTGTTGTTTCTTTTAGTGATAGTAAAAAAATTATTGAGAATGGTCAGATTGCGGCTTTAGAAAAATGGAAGCAATTATCACAATTATCCAAGGTGTCCATCAAAAATAATATTAGAGAATTAAATTTAGCCAATAAGGATAGTGTTATAATTAATGATATTATTCTTAAAGGAAATGAGAGATATACAAGATCTTATATTCTTGGAAAACTAAAGCTTAAAGGAAACGAAAAAGTGAGTTATACTAATTTTAACAAAGGGGTCAATAATCTCATCGCTACCAATAATTTTGTTGCATTTCAATATGAGTTTAGAAAATCTCAAAATACAGAAGGATATAATTTGAGTGCGAAACTTGAAGAAAATGCAACGACCACTTTTTTAAAATTAGGATTGCATTATGATGATTTATATAAAAGTGCAGCTTTAGCTAATATTACAAAAAAACGATTGCTTTTTAATAATGATGCGGTGTCATTAGATTTTATTCTAGGAGACAATGTGCGTTATAATTTTGAGTACCTTATTGATAAGGGGTTTTACTGGAGTGTAGGATTGCGATCTCGATACAATCAATTTGAAAAAGGTATTAATGCCGAATTATTGCTTGATGAATCACAACTAACAACAACAGGTATCAATAAATTGGATGTGAAATTGAGAGATCAAACCAATCAATTTTATTTGCAAACATTATTTAGGAAGGATTTTGCTTTTAGTATTGGTGCAGAACATAAACGTTTAAACATTAAATCTGAAACAATTACAATTGATACAGAAACCGATGAATTTCAATTTGAAAACACCGATTATATTAGTGTCTTCGGAACTTTAAAATTAGACATGTATGACGATAAGTATTATCCGTCAAGCGGTGTGTATTTTAATGGCGATTTTCACACGTATTTATTTGCTTCAGAATTTAATAAAAATTTTGAGCAGTTCTCTATTGCTAAAGCCGAAATGGGCTATGCTTTTAGTGTTTCAGAGAAAATGAGCTTCAATATTCAAAGTAGTGGAGGGTTTAAAATTGGTGAAGACTCAACAAAAACTTTAGATTTCGCTCTTGGCGGCTATGGTAATGATTTGATTAATAATTTTGTTCCATTTTTAGGATATGATTTTATATCGTTAACAGGTAATAGTTATGTGAAGGCTACCGCAATTGCTGATTATGAGGTTTTTAATAAGCATCATCTAACCTTAGAGGCTAATTGGGCAAATGTTGATGATGATATTTTTGAAACGGGAGAATGGTTTACACTTCCAGATTATAGAGGCTACGGTTTAGGTTATGGTGTAGAAACTTTTTTAGGACCAATTCAAGCCAAATTTAGCTACTCGCCAGAAGAGCGCAAAAGTGTATGGTATTTTAATATTGGATTTTGGTTTTAGAATATTAAGAATTTTCCCGATATTTGGAACATGTCAAATCTAGTCTTCAAAGATTTATTGAGCTATCTACATTTTCTTATCAAGAGAAATCCTGAATAAGCTAGCATTTTTGTACCTTTAAAACACTTTAAGTTATACGAGATAACGTATAAACAAATCAATTTTTAAATTTAAAAAGATGCCTTTTTATCATAAATTAGGAAAGATTCCACCAAAACGACACATCCAATTTCGAAAAGAAGATGGAAGTTTATATGCCGAGCAATTATTCGGTACTATTGGTTTTGATGGAATGTCTACCAATAGTTACCACGAGCAACGACCAACACAAGTTAAAGCTATTAAAAAGCAATATAGTGTCGCACCAAAAATCGCAAAAGCTAATCATATACAGTCCTATCGCTTAAAAGGATTTCAGGTTAAACCTGAAGACGATTATTTAGAAAGTAGAAAAGCGGTTTTAACCAATAGCGATTGTACTATAATTTTAGCAGCACCAAAACAATCTACTAAGGATTACTTTTATAAAAATTCTGATGCAGATGAGCTAGTTTTTATACATAAAGGAACAGGAAAACTCAGAACCCACTTAGGAAATTTAGATTTTAAGTATGGAGACTATTTGGTGATTCCGCGAGGAATTATTTATAAAATAGATTTTGATACTGAAGATAATCGATTATTTATCGTTGAGTCACGTCGACCAATTTATACACCTAAACGATATCGAAACTGGTTTGGGCAGTTGTTAGAGCATTCACCATTTTGTGAGCGTGATATAAGACAACCACAAGAATTAGAAACTTATAATGAATCTGGTGAGTTTTTGTTGAAAGTTAAAAAGCAAGATGATATTTTTGAAATGGTCTATGCATCACACCCCTTTGATGTAATAGGTTATGATGGTTATAATTATCCGTATGCTTTGTCAATTCATGATTTTGAACCTATAACCGGTCGTATTCATCAGCCACCACCAGTGCATC
This sequence comes from Flavobacteriales bacterium 33_180_T64, assembly GCA_002162685.1. Taxonomy (GTDB): domain Bacteria; phylum Bacteroidota; class Bacteroidia; order Flavobacteriales; family Flavobacteriaceae; genus Psychroserpens. Next base: position 202,628 of record MAAQ01000020.1, read on the forward strand.
AAACCTTTGAAACAGATGCCTTTGTGATTTGTAGTTTTGTGCCTCGATTATATGATTATCACCCAGAATCTATTCCTGCGCCTTATAATCATAGTAATATTGATAGTGATGAGGTGTTGTATTATGTTGATGGTGATTTTATGAGCAGAAATGATATTGATCAAGGTCATATTAGTTTGCATCCTGCTGGAATACCTCATGGTCCACATCCAGGTGCCACAGAACGGAGTATAGGAAAAATAAAAACCGATGAACTGGCTGTTATGGTAGATACTTTTAAACCATTACAAATAACTGAAGAAGCCCTTAAAATAGCAGATGAAGATTATTATAAATCTTGGCTTGAACATTAAAATATAGAATATGTCTTATAATAAATTACCAGCAGATCCTACAGCAATGATATTAGGAATTGTAGCTTTAGTTGTTTCATTTGTAGGTTGTTGTTGTGGTATTTTTGCAGTTATACCAGTAGTTCTGAGTATTATTGGTTTAGTCATGGCAAACAAAAGTTTGAGAGAGTATCAATTAAACCCTATAGCTTTTAATCCACAAAGTAGAAGCAATGTGTATACTGCAAAAGTGATAAATATCATAGCCTTGGTGTTGGGCGCTTTAGTGATGCTTTTTTATATAGCGTATTTTGCACTATATGGCGTTATGTTTTCTCAAATTTTTAAAGAGGCTTATGAAGCGCGAAAAAATGGAGATAATTATCATTATGAATGGGAAAATGACAGTCTGTATTATGGCGATGACGATTATATTATTGAAAATGATTCAATCCATATTGACTCGATTAGAATTGACGAAACAGAAATGTTAGAGATAGAAACGCCTCTTGACAGTTTAAATTAAACTATTAAAAATTAATAAATCAAACTTTTATGTTTGATTATCTTCCTTTGGAAGAATAAAAAATAAATATTATGGCAAAAGAAATAAAAAGTGTCAATTACGGATTAGAAAAAATCTTTGAAGGTGCTCAAGATTTTTTACCACTATTAGGAACAGATTACGTAGAGTTCTATGTTGGAAATGCAAAGCAATCAGCTCATTTTTATAAAACAGCATTTGGATTTCAGTCGTATGCTTATAAAGGTTTAGAGACAGGTTCAAAAGATTCTGTGAGTTATGTCTTAACACAAGATAAAATAAAACTAGTGCTAACAACACCTTTAAATAGTAAGTCGCCAATTAATGACCATATAGTAAAGCATGGAGATGGCGTAAAAGTTATAGCGCTTTGGGTTGATGATGCAAAAAAATCATATGAAGAAACAACCAAAAGAGGTGCGAAGTCATATATGGAGCCTGTTGTTGAAACCGATGAGTTTGGTGAAGTTATAAGAGCTGGAATTTATACCTATGGAGAAACAGTACACATGTTTGTTGAACGTAAAAATTATAAAGGGACATTCTTGCCTGGATTTCAAAAATGGGAATCAGATTATAACCCTGAGTCCGTTGGATTAAAATATATTGACCATATGGTTGGTAATGTAGGTTGGGGGCAAATGAATACCTGGGTTAAATGGTACGAAGATGTAATGGGGTTTGTGAATTTTCTGTCGTTTGATGACAAACAAATTCATACCGAATATTCAGCATTAATGAGTAAAGTAATGAGTAATGGAAATGGTCGTATTAAGTTTCCAATTAATGAACCCGCTAAAGCTGCTAAAAAATCTCAAATAGAAGAGTATTTAGATTTTTATGAAGATTCGGGAGTACAACACATTGCAGTTGCAACAGATGATATTATTCAAACTGTAGCGCAATTGAAAGCAAGAGGGATTGAGTTTTTGCCACCACCACCTCAAGCTTATTATGATGATATTCCTAGACGTTTAGGTGTGCACATGGATATGATGAAAGAGGATATTAAAGAACTTCAAAAACTATCTATTCTTGTAGATGCCGATGAAGAAGGTTATCTGCTTCAAATTTTCACAAAACCAATAGAAGATCGACCAACTTTATTTTTTGAAATCATTCAACGAATGGGAGCTCAAGGTTTTGGTGCAGGAAATTTTAAAGCGTTGTTTGAATCTATAGAACGCGAGCAGGCAAAAAGAGGAACGTTGTAACTATTTTAATAATTAAAAAACACCATCGTTAGGATGGTGTTTTTTTGAAATCTAACATAACTATAACACCTTTATTCATAATGGTTTCGATTAAATTTATATTTTTGGAATAGTAATTGTAATTCTTCATTGTAAGCAATAAAATGTAATGATAAATGTTACATTTACAATACGAAATAAAATGAAAAACTTACTACTTATAATTAGTGTTCTATTGTGTATGCAAGTTTCTACTGCTCAGGAAGAAAGTGCATTTCAAGATGGAGAATGGTTTAAATTTAAAATGAGCTATAGCGGATTTTTAAAAGCAGGAAACGCAACACTTTCAGTTGATGAAACAAAATTAGACGGTAGACCAGTATATCATGTTGTTGGAAAAGGATGGACTACTGGAGCGATTAAATGGTTCTTTAAAGTCAAAGACAGGTACGAGAGTTATTTTGATAAAGAAACTGGGATTCCATATAAATTCATTAGAAAAATTAATGAAGGCGGACACACTAAAGACATTGAAATCGCTTTTAATCATAAGACAAAAGAAGCTTTAGTAGAAAATAAAAAACATAAAACAACAAAAATAATTACCACTGAACAAGATGTTCAAGATATGGTTTCAGCATTTTATTATTTAAGAAATAACTATGATACTGAGCATATAAAAGTTAGTGATGTTGTATCACTTAATATGTTTTTTGATGAAGAAAATTATAATTTTAAACTAAAATTCTTAGGACGAGAAACAATCGATACCGAACTTGGGGGTAAAATGAAAACATTAAAGTTTAGACCATACGTTATGGCAGGACGTGTGTTTAAAGAACAAGAAAGCTTAACCTTATGGGTAAGTGCAGATAAAAATAAAATTCCTTTAAAAATAAAAGCAGATCTAGCTGTAGGTTCACTTAGAGCAGATTTAGTAGCATTTAAAGGATTAAAGCATCCATTACAGATGGAATTTGACTAATTAATATGAACGAGACAGACAATTTTGACGATATTATAAAAGCACTTCAAGAGAAGTATGCAAAAATAGACCAAAATACAGACGATCATCTACACGGCTTGCTTTACAGCAAGCCAATTACATATTGGGACTATATACAAACAGATGCGTTGCTAAATCTTCAAATACAACGAACAACACTTCCAGATGAAATGGTATTTATTGCCTATCATCAAATTAATGAACTCATCTTTAAGATGATTCTATGGGAGATTCAGCAAGTTGCTGAAAAGGAAGATTTAAGTGTTGAATATTTCGAAGGCAAAATTATGCGCATTAGTCGTTATTTTGATATGCTAACAACCTCTTTTAATATTATGAGAGAAGGTATGGAAATTGAACAATACATGAAGTTTCGATACACTTTAACTCCAGCAAGTGGTTTTCAAAGTGCGCAATATAGAATGATTGAATTTGCATCTACCGAATTGATAAATCTTATCGATTACAGGTTCAGAAAAACCATAGATCGCAATACGCCTTTTGAGCACGCTTTTGAACATCTCTATTGGCAAGCAGCTGGGAAAGACTATAAAACAGGAAAGAAATCGACGCTATTAGTCAATTTTGAAAAACGCTATAAAGATGATTTTATTCGTTTTATGCAAACCTATAATACTAAAAATTTATGGTCGCGTTTTAAAGAATTACCAAAAAAAGATCAAGAAGATAAAGATTTGGTGAAAGCGATGCGACACTTTGATCATACTGTTAACATTACTTGGGTTATGGCACATTATAATGCAGCCCGTCATTATATTGAAAGTGGCACAGAGGATGGGGAAGCAACTGGAGGTAGCGATTGGAAAAAATATATGCATCCTAAATATCAAAAACGCATATTTTTTCCAGAACTTTGGAGTGAACAAGAATTAGAAAATTGGGGAGAAAACATATAATATAAAATCATAATGCAACCAAATCAATTACTGCTAGCTTTTTTGATAAGTATTTGTTTTTTATCATGTAAATCCGATGATGAAAAAATAGATTTAGAAGCTTTGCAAACCTATGTAGAACCAAAACCCATCAAAGAGTTTGGTTTTGTTCTTGAAAATTACATTGTAAAGCGTGATACCATTAAAAAAGGGGATAGCTTTGGTGAAATTTTAGAGCGTAATCATATTGGTTACCCAAGAATTTTTAATATTGCTGAAAAAGCTAAAGATAGTTTCGATATTAGAAGACTTCAAGTGGGAAAGCCTTACACGTTACTTTGTGCTAAAGATTCACTTCAAACGCCTGAATGTTTTATTTATCAGCCCAATAATATTGATTATGTGGTCATAAAGATGACAGATTCTATTGAGGCTTATAAAGGAAGAAAACCAATTACAATTGTTCAAAAAGAAGCCTCTGGAATTGTAATGAGCAGTTTATCAGAAACTATGGAAGCTCAAGGGTTGCCATATCAATTAATAAATGATATGAGTGATATTTATGCTTGGACTATTGATTTCTTCAGACTTCAAAAAGGAGATCGTTTTAAGATTGTCTATAATCAACGTTTTATTGAAGATTCAATTTATGCGGGAATTGAAAGCATTGATGCTGCATATTTTGAGCATAAAAACGAGCCGTTTTATGCGTTTAACTTTCAGGTAGATAGCTCAAAAAATATTTCAGATTACTTTGATGAAAACACAAAAAGTTTAAGACGTACATTCTTAAAAGCACCTGTTCAGTTTAGTCGCATTTCTTCGCGCTACAACTTAAACCGTCGTATTGCTTATTATGGTTATAAACTTAGACCTCACAAAGGGACCGATTTTGCTGCTCCAATAGGAACACCAATTTTGGCTACAGCAAATGGAACAGTAATCGAATCTACTAGACGAGGAGGAAATGGAAAATATGTAAAAATTAAACATAACGGAACATATAGTACTCAATACCTACACATGAAAGCTCAAAATGTCAAAAAAGGACAATTTGTAAAACAAGGAGATGTTATTGGCTGGGTTGGTATGACAGGAAATACAGGAGGACCACATGTTTGTTATCGTTTTTGGAAGAATGGAAAACAAGTCGATCCATTTAGACAAAAACTACCTGCAGCCGAATCTATACCAGATTCACTTAAAACAAAATATACCGAATTTATAAAACCGTTAAGATCTCAGTTAGATAAGATCCAATTTGAAGATAATAAAATTGAATTACCTACAGAAAGTGAAGCACTAACGTCGAAAATACAATAATGGCATTAAAAACAATCAATCCGACAACAACAAAAGCTTGGCGTAAATTACAGGTGCATTTTAAAGCGATAGAGCATAAGCACCTTAAAGAATTATTTGCTAGTCATCAAAATAGAGCAAATGATATGACACTTAAATGGGATGATTTTTATATAGACTATTCTAAACATCGCATTACAAAAGAAACATTAGACTTACTTATTGAATTAGCTAATGAAGTTGATTTAAAAGATGCAATGAACAAGTATTTTGGAGGTGTTGTTATAAATCAAACAGAAGGAAGAGAAGTGCTGCATACAGCTTTACGAAATTCTGAAAATGCTGAAGTTTTTGTTAACCAAAAAAATGTAATGCCTGAGATTTTTGAAGTCAAAAATAAAATCAAAAATTTCTCAAATAATGTTATTGATGGTGCGCTAAAGAGTTACACAAATAAGGCATTTACCGATATTGTAAATATAGGAATAGGTGGTTCCGATTTGGGGCCAGCAATGGTTGTAGATTCATTAGCTTACTATAAAAACCATTTAACAACGCATTTTGTGAGTAATGTTGATGGAGATCATGTTAATGAGGTTATCAAAAAATTAAACCCAGAAACCACTCTTTTTGTTATTGTTTCTAAAACCTTTACGACTCAAGAAACACTTTCAAATGCAAATACCATAAGAGAATGGTTTTTAAAGAATGCACCACAAAGCGCTATTTCAAAGCATTTTGTTGCTGTGTCTACCAATATTGAAAAGGTAAAAGACTTTGGGATTGATGAAGATAATATTTTTCCAATGTGGAATTGGGTTGGAGGCCGTTTCTCGCTTTGGAGTGCTGTAGGATTGTCAATTAGTTTAGCAGTAGGTTTCGATAATTTTGATAAGCTTCTTATTGGTGCACATAAAATGGATGAACATTTTAAATCTGAAGATTTTGATAAAAATATTCCAGTTATTACAGCGCTATTAAGTGTTTGGTATAATAATTTTTTTAATGCTGAAAGCGAAGCTGTTATTCCGTATTCGCAATATTTAAATCAGTTTGCAACTTACCTTCAGCAAGGTATTATGGAAAGCAATGGAAAAAGTATTGACAGAAATGGTGATAAAGTAAATTATCAAACAGGAACTATAATTTGGGGAGAACCAGGAACGAATTCACAGCATGCTTTTTTTCAATTAATACATCAAGGAACGAAATTAATTCCTGCTGAATTTATTGGCTTTGCGCAATCACTACATGGTAATCAAGACCATCAAGACAAACTAATGTCTAACTTTTTTGCGCAAACAGAAGCTTTAATGAATGGGAAATCTAAAGCCACTGTTTTAGAAGAACTAAAAGCACAATCGCTTTCAGAAGAAAAAATGAAAGAGTTAACACCTTTCAAAGTCTTTGAGGGCAATAAACCAACAACAACAATTCTAATTAAAAAACTAACACCTGAGAGTCTTGGGAAGCTAATTGCTATGTATGAGCATAAAATTTTTGTTCAAGGAATTATATGGAACATTTTTAGCTATGACCAATTTGGTGTTGAATTAGGAAAGCAACTCGCAAATACCATTTTAAAAGAACTGCAATCTGAAAATGTTATTAACAATCATGATAGTTCTACTCAGAGCCTTATAGAATATTACCAAAGCTTAGATTAAGTTTTGTTGAGTACTTATTAAATTGTTGGCGCTATTTTCGATTTTTTAAGAAAATTTTAAGTATTTTTAAAAGTTAAAAATTTTAACATTAAGGTAATATAGTATCATTAGTTCAATCGTACTTTTGCCGAAAATAAAAACTCTTAAATAATTCTTAAACAATGAAAAAAATTTCAAAATGTTTATTGGTACTTGTAGTCTTATTGTGCACTACAATTGCCTTTTCACAAAGCACAATTACAGGTAAGATTGTTGGTTCTGATATGAATGAACCTCTTCCTGGTGCAAATGTTATTGAAAAAGGGACCTCAAATGGTACTGTTACTAATTTTGATGGTAACTTCACCCTTAACGTGAAATCTTCTTCAGGAGAAATTGTAATCACTTTTGTTGGGTATACTTCAAAAACAATTTCTTTTTCTGGAACTCAAGATTTAGGAACAATCACTTTAACGTCTAGTGAAGTTGGCTTACAAGAAGTTCAAATTATCGCATCTGTAGCTGTTGATAGAAAGACACCAGTAGCTGTGTCAACAGTTAGAGCAGCAGATATCGAACTTAAATTAGGTACGCAAGAATTTCCTGAAGTTTTAAAATCTACACCAGGTGTATATGCTACAAAAGCAGGTGGAGGTTTTGGTGATGGACGTATTAATTTACGTGGATTTAATTCTGAGAATGTTGCCGTAATGATTAATGGTGTTCCAGTAAATGACATGGAAAATGGTCGTGTTTTCTGGAGTAACTGGGCAGGATTAGGAGATGTAACTAGTTCTCTGCAAGTACAAAGAGGTCTTGGTGCTTCTAAAGTTGCTGTGCCATCTGTTGGTGGAACTATTAATATTATATCTAAAACAACAGATATGGAACAAGGTGGTAACGTTTATACTACACTTGGTAATGATGGATATGAGAAATTTGGATTGACTTACTCAACTGGTCTAATGGAAAATGGCTTTGCAGCGACTATTTCTGCAGCAAAAACCGATGGAGATGGTTATGTTAGAGGAACTCAATTTACCTCAGTAAACTATTTTGTTAATATCTCAAAAGAAATTAACGATGCTCATAAATTATCATTTACTGCTTTTGGAGCAAAACAACGTCATGGTCAAAGACAAAACAGACATTTAATTGATACCTATAGAAGAAGTGAAGACGGTATTAGATATAATTCTGATTGGGGTTATAAAAATGGTCAAGTAACACATGTAGAAGATAATTTTTATCACAAACCACAAATTTCTTTAAACCATTATTGGACATTAAATGATAAAACGAGCATCTCAACTGCTGCTTATGCGTCATTTGGCTCTGGTGGTGGAGGTGGAACTCTAGGAAGTGATGGTGAAAATCCAGGCTTTGAAGGCGATGGAAGATTTAAATTCAATAGTTCAGATTATCGTATTGGAGAGTTTGGTCCTTTAGATTTAGATCGAATTGTTGACGAAAATATTGCTAATGGAGCTAATGGTTCTAGTGCAGCATTAAGAGCATCTCGAAATGATCATAATTGGTTTGGAGTATTATCTACTTTGAAAACAGATTTATCTGATGATTTAGTCTTTTTAGGAGGATTAGATTGGAGAAGCTATAAAGGAATTCATTTTAGAGAAGTAACAGATTTGTTAGGAGGTCAATTTATAATTAATGAAGATAATATAGAAAACCCTTCAGGTGTTGCTAGAGTTGGAGACAAGGTATCTTATTTTAATGATGGTCATGTTGGTTGGTTAGGTGCTTTTGCACAATTAGAATATGATGTTAATGAAAATTTTAACACCTTCATTTCATTATCAGCTTCTAATACATCATATAAGAGAGTTGACTATTTCCAATATACTTCTGATGATCCATTGAGAGAAACAGATCGTTATAATTTCTTTGGTTTTGGTGCTAAAGGAGGTGCTAACTATAGAATTGATGATAAACATAATGTATTTGTTAATTTAGGTTACTTTGAAAAGGCAGCAGATTTTGATGCTGTTTTTCCTAACTTTAACAATGAAGATATTAATGCAGATGCAGAAAATCAAAAGATTTTAAGTTTTGAATTAGGATATGGGTTTAGAGGCGATAAATTGTCGGCTAATGTTAACTTGTATAGAACAGCTTGGAGAGATAGAACAGAGACAGAAAGTTTCCAACTTAGCGCAGATGAAACAGGTTTCGCTAATATTTTAGGTGTAAATGCAATTCATCAAGGAATTGAGATTGATTTTATCTATAAGGCAACTGATAAGTTAAACATTACTGCTATGGCATCTATAGGAGATTGGAGATGGGAAGATAATGTAGAAAATGTTCAAATCTTAAATGAAGAACAAGAAGTAGTTGATACTGTAGATATTTTTATTGAAGATTTACACGTAGGTGATGCTGCTCAAACAACTTTTGCTTTAGGAGCGAACTACAGATTAGCACCTAAAACAAGATTTACTGTAGATTATAACTATTTTGATAATTTATATGCAGATTATAACCCTAGTGATAGAGGCGCAGAAGGTGCACCAGATGCTTGGAAAGTTCCTGCGTATGGTATTTTTGATACTGCAATGTCACATGGTTTCACACTTGGTGAATTTGAAATGGTATTAACAGCTAGAATGAACAATGTATTTAATACAGAGTATATCTCTGATGCTTTAGATGGATCAGGATCAAATGCTGAAACAGCTTTAGTTTATTATGGTTTTGGTAGAACATTTAGTGTTGGAGCTAAATTTAAATTTTAAAAAAATAGAAAAATGAAAAGAATAGTTTATTTATTAGCCTTTATTGGCGCAATCTTTACAGGATGTAATCCTATTGAAGATATTAATAATGATTTAGCTAGTCAACCTGACCCAGTTATTGGTGAAGTTGAATACACGCTAAATGCAGATGATTATGCAGATTTAGAATTAGATTTCGGAAATTTTAGCTCAGATGAAGATGCAAGAAACATATTACCAGGTTTCTTGTCAGACAAATATCCTTACTTTGGTGAAGGTTCTGCGGCTGTGGTAACTTATAATTTATATATTGGTTCTGCTGAAGGGGTTAGTGACTATACTGGAGCTGATGTTTATCAGTTCTCTAATGCTGATTATGCAACGACTGGAAGTGATGCTTTTGGATTCTATCCAAACGTTGACGCAACAGACGAAATTCCTGCTATATTGGATGCGCAAATTCCAGCACCAGTTGAAGGACAAGTTGTATTAGCAGATTACGATCAATATTTTGAAACACCAGAAATTGGTTTAGCTAATTTATATCAAGCAGCATTCCCTGCTGATTATGATAGTTTCGAATTAATATCAATTTCAGGTCCTGATGAATTAGGATGGACAGCAGGTGCTGCTAATGTTCAAGGTTCTGGATTTGATGGAGGAGCAAATGCTTTAGAAGAATGGCTTGTCTCTCCAGAAATTGATTTAACAGGTGGATCTGATTTATTATTCCAAATCACTCAAGAAATAGATTTCTTAGGTGATGATACTTTAATTGATATCTTAATTTCTACAGATTATACGACTGGTGGAGATGTTATGGCTGCAACTTGGACAGCAATTGCTTTTGATAAGACAATCTACGGAAGTTTGACAACATCTGAAGATTTTGATTTTTCTGCTTATGATGGTGAAACTATTCATGTTGGTCTTAAATATAGCTCTACAGATTCAGATTCTCCAAGGTGGAGAGTTCAGGATTTTGCTGTTAGAGCAATAGGTGTTTCTGGTGATACAGATTCTAAAGGAGAATATTTCGTGTACGAAAGTGGCGCATGGGAAGCTGCAGACGGTGTGTATTACTTAAGTGTATCAGATTATGATTCTATGGGTGAAGGTTCTGGGCAGCCAGGTGCTTTCAATAACTTTAGTAGTAGTACTCCAGCAGATAGCTATATCCCAACATTTTTAGGTCTTACATATCCATTTGCACAAGAAGAAGATCAAATATTTGTGATTTACAAATATTTCTCAAGTAACAGTGGCTTAGGAACTAGAGGTAATTCATACACTTATACAGATGGTGAATGGGTTCCTTATGAAAGTGTTATTGAAACGTCTTTGCAGTTTGGTTTCGAAAATGGTATTTGGGTTCCAGATAATACGATTAGATATACGACTACAGGAGCTGATTATTCTGCTATTGTATCTGCATTGTCAGCAACATATCCAGGGCCAACTGGAAGTATGGATTCTTTTGGAAACTTCGATAGAAGACCTGGGAACGCTAATGAGTGGACAGATAGTATGGTTCTTGAAGCACTTAATGTTGTATTAGATAATTTAGATCCTAGTGCAGCTGAAGAACAAAAATATATTGTTACTGTAGATGTATATACAGGGAGCAATGGTACAGAAGACTTTGCTGTAATAAAAATTGGAGGAGAATGGATTTACCAAATGTAAGTTAGTTTCCTTAGTAAAAAAAAAGCCTATCAATTTTGATAGGCTTTTTTCATGTATTTATTTAAATGATTTTATTCTTTCCATTCAATAGACTCCATAATGCGTTTGATATCGTTTTTTAAATAGTTAGCTGCAGGAAGAATCGAATCATAATTAGGTTTTGCGTAAAAATATAATGAGCCACTTAAGAAATGATGGATACTATCTGTAACATAAAACTGAGATTGCGATGCTGCATTGCCTCCAACTTCATAAAACATCCCGAAGACATTTTGTTGTGGGTTTTCATATATAATACTTTCAATTTCATCAGCTTTTATAGTGTGCTTTTGTGTTAAATTTTGAGCATCTCTTAATAAGGTATCAAGATTAGTTGCGTTGACTTTTTTATAGGTGAGATAAATGGTGCCTTTCATTGATGGATAATTAATATCAACACCGTAAGTATTATTAATACCATCTAACTTGATTTTTGAAATCTTGTCTGCATTTGTGTTTTTTTCAAAAATGAATGGCAAATGAACATCTACTTTAGCATACTTAGGGATTTGATAGTCTAACCTAAGCATTGCTTTTGGTTTTGGAAGTGGATCATTTCCGCATGAAAATAAAACAACAGCAATTGCAGGTAATAGTATTTTTTTTATGGTCATAATAGGAGACGTTTTAGTCTAAAACGGTGAACTTAATCTGTTTAATTCGTCTTTTGTCAATAGCTTGAATAGTAAAAACGTAATTTTTAAAATTTATTTTACTCTGAAGCCTAGGAAAAATCCCAGAGACCTCTAGAATGAAACCTGCTATGGTTTCTGCTTCACCTTTATGATCTTCAAAGATAGATTCGTCGTTAAACTCAACAATTTTATAAAAGTCTTTTAAAGTGGTCTTGCCTTCAAATGAATAATTTTTCTCATCAATTTTTGTGTAAATAATGTCATCATCGTCAAACTCATCACTAATGTCTCCAACAATTTCTTCAATCACATCTTCTAATGAGACAACACCAGAGGTTCCGCCATATTCATCAACCACAATAGCAAGGTGAACTTTCTTTTCTTGAAATTCAAGCATTAAATCATCTAGTTTTTTGTTTTCAGGAACAAAAAAAGGCTCACGAAGTAAGGTCGTCCAATCAAATGGCTTTCGTTCTATATGTGGTAATAAGTCTTTAATATATAGAATGCCAGTAACATTATCAATATTGTCCTTATATACAGGAATTCTTGAATATCCATTTTTAATGACTTCTTGAGTAATCTCACTGTATTTTAAGTCTTCATTTAGAGCAAAAATATCTATTCTTGGACGCATTACTTGTTTTGTGTCTGTGTTACCAAAAGATACAATTCCTTGTAAAATTTTATGCTCCTCAACAGTTGTATCTCCATCTGTAGTGAGCTCTAAAGCTTGAGACAGTTGGTCAACACTTAAATTGGATTTTTGTTTCCCAAGCTTGCTGTGAATTGACAGCGTTATCGTTCGCATAGGTAAACTAATAGGGGAAAAGATAAGATCTAGTACCTTAAGCGGAATTGTCATGAAAAGAGAAAACTTAACACGGTTTCTACTGGCATAAACTTTAGGTATAATTTCACCAAAAAGTAAAATTAAAAAAGTGATGACGACAACTTCTAAAAGAAAACGGAGCCAAGATATTTCAATATTGCCAAAGAGTGTTTCTCCCAAATAAGCAAAAAGAATAACGATCCCAATATTTATGAAATTATTAGCAACAAGTATTGTTGCTAATAGCTTTTTAGGACGATGAAGTAATTTAGAAATAATACTAAATTTTTTCTCATTTCCTTCTAAACCTGTATCAATATCAGATTTAGTTAATGAGAAAAAAGCGAGTTCAGAACCAGATATTAATGCAGAGCAAAGTAATAAAACAAAAAGTAAGATGAGTCCAAAAACGAATGATACGTTTTCATTAAGTATAGTGGTTATTAAACTCGTGGGTTCTGGGTCCAAAGTAAATTTTAAGTTTAGTTTATTTAAAACGGAAGATCGTCATTGCCTTCAGTTGCAGGATGTGAAATATTAGTATTAGTTGGGTTTTGAATTGCTTGTTGTGGGTTTGAAGCTGGCGAATTTCCACCTTGATTCTCATTTTTAGTGGATAAGAATGTGAAATCAGTACATTGTATTTCGGTCGAATAACGATCTGTACCTTTGTCATCTTGCCATTTTCTGGTTTTTAAACGCCCTTCAATATAAACTTTATCGCCTTTTGAAAGATACTTCTCGCAAATTTCAGCACCTTTATTTCGAACTACAATATTGTGCCATTCTGTATTTGAAACACGTTCATTAGTTTGTTTATTAGTATAGGTTTCATTGGTTGCTAACGGAAAACGCCCAACACAATTACCACCATCAAAATAATGCATCTTTACTTCATCTCCCAAATGCCCAATAAGCATTACTTTATTCAATGTTCCTGACATAATATTTAGTTATTTTAAGATTACAAAATTACACATTTTGCAATGACTGTCTTAAAAGTATGAAAAATTTATGATTTTCTTAAAATAGGAAATCGAACTCATCTATGAAATTACTGATAAGGATTGGTGTTGGATAGGTTTTTATTTTTGTAAAGGGAATAGTATTCTCAGTAAGTATGTCGGCAGAGATAATCCAAAATTTGGTATACAAATGTTGGTGTGATAATTTATGAATTTTATCAGTTTCATTATATAAGGAATGTTCAAAGGGTATTTTCTCTATTGGCGTGTCTTTAAGGTTTAAATAATGAAATTCATGAGACTCTAAGCTTTTTTTAGATTCTACCAATGGAAATTGGTATAGGTTTTGCCAAATGCCTTTAGAAACTCTTTTTTCAAAAATTATTTTTTCTCCTTCAGAAAGAATCACCAAAAAGTTGAAATATTTTTTAGTGACCTTCGTTTTCTTTAATTTAACAGGTAATTCGCTAACGTAGTCTTTTTGAAGTGCAACACAACTGTTTTTAAGTGGACAATTAATACAATTGGGGTTTTTAGGCTTACATTGCACTGCGCCAAACTCCATTATTGCTTGATTATAATCGCCAGGATTTTTAGTATCTATTAATGTTGTTGCTAGTGTTTTAAATTCTTTAATTCCTAGAGTACTATTTATAGGTGTGTCTATTCCAAAGTGTCTAGATAATACTCTATATACATTACCATCGACAACAGCTGTAGGTTCGTCAAAACAAATAGAGGCGATAGCGCTTGCTGTATAATCACCAACACCTTTGAGTTTTAATAATTCAGAGTATGTTGTTGGAAATTTACCATTCAATTCGTTTACAACATACTTTGCAGAGGCGTGCAAATTACGAGCTCTAGAATAATAGCCTAAACCTTGCCAAAGCTTTAATATGTCTTGTTCATTCGCATTTGCAAGCTTAAAAATAGTAGGGAATTTGTTTACAAAAGCATCATAATATGGTAGCCCTTGTTTAATCTGGGTTTGTTGCATGATAATTTCAGACAACCAGATTTGATAAGGATTTTTAGTTTCTCTCCAAGGTAGATTTCGCTTATTTACTGAATACCAGTGTGTTAAAATTTTTGTAAAATTCATTTAAAAGAATAAATATTCGCAAAAGTAAATCTTTACAAGGTTAAATTTTAATTAATTACGCTTGAAATATTGAAATTAAATTACCTATATTTGCAACCCTTATAATTAATAGATAACCCTAAAAATTAATAACAATGACAAAAGCTGATATAGTAGCTAAGATTTCTGATAAATTAGGAATTGAGAAAGGAGATGTTCAGGCAACAGTTGAAACGTTTATGGAAGAAGTTAAATCTTCATTAGAAGGAGGAGATAACGTATACCTTAGAGGTTTTGGAAGTTTTATCGTAAAAACTAGAGCAGAAAAAACTGGACGTAACATTTCAAAAAATACAACGATTAAAATACCTGCTCACAACATACCTGCATTTAAACCTGCAAAAGTATTTGTTGAAGGTGTTAAAACTAACGTTGAAGTAAACTAAAGCATTAAAAAACAAATATTAATTTAAAAAAGACTTATTTATGCCAAGTGGTAAAAAAAGAAAAAGACACAAGGTAGCGACGCACAAGCGAAAAAAACGCAGACGTGCTAATCGTCACAAGAAAAAGTAAATTGAAGAAGTAGTTTTTAACTACTTCTTCGATTTTAACAACAACGTTCTTTGATATAAAATTCATGAATTTATTACGTGTTACCTACGTGATACATGAGTTTACTGGATTAAATATCCTGTGTCAAAATAAAGTAGTATCCATCTGTTTTGAAATGAATCAAAATGGATTAAAATGAACAAAATGGAAAAAGAATTGATTATAAGATCGAGTTCTGATATTGTTGATTTTGCCTTATTAAAAGATGGAAAACTTATCGAGTTACACAAAGATGAAGATGATAACAAGTTTGCTGTTGGTGATATATTTATTGCCAAAATACGTAAAGCTGTTCCTGGTCTAAATGCTGCATTTGTTAATGTAGGTTATGAGAAAGATGCGTTTTTGCATTATCATGATTTAGGACCAAAATTACCTTCACTTTTAAAATTCGTTAAACGTGTAAGCACAGGTAGACATACCGATTTTTTACTGAAAAATTTTCAGTTTGAGAAAGATATTGATAAAAACGGAAGCATTGCTAACGCTTTAAAATCAAATCAATCTCTATTAGTACAAATTGTAAAAGAACCTATTTCAACCAAAGGACCTCGTATTAGTAGCGAGTTATCTATTGCTGGTCGTTATATTGTTTTAGTACCATTTTCGGATCGGATTTCAATTTCGCAAAAAATTGAATCTAAAGAAGAAAAAGAACGTTTAAAACGTTTGGTAAAAAGCATAACACCTAAAGGTTTTGGCGTTATAATTCGTACTGTCGCAGAAGGCAAAAAAGTTGCCGAACTCGACAAAGATTTACAGAACTTGCTGAATAGATGGACAGCAATGTGTAAAAAATTAAATAAAGCCCATCATCCTAGTAAAGTATTGAGTGAAATGAACAAAGCCTCTTCTATTTTAAGAGATATCTTTGACGATTCATTCTCAAGTATTACAGTAGATGACGAAGTGCTTTATGGACAGATTAAAGATTATGTGCAAGAAATTGCACCCAATAAAGAATCAATAGTTAAGTTGTATAAAAATGGCGTACCGCTTTATGAGAAGTTTGGTATTGAGCGTCAAATAAAAACATCTTTTGGTCGCACAGTTTCTATGGCAAAAGGAGCTTATTTGGTGATAGAACACACCGAAGCGATGCATGTTGTTGATGTCAATAGTGGGAATCGATCTAACAAAGAAAAAAATCAAGAGGACACTGCTCTAGAAGTTAATTTAATTTCTGCTTCAGAAATAGCTCGTCAGTTGCGTTTACGTGATATGGGAGGTATTATTGTAGTCGATTTTATTGATATGGGAAAAGCAGAGAATCGAAAAAAATTGTACAATCATCTTCGTGACGAAATGAATGATGATAAGGCAAAGCACAAAATTTTGCCACCTAGTAAGTTTGGTTTAATACAAATTACTAGACAACGTGTTCGTCCAGAACGCAATATTAAAACAAAAGAAGAAAATCCTAACGGCGTTGAAGGTAGTGAGATTGAAGCACCAATTAAAGTGATTCAAAAAATTACCCAAGACTTAGAAAGGCTTTTCAAAAAAGACTATAAAAAGATAACCTTAAATGCGCATCCATTTATAGCAGCCTTTTTAACCAAAGGGTTTCCATCAGTACGTTCTAAATGGTTTTTAGAACATAAAAAATGGGTAAAAGTTTTACCTAGAGATGCTTACACATATCTTGAATATCATTTTTATGACAAAAATGGTAAGGAAATCAAATAATATCTAAAACCCCTTTTCGTTTAACGGAAAGGGGTTTTTGTTTTTAAGGCTATTATTTATGGCGCTGGATTAGGAAGTTCTGCATGGACATCATTGATGGCTTTAAGAATGTCATCGCTTAGTCTAATATCAATACTATCAATATTTTCTTCTAGCTGCTCTAAAGACGTTGCTCCAATAATATTACTTGTTATAAACGGTCTGTCGGTTACAAAAGCTAATGCCATTTGCGCTAAAGTCATATTGTGATCTTCGGCAATTTTAAGATAGCGTTTTGTGGCTTCGGTTGCTGTGACTCCACTATATCTTGCAAACCTTGGAAACAGCTTTAAGCGTGCGTTGTCTGCTGCAGTACCTTTAATGTACTTACCCGATAATACACCAAATGCCATTGGTGAATAAGCTAATAATCCAATGTCTTCGCGTATAGCTATTTCGGCCATATCACCTTCAAAAACTCTGTTTAAAAGCGAATAGGCATTTTGTATGCTAATCATTCGTGGTAAATTGTGCGTGTTAGATTCTTCTAAATAACGCATGGTTCCCCAAGATTTTTCGTTAGAAATACCAACCTGACGTATCTTTCCTGATTTGATGATATCATCTAAATTATGAAGCACCTCATTGAAATTATCATCCCATTGCTCGTTAGGATTATGTGCATAATCTCTAACACCAAAAGTATTGGTTTGACGTTCTGGCCAATGCAATTGATACAAATCGATGTAATCAGTTTTTAAGCGCTTTAAACTATTGTTTACAGCATCATTAAGCGCCTCTTTACTAAAGCCATTAGTTCTAATATGAGCCGTGTATTCACCTGGTCCAGCAATTTTAGTAGCTAACACAATGTTGTCTCTGTGTCCTGTTTTTTTAAACCAATTTCCTATGATACGTTCCGTTTCGGCATACGTTTCAGCTGTTGCCGGAACGGGATATAACTCGGCAACATCAAAGAAGTTTACACCTTTGTCTAGCGCTAAATCCATTTGCGAAAAACCTTCGTCTTGGGTATTTTGATTTCCCCAAGTCATGGTGCCAAGGCATATTTTACTAACTTTTATATCTGTTTTTGGTAAAGTCGTATATCTCATTATATCAGATTAGTTTAAGAAGTGTAAATATAAGAAGACCTTTCAGTTTTTAAAAAACGGAAAGGTCAAATCTATGTTAAGGTTTATTATACTTGTGAAATTCTGAACCGAGCTCAGAATTGTGTAAGGCTATATGTCATTTAGTAGCTTTGAAATCTCATCGAGTTTAGGCGTTAAAATCACTTCAATACGACGATTCTTCGCTTTCCCTTCAGCTGTATCATTACTCGCAATTGGTGCAAATTCTCCTCGTCCTGCAGCCGTTAGATTTTCAGGGTTAATAGTGTTATTTTCTCTTAATATATTTACAATAGCAGTAGCACGTTTGGTTGATAGATCCCAATTTCCGCTTAATTGTGTATTGCCTTTGTAAGGTACATCATCGGTATGTCCTTCAATTAAAATAGCAATTTCAGGATTGTCAGCTAGTACTTCCCCAAGTTGTTTCACAGCTTGCTTTCCTTGAGCACCAACAGCCCAGCTTCCAGATTTAAAAAGTAGCTTATTTTCCATAGAGACATAAACTTTCCCGTTACGTTGCTCAACCGTTAAGCCTTTCCCTTCAAAATTAGTTAATGCTTTTGAAATAGCGTCTTTTAGTTTCGTCATGGCTGCATCTTTAGAGGCAATCACATGTTCTAATTCTGCAACTCGTTGCGACCTAGATTCTAACTCTTTTTTGAGTTTTTCTAATCGTGCGTTTTCTGCCGCCAAGGCTTGTTCTTTTGCTTCTAATTGTGCTAATAATTCTCTGTTCTTTTTTGAGTTTTTAGCAATAGAAGCACTACTGTTTTTCTCTAAGGCATCGTATGAGGCTTTTAAATTATCAAGATTAGTTTTTGTAGCATCATAGTCTAAGCGTAATTGGTCGCGTTCTTTTATCGCCTTTTCGTGACTAGCCCTTAATGTATTATATTCATTGTCTAGTTTTTGATTAGCATCTGAAAGCTCTCTAAATTGATCAGATAACCCTCGATTCTCTTTTTTTAGCGTAGCGTATTTATCTTCTAAATCAGTATATATTTTTTTAGACACACAAGAGGTTGTAAGTACAAGGCTGAGTGCTATTAATGACAATTTTTTAATCATGCTATTATAAGGTTATGTTGTTTTTAATTTTCAATTTCTAGTAATATCGGACAATGGTCACTGTGAACTGCTTCCGAAAGAATAACGCTTCGTTTTAATTTTTCTTGCAAGGGTTCACTAACCATTCCGTAGTCTAAACGCCACCCTTTATTATTAGCTCTAGAATTAGCTCTGTAACTCCACCAGCTAAATTCTTGTTTTTCTGGGTGTAAAAAGCGAAACGAATCTATAAATCCACTATCAATAAATGTTCCAAGCCATTCGCGTTCTTCAGGTAAAAACCCAGAAACACCTTTCATTTTTGGATTATGAATATCTATAGCGTCATGACAGATGTTATAATCACCAAGAACAACTAAATTTGGATGATCACTTCGCAGATCATTTAAGTAGGTATGAATTAAATCCATGTACTCAAATTTATGAGCTAATCTGGCACTATTAGTCCCAGAAGGTAAATACATACTCATAATTGAAATGCCATCAAAATCGGCTCTAATATTTCGACCTTCGAAATCCATAGAGGCTATTCCAGTACCATATTCGATATGGTTGGGCTCTATTTTGCTTAAAATAGCCACACCACTATAGCCTTTTTTTTGAGCACTAAACCAGTAGTTGTATTTGTACCCTGCATTTTCGATAGCTTCAATATCGACTTGTTCTTTCATGGCTTTTATCTCTTGCAAACAGATCACATCTGGATCTGCACTTGTAAGCCAATCAATAAAACCTTTATTCATTGCTGCTCGTATGCCATTAACGTTGTATGAGATGATTTTCATTGTAAAGTGTTAAGATATTTAGCTAAATTAAATAATACTGTACTTTTACACTATTATTTTAACCCGATTTTATGTATTAAAAATCTAATAGATGTTTTGATTCAGAAAAGAGGTTATTTTAACCATAAAATAATTTCTGTCTTTAGAAGTTTATATACTGAATGAAAATTGCTATTTCACTTATATGTTTTATGATGTCTTTTTGTGCTATAGCGCAAGAAGGAACTTCTAATTATAGAACAAAGAAACTAGCTGTTAGAGATTCTATAAAAATTGACACCGTAAGTATTAATCCCAGTTGGTTTTTTTTAAAGCGGAAAAACAAAACAATTATTGATACCTCTTATTATACCGTAAATTTTGCAAAGGCTCTGCTCATTTTTAAAAAGCCAGTAGAGATTGATTCGGTAGAAATCGATTATTTGCGTTATCCTGATTTTTTAACACGGAAATATTTTCAGTTAGATGATAAAATTATTGTAGAAAACACTGATAACCTTCAAAAATTGTATAAGCTTAATCAATCTAATTTAGAAAAAAATTTCAAACCTTTCGATGGGTTAAGTACGTCTGGAAGTATTTCTAGAGGCGTGACGCTTGGAAATAATCAAAATTCGGTGTTGAATAGTGAATTGGATTTGCAAATTTCAGGGAAATTAAGCGATAAGGTTACGCTTAGAGCATCAATTCAAGATGCCAATATTCCATTGCAGGAAAGTGGTTATTCACAACGTTTAGATGAGTTTGATCAAGTATTTATTGAATTGTTTAGTGAGCAATGGAATATTAGAGCAGGAGATATCGATTTAATAGATACCAATAGCTATTTTGCAAATTTCACTAAGCGCGTACAAGGTTTGCAGGTGAGTGCAAATTTAGATGGAGAAGAATCAAAGATCAATTTGTTTGCTTCTGGAGCTTTGGTACGTGGTCAATTTACGACCAGTCAATTTAGTGCTCAAGAAGGGAATCAAGGGCCTTACAAACTTACAGGGCCAAACAATGAACTCTTTGTGTTGATTGTTTCAGGTAGTGAAACGGTTTTTGTTAATGGTATTCCAATAGAACGTGGTGAAAATAAAGATTATATCATCGATTATAATGCTGGTGAGATTATCTTTAATTCTACGTTTCCAATTACTTCGGAAATGCGAATCACTGTTGATTATCAATTTAGTGAGCGCAATTTTTCACGATTTATAGTCTTCGGAGGAGGGAACTATGAAACTGAGAAATTAAAATTGGGTGTTTCAGTTTATTCTGAAGCAGATGCTAAAAATCAACCCTTACAACAAAATTTATCGGCTGAGCAAGTTGAAGTTTTATCGAATGCTGGAGATGACCAATCATTGATGATTGCACCTTCAGATGTTGCTCAAGCTTTTGATGATAATCGGATTTTATATCGTAAATCACTTGTTGATGGTATTGAGGTGTTTGTGTTTTCAAATAATCCAGATGATGATTTGTTTAGTGTACGATTTACTTTGGTAGGTGAAAATCAAGGTAATTATAGTTTAATAAACAGTAATGCAGTTGAGAATATTTTTGAATATATAACTCCAGTCGATGGTATTCCGCAGGGAAATTATGAGCCTATAGTAAGATTGATTGCTCCTGAGAAATTGCAAGTTGCCATAGTAAATGGAAACTACAAACCAAGTGAGAAAACTGATGTGTATTTTGAATTAGCAGGAAGCAGAAATGATGTTAATTTATTTTCTAATCTAGATGATGATGATAATGATGGTTTTGCTGCTAAGTTAAGAGTTAATCAGCGTATTATTAAAACAGATAGTTTGTGGAATTTGAGTGTTTATGCAGATGCAGATATCATTAATAAGAACTTTACAACAATTCAACGTTTATATCGTGCCGAATTTAATCGTGATTGGATTTTAGAAAATCCTCTTGGAAACCAAGCATTATTGTCTTCAGGTTTAGAATTTGTTCATCCAAAAAAAGGTATAGCAACGTATAAATTTGAACATCTTAATTATTCTGAAAACTTTAATGGGAATCGTCATAATGTAATGGCAAATCTTCAATTAAATAAGTTTAATATATTCTCTAATTCTAGTTTCTTGAGTAATAATAGTAGTATCTCTACGTCCACTTTTTTACGCTCTTTTAATCGACTAACTTTTACTATGAAAAAGCAGTGGATTGGTGCTAAAGTAGCTTTAGAAGATAGTGAGCAACGTGAAAAAGAAACCGATTTATTGACAAATTTAAGTCAACGTTTTAATTCATATGAAGTGTTTACTGGATATGGTGATAGTACAGGCGTTTTTGTTGAAATTGGTTATAAGTATCGAGTGAATGATAGTTTGAGAGCAAATATGGTGAAGCGTGTAAATACTTCTAATACGTATTATTTGAAGTCAAAAATTATTCAAAATAAAAATACCAATCTAGGGATTTATGCAAACTACAGAACTTTAAAAAGTGAAGATGAAGGTATTGAAGATGAAAATTCACTAAACTCTAGATTAAATTTTAACCAAAAATTATGGAATAATTTAGTGCTTTGGAATACTGTTTTTGAAACCAACTCGGGAACTTTACCACAACAGGATTTTACATATGTAGAAGTAGAACCAGGACAAGGGGCTTATGCTTGGATTGATTATAACGAAAATGGCATTCAAGAACTCAACGAGTTTGAACTTGCTCAATTTGTAGATCAAGGAAGTTATATTCGTATACTGTTACCAAATCAAGTTTTTGTAAGAACGCATCAAAATAGATTTAGTCAAACTTTGACAGTCAATCCACAGCAATGGTCTGTTTCTGATAATAAATCGAAAAAATTCTGGTCTCATTTTTATAACCAAACGTCTTATTTAATTGATAGAAAAAATAGGAAAGAAGCAGGTGAGTTTGATTTAAACCCATTTTCTACTCAAGAGAATAATCAATTAGCATTAAACAAAAGTATACGTAATGTTTTATTTTATAATAGAGGAAAACAAAACTATACAACATCTTACACGTTTTTATCAA
This sequence comes from Flavobacteriales bacterium 33_180_T64, assembly GCA_002162685.1. Lineage (GTDB taxonomy): Bacteria > Bacteroidota > Bacteroidia > Flavobacteriales > Flavobacteriaceae > Psychroserpens. The sequence continues at coordinate 225,801 of MAAQ01000020.1, forward strand.
ATACCAACCGAACAATTTTATCTATAGGTTTTCAGGAACATAAATTGCAAAGTCATCAATTGCAATTTAATCATAAGTTCGCCAAGAGTTGGTTGTTGAATTTAAAATCGAGTTTAGAAATTAATGAAAGCTTGAGTGAGAATTTTGTTACTCGAAATTTTAAGCTTGATGAGTTGAGGTTTCAGCCTAAATTGTCATATATTTTTAGTGAAAATGCACGTTTTGATATGTTCTATCAATACACCTCTAAAGACAATGCTATAGGAGAAATGGAGCAGTTGTTGCAAAATAATTATGGGTTATCATTTACCTATAATAATGCGAGTAAAATAGCATTAACAGGAGAAGTCAATTTTTTCAAAAATGAATTTAAAGGAAATGCAAACACGCCAGTTTCATATCAAATATTAGAAGGGTTACAGCCTGGAAATAATTTTACATGGAGTTTGTTAGCTCAAAAGAAACTCACAAAGTTTTTAGATTTAAATTTGAATTACTTCGGAAGAAAAACGGAGACTAGTAGAACCATTCATACAGGTACTGTTCAGTTAAAAGCCTACTTCTAATGTTTTATAAACTTTATAACAATAGAAGAGTTGTTTGTTGTTATGGTTAAAAAATACAAACCAGAATCTAAGTGTGATACATCAATATTTGGATTTGTGAATGCTTTTTTAGTGGCATACACTTCTTGACTTAATGCGTTGGTAATTAGTAGTTTGTTAATCGCGTTTTTATGTTTTATATGTAATTCGTTTTTTACTGGATTTGGATAAACAATAATTGTACTTAATTCGAAATTTTCAGTAGAAAGTGTCGAATCACCTTCAGTAATATCTAAAACTTGATTTGCACTAACATCAAAGAAGATGTCTTCAGTACCACTTGGCCATGAGATTTTTAGATAGTCGATTGTTGCATTAGTTCCTAAGCCAAAAAATTCAGATCCAGAGTTTTGAGCCATATAGCCTTCACCACAGTGCGTAAACCTAAATTGTTTTTCTTCATCAATTGAGATTTCAATTTTAGAGCCTATAGCATCTCTATTGCTTATGGTTCCTTCTAAGTTTATTTTTAACCAATTATTTGAATTTGTGCTTTGGTTTTCCCATAAACAAATACTTTGATTATTGCCATTAGCAACAGCAAAATCAGGACGACCGTCGTTATTTATATCACCAATAGCATTAGAGTAACTATTATACTCATCATTATAAAAACCTGCAGTATTAGGAATTACAAAATTGCCATCAATTAATTGTTCGTGAAAAGCTGCTGATTTCAAAACAGGATTGCTGTATAAGGAACCGCTAACATACAAATCTAAATCTGTATCGTTATCAGCATCTAAAAAAATGGCTCCCCAACCAGTACTTCCAAATTCACAGCCAGTAGCAATGGCCATGTCTGTAAATGTTTCATCACCATTATTTACTAATAAAGCACTGTCCCCTAAATTAGTAACATAGATATCTATCCATCCATCATTATTATAATCACCAACTGTAGTTGTCATAGCATTAAACTCTAAATCGGTATTTGATGACGCACCAATTTCAGTAAAAGTACCATCGGCATTGTTTCTGTAGAGTTGATTAAGATTATAAGCTTTATCCGTAGAGGTGTAAATGTCTAGCCATCCATCATTATTTATATCTAAAAAAACAGAACAAAATGTTTGATGTCTAAAAGCATCTATACCAGCATTTGTAGAGACATTAGTGAATGTTCCATCACCATTATTTTTAAATAAATAATTTGGAGTAAAGGTGTCTATTGTGAGATCTTTATTACTCAAAAACACATCCAAATAACTGTCATTATTGTAATCTCCCCAAGTGGCTCCATTTGTAAACATATTTTGAGTAGGTAAACCAGATGATAATGTAATATCCTGAAAGTTAGAATTACCTAGATTTTCAAATAATTTATTTCCATCAATATTACTCGTTACGAAAAGGTCTTTGTCGCCATCGTTATCGAAGTCTACCCAATTGATTTGTTTTGTAGGACTATTTAAAAAGGGAATATTTAAATCTATAAGATTAAAATTACCATTAGTATTTTTATAGAACAAAAGACCTTGGCCATCCTCAGTAGCAAATGATAAGTCATCCCATCCATCGTTATCAAAGTCAAAAAAAGAAACACCAGAACCGAGGTAAGGTGTTCCGCAATTAGTGCTTAAGCCAAGTTGTAATGCGCTATCAGAGAAGTTTATTTGACTAAACGATATAAAATAGCTTAAGATTGCTATTAAGCAAAAGGAGTGGTTCGTTTTCAAAATGGATGGCAAGTTAGTTAGTTGTGTAAAATTATTAAAATTATGTTAATTTATCAATAAAAATGTTAAATAAATAAATAAAATAAACAATAGCAGTTAATAATATGACTATAAATTCAATATTATTCTAAATAAATAATGATTATTAGTTATTAAATATTTTTTAACGCAACCTTTCCTCTAACATTACATCTTTTGATTGGTACAATTGTTGTTACCGTTATTAGAATTAACCTTTTAACTAAATTATTTATGAAGAAATTAATTTTATGTGTGTTTACATTTTTCTTTTCAATGGCAATATCTGCTCAAGATGAAAGTAGAGCTGTGGACGATCAAAACCCTAAAAATGAAGTAAAAGTTAATGCGCTTTATATGGTAATTGGCTCTGTAGATTTGACTTATGAGCGTTTGCTTAATGAAGAATCTGCTGTAGGATTAAATGTTGTGATTCCATTTGACGAAGCCATTACTGACGACCTAAACTATTATTTTTCACCTTATTATAGATTATATTTTGGTAAAAAATATGCTGGAGGATTTTTCTTGGAAGGTTTTGGCTTGTTAAGTTCGGTGAATAGCACTGAACGGTTTTTATCAGGAAGTGAATTTGACCCAGTTATCATTACTAGAGAAGAAAAAGTAACCGATTTTGCTTTAGGTATTGGTTTGGGAGGGAAATGGATAACTAATAATGGGTTTGTTGGTGAATTAGGATTTGGTATCGGTAGAAACCTTACTAATACAGATGATAATGTAGAGAATTTTGTTGCGAAAATTGGTATTACTATTGGTTATCGTTTCTGATTCTTAACTTATCTTGTATATAATAAAACTCCCAAGCGATAAACTTGGGAGTTTTTATGTGTTTGATGTCATTCCTAATCAAGTTTGGTAAGACATTTTAAAACCTTATTCCATTTTTTGTAACCAATGCTTTACATCAACTTCTTTTTTGATGATGTCTTTTAGGTCTTCTATTTTTACACGTTGTTGTTCCATCGTATCACGATGACGAATAGTCACAGTATTGTCTTCTAAAGTTTTATGATCTACAGTAATACAAAATGGAGTTCCAGCAGCATCTTGTCTTCTATAGCGTCTTCCAACGGCATCTTTTTCATCATAGATAACATTGAAATCCCATTTTAAATCTCCAATAATCTGTCTCGCAATTTCTGGTAAACCATCTTTCTTAACCAATGGTAATACAGCGGCTTTTGTTGGTGCTAATACTGCTGGTAATTTTAAAACAGTTCTCACACTTCCATCTTCTAAAGTTTCATCTTTAAGAGCGTTAGAGAATACCGCTAAGAACATACGGTCTAGACCAATAGAGGTTTCTAGTACGTAAGGCGTATAGCTTGCGTTATCTTCATGATCAAAATATTGTAATTTTTTTCCAGAGAATTCTTCATGTTGCTTTAAATCAAAATCTGTACGTGAATGAATACCTTCTAATTCTTTAAACCCAAAAGGGAACTTGAATTCGATATCTGTAGCAGCATCTGCATAGTGTGCTAGTTTCTCATGATCGTGAAAACGATAATTATCATTTTCCATTCCTAGAGATAAATGCCATTTCATTCTGGTTGCTTTCCAATGCTCAAACCATTCTTTTTGTGTTCCTGGTTTGATGAAAAACTGCATTTCCATTTGTTCAAACTCACGCATTCTAAATATAAATTGCCTTGCAACGATTTCATTTCTAAATGCTTTTCCTGTTTGAGCGATACCAAACGGTATTTTCATGCGCCCTGTTTTTTGAACATTCAAAAAGTTAACAAAAATACCTTGAGCTGTTTCTGGGCGTAAATATAAATCCATTGCACTTTCAGCACTAGCACCTAATTTCGTTCCAAACATTAAGTTAAATTGCTTTACATCTGTCCAGTTTCTAGAACCTGTTAGTGGATCGGCAATTTCTAATTCTTCAATAAGTGCTTTAACATCTGCTAAATCTTCCTTTTCTAAAGACTGCCCTAAACGTTTTAATATCGTATTTATTTTTTCTTGGTAACCAACAACTCTTCCGTTAGTACTTAAAAACTCTTCTTTATTAAAAGCATCACCAAAGCGTTTTGTTGCTTTTTTGACTTCTTTTTCAATTTTGTTTTCAATTTTAGCACAATAATCTTCAACTAAAACATCAGCACGATAGCGCTTTTTAGAATCCTTATTATCAATTAAAGGATCGCTAAAAGCATCAACATGCCCAGAAGCTTTCCATGTGGTTGGGTGCATAAAAATAGCAGTATCAATACCTACAATATTTTCATTCATTTGTACCATAGCTTTCCACCAATAGTCGCGAATATTTTTCTTTAATTCAGCTCCATTTTGCGCATAGTCATATACTGCACTTAATCCGTCGTAGATTTCACTACTTTGAAATACGTAACCATACTCTTTTGCGTGAGAGATTACTTTTTTAAATTGATCTTCGTTTGCCATAATGCAAAAATAAAAAACCGCTCCAATTAACAGAGCGGTTTTTAAATAAATTATGTTGTATTACTATATTATTTTAATTTTACTTGAGTGCTTCCTAATTTTCTGTCTTTATGGAAAATGGAGATGTAATATGTCCCACTAACTAAAGGTTGTTCATCTATATCTGCTTTGATGTCTAAGCAAACTTCAGCGACCTTATTGTTATAATTAATAATTTTTTTTGCACTGTAAATTAGTGATGTGTTTCCAAAATTGATAGCACCTTTATCAGCAACTACGTTATTCCTTGGATTTAGAATTTGAATATATAGTTCTTTTTCGCCAGCTTCAGTTAAAGAGTTTTCGGCTAGAGTAAAGCAAACTTCAATACTTTGCACACGTTTTGCTTTGTGGCTAGAACGTTTTGCTCCAAAGAACTTCTCAAAACCTTTAGCGTGAAATGAATTTGCAGTTAGTAAAGCGCCTTTTTCAATGTTTCTTTCAAGGTTTTCATTTTGCTTTAACAATGAAAAGTTAGCACGCTGTTGCTTTTTTAATTCATTATATGCAAGGAGTTTTTCTTTTTCTAAGCCTTTATTTGCGTCACCTAAAGAATCAATAGTTTTAAATAAAGTCTTATTTTTAAGTTTAATATTAAATAATTGTTGTCTAAATTTTGAGAGTAAAGTGAGGTCACTACGAAGCGTCTTAAGAGAATCCAAAGTATATTGGGTCTTTCTTTTAGCATCTTCCAGTTGAGAAGAAATCAGATCATTTGAAATTGAAACATCGTCGTAACGTGTAATCATTTGGGATAATTCACTTTCAACTAGTTTCTTTTCTTGTTCTAAAAATTGTTGATGAGCTCTAATAGATTGATAACTCGTAAAACTATAAACAGTTAAAACCGCAACTGCAACAATTAAAGAACCAATAATTAATCTGTAGTTAAATGATTGAGGGTTAACTATCATTATTAATATTGTTATTTTATCCTGCGAAACTAAATAATATGATACTGAAAACTAATTTTAATCGTTGAAATGATAAAAAACTTGTTAAACTTATTTTTTCCGCAACTATGTAATGCATGTGGTAATAATTTGTCAGATAATGAATTACAAATTTGTACGTTTTGTAGGCATCAATTGCCTTTAACAAATTTTCATGATGATAAAGACAATGCCGTTCATAAAATACTCTACGGAAGAGTGAAACTAGAGAATGCCACTGCGTTACTTCATTTTTCAAAAAAGGGTATTGTACAACAATTAATGCATAACTTAAAGTATAGAGGACATGAAGCTATTGGTGAGCTTTTAGGTGAATGGTTGGGCAACGAGTTGAAATCATTGAAATCATACAACGATATTGATGTGGTTATTCCTGTTCCGTTACATAAAACAAAACTTAGAACACGCGGATATAATCAAGTTGATAAATTTGCGAAAACGCTTGCATTTGCCCTTAATGCAGATTTTAATACGTTGGGTTTAATAAAAACTACCAATACTAAAGCACAAGTTTTTAAAGACCGATTGAAACGGAATTCAAATACCCATAGTAATTTTGAAATAGCCAATGTTAATACTTTAGTGAATAAACATATTCTTTTGGTTGACGATATCATTACAACAGGAGCAACTATTGAAGACTGTGCGAATAAATTATTAGAAATTGAAGGGATTAAATTGAGCCTAGCAACTATGGCAATTACAGATTAGAGGTGTCAAAACGACGTTAATTGTTTTGAGTATAGCACAAATAAGTTGTTAATTTGTTGAAATTTGAATTTAGGATGTATAAAAATGTTTTACAAGGATTAGTTGTAATTACCATCATTGCTATGTTGGTAAGTTGTGCTAATAGAGGAACACCTTCTGGTGGACCAAAAGATAAAGATGCACCTTTGATTATTAGATCTAATCCTCAAAACTATACGACTAACTTTAAAGGAAATGAGATTCAAATTTATTTTGATGAGTATGTCAAAATAAAAAATTTACAGAAACAACTTATTGTCTCGCCTCCAATGACTATTGATCCTACGGTTACACCTCTTGGAACAGCAAGTAAATATATTAAAATCATAATAAATGATACCTTAGAAGATAATACAACTTATGCTTTTAATTTTGGACAAAGTATTGTAGATAACAATGAAGAAAACCCGTACGACTATTTTAAATATGTGTTCTCTACAGGAGATTATATAGATTCACTTTCGGTAAAAGGACAAATTTTAGACGCAAAAAATAGAACTCCTGAGACATTTGTTTCTGTAATGTTATATGAACAAGATTCCACGTATACAGACTCTGTAGTATATCAACAAAAACCAAAATATATTACAAATACATTAGATAGTTTAACAACGTTTAGTATTGATAATATAAAATCAGGAACGTATAAGTTGGTTGCTTTAAAAGATGAAAATGGCAATTTTACTTTTGAGCAAAACTTAGATAAAATTGGATTTCATGAAGATTTTATAACAGTGCCTAAAGACTCCTTTTATACCATAAAACTATTTAAAGAAGCCCTAGAGTTTGATGCAAAAAGGCCTAAACAGGTTGCGGGACAAAAAATTGCTTTTGGATATGAAGGCGATTATAAAACAATGAAGATTGAATTATTAGGAAATAAGCCAAAAGATTATAAAACTCGAATTACTAAAGACAACAAAACAGATACATTATACTATTGGTATAAACCTAAAATTGAAAGAGACTCGGCAAAATTTATTATAAAAAATAAAACCTTTATCGATACGCTTAATCATAGATATAGAACTATCGATAAAGATTCGTTAGTCATAAAAATGACATCTTCTTCGAGTATAAATTTTAATGATGACTTTAAAATATCTGGTACCATTCCATTTGAAAAAATTAATAAAAGTCAAATTACAATCTTAGATAAAGATTCTCTTAATGTGCCTTTTGAAACAACTTATAGCAAGTTGGATAATGTTTATAGTTTACAGTTTGATAAACAGGAAACTCAAAAGTATAATATTACCGTGTTACCAGGTGCATTTGAGGATTTCTACGGAAATGTGAATGATACACTTAATTATAGTGCAAGAACTAAAACATATGCAGATTATTCAAATCTTCGAGTAACATTAAGAAATGCTAAGTACCCTTTAATCCTGCAACTTACTAATGAAAAAGGTGATGTTAAGTATGAGCAATTTGCAGATGAACCTACAGTGTTTGATTTTAGAACCATTGATCCAGTAAATTATTATTTAAGAGTTATTTTTGATACTAACGGAAATCAAAAATGGGATTCAGGTAATTACTTAGAACAATTGCAACCTGAACGTATAAGTTATTATCCAAAACTTATAGAAGAAACTAGAGCCAATTGGGATCCTGTTATTGAGTTTATTCTAAAGTAAAAACGTCTTTATCTTTTAAGAAACCAAACTTCTCTCTGTAGTTTAAGATATGGTCTTTGTTTAGCGCTATAATTTCTATAGCTTCTTTGTTATTAGGGATGCTGTCTATGCGTTTTCCAAGAACATCATAAGCTGCAGAATGTCCCGAATATTCATAAGTGTTTGCATCTAAACCAACGCGATTTACACCAATACAATAACTCATGTTTTCAATAGCTCTCGCTTTTAATAAGGTGTCCCAAGCAGAAATTCTTACTTTAGGCCAGTTAGCAACATAGAGTAATAAGTCATAATCATTAGTATTTCTAGCCCAAACAGGAAAACGTAAATCATAGCAAATTAAAGGCTTAATCTTCCAGCCTTTGAAATTAATAATAATGCTATTTTTTCCTTCAGTATAGACATTATGTTCTCCAGCTAAAGTAAATGTGTGTTTTTTGTCGTAGCTATTTATTTCTCCATTAGGATGAACAAATAATAAACGATTGTAGTACGTGTTGGCTTCATTAATAACTATACTTCCAGTGATTGCCGCATTTTTTTGCTTTGCTAATTGTTGCATCCATAAGATGGTTTTACCTGTCATAGATTCTGCTACAGATTTTGCACTCATAGTAAAGCCAGAAGTGAACATTTCTGGCAGTATGATAACATCAACAGGCTCTGTAATAGCTTTGATTTTATTGCCGAAATTAATTCTGTTTTGTTCCGGGTTTTCCCAAACCAAATTAGATTGGACTAATGCTATTTTAAATTCAGATTCCATGCTTTAAAATTACTTATATAGTATTCAAAATTTTTGCGGCTTGTTCAAGAGTTTTATTCGTTTTTGCAAAGCAGAAACGTAACATCTTATCATCACGATGATTATCGTTAAAAACAGATAGAGGAATAGATGCAATCCCATTGTTGATTGTTAATTGTTTGGCAAATTCTACATCATACTTATTTGTGATTTCTGAATAATCCAACACTTGAAAATAGGTGCCTTTTGATGGTGTGAATTTAAATCGTGAGCCTTTAATGAGGTTTAAAAAAGTATCTCGTTTCTGTTGGTAAAAGTCTGATAATTCTAAATAATGATTTGGGTTTTGTATGTAATCAGCTAACCCTTTTTGTGTTGGATGATGTACCGAAAACACATTAAATTGATGCACATTTCTAAAAACTTCCATGAGCTCTTTTGGAGCGCAACAATACCCAATTTTCCAACCTGTGTTGTGAAATGTTTTCCCAAAGGAAGCTGTAATAAAACTTCGTTTTTTAAGTTCAGAAAATTGACAAATACTTTGATGTTGCTCACCATCAAAAATAATATGTTCATATACTTCATCGCTTAACACGATTATATTTGTGTTATTCGTTAATTCTTGAAGTTTAAGCATATCGTTTTTATTCATCATTGTTCCGCTTGGATTATGAGGTGTATTAACGATAATCATTTTAGTCTTGCTGTTAATTTTTTGTTCCACTTTATTCCAGTCAATTTTATAATTTGGAGCTTCTAGAGCTATCGCGACTGTTTTTCCTCCATTGAGTTCTATTGCTGGCTGATAGCAATCATAAGCTGGTTTAAAGATGATAACTTCATCACTTGATTTTACAAAAGTTGAAATGATTGTGAAAATGGCTTGGGTTGCTCCAGCTGTTACCGTGATTTCAGTTTCTGGATGATAAAAGGTATTGTAGAGTAACTCAAATTTTTTAGCAATAGCTTGTCGCAATTCTAAAAGTCCTGCCATTGGAGCATATTGATTATAACCAGAATTCATAGCTTTAGAAACCGCGTCAATTAGTTTTTGATCGCTCTTAAAATTAGGAAACCCTTGCGATAAATTAATGGCGTTGTGCTTATTTGCCAGTGCGCTCATCACTGAAAAAATAGACATTTCTACGTTGGTAAGTTTTGGCGTAATCTGCATATTGTAAATATACTAATTGGTATTAAACTAATGATATGATAATAATTAAAAGAAAAAAGAGTTGTATTAGCATAATCAATATGCAAAATCATCAAATCGTTTTTACTTTTATTAGTTATTCTATTAAGTGCCTGCAACTCAAGTTCTGAAAAGACCACTGTTGTTAGCCAAAATATTGAAAAAAAGTCTAAAATTTCATTTAAAATTGAAGAAAAAACACCATCGCTTGATTCATTACAACTTAATATTAATTTTAAAACTACAGGAAATTATTCTTCTTTAATTAATATGATTAAAGCAGATAGAACTTATTTTAAAAATTTATACCTTACAAATAGAGAGAAAGCTATTGATAGTGCCTCTAAATATATTTATTCAAAATTATTAAATGATATTATTCCGCATTGGTATGGAACCGAATGGGATTTTAATGGACATACTAATATCCCAAACAATGGAGAGATTGCATGTGGTTATTTTGTGTCGACAACATTAAAACATTTAGGGTTTAATTTAAATCGCTATAAAATGGCGCAACAAGCAGGATTACTTGAAGCGAGAATGCTCCAGCCAAAATCTGAACTTAAGATGTATTCTAATGAGTCATTTAAATCTTTAAAGGAGAAGTTAAATACTATTTATGCTAATGGTATTTATTTTGTTGGATTAGATAACCATGTTGGTTATGTCTTAATTAAAGATAGGGAACTTTATTTTTTGCATTCAAGTTATTATGATGATAAAGTTATGATTGAGTTGGCAGAACAATCCCCTTGTTTTGATTCTAATTTTTATGTATTTGCTGAAATTTCAACGAACAGAAAATTGATTGCTAGCTGGATTCTAAACGAACGTTTGAATGTGCCTTCTAATTAAGTAACTTTTTTATCTTTACAGATATTCAAAAAAAGTATACTATGCGGTTCTTAAAGTTTATCCTCTGTTTTATTGTTTTTCAAGTGTCTGCTCAACAAGGTGGTATGTGGATTCCTTCTCTTTTAGAAGGGATGAACGAAACCGAAATGCAAAGTTTGGGAAGTAAATTAACGGCGCAAGATATTTATGATGTTAACAACTCAAGCCTTAAAGATGCTATTGGGCATTTTAATGGAGGCTGTACGAGTGAAGTGATTTCTCCTAAAGGCTTAATATTAACAAATCATCATTGTGGTTTTAGCCAGATTCAATCCCATTCATCGTTAGAAAATGATTATTTAAAAGATGGATTTTGGGCAATGTCACTAGATGAAGAATTGCCTAACGAAGGTTTGTATGTTGAATTTATAGTGAGTATTCATGATGTGACTAAAGATGTTTTATCACTTGTAAATACTCAAATGAGTGAAAAAGAAAAGCAATCTGTCATTGATAAAAATGGAAATGTAGTATTGAGAGACTGGAAGCGTGAAGCTTGGCAAAATGTTAAGATTAAATCTTTCTTTAAAGGCAATCAATACTTTCTATTTGTAACAGAACGTTTTGAAGATATTCGTTTGGTAGGTGCACCACCAACAAGTATTGGTAAATTTGGGAGTGATACAGATAATTGGGTTTTTCCAAGGCATACAGGAGATTTTTCAATGTTTAGGATTTATGCAGATGCGAATAATCGCCCAGCAAAATATAATAAAGATAATAAGCCTTATAAGCCAAAACACTTTTTGCCAATATCCTTAGACGGGATTGAAGAGGGCGATTTCACAATGGTATTTGGGTTTCCTGGTCGTACCAACGAATATTTACCTGCAGTCGCAATTGAACACATTACTAAAGCTTATAATCCAACTAACATTGCTATTCGTGAAGCAGCATTAAAAGTTATAGATGCAAAGATGAAATCTAGTGATGAAGTGCGTATTAAATACGCTTCAAAACAAGCACGTATTGCAAATGCATGGAAAAAATGGATTGGTGAAAATTTAGGTATTAATACAAGTAAGGCAGTAGAAAAACGTCGTGCATTTGAAGCCACATTTACTAAGGCTTTAAAAGAAGAAGGACTTGAGAATAACTATGGCGCTATTTTGCCAGAATTTGACCGTTTGTATAAAGACTTTGAAACTATTAATATAAAACGTAGAAACTTTATTGAAGTGTTTTTTGTGACCAATGAGCTTATGAATATGACTTTAAGAGCTTATCAAATGGAAATCGCAACGGCTAAGTTTTTGAAAGGTCATGTTATGACAGAGGATTATAGAAAGATAGAGAACGAAAGGGCTTTAAAGAAAGCTATTGAGGCGTTGAAAAACCGTTTGAAAGGCGTTCATAAAAATTATGATGTAGCAGTAGATAAGGGGGTTTTTGAAGCTGTGATGCCCTTTTATAATAAAAATGTTGATGTTAGTATTTATGATACGACAGCTTTTACGAGTCTAGATAGTGCTTTACAACTTTTAGAAGGCGAGCCAAATGAGGTTATAAAAAAGCTAAATAATGATCCAGCATATCAATATGCGAAGCCTATGATTGAAGCATTTTATAATGAGATTAATCCAAAATATCAAGAGAAAAATGCACCTATAACGGCATTACAAACTAAATATATGACAGCTTTAATGAATGTTTTACCTGAGGAACGGTATTTTCCTGATGCTAATAGTACCTTACGTGTTACTTACGGTCAAGTTCGTGGATATTCGCCAAGAGATGCAGTGTATTACAATCCTGTAAGCTATTTGGATGGTGTAATAGAAAAATATGTACCAGGAGATTATGAATTTGACGTGCCTCAGAAATTAAGAGATTTATATGATGCAAAAGATTACGGACCATATGCTGATAAAAATGGGAAAGTACCTGTTTGTTTTTTAGGTACCAATCATACTACAGGAGGGAATTCGGGAAGTCCAGCTATTGACGCCGAAGGGAATCTTGTTGGTTTAAATTTTGATCGTGTATGGGAAGGAACGATGAGTGATATGTATTATGATCCTGAAATTTGTCGAAATATTATGGTCGATTTACGTTATGTGCTTTTTATTGTCGATAAATATGCTGGTGCTAAACATTTAATTGATGAAATGACATTGGTACATCCTAAACAATAGAAATGCAAATTTAATTTAAGACCTAGGCCTTTCTAAAAATAGAAAGGCTTTTTTATAATAATAGAGAATCTAGTATCGTTTTAATACTATGAAAAAAGTAATACTTTGTTTATGTTGTGTTGTTTCAACCATAGGATTTTCACAGCAAAATAATCCCGTAAAAACCATTCATGTTTTTGTTGCATTATGTGATAATGTTAACCAAGGTATTGTACCTGTTCCTGCAAAGTTAGGAAATGGTCAAGATGTAAAAGGGAATTTATATTGGTCGGCACTTTATGGTGTAAAAACTCATTTTAAGAATAGTAAGGACTGGACTTTGATCTCTTCGGAAAAGGATATTGATAATTCTATTTTAGAGCGTGTATTATTTAAACATAAAACGGCAGATGTATATCTTTTAGCAGATGCTTACGATGGAAAGTATATTAAGCAAACTACAATAGATTTTTTAGAAGCTTCGGCAGGACGAAACAGCATTAAGATTACACATGAAGAACAGACACTGAAGTTTGGAGGTGATGCGCAATTACTTTCTTATATAGGGCATGATGGACTGATGGAATTTGATGTAGAAGGGAATTTTATACCTGTGAACACCAATAAACGTGATGCGATCATATTGGCTTGTATTAGCAAAGACTTTTTTAAACCTTATCTAAAAGCGACTAAAGCAAATCCTTTAGTATGGACAACAGGTTTAATGGCTCCAGAAGCCTACACTTTAAAATGGGCTATTGACGGTTGGATTATAAATGAAACCGATGTTCAAATTAATGAACGTGCTGCAAAAGCTTATAACCATTATCAAAAATGTGGCTTAAAAGCTGCTAAACGATTATTAGTGACTGGCTATTAATTTCGCGATAAAATTTGATATTGTTCTATATGATTTTAAGTGACTTTAATTTTTTTTTTTGCAATAAGGATTACTCATGTATTTCTGTTTTTAAATATGAAAGCGTGGTTTAATCTGGTCGTAAAACCAAATTCAAATTGCCCAAATAAAAACCCTTACATTTCTGCAAGGGTTTATTTTTATAATGAGATACTAAACTAAGTTAGTATAGCGTCTTTAAAACTAGTAACGGTAATGCTCAGGTTTATATGGGCCTTGAGGTGTTACGCCAATATATGTGGCTTGATCTTCACGTAATTCCGTTAACTCAACACCAATTTTTTCTAAATGTAATTTTGCTACTTTTTCATCTAAGTATTTTGGTAACATATAGACATCGTTTCCGTAGGCCTCAACATTATTCCATAACTCAATTTGCGCTAAAGTTTGGTTCGTAAATGAATTACTCATTACAAAACTTGGGTGACCAGTAGCACAGCCTAAGTTTACTAAACGACCTTCTGCTAAAATAATAAGGTCTTTACCATTAATCGTGTATTTATCAACTTGTGGTTTGATTGTGTTTTTAGTATGACCATGGTTTTCATTTAACCAAGCCATATCAATTTCGTTATCAAAGTGACCAATATTACAAACAATAGCTTTGTCTTTTAATGCTTCAAAATGACGTGCTTGTACAATGTCTTTATTTCCAGTAGTTGTAATTATAATATCAGAATTTCCAACTACAGATTCTAAACGTTTTACTTCAAAACCATCCATTGCAGCTTGTAAAGCACAAATTGGGTCAATCTCAGTTACTGTAACAATACTTCCTGCGCCTTTAAAAGAGGCAGCTGTACCTTTTCCAACATCACCATAACCACAAACGGTTACACGTTTTCCAGCAAGCATTAAATCTGTTGCACGACGAATCGCATCTACAGCACTTTCTTTACAGCCATATTTGTTATCAAACTTCGATTTGGTAACCGAGTCATTTACATTTATTGCAGGCATTGGTAACGTTCCGTTTTTAACACGTTCGTATAAACGGTGAACACCAGTTGTAGTTTCTTCAGACAAACCATTAATACCTTCAGCTAATTCGGGATATTTATCTAAAACCATATTAGTTAAATCGCCACCATCATCTAAAATCATGTTCAAAGGCTTGCGATCTTCTCCAAAGAATAAAGTTTGCTCTATACACCAATCGAATTCTTCTTCAGTCATGTCTTTCCAAGCATACACAGCAGTTCCAGCATCAGCAATAGCAGCAGCAGCTTGATCTTGAGTAGAGAAAATATTACAAGAACTCCAAGTAACTTCAGCACCTAAAGCTTGTAAGGTTTCAATTAAAACAGCAGTTTGAATCGTCATGTGTAAACATCCAGCAATGCGAGCACCTTTTAAAGGTTGCGAATTTTTATATTCACTTCTAAGACTCATAAGTCCTGGCATTTCAGCTTCAGCTAATTCAATTTCCTTTCTTCCCCAAGCCGCAAGAGACATGTCTTTTACTTTGTTAGGTGTGTAAGCAACAGTTTTATTCATTTGTTTTTTTCTTTAAATTTTAAAATGCTTTGCCTTTGGCTTTAGATACTAAAAATGGTTACATTCGCTTGTCTATAAATATTGAATTTTCCTTAGGCAGTGCAAAGATAACCATTAAGTTTCAGATTATTAAATGCCACTTTATAAAACTATCCAACCAAGTTCCCAAACTACTGTTAAAATCTGGAAGATTACAGAGTCTTATAACGATTTAATCTATCCACTGGATTTAAAACCAAAAAGTTTGGAGCGCGTTTTAGGTATGAAAAGTGAATTGCATCAACGCGGTTTTTTAAGTGTGAGACATCTGCTTAGAGCGTTTGGTTATACAGATCAGGATTTGTATTATGATACCAATGGAAAACCACATTTAAAAGATGGGAAGCATATTTCTATTACACATTCTTTTACGTTCTCAGGTGTTATTATTAGTGATTCGGAAGTAGGAATCGATATCGAAAAACAACGACAGAAGATTGCAATTATAGCTAAGAAGTTTGTTAATTATGAGTTTAGTTATTTAACAGAGAATGATGAGCAGTACATTAAAAAATTGACTGTCATTTGGGGAATTAAAGAATCGCTATATAAATTATTTGCAACTCCAGGTATGCTGTTTAAAGATCATTTTTTAGTAATTCCTTTTGTTTTGAAAGATGGAGAGACTGTGGCTTGGATTGATTATAAACACAAAAAATACAGATATAATACATGCTTTTTAGAATTCGAAGGCTTTACTTGTGCTTTTGTGACCACTTAAATGAAAACGCTATACAAAAACATATTAAGCTCCATTTCCGAAGGAAGAAAACTCTTAGCGGTTTTGATTGATCCCGATAAAATGGCCATTAATAAAGTGCCAGGTTTTATTAAAAAAGTTAATCAATCTAGAGCGACACATATTTTTGTTGGTGGAAGTACAGTTGATGATGATGTTACAGAAAGATTAGTTATTGAGGTAAAAAAACACACTAAATTACCAGTGGTTTTATTTCCTGGAGATGTGACTCAAATTTCAGATAAAGCAGATGCGTTATTGTTTTTGTCTTTGATTTCTGGAAATAATCCAGAGTATCTAATTGGTAAGCATGTGCAAGCGGTTTCAAAATTGAGAACCTCTAATTTAGAAGTGATTCCTACAGGCTATATATTGGTTGAAAATGGGAAGCAAACAGCAGTAGAAAGAGTAACACAAACCAAACCACTGTCCAGAGACAATACACAACAAATTGTTGATACGGCAAAAGCTGGAGAACTTTTAGGGATGCAATTGCTATATCTTGAAGCTGGAAGTGGAGCATTAGATCCTGTGCCAATAGAAATTATTAGTTTTGTCAAGAAAGATAGTAGAGTGCCTCTTATTGTTGGAGGCGGAATTAGATCCCAACAACAATTAGAAATGGCATATAAGTCTGGAGCAGATTTAGTGGTTATTGGAACCGCTTTTGAAGACGACGAAAGCTTTTTTAATGAATTAAAAAAATGAATATGAATATATCAGTAGAACTAACACTTACTCCTTTGCATGATGATTACGAACCCGCAATAATTCATTTTATCAAACAATTAAGAGCTTCAAATTTAAAAGTGCTTGAAAATCCTTTAAGTACGCAAGTGTATGGAAATTATGATGAGGTAATGAAAACCTTAACTATAGAAATTAAAGAAGCATTCGAACTTATAGAAAGAGGTTTGTTACATATGAAAATTGTAAAATCTGATAGATACGATTATGAGTCACATTTTTGAGTTCTTTTTTGGTCAATACGATATGTATTCTACAAGAGATATTGTTTTAGAGATTACAGCAGTAGTTTTTGGGTTTTTATCTGTTTGGTTTTCTAAGCAGAATAAAATATGGGTGTTTCCAACGGGTATGATAAGCACAGCGATATTTGTGTATTTATTAGTTAAATGGGAATTGTTAGGTGATATGATGATTAACGTTTACTATTTTATAATGAGCGTTTATGGTTGGTATATCTGGACGAGAAAGGTCGATGATACACATGTAACACCTATTTCTAGAGCCACTAGGAGTGAGAAAAAAATTAGTGTTTATATTTTTTTAACGACTTTGCTATTTGTGTTTATAGTGTATAAGTTTTTTGATAAGTGGACGAGTTGGGTTGCTTATGTTGATACTATTACTACAGCTATATTTTTTGTTGGTATGTGGCTAATGGCACGACGGAAATTAGAAAACTGGATATTTTGGATTATTGGTGATATTATTTCTGTACCTCTTTATTTTCATAAAGGTTTTACCTTTACAAGCCTACAATATTTTGGGTTTACATTTATTGCCATTTTTGGTTATTTAGCATGGAAAAAGAACTTAAACAAATCAGTCACACCAACTCAAACTGTGTAAAAGTAGTTTTGTACGGTCCAGAGTCTACTGGGAAATCCTCGTTAGCCAAAGCACTAGCTAAATATTATGATACGGTTTATGTTGAAGAGTTTTCACGCACTTATGCTAAAGCACAGCGTAATTTACGACTTACAAGAAAAGACGTATTGCCTATTGCTATTGGGCAGATGCAATTGGAAAATGAGCAATTAAAAATAGCGAATAAGGTGTTAATTTGTGATACGGACTTATTAGAAACTAAAGTGTATTCCGAATTTTATTATGATGGATTTTGTCCAGAACTGGTTAAAAAAAAGGCACTAGAAAATACTTACGATTTATATTTTTTAACTTATATTGACATCGTTTGGGAAGCAGATGATGTTCGTGATCAACCCAACAATAGATTGGAAATGTTTAATAGGTTTGAATACGCATTAATTCATTCTAAAAAGCCTTACATAATGGTGAAAGGTGATTTGGAAGAACGGCTAAAGATCTGTAAAAAACATATTGATAAACTTTTAAACAAAGCCCATTGAATTTTTCTAAAAAAGACATAAAACAAATAGAGCATAAAGGAATAACTGTAGGACAAGTTCAACAACAAATTGAACTTTTTGAAAGTGGACTTCCATATTCTAATTTAATAGAAGAAGCTACAATTGATAATGGAATTGTTAGGTTGACTCAAGATGAAATAACACATTTTATTTCATGTTTTGAAACCAAAAAAGATGAGGTTTTAGTTTTGAAATTCGTTCCAGCTTCAGGAGCCGCAACAAGAATGTTTAAATTTTTATTTAAATTTTTAGAGGAGTATAGCTTGGAAGAAGAGAGTGTTAATTCGTATGTTAATACTCATAAAAACAAAGGATTATCACTCTTTTTTATTGGTTTAGAAAAGTTCCCTTTTTATCATATTGTAATTGAAAAACTTTTAGAAATTTTTCCAAATTTTAATTCGTTATCTATTAATGAGCAAGGGTTAAAATTTGTTGAAATGATGTTAGATAGTGATAAATTAAACTTTGGTGACTTTCCAAAAGGATTGCTGCCATTTCATGAATATAGAAATAAAGTAATATCGACTGCTTTTGAAGAACACCTGTATGAATCTGCATTGTATTCTTCAAGTAATGATACAACAAAACTGCATTTTACAATATCAGAAAAGCATAAGCATAAATTTGATAAAGAATTTTCTAGAATTGAAAAAAAGGTAGAAGATAAAACCGGTTCTAAGTTTGATATTTCGTTTTCATATCAAAAAGAATCAACCGATACAATTGCAGTGACACCAAAAAACAAGCCATTTCGTGAAGAGGATGATTCTTTGTTATTTAGACCTTCAGGTCATGGTGCTTTAATAGAAAATCTTAATGATTTAGAAGCAGATATTATCTTTATAAAAAACATTGATAATGTGGTTACTTATAAATACAAAGAAGATGTTGCTAAGTATAAAAAAGTACTTGCAGGAATTTTATTAAAGCTTCAAGAACAAGCGTTTCAATATCTTGATATGCTTGGTGAAGGGAATCTTTCAGAAGGACAACTTATAGAAATTGCCGAATTTTTAGCTAATAAAATGACAGTTAGGATTAGTTCAGAATTCGAGAAATATTCTCTAAAATATCAAATTGAGTATCTAACAGAAAAGCTAAACCGCCCAATTCGTGTTTGTGGTATGGTGAAAAATGAAGGAGAACCAGGAGGAGGGCCTTTTTGGATAAAGGATGAAAGTGGAAACATTTCTCTTCAAATTGTAGAATCTGCACAAATCAATAAAAAAGATAGAAACCAAAAAAGAATCCTTAAAAACGCTACACATTTTAACCCTGTAGATTTGGTTTGTGGAATTAATAATTATAAAGGTGAAAAATTTAATCTCAAAAAGTTTGTAGATGCTAAAGCAGCATTTATTTCGATGAAGACTAAAACAGGAAAAGATTTAAAAGCATTAGAGCTTCCAGGATTATGGAATGGTAGTATGGCCAACTGGAATACCATTTTTGTTGAAGTGCCTTTAATCACTTTTAATCCAGTAAAAACGGTTAATGATTTACTTAAAGCACCACATCAGATAAAGTAAAATGTTTGATGAACAAGCCATTTTAAAAGAATTAATATTTAAAGCCATTAGAAGCTCTGGAGCAGGTGGGCAGCATGTGAATAAAACAGCGTCTAAAGTTGAATTAACTTTTGATTTAGAAAACTCACAATACCTAGCAAGAGCACAAAAAGAATTGCTTAAAAAGACAATTCAAACTAGACTTACAAAAGAAAGCGTATTGATTCTTCAATGTGGAGAGAGTAGAAGTCAGCATAAAAATAAATCTATTGTTATTAAGCGATTTTTAGATTTAATTAGAGATAATTTAATAGAAGAAAAAGAGCGTATTCCTACTAAAACACCTCGGTCAGTTGTAAAAAAGCGACTTACTAATAAACGGAAAACTTCAGAAAAAAAAACGAATCGAAAGCCACCTCAAGTCGATTAATAAAAAATAATAATAATTCTTGCTCCTCAAATGGGAAATCTATTTTACCTTTGCAGCGTTCTCAAAAAGGGGTGCCTATAATTGGCTGAGATCATACCCATTGAACCTGAGCAGGTAATGCTGCTAAGGAAATTTAACGTGATGCTGAAATCGTTTCAGTATGACACAACTATATTATTAACATTAAAGAATAATTACCTCTTTTTATTCGATTATTATTTATTTAATCGACATGAAAAACATTTTTCTTTTTTTAACACTTCTTGTGTTATCAGTCAGTGCAAATGCACAACAAAATCAAAAACAGCAAGATTCTACGAAAACAGAAAAGCTAGACGAAGTTCTCGTTAAAGCCGTTAGGGTTAATGCTACATCGCCAATTACACATAGTAATGTGACTAAAAAACAATTGGCAAAGCGTAATTTAGGACAAGACATTCCTATTCTTTTAAACTATTTGCCCTCGGTTGTTACAACTTCTGACGCTGGAGCTGGCGTAGGTTACACAGGTATTAGAGTTCGTGGAATTGACGCACAGTCCACAAATGTAACTATTAATGGAATCCCTTATAACGATGCTGAATCGTTAGGGACTTTCTGGGTAGATTTAGGGGACTTTGCATCGTCTATAGAAAATTTACAATTACAACGAGGTGTTGGGACTTCAACTAATGGTTCAGGAGCATTTGGAGCAAGTATTAATGTGTTAACAGATGCCGTTTCAAAAGAATCTAATGGAGAGATTTCTAATTCTTTCGGAAGTTTTAATACGAGAAAACATACAGTGAAATTTAGCACAGGTTTGTTAAATGATCATATAGAAATTGCTGGTCGTTTATCTAATATAACTTCTGATGGTTACATTGATAGAGCTGAAACTGATTTAAAATCGTATTACTTACAAGGCTCATATGTTGATGATAATACATTGATAAAAGCTATTACTTTTGGAGGTAAAGAAGTTACCTACCAAGCTTGGAATGGTATTGATGCGCAAACTTTAGAAGATGATCGTACTTTTAACCCTTCAGGAATGTATACTGATGCAGATGGAAATACACGTTTCCATGATGAAGAAGTTGATAATTACAGTCAGGATCATTATCAGTTGCATTGGAATCAGCGTTATAGTAATAACTGGTCAACAAATATTAGTTTTAATTATACCCATGGGAAAGGTTATTTTGAGCAATATAAAGAAGACGAAGATTTTGCAGATTATGATTTGACACCTCTAGAGATTGGTGGAGAAACGGTGAATACTACCGATTTAATTAGACGTCGTTGGTTAGATAATGACTTTTATGTGTTAAATGCAACTGCCAATTATAAAAATGACAAAGTCAATTTAACCTTCGGATCGTCATATAATTTCTATGATGGTGATCATTATGGAGAAATTATTTGGGCAGAGTTCGCAAGTGATAGTCAAATAAGAGATCGTTATTATGAGGGTAATGGTAAAAAAACCGATTTAAGTATGTTTACAAAAGCGACATATCGCCTTAATGATAAAGTAAGTTTATATGGCGATTTGCAATTGCGTTTAGTAGGTTATGAAACTTCAGGTTTAACATCAGATAGAATTCCATTTAATATAGATGAAAACTATAGTTTTTTCAACCCAAAAGCAGGAATCACGTATAAGTTGAATACTAAAAATAATTTATATTTTTCATATGCTAGAGCAAATAGAGAACCTAATAGAAAAGATTTTGAAAACAATGCAAATGTAAAACCAGAACAATTAAATGATTTCGAATTGGGTTGGAGGCATAATACAGATAAATTTAGACTTTATGTTAATGGGTATTACATGTTATACAATGAGCAACTTGTATTAACAGGTCAAATAGATAATGTAGGAAGTGCAATTAGAACCAATAGTGGTGATAGTTACCGTTTAGGTCTAGAAGTGGATGCTGCTATTGCGATTACGGATAAGTTTTCTCTGCAACCAAATTTTACAATTAGTTCTAATAAAAACAAACAGACATTTGAGTCTGTTAATGGTGAGTTAGTAGATTTAGGGAAAACATCTATTTCATTTTCTCCTGAGTTAATTGCTGCCAATGCATTTGTGTTTCAGCCTAAAGAAGGGTTTCAGATATCTATATTAAGTAAATTTGTAGGAGAGCAGTTTATGGGAAACACAGAACATGCAGATTCTAAGTTAGATAGTTATTTGGTAAATGATTTTAATATTACTCATGAATGGAAGCCAAAATCAATTTTTAAATCGGTTGTATTTTCAGGGTTAATAAATAATATATTTAATGAAAAATACGTGTCTAATGGCTATTTTGGATCGTTTGATTATGATGATTCATCAAGTTCAACAGGGACAACAACAGGATACTATGCAGGTTTTTATCCGCAAGCGACAACGAACTTTTTATTAGGTGTTACTTTGAAATTTTAATAGTCTCAAGGAATCTCTAAAACAAGAAAAACTCCCTGTCTCTTTTTTGATAGGGAGTTTTTTTATAGTTTCTTTTCCTAAAGTTTAATTACTAATAACCAAACTTGAGCCAGAAGCGGTAACACGATATTCTTTAAGTCCGCAAGGCAATTGTTGTTCTAATACTTGTCCTGTAAATAAATTGTATTTATTTTCATCTGCACACCCACAAGTGACTTCTACACCATCAATTTGTAAAAAAGAACAATTAGAGGGTGTGTGATTTGGATCTGCGGCATCCCAAGCTCTAAAATTATTATTTCCAACATTTATAACATATATACCTTTATTACCTTGATTAGGTATGTAAACCGTATTACTTGTAAACATTAATTGACTGTATTCTGGTAAGTTTAAATTAAGCGTTGCATTAACACCGACGTTGAGTAAAAAATTGCAATTGTTTACAGTATCGTCGCCTCCACAGTTAGTTAAAAACAAACAGGATAAAATGAGAATGATTTTTTTCATAGTAGGTGTTAATTTTTTAGCGCAATTTACAATATTTTAAAGGTTGAATTAAATATTTTGTATCTTTGTATTAGTAATCTCGTGACAGCGAGATTTTTTTATTCCGAACATGTTTCGGAATCTTTTTATTTACTAAACGAATGAATTATGAGTAAAGTATCTTATTATACTCCTGAAGGATTAAAAAAGCTAAGAGACGAACTTAAACAATTAAAAGATATTGCACGTCCAAGAGCCTCTCAAGCAATAGCAGAAGCAAGAGATAAAGGTGATTTGAGTGAAAATGCTGAATATGATGCAGCAAAAGAAGCACAAGGGATGTTAGAAATGAAAATTTCTAAATTGGAAGAAACATTAGCTGGTGCACGTGTGATTGATGAATCTCAAATGGATACGTCTAAAGCATTAGTGTTGTCTATAGTTAAGATAAAAAATCAAACTAATGGTATGGAAATGACATATACATTGGTAGCCGATGGTGAGGCAGATTTAGCTTCTGGTAAAATCTCTGTAAATTCTCCTATAGGAAAAGGTCTTTTAGGGAAATCTGTTGGTGAAGTTGCTGAAGTGCAAGTTCCAAATGGTGTGATAAAGTTTAATGTTTTAGAAATTTCTAGATAATACATTAAAAGTGTTTATTGAGCTTTTCTAAGTCTGAAAATAACCGAAAAGATTCCTAATGAATAGGAATCTTTTTATATTTACATAGACTCTAAAAAAAACGGTTATGGCATCTCTCTTTACAAAAATAATTACTGGTGAAATCCCTTGTTATAAAGTAGCAGAAACAGAAGATTATTTAGCATTTTTAGATATTAATCCAAATGCGAAAGGTCATACGCTATGTATTCCCAAAAAAGAGGTTGATAAGATTTTTGATTTAGATCAAGAAGCATATCACGGGCTTATGGCCTTCTCACGTCAAGTTGCGTTAGCTATAGAAAAAGCCGTGCCTTGCAAGCGTGTTGGAATGACAGTTATTGGATTAGAAGTGCCACATGCTCATGTACACTTGATTCCATTAAATACAATGAATGATGCTCAATTTGTAAACAAAACGGTATTAACAAAAGAAGCATTTGAAACTACAGCACAAAAAATCGCTTCGTTTTTGTAGTTAAAACGATAAAATTTCTGTTATAAATAGAATTATAGCAACCAATAATAGAACACCTGAAACGACGATAATCCAAGCAGATTTCTTCATTTTTGTAGATTTTGGTTTTGGTTTAACAGCACGTTTTTGATATGCTACAATCTGCTCAATATCGTCTGTCCATTGCACAGGAAAAATATCAGTACTACAAGTGTTGCAGTGCATTTTATTAATGATATCTTTAGTAATAGCTTTGTAAAATAAATTTTCAATAAACCGTTGTTTAAATGTAAGTTCTAAGCCATTGTTAGAATAACACTCAGGGCAATTGTTGTTGAGTTGTACTTCTTTTAATGTAAAGTATTGTTGCAGTTTCATAGTATAAATTATGATAATAATTTTAAAGAAATCTGCATTGTTGTACCTTTTCCAATTTCAGAATTGAGTACTTTTATTCTTCCGTTGTGATAATCTTCTATAATTCGTTTTGCTAATGATAATCCTAATCCCCAACCACGTTTTTTAGTGGTGTAACCAGGTTGAAAAATTGAATTAAAGTTTTGTTTAGAAAGGCCTTTTCCTGTATCCTGAACGGTAATTTTCACAAATTTATCATCGTTGGTAATTTCTAATTTTAAAGTGCCTTTTCCTCTCATAGCATCTATAGCATTTTTTACTAAATTCTCAATAGTCCAACTATATAACTGATGGTTGAGGTTTACATATAAATTTTGCTCTGGCGCTTTAATTTCAAAATCAATTAATTTTGATGACCTTATTTTAAGGTACTCGTAAGAATCAACGGTTTCTTGAACAATATCGGCTTTTTTTAATGTAGGTATAGAACCAATTTTACTAAAACGATCAGTTATGGTTTGTAATCTTAAAATGTCTTTTTCAATTTCAACTAGATATTCAGGATTAACATTTTCGCCGCGTAAAATTTCTGTCCAACCAACAAGTGAAGATAAAGGTGTTCCAATTTGATGCGCTGTCTCCTTTGCCATACCTGTCCATAGTTTATTTTGGTCAGCTATTTTTGAGCTTTTATAAAAGAAGTATGCAACAGCTGCAAATAGAAATATGATGAGTAATAAAGCTAAAGGATAATATTTAAGTTTGTTTAAAAGAGGTGAATTCCCATAATAAAGTGTTGACAAAATTTTACCGTCATATCTAATTTCTATGGGTTGGTTTTCGTTTTTAAATTTGGTGATGAGGCCTTGAATGTATAATGAGTCTTTGGCTTTTTCCTCGTCTATATTATTATAATCTATATTACCATCAGAACCTACTTTTATCATAGGGGTAGTGGTATTGCTTTGTAGTATTTCTAAGGATAATTCTCCAATTTCTCCACTAAGGTTATCTGTTTTGCTAACTTCTTTTTGAGCAAAAGACCAGTTTTGCATTTTTGTACGCTCTTCAGCTTTAAAATTTTGAAAAAATGTATAAGTATTCCACAGAATAAGGGAGATTATTATAAATGATGCAACGATGATAATCCATCGCGTGATATTGCGGTTTATGCTTAGAGCCATTGACTATTATTTTGAATTTTAAATATAAAGGATTTATGTTAATAATATTGTGTTGAGATCCTCTGAATTCATTTTTATAACACTTACAATATGGTTACATTTGCATTTCAATATCTTGAAGCGGTTGTATTTAAGGTGAAAACAATAATAAAATGGCATCTTTTAATCCAAAAGACATTTCAACAGGACAGTTACATGGTTATTTATTAAGTGCTGTAGCGCCAAGACCTATTGCTTTCGCTAGTACTATGGATGCTGAAGGAAAACCTAATTTATCACCTTTTAGTTTCTTTAATGTGTTTAGTGCAAATCCGCCAATACTGATATTTTCTCCGGCACGTCGCGTAAGAGATAATACCATAAAACACACTTTAGAAAATGTAGAAGCAACTAAAGAAGTGGTGATTAATGTCGTCAATTATGATATTGTTCAACAAATGTCTTTGAGTAGCACAGAATATGCTAAAGATGTAAATGAATTTGAAAAAGCAGGACTTACAACACTAGCATCTGATATTGTTAAACCATTCAGAGTTGCTGAATCTCCTGTTCAGTTTGAGTGTAAAGTTAATGAGATAATTCATTTAGGAACTGAAGGAGGTGCAGGTAATCTTGTGATTTGTGAAGTTGTGAAATTTCATATTTCAGATGATGTTCTTGATGATAAAGCTGTAATTATACAAGAAAAATTAGATTTGGTCGCAAGAGCAGGAGGAAGTTATTATAGCAGAGCTAAGAAAGGCTTTTTTGAAATACCAAAACCAATTTCTACATTAGGAATTGGAGTAGATATCATGCCAAGTCAGGTTAGAAATAGTATGGTATTAACAGGTAATGATCTAGGAATGCTAGGTAATGTAGAGGCTTTGCCAAAAGAAGACGATATAAACGAATTTATAAATAACGTAAGTGAACGTTATCCTAATATCAAGAATATGGCACATCATGAAAAGCATAAAATTGCTAGAAATTATTTAAGTTATGGTGATGTTGATAGCGCATGGAAATTGCTCTTGTCTTAAGTAAATAAAACAGTCTAAATTAAATATAAGTAATATAAAGATGGAAGTACAAGGAAAAATCAAAATGATTGGAGAAACTCAAACGTTTGGAAGTAATGGGTTTAGAAAGAGAGAATTGGTAGTAACTACAGAAGAGCAATATCCACAACATATTTTGGTTGAATTTGTTCAAGATAAAACCGATTTATTAAACAGTTACCAGGTGGGACAAGCTGTAAAAGTAAATATCAATTTAAGAGGAAGAGACTGGGTTAATCCACAAGGTGAAACTAAATATTTCAATTCTATTCAAGGATGGAGAATCGAAGCAGCTCAAACTGCTGAAGCTGGAAATATGCCACCAGTTGCTCCAACAGAAGCTTTTGAACCTGCAACAAATTTAAAGGAAGAAGATCATGATGATCTCCCATTTTAATTGTGTTAGTGACGTATAATTAAATTAAAGCCTCAATATATATTGAGGCTTTTTTTATAGAAAAAGCCCCAAATTTCTTTGGGACTTAGCATTGTGGTTTTAGGTTTGACCTTTATAAACAAACTCAAAAAAAAGCAATGATGAACAAAATTTATGTCACAAAGGTCATGTCAAATATGGCAAAAATTAAAAACTTTTCAAAATTAATGCCTAGATTTAATCTGTTAATAGGCAATTGTAATTCTATAGATGTTAAATGACCTTTATAAACCAAAATATAAAATTCCCAGATGTATCACTTGCTTCTAAAGAAGGTATCTTAACTATTGGTGGTGATTTATCTCCTGAACGATTAGTATTAGCTTATAAAAGTGGGATTTTTCCTTGGTTTGACGCTGAAGAGCCAATTATATGGTGGTCTCCAGATCCTCGTTTTGTTCTATTTCCGAAGAAATTGAAAGTCTCAAAAAGTATGAATCAAGTGCTTCGAAGCACCAGTTTTGAAGTAACTATAAATAAAGATTTTGAAGCCGTTATAGAGCATTGTTCTAAAATAAAGAGAAATGGACAAGAGGGAACTTGGATTACCAAAAATATGAAAGAAGCCTATGTCAAATTGCATAAGTTAGGATATGCTCTGTCAGTAGAAGTCTGGTTAGAAAATAAACTTGTAGGTGGTTTGTATGGCTTAGATATGAAAAATGGCGTGTTCTGTGGTGAAAGTATGTTTAGTACTATAAGTAATGCTAGTAAAGTTGGTTTTATAACATTTATTCAAAATTCTAGTTATAGTTTAATTGACTGCCAAGTGTATACAAATCATCTTGAAAGCTTGGGTGCTGAGGATATTTCTAGGGATGAGTTTTTAAAGTATTTATAAGTTTACTTTATCATACCTAAAACAATTAACCTCATGATCATTAACCATACCTGTGGCTTGCATATGCGCATAAATTACAGTAGATCCTACGAACTTAAATTCACGTTTTTTTAAATCTTTACTAATGGTATCACTTAATGGCGTATTTGCTGGAGCAAGCCGATAATCTTTAAAGTTGTTTTTGATGGGTTTGCCATCTACAAAATCCCAAATATATTTTGAAAATGAACCAAATTCTTCTTGAATTTTTATAAATGCTTGCGCATTAGTTATAGTAGCTTTAACTTTTAATTTATTTCGTATAATACCTTCATTTTGAAGTAAACTATCAATTTTTTTCTGATTGTATCTAGCTATTTTTTTATAATCGAAATCATCAAAAGCTTTTCTGAAATTCTCACGTTTTTTTAAAACCGTAATCCAGCTTAAACCTGCTTGAAATGTTTCTAAAATTAGAAACTCAAATAGGGTATCATCATCACGAACAGGAACACCCCATTCTTCGTCATGATATGCTTCGTAGAGCGTGTTGCCTACACACCAACCACATCTATGTTTTTCCATAATAGTATATTAAAATTTAAAAATAGTAAGTTTTTCTCTAACAATACGTCTTAATTTGAGACAATGCAATGTGTGTAAATAATTTTATGATTAAAGTCAGTTTTCATAGCAATAATTTGAATTAAATTGCAAGCCTAAATATTATGATAACATTAGAAAATATATCCGTTCAAAACATTATTAATGATAGCTTAAAAAAAGCTATTTCGTATCAAGATTACCGTACACTAGTTAATCAATTGGTTGCTGAAAAATCAACAACTGGGAATGAAAAAACTGAAGCGTTAGTGAACTATACGATGCTTAATGATCGTCGAATGAAACGATGGGATAAGACCATAAAAATTTCAGAAGCAATAAAAGAAAGCGTTTCTAATTTTAGCGGAAATGTCACTTGGTTGGTCATAACTGAAAGCTGGTGTGGTGATGCTGCGCATGTGATTCCAGTGCTAAATAAAATTGCTGAACTTTCTGAGTATATCGACTTAAAACTCGTTTTCAGAGATGAAAATGAAGAATTGATGGATGAGTTTTTAACCAATGGCGGACGTGCAATTGCGAAGTTAATTATGATAGATAATACCACTGGAGAGGTCGTTAATACCTTTGGGCCAAGACCTAGTGAAGCAATTCAATTGGTGAATAATTATAAGGTAGAACACGGTAAGTTAACTCCTGAATTTAAAGAAGAGCTTCAAGGGTGGTATAACAAAAATAAAGGTCAGAATATTATTAGCGATGTGATGACATTATTAGGTATTGGCTAATGTATTATTTTCCTTGAAAATAGTAGGTAATTGAACCAATTTGACTTTTACGATTGGCTGTAGAAAACTGCGCATTTTTAGCATACTCTAAAGCATGATCAATTAAACATTGGTTTGTTGTTGAGGATGATGAATTGATATAGGTGTCGGTTACAATTCCATTTTCATTAACGGTAATATTAACTACAATTTTGCCATTTTGATTGCACAAATATACAGGAGGTGGTAATTTAATTTTACTTCGGTTTGATAATGAAAAAGTGACACTACTATTAGAATTGCTGTTGCTTTTTTCGTCGTCTTTTTTTGTTGAATGCATTGCTAAGACATCATTAGCTTTACTATAGGTATTGCGTTCTGTTTCTTTTAATGCGTAGTTTTTTGATGAGGGATGATTAGATGTATTTGATGTCAGTAGGTCTTTTGGGGTTTCAGAAGTATCCTCTATAGGTTCATTTGCATTTTTTGAGACCTCTTTAATGTCATTATGACTCACCGTTTTGAAGTTTCGCATCATTTCCTTAAAGGCTTCATCTTCATTAAAAGCTTGGTTAGTTTTTGGGTTTGAATTCTCGTTTTCATCGAGCGCTTTTAAACGTTTTAGTTTTTCGAGTTCTTCAACAGTTTGAGGTTCTAGTTCGTAGTAGCTTTCAGAGATGAATACTGTTTTTTTCTTAATATTTAAACCAAACATAGCAAGAACTAACGTGCCAGAAATTAAAGACGTTATAAGTAAAGCTTTATGTTTTTCAATAAAATTCAAGTAGGTGAAAATTTAAATAACGTTAATGTAATTATATACGTTAAGATACATAAAATGGATTAAATACATTTTAAATAGTGTTGGTAAGCTGTAATTATTGCAATGCTAATGTAGCGATAAAATCTTCTGGAGACACAGCATTTTTAACATCAAAATCACCAATCTTTGTGCGTCTTAATGCTGAAAGATGAGCGCCAGAGTTTAATGCTTTTCCAAAATCATGAGCTAATGAACGTATATAAGTCCCTTTACTGCAAACCACTCTAAAGGCGATAGTATTATTATCAATTTTTGTAATTTCAAATTCTGAAATTTGAATTGTTCTTGCTTTTATTTCTACCTTTTCTCCAGCACGTGCATATTCATACAAACGCTTTCCCTCTTTTTTTAAAGCCGAAAAAATAGGAGGATATTGCTCGATGTCTCCTATAAATTGAGCTGTTGCATTGTTAATTAATGTTTCAGAAATATGTGCAGTAGGAAACGTCTGGTCAATTTCGGTTTCTAAATCGTAAGAAGGTGTTGTACTACCTAAAATGAAAGTACCGGTGTATTCTTTATCTTGACCTTGAAACGTATTGATTTGTTTGGTCATCTTCCCAGTACAAATAATAAGTAATCCTGTCGCTAAAGGATCTAATGTTCCTGCATGACCAACTTTTATTTTTTTAATATTGAACGCTTGCCTGATTTCCCATCGTAATTTATTAACCGCTTGGAAAGAGGTCCACGTCAATGGTTTATCGATGAGTAAAACTTGTCCAGATTGAAAGTCTTCGGCTGTATTCATATTAGCGATTTAGTAAAGAGAAAATAATGGCGATTACGCCAACAATTACACAGTAAATAGCAAAGTAAGAGAGCTTACTCTTTTTTACCAAAGCAATCATCCATGTACATGCAAATAATCCAGCAACAAATGCTGCAATGAAACCTACGCTTAAACTTGTTATGTTTGAACTTTCATAGGCAATATCACCACTTAGAATGTCTTTAGCAATTTTTCCAAAAATTAAAGGCACCACCATTAAAAATGAAAAGCGGGCGGCTTTAGTTTTGTCATTACCGAGTAAAACAGAAGTAGAAATCGTTGCTCCAGAACGTGAAATTCCAGGTAACATAGCAATAGCTTGGGAAATTCCGATTACAAATGCATTACTAAACGTTACTTTTTTATTGGTATTTTTTGCTCTGTCAGCTAGAAATAATAGAGCAGCAGTTACAATTAACATGCAGCCAACGAGTAGAATATTTCCACCAAATAGTTGTTCTAGCTGCTCTTCAAAAAATAAACCAACAATAACTGCAGGAATCATTGATAACGCTATTTTGGAAACAAACTGTAAGTCTTCATTCCATTCAAATTTTAAAATGCCTTTTATGAGATCAAGAATGTCTTTTCTAAATACAACTATAGTACTCAAAGCTGTAGCAAAGTGTAAAACGACAGTAAATAAAAGACTTTCTTTAGGTACCGAATTATCACCAAGAATAACTTTTCCAAGTTCTAAATGTCCGCTAGATGACACTGGTAAAAACTCTGTAAGTCCTTGAATAATCCCTAATACAATTGAATCGATAATATTCATGAGGCAAAAATATCAAAATTGACTTATCAATGACGAAAAGAATCAGAATTTGTTTGAGGTTGTTTTGTTTTTTAAGATTTTGAATCCTTATTAGGATTCAATAAAATCGCATAGACTTGAAAGCCAAAACCAATGAGCACTAAAGTTGGTGCTAAACGAATACGTCTCCAATGAAATATTGAAGGGTCAAAAACATTTGGGTCATCACTTCCGCCACCAGACATTAAAATAAACCCAAGCAGAATAAACCCTAAGCCTATTAACATGAACTTATAGTTTTTCTTTCCGAAGATAAATTCGCCTTTTGTAGTTTCTTTACGTTTCTGTTCTCCCATAATGTGTTCTAAGCGTGTAAATATAAATAACTTTTTTAGTACTTATTCCCAATTAAATATTAATAATACAATTGATCTGTCTTTAAATTCAAGAAACGTTGTGTTGCGATAAATGTACTTATCCAGGTAATTAAAATACCAAGTAGAAATATACCAACAAATAATGCGACAATAAGAACTTGATTTTGTAATAAATTTAATTCAGGGAATGTTTTATTTAGGTAAAATAAAAGAACACCCATTCCAATGAGAGCAACTATAGCTCCAATAACACCTAACTGAATGTTTTTTAGAATAAAAGGCCGTCTAATAAAATGTTTAGTTGCGCCAACCATTTGCATAGTTTTAATAATAAAACGTTTAGAATACACTGCTAATCGAATAGAACTATTAATGAGTAAAACAGCAATAAGTGTAAATATAGCACTTATTATAAGGACCCAAACTGTGATTTTTTTTACGTTGTTATTCATGATTTCAACCAAATCATTATCGTATGTGATATCTTCAATAAAAGCTTTGTTAGATAATTCTGCTGTGATACCATCTAAAGTTTCATTAGTCACGTAATCAGCTTTAAGATAGATGTCGATAGAGTTTTGTAAAGGATTAGCACCTAGAAATTCCATAAAATCCTCACCAATATCAGATTTTACAATTTGAGCGGCTTCTTCTTTAGAGACATATTTAGCATCTTTGGTGTATGCTGCCATTGCTAAACTTTTTTGTAGTTGATTGACTTCAACCTCTTTAGCCGAATCATTTAAATAAATCGTAACGACTACTTGTTCTCTAAAGTGATCGGCGACCTTTTTAGCATTTAAAACTAATAAACCCAAACACCCTAATAATAATAGCACTAAAGCAATACTAATCACTACAGAAAAGTATGAAGAAATTAATTTTCGTTTTTGATATTGATCAAAAGAAGTACTCATAAACGTGTCGGATTTATGTTGTAAAAATAAAAAACAATTTGTTTGTATAAGGTTTACAACGCTTAAACTTTTAATTGTGTTGTAATACCTTTAAATTTGCGGTCTAAATTTGCGGAAAAACTATGAGTTATCATTTTAATGAGATAGAAGCCAAATGGCAAAAATATTGGGCAGACAACCAAACGTTTAAAGCTGAAAATAACAGTGATAAGCCTAAATATTATGTGTTAGATATGTTTCCTTATCCAAGTGGAGCAGGATTGCATGTTGGTCATCCATTAGGATATATTGCAAGTGATATTTATGCACGCTATAAGCGTCATAAAGGCTTTAATGTATTGCATCCTCAAGGTTATGATAGTTTTGGTTTACCTGCCGAGCAGTATGCGATTCAAACAGGTCAGCATCCTGCAATTACAACTCAAACAAATATTAAAACGTACCGTCGTCAATTAGATCAAATTGGTTTTTCATTTGATTGGAGTAGAGAAGTCCGTACTTCTAGTCCTGAGTATTACAAATGGACCCAATGGATTTTTATTCAATTGTTTAATTCTTGGTTTAATAAAAATACAGATCAAGCCGAAGCTATTTCTACGTTAGTACACGTTTTTGAAACTAAAGGGAACTCTGAAGTTAATGCCGTATGTGATGATGATATAATCTTATTTTCTTCTGAAGACTGGATTGGTTTTTCTTCGGAAGAACAACAAGACCTTCTACTTAAATATAGATTAACCTATTTAGCTGAAACCGAGGTGAATTGGTGTCCTGTCTTAGGAACAGTTTTAGCCAACGACGAAATCGTAAATGGTGTGTCTGAACGTGGAGGACATCCTGTGATTAGAAAGAAAATGACTCAGTGGAGTATGCGAATTTCGGCTTATGCAGAACGTTTACTTCAAGGTTTAGAAACTATTGATTGTGCCGAATCTCTTAAAGAAACACAACGCAACTGGATTGGAAAATCAGTTGGAGCTAGTGTGACGTTTAATGTGAATGCTCATGATGAGGTTATAGATGTTTTTACGACACGACCAGATACCATTTATGGTGTATCGTTTATGACATTAGCACCAGAACACAATTTGGTGTCAAAAATTACAACTCCAGAACAAAAGGCAGATGTTGAAGCTTATATCGAAGCGACTGCTAAACGTAGCGAACGTGATCGTATGGCAGATGTAAAAACTATTTCTGGTGTCTTTACAGGAGCTTATGCCGAACATCCTTTTACTAAAGAACCAATTCCAGTTTGGATTGGTGATTATGTATTAGCAGGTTATGGAACAGGAGCAGTAATGTCTGTCCCATGTGGTGATCAACGCGATTATGATTTCGCAAAGCACTTTAATATAGATATTCCAAATATTTTTGAAGGCGTTGATATTTCTGAAGAAGCTTATGGAGCTAAAGAGAATGTCAAAATAGCTAATAGTGATTTTCTTAATGGAATGACCTATAAAAAAGCAACCAAACGTGCCATTTACGAATTAGAACAAATGGGTCAAGGCGAAGGCAAAACCAATTACAGATTGCGTGATGCAGTGTTTAGTCGCCAACGGTATTGGGGAGAACCTTTTCCTGTGTATTATGTTAATGGGAAACCTCAAATGATCGCTCAAGAACATTTACCAATACAATTGCCAGAAGTTGAAAAGTATTTGCCAACCGAAACAGGAGAGCCGCCTTTAGGACGTGCCGATGTTTGGGCCTGGGATACTGAAACAAATGCTATTGTTAGTAACGATAAGATAAATCACACGAGTGTGTTTCCTCTTGAACTAAATACGATGCCAGGATGGGCAGGAAGCTCTTGGTATTTCTTTAGATATATGGAAGAGGTTGCCAATAGAGAAGGTGATTTTGCAAGTGAAGATGCCTTAAACTATTGGGAAAATGTCGATTTATATATAGGTGGAAGTGAACATGCAACAGGGCATTTACTCTACTCACGTTTTTGGGTGAAGTTTATGAAAGATCGCGGTTTTATAGCTGTAGATGAGCCTTTTAAAAAGCTGATTAACCAAGGTATGATACTAGGTACAAGTGCTTTTGTATATAGAGAAGAAGGAACAAATAACTACTTGTCAAAAGGATTGATTACAGATAAACATATTCATCCTATTCACGTAAATGTGAAATATATAAATACATCTGATGAATTAGATATAGAAGGATTAAAAAATGATAAAGAATTTGGCAAAGATTTTAAAAATGCAGAATTTATTTTAGAAAATGGTGTTTATAAAGTTGGTCGCGAGGTTGAAAAAATGTCGAAGTCTAAATTTAATGTCGTCAACCCAGACAACATTTGCGAGCAATATGGCGCAGACAGCTTGCGTCTTTACGAAATGTTTTTAGGGCCATTAGAACAAGCGAAGCCTTGGAAAACAGCTGGTATTACTGGTGTTCATGGGTTTTTGAAAAAATTATGGAAATTGTATGTAGACAATGATGGTTTAAAAGTTAATGATGCAGCGCCTTCAAAAGACAACTTAAAAACATTACATAAAACGATAAAGAAAGTAGAAGATGATATTGAGAATTTCTCGTTTAATACATCGGTGTCTACATTTATGATAGCGGTTAATGAATTCATTGCTCAAAAATGTACGAGTAAAGACATATTAGAACCGTTATTGATTTTGTTATCACCTTATGCTCCTCATGTTACTGAAGAGTTATGGGAGCAACTTGGATATACGCAATCTATTTCTACGGCAACATTTCCGAAGTTCGAAGACAAACATTTGGTGGAGAGTAGTAAAAATTATCCGATTTCTTTTAATGGGAAAATGCGTTTCACCTTAGAGTTACCATTAGATATGCCTAAAGATGAGATTGAAAAAACGGTTATGGCTCACGAAAAAACCATAGCACAACTCGATGGACGTACACCTAAGAAAGTGATTGTGGTTCCTGGGAAAATTATAAATATTGTAGGGTAATTAATAAAGACATTATGAAAAAGTTAATAGTTGTTTTAATTCTCGTTTTAGGATTTTCATGTGCAGAAACTAAAACACAAACTGTTGAGTTGTCTTGTGGGCAATGCCAATTTGGGTTAACTTCTCAAGAAGGTTGTGATTTAGCAGTTCGTATCGATAATGAATCTTATTTTGTTGATGGTGCTAATATTGATGATTTTGGTGATGCACATGATGAAGAGACTGGGTTTTGTGAAGTGATTAGAACAGCTGAAGTCTCAGGAGAAATTGTTGACCATCGTTTTAAAGTAAATACAATTGTTATTAAAGAGTAATCCCTTTTGAAAATCAAGAAATTAGATATAGTAGTTCTTTTCTTTTTTAGTGCTGCAATTATTGGTACATGTCTAATTTGGGTTTTTGAAGAGCGGTTT
The DNA here is from genome assembly GCA_002162685.1 of Flavobacteriales bacterium 33_180_T64. GTDB lineage: Bacteria > Bacteroidota > Bacteroidia > Flavobacteriales > Flavobacteriaceae > Psychroserpens. The sequence goes on from MAAQ01000020.1 coordinate 262,354, forward strand.
GATCAAAACGCGTGGAACTCGAATCCTTCAATGCGTTATAAAATGTCCGATGATATTATTGATAGTGAACTTCTTATTGGTAAAACCCAACAAGAGGTGGTTTTAATATTAGGAACCTCTGGACTTTCTAATGTTCAAGACGAAGATCATATGGTTTATAGATTAGGAAAAGGGCCTAGTTTTTTTGAATCTCAAGAAGAAAAGCTCGTCGTTATTTTTGAAAACACTTTCGTTATTGATGTTGTTCATTTGAAAAAGTGAACTGACAAAATTTCCTATTTATAAATTGGTTCGTTTTTTGCTGTATGAATACAAATAATTAAACTTGAAATTATGAACGGAATGATAGGATATTACATATTAATTGGAGCCATAGCATTGGTAAGCTGGTTAGTAAGTAATCAATTAAAGCGAAAGTTTGCTCAGTATTCTAAAGTGCAATTACGTAATGGTATGAGCGGGCGAGAGATTGCTGAGAAAATGTTAGCCGATAATGGCATTAATGATGTAGAAGTAATTTCAGTGACAGGCCAATTAACAGATCATTACAATCCAAAAAATAAAACAGTTAATTTAAGTGAAGCTGTTTATAATCAGCGTAATGCTGCAGCTGCGGCTGTTGCAGCTCATGAAGTAGGACATGCTGTTCAGCATGCTCAGGCTTATAGTGCATTAGGAATGCGTTCGGCATTAGTGCCAATTGTAAGTGTAACTTCAGGAATGTCACAATGGTTAGTTATTGGTGGATTAATTCTTGGCGCAGCAGCAGGAGTTGGTTTAGGGTATTGGGTAGCCGTTGCAGGATTAGTCTTTATGAGTTTTGCAACCTTATTTAGTTTTATCACATTACCAGTAGAGTATGATGCTAGTCATAGAGCATTAGCTTGGCTGAAAAATAAAAACATGTTGACACCTGAAGAATATAAAGGCTCTGAAGATGCTTTAAAATGGGCAGCGAGAACCTATTTAGTAGCTGCAATTGGAGCGCTTGCTTCTCTATTATATTGGGCACTTCAAGTATTTGGAGGGAGAGATTAAATCTTTAAAAGCAGATATAAGAAAAGCATTCTGAAAAGGATGCTTTTTTGTTTTTAAGAATTAAAAGTGCTCATCTAGGTTTACTAGCTTATTTTGAATGGCATATACAACAAGTCCTGCAAGGTTTTTTGATTCAGTTTTTAAAAGTAAATTATTACGATGCCCATCAACGGTTCTTGGGCTAATAAACAATTTCTCAGCAATTTCATTAGTCGTAAACTGTTCGCAAATAAGTTTTAAAACCTCTTTTTCGCGTTTTGTGAAATACGTGGTATCGAAGTTAGACTTTTTATTTTGTTCGTTACTATTCAATAAGCCTTCGTGAATAAACTTCATCACTTGCTCATCATAATAAAAACCCTTTTCGGCAACCTCTCTAATCGTTGTCAGCATTAATTTTGGGGTACTGTTTTTTGCTAAATAAGCAACAGCGCCAATAGAAATCATATTGATGATAAAGGGTTTGCTAAAGTAACTTGTTAGTGCAATAATTTTAATATCTGGAAATTCCTTTCGTATCAGTTTTGTGGTTTCAACTCCATTAAGACCAGGCATTTTTAAATCTGTAATAACAAGTTCTGGTAATTGTTTTGCTGCTCTTAATTGTGACATCATATCGTTGCCGTCTTGAGCATCAAATAGGATGTCTAAATGTTTTTCTTTACTTAAAATAGAAATGAGTCCTTGTCTAAATAGTAACTCATCATCTGCAATGGCTAAGGTGATTTTAGTGTCCATAAGCTTTACAATTTATAGTGAATATACTTCCCGTTTTTTTTGAGCTCTTAACAAAAAGTTGACCATTTAAAATGGCAACTCTGCTCTTTATATTTTGTAATCCGATACCGGATTTCTTTTTATTCGTTTTGATGTCAAATCCCACACCATTGTCTTTAAAAACTAACACAAAACCGTTATCTTTTTTTCTAAGTTCTAGTTGTAATTCACTCGCTTTTCCATGTACAAGAGCATTATTAATAAGTTCTTGTGTAATTCTAAATACATGGAGTTCATTACTCTTTTCTAGACCCTCTATAGATTCTATATCATGTTTTATATTAATATCTGTATTAGAGGTGAATTCGTCAAATAATTCTTCAAGAGCGACGGTTAAACCAAATTTGTCTAAAATTGGAGGCATTAATTCGTGTGCAATTTTTCTAGAACTTTCTAAGGTTCGTGTTGTAATATCTAGAATATGATTTAAAGCGTCTTTATGTTCATTGGCTATCGTTTCATCTTCAATTAAAACATTTGTAGTTAAACTCACTACATTTAATTTAGAGCTAATCGCATCATGCAAATCTTGAGCTATTCTATGGCGTTCTTCTTCTTGAACTTTAATTGTAGTTTGTAATATTTTTCTTTGATGATCAAGTTTAATATTTATTTTTTCAATTTCTTTTTCTACGAGTTTTCTTCTAGAATAATAGAAAAATAGAATAAGTCCTAGAGTAACTAAAACTAAAAAAATGATACCATAAACAAGAGCTCCTATAATTTCCTCTTGAGAGGCAAAATACTTTTCTTCCATTCCACTAAAATTAATAATAAATAAATGACATACAGTACTTTATTTATAAACCATATGTAAATACTTGTGTCTTTATCAAGTACTGAGTGTAAATAATTACCAAGTATGAATATTAATGTGCTAGAAGTGAGATAGATAAGAACTCCTGCATTGATGTACATGTATTCTCCTTGTTTACTCAATGAATTATATAAGTGTACAATTGAATAAACAACTAATGGAAATGACGTAATAAATATTTCAAACAGATTAAATTTATAGATTAAGTCAGGGTTATTAAAATATTGGATAACTAAAATGGTCACAACTGAAACTAAAATAATAGTTACAATTTTTTTTTGTCTTGAATTGAAAAGTGAATGATAAAATAACGAGAGAAGGATAAATTGAAAAACAAAATAGATGTGTGCTAAGTAAATATTATTTAATTCATTGTAAGCTAAAACAGAACTAACAATCATTATGATTGCACAGATTGTTAAGTACAAAAAAAGAAATAAAAGAGCCACATGATTTTTACTTGATATGTAGCTCTTAGTATATAATATTGCATTTATAACAATTAAAATTAATCCTAAGGATTGAAAAACGTTATCAATGTTATCCATTTAAAATATATTATTTTGAAAATATAACCTTAGGTTTGTGGTATAATGGACTATTTTCATCACAATTGTTAGGACATGGTTTTGTAAAGTCATAAACACCACTTCCTTCAATGCTATTGTCATCAACTGGATTATTTAGATTGCTTCCTATCATGTCATCATATTGTATGCCGTCTTCTGTTGTTGTTCCAACAATTAACAGGTGTTCCTCACTAGAATCATCTATAGACATATATGCTCTAATATATGGTTCATAGTCGTCTATTACGACATGTAATCTTCCATTTTCATCTGTTTTATATTTAGCACCCATTTCATTAAAACAAGCGATAAGATCATCTACTGGAATTAAAAAAGCTTTAGCGTGTGTAGGGTTTTTGACTTGCCAGTTTTTAGTCCAAACTTTAGCTTCTTCGAGGGGTATTGTTTCTGGGGCAAGTGGTGATTTAGTATTCATAATAATTAGTTTTTGTTGATTAATAAGCATTAAAGCTACTCAATTAGAAATTAAAAAAGAGCCAATTTTTAAAAACAGGTGTTTCTACGTGGTTTTAAGATAAAGTGGTTTTGCGGTTAAATTTTAAGCACTATAATCTGACATTTGAAGAATTATTAACCAAAAACTTAAAAATTAGACTATTATGAATCCATTTTTAGCACAAATTATTATGTTCGCTGGCAATTTCGCACCGAGGGATTGGGCGTTATGCAATGGGCAATTATTACCGATTTCTCAATACTCAGCATTATTCTCTCTATTAGGGACCACTTATGGAGGTGATGGTAGAACCACTTTTGCTTTACCCGATTTAAGAGGGCGATTGCCTAAAGGTTATGGGAATGGTCCAGGACTTCAAAGTGTTTCTTTAGGTGAAAGAGGAGGAAAAGAGGCTGTTATTTTATCTGTTGCTAATATGCCATCGCATAGCCATGATGGAAGCAGTTTAAGCATGTCATTAGCATGTAATGAAGATGATGGTGATACTAATGAACCTTCTGGAAAAAATGTAGGTATTTCTGAATCAGGAACACCTTATAACTCTGCATCAAATGATGCGACGTTTGGAGGAGGAACTGTTTCTGGAAACACAGGGAATCAGGGTAATGGTCAAGCTTTTGATATACAAAACCCTTTTTTAGGAGTTAATTACATTATCGCACTTCAGGGTACATTTCCACCAAGAAGTTAAACTATAAACAAAAACCAATTAATCAATTTTTAAAAATATAATATTATGGATGAGGCATATATGGGAACAGTAATAATGTTTGGAGGAAACTTTGCACCAAGAAATTGGGCGTTTTGTAACGGGCAATTATTAGCAATAAATGCAAATCAAGCTTTATTTTCAATTCTAGGGGTAACTTATGGAGGTGATGGTAGAACTACTTTTGGATTACCAGATTTAAGAGGAAGAGTACCAAAACATCCTGGGAACGGCCCAGGACTTCAGCCTGTAACTTTAGGGGAGAAAGCAGGACGTGAAAGAGTTGTTTTAACAACAGGCCAATTACCATCACATAGTCATGATGGGAGTACGTTAACAGCGCAATTATCATGTAATGAAGACGATGGCGATACGAATGAACCTTCAGGGAAAAATGTAGGTATTTCTGAATCAGGAACACCTTACAATGCGGCAGCTAATGATGCGACGTTTGGAGGTGGTTCAGTTTCTGGAAATACAGGATTACAAGGTGGAAACCAGGCATTTGATATTCAAAACCCGTTTTTAGGGACAAACTATATCATTTGTTTACAAGGACTTTATCCGCCTAGAAACTAGTTATGTTATGTAACTAATTTATAGAAACTAAAAGCACTATGTTAATTTAATGTAGTGCTTTGGTTATTAAAATTTTAATATGAAAAATATGAAAACAAAATTACTTTTATTTACTTTTTTAGTATCTATAACGCTATTTGCTCAAGTTGGTAATGGCTTTGAAAATGTTTCTGGAGCGGCATTCACCGCTACTGGTGGTGCTTGTCAATATTTTGATTTTAATACAACGACAGAACATACACTTGTTAATTACAATGCACCATGTGGGTTGATTTATGTGTCAGAACCATCTTCAGGTGTAACCCTTGGATATTCTATCACTTTAGATCCTACATCTCCTAATGGACCTGCTGGGTTTAGTGATGGCGATTTTTTTGGAGTGGGAACAAGTGCTTTTTTTTCAAACGAAATTGGATTTGTGCCTCCAGAAGGCTCTCAAGCTTTTTTTATGGAGGATCCTGATGGGTATATTACAATGACTTTTGATCTTGTAGATTTAGCGGGAGCAACAAACCCTCAGTTTAGTATGCAATACATTTTGGAGGGAACGAGTTGGGAAGTTCCAAATGACTTTTTGAAAATCACTATAAAGATAACAGATTGTGGTACTTCAACGGTTACTGTAATTGATACGTCTGGATTAGATATTGATAACTTAGGTATCGAAGATACTTGGAATACGCTTAATGCCGATTTGTCATCATTTGTAGGATGTAAAGCGCAATTGGTTATTGAATTCTCATCAAACTCTGCAGCAGAAGAGTTAGGGCTTGATGCCATTTTATTTACTGGAGGTAATACACTTTCAATACCTTCTTTTGATTTAAATAACGCTATTTCAGTTTTTCCTAACCCTTCAAATGGTTATATAACTATTAAAAATTCTGGTGTTGCTTTAGGTAAAGTCGTTATAGTAGATTTAAATGGACGTACTGTAGCGGCTTATGATTTAAATGGAATCACTGTTGATAAAGAACTTAATTTAAGTTCATTATTATCCTCAGGAATGTATTTTATGACATTGACATCGAAAGATAAATCTATCACAAAAAAGATACTCATATCAGAAAACTAACAAGTCATTGTAAGATTTATATTACGTCTATTAATAGTGAAAGATGTTTATCGTTGAATTAAGGTAATTCGTAGAATAAGCATAGAGTGAAGCGTGTATTTGATTGATTTTCAGTACATTTAATTTCTAACTTAAACCATTGGATCATGAAAACAAAATTACTTTTATTAACTTTTTTTATGAGTTTTGGATTAATTATTCCGAAAACTCAAGCCCAAACTACATTAGTGCCAGGTGACATTGCAATACTTTGGTATCAAGCTGATACACCAGATATGTTTGCTTTTACAACATTTGTGGATTTAGAAACTGGAACCGAAATTATATTTACAGATTGTGGTGCTGTACCTGCTGGGACATTTGATCCTGCTGGTTGTGGAGAAGGAGCCGTTGTTTATACCGTTCCTGCTTTTGGACTTGAAATAGGGGAAATTATTGTTTATGATGATCTTTCTCCTGCAGCAGAATTTTCTAATTATTCTGGTGATGCCATAATTAATGGGAGCTCAGGTGTTTCGCTTTCAACAGGAGGAGATTCAGTTACGGTTATACAAGGCTCTGGAGTGAGTCCAACATTTATAGCGATGTTAAGTGGTTCTTCAACGACATTTTCAGGAGATGATAGTAGTAGTACAACAGAAACTAATTTATTTACTGGTTTGATTGATACTGGATTACCAAGAACGGCAGTTGCTGTTGGATCAGGACCTTTACCTTCGGAAGAATGGGATAGTGCTGTTTATAATGGATCGTACACGTTTGCTACAGTAGAAGATGCTAAAATAGCATTAACAAACCCAGCAAACTTTACAGGTGTTAATGCAATTACGACTGCGCCTTATCCTGCTTTGGTAGCGGCGATGCCAGGAAAACTTACTATTTTAGCATTATCTACTAATGAGTTTGATTTAGGGAATTCCATATTTATTTCTCCAAACCCATCTCATGGTGTAATTACGATAAAGAACTCTGGCATTGCTTTAGAAAAGCTTGTGATAACAGATGTTAATGGACGTATCATTGCTAATTACGAATTAAATGGAATTACAGTTGATAAATCACTTGATTTAAGTGCTATGATATCATCTGGAATGTATTTTGTGACAATAGCTTCTAAGAATGCTTCTACAGTAAAAAAGATCGTTATCGAATAATCACTAACGATACTTTATAAATAAAAAGGCAACCTTTATAAGAGGTCGCCTTTTTATTTATGTTGCTATTAACCTAGCTAAATCTTTATCTGTCGTTCAATTTGCTGGTCTAAAGAAATAAAAGTTTCCGTTCTAGAAACACCAGTTATAGATTGTATATCTCTGTTTAGGACATGCATTAAATGCTCGTTGTCCTTACATAGAATTTTTATAAAAACACTCCAGTGCCCTGTCGTATAATGGCATTCTAAAACTTCAGGTATTTTTTTTAATTGTTTTACAGTCTCTGGATTACTAACTGCTTTATCAAGATAAATCCCAATAAAAGCCATGGTTGTATAACCGAGTACTTTTGGATTTAGTACAAATTTTGAACCCGAAATTAAACCAGATTTTTCAAGTTTTCTTAAGCGTTGATGTATAGCAGCTCCCGAAATACCAACAGATCTAGCAATTTCTAAAATTGGTGTTCTAGCATCTGTCATCAATGCACGTAGGATCTTTTTATCGATACCATCAATTTGTATGTTTTGGTTAACTATTTTCATAAACTTGAAGAGGTTTTAACTTGGCTAATTTCAGTAAAAAACAATTGAAATTAATTATTCAAAGGGTTATAACCTAAATAAGGGACTTCTTTTTCTGAGAATTTTATTCCAAAATTTTCCAATTCCTTTAAGATAGGCTCATATACTTCTTTAGTAATTGGGATTTGAACACCTGGAGTTGTTATTTTCTCATTTAAAATGGATAAAGTTGCAATAGCGACAGGTAATCCAACAGTTTTCGCCATAGCAGTATACGTTTGATCTTCTCCAATAGTTACCATTGTAGAATCTATTTGATGCTGTTTTCCATCAAGTTCATACCCGAATTTATGATACATTACAATCATATCTTTATCGTCTGCTTCAAGTGTCCAGCTGTCCATTAAAATCTTTTGAAGAATTTGTGCTGGTGTTCCTCTTTTTATTTTAACCATTTTAGTGTCACTAAAAATATCGAGCTCTTCTAATTTATCCCATACAATATCATCTTGATCGATTTTGAGGGCGTGTCTAAATTTTAATTCAGTAGAATCTGTAGGACTATAGGGAAGAAAAGCATTAATAAAATCACGATAGCTCATATTCTCACTATCATTAATTGAATAACTATCATCTGTTAAACCTAATTGAACAAACATATTCCAGGCACGACTAAAACCAACACGACGTATGGTTCCTCTATACAATGTTTTAATACTGTTTAAGCCATATATAGATTGGTATTTGAGAGAATCTCTGTTAGCATAAGCTTCAAAACGACCGTAACCATCAATTTCTAAAAATTCAGTTCTTCTAAAAAGCCTATTGTATGGTATATATTTATAGGAGTCTTCTTGAAGAAATTTTGCCGCACTACCTTGACCAGCAACAACAACATTCCTAGGATTCCAAGTAAATTTATAGTTCCATAGATTAGTATCACTTTCTGGAGCTACAAGACCTCCAGTAAATGATTCAAATAAAATCATTTTTCCACCTTTATCTCTAATACTATCAATAACTTTAATAGCACTCATGTGATCAATTCCAGGATCCACACCTATTTCATTCATAAAAACAAGGCCTTTTTCAGTAACGGCATGATTTAGTTTTTGCATGTCGTCACTAACATAAGAAGCTGTTACCATATTTTTTCTATAGGTGATACAATCTTTTGCAACTTCAACGTGAAATCGTGCAGGAAGCATTGATACAACAATATCTGCATTTTCTATTGCCGCTTGACGTGATGATTTATCAAAAACATCTAGAGTAATAGCATTTGCATTCTCATGACTACCAATTAATTTTTTGGCATTTTGTATGTTAATATCACCAACGATAATATGAAGCTCTTCTTCAATAGATTTATCAAGTAAATATTTTATGAGGTAAGAGGTGGATTTTCCTGAACCTATGACTAAAATCTTTCGCATAATGGGTTTTGTTGAGTAGTTTTGTAAGTACGAATTTAATAAATACTAAGGGTTATAAAAACCTAAATACAATTTATATATGAACAAAAAAATTCTTGTTACAGGAAGTCTTTTAGGTCTAATAGCGATCATTCTTGGTGCTTTTGGTGCTCATGGTTTAAAGTCTTTAATTTCAATTGAATCGATACAAACGTTTGAAACAGGTGTTCGCTATCAAATGTATCACGCACTATTTCTTTTGTTTATAGGAAGTTATTCGTCATTGATAGAAAAAAAGAAGCAAATCGTTTTTTATATGGTGCTATTAGGGGTTTTGCTTTTCTCGGGCTCTATTTATATGCTTGCTACAAATGAACTTACAAATTTTGATTTTAAGCGAATTGGTTTTATAACTCCATTAGGCGGACTCTTATTAATCATTGCTTGGATCATATTGTTAATAAACTTTTTAAAAATCAAAGCTGATAAATCTTAAAATTAACGGCCTACTTTAAAATAAAGTTTAATTTTGCAGCTTAAACAACACAAACAAATTATGGTAAACCATACAGGTATTACGAAAACGATTGAGTTAGATGCATACGGTATTAAAAATGCTAAAATAAGATACCAATTATCTCCAGATGAATTACAAGAGATTACAACCTCAAAAGGCCAAGGTGTAGAAACTGCTTCAGGTACTTTGTCTGTTAATACAGGAGAATTCACAGGTCGTTCTCCACAAGATAGATTTATAGTTAAGGACGATATTACAAAAGATCGTGTTTGGTGGGGAAATATTAATATCCCTTTTGAATCTGATAAGTTTCAAAAATTATATGATAAAGTAACAGCTTATCTTTCTGACAAAGAAGTGTTTGTGAGAGATAGTTATGCTTGTGCAGACGATGATTACAGATTGAATATTCGTGTGATTAATGAGTACCCTTGGAGTAACATGTTTGCTTACAATATGTTTTTGCGCCCAACAGAAGAAGAGTTAAAGGATTTTACACCAGAATGGACCGTTATTAATGCGCCAGGATTTATGGCAGATGCCGAAATTGATGGAACAAGACAGCATAATTTCGCGATTTTAGATTTTACTCGTAAAGTTGCTTTAATCGGAGGAACAGGATATACAGGTGAAATTAAAAAAGGTATTTTCTCTGCGTTAAATTTTATTCTTCCAGTATTTAAAAACACGCTACCTATGCACTGTAGTGCTAATATAGGTGAAGATGGTGATACAGCTATCTTTTTTGGGTTGTCTGGCACAGGTAAGACTACGTTGTCTACTGATGCCGAACGTAGTTTAATTGGTGACGATGAGCATGGATGGACTGAAGAGAATTCAGTTTTCAATTTTGAAGGTGGTTGTTATGCTAAAGTAATCAACCTGTCTCAAGAACAAGAACCTGAAATTTTTGAAGCTATCAAAAAGGGAGCTATTCTTGAAAATGTTATAATAGATGATAAAGGAGAGATTGATTTTGCGGATACTTCTATTACTCAAAATACGAGAGTGAGTTATCCAATTTATCATATTGAAAATATTAGAAAACCGTCAATAGGAAACAATCCTAAAAACATATTTTTCTTAACCGCTGATGCCTTTGGAGTATTGCCTCCAATTTCAAAGCTAACACCAAGCCAAGCTGCGTATCATTTTATTTCAGGGTATACAGCAAAAGTTGCAGGAACAGAAGCAGGAGTCGTAGAGCCAGTTCCAAGTTTTTCAGCATGCTTTGGAGCTCCTTTTATGCCTTTACATCCAACAAAATATGCTGAAATGTTAAGCAAAAAAATGAAAGATTCTGGCGTGAACGTTTGGCTGGTTAATACAGGTTGGTCAGGTGGATCTTATGGTGTTGGAAAGCGTATGAAATTAAAGTATACACGAGCAATGATTAATGCTGTATTAAATGGAGATTTAGGTGCGTATTCATATGAAAATTACCATATACACTCAGTGTTTGGTGTTGCTCAACCAAGGTCTTGTCCTGGTGTGCCAAACGAGGTTTTAAGTCCTAGAACAACATGGAATAATGATGAAGCTTATTATAAAACAGCATTTAAATTAACGAATGCTTTTAGAGAAAACTTTAAAAAGTTTGAGGACTATGCAAGCGAGGATATTCGTAGAGGAGGACCACAACGTTATTCATTTTAAAAGTAAGTTAAAGACATAACGTACATCAATAAAAAAAGCGATTTCATTTTTGAAATCGCTTTTTTTATTGATGTAAAAGAAAATTACTTCCCTTTATTTATCTTATCTATATATTTTTCTAATGCCATAGTCATTGAAGGTGTCTCTGGAGTTGGTGCTGCAATATCTACTCTTAATCCATGAGATTCTACCGCTTTAATTGTTGTATTCCCAAATACAGCTATGCGTGTGTCATTTTGTTTGAATTCTGGAAAATTATGAAATAATGATTCAATACCTGATGGGCTAAAGAATACTAAAATATCGTAAGACACATTTGCTAAATCTGATAAATCACTAATTACAGTTTTATAAAAAATAGCTTGTTTCCATTTTACAGTTAAATCATCTAAGATTTTTGGGACTTCAGGTTTTAATTTATCTGTAGTAGGTAATAAGAAATTTTCGTCTTTATACTTTTTAATCAAAGGGGATAAATCAGCAAAAGTACGTTTACCAACATAGATTTTACGTTTTCTGTAAACGACATATTTTTGAAGGTAATAAGCAACAGCTTCTGATTGACAAAAATATTTCATCGAATCAGGAACTTTAAAACGCATTTCATCTGCAACTCTAAAGAAATGATCTACAGAGTTTCTACTTGTAAGTATAATAGCAGTATATAGGGAAAGATCAACTTTTTGTTGTCTTACATCTTTTGCTTCTACACCTTCAACGTGAATAAATGGTCTGAAATCAATCTTAACCTTTTGTTTTTCTTGAAGATCAAAGTAAGGAGAATTTTCTATTTTAGGCTCTGGTTGAGATACTAAAATTGTTTTCACTTTCGTCATATGCCTTAAAGTGTTTTTAAGCGTTGAAATCTTTAATTAACTTATATAAAATCAGATAGGGACCGATTTCGAGTGCGCAAAGATACACAATAAAATAGAATAAGTTGTTTAAAAGTAATTTTTGATGATTTTTGAAAGAAGAAATGAATCCTATGAGATTAATTAAAGCAATAAATCCAATGATGATATAAATTATAGTATTTGAAGGATTCAAAGCATAGATCAAAATACAATTAATAGGAAAAAGAACTAATCCAGAATAATTTTTGAATGTAGTTTTCTGAAATAAATACGAATCAATAAATTCGTCAATATCAAAAAGACTTCCTATTAGACGTTCTAACAATATTTTTATTAGGAATAAAACACCTATACCAAATAATAATTTAAAAAATTGATTGAGGTTAAATTCAGAAGGACTTACTAGTGTTGAGTAACTAATATACGCAAAAACAGAAACAGAAATAATAAGATTAAAAAAAAGAAGCGCATCAAAACCATCAATAAATTTTTGATCTCTAGCATAAATTTTTAGGTATTTAGAATTCCCTATAACTGCTAAGAAATCTTTAAATCTGTGAGTAAACAGGTATTTGGTTAGCGTTAGACAAACCAACCCTAATACAAGAAATAGTGTAAACCAATCATTAGAAATTACGTCTCTAAGCATATCGCAAAATTAGTAAGAATATTTGACGATTAAGTATGTAATAATTTACATCTTGAAATCTTAATTATAAGATTAACAATGTTTATGATTTTAACACTTAGTTTTAAATGATAAAACACTTACTTTTGTCGTCGACAAACAATCAAAAGCTAACTTAAGACTACATGCAAGATGCCATTGTCATCATACCAACCTTTAATGAAATAGAAAACATTGAGGTTATTATAAGAGCAGTTTTTGCTCAAGATAAAGTATTTCATATTTTGGTTGTAGATGATAATTCTCCAGATGGAACAGGAGAAAAAGTAAAAACACTTCAAGTTGAGTTTGCAAATCAACTTCATTTATTATCAAGGGCAGATAAAACAGGACTTGGCACTGCTTATATAGAAGGGTTTAAGTGGTCATTACAAAGAGATTATGACTATATTTTTGAAATGGATGCCGATTTTTCTCATAATCCAGACGATCTTATTCATCTTTTTAATGCCTGTGCAATTGAAGGAGCCGATCTTTCAATAGGCTCTAGATATGTAGACGGTGTAAATGTTGTGAATTGGCCTATGAGTAGAGTATTGTTGTCATATGGTGCTTCAAAATATGTGAGATTTATAACTCGAATGAAAATTTGTGATACTACTGCTGGATTTGTTTGTTATAAACGAAACGTTTTAGAAACTATTGACTTAGATAAAATTAAGTTTGTAGGTTATGCTTTTCAAATTGAAATGAAATTTAAAGCGTATCTAAAAAAATTCAAAATAATTGAAGTTCCAGTTATCTTTACTGATAGAACTAAAGGGAAATCAAAAATGAGTGGAGGCATTATTTCCGAAGCAATTTTTGGAGTTATTAATATGAAGTTTAAAAGTTTATTTAATAAATAAAATGCGGAATAAAACCATACTGATCAAGAATGCTAAAATTGTAAATGAAGGAAAGGTTACTGAAGGCGATATTTTAATTGAAGGCGAATTTATAAAGGAGATAGCAGATTCTATAAGCTCTAAGTCAGCTGATGATATTATTATTGATGCTGAAGATAATTATGTATTCCCAGGAGCTATAGATGATCAAGTTCATTTTAGAGAGCCTGGATTAACTCATAAAGCTAATATAGAGACCGAATCAAAAGCAGCTCTTGCTGGTGGGATTACGTCTTTTATAGAAATGCCAAATACTAATCCGCAAACCACAACAGTAGAGAAGTTAGAAGAAAAATTTGAAATAGCTTCAAATACGTCTTATGCCAACTATTCATTTATGTTTGGTGGAACCAACGATAATTTAGATGAGATTTTAAAAGTAGATCCCAAAACAGTAGCTGGATTAAAATTGTTTTTAGGGTCTTCTACAGGAAATATGTTGGTCGATGATCCTAAAGTGATCGAGAAAATTTTTAGTAGTACCGATATGGTTATTTCTGTTCATTGTGAAGATGAAGCTACTATTAGAAAAAATTTGCAAGCCCATATTGATGAGTTTGGAGAAGATATTCCTATTGAAAAGCATCCAGTTATAAGAAGTGAAGAAGCTTGTTATTTGTCGTCATCTAAAGCTATAGAACTTGCAAAAAAAACAGGTGCTAGATTACATGTATTTCATTTGTCGACAGGAAAAGAGACCAATTTATTCAGTAATAAAATTCCATTAAAAGATAAAAAAATTACAGCTGAGGTTTGTGTACATCATCTTTGGTTTAGTGATGAAGATTACCAAAAAAAAGGAACCCATATTAAATGGAATCCTGCAGTAAAAACAGCAAAAGATAGAGATCAACTATGGAAAGCACTATTAGATGATAGAATTGATGTTATTGCAACAGACCATGCGCCACACACTCTAGAAGAAAAGAATAATAGTTATACTAAAGCGCCTTCAGGAGGTCCTTTAGTACAACATGCTTTAGTGGCAATGATAGAAATGTATCATAAAGAGAAAATATCACTGCCTAAAATTGCTGAAAAAATGGCGCATAATCCTGCAATTTTATTTCAGGTTGAAAAACGAGGTTATATTAAAGAAGGTTATTTTGCCGATTTAGTTATTGTAGATATAAACAATCCTTGGTCTGTGAAAAAAGAAAATATCTTGTATAAGTGTGGCTGGTCACCTTTTGAAGGTAATACCTTTAAATCGCGAGTGACGCATACGTTTTTAAATGGAACACTAGTGTATAATAATTTTAAAGTTTTAGATGTTAAAGCAGCTAAGCGATTAACTTTTAATAGATGAGAAGTTTTGTAATTCTTTTAATTGTCATTTCCTTTATAGGTTGTAATTCTTTTAATAAACCAGAAAAGCCAGAGAATCTTATCTCAAAAGATAAAATGGTAGATATTATGTATGAAGTGTTTATTTTAAATGCAGCTAAAGGCGCAAATAAAAGTAAATTAGAAAATAAAGGAATCTATCCCCAAGACTATATTTTTGAAAAATATAAAATAGACAGTTTGCAGTTTGCTATGAGTAATGAGTATTATGGGTTTTATGTTGAAGACTATGAGTCTATTATTGGTGAAGTAGAAAAACGAATTGAAAAGGATAAAGATAAGTATCAAGAACTTATTGATGAAGCGGCAAAAGAAAGAACACGAAAGAAAGATTCTATTAAACAGTTAAGCGATTCACTAAGAGTGATTGGTAGCAATAAAAAATCTAGAAAAAGAAGTTAAAAAGACTGTTAGATGTCTTTTAGATAATACGTAGCTACTTCGGAAATAGAGTCATCTATTGTTTTAAATTCAAAATTTAAATCTGTTTTTATTTTAGAATTGTCATAGATGGTTTTACTCGTAATAGATTTGGCTGTTTGTTTAGATAGTCTTCTTCTTTTTTTAAAGAGTTTATGGCTTAACCAATCTAATCTCCATATAATAGATAATAAAAATGGAGTTGCTACTTTTAGTGCTGGTTTTGAGTTTAAAGCTTGTGCTGTTTTATATTGAAAGACCTTAAAGCTTAAATTTTCTGAAGAAATAATATAACGCTCATTTTTGATAGGACTAGACATAAGTTTTATCATGATATCACAAAGATCCCATACATCAACATAAGTCGAAGTTCCTTTAGGGTAATATTTTAGCCCTTTATGAATTTGTCTGAAAAGATTACCACTTCCGCCACTGTTCCAAAATCCCGGGCCTAAAATAATTCCAGGATTTACTATTACCGTATTAACACCTTCTTGAGTTCCTCTCCAAACTTCCAATTCGGCACCATATTTTGTAATCGCATACACACTATGATCTAATTCAGGGTTCCATTCTGTTTGTTCTGTGATAAGCGTATCTGCATTTGGCTCATGACCTATAGCCGCAATAGAGCTTACATAACATAGTTTTTTAATGTTATTAGAGATGCAAAGATTGACAATGTTAGCGGTTCCTTTTATATTTATATTACGAAGTTCATGATATTTATCGGGCTCAAAACTTACAAATGCAGCACAATGATACACCTGTGTAATGTTTATAAAAGCACTTTCTAAAGCAGGAACATCATTAATATTCGCTTCAATCCATTCAATTTTATTATATAGGAACTCAACATCATCTGTATAATAGGCAAAAACTTTTTTTACAGACTCGAGTTTATGCGCCCTTCTATAAATTGCTCTAACAGTCTCATTATTATTCACCAATTTGAATAATAAATGAGAACCAACTAATCCTGTGCCACCTGTAATGAGTATCATATTGTAAAATTAGTCTTTTTTCTAATTGTCTTTTGTCTTTTAAGGTATAAATCTATCTTTGCCAAAGATTACTAATATATTTATTATGATAAAGAATTTTGTAGAAGAATTGAAATGGAGAGGTATGATTCACGATACTATGCCAGGAGCCGAAGAACATTTAATGGAAGCGATGCGATCTGCATATGTTGGTTTTGATCCTACAGCAGACTCTCTTCATATAGGTAATTTGGTTCCTATTATGCTATTAGCACATTATCAACGTTGTGGTCATAAGCCATTTGCTTTGGTAGGAGGAGCTACAGGAATGATTGGTGATCCTTCAGGGAAATCTAATGAGCGTAATTTATTAGATGAAAAAACACTACGTCATAATCAAGAAGCAATTAAAAAGCAATTATCACATTTTTTAGATTTTGAAAGTGATGCAGCTAATGCTGCGGTTTTAGTAAATAATTACGATTGGATGAAAGAATTCTCATTCTTAGAATTTATTCGTGATGTAGGTAAGCATGTTACTGTAAATTATATGATGGCTAAAGACTCTGTGAAGAATAGAATTTCTTCAGAATCTACCGATGGCATGTCTTTCACAGAATTCACTTACCAACTTGTACAAGGATATGATTTTCTTCATTTATATAGAGCACATAACTGTAGCATCCAAATGGGAGGAAGTGATCAATGGGGAAATATTACTACTGGAACAGAATTAATTAGACGTATAGCTCAAGGAAAAGGATTTGCAATTACATGCCCTTTAATTACCAAAAGTGATGGTTCAAAATTTGGAAAATCTGAAGGCGGAAATATATGGTTAGATGCGAATAGAACATCGCCTTATAAATTTTACCAGTACTGGTTAAATTCTAGTGATGAAGATGCCGAAAAGTATATTAATATTTTTACATTTTTAACTAAAGAAGAGATTACAACAATTATAAAAGAACATCAAGATGCGCCTCACCAACGTCAACTTCAAAAGCGTTTAGCTGAAGAAATCACAACAATGGTGCATTCAAAATCTGATTTTGAAAATGCTGAAAAAGCCTCAAATATTTTGTTTAGCAAAACGTTTAAGGCAGATATAAATACACTTGACGAAAAGACATTTTTAGATGTGTTTGAAGGGGTGCCTCAAGCTGAAATTTCTAAAGAGGAACTTTCAGAATTAGATATGATTGGAGCTTTAGCAGCTAAGACTAATTTTTTAGCCTCTAATAGTGAAGCACGTCGTGCTTTAAAAGAAAATGCCGTATCTGTAAATAAAGAAAAGGTTAAAGAAAACTATCAGTTATCAATTGAAGATTTAATTAATGATAAATATATCATACTAAATAAAGGAAAGAAAAACACATACATTATTAAAGTATCGTAAACGCGGTTAAGAAATTTAGGAACGAAACTTCATTAAGTTTAAAAAGAAAAACGCCTGATAAAAATCAGGCGTTTAACATTAACCAATCAACTATTATTAAAGTAATATTTTCTTTTTCATAGAATTTTCATTCTAATTTTATTACTTCCCAGTTTTTGTCGGCTTTTTTTTGCAAACCTTTCACATTATTTTTTCCCCATTTATTTAAGGTGTTATTTCCCCAAGAATTATAGAATAAATAGAGTTTCTCATCTCTAATTTCAAAAGTTGTAGGGTTGATGTCTATTTTTTTAGAATTTATAGCAATGGCATAAGCGCAATACCCTCCATATTGTGGTATGTATTTTTTAGGATTGCTTTTAAAAATATTGAAGTTCTTTTCTGATGAAAATTTAAATTTCACGTCATCATATGTCACTGTGAATGCTTTTTTTCCTTCAATAGCTTTATTGTCAAAGTAAGCGACAACATCATACCCTTTAGCAACGTACCCTTTTTTAGTGTTGTAATCAATAGATTGTGCCCATGTATTTAGTGTTCCAAATAAAAGCAGAACAGCCAATAATTTTATTCTCATAAAATGGTAGTCGGAAAAAGCATAAAAAGTTTACAAGACCATTAAATTACAACCTCTAATATCACTAGAATCAAATCGACCAATAATTTCGAAACTATGATCATTATATACACGACCTAAATCTTGAGTTGCAATAAAAGAACACGAATTAATATTAGAGAGGTCAATGACGTTAATGCCACCAGTTTTTTGTGTTTTTTGAAGCGTAAGCGCATCTTCAGGATCACGTGTTAGAATACGCATCCAGCTTGGGCATTCAAATCGTCCGTTGCCTTTCGAATAAGCTTGACTTAATAATTCAGTCATTCCATATTCGCTATGAATATGCGACACACCGAAACCTGTTTTTAAAATAGAATGAAGTTCATCTCTTACCAATTCTTTTCTACGGCCTTTCATTCCACCAGTTTCCATTACAATGGTGTTTTTTAGATGAAATTGATGTTGTTCAATCATATCCAATAAAGCAAAAGAAACACCTATTAATAGTACTTTTTTTTCTTGAGCATCTAGAGTGATTAGTTGTGTCTTGAGTTCATCAATATTGTTGAGGTAAAACCCGCTTTCAGGATGATTAGATTGCTGTATCATATCATTTGCCATATAGATTAATGACGAGCCTTTTCGTTCTAAGTAATTAGGTAAAAGCGCTAGAATAACATAATCACTAATAGTTCCGTAGAATGTTTTAAAACCTTTACGAAAGCTTTTTTCATAAATAGAGACATCGGTAACATAATGTTTGCTAGTTATGGATCCCGTTGTGCCACTACTTGAAAAAGTGTTTTCAATTTGAGCTTTAGAGCTTAATATTTGGTGGCTTTTAAAAAATTGAATTGGAAGGAAGGGAATATCTTCTACTTTGTTAACAGTACTTGGGTGTTTATAGAGTAAATCACAAAATGAACGGTATACAGTATTAGTATCAAACTGAAATTTAAAAACATCTAAAGCTAAGCTGTTGAAAGCGTCTTCTGAAGCGATTGAAAAAATATCCTGTGTGTTTATCATCTATGCAAAAATATGCAAAAACAAAAAGCGTTGCCAAAATGACAACGCTTTTAAAGTTATTTATAATAACGATTTATTCAATCACTAATTTTTTAGTAACAGAAGCGTTATTTTGAGAAATCTTTAAAATGTAAACTCCAGTATTTAATGAAGATACATTTAATTGATTGTTGTTTAAAGTGTTCTTTAGAACTTGTTTTCCTAAGATATCATAAACAGTAACCGCTATAGCATCATTATTTGTAGATGTAATATTTACAAATCCTGTTGATGTTGGGTTAGGATATACTTTGAAGTTATTAGTTGTAAAATTTTCTGTAGATAAGGTTGTAGGCGTAACTTCTGCCCATGATGTTCCTAATCTTAATTCATCAACATCCATAAATCCAGTTTCTACTGTATTATCTTGTCTTAGAGCAAATCTATCAATACTTGCAGCCATAGTAGGATCGTTAAACGTAATTGTCTCAGCAGGTTCTGAACCTTCAAAGTCTGAGCTTGAAGGATTAATCCAGGCTTTCATTACTCCAGTTGTTGTTTCATAACTCATTACTACAAATACTTCGTCATTAAGAGCATGTTCAGTAGTATTAATGATATCTGCCGAACCTGTATTATAGCCTAGTCCTACTTGGTAACCTCCAGGAGAAGGAACAACCCATAGTCTTCCATCAAAAGCTCCTAAAAAGGCAAAATAACCTCCGTCTGTATCAGTAACTAAACTTAAGTCTGTTACTCTAAATATAAATGAAGCATAAACAGTTCCACTTGTAATAGGAGCAAAGAAAATAGCATTATCAATACCTCCACCATCAAACGTTGCTTTATTACCTGTAGAAGGTGCAAGACCTGTGTAATTTAAACTAGTAGTTGAGATTAAAATTTCATCTGAAGATCCCGAAATGTTATCCCAATTTGGAGCACTTGTAAGCGTAGAAGCATCTGTATAAGCAAATCCATCGTATAATGGGAGTGTAAGTTCTGGATCGCAATCAGGACTATTAATATTTCTTGTAAAATCACATCCGCTATTAGCAGAATCACCAGTGAAAGTTACAACAAAATCGGTGTTTTCTGTAACGCCAGTAATTGTAATTGTACCTGCAGCAACACTTGATGGATCATCGCCACCAACAGTTCCAATTCCACCAGTATCAATTGTATATGTTGAAGTTCCACCACCAGTATAATCAATAGTTACATTGTAAGTATCTGTTGTACCAGAAGTAATAGCATCACATGTTTCTGTAATAGTACCAACTTGTAAATCACAAGGATAAGCGATACTGAAATCTATAGTTTCAAAATCTATAACGCCACCATCAATGAGTTCAGCTGTAACCTCATAAGATTCACCATCAGCAGTTGGTGTTATTGTAAAAGGACTAGAAGCATTATTCGTTGTAACTGGAGATCCTCCATTTAGCGTTACAGTAATGTCTACAGTCGCAGATCCAGGAGCATTGTCTACACTAAATACAATATCAACACTTGTTGTTCCAGAAGTAATAACTTCAAAATCAGATGGAGATAAAATAGTAATAATAGGATTTGTATTACAACCTGTATAAGCACCTAGCGTACCCCAACCAGAATTAGAATCACCAACAATCCATTCTGAATTTGCAGCATCTGTTCCGAAAGAACCTAATTCAGAAGGATTAGGATCACAAATAGAAGTTTTACGAGTTAATGTGTGATTTGAAGTACCATTTGAAATACCTGCTACATCCCAGCCACTTCCATCAACATCAGATAAATCACCTAACAAATCAATTATAGTATAAGTATTAGTAGTTGCACCAGCTAAAGTTAAAGCAAATGCATCATCTCCATTACTTAAAAAGTTAAAAGTCATATCAGATGCAGCTAGAATAGTTGCATCTGCACTTGGGTGAGCAATAACATATACATCCCCATCAACTAACATTGTTCCAGGAGCAAAAGTAATAGTGTCAGGGAAATCAAATTCATTCGCAGTATTACATCCGTTTGAACATGAAGATAAAGAGTAAGCACTTAAGTCTACATCTGATCCGGTTCCATTATAAATTTCTAAAAATTTGTTGTTAGAAGAACCTTCTCCGTACATACTGAAAAACAAATCAGAGGTTTGCGCAAAAGACAAACTAGAAATTAATATTGTTAAACATAAAAAGTAAAGTTTTTTCATAATTATTTATTTGTTTAATTAAATTGAATATTAAAAAAATTAGCATACAAATATAATCGGTTTTTGTGTTTATAACGAATATTTAAGTTACTAAAACGGTATTTTACAATTATATAACATTTGTAAGCTAATGTTTTTACATTAAATTGTAATCTATATGTCTAGGTTAACTTAATGTTATTAATTGAATCTGGGTGATAACACTTTGGTATTAAGTTTATCTTTACATTACTAAGTTTTTCAAACTGAAAACAATGAAAAAAAGAGATATAAAAATTTTATTAGTTGATGATGAACCAGATATTTTAGAAATTGTAGGTTACAATTTGTCTTCTCAAGGCTATCAAGTTATCACTGCCGAAAATGGTATTGAAGCTGTGAGAAAAGCCAAAAAAGAAAAACCACAGTTAATCATATTAGATGTGATGATGCCTGAGATGGATGGTATTGAAGCCTGTGAACAAATTAGAAAAATTCCAGATTTAAGTGATGCCATTATTACATTTTTAACTGCTAGAGGAGAAGACTATTCGCAAATGGCAGGTTTTGATGCTGGTGCAGACGATTATATTACTAAACCTATAAAGCCAAAAATATTAGTTAGTAAAGTAAAAGCTTTATTAAGACGACTTAGAGAAGAAGCAAAAGGTGAAGACGTTTTAAAAATAGGGGATTTAATAATAAATAGAGAAGAATATAAAATAACAATTAAAGGTCAAGAATTAGTTTTACCTAGAAAAGAGTTTGAATTACTATCTTTGTTAGCAACTAAGCCTAATAAGGTCTTTAAACGAGAAGAAATACTTGACAAAGTATGGGGGAATGAAGTTGTAGTTGGTGGACGTACTATTGATGTTCATATAAGAAAACTTCGAGAGAAAATTGGAGATGAAAAGTTTAAAACTATAAAAGGTGTTGGATACAAGTTTGTAGATTAATGCAGAATAAATTAAAAAAAACATACAAGTTCGCTTTTCAAACGTCCTTGTATATTACATTTTTTTTGACGCTCTTATCGAGTGTTTTTTTGTATGTATTGCATTCTGTTGATTTTCTGTATCTAATCTCGTTTTCTGTATTTACATATATTCTATCGTTTATAATTATACAATATAGAGTTGAAAAATTTATATATAGACGTGTCAAAAAAATCTATGATGATTTAACACTTCTAGAATCGATGTCTTTACGTAAACAACCCATTACTACAGACATGGCTACGCTTACCGAAGAGATAGATAAATATGCTAAAAATAAGAAGTTAGAGATTGAAACTTTAAAGGTTAGAGAAGAATATCGTAAAGAGTTTTTAGGAAACGTATCTCACGAATTAAAAACACCATTATTTACAGTTCAAGGATATTTATTAACGCTTTTAGATGGTGCGATTGATGATGAAAATGTTAACAAAAAATATTTAAATAGAGCAAGTAAAGGTCTAGAGCGTCTTATCTATATTGTTAAAGATCTAGATATGATTACCAAGTTAGAGGTTGGTGATTTACGACTTAATATTGATACTTTTAATATTGTAGAATTAGTAGAAAGTGTATTTGATCTTTTAGAAATGAAAGCTGCCAAGAAAAAAATATCACTCATTTTCGATATGGATTACAGTGCACCTATCTTAGTTTTTGCAGATAAAGAACGTATTCAACAAGTCATTACAAATCTAATAGTAAACTCCATTAAATATGGAGAAGAAAATGGAACCACAGAGGTGAGTATAGAGAACCTAATAAAAAACAAAGTCATTGTAAGAGTTACAGATAATGGTGAAGGTATTTCTGAAGCTAATATACCTCGATTGTTTGAACGTTTCTATAGAGTAGACAAAAGTGGTTCGCGAAAAGTAGGTGGTTCCGGACTTGGACTTTCAATAGTGAAACATATTATTGAAGCTCATGACGAAAAAATATATGTTGAAAGTGAATTAGATGTTGGTAGTGAATTCTCATTCACTCTTGAAAAGACTAAATAGTTTTTTATAATTTACCTCATAGTTCATTTCATTTAATCCTTTATATTTTGAAATTTCATTTAACTTTTCTATTGTAAAATCATTTTGTTCGCAACTTGGAACATAACCCAACTTTGTTAATCGTTTCGCTAAATAGCCTTGCTCAAACTGTCCAGGAGTTGGAATAAAAAAAACTTTTTTGCTTAATTTGCTTAAATCCATAATCGTTGTGTATCCAGATCTAGCAACAATAAGATTACTCTCATTGATAGCATTATTAAGCTCTTCGCTAGTCATAAAATTATAAATAGTAATATGACCTACTTCAGAAATGTGCTGCGTATCTTCAATCACGCCTTTTATAAAAATTACTTTGCCCCCATTATATGTTTTGAATTCTTCAAAAAGTTTAGTTTCTAAAAATGTCCGCTGTGGTTCAGGGCCAGAAAGTAAAACCATAACCTCATATTTAATAGATTTATCTTCTTTTGTAAACCGGCTTAAAGGACCTATGTATTTTAAAGGCATTTCATGCATGTGTTTATGACCTAATTTCCCACTAAGATTTAGGTCTCCAAGGTTATCAGGAACCCAACACTCCTGAAATTGTTTAATTATTTTTTGATGGAGTTTAGTACTTAGCCAAGTTGTATTTCCACTTAAGACTTGAAGCTGATGCGTTATAAAAACACAAGGTAGTTTTTTGTTGTGTACACCTAATCGGTTATCTGAAATAATTCCATCAATTTGATACGCTTTAATAATAGAAGCAACAGCCTTTTTTTCAGCCTTAATAGCTCTAATCATTTTAGGGGTATTCTTGATTAGTTTTAGTTTAAAATACTTGCCTTTTTTTGGGTATTCAATTTCATAAGAAGGAAGTTCTATTGTTTGGAGTGTTCTAAATTCTTTTCTCAAAAGAGAAAGAGCACTGCCATCACTAGCAATAATAGGCTCAAAATTGTGAGCAATTAATGTGTTTATTATTGGGATACATCGCGTTGCGTGACCTAACCCCCAATTTAAAGGAGCAATTAATATTCGTTTTCTGTCTATAGTTTGCTTTGTGTTCATTTAATTTTAATCGAGTCTTTTGTGAAAACGAAGATAAACCTTAAAATGTTTCCTTAATTTTACCGCTTTATTAGTAAAAATAAGAAATTGTTAAATTTTTAAAGTGGGAAGCAAAAATAAACTTAGACGATTTAAAGAAAATGAAACATTTGATAATGTGTTTCAGCCTAAAAGAGATGAATTGGTTAATGCTGAATACGAATTAAAAGGACATTGGAATTCTTCAGTATTTAAAAACAATAACCCATTAATCTTAGAATTAGGTTGCGGACGTGGAGAGTATTCTGTAGAACTCGCCAAAAAATATCCCAATAAAAATTTCATTGGGATCGATATAAAAGGTGCACGTTTCTGGAGAGGGGCTAAAACAGCTATTGAAAAGCAAATACCTAACGTCGCTTTTTTACGAACGCAAATTGAATTGGTAGACTTTGTTTTTGCAAAACATGAAGTGGATGAAATCTGGATTACTTTTCCAGATCCTCAAATTAAATATAAGAGAACCAAGCATAGAATGACCAATTCTGAATTTTTAAAACGCTATAAAACCATTTTAAAACCAGATGGTGTGGTTAACCTAAAAACAGATAGTGAGTTTATGCATGGTTATACACTTGGACTATTGCATGGTGAAGGTCATGAGGTTTTATATGCTAATCACAATGTGTACAAGCAAGAAGGTAGTCCTGAGGAAGTTACAAGTATTCAGACATATTATGAGTCGCAATATCTAGAGCAAGACAAACCAATTACGTATATTAGGTTCAAAATTAAGTAGATTTGAATATCACAGTTGTTTTTTTTCTGGGATTAATAATAGCACTTGTAGGGGTCATTCCTCCTGGATTGTTAAATATGACAGCTGCGAAGATTAGCCTAAAAGAAGGGTATTCTCGTGGCATTACTTTTTCTACAGGAGTTTGTCTTATTGTTTTTCTTCAAACTTATATTGCAGCAATGTTTGCACGATATTTAAGTAATCATCAAGATGTAGTTGAAATATTACAGCGCGTTGCTTTTGTGATATTTGTTTTGATTACCATCTATTTTTTACTGTTAGCAAAAACACCTACAAAACCAGATATTGAACCTCATGCTAAGAGTAAGCAAAGTCGCTTTTTTCAAGGTATGTTTTTGTCGGCAATTAATGTGTTCCCTATTCCTTATCAAGCATATATGACCATTACCATTGCCTCATTTGGATGGTTTGTATTTGATGTAACAAGTATTTTAACCTATTGCTCAGGCGCTGCTTCTGGAACATTTGTGATGCTTTATGTATATATTTTCTTTTTTGATAAAGTCAAGAACAAAAAATTCACCTCACAAAATAATATGAATTATATAATTGGTGCAATCACAGGAGTTGTTGCAGGAGTAACCTTAATTAATATTATAATGGAACTTTAAGATTAATAGCACATGAAGCCAGAAACACTCAATTTTTTTGATAAAGTTTATGATGTTGCTAAATTAATCCCCTTCGGAAGAGTTACCAGCTATGGTGCAATTGCTAATTATTTAGGCGCAAAACGAAGTGCAAGAATGGTAGGTTATGCCATGAATGGTTCTACAGGAAAAGATGTTCCAGCACATCGTGTAGTTAATCGTAAAGGCCTATTAACTGGAAAGCATCACTTTGATGGTACTAATCTAATGCAGCAACTTCTCGAGAGTGAAGGTGTTATCGTTATTGATAACCAAATACAACACTTAGATAGTGTGTTTTGGGATCCTTCAAAAGAATTATAATGACTTCCCAATGCATTCCAAATTATAGATAGTAGATCTATAAATAATTGCAATTACATCATAAGAAATAGGAATCTTAACACTTTAAACTTCAAGCTTTATTAAGTATATTTGCATATTAGAATGAGTCTTAATAGATGACATTCTGAAGAATTAAAATTCCTATGAAACGAGCATATTGAAATCGTTATCATTTAAGGAAATGTATAATAGCGAACAACATGTGACCGTTAAAAAAACAATATAAAAACGCATGAAACTAAATAAACAAGATATACTTAAAGCTCTTGAATCTATCTCTGCACCTGGTGAAGGGCAAAACATGGTTGAGAGTGGAGCAGTAACCAATGTCGTAACTTTTGCTGATGAGGTTATTGTAGACATTACAATAGCAAATCCTAGTTTACAAGCTAAAAAGAAAACTGAAGTAGAAATCATGAAAACGATTCATGATAAGGTTTATGAAAAAGCTAAGATTAAGGTTAACATAAAAGTAGAAGTTTCAACAAAATCAGCGCCTAATGTTATTAAAGGAAAATTGATTCCTGGTATTAAAAATATTATTGCTGTTGCTTCTGGAAAAGGAGGTGTTGGTAAATCTACTGTAACAGCTAATTTAGCAGTTACTTTAGCAAAAATGGGTTTTAAAGTAGGGATTCTAGATGCAGATATTTATGGCCCATCTATGCCAATTATGTTTGATGTTGAGTTAGAACGACCTTTAGCTGTTAACATTGATGGGAAATCAAAGATGAGACCAGTAGAAAACTATGGTGTTAAAATTTTATCTATAGGCTTTTTTACAAAACCAGATCAAGCAGTTGTTTGGAGAGGTCCAATGGCAGCAAAAGCATTAAATCAAATGATTTTTGATGCTGCTTGGGGAGAACTCGATTTTATGTTGCTCGATTTGCCTCCTGGAACAGGAGATATTCATTTAAGCATCATGCAATCACTTCCAATAACTGGAGCAGTAGTTGTAAGTACACCACAAAATGTGGCATTAGCCGATGCTAAAAAAGGCGTGGCTATGTTTCAACAAGAGAGTATTAATGTACCTGTTTTAGGAATTATCGAGAATATGGCATATTTTACGCCAGATGAACTTCCTGATAATAAATATTATATCTTCGGAAAAGAAGGTGCTAAAAACCTTGCCCAAGATTTAGATGTTCGTTTTCTAGGAGAATTACCTTTAGTGCAAAGCATACGAGAAGCTGGAGATGTTGGTCGACCAGCAGCTTTACAAACCGCTACGTCTTTAGAGCAAGCTTTTGAGAAATTAACTCAAAATGTTGTAGAAGAAGTGGTGAGACGTAATGATAACTTACCGCCAACCGAAGCAATAAAAATAACAACCATGGCTGGATGCTCAGCCGTAAAGAAATAGCATATGAGCTCAGAAGAATTAAGATTAAATGTCGAAAAAGCATTGGATGAAATCCGTCCATTTTTACAAAGTGATGGAGGCGACATTTCGCTATTATCAATTGAAGATGGTAGATTAGTAAAGGTGCAATTAGAAGGTGCTTGTGTTGGATGTAGTGTGAATCAAATGACACTTAAATCTGGTGTAGAAATGACAATTAAAAAATATGCGCCTCAAATAGAAAAAGTTGTTAATATAGAGGTTTAGTATGATATGACCACAAGGGTCAGACTTTTACTATTCGCTTTCTACGAGGAGCTCAAACAAACCGTTCAATCCTTCACGCTAGCTGATAATTGTCATGAAATGTAGTGCTATTCTGCTTAATTTTGACAAAAGAGGATAAAGAGAAATACAACTTGTAAGATTTTATAGCTTTGCAAGTTTCAAGAAAGTTAAATTAGAGAGATACCTACTTTCGTAGGCACTACTATGATAAAAACAGATATACTAATAATTGGAGCTGGTCCAACAGGATTATTTACCGTTTTTGAAGCAGGATTATTAAAATTAAAATGTCATCTTATAGATGCATTGCCGCAGCCAGGAGGCCAATGCTCCGAAATATATCCTAAAAAGCCCATTTATGATATCCCAGGGTTTCCAGAAATACTTGCTGATGATTTAACTCAAAATTTGTTAGAGCAATGCAAACAATTTGAACCGGGTTTTACACTTGGTGAACGTGCCGAAACTATAGATAAACAAGACGATGGTACATTTGTTGTAACCACCAATAAAGGAACACAACATCAGGCTCCAGTGATTGCTATAGCAGGCGGACTAGGAAGTTTTGAGCCACGTAAGCCATTAATTCATAATATTACCGATTTTGAAGATAAAGGCGTAGAATATATCATCAAAGACCCAGAAATTTATAGAGATAAAAATGTTGTGATTGCAGGTGGAGGTGATTCCGCTTTAGATTGGAGTATTTTTTTAAGTGACGTGGCGAGTAAAGTCTCTTTAATTCATAGACGTAATGAATTTCGTGGGCATTTAGACTCCGTAGAAAAAGTTCAAGAGTTAAAAAATAAAGGAAAGATAACCCTCATTACACCTGCTGAAATTACTGGTATTATTGGAGATCACGATTTAAAAGGTGTTGTAGTTAAAGAGTCTGATAATGTACATATCGATAAAGAATATGTATTAGAATGTGATCATTTTATACCTCTTTTTGGATTGTCACCTAAGCTTGGGCCTATTGCAAATTGGGGATTAGAAATAGAAAAAAATGCAATTAAAGTAAATAATGCTTTAGACTATCAAACTAATATCCCTGGCGTTTTTGCTATTGGAGATGTGAATACTTATCCAGGAAAGTTGAAATTGATTTTATGTGGCTTTCACGAAGCAACATTAATGTGTCAAGCAGCTTATAAAATTATCAATCCAGGAAAACGTTATGTTATGAAATATACTACTGTAGCCGGAATAGATGGATTTGATGGCACTCGTAAGGAAGCACCAAAAGCGGTTGTAAAAAAAATTGAATAGTGGAACAAGACGTAAATATAAAAATAATAGATAGAGATGGTGTTATTCACCAAGTATTAGCACCTACAGATATGGCAATGAATCTAATGGAAGTTGTTCGTTCTTATGAACTAGCTCCAGAAGGCACTATTGGTATTTGTGGAGGCATGGCAATGTGTGCTTCTTGTCAATGTTATGTGAATTCTCAACACGAACTTCCAGAGATGCAAGATGATGAGGAAGCAATGTTAAGCGAAGCGTTTTATGTTAAGAATAATTCTCGGTTAGGTTGTCAAATTCAAATGACACAGGAGATGGAAGGTTTGGAGGTAGAATTGGCTCCAGAATCTTAGATTTATACCTTTTTAAAGAATGTTATTCCGTTTTATAATCTATTAATTTCCGAGGGCCTTCCAATAAAATTCTAATAATTTTTAGTGTGCCATCATCAGTAGTTGCAATTTGCCATTTGATGAGTGAGATTTTACCATTTTCAATTTCGATACCAGTAATGCTTCTTGGGTGAACACAGCTTCCATCATTAAAAAAAGCAATGTCACCAGGTTCAGGAAAACGTGGTCTATGTGTATGACCAACAACCGTAATAAGGTTGTCGTTCTCTGTAATCCATTTTTTTGTGCGACGTTCTACTTTTATGAGTTCTTTGTAGTTTTTTGCAGGACTTGTTGGATCTGCAATTCCCATGACATTAAGCGGTTTCCAAAGTACACGGACCATAAATCGACTCCATTTCCAAAAGAGGTAATTCCACCAATCTGCTTGATGACCATGTGTGAAAAATAATTCTTGATGAGTTTCTGTATGTTTTATGATTATACCTTCGTGATACTTAATATCGCAAAAGAGCTCTACATCTTCACCCGTTTTTTTATCAAAATATGTAGATAAATGCTTTTCAACATATTTGGGATCTCGATAGACCATGTCATGGTTTCCCCAAATCATGTGCAATCGTTCTTCTTCATGAAATTGCTTCATGAGCATATACACATTTTTATGTGCATTGAGAATGTTTTCAAACTTAGTGTTTTCCCATAATTCATCACCATCACCAAGTTCAATATAATCATAGCCTTCAGTGTAATAATGCTTTAATGCATGAAAATAGATGTTTCGATTATTAGCAAAATCATCAGCAAAACTGTTATCGCCTCTATGACAATCACTAAATAATATGAACTTACTAGAGTCATCAAAGTTGATGACTTTAGCATTTTTATAAGCACGATTTAATCTAGATTTTGATGACATAGATAAACTTTTAACCAAAATAGGTAGAAATTAATCAAAGAGAGCTGCTATATTCTATTTTTTAAACACCTTATATAGGTTGTGTTTAATTTTTAGAAAAATCCTTGAGCATATAACCATATTCGTATATGAGTAATAATAAGCTTTATAAAGCTATTACTTTTTTAAAATTTAAAAGAAGTGTCATTTGAAAACATAAAAAAATGCTTCCCAATAAAGAGAAGCATTTTTGTGAGTTTTATATTATATCGATTCTATTTGAGTACGTTACACAAATATCACTTAGCAACTTATTTGAAGGCATTAAGACCTGTAACGTCCAATCCAGTAATTAATAAATGAATATCGTGTGTGCCTTCATAAGTGATTACGCTTTCTAAATTCATAGAATGACGCATAATAGAGTATTCTCCAGAAATACCCATTCCACCCAACATTTGTCGAGCTTCACGCGCAATAGTAATTGCCATATCCACATTATTTCGTTTTGCCATAGAAATTTGGGCAGAAGTTGCAGTGCCATTTTCACGCATTACACCAAGTCTCCAAGCTAATAATTGTGCTTTGGTGATTTCGGTAATCATTTCGGCTAATTTTTTTTGTTGGAGTTGAAACTGTCCAATAGGCTTGCCAAACTGCATACGTTCTTTGCTGTAACGTAAAGCAGTATCATAACAATCCATTGCAGCTCCAATGG
Organism: Flavobacteriales bacterium 33_180_T64; assembly: GCA_002162685.1. GTDB lineage: Bacteria > Bacteroidota > Bacteroidia > Flavobacteriales > Flavobacteriaceae > Psychroserpens. The sequence goes on from MAAQ01000020.1 coordinate 293,670, forward strand.
CTCCCCAAGCAATACCAAACCTTGCCGAGTCTAAGCAACCAAGTGGAGCGCCAAGACCAGATTTGTTAGGCAGTAAATTTTCTTTCGGTATTTTGACGTTATCAAAAATAAGTTCACCAGTAGCAGAAGCTCTAAGTGACCATTTGTTATGCGTTTCAGGTGTTGAGAATCCTTCCATGCCACGTTCAACAAGTAGTCCATGGATACGACCATTTTCATCTTTTGCCCAAACAACAGCAACTTGACAAAAAGGCGCATTAGAAATCCACATTTTTGCTCCATTTAAAAGATAATGATCTCCCATATCTTTAAAGTTGGTTGTCATTCCTCCTGGATTACTTCCATGATCAGGTTCTGTTAATCCAAAAGAACCTATCCACTCACCAGAAGCTAGTTTAGGTAAGTATTTTTGACGTTGTTCTTCATTACCGTATTTCCATATCGGATACATTACTAATGACGATTGCACAGAAGCTGTACTTCTTACTCCAGAATCACCACGTTCAATCTCTTGCATAATTAATCCATAAGAAATTTGGTCTAATCCTGCACCTCCATATTCTACTGGAATATAAGGCCCGAAAGCGCCAATTTCGGCTAATCCGCTAACAATTTGTGTTGGAAATTCGGCCTTTTGAGCATAATCTTCTATAATAGGAGAAACATCACGTTTAACCCAGTCTCTAGCAGCATCACGTACTAATTTATGCTCTTCAGTTAAAAGTTCATCAATATTATAATAATCAGGTGCTTCAAATAAATCTGGTTTCATTTGTTGAATTTTGTTTGGGTAACAAAAATAACGAAAACGTTTTCTTAAAACTACATTTTCAAATAAAAATCCTGTGTTAGATCGATGTACGCACTTGTGTATTGATGACGAGAAATTTCAATAATTAATTCTGAAGTTTGTATGTGGGTTTTTGTGAATGAGAATTCGATAAGACTTCTCTTAATTTCAGTAGTAGCAGTTCCTTTAACATGCATGATTCTTTTAGGGAAAAGGGACACTGTAGTCGCTAAGGAAATAAAATTATTTTCTTCAGAAAAAGGTATAATAACAGAAAACAAACCGTTTCCTGATAGTAAACTAACAACACTTTGTAATAAATGCTCAAAAGGCATTGCATCTTGAAATCTTGCTAAATCACGTTGTGTATTTTTAGTTTTATAAGTTTCAGAATAGAATGGCGGATTACAAATAATGAGATCATAGTTGTCTTCAATTTCATCTGCAAATTCTTCAAGAGATGCATGGTAGCAAAACAAACGATCATTCCAAGAGGACTGTTCAAAATTATCAACGCATTGTTCATAAGCTTTGTCGTCAATCTCTAAGGCTTCAATAACTTGGGCATGACTGCGTTGAGCTAATATTAAAGATAGAATCCCTGTACCAGAGCCAATATCTAAAACAGAAAATGGGTTGTTGTCTACCGAAGTCCATGTGCCTAATAAAACACTGTCTGTGCCAATTTTCATAGCACATTGATCTTGGTTTACTGAGAACTGTTTGAAGTGAAAAGGTTTGTCCATATGATCATCCTGAGTTTGTTTTAGAATCTCATTGCTTATTAAGATGTGGATGCTGAGTTAAATTCAGCATAACGTATTATTCATCTTCTAAATATAAATCAATTAATCCTTCAGGAGTATTTACAAAAATGGTTTTATTCTTTTTATCAACCTTTGATATAAACGTGTCATTCATTGGAATTAATATTTCGATACCATCTCTATCAATTTCAAAAAGTGATTGTGCTGTTGAATCGTTAACAGATTTAATGACACCGACATGACCGAAATTTTTGTCTTCTACCTTGAAACCAATAATTTCATGGAAATAAAATTTGTTGTCATCAAGTTTAGGTAAAAACTCTAGAGGTAAGTATAAGCCACTTTTTAAAAGAGAGTCAGCATCACCTTCAGTATCTACGTCTTCAAATTTTATGCGGAGCAATTCAGATTTATGCAATTGAGAGGATTCAATAAAAAACGGAACAAGAGTATTTCTAAGATCAACAAAAACTGAATCCATATTTTCATAAAGCTCAGGTTCATCAGCATCTAATTTTACTAATAACTCACCTTTAAAACTGTATTTTTTTACAATCTTACCAATAAAGAAGCAATCTTTTTTTTGCATTGAAAATGTAATTTATTCTCTATAATATTGAGAATCATTTATTTTTAAAAATAAAAAACTCCGACACATTGTATCGGAGTTTAAAAGTATAAAAAATTAATTTCTATTCTTCTTCGTTTGAAGCTTTAGCTTCACCTTCTACTTGTGCTTCTTCAGTTGTCTCTTCAACAACAGGAGTTGCAGCAGCAATTCTAGCTTCATTAACTGCTTTTTCTGCGGCTAAAGCATCAGCTTTAATTTTAGCATCAGCTTGAGATAAACCATCAGATTTAGCTTGAACTTTTCCTGCTTTTTCTTCTAACCAAGCATTGAATTTAGCTTCTGCTTGCTCTTCAGTTAAAGCACCTTTTGCTACTCCACCAGCTAAGTGATTTTTGAGCATTACACCTTTATAAGATAAAATTGCTCTGGCTGTATCAGTTGGTTGTGCACCATTCTGTAACCATGTTACTGCGCCATCAACATTTAATTCTACTGTTGCTGGATTAGTGTTTGGGTTGTAAGCACCTAATTTCTCTAAGTATTTACCATCCCTTTTTGATCGTGCATCTGCGGCAACGATCCAATAATAAGGTTTCCCTTTTTTACCGTGTCTTTGTAATCTAATTTTTACAGGCATAATTTTAATTAATTTGTGAGGTTCGCGACCTCTATTATTAATAAGAGCGCAAAGATAATACAAATATTTAATTAAGAACATTTTATTTGAAATTAAGTAATATTGAAATTTTATTATACTTTTGGGAATTCTAAAACGTTATGGTTAACCTATAATGAGCCTCAAAATTAATTAGAGAAAAGAAAATTAAAGCAATGAAGAAACTAGCTATATTTTTTGTAACTGTATTAACCTTAATGGGTTGTGGTGATGAAGTGGAGTTCAATTCTCCGGGATTTCAAGGGGATAGAGAGTACGGACTTTGGAGAGCAGAATTCACCAGTGCTGCCATTGATGCTAACGGTTATTTGACCATTACCGGTGGAAATAATATAGAAACAGTAACGCTTACAATACCGTCGGTTGCAGTCGGGACTTATACATTAGGTGATGTAAACTCTATGGAAGCGCGTTATACTGATGTAAACGGGACTGTGTTTTCAACAAATAATAGGCCAGATCCAAGTGTATCAATTTATCCAGAATATGGTTTTGTGAAATTAGATGAAATTGGTAATAATACGTTTTCTGGTACTTTTGAGTTTTTAGCTTTTGATGAATCTGGATTAAATTCTATAGGTTATAATGTTGGAATATTTTATAGAGTACCTCTAACTTCAGGAAGTATTCCTGCAGTAGTTATTATTTGTGATGATACTGAATTAACTGCTCTAGAAGCTAGAGCTAATTATTTAGTCTCTTTTGATTCTAGTTTAGAATATATTGATCATGATACATATGTAAATGCCTGCAATGTCTATAGAGAAGCGTTAAGAGTCCAGCGTGATTACTGTGGTGATTTGGATGGTGAACTTCAACAAACAATAGATGAGTTAAACGTGTGTCCATTTAGATGTACTTTTGCTACTCAGAATAGAAATACAGCACAAGCTGCTTTTGAGGCTGCAACTATCGGAAACTATGTTGAAGCTTGCGAAAATTATATGCTCTATTTAGAGCAACAAATTGAGTTTTGTGGTGATGATAATGGAGATATCCAAGCGGTTATTGATGCTTTAGATTGTAATGATGATGATAGTGATGGTGTTCCTAATAATTTTGAAGATTTTGATGGTGATATGGATCTCACTAACGATGATACTGATTTAGATGGTATTCCTAATTATTTAGATGATGATGATGATGGTGATGGGGTTTTAACAATTGATGAAGCTAAGGATGAAAATGGAAATCCGATAGATACAGATGGTGATGGTGATGTAGATTATTTAGATGTTGATGATGATGGCGATGGCTTGCTTACCATTTTTGAAACTGGTGATACAGATGGCGATGGAACTATGGATTACTTAGATACAGATGATGATGATGACACGATTTTAACTGCAGATGAAAATGCAGACCCTAATTTAGATGGTGATCCTGCTGATGCTTTAGATACAGATGGAGATACGATTCCAGATTATTTAGATGATATGTAAATTCAATAAAATAAACAAAAAAAAAGCAGCTAACTAGCTGCTTTTTTTTTGTTTAAAACTGTTCATAACTTTCACTTTAAAAAGGTCTAGTTTCTTCGTAATTTTATGAACTTACTTTTGATGATTTTTTCTTCCAAAGACTATTTTAATAAGCACAAAAAAACGACATGTATTTAATCTTTGATACCGAAACTACAGGTTTACCAAAACGATGGGATGCGCCAATTACAGATGTTGATAATTGGCCAAGATGTATTCAAATTGCTTGGCAGTTACATGATGATATGGGAAACTGTGTTGATCATCAAGATTATTTGGTGCGGCCTGAAGGCTTTAATATTCCTTATGATGCTGAAAAAATTCATGGTATTTCAACCGAATTAGCACAAGAACAAGGTGTGCCACTTGTTGAGGTTTTAGAGAAATTTAATGATGCTTTATCAAAAACAAAATTTGTTGTTGGGCAAAATGTAAAATTCGATCTTAATATTATGGGAGCCGAATTTGTAAGAGAAAGTATTGCAAATCAACTTCAAGAATTACCTGTTTTAGATACCTGTACAGAACATACAGCAGCGCTTTGTGAAATACCAGGTGGTCGCTATGGGAAATTTAAACTCCCAACTTTAACAGAGTTACATCAATTCTTATTCAAAAAACCGTTTTCAGAAGCACATAATGCAACTGCCGATGTTGAAGCAACTACGCGTTGCTTTATGGAATTGATTCGTTTAGGAGAATATACTAAAGAACAACTTGATGTTCAACCAGATTATTTTGAGCGTTTTAATGAAAAGAATCCTCAGTTAATTCAGCTTATTGGTTTAAAGCATATTAACCTTAAAAAGGAAAGTGCTAAGATTAATGAACGACTGCAAGCGTTACAAGGTGATGTTATTTCCGAGGCAGAAATAAAAGAGAATATTTCAGGTTTAGCAGATGTTGATTTTGTTCACCTGCATAACCATTCGCAGTTTTCGGTATTACAATCCACAATTAGTATTACAGATTTAGTTGCCGTTGCTGCAGAAAACAATATGCCAGCAGTTGCATTAACAGATCATGCTAACATGATGGGAGCGTTTCATTTTGTGAAAGCTGTTAATAATCACAACAAATCTGTTAAAGCTAAAAACATTGAAGCTGAAGAAAAAGGAGAGCTTTCAACACTAAAAGAAATCAAACCTATTTTAGGTTGCGAGTTTTTTGTTTGTGAAGATCATACAGATAAAACTAGAAAAGATAACGGATATCAAATTGTACTTATTGCAAAGAATAAAAATGGCTATCACAACTTAGCTAAGTTATCTTCACATGGTTTTGTTGATGGATTTTACTACTTGCCAAGAATTGATAAAAAATTGATTCAGCAATATAAAGAAGACCTTATTTGTTTAACAGGAAATCTTTATGGAGAAGTACCGAGTAAAATTTTAAATGTTGGAGAAAACCAAGCCGAAGAAGCCTTGTTGTGGTGGAAAGAGGCGTTTGGTGATGATCTCTATGTCGAGCTCATGCGCCACAGTCAAGAAGATGAAAATCGTGTTAATCCTGTATTGATAAAACTTGCTCAAAAACATAATGTAAAGCTTGTAGCAACAAATAATACTTACTATTGTAAACAAGAGGATGCGAATGCACATGATATTTTATTGTGTGTAAAAGATGGTGAAAAGCAAGCGACTCCAATAGGGCGCGGACGTGGTTATCGTTACGGATTGCCAAATCAAGAATACTTTTTTAAGTCTTCGGAAACGATGAAAAGGCTTTTTAAAGATATCCCTGAAGCGATTACTAATATTCAAGAAGTCGTTGATAAAGTTGAAGGGTTTCAATTAGCTCGTGATGTATTATTACCCGCTTTTGATATTCCAGAAGAATTTGTCGATAAAGCCGATTTGTCTGATGGTGGTAAACGTGGAGAAAATGCATATCTCAAGCATTTAACTTTTGAAGGTGCCAAAAAACGTTATGGGGAATTAACCGATGATATCATAGAACGCCTAGATTTTGAGTTGAGCGTTATTGAAAATACCGGATATCCAGGGTATTTCCTTATTGTAGAAGATTTTATTCGCGAAGCTCGTAATATGGATGTGTCTGTTGGTCCTGGTCGTGGCTCTGCCGCTGGCTCTGTAGTTGCCTATTGCTTGTGGATTACCAATATAGATCCTTTAAAATATGATTTGCTTTTTGAGCGTTTTTTAAATCCAGATCGTGTAAGTATGCCCGATATTGATATCGATTTTGATGATGAAGGTCGAAGTCGTGTTATGGATTATGTAATTGATAAGTATGGTAGTAATCAGGTTGCTCAAATTATTACCTACGGAACAATGGCTGCAAAATCATCCATTCGTGATACAGCTAGAGTATTAGACTTGCCATTATTTGATGCTGATCGTATTGCGAAGTTAATTCCGACGATGTCTAAATTAAATAAGATTTTTGGTTTAGATGAAAAAGAATTAGGAAAAAAGTTTAGAGCCGAAGATTTAGAAAAAGTGAACCAGCTCCTTAATATAGCCGATGGTGATGATCTCGAATCTGAAACGGTAAATCTAGCAAGAACCTTAGAAGGTTCGGTTCGTAATACCGGTATTCATGCTTGTGGTGTCATTATTACACCTGATGATATTACAAAATTCGTTCCTGTTTCTACAGCTAAAGATTCTGATTTATATGTGACGCAGTTTGACAACTCTGTTGTTGAAGATGCAGGTTTACTTAAGATGGATTTTTTAGGATTAAAAACATTAACACTTATCAAGGATACTGTAAAAATTGTAAAAGCTAAGCATGATGTTTTATTGGATCCAGAAAGCTTTCCATTAGATGATGAGAAAACATATGAGTTATTTCAAAAAGGAGAAACCGTTGGAGTATTTCAATATGAATCTCCTGGGATGCAAAAACACCTTAGAGATTTAAAACCTACAGTTTTTGAAGATCTCATTGCAATGAACGCGCTTTATAGACCGGGACCTATGGAATACATTCCGAGTTTCGTTCGTAGAAAGCATGGAGATGAAGATATTGAGTATGACTTACCAGCCATGGAAGAGTACCTCAAAGAAACCTATGGAATTACTGTCTACCAAGAGCAAGTAATGTTGCTCTCTCAAAAATTAGCTGATTTTACAAAAGGTGAAGCCGATGTTTTAAGAAAAGCAATGGGTAAAAAGCAAATCGCGGTTTTGGATAAAATGAAGCCGAAATTTATAACGCAAGCAAGTGCAAAAGGTCATGATGCTAAAGTTTTAGAAAAGGTATGGAAAGATTGGGAAGCTTTTGCAAGTTATGCCTTTAACAAGTCGCATTCTACTTGTTATGCCTGGATTGCATATCAAACAGCTTATTTAAAAGCGCATTACCCTGCAGAATATATGGCAGCTGTTTTGTCTAATAATATGAACGATATTAAGCAGGTAACGTTTTTTATGGAAGAATGTAAACGAATGCGTATGGATGTTTTAGGTCCAGATGTCAATGAGTCGTATTATAAGTTTTCGGTAAATAAAGATAATGCTGTGCGTTTTGGAATGGGAGCAATAAAGGGTGTTGGGCATGGTGCAGTGATGACTATTGTTGAAAATCGAAAGAAAGAGGGGCATTACAAATCTATTTTTGATTTGTCAAAACGTATTGATTTAAGAGCAGCTAATAAAAAAGCATTTGAAAATTTAGCTTTAGCTGGTAGTTTTGATGGTTTTGGTGAAGCGCATCGTGCGCAATATTTTCACGATGAAGGCGATGGTATTACATTTTTAGAGAAAGCTATAAAATATGGTGCTAAACATCAAGAAAATGAAAACTCTGCTCAGGTAAGTTTGTTTGGAGCTGCAAGTGATGTTCAAATAGATGAGCCCATTGTGCCACCTTGTGAGGAATGGGGAACTATGGAGAAATTGGCTCAAGAAAAAGAAGTTGTAGGAGTCTATATTTCTGGACATCCATTGGATGATTTTAAAGTAGAAATGAAAACGTTTTGTAATGGTAGTTTGGCGTTTTTTAATGAGCTAGGAAATTATGTGAACCGTGAAATTACTTTTGGAGGAGTTGTTACTGATGTGCAACACCGTGTGAGTAAACAAGGTAAAGGCTGGGCAATTTTTATGGTTGAAGATTATACAGACAGCTATGAATTTAGAATTTTTGGTGAAGAGTATTTAAAATACCGTCATTTCTTGGTTAAGAATAGTTTTGTATATGTAAAATCATTTGTGAGAGAAGGTTGGGTAAATCGTGATACAGGTAAAAAGAGTGACCCTAGACTTCAGTTCAATAGTTTTCAATTATTACATGATGTGATGGATGCTTATGCTAAAAAATTATCCATTCAAATAAATATTAAGGATTTACAAGAGGAGCGAATTTCAATTCTTCAAGACTTATTCAGAATACATCAAGGCGAAAAAGTACTTAATTTTATCGTCTATGATAATGATGAAAAAATCAAACTTAATATGCCTAGTCGGAAACAGAAAATCAGAATATCTCAAGAGCTCTTAAGTGAATTAGAAACTCATAATGTGAGGTATAAATTAAATTAATTTTCAGAGGTATTCTGCGAATTTTCAAGATGAGCTTTTAAACGTTCTGTAATAAACAGGTTCCAAGTTGAAGTGCAAATATCATAACATTCTAATAGAGGTGTAAGACCTACTTGGTGAAACTTAATGGTTGTTTTTGAAAGGTCTTCAATAATTTGCCAATGTAAAACGTGTCCAATCCATTCTTTATTAAAATCAGGTTCGCCATCAATACATTTCCAAATGAGCTCATGATTTGGAGTAAATTCTAAGATTTTGAACGTCCACCAATGTTTATTTTCAAAATGAATGGTGAATTGACCTCCAGTTTTTTGATAAGAATGACTTGTTTTCCCCCACCAAAGGTGTATGCCTTGTGTTAAGGCAGTAAATACGTGTTGAGCAGTTGATGATACTTCGATTTGTTTTTGATAATTGGTGTCAGAATAATTTATGGTGTCTTTATTAAGCATTGTTTGAGGTGTTTAAATAGGTGTCTAAATGATCTAATGAGTCATCCCAGAATTGTTCATAAAATGCCATCCATTTATTGAGTTCTTTTAAAGGCTTTGCATTGGCACTGCAAAAGCGTTCTCGGCCTTTAGTGTCGATATATACCAAGCCAGCATCTTCTAATGTTTTGATGTGTTTAGTAACGCCTTGTCTACTAATTTCAAACTGATTTGAGATTTGAGTAATAGATAATGCAGAGGTTGCAATCACTAAGGCGTGAAAAATATCACGCCTTTTTGGCTCTGCAATTGCTTTAAATAATTGTGTGATCTTATCTTGCATTCACTTCTTGTTTTAAGTAGTTTGTTAAACCATTGATGCAGTTGTCCCAGCCACCGTTGAAACTTTCAAACATGGCAATAGCTGTGTCTCCAGCATAACTTGAAATTCCAGAATGTTCTAATTTCAATTTTGTACCGCCTTGAATGGCTTCTAATGTCCAAGTAACAGTTGTTTCTATATTCGTGTCTGCAACAATCCATGTATAAGCTAATACATAAGGATTGGCTTCTTTAACAATTCCGTTAATGGTTGTGCAGCCTTTTTCATTAGGTTCAGATGTAAAGGTATATTGATAGTCTTTTTCAGCCTTAAAATCGGCTTTGATAAACCAAGATGAAATCTCTTCGGCTTTAGAAATGGCATTCCATATTTTCTCTATAGGATGATTAAATAGTTTTTCTTTAATTATACGATCTTTCATAATGCTTGTTTTTTGATTAATACGCAACTTTATAGTTGCTAAATTAAGTGTAATATATTTAACATGCAACTTTTAGGTTGCTAATTAAATATATTGTGCGCAAGGGATGGAGCAATTGTTGGAGCTCCTCGAAGAGAGCGACTTGCGAGAGCCTGGTTTATGCGCCCAAATACTTAATTATAAAATCACTCAATAATCTCATAATCAAAACAAATACTACCAGTGTAAGGTTTGGCAAAATTTTTGACTAATTTTGTGTATTAAATTAAAACGAAGTTAAACACAATAGACAATATAATTATGGCATTAGAAATAACAGATGCAACGTTTGAAGAAACTGTATTAAAGAGTGATAAACCAGTAATGGTAGATTTTTGGGCCGCTTGGTGTGGACCATGTAGAATGGTTGGACCAATCATTGATGAGATAGGTACAGAATACGATGGTAAAGCTATTGTTGGTAAAGTAGATGTTGATGCTAATCAGGAGTTTGCTGCTAAATATGGTGTTCGTAATATTCCAACTGTTTTGGTATTCCATAATGGAGAAGTTGTTGGTCGTCAAGTTGGTGTTGCTCCTAAAAATGCTTATACAGACGCTATTGATTCTTTATTATAAGATATAATCTAAAAGAAATGATAAAAGGTTTGCCAGTATGGTGAACCTTTTTTTATTTTTAATGAAAATTAAACACAATGAGTAAACAATCGAAAGCACAAGACTTAATAGATAGTAAATTATTAGAAGAACGAAAGGTTTTTCTTTGGGGAATGGTTGATGATAAATCGGCAAAACATGTTATAGATAGATTACTTTATTTAGATGCCTTAGAGACTAAGGATATTCATTTATATATAAATAGTCCTGGAGGTTATGTGACATCTGGATTTGCTATGTATGATTGTATTAAATCTTTAAATAGTGATGTATCTACAATTTGTACTGGATTGGCAGCATCAATGGGATCTATACTATTATCTGTTGGTACCAAAGGGAAACGTTTTATACAACCTCATGCTAGAGTAATGATTCATCAACCAAGTGGTGGTGCAAGTGGACAAGCTAGTGATATTGAAATTACAGCTCAAGAGATTTTAAAAACGAAAGAATTAAGCGCTCAAATTTTAGCTGATAATTGCGGACAAGAATTTGATAAAGTCATAAAAGATTTTAATCGTGATCATTGGATGGGAGCAGAGGAATCTAAAGCTTATGGGATTGTTGATGGTATTCTAGAATAAGCAAATGAATTTACAAGCAGAACTCAATAAAGCAGGAGGATTTAAAAACTTAGAGCTTCTTGCGAAGCAAGTTGTAGAAGGGTTTATTTCGGGTATGCATAAGAGTCCGTTTCATGGGTTTTCTGCTGAGTTTGCTGAACATAAAATCTATAATCAAGGTGAAAGCACACGACATATAGATTGGAAATTATACGCAAAAACAGATAAGTTATACACCAAGCGTTATGATGATGAAACGAATTTACGTTGTCATCTCATTATAGATAATAGCAGCTCAATGCATTACCCAGAAATGACCAATTTTAGTATTGGGAATTTGAATAAAATTGCATTTTCAGCATTAGCTGCGGCCTCAATGATGCATATTTTAAAAAAACAGCGTGATGCAATTGGTTTGAGTATTTATAGTGATGCATATGATTATTATTCACCTGAAAAAGGGAGTGAGCGTCATCATCAAATGCTATTATCTGAATTGAGTAAAATGGTTGTTTCTAAGCAGCTAAATACACAAACAGAAACCTATACCTATTTACATCAAATTGCTGAAAATATCCATAGACGTTCTTTAATTTTCTTTTTTACTGATATGTTTCAAACGTCAACTGATGATGAGAAGTTATTTGAAGCATTACGACATTTAAAACATAATAAGCATGAAGTGGTTTTATTTCATGTGATTGATAAAGACAAGGAACTCAAATTTAATTTTGATAATACACCTAAGCGATTTATAGATGTTGAGACCAATGAGTACATCAATTTATATCCAGATACGATTAAAGAAGGGTATGAAAGTGCTGTTGAAGAGTACTTTAAACGTATACGGTTAAAATGCGGTCAATATCAAATTAAATATGTGGAAGCCGATATTAATAAACCCTTTGATAAGATATTGACAAGCTACATGGTGGAGCGGCAAAAATTTATTTAAATTTTTATCAAAAAACATTTGTGATATTAAAAATGCGATGTATATTTGCCCTCGCAATAAAGCAACGGTCTGGTAGTTCAGTTGGTTAGAATGTCGCCCTGTCACGGCGAAGGTCGCGGGTTCGAGTCCCGTCCAGACCGCTAAAATTGCTAAAGCTTCAAGAAATTGAAGCTTTTTTTGGCAATACGATTAGTTGTGTTGTTCTCAGAGAAATCTGAGAGTTGTGAGAAGCTCAATGTTGTTGAGTTCTTACCGATGAGAAGCTTTCCTTTTTTCTTAATTGAAAATCGGGATGCTTTTTTGTTTTCGGCTATTTGTAATGATATTTAGGGATCTTATTATTTTAGAGAATACTTCTTTTTTAGACACTAAGGAAAGCTTTACAACCTTACTAACTGCTTAAATAGATGGAATTAGGTATAATTTAAATAAGATATAAGAGTTCTGATTCAGCTAAAATAGCTCATAATCCAAATATTTAATATGTGTATTTAATAACGATTAATCACCAAATTTTAATCGAATATCGCATTTCATCGATTAAAACGAGTATTTAAACGAGTTTATAGTTATATGCTTCGACTTTTATCTTAGATTTACTGTCCTTCTTAAGCCCCTAAAATCACTTATCAAGGTATTTTTATTAATCCATTCATGTTTAAATGTTTTTTAGCATTTAGATCTCCCTCAATTTTATAGGCATTTTTTGCCAAAAAGTTAATAATCCATTCTTCCCTCGATTGGCATTTTTTGATGCTGTTTTGTTATTAACATAATTAAATTGATATAGATAATCCCTAAAAACAACAAACATGAAAACTCTAAAAATTACTTTTTTATTATTTGCCGTATTATTATTAACTGTATCTGGACAAAGCAGCGATAATGTTGTCGAAACAGAAAATGACAAAGTAGAAACTTACGGAAAAACAGATTTACTAGCTCACGCAAAAAAAGGATTAAAGAAACCTAGTAATAGTTAGTTAGCTTTAAATTATACAAAATAAATAAGCTCATATTTGAAATCAAATATGAGCTTATTTATTTGATGAAATTATTTCTACAATTAAATCGATAAAAAATTCTAACTTTGAGTATAGAATGAAATAACCAATTGAAATATTTAGTCAATCCTTTTTTAGCATTAGTTTTCTTGTCATTAACACTTAGTGCACAAGAGCAAAATCAAACAATAGATAGCATTATAAATTTAAGACAGTTGTCAAATGATGAGTCATTGTCTAATAAGGAAAGATTATCCTATGCTCTAAAAGCAAGTGACTTATCATTAAAGAATAGTATAGATTCTACTGTGTTAAAAAGCAATCGAAATTTATCCTATATATATCTTGTCTCTGGTGATTATGATATGTTTGGTTCTTCAAGTTTGAACAATATTGAATTAGCCTTAAAGTTAAACGATTCAATAGCAATAGCTACTACATATAACAATTTGGGTTGGTATTATTATCAAATTGCAGGTGATAATATTAAATCGTATGATCATTATTTAAAAGCACTAAAATATTATATTGCTTTAGGTAATTTAAAAGAAAAAGCTGTTGTTTTAACTGGGATTGCAACTATTCAGGATGATGAAAAAGATTATTTTGGAAGTGAAGAAAATGCTATTGAAGTATTAAAAATCTTAAATAAACTAAGTAAAAATAAAAGTTTAGATTTAGTTGAAGATAAATATAGATGCTTAAATTTATTAGGGATAGTTTCTTTAAAGCTTAAGAATTATGAGCAATCAATAGAATATCATAACCAGGCACATAATCTTGCTAAGAAGTTGAATAACGGAGATTATTTACAATTAGAATCTGAAAATAATCTTGCTATAGCATATAGGTCTAATGGGAATTTAGAAAAGGCATTAGATATATATGATGATATTTTTAAAGATTCAGACTTGCTTAATGAAGACCCCTCTTTTTATTCATTGGTAATAGTTAATAGTGCGTTTACGAAATTTTTAATTGGCGGATACGATTATAATGAATTAGAGCGCGAATTTAAAAGAGCTCTTAAGATGTCGGAAAGTATTGGAGATCAATATTCAAAACTCTCTGCGTCAATTGACTTGGCAAAGTTTTATAAAGAGAATGATGAAAAGGATTTAGCTATAAAGTATGCAAAAGATAGTTATAGGATATCAAAAGAGATTCCTATTAACGATTTGTATTTAGAATCAATGTTAATTTTGTCAAAACTTTATAAAGGAGAAGTTAGTAGAGATTATTTAGTTGAGCATATTAAGTTAAGTGATAGTTTGCTTAATGTCGAGCGCAACGTCAGGAATAAATTTGCACGTATTGAATTAAAGACCGATGAGCTTGAAAAGGAAAATGAGATGATGTCTCAGCAACTCATGTGGTTGATAGCCATCTCAGGAGTTTTATTGATTACCTTCTTTTTATTATATATTATTGTTACCCAGCGAAATAAAAACAAAGAGCTTAAGTTTAAACAAGAACAGCAAAAAGCTAACGAAGATATTTATAACCTCATGCTTTCACAGCAAGATAAGGTCGATGAGGCCAGAGCAGGAGAGAAGAAACGAATTTCTGAAGAATTACACGATGGTGTTCTTGGGCGTCTTTTTGGAACCAGATTAAGTTTAGATAGTTTAAACTTTTCTGAAGGAAAGGAAGCCATCCAAAATAGAGCGAGTTATATTAAAGAGCTAATGACTATTGAGAATGATATTCGTAAAATTTCTCACGATTTAAACACCGATTTTGTTTCAGGTTCTGGTTTTATGGATATAGTTTCTGAGTTAATAGAAAAGCAAACTAAAGCCTATCAATTAGAATCTTCTTTTAATTATACCGATGATATTAATTGGGAAGTTGTGCCTAATAAAACTAAAATCAACATTTACAGGATTATACAAGAATCACTTCAAAATATATATAAACATGCCAATGCAAACGGCGTAAAAATTAGTATTCAATTAAAAAATAGTGTAATTTGCTTATCCATTATAGATGATGGAGATGGTTTTGATGTCAATAAAAGTAAAAAAGGTATTGGTCTTAAAAACATAAATTCTAGAGTTAGTGAGGTTAATGGGAAGGCCGAATTTGATTCTATATTAAAAAAAGGGACAGAGGTAATTATTACTGTGCCTTACAAAAATTAGAAAAGAATGCAAAATATTCATATTTTGATGGTTGATGATCATCCAATCATTATTGAAGGGTATCAAAATACTCTGATGGCTACTAAAAAAGATGACCAAACCTTAATTATAGATACAGCAAATACTTGTGATGCTGCTAATCTTTTAATGCAAAAAGCAGCAAAAGGGCAGCCTTATGATGTGTGCTTTTTTGATATAAGTTTACCTGCGTCTTCAGATGGGAAAATTACTTCAGGAGAAGATTTAGCAAAGATTTCACGTAATATCTTGCCTGATGCTAAGGTAATTATCTTAACAATGTTTAATGAATCGTATAGAATTCATAGTATTGTTAAAGAAATTAATCCTGATGGGTTTTTAATAAAAAGTGATTTAACATCAAGTGAGTTAGCTGAGGCTTTTCACCATATATTGATAGATCCACCATATTATAGTAGTACGGTAAGTAATTTTTTAAATAAGTCTGTGGTTAATGAAATCTATGTGGATGAGATTAACCGTAAAATTCTTCATTTATTATCTCAAGGCATAAAAACGAGAAGCTTAATAGAATATATTGATTTGTCTATGAGTGCTATAGAAAAGCGTAAAAAACAACTTAAAATATTATTCTCTATTAATGACGGAAAAGATGAATCGTTGATAATTGAAGCTCGAAAAAAAGGTTTTCTTTAAAAAATACTGTTAAAATTGGCTTTTTTAGCATTCTAAAAAGCTTTCGCACCTACTGTCAACGCTACAGACTACGGTTTTTCCGCATCAAGTTTACGGTTTTTCCGTAACAAAAAGTTGTTTACTTTAGATATATTTGACTAATCAACAAAATTAATTAATCCCTCTTAGTAATTTGTTGAATTAATAGCAAAGAAATAAACCTAATGCTTCTCAACAGGCATTAGGTTTTTTGTTTTATAGAAAGAAGTGTTCTAAAATAAAACCGCTTTATATTCAAAAATCTTTACGATAAAAAAGCCTAGAAAGACCATAGCAACTATAAATTTTAAAAATGTAGAAGCTATGAAGCCTAAAAAAGATCCAAAAGCAGCTTTAAGTGCTTTATTAAAATCGCTTTTATTAATAAGTTCACCAATAAGAGCGCCAAAAAAAGGACCTATAATAATACCTCCTGGTATTGGCGCTAGTAACCCAACAATTAAGCCTATAGAAGTGCCAATCATGCCAGCTTTTGTGCCGCCAAAACGTTTTGTTCCCATTGCAGGTATGATGTAATCAAGTACCCAAATACCAAGTGCAATGATAAAAGTGATGATTAAAAAAGTCCAGTTCATTGGAACTACATCTGCGAAATGAAAGATGAGCAGCCCAATCCAACTGGTAAGTGGTCCTGGCAATACAGGGAGAAAGCTACCAATGATACCTAATATCATAAAGAAGGTCGCTAAAATAACTAAAAATATATCCATTAATTAAGTTTATAATTCTATAGATAAGACGTGTTTCAGTTCATTATGTTACAATTTTAAACTAAAAATTTAGTTCAAACTAAATTTTTAGTTATATTTGAACACTGAACACTGAACACTGAACACTGAACACTGAATACTGAATCATGAAACAACTCACAAAAGCTGAAGAAGAGATTATGCACATTTTATGGCAGCTTGAAAAAGCTAATGTTAAAGATGTTATCGAGCAACTTCCAAAACCTAAGCCTGCATACAATACTGTATCTACAATTATTAGAATTCTAGAGAACAAAGGATTTGTAGATTATGAAAAAGAAGGTAAAGGTCACATCTATTTTCCATTGTTAAAAAAACAAGACTACAGCAACCAGAGTATTAATAATTTGGTTGACAATTATTTTCAAGGCTCTTTTAAAAGTATGGTGTCGTTTTTTGTAAAGAAAAATGATGTCGATTTAAAAGACATGGAGACCATTTTAAGAGACATTAATAAATCTAACAAATAAGATGTTACACTATATTTTACAGGTTGTTTTATTTCAACTATTGTTTTTGATTGTCTATGATGTTTTTCTTCGGAAGGAAACGTTCTTTAACTTAAATAGAGTTTATTTATTGGGAACAGCTGTGCTTTCTATCGCTATTCCTTTTATGAAAATTGAACAGATAAAAAATGTCGTTGCGAAAGATCTTGTGATTCGTTTGCCTGAAATTATTATAGGGAATTCTACTGAAGACTTTAGTACAATTAATCCAGAAATAGCAATGCAAGCTGGTCTTAATCTAGATCCAGATCCGATTTCTATATGGAATATTATAGTTATCTCTGGAATGTGTATAGCGACATTAATTTTAATGATTAAAATTTCAAAATTAATGAGGTTAGCTTCAAAACAACCAAAACGTTGGAGCGGTAATTTGTTAATTATAGAATTGTTGAATAGTACAAAAGCGTTTTCATTTTTTCACTATATCTTTTTAGGTCAAAAATTAAATACTCAGGAAAAGTCTGCCATTTTGGAACATGAAATGGTACACGTTCATGAAAAACATACTTTAGATTTACTGTTTTTTGAACTGCTAAGAATTGTATTCTGGTTTAATCCATTAGTGTATATGTACCAAAAGCGAATTGCTACATTACACGAATATCTTGCAGATGCAAAAGCGGTAAAGTATCACAACAAAGCCAAGTATTACGATAATTTGTTAGCTCAGGTTTTTGAAACCCAGCAGTTTTCATTTGTCAATCCTTTTTTTAAACAGTCTTTAATCAAAAAACGTATTCTTATGTTAAGTAAATCAAAATCACGACAAATTAACCTCTCTAGATATTTATTGATCATTCCATTAATCTTAGGGATGCTTGTATACTCTTCATGTTCGGTATTTAAAAGTAAACAGAAAAACGAGATTGTTGAAATAGAAATAGAAGCAGTAGAAACACCTAATTCTAAACCGCAACATGAAG
Source organism: Flavobacteriales bacterium 33_180_T64 (assembly GCA_002162685.1). Lineage (GTDB taxonomy): Bacteria > Bacteroidota > Bacteroidia > Flavobacteriales > Flavobacteriaceae > Psychroserpens. The sequence goes on from MAAQ01000020.1 coordinate 311,885, forward strand.
TCCCATTTTCAATTATTGATGAAGTACCTGTTTTTAAATCATGTGAAGCACTAGAAACAAATATTGAGCGAAAAAAATGCGTCAATCAGGCCATTTCAAAATATGTTAATATGAATTTTAATACTAGCATTGCTGATAGTTTAGGGTTCGTTGGGAAGCAACGTATCAATGTTATTTTTAAAATTGACAAAGAAGGTTATGTAATTGATGTAAAAGCAAGAGCGCCTCATCCAGTTTTAGAAGAAGAAGCTAAAAGGGTAATAAAAAATTTACCTCGGTTTAGTCCGGGGAAGCACAAAGATAAAACAGTAATTGTGCCTTATAGTTTACCTATTGTTTTTCAGATAAAAGGAAACTCTAGCACATTAGCTAATAATCAAATAAACGAATTTAAAGAGAACTTAAAAAATGCATCTGAAGTGCCATTTACTGTTGTAGATCAAGTGCCCATTTTTAAATCATGCGAAGACTTTAAGACAAATGAAGCGCGTAAAAAATGTACGAGTCAGAATATTTCTAAATATGTTAATTTAAATTTTAACACGAGCATTGCTGATAGCCTAGGGTTAGTTGGTAAACAACGAATGAATGTTATTTTTAAAATTGACAAAGAAGGTTATGTAATTGATGTAAAAGCAAGAGCGCCTCATCCAACTTTAGAAGAAGAAGCTAAAAGGGTAATAAAAAGTTTACCTCAGTTTAGTCCAGGAAAGCACAAAGATAGAACAGTAATTGTGCCTTATAGTTTGCCTATTGTTTTTCAGATTCAAGGCACATCTAAGACTCAAGCGAAAGAAGATGCAAACGAAGTACCGTTTATGGCTTTAGATGAAGCGCCAGGAATTGGAGAATGCAGTGGTTTGAGCTCGAGTAAAGAGCAAAAAACATGTTTTAGCAAGTATGTATCTAGATATGTGACTAGAAACTATAATGTTGGATTAGCTTCAAATCTTGGTTTGGTAGGAAGACAACGTACCAATGTTATTTTCAAGATTGATAAGCAAGGTCTAATAACAGAAGCAAGAGCTAGAGCTCCTCATCCTGAATTAGAAGCTGAAGCTTTACGAGTAATTAATAGTTTACCTCAATTTACACCAGGTAAACTAAATGGTAAACCTGTTGTAGTTACTTATTCTTTACCTATTTTATTTCAGATAGCTGCAGATTCAAAACAAGACAAAAAAAATTAAATGCGTATATTTTTTATTCTCATAGCCTTAGTTATTATAATTAAAGTTGAAGCACAATCTTCGGTTTTAAGTCGCGCAGATAGTTTGTACATTAATGGTAATTATAGTAAAGCTATTGCTACTTATAAAACATATAACGATCAAGCTGAAGTTTATAATAAAATAGCTAGAGCCTATGTTGCTATTGGAAATTATGACTTAGCGCTAACCAATTATGAAGCCAGTATAAAAGCTAATTCTGATGGCGCACTTGTGAAATATGAGTATGCTAGGTTATTATCAAAAACAAAACAGTTTAAAAAAGCGGCAACTGTTTTTAATGATTTAGTCAACGTCGATTATAAAAACCCTAATTACCATTACGAATTAGGATTAGTACTTGATAAACTAAAAGATTCTACAGCAATTAATAGATACCGTTCTGCTTATGATTTAGATAAAACTCATCAAAAAGCTATTTATAAAATCGCAAAGTATTTTCTCAAAAAACGTAAACACTCTCTTGCCGAAGACTATATAGACAAAGGTCTTGAGAACTATAAAAACAATGTAGAACTTATTAGTCTAAAAGCTCAAAGTTATTATTTACAAGAATATTATACTAAAGCTCAGGTTTGGTTTAAAAAGTTGATAGATTTAGGTGAATCGTCTGAGTTTATACATGAAAAATTAAGCCTATGCTATTCACAAAATTATGAATTTGAATTAGCAATTGAACAACGTAAATTGGCTTTGAAATTTAATCCATATAATGCTAATGCTCTTTTTGTTATTGGTACTTATTATGAGAAATTAAAAGATTATGTTAATGCTGAAAAGTATATAAAAGAGGCTTTGACTTTTAAAGATGTAGCTTTAGGTTATGAATATCAAAAACTAGGTGTTGTTTTAAATAGACAAAATAAATATAGAGCAGCTATCGAAGCTTTTGAAAAGGCTGTAAAAGAAGATCCTGAAAACATAAGTTATGTGTTTTATATTATTAGTACCAAGGATAAGTTTTATGCTGATATAGATGTCAAAATAAAACTCTACGAAGACTTTAAAGAAAAGTATCCTCAAAGTGTATACACGCAATTTGCAGTAGCTCGTTTAGCAGAACTTAAGGCGGATAAATTTTTAAAGCAAAAGGAGTAGGTTGCTGTAATATATAAAAAAATTGTACTTTTCAGTTTCAGTTTGTATTCATGAAACGCATATTCTTATTTTTGCTTGTTATCTCTTTAATTTCTTGTGATTATTTCGACAAGAAGAAAGTCTATTCTGAGGATATTCTTGATGAAGAACTGCAGACTTTTAATTGGAAAGATGTAGACGAATATCCTTCATTTAAATCCTGTGAAACTACTCTAGGGAAAGAGAATAAGAAAATATGTTTTGAAAATACACTAAGACGTATAATTAACACCAACCTTGCAAAACATCAAATAATTGTTTCTGAGGATATTAATGATACAATTCAATTAAAAATAACGATTGATAATAAAGGTGATTTTGTAATCAATGAGATTGTTTGTGATGAAAATACTAGAATACAAATTCCAGAACTAGATAGTTTACTCAGACAAAGCTTAGAGGCATTGCCTAAAATTCACCCAGCAATAAAAAGAAGTCAGCAAGTTAACACGCAATTTGTTTTACCAGTGATTATTAAAATTGACTAAAACCTAATTGCTAATTTTTGCATTAATCTTAAAGTTTCTACATACAACCAAATGAGTGTTGCTAAAAGCCCCCAAGTTGCTAGCCATTCTTTCCATTTTGGAGCTTTATTTTTAAAACGTTCTATATAATCGAAATCTAAAAGTAGAGAGAAAGAAGCGACTATAGCAGCGATACAATTAAAGATAATGGCAAACCATGATGTTCCCCAAATGTAGGTTTTGATTCCAAAAAAGCCTAAAACCCAAGACATCATATACACGACAAAAATACTTATAGCAGAAGTTATAATAACACTTCGTAATTTTTTAGTAACAATAATAATTCGTGTTTGATAAAGGATGAGCATTACAAAAAAAGTAATAATTGTAACACCTATGGCTTGATAAGGCAATTCAGGAAAATTTTTATGAGCATAAGCCGAAAAACCACCTAAAAAAAGTCCTTTAGCAACCGTGTATAATGGAACCAAAAAAGGAGCCCAATGGTGTCTTATCGAAATGATAACACTTATAATAATTGCCGAAAACATGCCTCCAAGAGTAAACCATTTTACCGACATGCCTTCTTCATTCAATTTCCAGATATAAGCCGTAATTGCTGCAATTACTAAAATACAACCAAGAGATTTAATGAAAATTCCAGTTACGGTCATCTTCTTTGTTGATGCTTTAGGAGCATCCCAAAAATAACCTGAAAACACAGGATTGTTAGTTTTGTAATTAGTTAAACGCATTATAAATTAAACTTGTAACCTATGGCAAAGTCTTGTGAAAAGTTACCTTGATTATCAAGAAGTAACGCAAATAATTCATTGTAGGCTAGTGTTACATAGCTATTTTTGGTAATTCTGATATCAGCACCTATGCCAAAAATAAACGGAACGTCAAATGCCGTTTCATTAAATTCTTCGGTAGCTATGGTTCCATTGTTTTCGGTTACAACAACTGCTTTAGAAAAATTTAAGGTTGCAAACTTCACGTTTCCGTAGAGACTAAAAGCCGCTTTATTGATAAGTCTAAAGCGATATCCTAAAGATAATTCTGTTGTAGAGTACTGTAATTCATCGTGTTCTAAAACATGTTTTAACTGCATGAAAACTGCATGTCTTGAGATTTGATTGACATCTAAAACTTCAAACTCGGCTCCAAAAAGAGGAGTGGTTAAATTATCAGAATTTGTTATAAACGGACTATTAGTTAAACCTCCAAAAATGCCTAGTCTATATTGTAGTTTATTTCTAACAGCTGTAGATTGATATGCGTCATCAACACGACCATTATAAGTATCTATAAATTCTTTTAAACTAAAAAGCGTAAGGTTTAAACGCTTGGTAGACATTGAAGCATCTGTTAATTCGTTGAGTAGGTCTATGTATTCTTTCTGAAATTTCCCGTCTTTTTTTGTGTTTTTAAGTTCAATAATAGTACTTGTTTCTGTTCTCACGAAATAGCGATATTTCCCATCGATGATATTCCAAAGTAAATCGAGTTTTCCGTCTACTTCGTTTTTTAAGACTAATCGCTCTCCTTCAACCATGAAGATTTCTTGAGCTTCTAAAAAAGAAAAACTAAATATGAGGCTTAATAAACAGATGATTTTTTTCATTGCGATATGGGTTTCGGTTTAGGTAAAACTAACAAAAATAAATGATAGTAGCACTATTTCATATAGGCTCGGTCTTTCCATTTATAACCTTTAAACATCGAAATAAAAGCGACATAAACACAGAAAAAGGGATATAACAGACTAGAAAATAAATAGGAAGGTAAATACCTCTCTTGCTCGAAAAATCGCGCACTTTTAAAGAGTAATAAAAAATCAATTAAAACCTTAATAGTATAGGTGTAAATCAAAATTTTTAGCGCTATAATTTGAACGAGATACAATAGAGGTAAACTTATTAGAAGTGCATTCATGAGTAGTACTATAAAACCAGTCAGTTTCCCAAAACTAGTATTATATCTCGATGTTTTTGCTGCCCATCTAACACGCTGTGCTTTTAATTTTTTGAAACTTGATTCAGGTTTTGTGTGTACAATAATTTGACTATTTTTAATATAATGCACATTCTTTTTATCTCTTTTTACAGCTTTCTCTAGCAGAAAAACATCATCACCACTTGCAATATCTAAATTGCCTTCAAAACCATTGAGCGTATTAAAAAGAGTTTTTTTATAAGCTAAATTTGCACCATTGCATAAAAATGGTTTTTTTATTCCAAAACCTCCAACAGTCGCGCCTTGTAAACTTAAAATGTCTAAGAGTTGAAATCGCTCAAAAAATGAAGTGATATTACTGTAGGTTACAGGTGCAACTAAAACATTTGGATTGTTGTTTTGGATATAATTATCAAAGGTGTCTAGCCAATATTTTGGTAATTCGCAATCGGCATCAGTTGTCACAATCCATTCGTGTTTAGCTTTTTTAATAGCCGTAGTTATGGCATCTTTTTTAGGTGAATTAGTTTGTCTGAGATTCTCTAAAATAGAAATATTTACTGATTTTAAATTAGAGAGATTGGTGTTGATTTTTTCTATAGAATCATCTGTGGATTCATCATTAACTAAGAGGATTTCAAACAGAGAACTTGGATAGTTTAATCTTGATATAGATGCTATTAATACAGGTAAGTTTTTCGCTTCATTTCTAAATGGAATAACAATTGAGAACTTTGTTTTTGGTGCGATATCTTCCAATTTGAAGTTGATCACGTTATCAAAACCATAGATTAAACTTCCTATTAAGAGCAGGTAAAAAAAGGTGATTATAAATATAATAATGAGCATTATCGTTTTTCTGTTTTTGGAAGATTAAAATTAAGCACATAATAGCTGCCAAACATACTTGGGAGCACAAAATTAAGTAGCCACATCATAGTTACTATACTAAGTATTGTAAATTCATTAACACCTACGATAGAAAATAAATATACAGCAACACTGCCTTTTATAATCACATCAAAAATAAATATAGAAGGAATAATAGAAGCAAGCAAGTATAGTGTTGATATAACCATCATTGCATTGTAGTAACTTACATTAACACCAAATATCTGTAGTAAAAAGTAAAATTGAAATGAGAAAATTAAATACCGTAAAACAGAGAGTCCAAAAGTCAACCCATGTATTCTTTTAGGAAGGTTTTTAAAGAAGACTTTTAATTTTTCTATTGAAAACCCTTTAATTTTATACTTATTTTGTCTCATCCCAAGAATCGCAAAAAGCCCTATAATTATTATAAGAGCTAAAAAGCGAAAGGCTTTAAAATAATTAATATTTAAATCGTATTTTGAATGCATTGCTAATAAGCCTACAAGTCCAAATAATACTGTAACAGTCATTTGCATCATATTACTATGTAAGTTGAGAAGCATCACTTGTTTTCGTTTTGAAGTATTATAGTATACCGCTTTCGCTCCATACTCTCCTATTCGGTTTGGTGTGAAAAGAGATGCTGTTAAGGCTCCTAAACTTTGTTCTAAAGCATTTTTAAAAGAAATGGACTTAATATAGCCAACTAAAGTTTTCCATTTTATAATTTCAAAAAACCAATTAAAAGAGGTTAAAACGAGTAGAAAACAGATGTTTTTGGTAGAAAACACATTGTTTTTGTTTAAAAAATCTAAAAACTGATAAAAGTCTAAATTTTCGTTTTCTACTAATTTTTGATAGATAAAATAAAAAGCACCAAAGATGATACTTAATTTAATAAGTACAAAAAAGAATTGTTTAGTTTTGTAAGGAAGGCCGCCAAAATGCATAGAGCTTGTCTTAACTTTTTTGTTTTAAACCGAACTGTTCGGCTTTTATTAGAATGCAAAATAGAATTTTGTAAGCAGAAGAAAAAAGGAGATAAGTTCTTTTTACAAATTAAATCATTATAATGATATGACCTCAAATTATAGATTTCAAAAAATAAGTCTTCTAGTGATAGCATTAGTTTGTTTTTTAAATACTCATGCTCAAAAAGACACTAGTAAATTCAAAGCACAAATTGCAGTAGGTGTTAATAGTCCATCGCAATCTGGTTTTGTTGATGGCTTTAAAAGCAAATCGCTTAATTTACCAACAGTTAACCTTGGTATTCAGCATATGTTTAAACCACAGTTAGGAGCAAAATTGGATTTTGGATTTAACCGCTTTTCAAGTGGTGATAATTCGGTAGAATTTAAAGCCAACTACACAAGAATTAATGCTCAAATAGTCTATGATCCAACAGAATTGATTACATTTTTACCTCAGCAAATAGGACTTGTTGGACATGCAGGACCAGGTTATACTTTTGTAAAGCCTTTAGGGAATTATGGAAACAATAAGACGTCATTTTTTAATGTTATGGCAGGCTTTGAAGTTCACTACGGATTAACAGAACGTATGTCTCTATATGCTGATACCTCATATATTTTAGGTTTCGGAAAAGATTTTGATCCCGTAACAGAAGGTTATGGCTCATTTAATGGAAACCTTTTAACCATTACTTTTGGAGTTACATTCTCTATTAGTGGATGTCAATATTGCGATTAATGAGTAACGAAAAAATTATACTTGGTATTGATCCAGGAACGACAATTATGGGGTTTGGACTCATAAAAGTGGTTGGTAAAAAGATGTCTTTTCTTCAGCTTAATGAGCTAGATTTAAAAAAATATAGTGATCATTATCTTAAGTTAAAACTTATTTTTGAGCGTACAGTTGAGTTGATAGATACACATCATCCAGATGAAATAGCTATTGAGGCACCTTTTTTTGGGAAAAATGTGCAGAGCATGCTTAAACTTGGTAGAGCGCAAGGCGTTGCTATGGCAGCAGGTTTATCTCGTGAAGTCCCTATTACAGAGTATGCACCAAAAAAAATAAAAATGGCCATTACAGGAAATGGTAATGCAAGTAAAGAGCAAGTGGCAAAAATGTTACAGGGAATGTTGGGTTTAAAAACCTTACCAAAAAATCTAGATTCTATGGATGGATTAGCAGCAGCAGTTTGCCATTTTTATAATCAAGGTCGTGTAGAGGTTGGAAAGAATTATACAGGTTGGTCTGCTTTTGTGAAACAAAATGATGATCGTGTAAAAAAATAGGATGCAGTTAAAACTTTTATGTTCGAAACTATCAATGCCTTTGATATGTATTAGTGCTTTCTTTTTTGCATTACTATTACTAGGTTGCTCAACAACTTTAAGTGACGAAGACATCAAAAAAAGATATGATAAGGCATTAGAGGCTAAAAACTGGAAAACAGTTATCGAATTACTTGATGAAATTATAGAACGTCATCCAGATAATAAAGAAAGTTACTATTCAAGAGCCATTGCAAAATCGAATATTAATCCTAAAGACCTTAAAGGTGTTGCCGAAGATTTAAGTACGTATCTTACCTATAATCCTAAGTCATATCAATCCAGATATATTAGGTTTCAAGCATATTCGATATTAAATCAATTTGACAAAGCATTAATTGATATCGATAAAATTATTGAGCTTAAAGGGAGAACTTCTTTTTTATTAGCATGGAAAGGTAATTGCGCATTTGCAGCCAAAAAATTTGATGTGGCAGAACAATGTTATGAAGAGCGATTACGATTAGCTGGTAGTTCTGATGATCTTAGAAACACTTATTATTATTGGGTGTTTTCTAAATATTTTGAAGGAAATAAAAAAGCTGCAGTTTGGGATGTTGCTTTTTTAGAAAATAGAGGGTTTAAAGAAAATAATGAATTGCTGAAGCTTATTGAAGAAGATAAGTTAGTATTTGAAGACATTGCAAATTTTCAATTACCGCAAATAACTTTAGAGCAACTGGATGAAATGTTAAATAATTTCTGTTCTGATTTAGATATTTTTCAAAGTGAAACCTATTTTAGGCCACAACTTTTAAGTCAATTTTATCGTGTTGAGCAAACTAAAGATCTGAAGCAATTAATAATCAATAAAGAGGATGTTTTTGCTTTAAATATAGCTGCTACTGATATCGATGAACTCCCAAAAGAATTGTCACAATTTATCAATTTACAATTTTTGAATATTTCAGGAAACAGGTTTAAAGATAAAACGCAACTTTTTGAAGACTTAAGTAAGCTCCCTAATTTGAAGTTTTTGTTTGCTAATAGATGTAACTTTAGAGTTCTTCCAGATAATATTGGTTTATTGAAGAATCTTGAAGTTTTGAATCTTGAAGCTAATGGATTAAGAGTCCTTAATGAGCATATAGGTAAGTTAACAAAGCTGAAATATTTGAGTTTAAGGAATAATAGTTATCTGAAAGATTTACCAGAATCAATAGGGAGCTTAAGATGTTTACAATTTTTAAATGTTTCAGGAGGAGGAATGACTAGACTTAGGAATGAATTGTCTAATTGTAGTGAATTGGTTTCAATTTTAGCCAATGCTTCTAAAATAAAAACGTTACCTGAACAAATAGGGAATTTGATTAATTTAAAGTATTTAAATTTAGGATATAATAAAATAGAGATTATTCCTGCTTCAATAGGTAAGTTGCCAGTCTTAGAGAATTTGAGTTTAGGCTCGAACGAAATCTCAAAATTACCTAAAGAAATAGGGCGTCTTAAAACACTTAAATTTTTAAGTTTAGAGTTTAATAGGTTTAATGAATTTCCTAGAGAAGTATTAGAACTAGACCACGTTTATAATCTTTGGTTACATAATAGTCGTTTTAAAATAATACCACCAGAAATTGGTGAAATGGAATCGTTAACACATTTACTTATTGATCATCAAATTGTAACAGATGATAATATTGAGGCTATTAAAAAAATAAATCCAACATTGAGAGTAATACGAGAAGATACTCGGGAATATGTAAAAGGAATTAAACGAAAACAGTAATAAACAGGCTCTTTCTTTTTAATTTAAGGAGCGATAATAAATAACAATTGAGCGGCATCTACATTCATATCCCATTTTGCAAGCAAGCTTGCCATTATTGTGATTTTCATTTTTCTACATCCTTAAAAAAGAAAAGTGATTTGGTACATGCATTGGCTAAAGAGTTAGTGATGCGTAAATCCGAATTTCAACATAAAACGGTTGAAACTATTTATTTTGGTGGTGGTACACCAAGTTTATTAACCAATCAAGAACTCGGTTTTTTGATAGATACAGTATATACAAATTATAAGGTTTCCGAAGCTCCTGAGATCACCTTAGAAGCTAACCCAGATGATTTATCAAAAGCACAAATTATTGCATTAGCTAAGAGCCCTATTAATAGGTTAAGTATTGGTATTCAATCTTTTTTTGAAGCCGATTTAAAATTGATGAATCGCGCACATAATGCTGAAGAAGCAAAAGCCTCTTTAGAAGAAGCGACAAAGCATTTTAATAATATTTCGATCGATCTTATTTATGGAATTCCGGGATTGAGTCATTCGCGTTGGCAAGACAATATTAATATAGCTTTAAGCTATGGGATTCCTCATATTTCTAGTTATGCACTAACCGTTGAGCCCAAAACAGCCTTAGAGAGTTTTATTAAAAAAGGAGTTATAGACAACGTGAATGATGATGTAGCACAAGAGCAATTTCATATGTTAATAGACACTTTAGATGCTCATGGTTTTATACATTATGAGTTGTCTAATTTTGGAAAACTTGATTTTTTTAGTAGAAATAATTCGGCCTATTGGCAAGGGAAGCTATATTTAGGGATAGGGCCATCTGCACATTCTTTCAACGGAAATGAGCGAAGTTGGAATATAAGTAATAATTCAAAATATATTAAAGCGATTGAACAGGATATAAGACCTGCGGAAACAGAAAAACTCACTATAACCGATAAATACAATGAGTATGTAATGACAGGCTTGAGAACCATTTGGGGTGTTTCATTAGAAAAAGTAGCTAATGACTTTGGAGAAATCTATAAGGTGGATCTTTTACGCCAAGCAGAACCATTTATAAATCAACATTTATTGTATATTGATGATGAAAAATTAATGGTCACCAAAAAAGGTAAATTCTTAAGCGATGGTATTGCTTCAGACTTATTTAAATTAAACTAATAATGCTAGCTACAGTTCAGTATAACTCACGAAAATTACAAATAGATTTATCACAACCTTTAGATATTTCTATTCCTATGCGTGCTTCAAAATCAAATGTTAATGCATGGTATATTGATGCACCCAAAATAGAACCTGTTACAATTGATAATACAGAAATAAGTGTTTCAAAAGGCGCTTCTGTAAACTTTAATACTATTGAGTTTAATCCGCATGCTCATGGCACACATACCGAATGTGTTGGTCATATAACCGAAGAGTTTCACTCTGTGAATCAAAACTTAAAACAGTTTTTCTTTTTAGCTGAAGTGATTACTGTAGCTCCTGAAGAACTAGGTGGTGATACTGTGATTTCAAAAGCGCAATTAAAATTTGCATTAGGAAATAAAAAACGAGATGCACTTGTGATAAGAACAATGCCTAATATGACAGATAAGTTATCTAAGCACTATTCGCATACCAATTGGACATATTTACAAGAGGACGCTGTAGCATTTCTTGTGAAAAAAGGCATTAAACATTTACTCATTGATTTACCAAGTGTAGACAGAGAAGACGATGAAGGTGAATTAAAATCTCATAAAGCATTTTGGAATTATCATGGCGAGCTACGAAAAGATTGCACCATTACAGAACTTATTTATGTACCAAACGATGTAAGCGATGGCGAATACGTTTTGAATCTTCAAATTGCACCTTTTGAAAATGATGCAACACCTAGTAAGCCTATTTTATATAGCATTTTTTAATACTAAACACATTGGTATTATAATTGGTAGGAGTTAATAGAAGCACAAACTATGGAAACATTTTTTATAATTATATTAAGCATTTTAGTCACTTTAGGCATGGTAACGCTTATCAAACAATTCAGACTAAAAAAGCAAACCAATTCTCAATCGGTAATCTTATTAGATAAGATTAAAAAGGTATGCAAGTTTATTACTGTTGAAGGTGATTTTGCTGAAATCTATCATTATGAAGATGTAAAAGAACGCTTTTTGAAATTAATTACAAGTAAAAAGAAAGCCTTGGTTATCATTAACGCAAAGGCGCATGTAGGTTTTGATTTGTCTAAGATTCAAATGGATTCTGATGTCAAAACAAAAACGGTAAAGTTATTTCATTTTCCGCAACCAGAAGTGTTGAGTATTGAAACCGATTTAAATTACTACGATAAATCTGATGGTGTGTTTAATAAGTTTGAAGCTTCAGATTTAACAGAATTGCATAATGAGGCAAAGCTTCATATTATGAATAAAGTCCCAGAAAGCGGGTTGTATGAAATAGCCAAACGCGAAGCTTTAGATTCGGTGTTGCTTATTGAAAGTATTGTTGAGACTATTGGCTGGAAGCTAGATTATTCGACTTTGAAAATTGAAGAAAAATCGTCTAAAAAGCTCAAAGAATGATCGTGATCTCAACAGATAAATCACGTTTAGATATAACTATAATTCATGAATTTTTAACAGAAAGCTATTGGGCTAAAGGTCGAACCATAGACCAAGTTAAAACTTCTATAGAGCATTGTTTTTGTTTTGGTGTATATTTAGAAAATAAGCAAATTGGATTTGCACGTATTGTAACAGATTATGTGGTTTTTGCTTATGTGATGGATGTCTTTATTCTTCCTGAGTATAGAGGGGAAGGCTATGCTAAGCAATTAATGATAACAGTACATGAAGCATCAGAACTTCGATCATGTACGGTATGGATGCTAAAAACATCTGATGCACATAAGTTATATCATCAATTTGGATACACAACATTGAAACAGTCAGAAAAAGTAATGGAACGTTTATTAAAATGAATATAGAACAACTTAGGGAGTATTGTTTACAAAAAAAAGGAGTTACTGAAGATTTCCCGTTCGATGAAAATACACTTGTATTTAAAGTCTTAGGAAAAATGTTTGCGTTGTTTCCATTAAGGAAATGGGAAGGTGGTGAAGGTTCGGTTAATTTAAAATGCAATCCAGATTATGCTGAAGAACTACGAGCAGACTATGACAGCATTACTGCTGGTTGGCATATGAGTAAAAAACATTGGAACACAATTTACATTTACAAAGGCGAATTGCAGCCCAAATTTGTTTGCGAATTAATAGATCACTCCTATGATATGGTTGTTAAAGGGATGACCAAAAAAATGCGCCAGGAACTAGAAGTATAATGGTCTATCTTTAATATATAATAGTCTTACCTCTATGGCTTAAAAGTCGAATTACCACTCGTCGACACTTAAATGCAATTCACCTACACTTAATTTGCCTTAAACGAAAAGCCTTTAATCTTTTACTTGAATTGAAGTAACTTTATTTTTAATAATTAATAATCTCTCTCAATGAATAAAAAAATGAAAGTTCTTTTAATAGAAGATGATGCCATAGAAGTAATGAAATTAAATAGAACGATAACATCGTTAAAACTTAATCACCACATCATAGAAGCAAATAATGGAGAAGAAGCTCTTAATATTTTACAAGAAAAAAAGGGGCTTCCAGATATTATTTTATTAGATTTAAACATGCCTAAAATAAATGGGATAGAATTTTTGGGTGTTTTAAAAAATGATGTAAGACTTAAATACATTCCAACTATTGTTTTAACAACCTCTAATAATCAAAAAGATTTATTAGAGTGTTACAAAATTGGTATTGCTGGCTATGTTTTAAAGCCTTTAAAGTATGAAGAGTATATGTCTAAAATTGAAAAATTACTAGCATATTGGAGTGTAAATGAATTAATAAAAGTGTAATAAATAAAAGGAAAATTTAATTCTATAACGCCCCTTGAATTGGAAAATTGAACCCAATAGGATTTATTACTAAAAAAAATTAATGAGTCAAGACGAACTTGAGATACTAAAGCGAGCTCTAATAAGAGAAAAGCAATCTAGAAAAGCTGTAGAAAATAGTCTTGAAAAAAAATCTACCGAGCTTTCCAACGTTATACTACAACTTAAAGAGTCTAATGGAAATCTAGAAAATTTATTAGACGAGAAAAAAACGGAACTACAAGGTGTTTTTGAAAATATTAATGATGCTTATATTGTTATTGCTCTTAATGGAAATGTGCTGAGAATGAACAATGCAGCTGTTGATCTTTTTGGTTATGATATTGAAAAAGAAAAGTTCAATGTCACAAAACTTATATATAAAGAAGACGAAGCATATACCTTAAAATCTTTTAAAAAATTAAAAGAAAAAGGAACCTTTGTAGATTATACAGCAAGAGTTTTTACGAAACAGGAAAAGGTAAGATGGGTGCATATTAACGCAAGTGTTATTTATGATAAGCATCAAACACCTGTTGCTGCTCAAGGAATAATAAAGGATATTACCGATGCTATGCGAAAGACAGCATTAATAGAAGAACAAAAGAAAGAACTAGATGTAATTGTTCAAAATTCGTCATTAGGAATTGTGCTTACGCAATCCGGTAGAATTATTAGAACCAACCAAGCCATTCAGAGAATATTAGGCTATTCAGATGAAGAGCTATCAACATTAACCATTAAAGATGTCTCTTTTGAAGAAGATTTTCATGAATCTAAAGAGTATCTTGAAAGAATGGACTCTGGTGAGATTGAGAATTTTGTTATCAATAAAAGATACAGAAAGAAAGATGGCTCGGTTCTTTGGGCTAAAACAAATGTAAATGTAGTTCGAGATTTTATTGGAAATATTAAATACCAAGTCGCTTTAATAGAAGATGTAACATTTGAAAGAGAACGATCATTAATCATAAATGTTATTAATGATATTGCTAAAGCTATTCTCGGAAAAATGAATATTTATGAGATAGCTTGGGAAATTACCAATAGTATCGCTCAATATTTAGGAACACAAGATTGTGTGATCTATTTGGTTGATTATAAGAGTGATACTTTAGAGCAGATTGCTGCATTTGGAGAAAAGCTAGATAAAGAAAAACATATAGCCAATAAGATTATATTACCAATAGGAAAAGGTATTGTTGGTCATGTGGTTTTAACAGGGAAATCGGAAATTATTGGGAATACAAGTAAAGATGAACGCTATGTTATAGATGATAAAGAAAGACTTTCAGAAATTACGGTGCCAATTATTAGTGAAGGTGTTGTGATTGGTATCATTGACTGTGAGCATGAAAGTAAAAATTACTTCAGAAAAGAACATTTAACAACACTTGAGAGTATTGCAAACCTGGTAGCGATGCAACTTAAAAGCGCTATAAATATAAGAGAGCGAGAAAACGCTGAGGCCAAAAATATTTTGCTCTTAAATGAGTTAGGTAAAAGTAATGACGAATTACAGGAATATGCACATATTATTTCACACGATTTAAAATCGCCATTACGTAGTATAGATGCATTAGTGAGTTGGATTAAAGAGGATAATAAAGGGAAGTTAGATGAGGTAAGTCTTCAAAATTTTGCTCATATCGAAAATACACTTGAAAAAATGGAAAGGTTAATTTCAGATGTTTTAACGTATTCAAGTACAGGTGCTAATAATTTAGAAAAAGTTGATGTAGATATAAATGAATTAGTTCATGATTTGGTAGATATCTTATATATCCCAGAGCATATAGAAGTGAAATTATTAAATACATTACCAATAATTAAAGGCGATAAAACCAAACTTCATCAATTGTTTCAAAACCTTATTAGTAATGCTGTAAAGTTTATAGATAAAGAACACGGTAAGATAGAAATTGATGTTATTGAGGATACAGAATTTTTTAAGTTTTCTATAAAAGATAATGGCATTGGTGTCGATAAGAAATTTCATAATAAAATTTTCAAAATTTTTCATACACTTAAGAGCAGTAAAAAATCTTCAGGAATTGGTCTTTCAATAGTTAAGAAAGTAGTTAATTTACATGGAGGAAAAGTGTGGTTAGATAGTGAAATAGGTAAAGGCACTACATTTTATTTCACTTTAAAAAAATAATTTGATGGAACAACCTAATTTGTCTTACATATATAGTATGTCTGGTGGTGATAAAGCTTTTGAGCAAAAGTTAATAGTCATTATTAAAGATGAATTTCCAGAGGAGAAAAATGTTTATTTTCAAAACATTAGTGCTAAAAATTATAAACTTGCCGCAGATAATGTTCATAAACTTAAACATAAAATTAGTATTTTAGGGCTAGAGAAAAGTTATGAGATTGCTGGAGCATTCGAAAATAATCTATTGGAAGGGCATACTAAACTTCAAAAAGAATTCGAATCTATTTTAACAACCATAACTAATTATTTACAACACTTATAATTAGAGGCCTATGAATTGTATTATTATAGATGATGAAGCTACAGCAAGAGCGATTATTAGACAATTGTGCTCTAATATAGATAGTCTTAATGTTTTAGAAGAATTTCCAAATGCATTACAAGCCATTAAATATTTAAATCAAAATGAAATTGATTTAATTTTCTTAGATATTCATATGCCAGATTTTACAGGGTTTGATTTTATTGAAACCGTAAAAAATCCACCAAAAATTATTTTGACCACATCAGATGCTAATTTTGCTATTCAAGCTTTTGAGTATGATTGTATTGTAGATTACTTAGTAAAACCTATTACTCCAGAACGTTTTCAAAAAGCTATTCAAAAAGCAAAAACTACATCAGGTAAAACAGCAACTTATAATCCATTATCTGAGAAAATAGAAACAGCTTCAGGCAATGATTTATATGTAAACATAGACAGACGTCTAATTAAAATAGATATTCCAAGTATTTATTTGGTTGAAGCCAAAGGGGATTATATTCAAGTTAAAACCGAAGCTAAAAATTATACAGTACACTCTACATTAAAAAAGATTGAAGAGAAATTACCTGATGATTTATTTCTTAAAATACATCGTTCTTATATTATTAATGTTCACGAAATTATAGATATTGAAGACAATAGTGTCCTTATTAAAAAGAACGTTATACCTGTAAGTCGTTCCAATAAACCAGAGTTAATGAAACGTCTTAATTTGCTCTAAAAACCTCTTATCGATACATACTTGCATTCTATCTAATCAATGAAATGATTGAACGAAAACTAATCTATCATTTTGTGATTGACGTTATATTTGTAATAGAAATCATGACATAACAATTTATGGTTAATAGCACTCAAAAAAGGCAAAAAGTAATTTTTTTGCCTTTTTTAATACCCTATAGAATACGCCTTAACTAAGCCTAATCTCCACTGGTCTACACTTCTTTTTAATCTATCGAAAATTAAGTTTTCATCGATAGTCTAGATTTACTTTTATAGTCTAAACCCTACGTTATGAAAAAGATCCTACTATTAGTATTCGCGACGACGACACTACTTAATGCTCAGAATTATCAATTTCTTGGAGACTATACAGCTAATGGAACACCATTGTATTTAGAAAATCCAGGAGATAATGTATCAGGAGTAACATTGCAAATGATTGATGACGCTTTGCCAGAAAGTTATCCAGTTCCTGATTACAATCCACATTATATATCATCTGGCTATGAAACCGATTTAATTATTAATCAAACGGCCGAGGTCTGGGTCACGTTTATTAGTGAAGGCGCAGGTTACCGAAATGTACTAGGGTTTTACACCTATGATGTTAATAACCCTTCTCCTACGGCACCTCTAACAGAAGAGATAACGATTATATTTCCTAATGCTTCAGCACTTTATAGTGGAGGAGGGTTACAAGTAGGCGATAAGGTTAAATTAGGAACCTTTGAAGCTGGAACTGGAATTGGTTGGGTATTACTGGCTAATGCTTGGAACTCAAGTACCAGTACTGTTGGCAATGGACTTTGGAAACTGTATTCTAATCCAGACTATAATCCAGAAGCACAAGCAGATTTAAGATATCATAATGTCCTTTTAAATGATCCAGATTACGAACGTGTTATTCTTGGGTTTGAAGATATAAGACGAGATTATAACTCTTGTGATAATGATTTTAATGATGCTATTTTTTATGTAACAGCTAATCCCTATGATGCTATAATAACTACAAATTTTGCTGATGTCTCTAGCGCAAGTAATGTGACCTCTGGAAATGATGGAGGTTTAGAAAGTAATGGAAATTTGGCAAGTTTAATTGCAAAAAGAAATTTTAAACGGAAGCAAACAGGTAATGCCTTTAACAAAAAAGGATTGCAAACCATCTACAGCAGGCAAACATATACGGCCCAAAATGATACAACTACAACAGGTTTAGAAAACTATATCCCAGATACAGGAATGTATGGTACAGAAACAGCTTATGTGTCTAGTCCAACCGATTTATTAGACATCACTAATGCTACTGAAATATTCTCTGTCGATTTTTATCAAGACGAGACAAGAGTGTCTGCTGTATTAGCAACAACAACGGAAGGTTCAGTTTACGATCATTCTAAAATGATTTGTGATCGATTAAATAATTCAGTTCTCGAAGATATAAGAACTGTTACGGTTAGAGGACATCAAATTATAAGTTCTAAAATAATACGTGCTACTGGAGAAACTGAACATACATTAAGTTTTTCTGTGAAGCTTGGAGAATTAACCAATGAATTATATAGCCTCTGGACTATTGAACAATATCCTGAAGGAGATTTTTATAATTTTCAAATTTGGGGAAATTATCCTTCACAAGTATTTACAATTGCGAATCATATAATAGATACGCTCACTTTAGAGAAACCATTAAATAGTGAAATACTAAGCGATGTCATTCCTCCTGTATTTGTGAGTTCAGGTTATTATGCTAATGGAAATATTCATTTAAACATTATAAATAAAGTAAGTGTAAATGCAATCACTTTTAATGCAAGTACTGCTGCTACTGAGGTTGCTGAAAGAGTTGAAACATCTCAAATAATAGCCTTAAATGGCGAATGGAATGATACAGTAACCATCACAACAGGGCAATTGTTTGATATAGGATTTTCATTAAGCACTAACGTTTCTATGCAACAAGATGCGTTATATCTAGCTGATGGCCCTTGGGGAATTGATTACTTAGAAGATGATGTGACTGTTGAATTGTTTCATGTTGAAAATAATACGTTAAACTTTAACCCAGAAGTATATCAAATTGAAAGACAACCAAGTGTTAACGGACAAGTGAAAGGCACAATTAATCTTTTTAGACATGTGTTACCAGGAGAACAAACGCTTGATGTGTCTAATTATAGCGCATTTCAATTCCGTATCAAAAATACTCAACCTATTGAGGTGATATTAATGCAAGATGGTTTAATGGATTGGAATAATCGTTTCCGATTTACAATTTCAGAAAATGCAGAGGATACTTTTTATAATATCACTTTCAATGATTTTGTTGATGGAGCCGGAAACTCAGCTACACTTACAGATGTGAAAACTATTGTATTCTCATTACAAGGTGATTATAATAATTATGTGCCTTTTGAAATACAAGTTGATGAGGTCGCTTTTGGTTCTGCCGAAACATTGCAGGTTAATACATTTGAAGATAGAGATACTACAAATAGATTATCTGCTATTCCTAATCCAATGACATCAAGTACAACAATACATTTTAATGCTAAGAAAACTGAAATGGTACAATTTGTAGTCTATAATCAATTAGGAAAACTTGTATATCAAGAAAATTATAGAACTGCATTTGGTGAAAATGAAATCTTAATTCATAGAAATAATCTAAGTACAGGTATTTATTTCTGTAAAATACTAAGTCAACAAGCCTTATATACTCCCCTAAAATTAATTACTAGATAGTCTCTTAAAGCACCTTGGTTTAGTGTAGAGATTTGTAATTAAGGTGTCTTTAAGGTAAAGGCAAAAGCATATGCTTTTGCCTTTTGTTTGTTTATTAAGCAATAGCTTCAAATAACTATTCATCTACAGTAAATAGCATACTAACGAACCAATAAATACTTCAATCGAAATTTGTTAAAAAAAGGGTTCTAAGCTAATACATTTGTTTTAGAACCTCAATAGAAAAAGATTATGAATAGACTTTACGTTTTAAGACATCAGTTAATGATATACAGCTTTGTACTGCTTGGTTTTACTATTCAGGCACAAGATATTCCATTTAATTGCGATTATAACGCTTACTTATTTCAGTTTAATGATATCTATGCGATAGATTTAGCTTCAGGGAGTTCGTATGAAGTGGCTACCGATATTACATCTGGAAGTATTAATGCGGCAGCTTACAATCCTGCTGATGGTTTTATTTGGGGATCCTTAAGTACTCCAGCTAAAACAATTGTTCGTATTGGAAAAAATTTTACAACAACTACTTTTTATGTTGATGAGTTACCAACCAATAATCGTTATGTTGGCGATGTAAGCGCTCAAGGTATTTATTATCTTAAAGGCGGAGGAACCACCTATTATAAAATAGATCTCGATCCTAGTTCGGCTACTTATACACAACATCAAGCAACAGAAACTTTATCGCAAAGTGTAACTATTCATGATTGGGCTTTTAATGCTGTCGATGGACAATTGTATACAGTAGAGAAAAATTCAAATATTTTATATCGTATTGACCCTTCAAATGGAGCTGTGCAATCTTTAGGAGAAATCCCAATTCTATCAGGTTTAAATTACACATATGGTGCTGTCTATTTTGATGTGTCTGGTCGTTTCTATGTGTCTGCAAATCAAACAGGAACTATTTATGTAATTCAAAATGTGCAAACATTGGATGGAATAATAACAATGGATTCCAACCTTTTTGCTTTTGGTCCATCGAGTTCTAGTAACGATGGTGCGCGTTGCCCTACAGCACCTGTGCCACAAGAAATATGTGATAATGGTATTGACGATGATGGTGACGGACTTGTAGATTGCGAGGATCCTTCGTGTTCAGGTTATGGTGAATGTGCTGTGATTGACCCACCAACTTCTGGAGGTGATGATGGTGGTTTAGAAAGTAATAATAGATTGTCTGAAAAAATCAATAAACGAAACTTTAATCGTACAAGAACAGGTTACAAATTTAATAAGAATACAGCAAGACGCGTTGTAAGATCATCAAGCTATTTACAACGAAATGCAAATTCTGAATTTACTTTACAAGATTTTATTCCTCTTGAAATAATTAATGAAGATGAGGTTATCGAGTCGACACCTTTAGATTTATTAAACATCACGAATGCAACTGATATTTATGCAGTTGATTATCTAAAAAATACAACTACTATAGCATCTATAATTGCTCTAAAAACAGAAGATGGTGTTTATGAACATACCAAATACATTTGCGATAGACTCTTAGGAGCAGAGCTGATTTCAGTATCAACAATTGATATTAACGGACAAGCATTTATAAAATCAATAATCAAAAACGTTGATGGTGCGTATGAGTTTGTATTAAGTCTTTCAGCGAAAGTTGTAAATAATGAAGAGAATTTTGCGATAGAAAGCCATTGGAATCTTGATCGATATGAACAAGATGTTACGTTTTATAATTTCCAAATTTGGTCAAACACTTTAGACGATTTATATCTATTAGGAGAAGAAGTATTGAATTTACTCGATATTGAAAAGACAATTTCAGACTATGACAATTCATCACCTCCACCAGTTTTTGTTAGAAAAGGAAAGTATGTTGATGGCGCCTTAGATTTGCAAATTATAAATACAAATGTAACGGAGAGTATCACTTTTGATGCAGGTTTTAGAATAACAGAAACAAGTGAGTTTGATACTCTAAACTCTACTATAGTTCTTAACGAAGATTATATAACCAATCTACAACTAGAAACAGGAAGTCTTTTTGGTATTGGATTTAGAATAGGTGATGGTATTGCAACACCAGATGATTTATTTATGTCTGATGGTCCTTGGGGAATTGACGATTCACAACCAGATACAACTATTGATACGTATGCTATTTTGCCTAACGATTTTACATTTGATAGCAATGATTTTAGAATAGAACGTAATGTTGTCTTAAAAGCTACGACAAGTAGTTATGTAGCTGTGTATAGAGCTTTGACGCCAAGATTTAAACCTATTGATCTTAGTGACTATAATAATATAAAATTTAGTGTAAAAGGTACAGGAATATTAGATATTACGTTGATAAAACAAGGTATTTCTAATTGGAATGAACATTACAAAACGAGTATCACATTAACCAATACATTTCAGGACTTTGTATTACCTATTACAAGTTTTGAATCGATTAATGAGGGAAATCTTGTGCTGGATGATGTGATAAGCGTTGTGTTTACAATGGTAAGTGAAGATGGTACAACAACCATCAAAGAAATGACTTTAGAAAATTTACGTTTTTCTCAAAATACTTTATCTGTAAACCAATTAGAAAAGGAAATGACAAAATTGTCTGCGATACCAAATCCAATGACATCAAGTACAACGATTCGTTTTAATGCGAAGCAAACTGAAATGGTGGAATTTGTAATCTATGACCAAATAGGGAAAGTAGTATACCAAAAAAAGTATAGAGTCACTTTTGGTGAAAATGAAATTTCACTTGATAGAAATAACATAAGTGCGGGTATTTATTTTTGTAAAATTATAAGCGAAAACACCTTATATAGCCCTTTAAAATTAATTGCTAGATAACCGCTTTTAGTAGTGCTTAAAACATCTTGGTTTAGTGTAGAAATTTGTAATCAAGGTGCTTTTAAGTAAAAGGCAAAAGCATATGCTTTTGCCTTTTTATTATTATGGTAATTTGTAAATGTTTATCGTAAAATAGGAGTCAATAATCAATGATCATTTTAAAAGCGGATGCAAATAGTCTTGAATGATAATAACTCAAAGCATCAATGAATAAAGACTAAAATAGAGCGAATTTATTTTTTTGTAACTTTGTTGAGACAAAAACAATTGTATTAAAACACCGCTATATATACTCAATCCCTTAGTAGTATATTAAAAATCCCTAGTTATGATACAAAATTATAGAAAAGAAATCTGGAAAGAGATTCAATTTGATGATAAGATTTGTACTGATAAAAAATACAAAATCTCAAACTTCGGACGAATTAAGAATTGTACTTCAGACAAAGAATTATTGGTAAAAGAATCATTTATAAATGGATATCAAAATTTACCATTAAAACAAAAACGTAACGGTAAATCAACAAGCCGATATGTTCATAAACTTGTTGCTGAACATTTCCTTGATAAGAATGATGGCGTTTGTGTTATTCATCTCAATTATGAGAAAACGGATAATAAGGTCGCTAACTTAAAATGGGCGACGAAAAGAGAAAAGGAAATACATCAGTTTAGCAATCCAGAGTTTAAAAATATAGTAAGAAAAATACCTTCCCATGCGAAACTAACGGAAACGAAAGTGATACTCATAAAGAGGAAGATAAATGATCCAAATAGACGAACAAGAATGAAAATGATTGCTAAGCAATTTGGAATCTCTGAAATGCAACTTTACCGAATTAAAACAGGTGAAAATTGGAGTTGGGTAACCGAATGAAACATACTTTATTTGATGTAAATTTGTGGGCAACATTAATAAGAGAATATGAAATATGGTATCGTCCTACTAGCGCTGGTTTTATTCATGTCATGTAAAAATGAAAAGAATAACGTTCATGAATTTAACGTAGAATATAAAGGCGCATTAAAACTGATTATGCGTAAAGGTGATGTTTCTGCGAAGACAGAATTAATAAATTTCGAAAATAAAGAGCACTTTTATGCCATTGGAGCCCTTGAAAATCTTAAAGGAGAAATCCAAATATTTGATAGTAAACCATTCAATACAATAGTTGTTGATAGTGCTTTATCTTTTGATAATTCATTTAATAAAAAAGCAGCACTCCTTGTTTACGCAACTGTAAATAAATGGAAGTCATTTGATATACCTGGTCATGTCTTGACGTACTCCCAATTAGAAATTTATGTAAATCAAGTCGCTCAAGAAAACCAAATAAAAATAGATAAACCATTTCCTTTTTTAATTGAAGGTGTTGCGAAATCATTTAATTGGCATGTCATCAACTGGAAAGATGGAGACCTAATTCATTCTCATGAAAAACACGTGAACTCTGGACTTAATGGAGTTGCTAATTTCAAAGAAGTTGAAATGTTAGGATTTTATTCCGATGCTCATCACACAATTTTTACGCATCACACTACAAATATGCATATACATTTAAAAACAGTTGACGGCAAAATTGCTGGACATGTTGATGATTTAATATTGGGAAAAGGGATGATTTTGAAGTTGCCAGAAGTGAACTAAATCACAATTACCAACAAGGTGTATAATGCATTATATACAAATAAACACTGTTTTTATTCCAGTTATTTTTATTATAATAGTTCGTTTTAATGTGACGTTTCTTTAAAGTATGTGTCTTAAAAACATGTACACTACTAATTTTTAAGCGGTTAATTATTATGTAGATACTATAGGCTCTCTGTAATTTGGAGAGCTTATTTTTTTGCTATTGTTTGAATAAATTTTGTTCTATCAATTCCATTATGGCGAACTAGATTGCAACAGCTATTTTGATTTTTTTTGTATTTATATAATTCATATAGTATAAAATCAGAATGGGAACAATATATATTCATTTAGGAATAATTTACAGTCAACGTTTTGATTCAAATAAATACGTTTGCACTACGTAAAAGCGTATTTATTTTGATGCCTTATATAACTACAATCGATTAGTGAATTTGTTGTAGTAACCCTAGGAATATGCTCTCTTTAATTAGAGGGCTTATTTTATTAAAAGTTTTCCGCCATCATGTTTAGGTTTAAGTTAATTACTTAAACACAGGCGTTTCAAATAGCAACCATTTAAAACGTACTCCAATTTCAGAATAGGTAAATCCAGCAGCAGTAGCAGAGGCAATATTACTACGTGTCCCAAACACATTTAATAAGCAACGCTCTGAAAATTTATAACCTAATTTTCCTTGAAAACGATAGGTGCTTTGGCTGTCGCCACCTTCAATATATTGCAATCCTGTTGCAGCAGTAAGTTCGTAGAACCATGCTTTTGGTCTCGTGGTAACTTCTTCTTTTATTATGTTAAAAAATACTTCACCAGCATTAAATTTCTCTGGGCTAAAATAAATGCTTGGTACTTGGTTTTTGAAAGTGATATATTGGTAGTTTAATCCCACTTTTAAAGAAGGGTTTCTTAATAGATTATAGTATAAAGAGGTAAATAATAGGTTTCTAGTATTGTCGTCGTTTTGTGTAGTATGGATATATTGCGTATACCAACCTAAATTAAAATTAGTACTCACATTATAGTTTGCATACATGTTATTTTGTACAATCTCTCTATCTAGTAAATCGGCATTAAAACTTTGGATTTCACGTTTGTAACCGAGATCTAAAGTTTGTAATTTAAAAGGTTTAACCTTAAATAAGAGATCGAGTAATAGTTGTGTATAAGTATCACTTTCCGTTTTTACAGAAGTTAACCCTGTCGTCCCTTTAAAGGTAATATTTGGACGTAGTTGGTATGATGCACCTAATGAAAAATCATTAGATGTTGCTTTGTTGTTGGTTGTTGAATTATTTGTTCTTCGGAAATTGTAATCACCCAAAATCTTAAGCTTAGTCGATAATGGAAATACTATGTTATTCTTAAAAGAAAACGCATTATTATCGCCATTGTCAAATGAGTAAGAGGCTTTGGTTGTTAATGAAGGTGTAAAATTCGAATTTAATTGAGTAATAAATGTTGTAGCATCTTTCTGATTGTTGTAAAATTTCAACGTGTTTTCAGCAGATAGATACGCTTCGTCGTATTGACTTAATGCTTTTAAAGTGTTCGCTTTTCCTAGGTTACCATCAAAAGAAGTACTATCATTTTCTAATATTCTATTGTAATCACTTAAACTCTGTTTAAAGTTACTTTTGTAAATATTTAAAGTTGCACGCAGTGTTAATACCCAATTTCCATTTGGTTGCTCATTAATTAAATCTGTTATTAGCTGTTCTGCTTGCTTATACTTGTTGTTCCATATTAAAGCTTGAATATAACGCTCGATAGTTTGTTGTGATAGTGTTTCGGTAGTTGTTGTTTCTATACGTTTATAGGCATCTTGACTTAATTGCAAGGCTTTGTTTTCTTTTCTGTTTAAATGAGATACTAAAGCCAAACCGTTTAAAGCTTCTATTTGATACTCTGTGTTTTTAGCTAACCTCTCATAAGTAGCTTTAGCTAAATTAAGGGTGTTTGTAATTAAATAAAGGTTAGCAAGATTTTGTAATGTTTCTTTATCCTCACCTAATAATTCAAGATTTTCTTTTAGGAGTATTTCGGCTTCAGTATAATTTTGTGCTTGTTGCTTTTGGTATGCATAACCTAAATAGATATATTTTTTTGAGATCAGGGCATTTGGGTTTTCTGGCGAAACGTTTAAAGCTTTATTGACATAAATCAAAGCGTCTTTGTATTGTTTTAAATTAGATAGCGTATTTGCAAAACCTAAAAGCGCAGGAAAACTATCAGGAACTTCAGCAATTAATTTTTTATAAAACGTTTTTGCTTCAGTGAAATTTCGATTCCATAATAAGGATTCACCATAGTTTAGTTTAATTTCAAAATCGTTAGGATATTTTTCTAATAGATTAGTAAATATTGTATTCGCTTTTTCTGTGTTACCATTGAGTCCAATAGCTCTTCCGTAACATAATTGTGCTGTTTTGTTTTCAGGATAATCCTTTAGTATTACTTTAAAAAAACCTTCAGCTTTGCTATATTTCCCAGACTCTAAGTAGTTAAATCCTTCTTGCATATCTTGGGAAAATCCAAAAAATCCAAACCCAATACAAAATAGTAATAAACGAAATTTAAGTGCCATTAATAACTTTTAGTTAATTGCAAGT
This sequence comes from Flavobacteriales bacterium 33_180_T64, assembly GCA_002162685.1. Taxonomy (GTDB): domain Bacteria; phylum Bacteroidota; class Bacteroidia; order Flavobacteriales; family Flavobacteriaceae; genus Psychroserpens. The sequence goes on from MAAQ01000020.1 coordinate 338,573, forward strand.
TAAGCATTCAAGTTTAATCATTCACCTATAGCAATTGTCTACTCGTCGAAATTCATCAGAAACCAAAAAGTTTCTAAGTGATATTTGTAGCAGAAGTTTACATATTAATCATTTAAAACTAACAATCATGGCTTTACAAATCTTAGAAAACAACGGAACATTTAATTTACAAGGAAGTTTAAACGCAACAACAACGCGATTTTTTATCATCCATTTCGAGTATCTCATTAATTCAGTTAAAGATGTTACTGTAGATATAGGGGAACTTAAAAATATTGATTCAAATGGTGTTGAAGCTTTAAAAACATTAATGGCAATTGCATTAAGAAACAATAATGTTTTTTCTGTAATTGGTGATGGATGTAAAGATATTTATGATGACTATAGAAGCTCATTCGCTGCCTAATATTAAAATTAGAAATCATGAACTTACAAATATTAAACAACCAAGGAACTTTTGAAATACATGGTGATTTCATTGAAGGAAATACAGATAAAGTAAGACAGTATTTTGATAATTTATTAGATAGGTATTATGAAATCGTGATTTGCTTAAAGCAAGTAAAACGAATAGACAATTCTGGACTTAGTGTTATGAAGTTCATAACTCAAAAAGCAACCAAACGAAGTAAAACATTGTTTGTATTAGGAGACCAGAATAAGAGAATTATAAAAAAGTTTAAAAATGCTAATTTGAGTACTATTTTCAAAAATGATTATACAAGCTAACATATTGAAGACAAAAATAACTCCAGAGCAGTTTTTTATGCTTAGTGTTCTAGCTGTTAATGGAGGGAACTATCTGTATAACCTTATTCTTGGTCGTGTATTAGGACCAGAGCAATTTGCAGATGCTGCAGTATTAATTACCTTTTTATTGGTATTATCTTTTGTAGCGATGACATTTCAATTAGTGACCGCTAAATTTTTAGTCATTTTTGAAAACAAGATACTTGCTAGTTTTATTTCCAAAATTTATAAAAAAGCAATATTTGCTGGAATTAGTTTAGGGATTTTGATTATTATATTTTCTAACCAATTGCAACAGGTGTTTAACACATCATCATCAAGCATGTTTGTGATTTTTGGAATAGGTGTACCAATCTACTTTTTAATGAGTGTGAATCGAGGTGTTTTTCAAGGGAAAAAAGCATTTAAACCGTTATCAATAACGTACCAAGCTGAAATGCTAAGTAGATTATTAATCACACTAGGTTTAATCTTTTTGTTGAATATACAATCTTCTATAGTAATTGCTATTGGGATTTTAATCTCATTTGTTTTTGGGTTATTACCATTTAAATTAAAAAACATAAAGCTTAAAACAACTGTACAAATTGATACAGGTCAATTTAAACAAGTACGTCAATTTTTTATCATTACAGCGTTTTATGAACTCACTCAAATTATCATAAATAATAGTGATATACTTTTAGTAAAGCACTATTTTGAGTCTTATGATGCAGGATTATATGCCTCATTGGCTTTAATTGGACGTATTGTATATTTTATTGCCTGGATGTTTGTAATGTTATTATTACCTACAGTTGTTCAGCTTAAAAAAGAAGGTAAGCCTACAGTACCAATTTTATTTAAATATGTTGGTTATATCGCAATAATTGCATCACTAATTATTTTTATGTGTGTGTTATTTCCTGAAACTGCTATAACGCTTTTATTTGGAAACAGTTATTTAGCAATGGCACCTTTACTTTGGAAATATGCTTTAGCTACAGGTTTATTCGCCATCTCAAATATATTTGTATACTACTACTTGTCATTAGATCAATATATTCCTGTTATTTTTTCGGGTGTTTTTGGGTTATTTCAAATGGGACTCGTTGTTTTTTTTCATAATAGTTTGGAGCAAATTGTTCATGTGCAAATTGTTGCGATGGTATTGATGCTTGTTTTTCAGGTTGTTTACTTCATATATAATTCTAAATCGAAATTAATTCAAGACTAAATCGAAAGCTTTATTCCATTCATCTACAGTAAGAGGTATCCTGTCTAAAGTTAAAAGATTTAGTTGGTTTTTAATGCAAATTTGTAATGTGTTTAACTTATTTATAATTAAAGACTTTAAGTAAAATACAGCATATAATTATTAACATAAAACGGAAGATATGAAACTAGCAATTGTAACCGCGTATCCACCAAGTAAAGTAACCTTAAATGAATACGCATATCATTTAGTAAAACACTTTAGACAAAAAGAAAATATCACAGAATTGGTTTTATTAACGGATAAAACTGAAGGAAAGAAAGACCTCTCGTTTACCGAAAATAGCTGTAAGATTACAGTGAAAGAATGTTGGAAGTTTAATAGCTATTTAAACATTGTAAATGTCACTAAAGCAATTAATGTAACACAACCAGATGCTGTATTATTTAACCTTCAGTTTATGAAGTTTGGTGATAAAAAAGTGGCAGCTGCTTTAGGATTGATGTTGCCTTTAGTATGCAAATTAAAAGGCATTCCAAATATTGTTTTATTACACAATATTTTAGAAGAAATAGATTTAGGATCTGCTGGTATTACCACAAATAGAGTCATGCAAAAACTATATAATTTTATAGGAATAACTTTAACTAAATTAATACTAAAATCAGACACAGTAGCTCTAACAATGCAAAAGTATGTCACAATTTTAAAAACGAAATATCATGCTAAAAATGTGATTTTTATTCCGCACGGTACTTTTGAAATAAGCAAGGAAGAACCAGATTATTCAATCCCTAATGGCACTTTAAAAGTGATGGCTTTTGGGAAATTTGGAACCTATAAAAAGGTGGAACCAATGATTGAAGCTGTTGTAAAAGTTAGACAATCTACTGGGTTAGATTTAGAAGTGGTTATTGCAGGAACAGATAATCCAAATGTTTCTGGGTATTTAGCAAGAGTACAAGATGTATATAAACATGTACCTCAAGTAAGATTCACAGGCTATGTAGAAGAACATGAAGTGCCAGCTTTATTTAATGAAAGTGCAGTAGTAGTATTTCCTTATACAGCAACAACGGGAAGTTCTGGAGTCTTACATCAAGCAGGTAGTTATGGGAAAGCAGTTGTGATGCCAGATTTAGGTGATTTAGCTTTATTAGTTAAAGATGAAGGATATCAAGGGGAGTTTTTTGAACCAGCATCTGTAGATAGTTTAGCAAAAGCAATAGAAGCTATTGTGACTAATACGACCTATAGAGTTGCATTAGGAAAAGCAAATTATAAAGCGGCTACAGCATTTCCTATGGAAAAAATAACAGATCTCTATTTGAGTGCATTTGAAAAACTTATTGAAAAAAAAGACTTAGTTAAACCTCAAGAAATTATTCTCTAGATATGTATTTAAACGATTCCTTTTTTGCACCATTTTTATTAATAAATCCAAATTCTTTTTGAGCATTTTTACGCCAAGGAAGTCTACCTACAACGTCCTTTGGGATATCCGTAAAATCATATAAAGTCCAAGAGATATATTGCAAATTCGTATCAGCAATAATGTCTTGGGCTTTTTTGTGATAATCTGCTTGATCTTTATCAGAGTTACCGAATGGTCTCCAAAACCCACTATAGGATGATATTCCAAATTCACCCATAACTAAAGTTTTATGAGCTGTCTTTTTTGATAATGTAGTAATCGAAGTTTTTAAATCTTTCAAATCTTCATAATAATGGAATGTTACAAAATCAACCCTGTCTTTCAATATGGTAGCACTTTGTGTATTAGACCAACCAATGGTAACAGGATGATTTTTATCTGTAGATTTTACTAAGTTAATCATATGATCTAACCAAGAAATCACCTTGTCTTTTCCTCGAGATTTAAAATCTAAATCGGGTTCGTTTTTTATATCCCAAGCTAATAGTGCATTATGGTCTTTTAATGCAGACACAATGGTTTCGGCATGGTGCATGTTTAAAGTCCAGTCTAGTACCGAATAATCACCGTAAAAATCAAAAAGTGTTATAATTACTTTGAGATTATTTGCTTCAGCAACATCTAAAGTTTGTTCTAGTTTATCAAGTTTGTCGTTACTTATATCTGCTTTTCCAAAGTCTTCATAAGGCACAAAAATACGCACTGTATTTAAGCCAGCACTTTTTATTATTTTGAAGTCTTTGCCAATTGTATCTTTTGAGAATGCATTTCCATACATATCCCAAGGAGAATCTTGTGGATAATAATTAATCCCTTTTACATTTAGATGATTTGTAGCTATTTCAGAGTTTTCAATTTGATAAGCATCAGAAGTTTCTTTTACTAAATGCCTAATACGCCAAAATCCATCTTCTAATAGCATTATAACTTTATAAGTTGATTTTTCAGTAGTCTCTAAAATGAGTTTTTTCTTTTTAAAGAGACGTTTGTATTCTATAACATCGTTATCAGTAATAACAACCATTTGTCCATCTTCACTAAAAAACTCTAAGGTAGGATGATGCTCTAAAGTGGTAGATTCGACAGTAATATCTTCAGCACTATTTAATTCGACAAAACGATATAGATTGAGACGTGCATTATCGGTGTAATAATCTTCAATCCCTGTTGTTAAGTTACTTTGATAGGCAATATGTTTCACATACCAAGCATCTAAATAATCATTTTCTATAGTTTTAAGATTCACAGAATCCATAGGTCTCCCTTCATTTAGTATTGGTGTCCATGTTATTTTTGGGAGGTATTGGTCAATTTTTCTAATTTCTGTATGCAACATGGCACTTCTATCTGCTCCAGTATTGAGATAAGCAAATAATGCACTAACACCAGAAACAATTAACGCTATGATTACAATATATGAGGCTATCAAGAAGGAGCGTAGTATGTTTTTATTAAGATTTACCATAGCGTAATAGACTTAAATGTTTTTTCTAATCCAGCCGTTTTAATACTTAAATCATAGTTGTCATTTTTTAATATATCTGGTTTTAAATTAAAATGAACATAACCGTCAACAGTCGTTTTAACTTTTGTGTCTACTACTATATTGTTTTTGTAAACTAAGAGCTTTACATGTAATCCATTAGGAATCATTTGCTTCATAAAACTTTGTAAAGGACCAATAGTAATAGTTCTATTGCTTTTTGAAAATGTAACAATAAAATCGTCAATAACTTGTTTGTAATTTAAGGTAATCGTATCGCTTTCAGAAATGCCATTTACATAAGCTTTTATAGACCATTTTGTTTTATAATCTGGGTGAATCATTTTAGAAATTGCGACACCATTAATAGTCGTTCCAGATGTTCTTAATACATTGCCTTTCTCATTAGTGATAAAAAAGTCAACATAAGTACCATCAACTACAATATTATCTTGCTTGTCTTTAATAACTGAAGTTTTAAAAATTGTAATTTGATTTCCATCGGCATAATCATGAGGTTGTTTTGCCGAAATTGAAAAGTTTGTTGGTATAGCTGGATAAACAATAATGGTAAATTCTTTTGAATTTGTATGTAAGTTTTCTGAAGATACAAGCATGCGTCCACTTTCTTTATGCGAATAGATATTCTGATAAGCAATTAGATTTTTTGTGCGAATCACGTTTTCAGTTTCTGTCTTTAAAAACTGATATTTTGCATTAACAACCGTATTTTCTGGTAAGGGATTATCTAAAGAATCTGTAGGAATTACAACCAGCATTGTATAGTCGCTTCCGCCAGCTTCAATACTTGGCGGACCAATATATGTTTCCATAATTTCAGCCTCAAGTTTAGGTGTAATGATAAGTTGACCAGAAATGGAGGTGTCATTATGTTGTAACTTCCAACTGACAGTACCTGATTTTGAGCTTATGTTTTGTGGTATTTTATAATTGAGAATATTGTTTTCAAAAGAAGGAGATATTAGTGTAGATCCATAACTATTTGTACAATATAATAGAGGTTTGGCGTCTTCTGAAATTGAAAATTCTAAGCTAATAGTATGGCCAACCTCAAAATAGGTTTGAGTGCTTAGTAATTTAATATCAATCGCTATTTCATTTTGTTGTACAACCGAAAATGATGATAATAATATCAAGCTTAAAAGACTTATATATGTATGTTTAAAGTGCATTAATTTGGGTTTCCAATATAAGAATTCGTTTCAATTTTAATATAGCTAAAATTTGGATGATTTATTTTTTGTAATTCATTATTAATATGGTTCTCAATTCTGTTTGGGACTATTTTATTTGAAATAGGATCATTTGGTAATCCATTAACAAAAATGTTTTCCATACTATCTGTTATAATTTTTACGGATCCATTTTTAAGAATGGTATATTCAAAATTTTGTTTACGTTGTTGTCTAATGCCTTCTTTTATAAATAGGTGATCAACCCAAAGTATTGTTTTATTTTCATTATAGTAGGTTACTAAAAGCTGAGGCACAGTAATTTCTTGTAAACCACTATTAAATAAATTTCCATGAATTGTCGTGTCATTAATTTCAAGATCACTCAAAACAATATTTTTATATAAATCAGAACTAGAGACATTGCCTGCTGTTTGTAAGTTGAATTTAGTAGGCTGTTCACTAAATTCGATAGGTGTAAATTCATCGGGATTAAATGTTTTCGGTATAGAATCTTTAGTTTTAGACCAGGCAATGCCTTCAAAATTAATTTTAAAAACACTAGTTTCTTTTGGCATTAATTTATGTTTAACGTGATATTTTGCGTTGTAAGTTGCTAGTTTTTTATTATCATCGTTGTATAGTGTCCCTTTTAAAACAACATCTGCTGGTACATTGTCAATATTTTGAATCTCACCAATAATAGCATAATGGTTATTGTAATGAACTAGTTTAGCAGAAATAACGTCTAAAACAGGTTGTTTTAAAACATCTTCATGATGTGTTTGTTCTGTTGTTATACGTCTTCTACCTTGGTTAAAATAACCAGTAGTAGTATTAGAATAAAGTTGGTCTGGAGGTAAATCTGCATCTAGATCATCAGGCTCTAAAAACCATTGTCCTTTGTGTTTTGTCAATGACTTATACTCAATTTTATGTATTCTTTCAAGAGGTGTAATCCAATTGGTAATCACTTTTACAGTAGCATTATTGTCTGTTTGATTTGTAACAACAGTTTTTATAGCATCTAATTTTGCATAACTGCTTAGAAGTCCGTCTGTCACAGAAATTTCGAGCATGTATTGCGCAATTGTCATATTACTCTCAGGGTTAACTAAGCTAAAAGCAGTTTCAAATTCTTTAAAGTCTAAAGCATCGTAATAAGCAATTATCGCATTCTTTGGACTACGTTGAGAATCATTTTTTATATAGAAATTATAGATACTGTAACATACGATTAGCACTAAAATTACCGACCAAAAATGCATGATTTTTAGAAGGCTATTTGGGAAATTAGAGTAATTGCTTTTAAAATTAAAGAATACAGGTGTTTTTTTGATTTTTGTTTTAAGAGCATTAATCCATATCGGTTGTATATTTAATATGAATGCTATTATAATTGTTAGAATAGGTATAATTCCCCAAAGTGTTTTTTGCCATTTAGAAACATCTTCTTTTGGTAATATAGATGAAATTGGAGGTACATTTAAACGCTCCCAAACCATAATGCCATTTTCTAACTGTCGTAGACGTTGCCATCCAGAGAAATATAAAATCGGATCATAAAATTTATCATTCGAAAAAATATATTTAAGATTGTACTTTTCTGGAGTTGTTAAAAATTGTTGTAGTGATCCAATACCTGCAACGCCTTTAAATTTAGAATTTTCCAAACGCTCAATTGGTCGCGTGGTGAGTTCTGGTAATCGCCTAGCAGAATGGTAATTGCCGTCAACTGTCATGGCATTTGTTCGTGCACTAAGTAAAGCCATCTGATCTCCAAATCCCAAAGTTAAAAAACGCCATTTATCATGATCGTCTTGATTTAAGAAATTCACTATAGGCAACATTTTTATTTTTTGAGGCTGCGATGGTCTAAAATAACCAAGACTCATTGTGAAAATGGTCATGAATATAAAGAGTGTTGCAAGAATACCTCCAATAATACGATGATATACAGCTCCAAATTTTGTTTGAATACGAGTTTTTAAATCACCTTGAGCAAAACGATATATAAATTCACCAAACATGGGTAGCGACATAATAGTAGCCCAAAACGTAAAACGATCTAAGGTTAAAATGTTGAACGCCGTTTCACCAAGTATTTTTCTCGGAATAGGTGTTGTTTGTCCAGTTCCTAGTATGAATAATAAAGAGATTGATAAACCAAAAAATAGATAGCGCTTACTATAGTATCTATAAAATATGTAAGGTAATAGGATAAGTAAAACACCCCAGGGAATTAAGAAGAAAACCAATCCTGATGACGTGATTTCAAGAAAATTATCTCTAGACCCATGAGGTATAGGAACCTGAGTGATCGGGTTGTTTTTTGAATTTATCCAATACGGGAGAATACAACCAATAATAACAATAAGAGAAAGCATTCCAAAACCAAAAATACGTTTGAAAAGTTTCATAAAACTGTTTAAAAAAAGTCTAAAAGTGACTTCCTTCATTGTCTTAACTTGCTCTCTAGAAGTATCCATGATTACCATTCCTATTAAAGGAAAAATAAAGAATATCATTCCAAAAATAGGAGTGACATGATGAGACGTCACAGTAACTGAAATAAGAGATAATGATGTTATTAAATACCAGTATTTCCCAGTTTTTAACCATAAGTATATCTCTGGTAAGGCATGCAATAAAATAGCGATGCCTATAATACTTGGTAATTGCCCAAATAGATGTAGTGTTTCTACAAAAGATGAAGAGAAAACGGCTAATATAGAGGCATAACCAGCTGCTGTTTTGCTTCCTGTGATTAATACAGAAAATCGATAAATACCTGTTATGAATAGAACGATACTGATAAGAGCGACAGTAAAAAGACCAAATTTTAAACCACCAATCATTGAGAATAAAGCTATAGATTGATGAACTAAAGGAGGATAACTCATTACAGTAAATCCAGTATACCATTTAAGATTCCATGGTTCAAACCAATTGTTAGCGTAATGATCTGCGAAAAACAAATGTATTAATGCATCATAAGTAGTTTCTAATGTGAAAAAAATGGAAGTCCCATGAAATGCTAACCCTAAAAAGAGAGCAAGAATTACATGTTTATTAGAGACTTCTTTCATAAATAACTTTGAATTAGATCGATAATGTAAAGGTATGTAATTTTAACACGGACTCATTTATCAATCATCTACAGTAATAGACCATTCATCTACATGAAGTGTTTGATTAACTAAATACCCTTTTTTTAAGCATCATCTCAATTACTTTTGAAGTATTCAGTAATAGTAAAATTATTCATTATGAGAGTATTAGTGATAGATGACCAGCAATTAGTATTACTACCTATACAGAAGCATTTAGTAAAGTTAGGATACGATGTAAAAACAGAAACAGATTCTACTAAAGGATTAAAGTTATATGATTCATTCAATCCTGATTTGGTAATTGTAGATATTAATATGCCTAGAATTTCGGGTTTAGATATCGTTAAATATATTAGAGAAACTAAAAGATCTCAAACACCTATAATGATTTTGTCTGGGAATACTCAAGATGTAACCATTACAAAAGGTTTTGAATTAGGAATTAATGACTATATGAAAAAACCTTTAAGTTTAAATGAGATTTGTGCTCGTGTAAAACGATTAATTGGAGCGCCTAAAATGCAAAGTGAAGTTAAAACAAGTAATGTCTTGATACAAGAACTGTGCGTTGGAGTTGTGATTCCTTGTTATAATGAAGAAGAACGATTATTGAGTAAAGCATTCACAGATTTTATTGATAGAAACTCTGGATATCACCTGTGCTTTGTTAACGATGGAAGTAAAGATAAAACTCTAGAAGTATTATACGATTTACAAAAAGGAAGAGAAGATCTTATTACAGTTTATAATTGTGAAAAGAATGGAGGAAAAGCAGAAGCCGTACGTTTAGGAATGCTACACATGGCAAAAAAAGAAGGACTTGACTATATTGGTTTTTTAGATGCCGATCTATCTACTGATTTAGCTAATTTTGATGATCTTGTTAAAACGATAGAACATTCAGATTTTAAAATTGTAAGCGGTTCTAGAATCTCAAGAATGGGAGCAAACATTACTAAAGAATCGGCAAGAAAAATAATTAGTTTGACGATCAATTTCATTATTAGAAAAGTGTTGTCATTAGATTTTAAAGATACACAGTGTGGTGCTAAAATATTTAGTAAAGATATTATCGAAATCGTTTTTAGTGAAAAATTTGTTACACGATGGATTTTTGATGTTGAAATATTTAAAAGAATCACACAGTATTTCGGATTGGAAAAAGCTAAAACAATGCTTTGTGAAAAACCATTGAGAAGATGGGTTCATGTAGATGGATCTAAGTTATCCATGAAAGATTCCATAAAAATAGTAGGACAATTAGTACAAATAGCATGGGTCTATAGAACTAAAAAAACTACAGATTCAACGAAGCTTAGAGTGGTTTAACAAATGAAAATGAATGAGCGTTTAAAATGGTTTGTGAATTAATTAACCTCATGTATAAATAGAGTTGTTAAAGATATGACTAAAAGGAAAAAACATTAGGATGAAAGTAACCGCTCAAGTTATATGTTTTGATAATCTAAAATTCTCAAAAACAATGATTTAAAAATATTTTCGTAAATTTATAACCCGTCTGACATTCTCCCCAGTTATTAAAAGTTAGATAAAATATACTTTTACCCCTAAGTTGGCTTGTCCCAAATTAAGAATAGTAAATAATAATCAATTTATACTAACCTTAATTTTTTCAGTTATGAAAACAACTCGCAAACTTTTAATTGTAATAACAATAGCACTATTGTTATTTAGTACCAAAACCTTCGCTCAAGAAGACGCTCCCAAAGGACCAGAATATATTACAGTAACTACAATGCACTGGAATATGGAGTATAAAGATTTTGATAAAGATACTTGGATCGCTGTCGAAAAAGAATTTTTAGACAAAGTGACCAAAAAGAATGAGTATATCGTAGGAGCCGGATTTTATTGGCATCGTTATACACCAGATAATAGAGAAGTTGTATATGTGCAATCTTTTGCTTCTTGGGAAGATATTAATAAAGCCGGTGAACGAAATAATGAGCTAATTGAACAAGCATGGCCTGATGAAGACGCTAGAGATCTGTTTTTTAAAAAGCAAAGCGCCTACTATTCTAATTTTCATTCAGATGAAATTTATGCCACTATACCTGGAGCAAAACTCCCAACAGCACCAATGGATAAGGAAATGATTACTTATGTTAGAGTGAGTCATTTCGCTTTTCCAGAAGATGGAACTCAAAAAGAATTTAAAGAATTACGCATGGAAGGCACCAAAAAAATCATTCATCAAAACGAACATATCAAAGCATATTTTCCAAGTGTACATGCCTGGGGAGCAGATAGAACAGAATTTGTTGAAGTGTTTTATCTAGACTCAGAAGCCGACTTAGATAAAATGTTTAATAGAAGCGCTGAACTTGTCAAAGCAGCATGGCCAGATGATGATGCTCGAAAAGAGAGAGGTAAGAAAATGGGGAAATATTTCACAGGAGTTCATGGTGATTATATTTATACTTTTATACCAGAACTTTCAAAATAACTAAGCTTTTAAATGAAAATTCAAAAGGATGTCATTTGGCATCCTTTGCCTTTTAAAATGGAGATTCAATTTTATCATAGACATTTGTAAAAGCTCTTATTTAGATGTATTATTGCAAAAAAACAAACCAATGAGCGTACTACAAACTCTACAAGAACGAAGTAATAGCACTTGCGAATTATGCACATCTACTCAAGATTTAAAGCAGTATATGATTCCACCATCATTAAATGAAAATGTAGCTAATGATGTTTTGGTTTGCAGTACCTGTTTAGATCAAATTGAAGGTAAAACCGATATGGATGCTAATCATTGGAGATGTTTAAATGATAGTATGTGGAGTGAACATGTGGCAGTTCAAATTATGGCCTGGAGGATGTTACAACGTCTACGTAACGAAGGCTGGCCACAAGATTTATTAGACATGATGTATCTAGATGAAGAAGCAATAGCTTTAGCTAGAGCAACAGGTGAACATGAAGATGAAGCTAATAAAATTATTCATCGTGATGCTAATGGCGTTGTTTTAGAATCTGGTGACTCGGTTGTTTTAATCAAAGATTTAAAAGTAAAAGGTTCTAGTATGATCGCAAAACAAGGAACAGCTGTTAGAAATATTAGACTAGATCGCGAAAATGCTGAGTATATTGAAGGTAAAGTTGGCCCTCAACAAATTGTTATTATTACTCAGTATGTTAAAAAGACTTAGAACGTTATCGTTTTAATGTTTTAAACGTAGATGGGCTCATCTTTTTTATAGCTTTAAATTGCCTGTTGAAATTTGAAATATTATGGAAGCCTGTTAGTTCAGCAATTTCTAATATAGATAAATCTTTATTTGTTAATAATAACTTACAGGAATGCTCAATTCGTAATTCATTTAAAAATGTAATATATGTTTTGTTCGTCCGTTTTTTAAAATATTTACAGAACGCATTTTTTGTCATATTAGCCACACCTGAAATTAGGGTTAATGTAATATCTTTATTAAAGTTATTCATAGTATATTCAAAAACATCACGCATACGCTTTCCTTCTATAGCTGTATATTTCTTATCATATATGAAAGATGATAGACTTGTATAACTTGATTTTGATGCTAATTGAAGAATCTCAAGTAATATCATAAATCGTTGCAATTTTGAAGCTTCATGTAAGTGTTCAAATAAAGATGAAACCATTTTTTTGTGTGAAGTGATTTTGAATCCCTGTTTTGAACGTTTAAAAAATGGATTTAATTCTTTTAATTCTTCAAGATTAAAGAAATGTGACCCAAAAGCGGTTTTAGTGAAAAAGAGGGTCAACATATGTGAATTTTGAGTTGTATTTAAATCGCTTTTAAATACATGAGGAATATGACTTCCAATGATTAATACATCTCCCTTTTTATAATAGTTTATAGTATCTCCAACAATTAGTGTGCCTTCACCTTCAACAATTAAACTTAATTGTATTTCTTTATGCTGATGCAGTTTGTCAAAAAACAGAATGTCTTTATCTACTTGAAAAACAAGCGCATCAAAATCAGGTTTAGGGATTTTAAAGGGTAATACTTTCACTTAATTAAAATTTTCAATGTCTAAAATAAGCAAATACTACTTAATAATATAATTTTTGTAATTTTTATGGATAATATAGTATTAGTATTGGATAAATCGCCATCATAAAATTTAAAAGGAGTGCGCTAGTTTTACAGTATTAAAAAAAACAAATTATGAGTATAGAATGGAAAGGTGTTATGCCTGCAGTTACAACAAAATTTACCAACTCAGATACATTAGATTTGCATATGTTTGAACACAATATTGAAACCCAGTTAGAAGCAGGTGTTCATGGGATTGTGCTTGGAGGTACTTTAGGAGAAGCGAGCACCTTAAATGATGTTGAAAAAAGTATTTTGACTAAGGCTACTGTTCGTCTTGTAAATGGTAAAGTTCCAGTGTTGGTTAATATAGCAGAGCAAACGACTAAAGATGCTATTAAAGCAGCGCAAACAGCAGAACGTGATGGCGCTAAAGGTTTAATGATGTTACCTCCTATGCGCTATAAATCTGGTGATAGAGAAACTGTAGAATATTTTAAGGCTGTCGCTAATAATACAGCATTGCCAATTATGGTGTACAACAACCCTGTCGATTATAAAGTTGAGGTTAGCTTAGATATGTTCGAAGAGCTGTTAAAATGCGATAACATTGAGGCAGTTAAAGAGTCTACAAGAGATATCTCTAATGTGACAAGAATTAAAAACCGTTTTGGTGACCGACTTAAAATTATGACTGGAGTTGATACATTAGCTTTAGAAAGTTTGCTCATGGGAGCCGATGGTTGGATTGCTGGTTTGGTTTGTGCATTTCCTGCTGAGACTGTTGCTATTTATGAACTTCAAAAAGCTGGACGAATTAAAGAGGCTATTGATATCTATCGTTGGTTTTTACCATTGCTAGAGTTGGATATAAACCCTAAATTAGTTCAGAATATAAAATTAGCTGAAGTAGCTACTGGAATAGGAACCGAAAATGTTCGCGCTCCTCGTTTACCACTTTTTGGAGATGAACGTGAGCACGTATTAAAAGTGATTGATGAAGGTTTAAAAAATCGCCCATCATTACCAGATTATAAAAATCTATAAAATGTTAGAGATTAGACCAACATGTGAACATTGTAATAAAAATTTACCATTTGATTCAGAAGAAGCAATGGTGTGTACTTTTGAATGCACATTTTGTAAAGATTGTGTTGATCATGTATTACATCAAGTTTGTCCTAACTGTGGAGGTGGGTTTGAGAAGCGACCAATTCGTCCAAAGAATTTATTAGAAAAATATCCAGTATCAACTAAAATAATTCATAAACCAGTTGATGTTAATGCACATTTAAAAAGAATCAATTCTAAATGATAACAGGAAAAAATTATATAGGAAGTCAATTGTCGGCAAAAGGTGCAACCGTATACAAAACCTTTAATGCCCAGCTCAATATTGAAAATGAGCAAGTGTTTATAGAGGCGACAACAGATGAAATAAATGAAGCTGTAAATTTAGCTTCAGAAGCGTTTAAACTATTTAGAAGTATTTCTGGGAAAAAGAAAGCACTATTTTTAAATGCTATTGCAGATGAAATAATAGCACTCGATGATAAACTCATTCATATGTATTGTTCTGAAACAGGCTTACCTGAAGGTCGTGCTAAAGGTGAACGAGGAAGAACTGTAGGCCAATTACGAAGTTTTGCCGAACTAGTTGCTAACGGGTCATGGGTTGAAGCAACTATAGATACAGCGGAACCTGAACGTCAACCAATGCCAAAATCAGACATTCGTAAAATGATGATTCCATTAGGACCAGTAGTCGTATTTGGTGCAAGCAATTTTCCATTAGCATATTCAACAGCTGGAGGAGATACAGCTGCAGCATTAGCCTCTGGTTGTCCAGTTATTGTGAAGTCTCATCCAATGCATGCTGGAACTGGTGAATTGGTAGCTTCTGCTATTGTAAAAGCAGCTCAAAAAACAGGAATGCCTAATGGTGTTTTTTCAAATTTAAATTCAAGTGGAATTGAGGTTGGAGCACAATTAGTAAAACATTCAGGTGTAAAAGCTGTTGGATTTACAGGAAGTATTAATGGCGGAAGGGCATTATATAATTTAGCAGCTCAACGGGAAGAACCAATTCCTGTTTTTGCCGAGATGGGAAGTGTCAACCCAGTTATTATTTTACCAAATGCATTGCGAAATAGAACTGAAAGTCTAGCTAAAACGTATGCCAGTTCTATTACTTTAGGTGCAGGTCAATTTTGTACAAATCCTGGGCTGTTATTAGGAATTAAGAGTGATGAACTTTCAAGTTTCATTCAAGACCTGTCAAAAGAAATTATAGAGATTTCACCTTCATGTATGTTGCATCCAAATATTATTGAAGCTTATGAAAGCAATAAAGAGAAGATCTTGTCACAGCCAGAGTTAAATGTTGTTGCGAATTATGACTTAGATGTGCAAGTTAATTATGCTAGGCAAACGATTACTACAGTAAAAGGAAATACTTTTTTACAAAACCCAACATTACATCAAGAAGTGTTTGGACCATTTTCTATGGTAGTAGAGTGTGATGATGCTGTTCAATTGGAAGCTGTTATCTCTCAGTTAGAAGGTCAATTAACAGGAACTATTATCGCAGATGAAGGCGAAACGTCAAATTATTTGGGAAGTGTTTTTGCTTTGCAAAATCGCGTAGGTCGAATCATTTATAATGGCGTGCCAACTGGAGTTGAAGTGTGTCCGTCTATGGTTCATGGAGGTCCATATCCTTCTTCAACAGATAGTCGCTTTACAGCAGTAGGAATTCATTCTATAAAACGTTGGGTGAGACCATTTAGTTACCAAGATTGGCCAAATGAATTGCTTCCAGACGAGTTGAAAAATCAAAACCCTTTAGGGATTTTAAGACTTGTAAATAATAAGCAAACTAAACATGTAATATGAAGTGTTTTAAAATAATTTTAGTAACGATTTCGCTATTAATTTTTGGATGTGAAAAAGAAAAATCTAATACTGCATCAAAAGAATTAGACCAAATAATTAATAGTTATCAAGACTACGAAGGATATGACAAAAAAACATATCCTTTAGGTCTTTTTACAAAAGCGTATTATCAATCTGAAGCAGAATTTGCTAAAGACAAATTAGAAGAATTATCTAATATAACAATAGACAATTTAAGTGAAACAGAACAAATTTCGGCTGAGCTATTAAAGTTTATTCTGCAAGATCAAATTAATTATTATGAGTTTGAACAATATTTAAACCCTTTACTTTCAGATGCTGGATTTCATAATAGTTTGACATATCTAGTAAGACCTTTAAATAACTATGCACAAGTTAAAGAGTATCTTAATAAATTAAATGTATTACCATCTTTTGTAGATCAGCACTTTGTAAACCTTCGCGAAGGACTAGAAAAAGGAATGTCTCAACCCCTTATTATTTTTAAAGGTTATGAATCTACTTATGATGACCATATTGTTGACGATTTTAAAGATAGTTTTTATTATTCGCCTTTTAAAAACTTACCCTCAGATTTGAGTCAATCACAAAAAGATTCAATATTAACTGCTGCAAAAGAGATCATAGAAGCTAAAGTAACACCAGAATTTAAACGAATCAAGCAGTTTTTTGAAACAGAGTATTTTCCAAATACAAGAACTACTTTAGGTATTTCAGAAACACCAAATGGGAATAAATACTATCAAGATCGTATTAATTTTTATACAACAAGTACAAAATATACTGCTGACGACATTCATCAAATAGGATTAAAAGAAGTTACTCGTATTAAAGCCGAAATGACGCAAATTATTAGAGATTTAAATTTTAAAGGGAGTTTTGCTGATTTTCTTGAATTTTTAAGAACAGATGAACAATTTTATGCTAAGACCTCAGAAGAATTATTAATGATTGCTCGTGATATGGCGAAACGAGCAGATGAGCAATTACCACGTTTTTTTAAAACATTACCTCGCAAACCTTATGGTGTTGCACCTGTTCCTGATGCAATTGCTCCCAAGTATACAGGAGGAAGATACATAGGGACTACAAAAGAAAGTACAGATCCGGGTTATTACTGGGTTAATACATTTGATTTGCCTAGCAGAACATTATACACTTTGGCTTCATTAACAGCTCATGAAGCAGTTCCTGGACACCATTTACAAGGGAGTTTAAATAATGAATTAGGAGATAGTATTCCGCAGTTTAGAAAAAACCTGTACTTGTCTGCTTATGGTGAAGGTTGGGGATTGTATTCTGAGTTTTTAGCAGATGAAATGGGAATGTATACAACGCCATATGAACAATTTGGTAAATTAACTTATGAAATGTGGAGAGCTTGTCGTTTGGTAGTCGATACTGGAATTCATGCTAAGGGATGGACACGTCAACAAGTCATTGATTTTATGTCATCTAATACTGCATTATCATTACATGAAGTTAATACAGAAACAGATCGCTATATTTCTTGGCCTGGACAAGCTTTGTCTTACAAAATAGGAGAGTTGAAGATTAGAGAATTACGAAAAAAAGCTAAAGCAGAGTTAGGTTCTAAATTTGATATTCGGGAATATCATGAAATCATTTTAGAACAGGGAACCGTTACACTTGCTATATTAGAAAACAGAGTTAATAACTATATAGAAAGAACAAAAAATGAGTAAATCAACTTTTGTTTGTATTGATGCACATACTTGTGGTAATCCTGTTCGAGTTATAAAAGAAGGTGGCCCTAACCTTATTGGAAAAACAATGAGTGAAAAGCGTCAACACTTTTTAACTGAGTACGATTGGATTCGAAAAGGTTTAATGTTTGAACCTAGAGGACATGATATGATGAGTGGAAGTATCTTATATCCGCCTCACAATCCAGAAAACGATTTTGCTATTCTGTTTATTGAAACCTCAGGTTGTTTACCTATGTGCGGGCATGGAACGATTGGAACCATAACTATTGCAATTGAAGAAGGTTTGGTGACACCCAAAATTCCAGGAAAAATTAATATGGAAACTCCTGCAGGCTTGGTTGAGATTGATTACCAACAGACAGGAAATAAAGTGGATTGGGTAAAATTAATTAATGTTAAAAGTTATTTAGCTGCTGAAAACCTAACTATTGAATGTCCAGAATTAGGAGAGATTACGTTTGATGTCTCTTATGGGGGGAATTATTATGCTATTGTAGATCCTCAAGAAAATTTCTCTGGGGTTCACGATTTTACTGCGAGTAAGATCGTTCAATACTCACAAATTGTAAGAGATCGTATTAATGAAAAATATCCTAATCATTTTGTTCATCCAGAAGATGAAACAATTAGAGATGTGTCACATATGTTATGGACTGGAGATCCAATAGATTCAAATTCTTCTGGGAGAAATGCTGTTTTTTATGGAGATAAAGCTATAGATAGGAGTCCTTGTGGAACAGGGACATCAGCTCGATTAGCACAGTTATATGCTAAAGGAAAATTAAATATTGGTGAGGCATTTATTCATGAAAGTTTTATTGGCTCAAAGTTTATTGGTAGAGTAGAGAAAGAAACACTATTAGAAGGGGAAAAGGCGATTATACCAAGTATTCAAGGTTGGGCAAAAATTTATGGACATAATACGATTACTATAGATCCAGAGAATGATCCTTATGCTTATGGTTTTCAGGTGATTTAACATAATAAAATTCAAACTTAAGATAACAAAATGAAAAAGGAAGTCATTATTGTTGGTGGTGGAATAATTGGATTGTGCTCAGCATATTACCTTCAAAAAGAGGGACATCAAGTAACAGTAATTGATAAGTCAAACTTTACTACAGGCGCTTCATTTGTAAATGCAGGTTATATAACACCAAGTCATTTTATGCCATTAGCCGCTCCAGGAATGATAACAAAAGGGCTTAAATGGATGTTTAATTCAAGTAGTCCTTTTTATGTAAAACCTCGATTAGATCTCGATTTTTTTAAATGGTCATTAGCTTTTAAAAGATCAGCAACAAAAGAAAAGGTGGAGCGTGCTATTCCAGTTATTAAAGATATTAATTTATTAAGTAGAGATTTATATGAAGATATAAAGAATTCAACAGATTTTAAGTTTCATTATGAGCGTAAAGGATTATTGATGTGTTATCAGTCAGATAAAGTTGGAGAAGAAGAATGGCAAATTGGTAAACGTGGAATTAAAGAAGGTTTAGTTGTGAAAAACTTATCTAAAGAAGACGTTGATAAGTTAGAGCCTCGAGCTAATTTGAATATTAAAGGCGCTGTATATTTTGATTCAGACGCTCATATGACTCCATCAGATTTTATGCCTGAAATGATTAAATTTCTAAAGTCTAAAGGAGTAGTAATATATAGTAGGGAAGAAGTTTTAGATGTTATTGTTTCTGATAAAAGCGTATCAAAAGTAATTACAAATAAAAGAGAAATTAAAGCAAATGAAGTCGTTTTGGCTGCAGGAAGTTGGAGTCCGTTAATCACAAAAAAACTAGGTATTAAAATCCCAATTCAGGCAGGAAAAGGGTATCGAATAGATGTTTCTAGAGACACAGGAATTACAATTCCAACTATTTTGTGTGAAGCAAAAGTTGCAGTAACTCCAATGCATGGTTTTACACGTTTTGCAGGAACTATGGAAGTTGGTGGAATTAATCACGCTATTAATCCTGCTCGTGTGAATGCTATTGCCAATGCTGCAAAGCATTTTTATAATGGATTAGACATTTCTTTAGAAGAAAAAGCGAATGCAGATTGTGGTTTGCGACCATGTTCACCAGATGGCTTGCCCTATATAGGCAGGTCTTCAAAATGCGAAAACCTAACTATAGCAACGGGACATGCTATGATGGGATGGAGTTTAGGTCCAGCAACCGGAAAATTAGTTTCAGAAATTATTTCAGATAAAAAAACGACAATACCATTAGATGCATTTCGTGTAGATAGACGGTTTTAACTCTTTGTAAATTATATATGTAATAGATTAATACTGTTTTTTGAGAATCACCTCATATCAAGCTATTAATTTAGTTTTGTATCCATTTATCAATAATATCATAAATAGACTTTTGGTTAGTTGTTGTAAAGCTTTTAATTCTAGTTTTATGATCACCTTTCGGCTTAACAAATTTATAGAGTTCTCTTTTTTGAGCAGTATTACTCAACTCTACAGCTGTTGCACTCCATGCATCATATTCACCATAAATAAATAACATTTTTTCAGCAGAATTGTCTAAAAAGGATTTAATCTCTTGCATTGGTTTTAATTCGAAAGATTTAGAGATACCTTCAGGGAAGGCCCAATCAAATTTATAAATCACTTCAGTATTTAAATAATTTTTAAAAGGCGCAGTTTCATAACCGTAAATACCTTGTTGAGTTAAAGCAGCCCAGAAATATGGTTGAAGATTATTCACCGCTTTCTCTTCAAAAAAACCATAACCAACAACATCAATTAAATGCGTGTATATTGTTTCTAAAGAGACCTCTTGGTTAGGAATATTTTCAAGAGAGATTCCCCATTGCCAAAACGCAAATGAATATTCAAGAATGGTATAATCTATAGCTTTCTCTACACCAAACTCCCAAGACATATTTTTATTTAAAGCTTCATCTTTCATTATTTGTAAAAGTGCGGCTCTATTTTTAAAACAAAGTTCTTGAAAAGCAATAACCTTGTCTCGATCTTTTTGATTTGCAACTGTTTTTAAAAATTGATAAACTCTTGGATCTTCACGTTTATAGTTAAGAGGTCCAACGTAACACACACTAGCATCTACATTATTTGGAAAAAACCGACGATGTGCCATCGTTGTTTGGCAACCTTTAGAAATACCAGTTGTAATAAATTTTGCTTCAGGATATAAAACATTTCTAATACTATTAATTATAGCGGTTTGATCTTTAGCTGCATTTTCAATTGTTAATGTATTCCAGTCAATTGTGTTTGGACGTGAATTATTAAAATAGCGATGTTCAATGGTGAGTTGATTAGCACTATAGTGAGCGGCTAATTCACCAGCTCTTTCAGTTCCAATTCCATAACCTCTTAATTCAACAATTACAGGTAGAGAAGGACTTTCAAAACCTAAAAAAACACGTTGGTTAAATGCCCCTTTTGAAGCATCATTATGATCTATTGGTTGTTCAAACCAAATTTCATAATTCTCATTAAAATGACTTGTTTGCTTTCTTTTTTCGATGCTTACAACATTTTCTATTGCTGCTAATTTTTCAAAATTTGATATTTCTTTTGGAGCTTTAGGAGTAGCTACATTTTGAGTAGCTTTACAACTAACAAGACTTAATACGAGAAGTAGTGTATAAAAAACACGAATAGATTTCATAGGATTTTAATTTTTAAGTAATAACATTATAATATGTGCAGCACTCCAACTGAAATTTTGAGCATGCAACCCTTCACCTGTTAACGGATGATAATTTTCTCTTATAGATTGCCCTTTTTCTAAAAGACCCTCTGCGCCTTCTAAGATTTGTATAGTCGCTTTATTTGCATCATCATTAAAGCCATAGTTTCGTAAGCCTTTCACACCAAAATAAGCTTGATCTAACCAATTTGGGCCTCTCCAATAGCCTTTTAAGGGTGCGAATTTTTCATGATCTGCACTCATTGTTTGAAAAGGAACCTTAGTAAAGAATTTTTCGGGATTCATCATTTTATTCTTAACGGCTTCTGCTTGTTTTTGCGTTGCTGCATTAGCCCAAAGTGCAGTCCAGCCTTCACTTCCTTCACCCTTTATGAATAGTGTTCCTTCTATATTAGTATCATAAAACCAACCGTCTTTTTCATCGTAAAATTGGGTTTGAATTTTAACTTTTAATTGCTTGGCTTCATTTACTAATGTTATTGAGTCATCTGGTTTTTGTAAAGCACTAGCCAATTCAGCTAAATAAAGTTTTTCGGCATAGAGGTAAGCATTTAAATCTACGCTTTCTTGATTAATAGAATATGCGTTTTGCGAGTTTTTTAAAATTTTGGAATTGTCAAACCGAATAGCGTTATCCATTCCACTTTCCCATTTAGCTGCAATTAAACTCCCGTCTGTTGAGCCATATTCACATAAGCCATCATTATCATGATCTCGTTTTTTATACCACCAATAATGATACTTTTTTAGTTTAGGGTACATTTCTTTAATAAATGAAATGTCATGATCTTTTTTATAAATTTTTGAAACAGCCCAGACCGAAAGAGGAGGTTTTGTATCGCGATAATTATGCTTTTCGATTAGGGTATCTCTGTAAACACAATCGGCAACAAATCCGTCATCATTTTGAAACTCAAACATAAGTTTCATTTGTTTTTTTGCTAAAGCAGTGTTATAATATGATAAGCCAACAGCATGTTTCCAAGAATCCCAAGACCAAAAGCCATTAAACCATTTGTAATGATAACTAGGAAACAGACCTTCATGTTTTATTTCTCCAGCTGGTAAACGCCAATTATTTTGAAGTGTTAAGTGTGCTTTTGCTAAAACTTGAGCATACTTATCATCTTGAAATGGTGTTTTTCTATTATTTATTAGAGATTCAAGTTGTATCTTCTTTTCCGTTTTTTTTAAATTTAAAACGGAATCAAAATCTACATTAGCAATTAGTTTTTTCTCACTTTCCCATGAATATTCTGGAAATATAAAAGTTTGAGAAATAGTGATTTCTTTAGATTCGTTTGGTTGAAGGTTTAATGTTTTTAAGTGAATAGTATAAAACCTGTTTTCAACTAGATTATGATCAATTAATTCAATGTCATTTTTTGTTCTGATATAACCAACAGCAGATGATTTTTCAGAATGTAATTTAATACCGTTATTCTCTTTTGATATTGTTATTCCAATATTAGAAATGGTCCCTTGAATACTAGTGTTTAATTGAATAGAACGTTTTGAAATATTAGTAATAGTTGTTCGTTGCAAAGCAGTATGACCTGACATAAAAACAAGTTCTTGTTTTAATTGTATGCTCTCACTTTTAAATGTTTGTTCTAAATGACTTGTATAACTGTATTGTTCTTTAAGATCACTTTTGATATCTAACAGCGGTTTTTTATTCTGTCCAGTAGTAAAATACAATTTTGACAATGAACGACTACTCCAAATACCATTTTGTTGCGTCATTAAAAAAGGACCAGAAAAACCAATTATGGGATCTTCTGTTTTAGGCAAACTATATGCAAACCATGCGCCTTGATCTGAGAACATCAAACCTGATTTGTCTAAAGAATCTTTTGGAGTAATATGATAATCAAGTACATTTTTGCTATAGGTTAAATATTTTTTTTTAATAGGATTCTTTTGTTTGCAACTATAAACAATGACACTCATTAATAAGCATAATATTAGTGCGCTTTCTTTTGTGATAAGTAGAGATGAAAAAAACCTTCGAATCATTTAATTTTTACTATATGAAAAGTAAAAGTAACCAATATTAAAGACTATTTTATATAAAAGTGATTTCTATACTTGTAAATAGATAAGAATGCTTTAAGGCTATTAAAGCTGTGTTTTGTAATGTGTTTATAACGTGTTGTTTATCGGGTAAAAAAGACCATTTATAATCTAAAACCAACCAATGATACATTTAATCGAAAATATAATAGAATTGCTGTTTTATTTTAGATATTTATAATAACATAATATTGATTAATAGCAACAAAGTGGTATTACTATTATAACCTAAATCATATATTATGACCCTAGAAATCACACACGCAAATAATTTTTTTAAAATTAAAGGAGCACTAGATAGATATAATATTCATGTGTTTAAAAAACGATTTAGAAATGTCTTCGATAAGACTAATTTGATCACAGTTAACATTGAAAATTTAACAAGTATTGATCGTTATGGTGTATGTGCTATTGCGCAATTACACAATGAAGCATTAGTTAGAAACAAGCGCTTATCTATTATAGGAATGGAGCAAAGCAGCCTGTCAAATAATTTTAATTCTGATGAAGCAGCTTAATTAACAGGACATATCGGCAACAATTTTCCATTCGCCTTCAATCTTTTTAAAAATAATCATAAACACACCACTAGCATCCCCAATTGGTCGTGATAAATGATATTCGCCCATAACCCAATAATTATCATTTTCAATTTTAGAAATGTCATTAATAACAAAACGTAATGTACCACTTTCTGCAGGTGTTGGATATCCTTTTTTATAATTTGCTAAGGTGTTATTCCAACCTTGAGTAAGCCCGTTACTACCATAAAATTTTAAAGAATTACTATTCCAATATCCAGCCATAAACCCTTCAAGGTCATGATTGTTCCATGCTGTTTCTTGAGCAGACATAACTTCTTTTATCTTTGCAATAGCGACTTCAGTATTATCTTCTGAAATCATTGTATTAGTGACGTCTTTTGTTTCTTTTTGGCAGGAAATTAAAAGGATGACCAAAAAATAATAAGCATATTTCATAGGAGTATATTTAGAATCTAAATATACTCAAAATTATAAAGCATTTTTTTGATGTTTGAAGAACGCATCTGCCTGAAGCTGCATCAACTCACGAGCTTTTTTTCGTTTATATGCATACAATTCATCTTCTTCTGCAATATCATTATAAATTCTATTATTAAGTGCTTGGTCTGTTTGAAATAAGATTTTACGCTCGTTCACTTTTTGTTCTACCCATGTTTTAACTGCTGATTCTGCATCTTCTAATTTGTAATCGTATTCTCCTTTTGGAGATAATAATTTAGCAAAAATAGGAGAGGTTTCAACTGCTAAAAATAAAAGCAGAATAAACAAAGATGGAAGCCAAGGTAATTCGCCAAGAGCATTTACTCGAGCCATTAATCCATCAAATCCATCGATAATTGGTTGTGTTGAAGTTACCTGCGTGTCATAATCGGTTTTTAACTGTGCTATTTGAGCTTCAGTAGCTTTAATTTTAGCTTTATTATCTGTTTTTAATTGCTGTAGTTCGGCAAGAGCGGCATCATGTTTTTCGCGCTTTTCTTTATATACAGGACCTTTTCCTAATAATTGTGTTCCTGCTGTACCTTCTGCTTCAGAAATATATACACTATATAACGCATTAACTTCAGTTTCTTTGGTTGTTATTTGGGATTGAAGTGTACTAATATCAGCTTCAAGAGCTTCAACGTTAGGTGTAAATTGTTGCGCAATTTGAGTTTGATTGGCTAAGGTTAAATCGTTTTTTTGTTCTAGAAGTACTTGATTAATTTCTTTTTCAAAGATTTTGAGTTCTAAAGGTTTTGAAATAACTATAGCAATAATCACTGCTAGAATTAACCGTGGAGCTGCTTGGATAATTTCGTCTATAATATTGTTCCTTTTTTTAATTGTTGATACAATAAAACGATCGAGATTAAAAATCAATAATCCCCAAACAAGACCAAAGCCTATCGCTGTATACGCATTATCAAAAACAGTATAAAGTGCATAACTACATGCAATGAATGCCATTACGGCGGTAAAGAATACAGTGGCTCCAATACCTGCAAATTTATTTTGTTCGCCTATAGAGCAATTATCGAGAATATCTGTATCTGATCCAGAACAGATGATGAAGAATTTTTTTAACATGATGATTTGATTTTGATTGATTGTCTATTAGAACGCAAAAACCATCAATTTGTTACATGAAAAGCCTCGAAAATTTCGAGGCTTTAATTAAATTTTAAATTCTAATCGGTTCTTTGGAAAGTTTAACAATTGGTTTTTTAGATTCTATATTAATAATCTGAATATTTAATTCTGTATTATTATCTGTTAGCTCAATAGCCTTTTTGCCAGAGATTTCTTTTCCTTGATAATAAAATACAGCGCCTTTATTTGCTAATTGTAGTGTTGTAGGAATGTCTTTTGGATTGGAGTCATCATTTTTAAATTCACTGACCACTTTGTCATTATGGTAAACTTTAGTTATATGACTTTCAGGAATTACATTAGATGCATTGGTTTGTTCTCCGGGTCTAAGTTCATTTCCTTTTTTGTCTGTTACAACACCATATCTATTATAATATGTTGTTTTATCATCTATAACAGTATAATACAATTTTTTGTTGTTTGCAGTTATAAAACCTGTTTTAAGTTTGCCCTGTTTTTTATCGTAATTACCAATGGTTTTTTGATGTTTCGTTTTCTTTTTTGGATTAGATTCTTTGATCCTAATGGGCTCTTTGGAAATTATCACCTGTGGATTCTTTGAATTATAGTGCCTCGCATCAATGTTAAGGTCTTTATTGTTCTTTACTAATAAAATGGCTTTGTCTGATGATATTTCTTTCCCTTTATAAATAAATTTTGCCTTTTTTTTTGCCATATCAATTACAACATCTAATGTTGATTTAGGAGGCAAAACTTCTTTAACTTCTCTGATTTTTACAGAAACAGCTTTTGTTTTAGAGACGCTTTTAGCATGTTTTTTCTTATAATCATCTATTGTTTTTTGATACTTTTTTCTTTGTTCTGGAGTCGCATTTTTAGGAATTGGAGGCGGTGGTGGAGGCATTTTTTTTGTGACTTCTCCGTTTTTTATTTTATAACGTTTATAATACTCATCTATAATCTTCTTATACTGTTTTTTTTGCTCTATAGTTGCATTAGTAGGTATTGGAGGCGGTGGAGGTGGTGGCATAACCTTTTCTACTTCTATCACTTTTGGCGCAGGAGGAGGCATTACTTTTACTACTTCTATTACTTTAGGTGTAGGAGGAGGAGGAGGAGGAGGAGGAGGAAATTTAGGAAAAGGCTCCGCATTTTTTTTCTGTTCAGTACTCATAAGGTTGTATAAATACTTAAGGCGCTTTAAATCTTTAAGTTTTATAATACGTTGTTTTTCTGGTTGCTTGTTAAACCGTCTAACAAAATTATTGTATTCTGCTAATTGCTCAGGAGTTGCTTTTTGTTGAGCGTTTGTAGTTTCAAGTTCTTTTTCATTTTCGAGCGGTTCAGGTAGATCTTGATTTGAATTTTTAATTTCTGTTTTTGTTAAACCAATTTCAGAAGGTTCTGGAGAAGGTTCCATCGCTGTTTCTTGTTTAGGTTCAGCATGTTCTATGACAACTTGTTTTCGATCGGTAAAACTATATAGCATTATAGCTAATACTGGTAGAAGCAAGATGCTACGTAACCAAATTGATGTTTTTGATGTTTTTGTTTTCATAACTGTAAATCGTTTTTTGATAGATGAATAATTAATGGCATTTGCCAAATGTTGATGAGAAGCTTTTGATGAGAAAGCCAATAATAAGGTTTGGTATGTCGCAGGTTGGATTCCACTATTTAAAACAGCACGATCTGCTAAGAATTCATGGTTGAGTCTGACTTCTTTTTTTATTAAGTATAAAAGTGGATTAAACCAGAATACAATATGAAAAAGTTCTAAAAGAATGACATCTATGCTGTGCTTTTGTTTGGCATGTGTTTGTTCATGAAGTAGGATCTCTTTTGGGATTTCTTCATTTTCAAATTTGTATTTATTTAAAAAGATGTAACTGAAAAATGTGTGAGGAATTGCTAAATTATTAACCAAGACATTAATAAAACGTTCAGATTTATGTTTTGGGTTGTTCTTAATTCTATAAACGATTTGGTATAGATTTCGGCAAAATTTAAGGATACAAATTAAAACACCTAATCCATAAATGCACCATAAAGCTAATGGTAAGTAATCTATTGCTCTTATTTGTGGAGCTGCTTCTGTAGTATTAGTAGTTGTAACTGATTCAAAAGGGTTAAAATTTGTGACTACAGGCTCCATATACTCTACAAAAGTTATTGAGGGTATTATTAAGGCTATTGCTAGAGCACTTAAAAGATAAAATCGTTTAAAGTTATGGATGCTTGATTTTTCTAAAAACAGTTTGTAAAACACCATAAATACGGCGAGACATGCACTAAATTTTATGAGATAAATTAACATACTTATTTGTTTTTAATTTCGTTGTCTATCAACGCTTTTAAATCTTCTAATTCTTCTTTTGACAAATCAGTTTCTTTAGTAAAAAAAGAAGCAAATTGAGATGCACTATCATTAAAAAAGGTTTTGATAAGCGTATTTACATGTTTTGAGAAATAGTCTTTCTTTTTAACTAAGGGATAATATTCTCGTGATTTACCATAGAGCTTATATGCAACAAAACCTTTGTTTATCATACGCTTTAAAAGTGTTGCAACTGTGGTTGTTGCGGGTTTTGGTTCTGGATAAGATTCTAATAAATCTTTCATGAAAGCTGTATCCAATTTCCAAAGATATTGCATGAGTTGCTCTTCTGTTTTTGATAATTGCATTGCTCTACGTTTTTAGAATTAACTCTACAAATGTAGAATAAAAAAGTTAATATACAAATAACAGCAGTATATATTTTGTCAAAATGAGCTATATTTGATGAAAATTACTTGAAAAAAGCCCGCAATGAAAAGAATTAATACGACTTTAATCTGTATTCTGTTTTGTTCCATATTTTCTTATGGACAAGATGTTCAGGATATTATAAATCAGGTTAATATGTCTCGACTATCTCAAACTATTAATGAATTTACTGGAGAAATATCTACAACAGTTGATGGTAATACAGTAACTATTTTAAATAGGCAACAAGCTAATAATGATTTGGCTGGTGATTATCTTGTTGAACAATTTGAGGCTTTAAATAATATTACTATTACAGACCAGTCATTTAATACCAATGGACGAAATATTATTGCTACACAGCTGGGTAAGACAACTCCAAATAATATCTATATTGTTTGTGCTCATTATGATACAGTTGCTGATTATTGTGCTGATGATAATGCTACTGGTACTGTAGCTGTATTGGAAGTTGCAAGAATATTATCTAAACAATGCTTAGATAATACAATTATATATGCGCTTTGGGATGAAGAAGAAATTGGCCTGAGAGGTTCTCAGTATTATGCAGATTTAGCTGCCGTAAATGGAGATAATATCTTAGGCGTTTTAAATATGGATATGATAGGTTATGACGGAGATAGTCCTGGTCAAGCTGGGGATAATGAATTTGATATTGATTATAGAGACATTGCTGGTTCTGCAGCTATGAAAAATGACATCGTTTCTGTTCTAAACACATATACGTTTGATTTAAGTGTTATTGAAGTTAATCCAGGAACAACAGCCAGTGATCATGCAAGTTTTTGGTTTGCAGGAAATGGTTCAAGTGATGCTATTTCGGCTGTTTTAGTTGGAGAATCATGGGAGACTAATGATCAAACACCGTACTACCATTCTTCTGCAGATCGTGCAGCAACTTTAGATTTGCAGTATTACAATGAAATGGTAAAATTAGTTACAGGCTATATGGCTACTGCTGGAAGTCTTGTAGCGGTTGATAATACGATTACACAAAATGTTACCGTATTAACATCTAATCAATCTTCGGGGTTATACCAATGGTATAATTGCGATACAGATATGCTTATTTCAGGAGCTATAAATCAAAGTTATGCGCCTCCATCTAATGGAAATTATGCAGTAGAAGTAACTGTTGGTGGTTGTACAGAACGTAGTGACTGTAAGTTTTTTGGATCTTTAAATGTAGAATCATTTTTAGAAAATGAAATCAATGTATTTCCTAATCCTGTTCGTACCGATTTAAATATTGAAGCAATAGGATTTCAAGGTTTAGAGATAAAGCTTTATGATTTGTCTGGAAAACTAATATTAGCGACCAATTCTTCGGAAGCGTTAACCACATTAAATGTGAAAAATATACCTCAGGGGATTTACTTTTTGAATGTGATGTCTTCTGAAAAGGCAGGAACGTATAAAATCGTAAAAGAGTAGCATAATAGTTTAATTGTAAAAGCCTCTAATTCGGTTATCTGAATTAGAGGCTTTTTTATCTTTTTTACTGAATTATTTATTGCTTAACTCTGTGAAATATTTATAAAATAGTGGGATTGTTTCAATACCTTTAAAGTAGTTCCAAACGCCAAAGTGTTCATTAGGTGAGTGAATAGCATCACTGTTTAGGCCAAAGCCCATTAAAATAGTTTTGCTTTTTAGTTCTTGTTCAAATAAAGCAACAATAGGAATACTTCCACCACTTCTTTGCGGAATAGGGTTTTTACCAAATGTATCATTATAGGCCTTTGAAGCAGCTTGATAACCAACGCTATCAGTTGGAGTTACATAACCTTGACCACCATGGTGAGGTGTAACTTTAACTTTAACACCAGCAGGAGCAATACTTTCAAAATGTGTTTTAAATAAATTTGTAATGTCTTCCCAATCTTGATGAGGCACCAATCGCATTGATATTTTTGCAAACGCCTGACTTGCAATTACTGTTTTTGCACCTTCACCTATATAGCCTCCCCAAATTCCATTAACATCCAGAGCAGGTCTTATAGAATTTCGCTCGTTTGTAGAATAGCCTTTTTCACCATATACAGCATCAATATCTAAAGCCTTTTGATAGTCGTCTAATGAAAAAGGAGCTTTCGCCATTTCGGCTCTTTCTTCTTCGGAAAGTTCTTCAACCTTATCATAAAACCCAGGAATTGTAATATGATTGTTTTCATCATGTAAAGACGCAATCATTTTGGTAAGAATAGTTATTGGATTAGCAACTGCACCACCATATAAGCCTGAATGCAAATCTCTATTTGGTCCGGTAACTTCAACTTCTACGTAACTCAAACCACGTAATCCAGTTGTAATTGATGGTACATCTTGAGCTATCATACCAGTATCTGAAATTAAGATCACATCATTCTTGAGTTTTTCTTGATGTGTTTGTACAAATTTAGAGAGATTAACACTGCCAACTTCTTCTTCACCTTCAATCATAAATTTTACATTACAAGGCAATTGGTTTGTTGATGTCATAAACTCCATTGCTTTTACATGCATATACATTTGGCCTTTATCATCACAAGCACCACGAGCAAAAATCGCACCTTCTGGATGAATGTCTGTTTTTTTAATTACAGGTTCGTATGGAGGCGAATGCCATAATTCAACAGGATCTGCAGGCTGCACATCATAATGTCCATAGACTAAAACTGTTGGTAAATCGGGATCTATCATTTTTTCACCATATACAATCGGGAAACCTTCAGTTTCACAAATTTCTACATGATCACATCCTGCTTTTTCAAGACTTGTCTTAATCACTTCTGCAGTCTTGATAACATCATCTTTATATGCCGAATCTGCACTTACAGATGGTATTTTAAGTAAATCAATAAGTTCGTTTAAAAAACGGTCTTTATGTTGTTCAATATAGGATTGAATATTTTGCATTTGCATCTTTTTTTATGATTCTTTCAAAAGTACAAAAACAAGTGCTATTTTTTCCTAATTAAAGTTATTTGAATATTCAAACTATTGTTTATATTTGCATCCCGTTTAATCCAATATTTATTTGGAGGGAAATTGCAGGCGTGGTGGAATTGGTAGACACGCTAGACTTAGGACATAGCGAAATAAAAAACGTTAAAATATTGAAATGCGGGTGTGGTGGAATTGGTAGACACGTTAGATTTAGGATCTAATGCCTTACGGTGTGGGAGTTCGAGTCTCCCCACCCGTACAAAAGCCGAAGATTTCTCTTCGGCTTTTTTCATTTAAAATTCAGTTGAAAATAAACTCAGGTACAACATAGGTACAACATTTTAGTATTTTGAAGACAACATTTGTATTAATATCAAATGTTTCTACTTGGTTTTAATCCTTATGAATTTACTATCAAAATAATAAATTTTGGGTAAATCACAACCTTACTTCTTTGTAAGGGGAGTTTATTATCATACAATATAACCGCAATATAAACTCGTAAAATACTTCCATCAAAAGACTACGGCATAAAGCCATCGCTCTTTCCCTTGCTTATTTATTCCGTTTCCTTTTGAGCCAAGATTTTATCTTCCGTTTGGGTTCTGCTTAAATATTGTTTAATCTAAAATTTAAGTATTATGACAACAAAAGCAAGTAGTACCAGAAAAGGTGGTAAAACAACCACTACAGTTAAGAAAGAAGTCAAAGAGAAATTGGCTAAACAAGCAATCGGTCTGGAAATTCTGAATCTCAGTATTGGGAAGATAGTTACAGATCCATCGCAACCCAGAAAGACCTATAATGAAATACTTCTGAAAGGGCTTTCGGAGAGTATCAAAAAGCACGGTGTACTTCAACCCATCACAGTTCGAAAATCTGGAAATGATTATATAATTGTAATGGGAGAACGAAGATATCGTGCCAGTAAATTGGCAGGTAAGAAAACCATACCGTGTATTGTTAGGGAATATGAGAATAATGATGTTCTCGAAGTCCAAATAATCGAAAATCTTCAAAGACAAGATGTAGAGCCTACTGAGGAAGCCGATGCAATTGCTTATTTGAGTGAAAAATACTCAGCTTCTGAAATTGCAAAGCGATTAGGACGAGGCGATAATTTTATTCGTCAACGTTTAAAATTAGCAGGGCTCATTGAAGGCTTTAAGACTTATGTGCGTAAAGGAGAAATGACAATTTCGTTAGGTGTAGGCGTTGCTTTATTTGAACCTGAAGAGCAACAAATGATGCTGGAAACAATGGGCGAAGATTTCAACGCTCATCAAATTAACAGGATGATTAAAGACCAGACCTATGATTTAGAGAAAGCACCTTTTGATATATCAGACAAAAAATTGGTAGCCAAAGCTGGAACTTGTAGTGAGTGTCCATTCAATGCGGCAAATCAAGGTAACCTATTTGGCGATGGTAAAATGGTCTGTACAAAATCAGCTTGCTACGAAACCAAGAAAAACAAGTCGTTCTTGAACTTGATTGAAAAATCACAGAAAGAAAAGATTCTTTTAATTCCGGAAATACAAAAGTATTGGGAAGAGGAAGAAAGTAATCAGCTGGTCATTTCTCAATTGGAGAAGAATAAAATGAAAGTATTTCTTCTAGATGATGTTGAAATCATTAAAAAACCAATTGAACCTACTTTAGAAGCAATCAAGGAAGAATATCGTAATTATGATTATACCCTAGATGAATTGAAAGAAGAACTGGATGAAGCCATCGAGACCTACAAAGAAGAATTTGAAAAGTACGACTCAGCTGAAGAAAATGGATTCGTAAAGGGTATCGTATTCCATCCAGAATCTTACTTACACAAAGAAGTATTTGTAAAGATTAACGAGGAATCGGACAATGATTCAGAAGTACGTTCTGTACCGTTGGCCAATAGAAAAATGGCCGATTGTTTACCTGATGAACAAATCGAGAAAATAAAGGAACGTGAAATTCGTAAAAAACAGATTGAGAACAACAAGCAATTCGAGCTAGTTGTTCAGATGATTCGAGAAACAAAATACATCGATACCAAGAAATCACTTTCAGTAGATGAAATGGTAGCATTCTCATTATCGCTCTATGAAAACAATGTGGACTATATGAGTCAACAAAAATACTTTTCAGGATTGTTTGGAGATACTTCCAAAATGACTCGAATTGAAATTGTCGAGAATTTTAAGAAGAAGTTCAAAAAGGAAACCTTTCATAAGCTGATACGGTTTATGCTCACAAAACAAGTGTATTTTGGAGAACAAAATCACACGAACAATTTGGTAAACATATCATTCTATAATGCAATGCAAGGGTACTATAAAACCAAAATTGCCAGTATTGAATCTGAATATGCAGAGAAAAGAAATAAGCGTGAGAAACGTTTAAAGGAGCGTGTTGCAAGTCTTGAAAAAGAAGTGCAAGTATTGAGCGCTTAGCTTTTGTTGTGAAAGGGGAGTCAACATCGTGTTGGCTTCCCTTTTTTTATTCAAACTACTTTTTTAAGAAATGGTGGTGCTATCAAAAAGAGAGTATTCAATCAATATTACCACAAAGGTAAACTCGTAAAATACACCCATCAAAAGACTACGGCATAAAGCCATCGCACCATCCCACGCTTATTTATTCCGTTTCCTTTTGAGCTGAGATTTTAGCTTCCGTTTGGGTACTGCTCAAATATTGTTTAACTAAAATTTTAGCATTATGAAACAAGTATCTGAAAACCCCAACATTGCCATTCAAGAAGCAGGAGAACATTATCGGTTAAGTAGTGAAAACTACACTATTGAAAGTGCAGAAAGTCACTTAGCCTACTACAGAGATAAGCATCCGCTGAACTATCGAACATTATTAGAATATTATTCAAACTAAAATCTCATATTATGGAAAATTTCAATTTAGTACAACTTGATTTTGGGTTCGAGTGCGAACCTTTACCAACACAGAAGAAAACATCAAAATCAATTAAAAAACGAACTAACGATTTCGTTTTCAATTTTATGGATTGTCTTACCAGTCCTATCATTGTTTTTAAATCCGCTTGGCAAGATACAATACCAAAAGACATACTTAAAAACATAAAATTATCACGATTATTATGTTCAATGCAACAAGAAGAAATGGCATCGCTAACAGAAACATTAGCATATATTATGCCCAGAACTTATGAAGCACCTATGCCTACCGAATGGGTAAACATTTATATCTGGTTGGGTCTTCAGTATGCAAGTCAGTTTAAAAATAAGGAACAGTTGAATGCAATGACTGACATCTCACCAAGCAAACTTTCAGAATATGAAATGGGACTTTTGAATAATTTGAGAAGATGGATTTATGATAAAAGAAGAAAGGCATTAAAAGATAAATTGAAGAGTACTGAAAAATCAGAGATAAAGATTTTATCTGAAAATCAGAAAGAGCTTTTTGAAGAGTGAGCTAACCACCCACAAAAGTAATATTAGCATTTCATTGAATACGAGTTTCATAACCCATTCAGCACATTCCCCTGCATTTCGCGAAAAGCTACATTTCGGGAAAAGAGCTTCTCTACACAAGTCTTGAACACAATTCCCAATTTCAGCTTTCCATTCTGTTAACCCTTTCCGATGCTCTGGGAAGGAACACTACATTCCCGAGCTAAAATTGTGAATTAAGTCCGCTTGATAGGAATTCCATTTAATTATTTGGTACCACTTCCTATGTTTTTATACTTCACAAAAGCTTTTAGAAGTACATCCGCATCCTCGCTGTTATACCCTTTTTTTGACAGCAAAATACCAATATTTTGAACTTGAACAGACTGCATAAATCAGGCTCGTACCTCGCTCTTTTTTATAAGTCCTTATCAATTCAAAATCTTGAAAACGTATCAGCAACAAAAAAAGGTAACAGCGAGGGCGCTATGGGAAGTAAATCTAAAATGAAACTTATGAAATCTTACAAAAACATAAAAAAGGAAGCGGCACCAAAAAAAACAAAAAAGGAAAACGCTCAAGATATAATAAGTAAATCACTTCAAAAAAATAAAAATATAAACTGTCTGAATGGTTCGGACGGTAGTTTAATTAATCTTTAAATATTTTATTATGAGTACTTTAAAAAATCACGTACAGTTAATTGGAAACGTTGGACAAGAACCAACAATTACTACACTTGAAAGCGGTAAAAAAGTAGCCCGTTTTTCATTAGCAACAAACGAATATTACAAGGATGCCAAAGGCGAAAAGCAAACAGATACCAATTGGCATACGGTAGTAGCTTGGGGCAAGACTGCTGAAATCATTGAAAAATATGTTGAAAAAGGCAAAGAAGTAGGTGTTTCGGGGAAATTGAAATCTCGAAGCTATGAGGACAAAGACGGTATCAAGCGATATGTTACCGAAATCGAAGCAATCGAAATCCTTTTACTTGGTAGTAAAAATGACAAGTAATATTTAAAAATTAAAGAGGGCGTAACCGTCGAAAGATGCGCCCTCTTTTTTCATTATTCACACTTTAATTATATGTACAATGAAAGCACAAGTTAACGAAATAAAAATCAGTTACAAAGGTGGACTAAAATCCTCTATGTGGCAGAAAATTAGCAATTCGCAAGATGCGGCTGAACTACTCTATGAAGATTGGGACAAAGACATTATAGGAATACAAGAAACCTTCAAGGTTGTATTGTTGAATAATAGCAATAAGGTAAAAGGGGTATATCAACTTTCGCAAGGCGGAATTACAGGAACTTTAGTAGATGTAAGGATTTTGTTTGCAGTCATTTTAAAATCTTTATCTGTAGGTATTATACTAACCCATAATCATCCAAGCGGTAAATTACAACCAAGCGAAAATGATAAAAGACTCACCAACAAGATTCAGAAAGCGTCAGGAATGTTCGATATTAAACTTCTTGACCATTTGATACTTGCACCCGATGGAGATTATTATAGTTTTTCTGATAACGGAATTTTGTAAAATAAAAGGCTATGGTATATCTCAATTTTACAGACTTGAGCGAAGAAGCTCAAAATCGACTTTTAGAAAATTCTAAAAAAGATGTGGAACGAAAATTTGGCGATGCTATTCGCAAATACGTAAAAGAAAATTATACCTGTTTTGAAACGATGATTGAGGAAGAAGCACTTCGGAATTTGTATTCCTATAAATACGTATTCAACATATAATTTTATCAATTTTTTAATCGAACACCTCTGAATTTTTAGAGGTGTTTTTATATGCAGCTAATACCAAGTCAATAAAAAAACGTATCTTTATATCGTTGGAAAACAGCATGCAAATTAAAGTAAGGTTATCCACTTTTCGACTTTCGCCGATATCCTTACACATCGAAAAATAACATATCGGAAAATTATTTTCTCTAAAAATGGCAATCGGCTTTTTAGCCGGATTGTATGGAATTTTGTCCCGCGAGCGGGACGAAAAGGAATAGCAAGAGGGTAACACGCTGCGCGATGTTTCGGATTCCTTTTCGTTTTCAAATAGCTGATAATCAATTATTTGAATATATTACAATTTCTTGACAATCAACGATTTGCGACAAACGGGCTGTAAACGCCCATTTTTAGGGAAGATTTTGCGACAAATCGGCGAAATATGGATTCATTCATTGGAATTAGATTTAAAAAGGAAACTGCAAAACGTTTCCAAACATTCTCACACACTTACTTCAAATCGCACACCGAGGCTATGGCTACAATGCTCGATTTTTTCTTCTATAATGAAATCTCGCCAAAAGAAAAATTAGGTCCGACAGGGCGAACCATCGAAGCTAAACTCTTAAAAAGAATCAATGCAGTCATTGCTATAATGAGAGATGTCGAAAAGACACAAACCAAACCTACGATGGCTATGATTCAATCACTTTTTGAAACAGAAGAACCAAGTAAAAAACCGCTGATTGTAGAAAAGAAATATGCTGAAGAAAAAAAGGAAGTGCGTTTTCGCGAAAAGCAAAACTCTAGTAACCATCTATAAATTTTTGAGTTATGTATATCACAATCACACCTCAAAAATTAGGGGGCAATTACTCGCAAAGTTCAGCAGATTTTGTAGGCTATTTAGAGAAAGAAAATGAAGGTTTAGAACGAGATATGGAACACTTTTTTAATCAATATGGCGATGAGATTTCTGCTGAAGAGGTGGTTAAAGAAATTGATGGAAACACAGCAAAATTAAAAAAGAAAGAGCCTAAATTTTATTCGATTACGGTCAGTCCTTCTAAGTATGAATTGAAGCGATTACAGAACAGTCGTGAAGATTTAAAAACCTACACTCGTGAACTGATGAAAGATTATGTGGCATCCTTCAATCGAGAAATTAATGGGCGACCTATTACAATAAACGATATAAAATACTACGCCAAAATTGAACATCAACGAACCTTTAAAGGAACGGATAAACAGATAAAAGAAAACCAACCTTATGCTACAAAAATACTTCAGCTCAAAACGGATATCCGAAATATTCAGGAAGGACGAGCTGAAGGGAATATTAAAAGGATGAAAAGGGAAATTGACAAACTGGAACGCCAAGCGCCACATCAACAAAATGGAAAACGGATAGTCCAGGGAATGGCAAAAGATGGAAACCAAAGTCACATTCATATCATCGTGAGCAGAAAAGATACTTCTAATTCTGTAAGTCTTTCCCCAGGAAGTAAACACAAAGCTTCAGAAGTTGAAATGCACGGCAAGAATGTAAAACGAGGTTTTGACCGGGACAAATTTTTTGAGAAAGCAGAAAAGACTTTTGACAACACTTTTGGCTATAAACGAAACTTTGCCGAAACCTATAAGGCACGAAAGGATTTTGTGGAAAATCCCAAGCTCTATTTTGCTGCCTTAATGAAATTACCAGCTAACGAAAAAGCATTGGCATTCAAAATGATTACAAAAACAGGCTTGCCAGTAATACCCAGTATTCCAGTAAGCCAAGCACAAATAGCACTTCGAGTTTTTAAACGATTAAGACGAGGCGCAGAAGTGGCTATAAAATCCAGTTCCATCGGAATATAATTAGTATGCAGATAGACAACCTTATAACATTACTTTTAATTATTGGTTTGACCAGTACTGTTTTCTATGCGATATTTCGGGTAAGCAGATATGCCTTTCTATTGAATATCATACTGCTTTCAGCTTTGGTATTCTACATTACTAAGGAAAACGTAGTAGTATCAACACTACTTTATCTAGTTTGTCCGCTAATGCTAATTAATACAGGATTGTATGTTTTTCTGCATAAGACTGAAAGCGCACAAAATGGAAATACTAAATACCAAGTAAATTTTGCTACGAACAAAGGAAGATTCAAGCTAGATAATATTAAACGAGGTGCATCCATAATCGGTTCTGCGGGAAGTGGTAAGACCGAAAGTGTGGTCTATGGATTTCTAAAACACTTCCGGAAAGAAGGATTTTGCGGCATCGTTCACGACTATAAAGATTTTGAATTGACCGAAATGGTATATCCACTTTTCAAGGATGGCGACATCCCTTTTAAGGTTATTTCCTTTGATAAAATTATACATAGAGTAAATCCTATTGCACCTCGTTATTTAGAAAACGAGGAAAGTGTGAATGAGGTGTCACGGGTGTTAATCGAAAATCTTTTAGAGCAAAGAGAAAGCGGAACAACTGGCACAACAAAATTCTTTAACGATGCTGCGGAAGGATTGATTGGTGGATTGATTTGGAAGTTAAAAACTACCTATCCGCAGTTTTGCACACTTCCTCATTTAATTGCTATTTACCAATATCTGGACACAGATAGCCTTATCCAGTTTTTGGAAACAAATACAACATCGAGAGCAATGGCAGATGCTTTTATAAGTGGTAAAGATTCAGAACGACAAACCGCAGGTGTAAAAAGCACACTGGCCAATGCTTTAAAACGAATTAGTACACAACGCATTTTTATGGTATTATCGGCAGACGAAGTACCATTAAACATCAATAGTGAAGATAACCCTGCTGTGATTTCAATAGTAAATAATCCAAAATTTGAAACTTCTTATTCGCCAGTTATTGCTACCATCATCCACACCATTACGAAACAAATGAGCGTTCGGAATTCTAAACCGTCGTTCTTGTTGATGGAAGAAGCGCCTACCATACGATTATTGAATATGCACCGTATTCCAGCAACCTTGCGTAGTTATGATATTTCTACCATCTATGTAATGCAAGACAAGATTCAAAATGATATGATGTATGGCGATAAGGCAAGCAAAGCCATTTTAAGCAATCTGTCCTACCAGTTTTTCGGTAAAGTCAACGACCCAGACACCGCAAAATATTATGAACGCTTTTTTGAAATTATTAAAGACCCAACCAAGAGCATAAGTCGTGGACATAATCTTGATTTTGATACACGAATTACTACTGGAGAAAAGGAAATTCCAAAAATTAGAGCAGATGTATTCTTTCGATTAAAGCAAGGCGAATTTATCACGTATGCAGATGGAAAAGACAAAAAAATTCGATTTAAATTAGACGACATTCAAAGAGAGCTTCCTAATGAAACCAAGCAATTTTCTAAGGCTGATTTGGAGGATAATTTTAATCGAGTTTATAATGAAGTTAGCTCTATTTTTAAGTAATTCACGTTAAAAAAATAATAGTACAATCAAAAGTTTCTTAAAAACCAGTTATATGTTTTTTAATTACCTCAAAGTTTACTTTTTCACTTAATAATGAAATTAGGATATTTCTCAGCAATATAAGAAATTCTCATATTTCCATCGAATTCGATGTAACCTATTTTTTCATATTTGAGTATTTCTTTTCCTTTGAACATTTGGATTTCTGTTTAAGAATTCCTATTATTTAAAATGTGTAACATATATTAAACTGGCATTATCATTAGCCTCATTCACCAAACGACAATTTAATTCATCTATAAAAAAAGCTGAAGTTTCTGTATTATTCATTAGGAACAATATGTTTTGGCTATCTATTATACTATGAACTCCATCTGAGCAAATAATCAATTCATCTTTCTCTTTAATATTTAATTCTTGGTATGAAACAACTGATTTCTTCACGTCTCCTTGTATGGAACGAGTTACTATATGAGAATATTTAGAGGACTTTAAGGTTTCATTTGATAATTCATTACCTATAAGTTCATTTATCAAATTATGTGACTTACTCTCAAATGCGAGTTTTTTATCTGAGTAATGAAGGATTTTAATGTCTCCCACCCAAAAGCATTTTGCAAGACCTTTCGATAATATAATCGCACCAAGTGTTGCTCCGAGTTTTGAATGGTTTTGTTCTTGAAATTGACGAATTGCAAGATTGGCTTTATTTATAGCTTTTTGAATACTCTCTTTATCTATTACATCAGTATTTGACAAAAAAGTGAGTAAACTTTCAGTTGTGATTTGTGCCGCTATTTCTCCGTTGTCATAGCCTCCCATACCATCAGCTACCACATATAAATATGTGTCAGGATTAATGTTTTTTACTAAAACAACATCTTGATTGATTTTCCTTTTTCCTTTATGTGTTAACGTTATTGACTTCATTTATTACCTGTAGCTTGTATTGTACCACCTCCGTGTTTTGTTACTCTAGGTCTTGTTGATACCTTTACCGGTTTAGCAGAGATACTTTTTTCTGTAGCTTTAGTCGCCCATAAAAACCCTTCCCCAGGTGTTAGAGCGCTCATATCTGCGGGTGTTAATGTCGATAATTGAGTAATTGATTTTTGAATATGCTTTAACCATTGTGGACTATTAAATTTATGAAGTAAAACAACTGAACTTAATTCAATTATTTCATTTGGAAGACTCGGTGGATCTTGACTAGCTATCATAATGCTTACACCTTTATGCCTCATTTCTCTTATTGCAGTTACTATGTTTCCAGTCAAATCTTTATTGTCCATATACTTATGGGCTTCATCAAAAACTATAAACTTATTAAAGTGAAGACCATTAACATTTTTAACGGCTGAAAAAATATTAAGCATTATTACGAATAGACCTAGCGCTTCATCTTTGACAATAAACTCATCTCTTAAATCAACTACAATTAGTCTACCAGGCTTTAAAACATCCCTCATCATAAAACTATCATCAACATACTCACTAGCAAAACTTAATTTTTGCCTAGCCAAAGCTTTTTGAGAATTACTTAATAGCTCTGATGCTTCTACACTCTCAGACAGAGCTTCTATAGTAATATTAGATCGATGCTCTTTCATAATTGCTTTGAGTTGTCTTATGTAAGTAGAATCGTTACCTATTGCTCCTAAAATAAATAGCCAATCTTGAACATTAAGTTCTTTAGAATTGAAAGCAATGGGTAAAACTTTGATGGATGGATATTCAGCTTTTCTTTCCTCAATTTTATCTTTTGGAGTTAATATGATAACATCTTCAATATTATCTGGATCAGCTCCGTATCTAGCTTTTAGCTTTACGAGTTCATTCTCTTTATCGTTTGGTAAAATCATTGAAGTAAACTCTGGTTCATAATCCATACTTTCACTATAGTGAAAAATGACTCCTGCTAGTGGAGAAGGTAATTGATTAATATTGCTAAATTGCTTTAAAACCATTTCTGAAATAGTCCCTATGGTATAACTTTTTCCACCACCCTGGACACCAAACAGACTAATAGTATTTGTTTCACTTAAGTCAATTGCAATTTTCTTTTGGAGAATACTCTCACCAAGAATACCAAATTGATTACTCGGAGAAGTTTTCCCAATTAATATATCATACTTAGGGATAATGTGATCTTTAGAAGATTTTTCTGCAATAGAAGCATCTACTAAATTTGAATTTATATCCTCAGCAACTAAATTTTCGGTTTCACTGTCTTTGGATTCAAGGTTTTCATTAATTGAAGAATCTGTATTTTCAAGCTCTATTTCAATATCTGTTTCTGTAGAATCTAAGCCTTCTTCGGTATCTAATTGATCTTCAAGTTTAGATTTAAATTTTTGCATAAATGGTTTTAGCTCATTTTTATTGCCGAATGCTTTACTAATATCTTTGTCAAAATCACTTTCTTCGAGTCTTTTTGTATTTAAATCAGAATCAGGATCTAAAATATCATCAATCAA
The DNA here is from genome assembly GCA_002162685.1 of Flavobacteriales bacterium 33_180_T64. Classification (GTDB taxonomy): domain Bacteria; phylum Bacteroidota; class Bacteroidia; order Flavobacteriales; family Flavobacteriaceae; genus Psychroserpens. The sequence goes on from MAAQ01000020.1 coordinate 381,120, forward strand.
TTTACCACCAAAAGTGAAGAATATAGAGTCATTGTCTAAAACTGTTTTCTTATGCCTTTCTTTAGCAGTAAAATCAAATATTAATCCTAATCTTTTAAACTTTAAAGAAAATCCTGCATCAAGATTTTGCATAAATGCAAGATACTGGTTGTATGCATTGTTAGATAGGTATTCATATCTATTTGCTCGTTCCAAATAGAAAGTAAGTAATGACTTCAATTCCTTATTCTTAATCTCTCTATCTAGTCTGTCAAAAGAATTATTATATTCTGGATCAAAATGGTTGCGTAAAGCTTCAATAGTGTTTTCTATTTGATCTAACATCTTTAATCTTAACGCGTCTTTTTCAGTTTCGCCCAACGATTTCCTACATTTTATTTCTATAACAGAAATAGAAATTTCTTTTTTAGTGGGATTCATTGAGACCAAAAGATTATCTGCTCTAGATTTACTACCTGAAGGTAGATTTTCGAATAAATTTTGATGAAGATCAATTGGGATAAGGAAAGCGTCTTCCAGCATTTCTTTTTTCTCTAGAACACGTTTAGTAAATGCAGAACCAATAACTTCAAAAGCCTTGTTTTTTGTTGAATTAAGCTGTAATACTAAAGAACTACTCACAGCTCTAAGATCCTCTAATAGAATTTTTATTTTATGTTCATCCTCCTCATTATGGATGTCTAAATTAAATTCTTCAAAGTGAGGTCCTAGTAAGCCTAAAACTTCTGATGTAGGTCGAGTAGTCAGAAAAGATGATATTCCAAGAATTTCTTCGCCTGGGACATAGTCTAGTAAAAACGGAATTTTACCATCTTTTGATGGCTGGTCAAAAATTTGAGGACCTAAGTTTTTGTCAAAAGTGACTACCCAATCTGAATAATCGTGAAGGTGCGTTAAAAGGACTTTGTCTCTATCATTTAATCTTAGCTGAGTGGAAGGAATCGAAGCAGTGAATTTTGAGACTAGCGCGCTACTAACAAAGCTTTGAATATTTTCAAAAAGTTTAATGCCATTTGCTCCAGTGGTATCATATTTAATTGACAATTTGTTGCCTTGAATAAATCTATTCCATTTTATTTGAGATCCATTTTCATCAACCAAGACCGAAGAATCCGTTATTAATCCGTTTAGATAAAAGTTTCGATCTTCTACTGAAGGTTTTATAAGTTCAATAGAGATAGGGAATGGGCTTATTAAAAAGCTCAAGTGAGAGGTATAGCTTGAAGGGTCTCTGAGAAAATCAGTTATATTATTAATTGAAAAGCGAAGTTTAGGAAACAATCTATTTCTAGATGGTTGAGAAAATGCTTCAGCTTCCTCTGAAATATTGGACTCTGGGTTAATGAGTGCTTTTAAAGACTCTCCGTGTTCAATAATCTTATCATTTCCTTTAAATATTCGGACTTCATAATTTATATCTTCAAATGCCTTTTCTTTTTCTAATTCGACAAAAGCATTGGAGAACACTTCAGCATCACCTGCATTAAATAAATTTACAACTAGCTTATCTATATATGGGTGTTGTGCTAAATAATTTTTTATGTGACGAATGACTAACTTTAGGCTTAAATCAGTTTCAACATAGTTGTCTTTGGTAATATTAAATAATAGCCTTAAATAGTGCTGTAATTGTCTAGATATAGAGGTCATTCCATTTTTTGATTCCTGAGAAATCGTGCTCAAATAAAGTCCCCAACCGAATGATAATTCACCGCTATAATTATATGCTTTTTGCGAATTTGGCTCAATTAATACTAATTGATTATTTTCTGGAGATAGATTACCTATAAATAAATCTTCAAGATGTTGTGACCAAGCTTCTTTATGACCTGAAAATTCTTTGGTTTGCCTTTCCCAGTTTTCAAATACTTCAATAAGCTGAATAGTCCAAGCAAGTCTAAGCGGATGTAATGGCGATATTAATAAGGCTTCAACTTTACTGCCATCAGGCAATTTGCTTTTAACCCTAGCTACATCAATCATTTGAAGGTCTATCAAAAACTCTTTTAGCTTAGTCTTTTCCTCTAGGTCAATTTCATTAGATTCTAGTTGTATTTTTAACTTAGTCGTCCATTTTGTGTAGCTATCAACGTATTTTTTAATTTCTTCCTTAAAAACAAATATGTTTGACGTTTCAAATATCCCATCTCCATTTTCATTAGAATTTATGATAGCATCAAAAACTTCTTTTCTATGTTTCAATAATGACTTGGGAGCTATCTCATTAACTTCACTTTTTACGAATTCAAGCATTTCGAATCCTATGGCTAATTTATTACTCTTTAATTGAGATTTGACATAACCCAGACTATCAGAGTTTTGTAAAAATTTATTTTCTATTTGCCTAAGCTTTGTAGAGATATTAATTTGATAATTATGTCTATCTGAATAATTAATATGAAAGGTAGAAGAGTGCTTCTCCTTTCCATCATTTATCCAAAGATTTGAAGTTTCTGAAGGTTCAGGGATATGATTCTCTTCATCATTCTTTAATGCTTCAATTCGATATTTTAAAAATGCTTGTAAGACGTTATTAAGTTTGTCCTTTCTTTGATTTTCGTCTCTATCAATTACATCTTCAATCACATAATCAAAATCATCTGAATCACAGGTCAATTTATAAGGAAAGGCATTTTTTTGAGTGTCAGGATCATTTTTTTTAGCTTGTTCCCAAGCTTTTTGAATTTTAACATCTCTAAACTCGTCGTCTGCATTAAGCATATTTCCGTGCTCGTCCTCAGCTAGAACCTTAAGAAAATAAGAACCTTCTTCTATAATATTAGGATTAAGTTCTAATGTAACATCTCTATATGGTCTGTTAGAGTTTGAGTTTTTAACTTTTCTTAAAACTGTAATTTCTTCACCATTACTGCCATTTACAGCCATCAAAATAATTCTAAAGAATTTCAAGTCCTTGATGTCTTTAGGGTTAGGATTGGTGCGGAAACGAACTTTCAATTTGGCAATTTTACCTTCTTGAGCGTATAAAACGTTTGTTCCTTCTTCAACTTTTAAATCAGTAGATTTTACTTCCTCAGTAATTAGTTTAATGTGAGTAAAATCTAAATCAGGTATTGGCCAATTACTGAAATTTAAGTTACTGTAACCATCATTTATTGACTCACAAATGTCTTGAGCATTTTTTGCATCCTTTTCTTTTTTTAGAAAATCTACAATATCTTTTTGAATGGAGTCGTTTTCTAACCTTAAATCTGCAATACGGTCATAAAGTGGTTTGTTAAAAGCAGATAATAAGGCAACACTTTCTCTATTGAAATTAAGTCTAGACCTTATTTTTTCTTTTTGACTCAATAATATATTATCAGGAATTAGTGATAAATGAAATAAGTTATTTCCAATCGAATCAATATCATACTGATCCTCGGAAATTGCAATCAGATAATCAATTATTTCAGAATTAATGGGATCTAAGTAATCTATGATATCAGTAGATATTAATTCATAGATGTCATCTGGAATTTCGTTTCTTAATGAAGCTACTAATTCGAATTCTATGCCTTCTAATGAAATTTCTTTGAAAGTTGCATTACCATATGAATCTTCCGCAGCTGTTCTACTATTAGAAGGAATTAAAATAAATAGTGGTTTATCCTGCTTATTTCTTAACTCAATTAGCTTTGTTGCAGAAATGTATCTATCATCAGATTTTTCAACTTCAGAAACAATAAATAGATCTAAGTGTTTATGTTCATCTCGTATTACATTCCATAAATATTCCAATTCTAAAACACCTAGTCCAGTAATTTTCATACAATGACCAGCAGAAGCATTTTCAAAGTCAGGTTTATGTAACTCTAGAATAAGGTTAATTATTTTTTGGTAGTATATGTTTATGGTAACTGTTTCCATTATTATCTAATCGTTTAATTCGTAACGTGGACGTATTCTTTGTAAAATGTATGCGTCGCTTAAATCATTATAAAATCCTATTTGGCGCAGTTTCATTTTGAATGATTCTACATTTTCTTTAAAAGCAAGGTGAGTATTAAGATCAGCTTCTTTAAAGCGTTCTTCAGAGAGGCCATTAATAATTAGACCATATCTAGTTCTTATATTTTCCATAAGTTCTTCTATTGATAAAGTCTTAGTTGTAAATTGATCATCGGTAACATCAAGAACAAGTATCTGCACTAGAGTTTCCAATAATCTTGTTCCCAAGACAAATCTTCTAGGATGTTTTTTGCTTCTTCCTTGAGCCATAAAACCACGCTCTGTGTTTTTTTGCGCTAGATTATCTATAAGCTGAACGTGATAACGGTATTGATAAGCGCCACGGGCTTTAACAATAAGTTCTATGTATTTATCAAAATAGGTGTCTTCATACTTCACCATATCCTTAATAAGTTCCCTATCATCTTCTTCAAGAGAATTATAAAGGTTATCCCATTGTGTTTCAAAATAAATTTCAAAACCATTTGGCTTCTTTGCTAATGCTGAAAGTGCTTTATCTAAGTTAGAGGAATCTGTTTTTTCTAACTTGAGTCTTCTTAGGGCTGCATTCACTTGAAATGTAGCCTTAACGTAATCGTAAACACTGTTTGTAAGGTTTTCTGCATCACTACTTGCCAATTTCGCAATTTTACTTTCATTGTTATCTGTAGTGTCTATTACAATGCTCCAGTTATCCTTTAGCTCAACAGATCCTTTTTCCACCATTTCTGGAAGCAGGTAAACTAATTTTTGAACATAAATAGATAAGTGAAACGATGTTATTGTTTTTAAATAATCTACAACTACGTTTCTTGGTATTTTTCTCTTGTAGACAAGCAATCGTCTTACATCATCACAATAAAGTTTTGCTTGTTTCTTAAGTAAAGGTTTAATTTTATTTAATGAAGTATTTGTATCTAGAAAACCAGGTTTAATATTTTTAATAATATGTAGCAGTCCTAAACTATCTACATCCAATCCATCTTTTATAGTTATTTTATTAGTGGTATTATCCCAACCTTCCATTAAAAAACTTTTTAAATCTTCTTTAACTTTAGGGTTAGCTCCAAGCATAAGATATACTTGATCTGCGGTATTATAATCTCTTGTATGCGCTGCATTTCTAACACGATAGCTTTCAAGATGAATTGGTCTTAAAGAAGATATTTTCTCTTTATCGAGGTTTCCTCTAAAAACCATATTTACTAAATTACTTCGCATCCATAATACAGCTGCTTCTTTATTCTCGCTGAAACCCTTTACCGCTCCATCTTCTTCTAGCTTTCCAAAAACGCGTTGAAGTGTTTCTAGGTCTATAAATGAATTACTTCTTGCCCTTTGTCTTGGTCTAACCCCGTTATGCTTTAATAACATAAATAGGTTTACAAAAACATTGTCAATATTTACAGCTTTGGCATCACCTGCATAGATAAGCTCATTTCTTAATACACTTTCTTCTTTATTTAATTTGATTGCCATAACTATAATTGCATTGTTTCTATGTTCAGATGATTATTTTGATCCTTGCTAATTTCATAAAATTCTATATTGTCCTTTGTTACTACCACTTTATTATAAATAAGGTTTTCTAAAAGGTTTTTGAATATAGTTAACTCAACAAATTTCCCTCTTATGTCATTGAGCGAAGGACTATAACCCTTTTGAATAAAGTATAACATCTCAAAAAGATCTAATGAAATAACCAATTGAATATGTAACTGTTTTTTATGCCTAAAAACGAGACTATCAGGTTCATACTCCAAGTATTTCACCAAATGATCCGTACGGCTAACAAAAAGTTCAAAATCATTAAGGTCAAAGAGTCTAAACGATTTACTAAAAGGGTCGTTAATTTCTGAAGAGCTTAGTACAAGGTGTTTTTGCCAAATATCCTCATTTTCACAGCCTTCATTCATTGAAATCGCTTGAGAAATAGACATTTTTAGTTTGTGCAACGAATCCTCAGATAGCTGGTCAAAAAGATTAGGGAGCAACTTCTTTATTGAATCGATATTGGATGATGCTTTAAAACTTGTCCAACTAGATGGTTTGTATTCTACAATTGGTATTATCTCATAATATTCTGTACCAGGATTAGTAATACTAATTTGTTTTATAGCAGATGATTCTTCTTGAACAATACCTTTAATTTGTTGTAAACACGCTTTTGCAAAAGTTGAGTCATCGTTAAAGTCGTGACTACTAAATTCAAGTTTATTTTGTTTAGACTCTTCATTACCAGTAACATAATTTAAAACAACATCAGAAACACTATTCTCCTTATCTACATTTAGCGCTTTGTAAAAACTTAGCAACGACTGGTAAGGCAAACGTTTTTGATAATTATTGATACTCCCTTCAAAATATTGATGTCTGACATACGTTTTTTGAATCGTCTTAATTTTTTTAATTAGCTCATCTGTTTGTTCGTGAGCAGGCACCCAAATTTTATAATTATTAAAATCATCTATGAGATTAAATGATCTATCAGAAAATTCTAAGTAGTATCTATTAATGTGCTGACCAAAAAATAAGTCTCTATCTAAATTTGGTATTGCAACATTTCCAATATCTGTTTCACGTAATAGCTTCACCAATCTATCGTTGTTGCCAGAGTCTTCAGAATCTGAATTTGTTAGATTGAAATAATACAATTGCCAATATTCCTCTGGCTTATTTTGGAGTTCAGTATAAACACTTTCTACTTCCTCGCAGCTATGGTCTCTAGAAAGCATAAAAGCGATATAAGATCTTAAATCTCGCATCGTTATATGTAGCTCCCTTTTTAATGCAACAGTACGCAAGAGCCATTCCATTCTAGTAATAACTTCATCACCAGAGGCAGGGTCATTTAAGGATTCAACGTTATATTTTATGAAACATTTATTTGCTATGGAACATCCTTCACATTTATTCCAAAGACTCTTTTTTGTTAATGTTTTAACTTGTTGTCTAAACAAACTCGGTTCCTGCTCGTCCACAGCAGTTACAGATCTAAGGTTGAGATTTATAATCATTAAACCTTGTGGCAACTCAAAATGACCTTCTTTATAAAAATACTGGTCTATGGTGTCGTGAAGTGATTTATATTTTTCTGAAGTTTTTAAAAATTCAACAAGTCTTCCTTCATTTATTGCAATAACACGTCCTTCATTGGCATCATTAAAGTTTTTCAATCCTTCAAAAGGATTAAAAAAAGATTCTAAAACCTGATTATTAACTTTTCCATCTTCATCTTGAGAGCCATCATAGTTACTTTCAAAAGATATTCCATTCACATCAAATTCAGCTCCATTTTTATGTCCAAACCGTTTTAAATTTTTAACAGTGGGATCATCTTCAATTTTTCTAATGAAGGCAGTTTTACCATCTCCTGCATTTCCTGTAATAATGATGAGTTTAAATCTTGCATCAAGAATATCTGGAATTAATTTTCTATCCAGTTTTGATGGAGAATAGGTAAGTTGGTCGTAGTTTGATCCACGGTCATTAACACGTGTTCCCCAGTTTCCAGATTTGGATTGGCTATAAAGGGAATTAATGTAATCTACGATGTCTATTCCTTCTACATCAATTTTGTGCTCTTTAAGTCTGCTTGTATTATCTTCAAAAGATTCTTTTAACGCACTATATACTCTAGAAATATTACCATCATTAAAATTGCGAGCACCACCTTTCCAGAACGTTTCATTGATTAAAATTTCATCATCAACTTTGATGACAATTCTAAGATTATCACCAAAAGAAATTGAACTCTTATATCTTTTTATGGTATCCTTAAACTTGCCCAGAGAAGAATGAACTGTCTTACGAATTTCACTATAAGTAGACATTTCATTTAACAACTTAATACTAGTGCTGCCTTGCCTTATAAAAACTTCTGTACGGTATAGCTTACCGTCTTGGACTCCTTCGTTACTCGTTTTGTTTTCTGCCAGTAGATTATCTTCACCTATTTCTTGAAGGCTTTCCAACATTTCTTTGGCAGTAGTAAAACGAGTACTTGCATTAGTACCAATAGCTTTTAATAAAAACTCAGAAAAGTCTTCTGATATTCTTGGATTATACTCTTTTGGATTGGTTGGCGACTTACTTATACTAGGAATCCTAAATTGTGGCCACGGATAGCTTTTTGTAACTAGTTCATATAATGTAATTCCTAACGCAAAGGTATCTGCGGAAAAATCCCAATTAATATTATGCCCATCTAATAAATCTGGTGCTAAATAGGGGTTTGTGCCTACATAAGATTTGTCATTCTCTTTTAATGAGGCTACATTAAAATCAATTAGTACAAAGCGACCCTTATTATCCCAAATGATATTTTGTGGTTTAACATCTCTATGAAGTATAGGTTTTTCCCTTGATTGAAGATATTCTAATGCCGATAACATTTCTATGGCTAACCGATAAACAGTTGAAATAGATAAGTTGGCATCCGTTTTTATATATGTACTTAAATTATCGCCATCTAAAAATTCTGTGGTGGTATAAAACTGATTTTGAGGTGTCGTTCCATTCCAACTAAATTTCACAATGTTAGGATGATCTAATTCTCTTAATGCATTGTATTCATCTAATACGGAAGCAATGTTTACACTTTCGTGAAAGAGCTTTAATGCGTAATCACGTCCTTGCAGGTCGTGTTTTGCTTTAAAAACCCTAGAGTAACCACCACGCCCTAAAATTTTATGAATAATATAATCTCCAACTTTATCACCTTCTTTTACTTCGTAGGTGTCTGTTGCTTGGGTAGAACTAGAGGTTGAACTTTTAGTTTGTTCTTTATGCGACAACTCTATTTTTAAAGCATCATCAATAAATGCTTCAAGATCTTCTATAGTATCAATACGTTTGTCGCTATCTGTAAGTATTGTTCTCAAACAGATTTCATCAAGCCATTTAGGTAAAGAATTATTCTCAGCAGAAGGCAATCTATCTTTTGGTAGTTTTCCTCCTAATTTGTCTAATTCAAACGGACTTTTTATTGGCTCTTTACCAGAAAACAGCCAAGATATTAAAACACCTAAGGAATAGATGTCTGAAGCTCTAGAAGCATCTTTTGCAATAAGTTCTAAGGGATGGTATGGTGAAGCATTAGACTCACTAATTGTATGCATAACTGTATAACCATTATCATTATGGTCTGTAAAATAGGACTTCCCAAAGTTCCCTAAATACGCATAGCCATTGTTTAAAAAGATATTCTCAGGATTAATGTCTCTATGAAAAATGTTTTCTTTATGTGCAGCTTTTAAAGCACTCATAATGTTCTTGAGAATATTTACACGTTCATCTATTGTAAAGGTTTTATTTCTCGTAGCAGAACGCAATGAGTCTTCCTCCATTAAATCTGTAATCTCATAAAACAGATGGTTTTCTTCATCTATTTTAAACTCTACAGGTAGAATAAATGGATTGGATCTTATTTTTTGAAGTGCATTATACTGGTTTTTTATACTTTCTTCACGAGAGCGTAATTCTTCTGGAGATAAACCAACTACTTGCAAAGCATATTCTTTTACACGCTTGCGTATGTTTGAAGTCACATTTTTTGGCTTCACCAGATACTCTACATAATTATCTGATTCTTGTTTTAATATTTCAACAATCTCATAACCTTGTACTTCCTTTTTTTGATCTGGAGATTTTTTGTTTTGCGCACCTATAAGAAATTGAACAATGTCATTTTGAATATCTACAATATCATCTTTTCGTTTGCCTACTTGTTCAGGAGTGGTGATATGATTAATAAGCTTATCTGATAATGTAAAAGTCATATCAGCCGCTTTCTCCCACATTATGGGCTCAAAAGAATTAGGGTAGGATAGCGAAACCATATTATCTATCCAAGCTTTACCGTATTTATAATCAGCTTCCTTAAGTTTTGAGGCTAAAATGGCAGTCTTTTGACGATTAGTTTTAAGCGGATTAGGTTTTTGCCTGTCATTTACATACCAGTAATCGTCTGCGCCTTCTATACGTCCTTTCCAGTCTTTATTCTCTACATTGTAAATAGCGTGAGGTGCAACAACAATTAAGTCATATTCCCAAAACTGAGTACGATTGTTACGCGGATTAGTAGATGCTATTTCTACATTAGGAATTAGAAAGTAATTGTCAGGAAGCTTGATTTGTAAGAAATCAAGCAAACGTTTTTCTCCAGCATTTACAACCGAATCAAAATATGGTGGTTTTATTATTTTTCCCATTCTTCTATTTCTTTTTCTACTAAATCAATAGCTTGGTTTTCCTTTAACAAAGCTTGATATAACATACTATGAGCTTTTTTTACTTTACTGTCGATTCTATCCATAATCGATTTTTCTAATATTGGCACAGGTATATCTTTTAGAAATTCTTGAATGGGCCTACATAGTTTAGTGCCCGTTTGAGTAGATCTTATTAACCTAAAACCATAATCTGAAGAAAGCCAACAGAAAAGATAACCTGATGGTGTTTTTTCATTCGTTTTCATTCTTATAAATTCACCAGCAACTAATTGATTTGCTAATTCTTCATTTGCAAATATTGTTCTACAAAACGTTTCCCCTTCACCCAAAGTTCCAACCCCAGCAATTAATACTTCACCGTACTCAACAAGTCTATCTGATTTTACATATCTCCTAGATAAATTTTTCCCAACTTTTCTAAAATTAAAAATGTCCGATTGATTGAGGAGTTTAATTGCTTTTTTTGATTGAATTTCTAGTCTCCTAAAAGAACCTGTAGAAAAAAATTGATTCTTATCTAAACAGTCGCCAAGGCTTAGGTATTTATTTTGCTTTACTTCAGAGGAAAGTTTTTCAATCTTTTCTGAATAGTTAAAAGCATTAATACTTAAGTTAGAAATATCATTGATTGATTTGATAAAAGTCGAAGTTTGTCTATTTTCACTATGATTTCCAAAATACTCATAGTCGATTGGATCTAATTCTTTTAATCCGACGTTTGACTTCAAATCTTTTAGAGCACTATCTAAAATTAAATTCGATTCAACTTTTAAGTTAGTGGATTCAATAATTAAGTTGTGAATTCGATTTCGAAAGTTTTCATCAAATTTAGGAATTAAGGTTTTTTTTATTCCAGGTGCCTCAATATAACGAACGACAGAACCAGATGCATTTTTGTTTAGCTGAGAATATCCATATTTAGAAGTTAAAACAGCGTAAACGTAACCATATTGACCCTTGTCTCTAACATCTACTCTGCAAACGTTATTTGCGTAACAAATGCCATCACTAATTTTATTGACTATTCTGGTATTACCGATAGTACCAAATCCAGTTATTAAAATCTGGTTCTCTTTGACGAGAGCATTAACTTTATCAGCTTGATTCTTATTTATGTACACATCATTTCCTTCGAATGAATTCGGAACATCACTACTTTGACAGTATTGAGTTGATTTATCAGTTTTTTGTGAAAATTGTCTTTTAAAAATAGGAGGGTTCCAAACATCAGCTAAATCAGAAAGAGCATCACAATTATTAATATTTTGCTCAAGAATGCTACTATTAATAGCGTCCTCGTTTAAAAAATACCCACTATTTAAACGAGCTTCAGAAGCTATTTTATTTGATTTTATATTTTTAACAATCATAATTACCTATTTAAAAAACGTGAGTACTCAGCAGATATATTAGGTAAGTCATCATCAACTCTCTTTAATTTTTCTTTTCTAATTCTCAATGATTTGTCTCCATTTTTCTTTTTTATTAGATACTTGGTTTCGGTATTGAAAATTAGCTCTGCTCCATCTTCATCCCGTAAATAAACGGGATTTCCTCTTCGATCTTTACCTAGCTTTTCAGCTATAGCCATAAAGACATCATAACTTTCTGAACTTTCTTGAGCTAATTGTCGCTGCTCTTCATCTTTTTTCTGTAAAAAGAGTAGTGATGCTTGAACTCCTACTTGTGGTAGAAATGCCTCTACAGCTAAATCTACAGATGCTAAAATTTTAAATCGATCTAAGATCCATTCTCTTACGGACTGCATATTTGGATTTCCTAGAATACCATCTGGCAGTACCACCGCCATTTTACCGCCATCTTTTAAAAAATCATAACAAGCTTCGATGAATAAAACTTCTGGTGCAGTACTAAATTTGCTTAAATGATAACGAGATGCAATTTCGGTTTCCACTTTAACTTTTGCGCCAAAAGGCGGATTGGTAAAAATCATATCAAACTTGCCACGTGCATCCGTACCATAAGCATTTTCAATATCCTGCATTTCGCGTAAGCTGTTGTCAATAGCATTATTAATTTTCTCAATCTCGGAAGGATGTTCCCAGAGAGGATACTCTAGAGAGTTGACGTGAAAAATATTAGCGTGACCATCACCACCCATTACCATATTCATACGGGCAGCTTTTTTAAGGTCAGGATCAAAATCGAAACCAAAAATGCTCCGTTCAGCATAGGTACGTACAAGTTCATTTACCTCTGGCGAATTATATTTTTCTTCTAAAAAAGGCCCTTCTAGATCTGGAAACATTTCTTTTGCCATTTGTTGGCGTACGTGGTCTAGCACCATTACCAAGAAACCACCAGAACCACAAGCAGGGTCTAGCACACGATGATGTTCTTTAGGGTCAAGCATTTCTACCATACACTTAACTATGTTACGCGGTGTGAAAAATTGACCTGCTTCTTGTTTTAAAGTATTACTAACAATGGTTTCGTATGCTAAGCCTTTGACATCTACGGAAGCATCTAAGAAGGAGTACTTAGCCAATTCTCCTGCGATAAAGGCTAAGCCTTTATCGGTTAAATCAATACTTTCGTTCCCTTGAAATACTTCAGAGAAAATATCGGCATTTTTAAGTTCTTCAAAAAGTCCTTTTATTCTTTTAGCAACAGCCTTTCGACCTTCTTCTGAGTTTTGTTCTTTAACACCAACCCAAAATTTACGACGATAACTTTCGCCATTAGGCAGCTCCATAAAGCGACGTTTTTCGTCATATAGTTTACAAAATATTAAATTTAATAACTGCCAGAATGCATCTTTCTTACGACCTTCATTACCATAAATATAATCGTGAGAGCGTTTAAAAACTTTAACTAAAGAGTCGTTTGCAGGTGTACGTGTATGTGAACGATCCGCCCTATCTAAATCCGCTAATGTTTCTCCTTCTCCAGGAAAATCTGATAAATCTGTGAATTCATAGTCAAAACCTATATTATCCTCTTCCTTATGCAGAAAATTATAACTAGATCCATTTGCCCATAATCCAAACTCACAACTTTCTACTGCACCCATTGCATTCTCAAGCGTGGCAGCAAGACCTTTCTTTTTGTCTGTAACTTTAACCTTATCATCTTGAACAATAGCGATTCTAATAATAAAATCTTGTTTATGGGGTTTTCCTTTTTCAAAAATAGCTAAGCTTACTTTTTGTTTTTTTGTTCTGCCAGTTTCAGGATCTTCATATTCAACGGTAAAATCGCGCTCCATATCATCAAGATCAAACCCATATTCTTCATTGAGCATTAATAGTACTGACTGTAGATTAGATTCTTGAGCTTTTATCTTCTTGACTTCTCCTGAGAGAATACAAACCAGCTCATTATCTTCTAATACTATTTCTTCTTTACTTTTTATATCTGTAGACATTCTATTTAATAGTTCGTTTAGTTAAGTTGGTTTATTATGTTTTGAAGGCTTTTTAAAGCTTCTTCGTAAGAGATGGTTTTGTGTGTTTCGATAATTTGATTTATTAAAATACTGTGCTCTTTCATCTCTAAAGTTTCTATTAAGGTTTGCTTTACCGTTTCCAAATCTTTAGGATATCCTTTTAAAATTTCTAATATGTCAATTCCAAGTAATAAGGCTCCGCCAGTAAGTATGGTTTGATCATCAGAATAAACCAATTCATAGTGTTGTTCTGCCGCACGTTGGTCATTGATAGACAAATAATTTTCTAGTATGAAGCCAATGTCATCTGAATCTTTGTTGTTTTTGTGATGGCGATCTTTCCAAGCCATTATTTTTAATAAAAAAATACCACTTAAGGAGGCAATTTTAATTTCAATTTCTTCGTCAACAAGCACTTTTAGTGATGCTTCTTCAGCGGCATCAAAACCTAAAACAGACATTGCAAAACTCTCATCTGGCGGCCAGAATATTTTGCTGTCTTGTTTCATTATATCTCCAAAAGGAACAATGTCTAATTGGAATTTATCTTTATATAAAAACCGCTGCTTTTGATCCTTATCCTTGGTAAAATTCTCAAGACTAATTATTTCTTTTTCGAATTTTTGCCATTGCTCCCAATCATTAACGGTTATTGCGATGTCTAGATCGTGTGTTAAGCGACCAGATTTTTCGTTATGTAACTCCATTACTATATCTCTGGCAGTAGCTCCAATTACAAAAAAGGAAATACCTGCTTGTTCAAAATATTCAGTTAGCTCTAATAGAATTGGCTTCAATAGAGGATGTGTGAATTTTTCACTAGATATAATTAAGCTCATTCTTTAGTATTTGTTTTGCTGTTTCAATATTTCTACCAAAACCGCTGTTAATTAAATCTGCATATATTAAAAGTGCTGGAGCTGTTTTTTTGTTTTCAGAATTGTTATTCCAAAACTTTTGTAATATTTCTACGTCACCATTTTCACTAGGTACTAGTTTTAGAGATTTAGCTACTTCAGATAAATCTAGATTAGTAAAGAGTGTAAATTTTTCTGGTCTTAAATTTTCAGTAAGTATTGCTGCTCCTGGTTCTCCTCCCCATAAAACATAACCATCGTTAATATGTGTATCTATATTTTTCCATTGCTGTTGAAAATCGTTGCCTAAGAATCTCATTTTTTTTCTCATTATACGAGGCCTTAACACTGCGTTGTAGTCAACTATCCAACGTTCTAGTAGCTCATTTTTATTTTTAAGAACACGTTTGTCGCTAGTTTTTAGTAGATAATTTAAATCTTCTAATTCTGCCATTACATTGCTTACAGAACCAATTGAAACGTCTGCTTTTTCTGCTATTTTTCGATAAGAATCTTGCAGATGTTCAGGTTTATATAATAGTTGGAATAGGATTTTTAATCCTGCTTCTTGAAAAGCACGAGATTGGTTTGTTTTTTCTTTCTTGGCTTTCTTTTGCCCTTCTATAAAAATTACTAAATCATTAAATTTTATATAGGCGTTGCCTGCAATATCTATATAGTTAATATCACGATTTTTGAATTCTTCTGCAGCCGTTTTAGAAATATACTCAGCGATTAAAATAATAGGTCTATTATTATTCTGTTTCATCTCTTCTAATTGAGATAGTACTAAGCCTTGGTTAGAAGTTCTAACAGCTGATTTTGCCTCTACGATAAATTGCTCGTTCTTGATGCGTAAGAGTGCATCATAGTTCTGTCTACTACTATCTATGTCAATAGGAATATTAGTTAGCTGTTCTAGCTTAGAAGTAGCTTCGTATATGAAGTCATTGTTACGATACATAAGATCAAGTGTTCATTATTTTGGCTTGTTCAGTGACAATGAACATTCAAATATAGTGAACATATTGAAATATGCAAGATATTATTAGAAAAAAATGATTTTGAAGCTTAATTTAAAAAGACCCTTTTTCCCTAGGACCTTTATTAGTGACTTTCCATTGGTCATTCTCTTTAACCAGTTTAAAAATGCCCGTGTTTCCATCGTAGGACGTTTTGTATCTTACCCAGGCAATTTCCCCATCAATGGCTTCATCTAAAATTTCTACTTCGATTTCTTTATCGGAATCTGGCAGCATATTTTGTACCGTAATTAAACTAGCATATCCTTCTGAAGTGGTGTATTTTTTCAGAGCTGATTCATCTTTTGAGAAAAAGCTTTTTGCAACAATTTCTGCGGTTTCTGTATGGGACAAATTATCATTTCCTGAACAGGAAATGAATAAAAGTACGAGTGAGCAAATGATTAATCTTTTCATAATATTATTAATTTGGGTTATTGATATATCTGTGTGATATTTTTAATTCAATATTGCGTTCGCCATCTTTCTCGTTCAATTCTAAAATTGTCCTACGGTCATTGGATAATGAAAATTTGGGCAGCACATAAACGAATTGTATCATTTTACCCTCTGCAATTTTTGACGGTAGATTGTGCTTGTAAATAGGTTCTTGATACAAACTCTGTAAAGATTTCTTTTTCCCTTTTTGTCGAGTTTCAATTGAAAGGTTCAAGAAATTCAAATCGTAATCCAACGTAGAATTATTCTCAATCTGGATAACGAAGTAGAGTTCTTCTTTATCAAAAACAATATTCTTAACACTCAAAACAATGCCTTCGTTTCGCTTCTTAATTCGACCTATACGCTGGTTTCTGTTAAGAAGATAAGAGCAGAATTTGTGATAATAATACGTTCTGTTATCTATACTTTTTTCAGAAGTTTCAGCCTGAATCGAATCGATTACTATTGGCTTTTCATTCCCAATACTATTTGACAATGGGATGAAATAATTGAGCTTTGACAGCTGCTTTTTATATCTTACAATATATGAAAAAATTGAACCATTTCTGTTGACTACCAGTAGATTGCTTTCCTTCCCAGGCTTTGCCTGAAGAAGTCCAAAATATTGTCCTTTTTCTCGATTGTAGGTAAATACAAAATTATCCGAACCGGTTATACCTTGTCGTATGGGTTCTGGAAAAAATAGGGCTACGTTTTTGGTGTCGTTTGCATAAATGGTATCGAGGACTGTGTTTGTTTGTGCTTTTACAAAAGCAGAAATAAACACAATCAATATTAGGATTATTGTTCTCATAATTTTGGTTTTAGGATTAATCTGTAATTGTTCAGTACGGTTACTTTTATCCTTCGGTTAGAACGCCGAAATACTTGTGTAAGTCCGCCTACTTGTGGAACACTAGGAATATTGATATCACCAATGACATCATCCAGCACTTCTCTGGTTGCTTCCGCTCTAAAGTTATTCTCTACATAAATGCCTTCGCTTCCATCTTGCAAATCAAATGCTTTGAGTTTTGTAGGATGATGATTGATATTTTCGATTTCAATCAAAGCACGATTGGACTGAAAACTAATAAACCCAAAAACTGGCGTATTCTTTGGCATCAGCTTACCATTGATAGTTGCCGATTTAGTGAGACGCATTCTTAATCTCGTATTTGCCATTACGATTTGGTCGCCATCGACAATGACATAGATACTTTCATCTGTATTGCCAATAATCGAAACGGCATTAGGTTTAGGCGAGGCGGCAAAGAACAATTGATGTTCCAGACCCAATTCTTTCGCTTCAATTTTTTGTTCTCTCTTGATATCGGCTGAATCAACTTGTTGCGTATTTTTTTGAACGACTTTCTTTTGTCCAAAGTTTTGATATCGCTTTTCAGAATATTGAATCTTACCAGCCCCGTAAATACTATCTACAATACGTTTCTTTTCGCGTTCCGGAAGGTCTGGGTCATAAAAGCCCAAGGAATCAATCAGTTTTTCGTCATAGATACTGGGTGCATTATTTTCGCGCACTTCCTTTAAATCATTGATGGCATCCAGTTTAGAATCATACACTTTTTGGTTTTCCTCTAAATCGGGAACTAAGGTCTGTTCAAGATTTTCATTCTCACTTTTATCATCGCCCATAACCATTACAGAATAGGAAATCAGGAATATAAAAATCACAACCAACACTGCTGCAAAGACTATTTTATTTTTTTCTACTTTCATAATCGTGGTTTTTTAAATGCCGATTATCGGCTCAATTTTCATCGTTTAATTTTTTTAAGGTGTTCTCGAAATAGTTTGTAATCAACAATCCGTGCGGATTGTTTGGAAAATTTCTATCAACTGGAATTAAGTTTCCACTAGAAACAAGTTCGTAAGTGTCTATTATTGAACCTCTATTTATTTCAAAGACGGTAACAGCCCTAAAAACATACGTTCCGTTTTGTTCTTCGATTTGTGAGTCTATGCTTATCACTTTCTGAACTAGTGAGTATTGTAGCAATCGGTTATAGACACCATCCGCCTTTTTCTGACGGTAAAGATTATCCACAGAACTATTGCCCAACCAAAGTGCCTTTTCCAGATTACGTTCATAATTACTGGCATCGATGTTATAGAAGTACTTATGGAACAGGTCTAAATGCGCCAAAGCTTCAACCTTAAAATTTTCCTTTTGGGTAACGAGTTTCAGCGGAATAATGCTGCCATCGGTATTAATGGCAAAGGCACTATTGAGTGCTTTTTTATTCGTTTTAAAAGCCATCCAAAGTGAAAAGGTGCTGGATAGCATTGCAAAAATGACAACTGCTAACACGATAAACCTGTTCAATTTTAAGACTGCGTAGATATTTTTGTAAGGTGTTTTCATTTTCATTGGAATTAGCTAGTAAACAATCTGAGAGTGAAAGATGTCGCGCGTTTATATAATTTGAATTTCAGAAAAACAATGAAACCAACTGACCCAAGTTGAACGACTGGCGCAAAAAAGCCTTGACCAACATCTGTCCCAAAAAGATTTGTCCAAAAATTAGTATTGATTTCAGTATAGAGGGCGTTCACAAATACATTGACCAAAAAGAAGGCTGGCACCAACATATAAACCGCAGCGTACAATTTAAAAAATGTATAGGCAAGTGAACGGAATTTTTCAAAAACTGCTAGGCTAATAACCAACGGAAAGAAGGCTTGCATTATCCCCAATAGAAAATAGCGTTCTGCAAGGAATAGCGGGTAGATGAACAAATCTAAAATCCAAAGAAAAATACTAATGATAAATGCAAATATTTTGAATCCGTATAGTGGTGTTACTAAGGCCTCGTATAGGAGTGTCATAGCAGCTTGTGCTACTTCGATTATACTCACGTCCTCTTCAATGGGAATGTCCTGCATCTGCAAGGGCAATAAGGCGGGTGCTGTGCCACGATATTGGGCTTCTATTGAAACCAATATACTATCGAAGAAACCAAGTACTTGTGTCGAAAATATGACTAGAAGCACAATGGCAAAATTCTTTGTAAGTTCCCCTGGACTCAATCCCCAAGTGTAACCGTCTTTATCCGCAATACCTTCGTTATATTTTTTAAGGATATTGACCAGAAAGAACAATACCGCAAGCGTTTTCATTCCTGCAATAGTGTATTGCGAGAAACTGCTGTTCTGTATCGTTTGAAACACCGCATCGATGTATTCCAGTCCAATCCCTAAAATTATAGTTGCGGTCATTTTTAGTATTCTGTTTCGCGGTTATTGACTTTGTCCTGCATTTTTCTGAAGGAAATAATATCCTTATACCGTCTGGTTTTAGTTTTGATATTGGAAACCATTTCTTTGGATTCTAATTCTTTTTCTTTTAGAACTTCAGCACGTTCTGCATCTGTCATTTTTAAGTAGTCACTTGATAAGATTTCGTCTATGAAATCCATTGTATCTAAAGAATTTTCTACAATGGCAGTAAACGATTCCGAAACCCTTGAAACTTCATCTGGTTTGATGTAAGGACTATCAAGAATGTCTCTTAAATCATTCTGCATCACGTTAATAAGGCGCTGGTTGTTCCGTCCAATTTCTCGGACAGCTTTTAATTGCTTTACCACATTGTTGACCTTTTCAATGTTCTCTTTTTGTGTTTTTAAGAACTTGACGGTCTTGATAATATTTTCGGTTTGTTTTCCTGATTCTATCAGTTGTTTTACCAAACTAATAAAATTGGTGTTATCATAAGTGGGCATTCCCTGAGCGGTAGCACCGCTAGGTAATAAAAGGGTAATCGTAAGGATTAGTCCAAACAAGATTGTTTTAATTTTAGTCTTCATAATATTATGTTTTAGATGTGAATTGAATTATTGCTTTTTCCATATCGTTATGCTCATTGTAGAGCTTCATTATTTCTTCATTTTCTTGTCCATCAGTTAAGTAGGCAGCATAAACTTCCTTCGGTACTTCAAGCCTAAAAACGTTACTTTCCTTTCCTATTTTGATAAACATTTCGGTGTACTTTCGTGGTCCAGAAAGGTTGTTTTTGATAGACTTTAATTGATTTAAGTCGTGGCTAGATAGATTGAGTCTTTTAACTAGTTCATCATAGCCTTTTTCATTATTCAAGCTATAGATGACTTGCGTGTTTTCTAAAATACTTGCGGATGTGGAATTATTAGGTAGCTGATTAATGGATTGTAGAATAATACCAATCGCACCGTTCTGTTTACGGATGGCTTGATAGTAGAATTCTACACTTTCCAGTACGTTTTCAAACTTTAGTTGCTTGGCAAACTCATCGAATAGTATGATGCCTTTTTCCGCCCTGTTTTTCCAAATGGTTCTTTGGATGGCTGACTTAATCAGCTTCAACATTACGGACAGGATTTCCTTGTTGTCTTTGACTTCATCCAGTTCAAAAACAATCAAACGTTTGTCTTCAATTTTATAAGTCTGGTCTTCGTTGACTTCAAACAGAAAGCTATATAGACCATCGCCGACATATTCTGACATTACGTGCAAGAAGCTCGTGACATTGAAGTAGTCGGGATGGATTTTTAGTGTGTTCAGAAGGTCTTTTTGATTTATTTCAATAAATTGATAGAAACCATCCAATGAGTGATTTTCTAAAGTGCTATTGTAATAATGACGCAATATCTTTTTGACGGAAACCGATTGTGCTTTGGTTACTTTTAAATCTGATGCGAACAGCTCAAACAAGAAAACAGACAAGTCTTCCAAACGTTCGGGTGTCAAATCATTTATATCACTTATATAAAATGGATTGATACCCAAGTTCTTACCACTCTCGTAACGAAGTACAGTATATTGTTCTGGATAGAGCTTGGCGAATTTGGTGTACGAACCACCCAAATCTATAATAACTAGACGTACACCACTTTCAAAATATTGGCGTAGAATATTATTTGCTAAAAAAGATTTGCCTTCGCCTGTTGGTGCAAAAATGGCAAAATTCCGTGCCTTGATGCGTTTCTTTTTTTCATCCCAAACATCTTTTAAAACGGGAACATTATGTTCTCTATCATTAAAAATGATTCCGGTAGCATCTGAATTGTAATTGGTGTTATTTATAAACAGGCATATAGCGTGTTTTAAATCTGTTACATACAAATCATTATTTGAAAAGTTGGATGAAAAACAGCAGTAACTATTCAGTATATAATTTTTCCGTTCTTCACCTCTGGGGTAGTACGGGATGATATCCAGTTCTTTAAATTCAGTCTTTATTTTAGAGCCTATTTTACTTAGCTCTCGGGCTTCCCGAGCCCAATAAACTATGTTTAAATGACCACGAATAATTCTGGCATTATCATCGGCATTGATTTGGTCAAGAATATGCTGAATTTTCCCTAAAACCACTTTATTCTGTGAACCGAAATTTGAACTTTTGTTGAGTTCCTCAACTTTTTTATCTAGCATCTTGCGCCACTTATGTTTGTCATCCAAATACAAAATCTGGTTGACGATGTGGTTTTCGTTAAGCGTAAGCCCTAAGCCATCAATAAACCCTTGATGAAATACGAAATCGTCAGAAGTGAATTTCTCATTGGTCTTGCTACTCTGTACACTTTCGCCAAAGCACAGTTCGCTATTGATAGCTAGGGCATCAAAATAGTTTTCGCCTATATTGACGTTTTTCTTTTCAAGTAAAATATCGGTATCAAATCCATCATTAAAACCATTGAAATAACTATTTGTGAGTTGTTGTATATCTTTCGCTTTAAGCGAAACAAACTTCATTTTTCGGCTATTGTTTATAAAGGAAACTGAATCGCTAACTGAACCGATGAAGCTTTTAACATTGTCATCTAATTGTTGAATAATTCCTTTGGAAACTTTACGAAAAGGGTTGACGTATTTCGAATTGTTAAGTGCCTTGTTCTTAGTCAAGATAAAGAACAGATAACACTTGTGTTCAATATGCCCACGGCCTTTAAAATGCTCGTGAGTGGCTTTTTCTAAAAAGGTGGTGTTTGGAAGTTTTTCTGAAGAGTACGTTTTTTTGAGGTAGATGTCCTGTTTGTGAACCACAGTCCCAACTGGTAAAGATTTCAACGCCTGAAACCAAGCACCGTGTATGTCTTCAAAGTCTTTTTCAGATAAGGAATATATTTCTGGTAACGTTCCTTCATAGCATAAGACCACATTGCCATTGTTGGCAAATATGATATTATCTTGAATATCTGCGATAGGTTGATATGCGGAAAGGTTAATCTTGTTCATAATAGAAGCCAGAATTTCTTTTGTTACTTATGATTTTTGGGAAGACTTTTGCCGTTTGAAAAAGTTGGGGGTTACTGGTAATTCGTGTTAATGCGATGAATAAAACAGCATTGAAAACCATAACACCAATTATCATTAAGAAGCTGAATGAAAAAATGATGATTAATAATGAAGCAAGTATTGAAACCATCATTAATGCAAATAGGGAAATAGGCAGTCCAAAAATGACTGCCTGTTTCCTAATATTTTTATAGACCTCGAATTTTTTCATACAGCTTTTCTAATAAAGCCCTCAATGAGGGTTCATATTTATACTACAATTCCGATTAGATATGTAAATATGCCTACGACTGCACCAGCAATCAAAACAAATACAAGTACTCTAGTAATTCCTTTTTTAAGGTCTGCATTTTCCCCAAAAAAGTGTCCTGCATTAAATAGGAAACCAACTAGGAAAATGACACCAAGTAAAATTGGAAATATGGTACGTATGGTATCACCCACATCGTTAACGGAATCTTCAATTCCACCAATTTGAGCAAAAAGTGATGTTGAGAGCAACGATAAAAAAGTTGCTAAGTAGATTGATTTTTTCATAATAAAACTGTTTAGATTTTTTATTCATTTTCTCTTTCCTAAATTTACATATATTTATACATAAATAACTGAATATCAAATATTTGTGAATAAAATATAATTTGAAATCAATTGAATTTAATTGTTATTATTTGGTATCAAATTCTATGAATTTTTGAAAGGAAGTTGTTGATAACCTGAAAATTGAAAATGAAAAAAGTGCTCAAAAACGTCAGTTTTGTCCTTTTGCTTCTAAAAATGTGCATCGTTTTTGGACAGGAAACTGCCATTCAAAAAAGAATAATTATTGATGTAGGACACGGCGGAAAAGATTCTGGTGCAATCGGAATAAATGGCATTCAGGAAAAGGATGTCGTTATGGATATTGCAAATTTGATTTTGAAGCTAAATAATGATTTGGATAGGCAATTAGATATTTATTTGACCCGGTACAGCGATACACTTATTTCATTATCAGATAGAACTAAACTGGCCAAAGCTCTAAAAGCTGATTTGTTTGTGTCGTTGCATTGCAATCATTCGGATAATCCTGATGCAAGAGGGATTGAGGTTTATGCTTCAAGGAAGCAGAGAAAATATTCAAAAGAATCTGTTTTTATAG
Source organism: Flavobacteriales bacterium 33_180_T64 (assembly GCA_002162685.1). Classification (GTDB taxonomy): domain Bacteria; phylum Bacteroidota; class Bacteroidia; order Flavobacteriales; family Flavobacteriaceae; genus Psychroserpens. Next base: position 404,468 of record MAAQ01000020.1, read on the forward strand.
GCTATCAAATTGAAAAGACGATTTGCAGAGAGATAGGATATGAGAGTAGAGGTGTGAAGTTTGCGAATTTTCAGGTGCTGCGAGAAACTATCGGCCATTGTGCTTCCGTTCTATTGGAACTGGGTTTTTTGAGTAATAAAGATGAAGTCGATTACATTTCAGATTCCATAAATATCGAATTAATTGCCATTGCCATTATACTATCCATACAGAACTAATACTATTATGAAAGACCTATTTTTAGAATTAACAAAGAGTTTAAAAGCTATTATAAAACAATTTATTTCAGAAGTGATTTTACTGTATAGGACTTGGAAGAATTAAAGTTGTCCGGAGTTTACTAACTAATGAGATTATTGAGGGTGCGCATTCTACCCAACTCTGTCAAACCAGTTATATGATGAAAAAAACCTGGATTGTACTTATCAGATTTAGAGATAATTTCAACATACAGCTGAAGATTATTTTTTTGCAAATCATTTAATTTTTCAAACTCTGAGGTTATTAGTTCTTCAGAATGATTATTTATAAAGCTATGGTATTTAGAAGTTAAACCTACAATGATATCAGAAAGTTGAATCATAATTTCTGATTTGGAATCTTTGAATGCATAGTTTTTTAAAGTTCTTTTTCCATCAATAAGATTGAAGTCACCTACAATTTTTTGAATGGCATCCTCATTATCGAATATATGGGTAGAGTTTTTGAACATATAAACCTGTTTGATGTAAAACTGATAAAATTCTTCTATTAGCATATTATTTTTTTCTCCTCTTAGAAATGGCATTTTTTGCTTCTTGCTTGAAAAGTCAAGTATTCCTTTAAGAATTTTTAAGTTTTTCTGATTTTTCACATTTCCGTTTTCATAATTTGCTATAGCTATGATTTCCTTTATAAATTCAGGAATATCTGCATTACTTATATTAGGGTAGTTAAACTTAAAAAACAGTGATCTAGTCTCATCTAAATGTTCTCTAAGTACTTGGTGTATAATATCTTTTAGTTCTGCAACAAATTGAGGTCCACGTTCTAATAATTCTTTACGATTCATAAGTGCAGAATCTACGATATCGACTATAGAATAGTATAAAAGATTGATACAGGAAAGATGAACTAATATATCTTCATTATTTATAAATTTTAAATAAGTATTTATTTTTCTTGACTTTAGGCAGCTTATAAAATCGCCGCTAGCTAAATGTTTGAACTTTATCTCTTTTACATTTTTTTGTAATTTTAGAGAATTCTTAAGCTCTTCGAAGTTGAATACACTTCCATTATCGACTATTCCGCCTAAAACAAAACTGCCAGTTATTGAGGTATTAAAATCCGATTCTCTTGTATATAGCTTTCTTGGATTATTGGATTCGTCATAGAAAAAATGATATTTTTCATCAAAGTTAATGTGAGGTGCGAGTAATTTCTGACTGGCTCTTATTTCGTTTATAGGAAAATCCATTATGATTTTATTGTTTGGTAATTGTATTGTAATTCATTGAAGCATAAGGATGGAAATCTGGAGTATAACTCACTAGCTCTCCATCTATAAATTTGTGATGACCTATGTTTGGAAAGCACTCCATATCAATAGGGTGTTTTGCTTTTGGATTATGAAATAAGTTCAAGCCCTCTCGCCAGGTTTCTTTTGTATCTTCAGAGACTTGATATTTAAATGACATTGGTTCCAAACTTTCTGGGTCTTGGTGTACACAATCTCCAATGCGTACAACTATTTGGCCATCTTCGCCAAAACCTGCTTGAATTCCCATACGGGTAAACTTAGCTAGAGTACCAGTAGCAGTGAATAATATAGCGCTTACATTTTTTGTTTCAGGTTGGTCGAAAAATCCTGTAGGGATTATTTCTCCTGAAGGCTTCGTATAATTATTTGCTTTTACAGACCTAACTATTTCTTTGCCATTTTCATCTTTCTGAATAATTTGCTTATGTCCATATAAATATTCAGTTAGAGCAACAAAAGACCATATCATTGAGGCATCACTATGAAAATCTGCAATAGCAAATACGAGAGGTTTGTTTTTTACGTGGTCAAGTTTCCAGTATTCTTTTTTAAGTTTTGAATAAAGCGCGCTACCATAGCGTAAAGGAGTTTCGTTTTCTAGCTTCGTTTCTATATCCTTAGAAGTTATAGTACGTGGTTGAATATGTACTAATTTAGGTGGGTCATTTTTACGGCCTAAAATAACAGCTTCTACCGCAATAGTTAAATCATCTTTTTTAATCAAGAAATCAGGTCTATTAAACTCACGTAGCATTTCAAATTCTAATTCTATAAATGAAGCAAAAAGATAGAGTTCCCATAACCGCGCATCAAAACCATTTATAGATTGAAACTGTTCTACAAAATTTCCATCGATATCGTCTAAGTGATTAGATATTTCAATGATTGCTTGTTTTGAAGCTTTTGAACCTTTGCTGTTTTTTAGGTTATTAAAATACGGATGAAGTTTTTCTGGTGGTTGATTTACCTCGAATAGTTTGAGACCTTTTGGAAGCCCGCCTTGTTCTACAATAGTCAGATTTTGAGAACTATGCCATTTCATTGAATTGATTAGAGTGGTTATGCATTTTTCTTCTGTAGCATAATCTGTTTTTATTTCAAATGCCCTGAATTGCCGATTTTCATCTCGTGCCATTAGTATGTAATTATAATCTTGGTCTGTATAGTCAAGAATTACAACTCCCAAAAGTGTGTTGGAATCATTAGTATAATAGTGTAGCTCTTTGGCAAGAAAATTTATAAAAGGATGCCTCGTGAAGAGCATAAAAATATCGAAACGATTTTTATTGATTTTTATAATTTTAATGGGTGTTATTTTTTTCATACGCACTGGTTCTGGATATTGAAAATTAAATTGTAATATCTTAAATTCTTTTAGAATCAACTAAAAAAAAATACATTACTTCCGTTTATCGATAGCAGCTTTATTAAAAGCAATCAAATTAAACAATTCTCGCATTCGGCTACGAACACGATTGCCATAGCGTTCTTCTAACTCTTCAGCATTCAGATTGGTAGTTGCGTGAGTTTTGATTTTGTGTTTGGTGTCAAGGTAAAGCTCGTATCGGGAAAGTAATACTTCACCCATTACATTTAGGTCTTTACCATAAAATCTTCCAGCAGGTTCAATACCCAAATCATCAAAACAGAAAAACTTGGTATTCCCATATTCTTCTATGGTTTTAAAACCAAGATGGTTAAAACTGAAGGTTACATTCCTACACGGAATCATTTCATAAGGACGATGCATTGGGACAATGTGGCGCAATAGTTTCATTAGACTGGTCTTTCCACAGCCTACGGGTCCTGAAAGTAAGATGCCTTTGTTAATATCAATTCCGTAGGTTTTACAATTTTCCTTGTCCTTGATGAAGTAGGAACAGAGCTTCAACAAAATATCTTTGTCTTCATCGTAAATCTTGAATTTTTCCCCAAACACTAGTTTGCCTTTAGCATTCAGATAAATCAAAATTTTAGGAAAATCGTACAATACACTTTTACCATCAAACTTTCCCAGCGAATATTCCACGCCACCTTCGGTTATTTTAGAGGGGTTGTCCATAGTCTTTGTTTTTAGTGGTCCGCAAGTTGTCCCGTTTTTGGGACACTTCTTTTTTGGTTGAAGTGTTTTCTTCGTCGAATAGTTCAGTTCTATCCATCCAGTTTGTGGCTAGAGCTCGCCAATCACGAACCTGCTTACCATCGCTTGTTTGCCAGTTCCGAATTTCGTAATGCTCAAAGAATTTTTTTCCTTCATCAGCATTAAAACCTTTTTTAACAAAAAAATTAATTACTGCCTGCCAGCCCTTTGGTTGTTTTATATAGTTTTCTTGTTTGATATTGTTTGTATTAGATACCAATACTTGTCCACTAGTGGGACGGTGTGGGTCTACAACTTGTCCATTTATGGGATGGTGCTGTCCCGCAATAGGTTCACGAATGGGATGGTACTGTTCCGCAAGCTGTTCTAATGTGGGATTGTACCGTCCCATATCTGGTTCATCACTTGTACCGATTATGGACATTTTAATTTTACTGCCCTTGTATGGATTGTTAGATGGGAAATAACATAGGTAAAGCCACGAGTCCAAATCTGTGACACATCTGTGATATGTGGATTTTGAGCCTATTTTAGCACAACGCATTAAATCTCTACGGTTTACATAAAATTCGTCTGCAAAGCGGCTGCTGTTCCATTCTTGGAACAATGCCATATACAAACTAATATGGGTAGGATTCAGGCGGTCATCAAAATAAAACTTTTCAAAAGCCGCATTAAGTAGCTTTATATAGTTCATCATTTAAGAATTTGAACCGTGTTGTACACGATTGGTAGTCATTATATTTTGAATTTCTTCGGCATCATAATAGATAATACCACCTACTTTGGTATAGGGTAATGTACCGTTGATGCGAAGATTTTGTAAAGTGCCTGGACTCACTTGAAGCAAGTCCATAACTTCTGAGGATTTCAAATACTTTTTGAATTTTCCAGTTGTTTGTTTGGATAGCAGCTTTTTAATGTCATCGAGCAATTCCATTTTGAATTCCCGAAGGTCGTCTGTTGTAATAATACTTACCGGCATAATAGAACGGTTTTATGGAAAGGGACTATCGCATTGCTGTCAATTAATTTGATAGTCCTTAACCTGATTTGACTTTCGTTCTACAAATTTGAATAGCTTTAATGGATTTTATTCCCCAGTACAACCGTACTACGGTCAAAATTTAACATTTTGAAATTTGATGTGTTTTAAGGGTGTTTGAGGATATTCTTTTAATAACATACGTTTAAATGGCACTAAATTTTATTGAAAACTCCCCCAAAATATAATTACCGTAGGTCAACCGTAGTACGGTCATATTTTAAAAGTTAAAAAAAGGATGGAATAAAAAAATTAGCGATTATTCCTCGCTTTTATTCATTTCTGAAAGAAGTGAAGCGGTCAGTTGGTCAAGGAACAATGTCCGGCTATTTTTTCTGTTCTTGATGTCCTGAAAGGTTTTGTAAATGTCCTTTGGGCTAAAGTCGAAAACCTCTTGTAGAATTTTGGATATTTTGATGATGCTTAAACTATTTTGTTTTGCCATTCCGGAAGCGCACAGGGCATATAGCAGTTCTACCCAATCTGTATTTGTAAATGGCCAATCGATTTTTGCAGTCGGTTTAGATATGGTGTTTTTACCGTTCAGCTTATTTTTAATGTCGTATTGCTTTTTATCCATATAGTTTACCAGAGCATTAAAAGCATTGAATTTCCCTAAAAGCATGTCTCTTGGCGTACAGAATTCTGGGTCTTGAAAATAGAATTTTGACGTAGTAATGCGGTAGGTTTCTAGATTGTCACGAGTGTAGTATATTTCATCAAAGTGAGTTGCGCCAGAATGCACATATTGTCCAAAATCAAGGTTATATAGAAAAAAGCGATTGAGCTTATTGATTTTCTTCTTTATAAACTTTAATTGAGCAGTTTTGTCAACTTTAGGGAATTGAACTTCAAAAGAATGAACTTCTGAGAAGTATATAAGTTTGACTAATGGTATTTGTTTGATTTTTTTAAAGAAAATTATTTCTTCATTCATACTTTCAAAATTATTGACCAAAATGTCTCTTTTAAAAGTACTAAGCAAATTTCTACTTAACTCAATAGAACGATGGGATTGTTCCAAAACCGACAGGTTTTCGAGCTTTATCCCATCTAATTCGACGAGAAGATTTTTGCCTAATGATTCTAAATCCATTTGTAATCATAAATACGGTTAAGCCCCATCAATATGATAGGTAATTTTAGTTTGGGTGGTTAGGTTGTTGCTAATATTCTTTGGCTAGCTAATGCGTAGGACTGGTACTTTAAAAGTAGAAGTTTTTATGACAAGGGGAAACTAAAGAACTATTGAAAAATACTAACATATTTTTTAAAGGACGGTATTTTATTCCGTAGATATCTACGGAATGAACCGTATTTTCCTACGGTAATTGCTGTAGGACTTGGGATAATGCTATTTCGATTTTTTTCGGTAGCGATTAATGAATTGTCTTCTATTTTTTACTCCAGTTTTTTTGTAGATGTTCGAGGCATGTTTAGAAACTGTACTTTCTGCAATAAACAAATCTTTAGCGATTTGCTTGTAACTAACATTGCTAAGAATTGATAAGGTAATCTCTATTTCTCTTCTTGTCAAATTTTCATAAATGATTTTTGTGTCGGCACAGTTGACTGCCTGTTCTTTACTCATTGCAAATACCTCGTACATTTTGGTTTTGTTTTCTAAAAAGTAAAGATGCCTATCTATTTCAATAATCGTAATAGCGTAAAAAGATGCATTCATAACCGTAAAGGTCAACCACTGATAATCTCCAATAAATGTAAATACAGGCAATAGAGCAATACTCGCCACGCTAATCATCGATAATTTGTTTCGACGTAAGATGTATTCATTTGAATTGCTTGGATTGGAAATTCTCTCGTAAAACATTCCTAAGAACACAAAGGCTAAAATCGAAATGGGTATAGTAAAAAGCAACCTTGAAGAGCTCAAGGAATAGGTAAAGAAGTATGGGACTAAAAAGAGAATCATAAAACTACCAGAAACCAATATCGTCAAATTTCTAATGGAAGAATTATATTTTAATACTACGATATCATATTCTTTATAAAGATAATAGAGAATATAAATACATAACGCAATAGCCACCCCATACGTGATAATGTATTGAAGGATGAAGGGGCCAGGAAAGTTCTTGATGGGTAGAAATCCGCCAGTTAGATTATAGATAATAAACAAAACGCCCAATGACAAAAATCTTTTATAACCACTTGAATCTTTTCGAGTTGAATAGTAGAGTGTAAACAATACAATGACCGTATCTAATAATAGATAGAAGAAAGTAGTCCAATGTATTGATGTTCCAAACATTTATATTCCTAGTCATTACGCCCAAATTTGTTGGTTTCTAAATTTTTAGTAACATTTTTCCAATGAAATATTTGTCCGTTCATAGCAATATAAACATCCGGTTTTAGGAATTGTAATGAGCTGATTGCATACCCTAAATTAAAAGGGGCATCTGTGTCAGCAGATGAACCTAATATGAAAGACCCAACCAGAACAATGGTTTTATTTAAGTTGAGATTTCCTATATATTTTGCGGTATCTTCCATTGTATAAGTGCCGTGCGTAATTAAAACTTTGGACACTTTTGATGATTTTATCTTACTTACTAACAACTTCCGGTCATTTTCATTTATTGCACGGCTATCTTTCTTAAAAACACTCTCAATAGTGTACTCGAAATCTACATTAGCACCATTAAGAAAATCCTTGATTAATACATTTGATTCTGTTATGTCATTTTCATTGACATAATCCAGTCCTTCTATAGTGCCACCTGTTGTTAAAATTTCAATCATAATTTTTAAGGATATCATCCTAACTCTAAAGAAATGGAATTATTGCATAGCAGTCTCAATATTACCTTTAGTAAGATTAGTATAACCCAGGGATATAGGTTTTAGGTGTTAGAAAAGGAATAGCAAGTTGAGCTTGAACAGTTTGATTGAATTTGAATTTTTTAAAATCTGTAATTTCATAAAAATCGGTTCGTGTAGGTTCAGAATTTAAGGTATAGACAATACCAAAAGGGGAAAGGTAATTTCGCCAAGAAAGTGTGTGCCTTTACCAGTTCTTGCCATTTCCCAGCCATTCCCCAGTTATTTCTTAATTGTTTTGTTGCGGTATGGTAAATAAATTACTTAAAAGTTGACCACACTATCCAGAGCATCATCGGCGTCTTTGTGAATGAAGTTAGCTTGATAATTTAAAGTTGTTTTGAGGTCACTATGGCGATATAATTTTTGAAGCATTAATGGATGTATTGCATCGCCAGCAATATTACCAAAGCTATGACGAGCTATATGCATTGTTATTTTTTTATTTATACCGGCCTTTTTAGCAATAGACTTAAGGTTGTCGTTAAATTTCTTGGTAGCGGTTTTTCTCTTATTATAAATATCTTTTGCATCATCTAGATTAGCTTTTTTTAATTCGGGAAAAACAAAATCATCCTCACTTCGTTTATCATCTTTATAATAGCTTAAAATCAGTAAAACTTTTTCAGGAATTTTTAGTGAAAGAAGTTTTGAATTTTTGTTCATTCTATAATGAAGTCTGTTATCATATATATCTGACCATTTGGTCCAAAGAACATCCGTAACTCTCATACCTGCAAAGTTAAAACTATAGAGCCAAACGTTTCTTGTATGTAGTTCAATTGAAGATAAATTGTCCAAACTTTCAATTTTCCTAATCTCAAAAATATTTAATCCTACTTTGGTGGTTTCTGGAAATCGAATACGAATTTTATCCGTCCCAAAAGGATATAATTCTCTGTTTACTATTTTTTGGGTAATAGCTTTATTGAACAACAAACGAATAAGTACAAGAATATTCATTATTGATGTTTCTGCAAGTGAATGTTTAACCTTTAGGTATATCATTAATTTTTTGAGAAAACGCTCGTCGATTTCTTGAAAAGAAAGCTGTTTGGATTTATGAAATTTTAATAAATAACTTACCAAAGCACTATCGGTTGATAGGCGGTTTAATTTTTCTGAACTTTCTAATTCGTCCAGATGTTCCTGTGCTAATTCAAAAAAGGTTAAGTTTTTTCCAGATGAATATATTTCTTTTTTAATCTGATTGGCAGAGGCATCCTTTTTTTCGGATTGTAAATTAATAAGAGCTTTGTTAGCCTCGGATAGTTTTAAAGATAATAGACTGTTCAAGTTATCAGCATTGATATTCGCTTTCTTGACCCGAATGTTTTTTTCGTCCCAATCTTCAAGTTCAATATAATGCCCTATATATTGATAAGTGGAGCGACGGTTTTTGGTAATGCGAATAGCCAAAGGATATAAGCCTTCTCTATTCGACTTTTTGCGAAGTACTATTTTTGCGTTTGCTGACATTGTTGTCCTGTTTTAGTGCGAAAGTCAAATCAGGTACAACATTTGTTCTAAGAACGGAATAAAGATACGATTTTATTCAGTTCTCTGGGTACAACATAGGTACAACAAATCTTGAAATCAATTGATATTAGATGATATCAAAGAAAATGTAAAATCACATAATCAATTGAAAATGAATGACTTTGCTGTTGTTTGGACAAATGTACGCTAGACTTAGGATCTAGTGCCGCAAGGTGTGAGAGTTCGAGTCTCTCCGCCTGTACTTTTGAAACCCTTGTAAACATAGTGTTTACAAGGGTTTTTTATTGATAATATGTCATGTTTATGTTATGCTGCTAGCGTAATTAGCTAATATTCAGTTTGTTGATTTATTTTTTATTGATTATTACTATATATGTTAATTTTTCTCACCCTTACTAAAAGCAAGGGCAAACCATACTTATCTTTTGTTTTTAAGTAGTTTATTTGCACCATCATTTAACGATGTTTTTTAGTTCAAGGGGAACTTCTATAGGCTTAAGCTCTGTTTTTTTTTCAGAGCTTTTGCTGTTTTTATGACTTTAATTTTACAAAAAAACCTCCAAGATTTCTCAAGAAGGCTTTTTAGGCTAATTCAAACCATTAATTAATCTATATCATAAGTGTCACTTATTTAATGTAGAGTCTTTTATAAAATGGTTCATTTAGGTTTTTGCTTTAACATTTAAAGCAAAAGCCTTCATTTTTAAAAGTTTAAAAAGCAAACATTTTTTTTGTCAAGGTATTAGATTTATCGAATGTTTTTTACCAATAATTAAACTTTTATAAATGAAAAATTTTGCCACATACATTATTACTATACTAATAGTTTTAATGGGTTCATGTATGTATGGACAAGAATTACCAGAAGTCATTCCGCCTTCACCAACTGTAGCTAATTTAATGCAGTTTGAAGAAGTGCCAGTAAGTCATTATACAGGGCAGCCTAATATTTCTATTCCAATTTATAGTAAGTCTATAAATAGTGAATTAGGAATTAATCTTGCCTTAAGTTATAACACCCAAGGTGTTAAAATAAATAATCGTTCTGGTTGGGTAGGTACAGGCTGGAGTTTAGAAGCAGGAGGAGTGATCTCTAGAACCGTAAGAGGTATTGCAGATGAGAAAAAGCTTGGGGAGGTTTTCAATGGTCCCATTACTGATATAGGTGTATTTCATAATAATGATTTTTGGGATTATGAGACTTTAGATGATTATAATAAGAAGAAATTTCACTGGAGAGCAAATGGAGGAGACAATAAATATGATTATGAATCAGATTTATTTCAATTTAATGCTCTGGGATTGACAGGTCGATTTGTTATTATAAAAGAAAATGGTGTTTTAGTTCCTAAGCTTTTGACAAAAAATCAAAACATAAAAATAGCTATTGATTATGGGACAGCAAGTAATTCATTTGAATTAAATTCTTTTACTCTTACAGATACAAAAGGTAATATTTACATTTTTGATAAGAAGGAGATTTTAAGTTCTGAGCCTTTCATAGCAATACAGAAATTTAATGGAGATCAGACTATTTCAGGACAAAATTCAGATGTAACGACAACTAATGCTTGGTATCTTTCTAAGATAGAGACTAGCAATGGAAATGAATTGGTGAGGTTTGAATATCAGGAAATAGAAGAGGACTATATTGTTTCTATAGATAGAACCTACAATGAAATTACATATATCTCAACACCTATTATTAACGGGACGATAAAAGAGAATGAATATAATGCGAGTATTTTAAAACCAGAGAAGGTAATATCCTATTATAGGTCTGTTGGAGATACACAAAAATTGCAAAAAATTATTTTTAGAGATAATATAACAATTGAGTTTTTGGCAACTTCATCAAATCCAGAAACTGGAGGAGCTGCTTTAAGTCATATACTAATAAAGGATTCAAATGGTAATGAGAATAAACGTTATTCTTTCAATTATGATCAATTAATAGCAGATAGATTATGGTTGACCAGTATTGATGAAAAAGTAGGCTTGTTAACTAATCCCTACATTTTAGAATATATTGACAAGAATGAATTACCTTCTTTTGATTCAATATCTGATGCTTGGGGCTATAATGAAGGGATGTCAAATGTTGTAGTAAATTCGTCATGTAATGTCGGGAATCCATTTGATAAAGACGCTATACAAAAAGGCTTACTAAGTAAAATTATTTACCCAACTGGCGGTGTGAAAGAATTTGAATTTGAGCATAACAGAATAACATATCAAAGTAAAACAGGGATTTTGTCTGCACCAGGAAATGAAGATCCTAAAGCAGTGCATTTGTCAGATGTTTATTACCAAGAAAACAATCCAGATAATTGGGTTCTAGGTTCTACGAGTTCATTTCCAACGTTTAATAATAATACATCGTCAGGCCCCGAATCATTTACGATTAACCAAGCGACAGAAGTTATATTTAATGTAAATAACTTTAATATAGATATATCTGGTTGTGCTGTTGGAGATAGTGAAGAAAGTATTTTATTTAATTCAAAAATAGAAATTGTCGGAACTGGTTTAAGTACTTATCATCATAATATCCGATTGGATAATCTTACTCAAGATCAACTTGTATTAAATCTTGCGGCAGGAACTTATGAAGTGTCTTTACTAGTTTTAAATACATGTCCGGATATAAGTTTTAATCTTTGTTATAATGAAAGAACATATACAACACATGTATCTCGATTTGTCTATGGAGGAGGCGTACGTATAAAGGAAATTCGTTTTAATGACAATAATACAGCAACAATTCCTTCCCGTAAAATCAGCTATGATTATACTGATACTACTGACGATACAATGTCTTCTGGAGGAATTGATGGAGATCTTGAAGGACTTTTAAAAGAGTATAATGTAGAAACTGAGCGTTATATTTTTAATGGGCCACGTTCAGACGGTTACCATCCATATAATATGGCAGGTAGAGATATTCATTATACAGTTAGGACTGAAGCATTAAATGTTGAATTAACACAAGGTAATTATGTAGGTTATAAAACGGTAAATGTTTCTGAAGAGGATAATGGTTTCACTAGGTATACCTTTACTTCTCCTCAAGATTACGCAAGTCCTTCAGATGTGTTTGTTTATCCTTTTAAACCAGCACCTAATATTGATTTTAAAAGAGGTTTATTATTGAAAAAGCAAATTTTCGAACATAATAATCAACCTTATCCTTCTGGTAGTGAACCACCAGGTAAACTGATTGAGACTGAAAACACCTATACTTTTATTGAAGAAATTATAACACCTTCTTATACTTTATTTAATAGAGAGAACTGTATTTGGGTTCAGTTCTATAATTCTTTTGATAGTTATATTGCTAAAATTGTGCAAAATGAACCCCCTTGTGATGAGAGTGGAGGTTGTATAACAGGTTTAGACAATTGTTATGATGCTATTACTCCAGTAGAGTCTGATTTAAATCTTTTATTTTATTTCGAAGAAAGCCCAGTAGAGTCTGGTTGGGCCCAATTAACGCAGACCAAGACAACAAATTATTTTTATGATGATCAAGACAATCAGACGTCAATTGAGTCTAGACAAACCTTTGAATATAATGACGATAATTTTCAAATTTCAAAACAACATTCTTATGTCTACGAACTAGGTATTGAGCAGGACTATCTGACCGAATATTATTACCCTGTAGGAACGACACTAAGCAGTAATACCATTGTAATTAGGCAAGCACTTGAGGGTTTAAATAAGATTAATGAAGTGTTAGAAACTGTAAGCTATAAGAATACAGTAAAACTTTCTCAAACCAATACCATCTATAATGAATTTGCAACCAATCAAGTCTTACCACAAGACGTACAGGTAAGTAAAGGAAGTGCTGCTTTAGAGTCTCGTATAGAATTTAAAAGATACGATACCTATGGGAACCCTTTAGAGGTTAGTAAAGTAGACGGGATTCCAATAAGTTATATTTGGGGTTATGATAATATGTATCCTGTTGCAAAGCTGGTTGGTGTTAGTTTTTCTGAAATAGAACAACTTATGGGTAACGATTTTAATGCAGGAATAGGTGGATTAACTACAGGTCCTTCAGGTCAAATAAATATATTAAAATCCAATTTTCTAAATGCTCAAATCTCAACATATGAGTATGATACTATGGTTGGAATCACAAAAATGACCGATGCTAGAGGGTATTTTATGACCTATCACTATGATGAATTTAATAGACTCAAACATGTCAAGGATGAGGATGGGAATATTTTAAGTGAAAACGAGTACAACTACAAAAACCAATACTAATCATGCATCATATTATGAAAACATCACTAATTACATTAGCATTTGCTTTAGTGTCATCTTTAGTATTGGCACAAACAACAACAGAAAACTACGTAAAGACTACAAATTATAAGGTAAAGACTTTAGACGGAATAGATCTATCAGGAACCACAATAAATTTAAGCGCAGATGATAAAATAGAAAGTATTACCTATTTGGATGGTTTAGGGCGCCCAAAAGGAAGCATTGCCAAACAGGCAGGAGGGAATAAAGAAAATATAGTGACCCCAATAGTCTATGATAATTTAGGGCGACAAATATTTGAGTATTTACCAGTAACAACAACGTATACTGGGACTAATGCTTTTAATTTCACAGGCAATACAGGTCTTATTTTAAGTCAAGAGAATCACTATTATGCAAAATACCCAGAAGAAAACTGGACGAGTTCATCTAATGTGAATGCTTATTCAGAGAAGCGTTTTGAGAGTTCACCCTTAAATCGCATTTTAGAACAAGGTGCTCCAGGAGATGCATGGCGATTAGACCCAAACTCAGATACCGATCATACCATTAAGTTTGATTACCAGTTAAACACAAGTGTTGATGAAGTAAATGTTTTTAAAGTAATTTTTCCAACCTTAAATACCGAAAACCCACAATTATATTATCAAGGGGAGTATACACCTGGAGAGCTTTATAAAAGCATTACAAAAGATGAAAATTGGCAACCAGGTCAAATATATCCTAGAGCACATACTACTGAAGAGTATAAAAACGCTCAAGGTCAAGTGATCTTAAAACGAACTGTTATTAAAGACACCAATCATGATACTTACTATGTATATGATGATTTTGGGAATCTAACTTATGTATTATCACCAAAAGGTACAGGTCTGGTATTAGTCTCTGAGCGCTATAAAACGTTCACAGATAATATAAAATATACAAGTTTTGTTCCCTTAGACAAATATGGTAACCCAATTACTGGAGGTAGTGGTAATGCCAATGTAATTATAGATGCTACTGCCAATACAATTACTGTAGATTTTAATATGAGTTTTAATTCGAGTATTGATCTTAAAAATGGGGCCATTTTTTTATTGAGTAAATCTATGCCAGATATGATTTTAGGGACCATAGATAATGGTAATTATACAGTCTCTATTCAAGATAACTTTTTATATATCGTAGGAAGTGGATCTGTTTCAGGAGTGGTTGAGAATATCACTGCTAGTTTACCAGCATATTCAATTAGTACTGCGGCACTTGAAGATTTATGCTACCAGTATCATTACGATACAAGAAACCGACTTATAGAAAAGAAAATCCCACAAAAAGGCTGGGAATATATCGTGTATGATAAGTTGGATAGACCAGTATTGACTCAAGATGCTAATCTTAGAGAAGGGAACGATTGGTTATTTACCAAATACGATACATTTGATAGAGTTGTATATACAGGTAACCATCATTTTGTTCCTAGAGCTAACGAGGATAATTCTGGACGACTAGAATTGCAAGACGATTTGAATACAACAAGTGATTTAAGTGAATCTAGAAGAGCTACTGTAGATGATATTAATGGAACGTTAATATATTATAGTAATAAAGTGATTCCAAAAGTGGCTATAGATATTTATACAATTAATTATTATGATGATTATAGCCCGACTTTAAGCACTGCATTTCCAGATCCTACATCTGTATTTAATGTATTAACAAATTCAGACACCAAATCTCTAGAAACAGGAAGTTTAGTACGTGTATTAGAGACTAACGATTGGATTACCTCTGTAATCTATTATGATAAAAAGGCACAACCTATTTATATGGGGAGTAAAAACACTTACCTTAATACAACAGATATCATTAAAAGCGAACTTGATTTTATAGGAACTCTAACAAAAACCGAAAGCCATCATACTAGAAATAGTACAACAATAATTGTAACCGATAGATTTACTTATGATCATGCTAATAGACTACTTACTCAAAAACAACAAATTACAGGTGAGCTCGAAACACTTATTGTAAAAAATGAATATGATGAGTTTGGGCAATTAAAGACAAAAGCTATTGGTGTCAGTGAAACAGCACCATTACAAAGTGTGGATTATACCTATAATGTTAGAGGTTGGCTTACACAAATTAATGACCCAGCAGCTATAGCTAACGATTTGTTTAGTTTTAAAATTAATTATAATACCACAAGTCTAGGTTTAAATAATGAAGCCTTATACAATGGGAATATTAGTGAAACGATTTGGAAAACAGCCAACGACCCAAGTGCAACTATTAGAGGGTATGCTTATGAGTATGATGCTCTAAATAGAATTACCTCTGGTAATATGGTAATAGATACAGGCGCAGGATATACACAGGCAAGTGGGTATCATCTTAACGGACTTCAGTATGACAAAAATGGAAACATAGAATCATTGATGCGTACAGGAGCAACCAATCTATTTGATAATCTTATTTATACCTATAATGGCAATCAGTTAGAACAGGTTAGCGATTTAGTTACCAATCAACAAACCGAAGGTTTTATAGATGGAAATACCGTAGGTAATGATTATGTGTATGATGTTAATGGTAATATGACAGTAGATAAAAATAAAGATATCACAGCGATTACATACAACCATTTAAATTTACCAACGCATGTAGAGTTTGAGAACTCTAGTCTTAAGGTAATTGATTATATTTACGACGCAACAGGTGTAAAACTAGAAAAAGTGGTTAACGATAAAGGTAACATAACAAATACCGAATATGCAGGCAACTATATTTATGAAAATAGTGCTTTGAAATTCTTTTCGCATCCAGAAGGGTATATAGAACCTAATGGAGCGAGTTATAACTATGTATACCAATATAAAGATCATTTAGGGAATATTAGATTAAGTTATGCAGATAATGATGGCGATTATCAATCTTTAATTAGCAGTACTTTTTATGAAGACTATGATGGTTGGCTTTTTGCAGGAGGTACTGCAAATGGAAGTATCGAATTAGAAAATGAAAGCCTAAAAGTAAATGTAAAAAACCAGTATAACGGTACTTATATAGAAGTAGGTGATAGTTTCAGCTCGGGAGATCAAATTACAATTAATATAGATGTAGATAAAGGTAATAGTGATAAAATACGTATGTTTTTAGTTGAATTTGATGCTAACAATACAAATTTAGGGTATTATCAAGTTAATTATGATGTCGTTAGTGGAAATCATAGTATTAATCATACTATAGTTGCTGGTTCAAAATTGCGTTTAAAGATAGAAAAATCTAATCTTAGTAATGATTTAGGAACAGATACCTATTTCTATATCGACAATGTGTCTGCCAAAACAGGAACTCTAGAAATTATAGAAGAAAACAACTACTATCCATTTGGACTTAAACATAAAGGGTATAATAATGTAGTTAATGGAACTCAAAATAATTTTAAAACATACAATGGCAAGGAGTTTGATCAAAGTTTAAACATGAATACATTTGATTTAGGTGCTAGACATATGGATCCTGCATTAGGAAGATTTATGGTTATAGATCCTATGGCAGATTTTGTAAATAATCAATCGCCTTATGCAATGGCTGATAATAATCCAATAGCTAATGTTGATGAGTATGGTTTAGGAACAGGAATCGGGGATTTTTTAAGAAGAATTTTCGGAAAAGGATGTTCTTGTAAAGGAAAAGGGAGTTTAGGTCGTAGAGCTAAGAGGAGAAAGAAACCAAAGATTAAAAAGATGAAGAGACCAACTCCTTCAGGATTAGTTAGAAGACCAAAAGTGCATGATGGCCCTAAGCTTCAAGAAATGGGATTAGTAGATTTAGTAGGAGGAGATATTACTATACCAAAATTAATTCCAGATATTCCACAGCCTGATATTCCACAGCCTGATATTCCAGTTCCTACTGGTGCAAGAATTGATTTCGATAAAAAAATTAATTTTGAACGTGCATCAGATGAATTTATTGATAAAGATCATACCGAAAAAATATTAAGCGATTTAGTAAAAACATTAAAGGAATACCCGCAAATAAAGGTTTTAATATTAGGAAATCTATCTAATAATCCTAGACCGGATGGAGCTACACCAGAAGTAAAACCTGGTCCAAATGCAAGAAATGTTATGTTAATTCGTGCTAGAGCTGTTGAACGTTTTTTAATTGAAAAAGGGATTAATTGGAGAAGGTTATCAGTTGGTGTTGGTGAAATACGATTTCAAGGAGAAATAGGAAGAACAACTAAATTTATTCTTACTAATCCCAAATAATTAAAATAATAAGATGATTAAATATATTTACATACTTGCCATATTTTATTTAATGGCATGTAGACCTACTATTAATCAAAAGAGAAGCATTGAAATTCAGCAAGATAATGATGCAGAAATTTTATGGCATTCCAATAGGAAATTAAGTTGGAATGATTTTATAGGTGTTCCTAAAGAAGAAGATAAAGGATCGAAAATAGCTATAACTCAGTGTCAGATAAGAATAATTGATAGTTATTGGGATAATAATTTACCAAAATATAGGATAGGAACTTATTTTATAAAATCTAAGTCATGGACTATAGTAAAAGATTCTATTACTTTAAGCCATGAGCAATTGCATTTTGATATATATGAATTATATACTCGGAGGATTAGGGAAGAATTTGAAAAATTAAATTTAAAAAAAGTAACGGACTTTAAATCTTATAATGAAATTTATACAAAATTGGTTAATAAAGCTATTGAAATCAATAGGCAGTATGATAATGAGGTGTATTTTAATGATTTAAAACAACAAGAATGGATAACTAAAATAGCTAATCAATTAGAAGAACTCAAGGAGTATGAATAGCTAGGGTAATGTCCACTCGTGCGCCATTTACCCACGCACTCTGGCGCGCCCCCAGCTGGCGCGAGTTTGTAACTCGTGCTAAATAGATAATTATTAAAAGAGCCACTCTACGGAGTGGTTTTTTATGCAATAGATTGGAAATACTTTAGTGCAAGAAATTATCAAGG
>MAAQ01000021.1 GCA_002162685.1 Flavobacteriales bacterium 33_180_T64
AGCTTTTGCCGAATCAGCCGACTGTAAGGAGGTAGGCAAAAACAGCGTTGGAAGGAGCGAGGCTTTCTTCGCTTATTTTCCAATAATCTAAAGATAGTAATTTGTAGGAGAATTTCCTCACCTTAGCCAGCTTTAGCAATTAATTATACACGTTGTTGGCTACTGTTTTTTGTCAATAGTAATATTCCGAGAAATACATATTTTAAAATTGGGATTAAGGCAATATAGCCAAGTAATTCATAATTCCCTTTTCTCCCGTCTATATATAAATCAAATTCTTCAGGATAAATATCTATGAAATAATCACCTCCTAAATAGGTAATTAAAAACTGCAATAGGACAATTCCAAAAAATACACCAATCGCCTGAATCAAAACTTTTCGAGTATCAATTTCAATCAGCTTGTTATACTTATTCACTGTCCAAACAATGAGAATTACAAATGCAATAAGACTAATTATTTCAGGTAGCCAAAGAATTATCCTTGAATCCACTTTGCTTATTATAAACACGTTTCTAACTAAATATTCTAATAATCCACAAAATTCAAAAATTGATAAAAATGCGAAAGCACCAATTCCCAAATTATTAATGAAGTCTGATTGTATTCTTTTCAAATTATGTTTGGTTTAAATTGTTGCCAACGTGTTTGTGTATGGCTAGTTGCGTTGGCAGGAACTAAGTTAACAAAAGAAAACGAACCAGAGGAAATTCCGTAGGAATTTCCAAGTAGGCTATAACCAGCAATTGGTTATACACGTTGTTGGCAATTGGCTTTTAAAATCCAACAAGATACCAGAACCCGTTACGTTTAACCATTAACATCTTTTCCAATTTATTTACGCTAGGACCAAATGCAAATTCGATTTCTGCTTTGTCTACGTCGATTTTCGGTGTTCCGATAATTCTACCTTTTTCAAATTCACTTTTAAGTTCTTTTTTTCTCTCACCTGAGAGTAACTCAGCATAGCATATTTGATTTACATCTGAATCACTTTCACCATAAGGATCACATAAATATCTAAAATTAGAAAAATCTTCTTTTTTACAAGATTCGAATATGTACGTCATTAAACTTTCTGGACTTTTTTGAAAGTCGAAAGTTTTTTGGTATTGCAACTGTGCAATTTCATTTTTTAATTTTTCTCCGTAACTGCTTATTTCATTTAACTGTTTATGAGCTTCTTCAAGTTGTTTTTCTTTAGTTGATAATGAACGTCCAATTTGAAATTGCTCAATTGCTTGAATATTTTCCTTTGCTTTTTGAATAGAATTTGGTATTTGTTGAAGTTGCATGTTTAACTCAGTAATTTTCTTTTGAGTACCAACATTTGCTTTTTGTTCATGAACTTTTTGAACTTTCTCCTCTTCATCTTTTTTCGTTTTGTATTCTAATTCTAGTTTAGTTTTTTCTAATTCAATTTTAGCTTTTTCTAGCTCAACTTCTTCTTTACTTTTCCCACAGGAGATAAAAGTTAAAGTGATTAATAAAGCAAAAGTGTAATTTTTAATCATTGGTTTAATATTTGGTTAGACTTTTCTTTAGCTTATTGCCAACGTGTTCGTGTATGGCTTGTTGCGTTGGCGAGAACTAAGTTAACAAAAGAAAACGAACCAGAGGAAATTCCGTTGGAATTTCCGAGTACACACAAACCAAGCAATTGGTTATACACGTTGTTGGCGTGTCGTTTTTATTTCAGAGAATTTAGGTCAATATTATACTCTATCTACCATAGACATTGTATTCAATATGCAATGAGCTATAATTATTGGCCATAAATTTCTTCCAAATTTCACATAAGCTATTCCCATTATTAATCCAATAAGTCCAACCCTAATTGACCTATCAGACAAATCGTAAGAATGTCTAAACCCAAAAATTAATGCTTGTAAAATTACAGCAAGAATTGTAGCAACACTTGTTTTAGAAAATAATTGTTCAAACCAATTTATTAAGAAACCTCTATCTAATAATTCCTCTAACATTGATTCAAGTAAAACTGCTGGAATAATTGTAAAAAAGAGTAACCAATTTCCTTTTAGTTTACCAAATTTAGATGCTGAATTTTCAGAATAATTCTTTTGTTCTAATGAAAAAGGCAGATAATCTTTAATCATTTCAAACGCCATTATTGAAATAACAATCGCTATTAAAATACCAATAGTGACAAATAAAGTCTTTTTGAAACTTTTAGGTTTACAGAGTCCCAAATCTTTCCAAGAAATGTTACGAACTTTCATTCTCCAGGTTGCGATGATTAATGTTGTGAGTGACCAAATCAGTCCATTAACTATAAAGCCAATTTTTGGGAAATATATTTCTCTAATGAGAAACATTATTGATATGTAAATAATTAGGTCAAATAAAAATCCTTTTTGATTTGTTGTTTTTGCAATCATACCTTTTTTGATAGTCCGTTAATTTTATAATTAGACTCCTCCAATTTTAAAAAGGTTACAGGATTATTCTCTTTTTGATAAAGCTTGGAAATGCTCGCCAACGTGTTTGTGTATGATTAGTTGCGTAAAAGTAAACGATTCATTTTCCGCTAGACAATATAGTAAAAAAGTATGCAAAGATCATCGTCTTAGCCATCAGAAGCAATTAATTATACACGGTGTTGGCAATAGTATTTTTTCGTCAGAGTGATTTCAGGCTGTTATTTTCTCTAAATGTAATGGAACACTTTTTACACGACGACGTAGGAGGGAAGTGTAATGTGTGTGGAATGGTAATTATATCAAATTCTTAAAAGCAACTGCATCATTTTTAAAATACTCCGTCTTAGAGAGTGAATTTAAAATTTAAAGAGATGCAAAATAATAATTTACCCATAGCAATAATTGGTGGTGGTCCAGTAGGATTAGCTGCAGCTGCACACTTAACATTAAAAAACATACCATTTATTCTATTTGAATCTGGAAAATCTGTCGGACAAAATATGCTCTCTTGGAGTCACGTACGTGTATTTTCACCTTGGAAATACAATATAGATAAAGCTGCAGAAGAACTTTTATTACAAACAGATTGGAAAGCACCAGATGAAAATGGCCTACCAACAGGAAAAGAATTAGTAGAAGATTATTTCCGTCCGTTAGCAAATCTCCCACAAATTGAACCTTATATTCATTTGAGTTCTAAAGTACTTTCCATAGGAAGAAAAGGTTTAGATAAAATGAAAACTTGGGGACGTGAGGATAAACCATTTTCAATAAAGGTTGAAGAAAATGGGGCTATCAATTATTATGAAGCAAAAGGAGTTATTGATGCTACAGGAACTTGGAATCAACCAAATCCAATAGGTTCTGGAGGTGTTTTGGCAGAGGGAGAACAAGAATTAAAAGGCCATATCTTTTATGGTATTCCAAATGTAAAAGCAGGCCATTTAGAAAGATATAAAAATAAGAATGTAACTGTAGTTGGAGGTGGACATTCTGCAATTAATGCATTATTGGATTTAGCCGAAATCCAAAAAGAATATCCAAAAACTCAACTCAATTGGATACTACGAAAAGACAATATGGAAAAGGTGTATGGCGGCAAGAAAGATGATGCTTTAGAAGCACGAGGTGTTTTAGGCACTCGCATCGAACAATTGGTTAATAGCGGTAAATTAAATGTCTATACGCCTTTCCATATTTTAAAACTTATCAAAAAGGAAAATGGTATTCAAATTATAGGAAACTTAAATGGAGAACTTGAAACCATAAACGGTATCGATGAAATTATTAGTAACACAGGTTCTCGTCCTAATTTAGATATAATTCGTGAAGTGCGCGTAGATTTGGATGCGTCTTTAGAATCGGTTTTCGATTTAGCAGAGATGATTGACCCAAACATTCATAGTTGTGGAACGGTTAGACCTCACGGAGAAAAAGAGTTGAGACATCCAGAAAAAGATTTCTACATCGTAGGATCTAAAAGTTATGGAAGAGCACCAACCTTTTTAATGGCTACAGGATATGAACAAGTACGTTCTGTAGTTTCATATTTAGCTGGTGATATCGAAGCAGCTGAACGTGTAGAACTTAATTTACCACAAACTGGTGTTTGTAGTTCAAACATTGGAGATAAAAGCAAAGATGCAGGATGCTGTGTGCCAGAATCTGTATCAGCAGAAGCGGAAACAACAGGGAATTCAAGTTGCGGATAAAAAAACAAAAAAGTTGCATCATTTTTAAAATGATACGTCTTAATAAGTGACAGTAAAAAACATAATAGTAATTATAAATTTAAACAAAATGAAAACAAGAAAATCAAATACGCAAATAGAAACAGTTCAACAAGATGGTGGATGCTGTGGTTCAACTTCAGTACAAGCACAACCAGTTCAAAGTTCTTGCTGTGGCTCAACACCAAAAGTTGAAGAAAGACAACAAACAAGTGGTGGATGTTGTTAACTCAAGATACAAAATTAATTAAAGAACAAAGCTCTTCATTTCGAGGAGCTTTGCGTGCTAGTGGAGTTATGGCTTTTGCAGGATTAGGAGATGCTCTACTATATCCTGTCTTACCAGTTTATGGTAAAGAGTTAGGCTTTTCAGTTTTTTTTATAGGTGTACTACTTTCTGTAAACCGCTTTGTTAGGATTCTTGCAAATACACATATAGCAAATTTGGTTAAGCAAATTGGAATGCGAAATATGTTACTAATCACATCTTCATTGGCAGTAATAACCACTTTTATGTATGGCTTAAAATTAGGTTTAATAGCTTTCTTAATTTCCAGAATACTTTGGGGATTAAGCTATTCTGGATTAAAGATAGCAACACTTAATTATGCATCGAAAGCAAAGAAGAAATCTGGTTTAGCATTTGGATTGACGCAAAGCATTAAATCACTTGGAGCATTATTTGTACTTTGGTTTGGACCAATTGTTATTGGTGAGTTTGGCATTCAAAAAGGCTTATTCATAATTGCTGGAATTAGTTTATTTGGGATTCTAATTGCGTATTCGTTACCAAATAGTGCTATCGAAAAGACAAATGACAAGGTAAAAAGTAAAGTAACATTCTATCCAAGTCCTATGAATCTCTTGATTTTAATGCTCTCTATTTCCATCGATGGTATTTTAGTGGTCACATTAGCACATCTGTTAACTATAAGAAGTATTATTTCAAGTGAGTTACTCGTTTATGTAGCTTCCTATTTATTGTTAAAACGATTATTCGTGATTTTATTTTCATTTATTGGAGGTATGCTTTCGTTGCGATATTCTACGTCAAAATTATTTAATATTGCAGTTATAGGATGCTTAATCGCACTAGTCTTAATCACAGCAGAAATGACTATTATTGGTATTGTACTTGCTTTTTTATGTAATACTATTGTGGTTACATTTTCGCCTTTGGTAGCAATCAAACAACAGAAAAATTCATTGCAGGCAATTTCAAGTGTGAGTACTTGGTGGGATTTAGGTGCAGCTATTGGTGCGCTTATTGGAATCTTTGCCATTGAAATTTTAGGGATGCAATATCTATTTTTATCTTTGTTTATTATTACTACTATTTTATTCATCAATTTTTATATAAAAAATGCAAAGTCAAGTCGCTCAATTATATAACCCATTATTAGGTTACGTTAGAAATCGTGTTAGAAATCAAGAAGATGCTGAAGATTTAACACAAGATGTGTTTTTAAAATTGGCAAAATCGAATAAAGATGGTGTCGATAATCTTAAAAGTTGGGTGTACACCATTGCTAAAAATACGATTACAGATTACTATCGAAAACGACAATTAGAAACTAATTCAATAGAAGAAGATGTGTTTTTTGATAACGAATCTAAAGAAGATGCTGGAAAAGAATTGGGTAAGTGTGTTGGTGCTTTTGTAAACCAGTTACCAGAAGAATACAGAGAATTAATGACCTTGTCTGAACTTAAAGATATTCCACAAAAAGAGATTGCCGAACAACTTGATATGAATTACGTTACCGTACGTTCTAAAGTACAACGAGGTCGCAAAAAACTTAAAGAATTGTTAGAAGGATGTTGCTCGATATCACAAGGAGGCAAAGGAAGCATTCTCGGTTTTGAATCGAAAACTGGTTGTGATAAAACAAGTTCTTGCGATTAAACAAATGAAAGTATATGACACTTTAGTAATTGGTGGAGGACAAGCAGGACTTTCGGTTGCATACTTTTTAAGACGTAATAAGTTAGATTATCTAGTTTTAGATGACCAAAGAAAAACAGGAGGCGCTTGGTTGCAAACTTGGGACAGTCTCAAATTGTTTTCTCCAACAGAATACAGTTCACTTTCGGGTTGGGGAATGCCAAAAAGCGAAAACGAATATCCAACCAAAGATGAGTTCATTAACTACCTCGAACAATACGAAACACGCTATACTATTCCAATCCAAAGAAACACGAATGTGATTTCTGTTAGCAAGGAAAATGATGTATTTAAAGTAGAAACAAGTCAAGGAATATTTTACAGTAAAACCTTGGTAAGTGCCACAGGAAATGCAAAACAATCTTTTATCCCAAAGTATTCAAATCAAGAGTCTTTTAAAGGAGAACAGCTACATTCTTTGCACTATAAAAATGCTGATAATCTTGTTGGTAAAAAAGTATTAATCGTTGGAGGAGGAAATTCTGGTGCGCAAGTTTTAGCCGAGGTTTCTAAAGTTGCGCAAACTCAATGGGTAACTTTAGAAGAGCCTTCTTTTTTACCAGATGATATTGATGGACGCTATTTATTCAATGCTGCTACTCAAAAATTTTTGGAAAAATCTGTTGATACTTCATCAGGCATTAAAGCTTCTTTAAGTAATATTGTGATGGTAGAAAGTGTAAAAGAAGCTAGAAAAAGAGATGTATTGTATGCTAAACGTCCTTTTAAATCTTTTTATGAGCAAGGTGTTGTTTGGGAAGATAATACTAAAGAAGTATTTGATGTTGTTATTTGGTGTACAGGTTTTAAAGCCATTTTAGACCATTTGCGATCTCTAAATATTATTGAAAAAAACCACATCAAAACCCAATATACTCGTTCAGCAAAAGAACCTAATCTTTGGTTGGTAGGTTATGGTAGTTGGACTGGTTTTGCATCAGCTACAATTTATGGTGTTGGCAAGACTGCTAGGCATACAGTTAAGGAAATTTCTATAGAACTAAATAAAAAGTAAATTTTTCTGCATCATTTTTAAAAGTCATCGTCTTATCAGATAGAAACAAATGTTTAATTTATAAATCTGAAAAAAAAATGAAACTTAATTCAAAATCACTTGCTGTAGCATTAACTATGGCTTTAGGAATGTTATTTAGTACAAATGCTGTAGCACAATCTTCTTGTTGTGGAGGCGAAAAACACGATGAAGCTACTTGTACTACAGAACACAAAAAAGATGCAAAGGTATCTTGTGGAACTGCTACAACAGCTAAAACTACATCTGGTTGTTTGCCGTCCAGTTGTCGTGGTGCAAAAACCAAATTTGGTGAAGCCAAAGTAATTTCTAATTTAAGAAGTGAACTTGTTTCTCTAAAAGCTAAAATGGAGAAATCTACAACACCAAAGTTTGATGCACGTTCTTACGACATTCACGGAATTGTTGGTGAAACTGACGATGAAAGTTTACAAATT
Source organism: Flavobacteriales bacterium 33_180_T64 (assembly GCA_002162685.1). Lineage (GTDB taxonomy): Bacteria > Bacteroidota > Bacteroidia > Flavobacteriales > Flavobacteriaceae > Psychroserpens. The sequence continues at coordinate 7,588 of MAAQ01000021.1, forward strand.
ATGGTTAGAGAAGTAAAACTTGTCGAAAAAGAATTTTCTAACAAAACAAAATTTAAAGCTTTGGCTTTTGTATTGCCAGAAAATAAAGCCAAGCAAATTAAGTATTTAGAAAGTAGAGTAGAAGGGCTTAAAAAACTCTTATAATATTTATTACCTCTTTAATTAAGTCACATCGAGCGCAGTCGAAATCTAGTTGAATTTCCACTGCGCTTGATATGGCATCAACCATTTTATTTCAAATGACTTTTAGAAAAATCATAAGCCTATCTATAGGTGTTAGCTTTTTGGTGCTATTTATTACAGGAATTTTATCCTATTTTCAAGTATATATACGAAGTACAGCAACTATTCATACCGTTTTTGGATTGTTGTTTTCTTTTGGAATTTTATTTCATTTGAAAAATAATTTTCGCCCATTAAAGCGATATAGCAAAGGGAAATTTCTATTTATTATTTTAATGATTGGCTCACTATTATTCTTCGGAAGTTATTATCAAACCCAACCGTTTGATGCTATAATGAATTTTGGAGCTAAACAAAAGGCTACAGAAAAAAAAGAACTGAATCTTTCCAATTATGAAATTGTTGAAATGAATACTTCTAATGATGTTCTGTTAACTATAGATTTGTTGCGTTCAGAGCATTATTGGCATCCACAAATGGCAGTTTGGGTAGAGGACGAACAAGGTAATTATGTAGAAACACTTTTTATATCTAAAGCAACAGCAAGAGGCTTGTTTTTTGGAGGACGAAGTAAGGATAATTTTAAAACCTTTGATGAGCAAAAAGATGCTTCTGGAGATTATAGGCGTGTAAACGCATTACCAGTTTGGTCACATAAGCGAGGCATAAAATATACAGATAGTTTATATGTTCCACCAAGTAATAACCCATTGCCAGATGCAATTACAGGTGCAACAATAATAGATAATTTTCAATTATTGTCTTCTACTAATGAGCTATCAAAATTCAAGTTAAAAATTGAAATCAATGTGGCTTTTGATGATAATGAATACTATTCTGAATATGATTTCCCAGATGACGAAACCTTTCATAATGGTACAGGACAATTAGGACAACCATCTATAATTTTTGAAACTGCAATAGATATGAGTGATAATAAAAACTATTATTTAATGGAACTTATTGGTCACGGACATTATTCTGGTCAAAATGGGAGTATTAATTCAGACTTATCTACTTTAACTACTGCAAAACAAATTGTTGAACGTATTGTTGTTGGTGTGAAAACGACCTCATAAAACTTTGGTAAAACAATAGGTGAGTGTAGCTTCCATATTTTGGTTATACAGCTACAATTATCCTGTGGATGATTGATTAGTACTTCTTGTATTAATTACTCTTAATAATTTAAAATATCAAAAGTAGAATCTAACGTTAGCAAGTGTATAGAAATTTTAGAGCGAGGAAAATGCGTTTGGAAAATTTTATACTCTTGCGGTTTCTATAACGGAATGGTGAAATTTACGCTGTCGTTTTATATTATTGCCAACGTTTGGTGTATGGTTAGTTGCGTTGGTAAGGAACTAAGTTAGCAAAAGAAAACGAACCAGAGGGAAATCCGCAGGATTTTCCGAGTAGATACAGAATAAGTAATTAATTAT
>MAAQ01000017.1 GCA_002162685.1 Flavobacteriales bacterium 33_180_T64
TTGAACAGTTATCTGCTTCATCAGTAACATCACCTGTTAAGTTAAGATCAGAAGGATCCACATCACATTCGATAGTGATATCAGCAGGCACAGTAAATGTAGGCGCTGTTGTATCTTCTATTGTTAGAACTGCATTTAATGTAGTTGCATTTCCACAATCATCAGTAATCGTATAAATAACTGCTAAAGTTCCAGATTGACCACAAGTAGTGACAAGGTTATTGAAATCGTAATTAGAAGTTACAGTTACACCAAGGTCGTCAGCACAATCTTCTAAAGCAGAAATATTAGCTGTATTCCAATCATTTGCTAATTGTTGGTTATCATTACCTTCACATTCAATTGCAGAATCTGTAACAGTACAATTTGATAAATCTGGAATCGTACCATCATCAAAAGTTAATGTAGCAATAAGTGTAGAAGGATTTCCACAATCATCAGTAACAGTATATGTTACATTGATATTACCACAAGGACCACAAGTTGTATTTAGGTTATTAAAGTCATAATCAGAAGTTACTTGACCTGTTAAATCAGTATCACAAGCATCAGTAGCACAAGCTTCAAGAGCAGCAATATTAGCAGCATTCCAAGCATCAGCTAGAGATTCGTTTTCTGTATCAGAACATTCTAAAGTTGTATTTTCTATTGTACAAGCTGATAAATCTGGAGCAATAGTATCGACAACTGAAATAGTTTGTGTGTTAGATGTAGTGTTACCACAGTCATCTGTAGCAGTCCAAGTTCTAGTAATTGTTTGTGTATTACCACAAGCATCTACAGCTGTATCAACAAAAGTTACAGTTGCACTACCACAAGTATCAGTAGCAGTAGCATTACCAGTTTGAGCTGGATCAGTACTTTGTGTACATTCTACAGTAGCATCAGCAGGAATACTTAGTATTGGAGCCGTAGTATCAACAACAGAAATAGTTTGTGTGTTAGATGTAGTGTTACCACAGTCATCAGTAGCAGTCCAAGTTCTAGTAATTGTTTGTGTATTACCGCAAGCATCTACAGCTGTATCAACAAAAGTTACAGTTGCACTACCACAAGTATCAGTAGCAGTAGCATTCCCAGTTTGAGTTGGATCAGTACTTTGTGTACATTCTACAGTAGCATCAGCAGGAATACTTAGTATTGGAGCAGTAGTATCGACAACAGAAATAGTTTGTATGTCAGATATAGTATTTCCACAGTCATCAGTAGCAGTCCAAGTTCTAGTAATAGTTTGTGTATTACCACAAGCATCTACAGCTGTATCAACAAAAGTTATAGTTGCACTGCCACAAGTATCAGTAGCAGAAGCATTCCCAGTTTGAGCTGGATCAGTACTTTGTGTACATTCTACAGTAGTATCAGCAGGAATATTTAGTATTGGAGCAGTAGTATCAACAACAGAAATAGTTTGTGTGTCAGATATTGTGTTACCACAGTCATCAGTAGCAGTCCAAGTTCTAGTAATAGTTTGTGTATTACCGCAAGCATCTATAGCTGTATCAACAAAAGTTACAGTTGCACTACCACAATTATCAGTAGCAGTTGCATTCCCAGTTTGACCTGGATCAGTACTTTGCGTACATTCTACAGTAGCATCAGTAGGAATACTTAGTATAGGAGCCGTAGTATCTTGAACTGTTATTGTTTGTATAGCAGTTGCGCTATTTCCACAAGTATCATGTATTGTAAATGTTCGTTGTACAATTATCGGACAATTATTAGTTGAAGTAATAACATCTATATATGTTATACTTTCAATTTCAAAATCATCTGAAGCATTATAATTTGGATTAGAACTGAAAATAGATTGAATATCACCAGAAACAATATCACTAAAAGCGAAAATACTATTTGTCGTTGTAATGTCAGCTGTAGAGCAACCTTCAATTAGAATTGAGGCTGGTACAGATATTTCTGGTGCAGCGATATCATCAGTTGTAATAACAAAAGGAATTTCAAATGTACACCCATTAGCATCAGTTATAGTAATCGTATGATTTCCTGCAGTTAAGTTAGAGAATGTGCCATTATTTTGACTATTACCACCATCTAAGGTATATTGATAAGGTGGAATACCACCAGCACCTTCAACAGTAATTTCACCAGAAGCGTTGCCTAAGCAGTCTACGTTTGTTTGTTCTATAATAGTTCCAGAAACAACTTCATTAGGCTCTATAATAGTTGCTTGATCAGTAGTCATACAACCATTGGCATCTGTTATTGTCACAGAATAAGTACCATCAGGAACATTAATAAGGTCTTCATTAGTAGAACTATCGCTCCAAATGAAAGTATAAGGAGGTGTTCCGCCATTAACAGCAAGATCTAGAGATCCAGTGCTTTCATCTTTACATAAAATATTAGTTACAGCAATACCCGAACTTAATTCATTAGGTTCATTAATAGTTATTGTAGTGCTTTGTGTACATTGAGTTGTTACATCAGTTACAGTTATCGTATAGTCACCAGCAGGTAAATTATTTACACTAGAGGTTGTATTAGGTAATGTATTCCAAGAGTAAGTGAATGGACCAACACCACCAGATACGGTAGAGGTAACACTACCATTACTTTCACCATTACAAATGACAGGATTTGATGTTCCAGAGATTGAAAGGTTAAGGCAAGTACCAGGATTAACAATAACAGTAGCTATAGCAGTACATCCATTAGCATCAGTAACAGTTACAGAGTATGATCCAGCTGCTAAGCCAGTTATTCCAGCTGTAGTTTCGCCATTAGGTATCCATAAATAAGTATAAGGTTCTACGCCACCAGTAGCAACAGCTGTTGCTGTCCCATCATTAGTTCCAGGACCTAATTCATCTGTAGCAGAAATAGAAACATTTAAAGCATTACTTGGTTCGGTAATAGATATCGTGTCTTCTACAGGTTGACAAACTGTTCCGTCTATGGTTACACTAACGGTGTATACACCTGCAGTAATATTATTTAAAGTACTAGAAGTAACTCCTGTATCTATTTGTCCATTACTCCATGTAAATGTAAATGTAGCAGAAGGATTAGCATCTGAACTTGCAGATACAGTTCCAGAACCAGTATTATCACCAGTACATAACACATTAACGATATCGTCGATAGTGATTTCTGCGTCACATGTATTTACACATTCAATTATAATACTTTGCATTAGCTCACAGCCATTAGCATCAGTTACTGTTACACTATGTGTACCATCTGATAAGTTGGTAGCTGTTGCAGTTGTTTGGTTTCCAGCAGAAGCACTCCATAAATAGGTGTAACTAGGAGTTCCACCTGTTACACTAACAGTAGCTTCACCATTAGTACACCCTTGTGCAGTATTAGCATCTATTTTACTAATGTTTATACTAAGCGGATTTGCAGGTTCAGAAACTGTAGCACTAATAGAAGCTGTACATCCATTAGCATCAGTAACATTAAGCGTATAAGCTCCAGCTATTACATTTGAAAGATCTTCTGTCGTATCACTATTATTCCATGAGAATGTATAAGGAGGTGTGCCTCCAGTGACATTAATATCTATTGCACCAGTTGCTTCTGAATTACATAATACGTCAACTATATTTACGATAGAAACTTCTAATACTGGATGAATAACAGTTATCGTTTGTGTGTGTGTTGTTATAAGTCCACATGCGTCTGTTGCAGTCCATGTACGTTCAATAGTATGTGATGCATCACAAAGACTTCCATTAATAACTTCATTAAAATCTACAGTTGGTGTACCACAATTATCTGATGCTGTTAATGTTTCAGCAGTTGGTATTGTATCTAAAGTAACAGTAACATCTGAAGGCAAAGGAGATTCGTTAAATGTAGGATTTATATTGTCATCTAACGTATATGTAAATACCCAGTCTTGCGAATTTCCTTCACAATCAGTATATGTCCATGTATATGTTTTTTCACCTTGACATGTAGGGTCTGCACTTGCAATAGGGCCAACAGGTATAATCGTATTGCCACAATTATCATTAATTGATGGAGGTATTGGAGTTATTTGTGCATCATCTATACAAGTTATAGCTGTACCTTCATTTGTAGGAAGGATAAAGTCTTCGATTTCAATAGTTATAGTATGTACATAATCATGCGAATTTCCTTCACAATCAGTATACGTCCACGTGTATGTAATGTTCCCTTCACAAGCAGGTGTTGAGGATTCAACAACAGCCGAAGGCGTTAATGTATTTCCACAGTTATCTACAACGCTAGGTAATGTAGGCAATGTAATATCATCATAACATGCCACAGTATCCGAAGTAGGCGAAGGCGTAATAAAGTCTTCAATTTCAATAGTTACAGTATGCACATAATCATGCGAATTTCCTTCACAATCAGTATACGTCCATGTGTATGTAATATCACCTTCACAAGCAGGTGTTGAAGATTCAACAACAGCCGAAGGTGTTAATGTATTACCACAGTTATCTACAACAGTAGGTAATGCAGGTAAAATAATATCATCATAACACGCCACAGTATCCGAAGTAGGCGAAGGTGTAATAAAGTCTTCAATTTCAATAGTTACAGTATGCACATAATCATGCGAGTTTCCTTCACAATCAGTATACGTCCACGAGTATGTAATATCTCCTTCACAAGCAGGTGTTGAGGATTCAACAACAGCTGAAGGTGTTAATGTATTTCCACAGTTATCTACAACGCTAGGTAATGTAGGCAATGTAATATCATCATAACACGCTACAGTATCCGAAGTAGGTGAAGGCGTATTAAAGTCTTCGATTTCAATAGTTACTGTATGTACATAATCATGTGAATTTCCTTCACAATCAGTATACGTCCATGTGTATGTAATATCACCTTCACAAGCAGGTGTTGAAGATTCAACAACAGCTGAAGGTGTTAATTCATTACCACAGTTATCATCAACCTTAGGTAATGTAGGTAACGTAATATCATCATAACACGCTACAGTATCCGAAGTAGGCGAAGGCGTAATAAAGTCTTCAATTTCAATAGTTATAGTATGTACATAATCATGTGAATTTCCTTCACAATCAGTATACGTCCACGTGTATGTAATATCTCCTTCACAAGTAGGTGTTGAGGATTCAACAACAGCCGAAGGTGTTAATGTATTTCCACAGTTATCTACAACGCTAGGTAATGTAGGTAACGTAATATCATCATAACAAGCCACAGTATCCGAAGTAGGTGAAGGCGTTATAAAGTCTTCAATTTCAATAGTTATAGTATGCACATAATCATGTGAATTTCCTTCACAATCAGTATACGTCCATGTGTATGTAATATCACCTTCACAAGCAGGCGTTGAGGATTCAACAACAGCCGAAGGCGTTAATTCATTACCACAGTTATCATCAACCTTAGGTAATGTAGGCAACGTAATATCATCATAACATGCTACAGTATCCGAAGTAGGCGAAGGCGTAATAAAGTCTTCAATTTCAATAGTTATAGTATGTACATAATCATGCGAATTTCCTTCACAATCAGTATACGTCCACGTGTATGTAATATCTCCTTCACAAGCAGGCGTTGAGGATTCAACAACAGCCGAAGGCGTTAATGTATTTCCACAGTTATCTACAACGCTAGGTAATGTAGGTAACGTAATATCATCATAACACGCTACAGTATCCGAAGTAGGCGAAGGCGTAATAAAGTCTTCGATTTCAATAGTTACTGTATGTACATAATCATGCGAATTTCCTTCGCAATCAGTATACGTCCAAGTGTATGTAATATCACCTTCACAAGCAGGTGTTGAAGATTCAACAACAGCCGAAGGCGTTAATTCATTACCACAGTTATCATCAACCTTAGGTAATGTAGGTAACGTAATATCATCATAACACGCCACAGTATCCGAAGTAGGTGAAGGTGTTATAAAGTCTTCAATTTCAATAGTTATAGTATGTACATAATCATGCGAATTTCCTTCGCAATCAGTATACGTCCATGTGTATGTAATATCACCTTCACAAGCAGGTGTTGAAGATTCAACAACAGCCGAAGGTGTTAATGTATTTCCACAGTTATCTACAACGCTAGGTAATGTAGGCAACGTAATATCATCATAACATGCCACAGTATCCGAAGTAGGCAAAGGCGTTATAAAGTCTTCGATTTCAATAGTTATAGTATGTACATAATCATGTGAATTTCCTTCACAATCAGTATACGTCCAAGTGTATGTAATGTTACCTTCACAAGTAGGTGTTGAAGATTCAACAACAGCCGAAGGTGTTAATGTATTTCCACAGTTATCTACAACGCTAGGTAATGTAGGCAACGTAATATCATCATAACAAGCTACAGTATCCGAAGTAGGCGAAGGTGTAATAAAGTCTTCGATTTCAATAGTGTAGATATAGGACCATTCGCTTGTAGCACCACTACAATCTGTATAGGTATAAGTATAGGTACGAGTTCCTTCACAAATTAATGGATCAGGATTATCAGTAACTACTGCTACAGAAGGCGTTAAAACATTATCACAACCATCCTTTATTATAGGTAGAGAAAATGTTTCAGTTGCATCATCAATACAACTTACAGTTGATGATTCATTTGGTACAACTACGACAAATGCTCCAGAATTAATAATAATCGTTTGTGTGTATTCTTTTGTTTCTCCACATTCATCTGTAAAAGACCATGTATTAGTATAAGTTCCAGAGTCTGGACAATTAGGATCTGGAATAAAATCCCCAGAGGTTTTAGTAAGTGTGAGATCACATTTATCTATTTCTGGTTCTAGGTTTTGAGCATCTGTTAAATCAGAAGAATTTAAACAACTAATTGTCGTGTCCAAAGCTCCTGGAGCTGTTGCCCAGTTTACTATTGGTTGATTTATAATTATATTTAGTGGAAGTTTATCTCCTATGTTACAATCGTCAAGTCCAGCAGAACTAAGAGTAGTTTGATTATTTGGATTTTGAACTCCGGTATAGCTAGCTGTAAATTGTAAGCCAAAAGATAGATCGCAGTTTTCTTCTAGAAAATAGCATTCATCTTGCAATTGAAGGTCAAAATCAATATTTAATCCTGGATCACCTACATCAACCATTCCATCAACAAAATTAAATACTAATTCTCCAGTATTACTATTAAAAGTATAGGTTACTCCTGATGGTAAGTTGTTAGCAACTACATTAGCAATTTGTGGAGGTAAAGTTGTTGAAATAGATAAGCCTATTGCATTATCATTCCCTTTATTTATGATATCAAAATTAAAGCCAAGTAAGTCATTAGGATCTGCTGGGTTTGTTCCAGAATCCATCATAATTTCTATAGGATCTAAATCTGGAGCCCAAACGTCTACTGAAAGACCTACTAAATATAAGCCATAGGTTTCTTGGTTAGATGTTAATCTTAAAGTTGCAGAAGTTTGATTATTTGTAATTACACTATTTGATGGGTTTGTTAGTGGGAAAACTGCCGCATCAAAACCTAGTGTATTTAAACTAGCAGGATTTCTATCGGTAAAATTTGAATTTCCTACTGTAATTCGGCTATTAAAGAAGTTGTTACTTGCTCTTTGTGGAGCACTAATAGCTACAAAGTTATTTGATGGGTTTCTAATTTGTAATTGATCACCACTTAAATCTTGATCTCCTTCTAAAGACCCTATGACAACATTTGCGCTAACATTACCTGTTGGTACTGTCTGAAATCCGCCAAAAGTAATATCAAAATTATTTGTTGCTGCTGTTACATTTGCATAACCATCAAATAAACTAATGTTTTTAGATGGAAGTTTAGGACTTTCATATACAAAGACAATTTGCCATCCACCAGAAGTACCAATGTTTCCTCCATCGTGTCCAGTTACACTTCCTGTTTTTGCTTCGACATTAGCAATTTGATATTTTCCATATGGATCATTCAAATTAGTAACTTGATTTGTAATGTCTTTAACACATATATACGGATCATTATAGATATGCGTATTTCTTCCTCTAAATATAATATCGTCAGCTGTAATGGTTGTATAGGTTGTTTGACCTGGCAACATTAGCTTTACTTCATTATAATTCCAATTTGGTTGATTTTCAGAATTTGGATCAGTAGTAGGTTCTCTATCTGCTGCAGCCCAATATAAATATGCTTTATGAATTGAAAGGCAAGCTAATTGTGATTCTGGGTTAGTAAGATTAGCACTACTTGAATTAAAAGTGTCATCAATATTGTCATTGTTTTGATCAAAAACACCATCAATATCTACATAGACATTATTTGTGAAATCATGATTTCCATCTCCACCATTATAATTTGTAGTTGCCGTTCTAGATAACATGTTATTTGCTATCATAGTAACATCACCTCTTACAGTTTCATTAAAACGAGGAGTGAAAGGATCTAAAACCTGAGCAGAAGCATAGATTCCAGAAACTAACATAAACAAGCAGAGTATGTTTTTTATTTTGTTATGATAAATAGCATTTTTCATAAGCTCTAATTTTTGATTTATGGATTAATTAGTTAGTACTAATTAAAGTTTTTGGGATCTGGAATTAATGATTTTATAATTACAGGATTACTTAATAATTGACCTGTATTCGATATTGCTTTTATTTCAGTGCAATTCCAAGTACCAAGTTTTGTGTTCTTTGATCTTGAAATTTTAATATAAAATTCTAAAGAAGCACCTGGTTCGATACTCATTTTAGTTAGTGCCTTTGTTTTTTGTTTGTCAAGTGTGTTTTGCTTTAAAAGCACTTGCTTACTTGGGCTAACATTTTCACATGACGTGTTTTCAGTAGAAATACTAAATGGCAAATTTGTTTTTGCATTATTTGTGATTTCCATTAAATAAAAATGTTCGGTTTCATTTACTGTTTTGTCTGAATCTTTTTTTAAAGATAGACTTAGCTGTTCTTGACTAAAAATTGACTGAAAGCCAAAGCATACAAGTAAAACTGCAATTACAATTTTTTTCATGTTTAAATAAATTAACAATATGTTATATTTCGCTACGCGATGTTTTTAATAAAATCTATAAATCATACAAAAAATGATGAGAAAGCTTCTTTCGATGCATTCTAATTAAATTTCTATAATAAAATGAGGGAAGAACATTGGTAACCAATGCTTGGTAAATGGATATATTAATATATTTTTGATTTGGGGTCATTAAACATTAATTTACGTAACAAATGAACTGATTACTAACACGTTTGACAAATTTAAATGTTAAAGAGGGCAAAATACTCGTTAAAACGGAATTATGCAACATTTTAACGATAAAATTTGCACTTAATCGAATAAGGATGAAAACAATTATACTAATAAGGCATGCAAAATCCTCTTGGGAATTTGATGTAAAAGATGAAGAAAGACCTTTAAAGAAGCGTGGTTTTAAAGATAGCCATCTGGTTTCTAGTGCTTTTAAAAAGAAAAACATAAATCCGGATTTTATTTTTTCAAGTACTGCAAATCGAGCATTATCAACTTGTAGGATTTTTATGAAAAATTTAGAAATCAATGAAAGGCTATTAAGTGTTGAAAATGAGCTTTATGATTTTGGAGGAGAGCAGGTTGTTCGCTTTTTGAAAAAGTTAGATGAAGATTATAAAAATGTTATGATTTTTGGTCATAATCATGCATTCACATCTATTTGCAATATATTTGGTAATATTTTTATAGATAACCTTCCAACAAGTGGGTTAGTTGTTATAGATTTTGATACAAATTCATGGGCAACTATAGAAAAAGGTAATACAAGGTTAACAATTTTCCCAAGAGACTTAAAATAATGACAAAAGACAAAAATAATTATATAAATAGAGAGTTAAGTTGGCTTCAATTTAATGAACGTGTATTGCAGGAAGCTGCAGATGAAAGTGTGCCACTTATTGAGCGTTTTCGTTTTTTAGGGATTTTTTCAAATAATCTAGATGAGTTTTTTAAAGTTAGATATGCTACTGTTAAACGAATTTATGAAGCTGGTAAAGGAGGTAAAAGTGAGTTGGGAATAAAAGCATCAGACTTATTAGAGATTATCACTCAAGTTGTTATTAAACAGCAAAGTAAGAGTTTGGATATATTAAGTAATATTCAAAAAAAACTAGAAAATGAGGGTATCCATATTATTGATGAGACTCAAGTTGATGAGGATCAGCATATTTTCATTAAAAACTATTATATACAGCAAATTAGTCCTGCTCTTGTAACTATAATTTTAAATGATTCTGTCAAATTACCACGCCTTAAAGACAGTGCAGCATATTTAGCTGTTAAGATGGAGTTATTGAATGGGCAAAAACAATTTGCTTTAATTGAAATCCCTAAATCAATAGACCGCTTTATTGTTCTTCCTAAGAAAAATGGTAAGTGTTATGTTATGATTCTTGATGATTTATTAAGGTATTGTCTCAATGATATTTTTAATATTTTTAGTTATAAAAGTATAACGACCAACATGATTAAAATTACTCGTGATGGAGAACTTGATTTTGATAGTGATTTAAGTAAGAGTTTTATAGAAAAAATATCTGATAGTGTAAAAGATAGAGAAATTGGAGATCCTGTTCGTTTTGTTTATGATAAAACAATTGATGTAGAGACTTTAGAATATTTAATGTCTAAAATGGGAGTTGATTCAAAAGATAGTGTTATTCCAGGGGGTCGATACCATAATAGACGTGATTATATGGATTTTCCTAGTCTTGGTAGAACAGATTTATTGTATAAAAAAATTAACCCATTGCAAATTAAAGGCTTGAGTTTAGAGCATAGTATTTTTACAACTATTGCTCAAAAAGACTATTTACTTCACACACCTTATCAAACATTTTCTTATGTCGTTAAGTTTTTACGAGAAGCGGCTTTAGATCCTCAAGTAAAAACTATTAAAATAACAATTTATAGACTAGCACAAATTTCTCATATAGCCAGTTCACTTATTAATGCTTCAAAAAATGGAAAAAAAGTCACTGTAGTTATAGAATTAAGGGCACGTTTTGATGAACAAGCAAACATTGACTATGCTGAACAGATGCAAGATGAAGGTGTGGATGTGTTGTTTGGTGTTTCTGGATTAAAAGTACATAGTAAAATTTGTGTTGTAGAACGAGAGGAGGCAAAAGGTATTAAGCGTTATGGTTTTATTAGTACAGGTAATCTTAATGAATCTACAGCAAAAATATATACAGATTTCACACTCTTTACGGCAAATCAAAAAGTGTTAAAAGATGTGAATAAAGTATTTAGCTTCTTTCAAACCAATTACCGTATTCATAGGTATAAACATATTATCACGTCTCCGCATTATACAAAGACGAAGTTGTTTATGTTAATCGATAATGAAATTGAAAATGTAAAAAAAGGGAAGCCTGCTTATATTAAATTAAAGCTGAATAGCATTTCAAGTTATAAAATGATTGACAAGCTTTATGAGGCAAGTCGAGCTGGTGTTAAAATTCAAATGATTGTTAGAGGTATTTGTTGTTTAATCCCTGGAATTCAAGGGATGAGTGAAAATATTGAAGTTATAAGTATTATTGATAAATTCTTAGAGCATACGCGATTATATGTTTTTTGTAATGATAATGACACAAAAATTTACATATCTTCTGCAGATTGGATGACCAGAAATATTGAAAACAGGGTAGAAGTAAGTTGTCCTATATATCAAGACGATATCAAACAAGAATTATTAGATGTTTTCGATATTTGTTGGAATGATAATGTAAAAGCTAGAATTATAGATGAAAAGCAAAGTAACGAATATATAAAAAACGAAAACATAAAAGTAAGAGCACAATTTGCACATTATGATTACTTTAAAGAAAAACTGAACTCTTAATATGTTAACCATAAAAAAATATGCAGCAATTGATATTGGTTCTAACGCTGTAAGACTTTTGATATCAAATATTATTGAACAAAAAGGACGACCAGTTAAATTTAAAAAAAGCTCTTTAGTTCGTGTGCCTATTCGTCTTGGTTCAGATGTGTTTTTGAATGGGGAAATTTCCGAAGACAACAAACAACGTATGTTAGATACTATGACTGCGTTTAATTTGCTTATGAAATCTCATAAAGTAATCTCATACAAAGCTTGTGCAACTTCAGCAATGAGAGAAGCCGATAATGGAAAGGATGTTACTGAGTTTATTTTAAAAAAGGCAAAAATTAATATTGATATTATAAATGGTGAAGAAGAAGCAGCTATTATTGCAGCTACAGATTTACATTCGTATATAAAAGAAGATAAAACATATCTGTATGTTGATGTAGGTGGTGGTAGTACAGAGTTTTCGGTGATTCACCTTGGAGAAACGGTGGCTTCTAAATCGTTTAAAATAGGAACTGTAAGATTGCTTAACAATATTGTGAAAAAGAAAACTTGGTTAGAGTTAGAGGAATGGATTAAGCAAAATACAACTGGCTATGACAAGGTAGATCTGATAGGTTCTGGTGGAAATATTAATAAAATATTTAAAGTATCAGGCAAAGTTACCGGTACACCACTCACATATTTTTATTTAACGTCTTATTATAATAAACTTCAAACATATTCTTATGAAGAGAGAATTACAGAGCTCGAACTCAATCAAGATCGTGCAGATGTAATTATACCAGCTACAAGAATTTACCTTTCTGCCATGAAATGGAGTGGAGCTAAGGATATTTATGTTCCTAAAATTGGATTATCTGATGGTATAATTAAAAGCATATATTACAATACAGTTTCTAGTGTAAACATCTAAAAATTAGTTGTTTTGACGTCTTTTTATGTGTAACATCCAATATTTATTTATGTTTTTAATATTCATCATATATTAGTCAACTCAAATCTTTGCCGTAAAAGCACATGATTTTGACGTTACTTTTTAAAATACCTAATAAAACCTTTTATGCACATGAAATCATTAATACTTACTTTTTTATTGGCAATGTTTACAACGCTATCGTTCTCTCAAGAAGCTAGTTATGGTGTTAGAGGTGGTTTAAATATTTCAAATTTAGATTTTGATCCTGACGCAACATTTACAAATCAACATAGAAATGGATTTGCTTTTGGTGTTTTTGCAGATTATGGAATAAACGATAATTTTTCTGTACAAGTTGAAATTCAATATTCAGCTGAAGGTGGAAAAGCAGACAATCTTAGAGCCGATTATATTCAAATGCCAATAATGGCTCGTTTTTCTTTAGGCGAGAAGTTTACATTAGGTATTGGTCCAATGGCAAGTTTAAAGACTTGGAAAGAACAAGATGCATTTTCTACATTTACATTCTCAGGTGTTGGTGGAATTGAATATATGATTAATGATGAGTTATTTGTTGATGCTCGTGTTCATTATGGTTTAAGCAATATTCTTGATGATGATTTAACCAATCTAGAAGCGCAAAATACAACGTTTCAATTTGGATTCGGAATTAGAATCTAATACCAATTTGATTATATAATGTCGTATAAATAAATGAAATTATTTTTATTTATAGAATAGACTCTTCCATGATAGTCGCAAACTTGGCCATCAAATTCTAATCCATATGTATCGTTTATTATAAAGGTATTTTGGATGATCTTTTTGTAATCTGCATTATATGTAATATTTCCATTTATAGTTATGTGGTATAAATACCAATCACCAGAGATTTCGCTTTGTCATTAGCTCAATACGAAAAAAGTTAATATTGATAAATAAGTTGTTTTCATAGCATATAAACCTATAGACTATGAAATGTAAGAAATCTACCCGTGAATTGTTTCTTTATTACCTAGGTCTTTCATTATTTCTGCCTCATAATCAAGGAGTTGTTGCCATTTTTCGTTAACCTCATTGCGTTCGCCATATTGTCTTGCAAAGCCTAGAAACATCGTATAATGATTAGCTTCGCTTACCATTAATTTTCTATAAAACTCGGCAAGTTCGTTATCTTGCAACTCTTCAGAAAGCAGTCTAAAACGTTCACAGCTTCGCGCTTCTATTAGTGCAGCATATAGGAGTCTGTGAATAAGTTGTGTGGTTCTGCTACCACCTTTAGGGAAAAACTTAAGTAATTGGAGAACATAGTCGTCTTTGCGATCACGACCTAAGACCCAACCATTAGCAATAATTTTATCGTGAACCATTTTAAAATGACTAATTTCCTCTTTTACAAGAGCAACCATTTCGGTAACTAAATCGGTGTATTCAGGAAAACTTACGATTAATGAAATGGCAGTACTAGTTGCCTTTTGTTCACAATACGCATGATCTGTAAGAATGTCTTCTATGTTTTTTTCAACAATGTTTACCCAACGAGGATCTGTTGGTAATTTTAATCCTAGCATAATTAACTTTGGTCTTCAATTAGTGTTAAGCGCTTATTTCCTTTTTTGTCAATTCGCATTTCATAAAGCATAAATGAATCGTTCTTCGGATTTATAAACGAAATGCCTAATGATAATTTATTTTTATTAGAGGTTTCTTGGTTCACCCAAACATGTTCCAAAGTTGCATTTTTCCAAAAATGAGAGGATGAATTGTCAATGAAATTTTCAGCAGAAATATGCGTTTTTAAAATAATTTTATTCTCTACACTTACCAAAATATCGGACTCAAAAGCACGATGAAATTCTGATGTTTTTTTTAAGTTTTTTACAGACTCTTTAATTAGAATTTTGGCATTAGAAGAGACGTAGTTATTAATGCTGACCTTAAATGTATTTGAAATAATAGAATCTATTTTTATTTCTGTGTAACGCTCAGGGTAGTATGTGTTTACATTAGCTGTATTCATCTTTTTGTTGAACTCTAAAATAGCGTGCTCTAAATGTTCTTTTTTACTTGTTCTTCGATCACATGATAGAAAAACTAGTGTCAAAATACTGGCAATAATAAATGCTAATTTTCTCATAATAAAACCTTTTAGATATCTAAACCAAATGTCTTTCTTAGAAGCTCAATATTTGGATTCTTTTCTTTTAATTTTCCATACTTTTCTATAGCTGTAAATGCATATTTTTTAGAGATTTCTTCATTGACACTAATATCTAATTTTAAATCAAAATTTTGAAGTGTTCTACGTAAAAAGTCCATTAAAGGGAATTGTGCCCGCTCTAATTCGATTTTTAATGTTTCATTTGGAAACTCTAATTGAATAACAACTCCCTTTAGATTTGGCTTACCCATTTCTAAAATAGAGGCCATAATTTTTTCGCCCTTTTTATGAAGCTGATTGATGTAAGTATTCCAAGCATTATGAAACTGTTCTTCTGTAAAATCTTCAGTAGGCAAATCGTCAACATCAATAACAACTTCCATTTGTCGTATTAGATGTTCTTTTTTTGTTCGTATGCTTTTAAGAGATAGACCAGAAGTTCTATGGTCTTTCTTTAGATCTATTATTGGTCTATGCGTTTCAGGTGTAACTGGTGCATTTGTTTTTGTGTTACTTGATTCACTACTAGGTGTTGGTGAGTCTTTAGAAACGGCAATAGTTTTATTTTCCTTAGGAATAGTAACTGGAATGGGAACAATGCCTTTAGTTTTAAAGTAAGATGGCGGAATTATGTAATGTCTGCTATTTTTTTTTTCTCCATCAAAAGTGATAGAGGCAAGTTGCATAAGGTTTAGTTCAACCAGTAAACGTTGGTTTTTACTGCTTTTATACTTTAAGTCGCAGTCATTGGCGAGTGCTATACCTTTTATGAGAAAGTCATGAGGTGCCTTTTTTGATTGTTCTAAATATTTGACTTTAGTATCTTCACCAACTTCAAGAAGTTCAATTGTTTTTTCGTTTTGACAAACCAGTAAATCTCTAAAGTGTGAGGCTAAGCCTGCAATATAATGATGACCATCAAAACCTTTAGACAATATGTGATTATACTGAATTAATAATTCAGGAATCTTATTTTCTAAAATTAAGTCTGTACTCTTAAAATAAGTGTCATAATCAAGAACATTTAAATTCTCTGTAACCGCTTGTCTAGTTAGGTCTTTTCCTGAGAAACTTACAACACGATCAAAAATTGATAAAGCATCACGCATAGCTCCATCTGCTTTTTGAGCTATAATATGAAGTGCATCATCTTCGGCATTGATACCTTGTTCTTGAGCAATATATTTAAGGTATTCTTTGGCATCTGTTACTGTTATACGCTTAAAATCAAAAATTTGACAACGTGATAAAATCGTGGGTATAATTTTATGCTTCTCTGTTGTTGCTAATATAAAAATACAATGCTTTGGGGGTTCTTCTAGAGTTTTTAAAAAGGCATTAAATGCAGCTTGAGATAACATGTGAACTTCATCAATAATATAGACTTTATATTTCCCAACCTGTGGTGGAATACGAACCTGATCGGTTAAACTTCTAATATCATCTACAGAATTGTTTGAAGCAGCATCCAATTCAAAAATATTAAATGCAAAATCTTCATCTTTAGTCTCAGTACCATCACTGTTAATCATTTTAGCCAAGATACGAGCACAAGTTGTTTTTCCTACGCCTCTAGGCCCAGTAAATAAAAGGGCTTGAGCTAAATGGTTGTTTTCAATGGCATTTAATAATGTATTTGTAATAGCTTGCTGACCAACAACGTCTTTAAACGTTTGTGGTCTATATTTACGAGCTGATACTACAAAGTGTTCCATTGAAAAAACTTAGAATAACAAAGTTAAAAATTCAATATAAAAATAGGAATTATGATGCCTGAATTTAAAAGGAGTTATTAACAATTAATTGTATTTTTGCTCACAAGTAATTCGCCTTATCGCTGTTCGCTTTGCGAATGGAGGAAAGTCCGAACACCATAGTGCAATCATAGTGGTTAACAGCCATCCATCGAGAGGTGAGGAAAAGTGCAACAGAAAGTATGTACAGGTTATGCTGTAGTGAAACCAGGTAAACTCTATGAGGTGCAATGTCATGTAAACTAGTGCTTGAGCGTACACGCGCGATGCTAGAGGGTAGACAGCTTAAGTTTGCTAGTAATAGTAAGCGTAGATAAATGATAAGGATACAACATGATTTTTATGATCATTAGTATACAAAATTCGGCTTATAGATTTACTTAACCATAAAACCCTTTACAACTTGTAAAGGGTTTTTATTGTATGGATAGTCTCGTGGTATTATCCTTTAGAAGGGTAATAACTTAAATCAGGTCGTATCTCGCCTTCAACTTGATCATATTTTGTTGTTAATTTGATAACATTAAAAAATATGGCATCTTTTTCATCTCCCAAAAGCTCATCGTTTTCTTTTCCGCCTTTAGCTATGGCGATGTCATCTGTACCAGCTATAGATACCATATAATAACTTTCATCGCTTCCAAACCCGCTATGAAATACATCATAACCATTTTTAACACCTTTGGCTTTAAATAAGTTTTTAACCTCTGCCATTGCTTCTTTCATGGCTTTTGCGTCTTTTGGAGCATAATAAAGGAAATGATATTCTCTATGATTTTTACCATCTGTACTAAATCCTTCAGGATGGTACGATAAACTTGTTAAATGATAGACTATAGCATCCGAATGTGAGTCATAGCATTCATCCATATCATTAAATAATTTATTAGCAGCTTCATTTCCCATTTTGTCAAAAATAGCAGCCATAGGATTCTCATCTAATTCTGCCATGTTTTTTATTGGAGAAACATAGACATATCGTCCATCTTCAACAGTGATTGAGGTCCAGCTCACACCTTCTATTTTGTGTTTGTCAAAGTTCTCTTTCAGGGATTTTGCTAATTGTTCATATTGAGGTATCATGTTAAAATTAACATTGTCAGTATGTACAACATACATTGTTGGAGTGTCTTGCGCATTTGCGAAATTTACAGCAAGAACCATTGAAAATAAGAATACTAATCCCTTTTTTAAAGTTTTCATAATTGTTGATTTTAGTTAATATATTGATTGCATTAATAGCCTCATACTAACCATATCAAAAAGAGGAGTGTAAATTGAAGGGCAATTTACTGGTAAATAGTTTTACTAATAATTAAGACTTGAAGACTAATAAGTTAGTTAAAAAAAATAATTAGGATTTGTACTACAAAGTAATTGGATCTAACGAATTTATAAAAGAGTAGATTTACGTAGAATTAAAATTAAGTAGATTTACTGAAAAAAGCTAAACATGTTACCACCATAACTTTTAGAGTGGGAATAGTTCTTAATGGCAGATAGATCAGTATGTTTTGAGTGTTCAACAACCAATAAACCATCGTCATCTAACAGGTCATTTTGAAAGACTAATTGCGGTATCTTTGCAAAGTCTTCTGTAGAAAAATCATAAGGAGGATCTGCAAATATAATAGTATGCTTTTGCTGTGTTTTTTCTAAAAATTTGAAAACATCACTTTTAATAGTAGATATGTTCATCTCAAAGCTTTCAGCAGTTTCATTTATGAATTTTATACAACCATAATTAGCATCAACAGCAGTGATTTGTTCAGTTCCGCGTGAGGCGAACTCATAACTTATATTACCTGATCCAGAAAATAAATCTAATACAGATATCTCATGAAAATAATACTGATTGTTAAGGATATTAAATAGCGATTCTTTCGCCATATCTGTTGTTGGACGTATTGGTAATTTTTTTGGAGCTGTAATTCGACGTCCTTTATATTGACCAGAAATAATTCGCATTAGTTAAAACTGTTTAGTAAAATGAAATTGCTATGTTCTGAGCTTTGTTCAAAAATAGCATCTAGATTATAATTTGGAGTTATAAACGCTACAAATCTAATGTATTTATATAGTATATTAAAGAACTCATCATCTTTCTGTACACGTCCAGAAAGTGTTGTTTTAATAGTTTCTGGATTTAAATTTAACTGTTCTAGAGTAAATAGAACATAATATATAAAATCTTCTTTTGTAGTATATTCAAACGTGTTATAAAATAGAAGGCTGTTTCCTTTTATGCAAACGATTTCAAATGATGTTGAATTAACGTTTATATACATTTGCTCTTCGGTATGCTTTGATGCTAATTGTAATAGTGTTTCTATAAGAATAGTAGAAGAGTGCTTATAATCAAAGCTTCCAAAGGTGTCAAAAATATAATTATTAATATTAACTAATGGAACATATACATTCATACTATCATTAGATGATAATGTATCATAACTGATATAATCTGTCTTTAAAATTTTGGCATTAAACTTTAAATAGTCTGCTAAGTTTTTTTCGTCAAATAAGTTTTTAGGAACAAGGCAAGACAATTCATTTTGATAAATACAAGTAATAGAGTCGAAGGATTGTTCGAAGTCTGAATTTGATTCAATTATAACCTTTAGGTTATTGAGTAATTCAAAAGGTGTTGTTTTTTTTTCAAGTGAGACGTGCTTAAGCAACTCAACCGTATTTGTGGTACGATTAAAAATACAAAAAGAAAGTCCATTCAAACTAATTTGAATGGACAGTGCTTTAATATTATTTTGTTTCAAACTTTTAGTCTTGATTTAAGTTTTTAGGCCAGTTACCTTTAGTGTAAACTTCGGTCATAGAACCTACTTGTAATTTAGGACCATTTACCGCATCGACTGAAGCGGCTTCTTTTTCTTTGGCAACTAAATTTTTATCTTGATCAAATAAAATAATTGATTTATCAACTGAAGCTTCAAAAACTGCAATACCAGTTTCTGGTAACTTACCTGCTTTTAATTCAAATTTTGCTCCAGGTTGACCAACAGGAATATTCATCATCGTTTTGTATCGTGTATCTGCCCCAAATAATGAATCTTTTACGGGTACAAATCCTAGAGTATCAATTACAACAATATCTTTTGTCATTTCAACACCACCAAAACGTTTTGTTAATGCTTCATCAATTATGGTAGAATCTCTACGTTGTGTGATTGTAAAATTAGCGGTGTCAATAAACTTGATAAGTTTATCAAAATCATTAGAAAATTCTCCAGTAACGGTTCTATGTGCTAATTCAGCATCTCTAATATCTTTTAATTTAGAAATAACCTGTTGATACCTTTCTACTTTTAGTTTGTTGAATTTTATTTCACCATATACAGACTGAAAAGTAAGATACCCTAAAAAGAAAATTAAAACCCATAATATTAGGTTTAATACTGGCTTTAGCTTTTTAGGCACAAACTTATCAATTAACCAAACGATACCAATTGTTAGTAAAATAAGGCCTACAACTACAAGAATTACTGTTAACATAGTTAGTTTTTTTATATTTTGTTAAGGAGTTACGCAAATCTACAATTTTTTTTTATTCGTTAAAATAATGTAGTCAAAAAACAATCAAAGGTGAAAGATATAAAATTAGTTTCATATTCTATAACAAAACTTGAGATGTAAAGCCATAAAAAGATTAACGCATTATATCTTATATTGCATTTTTAATCGCAGAAATGACATCATCAGATTTTTATAAGCTACTTATTCGAAAGTTCCCATTTGCTCCAACTAACAAGCAACTTGTTGCATTAGAGCAACTAGCGCAATTTGTATATGATGATTCTCCTAATGTTTTATATCTCCTAAAGGGATTTGCAGGTACTGGAAAAACAAGTATTATTGGTGCTTTAGTCTCTAATTTATGGGAAACAAAAAAAAATGCTGTTTTGATGGCTCCAACAGGTAGAGCTGCTAAAGTAATTTCTAATTATTCTAAAAAGGAAGCTTTTACTATTCATAAAAAGATATACTTTCCGAAGAAAGAAAAAGGAGGAGGTGTTAAATTTGTAATGCAACCTAATAAACATCGCAATACTATTTTTATTGTTGATGAGGCATCTATGATTCCTGATACACCTACTGATTCAAAAAGCTTTGAGAGCACGTCTTTATTAGATGATTTAATGTCTTATGTTTATTCTGGACATAAATGCAAATTATTATTAATAGGCGATAAAGCGCAATTGCCTCCTGTGAAATCGGACTTATCTCCTGCTTTAAATGGTGAAAAGCTAGATTTAAATTATAATAAAAACGTTACTGCAATTGAATTAGATGAAGTTGTTAGGCAAAATCAAGACTCTGGTATCTTGAGTAATGCTACGCGAATTAGAGAAGTACTTGAAAACGAATTTTTTGAATCGTTTAAATTTAATCTTAATGGATTTGATGATATTATAAGATTAGTTGATGGACATGAAATTATGGACGCTATTAATGACTCTTATAGTGAACATGGTCATGAAGATACGGCCATTATTGTAAGAAGTAATAAACGTGCTAACCTCTACAATCAACAAATTAGAAATAGAATTCTTTTTAATGAGAATGAATTAACTGTTGGAGATTTTTTAATGGTTGTTAAGAATAATTATTTCTGGGTCAAACCTACTACTGAAGCTGGTTTTATAGCCAATGGTGATATTATACAGGTGCTAGAAATATTTTCTATTACAACACTTTATGATTTTCGTTTTGCAGAAGTTAAAGTTCAGATGGTAGATTATCCTAAAATGAGACCTTTTGAAACTGTTTTATTATTAGATACAATTGAAGCAGAAACCCCTTCATTAACCTATGAAGATAGTAACAGACTGTATCAAGAAGTGCAAAAAGATTATGAAGATGAAACGTCTAATTATAAAAAATTCTTGAAGATAAAAGGGAATAAGCATTTTAATGCTTTGCAAGTAAAATTTTCTTATGCTATAACATGTCATAAATCTCAAGGAGGACAATGGAATACTATTTTTGTAGAACAGCCTTATTTACCTAATGGAATTGATAGAGATTATATGAGGTGGTTGTATACTGCGGCAACTAGGGCTAAAGAAAAATTGTATCTTATTGGTTTTAAAGATGATTTTTTTGAAGAAAATTAAAAGTTATAACTACAGCGATGACTACTGAAACAATCATAAGTATATTTTTAGGGATTGGTTTATCAGCTTCGGTTGGTTTTAGGGTATTTGTGCCTCTTTTTGCATTAAGCTTAGCTGCATATTTTAATCTTTGGGAACTTAATGAGTCTTGGCAATGGATAGGCAGTTTAGCTGCTGTAATTACTTTTGGGGTTGCTACTTTGGTCGAAATTTTTGGATATTACATTCCTTATATTGATAATTTACTTGATTCTATAGCGATACCATTAGCAACAATTGCTGGTACATTAGTTATGGTGTCAACAGTAGCTGACTTAAGTCCAGCAATAATTTGGGCACTTGCAATTATTGCAGGAGGTGGAACTGCAGCTGCTGTAGCAAGCAGCTCAGGTGCAACACGATTAGTATCAACTGCAACAACAGGAGGAATAGCCAATCCAGTAGTTTCCACAATTGAAACAGGAACTTCGATCGTAATGTCAGTAGTCTCTTTATTTGTCCCTATGGTTGCATTTATTGCTGTACTAATCATTTTATACCTCATTTTTAGAATCTATAAAAAGATTAAGAGAAGTAAGACTTAATGTCCTTTAAAAGTTTTATTTTTGATACTCAATGCATCTGCTCAAATGAAGATAATATCAATGATTCCAGCACGCTATAGTGCTACGCGTTTTCCTGCTAAACTTATGCAAGATTTAGAAGGAAAAACCGTCATCTTAAGAACTTATGAAGCTACTGTAGCCACAAATCTTTTTGATGATGTATATGTTATCACAGATAGTGATATTATTTTCAATGAAATTACTTCTAATGGTGGAAAAGCAATTATGAGTAAAAAAGAACATGAATCAGGTAGTGATCGTATTGCTGAGGCTGTTGCAGATTTAGATGTTGATATTGTTGTGAATGTGCAAGGAGATGAACCTTTTACAGAACGTGAGAGTTTAGAAAAAGTATTAGAAGTGTTTAAAGATGATTTAAATAAAGAGATAGATTTAGCATCTTTAATGGTTCAAATCCATGATTGGGATGAGATTAGTAACCCAAATACAGTAAAAGTTATTGTAGATCAAAATAACTTTGCATTATACTTCTCTAGAAGTCCAATTCCTTATCCACGAGATAAACAAAAAGGCGCACGTTATTTTAAACATAAAGGAATTTATGCCTTTAGAAAACAAGCTTTACTAGACTTTTATAAGCTTCCAATGCAATTTATTGAAGCTACAGAAAAGATAGAGTGTATTAGATATCTCGAATATGGCAAACGTATTAAAATGGTTGAAACAACTATTGAAGGTGTAGAAATTGACACACCTGAAGATTTAGAACGCGCCAAAAAGCTTTGGAAATAATGAGTAAAGATTACCAAAATATAAAAGTCATTGGTTTTGATGCAGACGATACACTTTGGGTTAATGAAACCTATTTTCGTGATGCTGAATTAGAATTCGCAAAATTATTATCGCTTTACGAGACTGCAAATAAAATTGACCAGGAATTATTTAAAATGGAAATGAAAAACCTTTCATTATATGGTTATGGAATTAAAGGGTTTGTACTTTCTATGGTTGAAATGGCTCTTGAATTGTCAAATAATAGTGTGTCAAATGATAGCATTTCAAAAATTTTAGAGATTGGTAAAGGCATGCTAAATAAACCTGTTGAGTTATTAGAAGGGGTTGAAGATACATTGAAAGCACTATCGCTTACGCATCGATTAATTTTAGTTACTAAGGGCGACTTATTAGATCAAGAACGAAAATTAGAAAAGTCTAATTTAACATCTTATTTTCATCACATTGAAGTATTGAGTGATAAGAAAGAAATAAATTATTCTAAATTATTAAATCATTTAGATATCAATCCTTCAGAATTTTTAATGGTTGGAAACTCACTAAAATCAGATATTTTGCCATTAGTGAATATTGGAGCTGAAGCCATACATGTGCCGTTTCATACTACTTGGCTACATGAGCAAGTTAATGATGAAAACCAAACAAAAAAAAATGCCTATAAGACATTATCTAGTTTATTAGATTTAAAAGCTATTTTTAATTAATGAAAGTTATTAATCAAAATACGTGGAAACGTAAACCACATTATGACCATTTTAGAACTTTAGAAGATCCTTATTTTGGTGTGGTAATTCCTTTTGATGTCACAAATGCATATCATTTTTCTAAAACTAATAAAGTCTCTTTCTTTGGAAAATATTTGCATGACTGCATGAAGGCTATTAATGATATTGATGAATTAAAACAAAGAATTGTTAATGATGAAGTTGTACAATATAAAAAGATAAATGCTTCAGCAACATTACTGAAATCTGATAATACTTTCGGGTTTTCATATATAGAATTTGAAAATGATTTAGAACGGTTTTTGGCTAATATAAATGCTGAAAAAAATAGGATAGAAACTTCAAGAGATTTATTTCCATTACGTAATGATCAAGAATGTATTTATTGTTCTGCCTTACCTTGGGTAAATTTTTCAGGACATAAAGAACCTGTTTCTGGGAGTTTAGAATCTGTTCCGAAATTTGCGTTTAGTAAAATTTCACATCAGCATGATCAAAGCATGATTATGAATGTCTCAATTAATGTAAATCACGCATTAGTTGATGGTTACCATGTTGGATTATTTTCCGAAAAATTCCAACATTATTTAAATAAGTAAAGATAAATCCAACTATGTTTTTATTTTTGTTAACGAAGACGAGTAAATGAGTTATAAAAATTATCCAATGGTGTCCAGAGTTGTTTTTGGACGAGGCAGTTTCAATCAGTTAGATGATATCATAGCATCTAAGCGATTGAACATTAAAGCACCATTTATATTTTTGGTAGATGATGTATTTAAGGGAAATCCTTTAATAAGTTCTAGAATCCCTTTAGCATATGATGACCAAATCATGTATATTTCTGCTAAAGAAGAACCTAAAACATCTCAAGTCGATGAATTGGTTGAGCAGATTATTTTGTCGTATAAAGACAGACCTTCTGGGATTATCGGAATTGGAGGAGGCACTATTTTAGATCTAGCAAAAGCAGTTGCAATTATGCTCACAAATAAAGGTGAGGCAAGAGATTATCAAGGTTGGGATTTAGTTAAAACACCAGCAATTTATCATGTTGGTATACCAACAATATCTGGAACAGGAGCAGAAGTTTCTAGAACCACAGTTCTTACTGGGCCAGAAAAAAAACTTGGAATTAATTCTGATTACACACCATTTGATCAAGTTATTTTAGATCCAGAACTAACAAAAAATGTTCCTAAAGATCAGTGGTTTTATACAGGTATGGATTGTTATATTCACTGTATAGAATCTCTAAACGGAACATTTTTAAATGCATTTAGTCAAAGTTATGGCGAGAAAGCTTATGATCTTTGTAAAGCGATTTTTATGGAAGATTCACTTTCAGAAGAAGAATCTCAAGATAAATTAATGATGGCTTCTTGGCATGGAGGCATGAGTATTGCCTATTCACAAGTTGGAGTGGCGCATGCAATGAGCTATGGTCTTTCTTATCTTCTAGGAACAAAACATGGCATTGGTAATTGTATTGTTTTTGACCATCTCGAAGAGTTTTATCCAGATGGAGTGAAGCTCTTTAGGGCTATGAAGAAAAAGCATAATATCCAATTACCTCAAGGTATTTGTGAAAATCTCCATGATGATGAATTTGATACAATGATTGATGTTGCGTTAAGTTTAGTACCATTATGGGAAAATGCTATAGGTAAAAACTGGCAGCAGATAATCACCAGAGAAAAACTTAAGTCTTTGTACCAAAAAATGTAATATGAGATGGCTAGCACGACTTATTTATTTTAAAATTTTAGGATGGAAAATAGTTGGTAATACCTCTTTCTCTAAAGATACTATTAAGAAGGCTGTAATTATTGCTGTACCACATACAAGCTGGCAAGATTTCTTTATTGGAATTTTACTTCGAAAAGTTGCAAGCGTTAAAACGAACTTTGTTGGAAAAAAAGAACTCTTTAAATGGCCTTTTGGTTATTATTTTAGGGCTGTTGGTGGTGCGCCATTAGATCGTACTTCTGGGCAAAATAAGGTAGAAGCAATAGCTAAGCTTTTTGAAGATAAAGATGAATTTAGATTAACCTTAGCTCCTGAAGGGACTCGTAAAAAAGTCGAAGAGTGGAAAACAGGCTTTTATTATATCGCTAAAACGGCTAAAGTTCCTATTATCATGTTTACTTTAGATTTTGAAAATAAACAAAACAAAATCTCGGAGGCTTTCTATCCTACCAATGATGTAGAAGCCGACTTTGCGTTTATGAAATCATTTTATAAAGGTGTCAAAGGGAAAAAGCCTGAGCATACTTAAAACTTGATTTTTAAGAATTTGACTATTGAAAAGATAATTATGGCATACATTTTGAACTAAACCTTATGTAATCAAACTCTGAAACATAAAGTAAACTTATTAGTCCCTAAAAAGAAACAGATATTGATTATTACAAAAAGCTACTTAAAATTATATTAAGTAGCTTTTTTGTATTATAACTTACTTTCAAATTTAGATAAAAGATAGTTAGTTTGTTGGTTCAATTTTTTCTTAAAAAAACCTGTTCCACCTAATAGTAACCCTTTAAATCCTATCGCTTGCTTTGACCATGCATGTAAGTTGAAAGTATCTGTATGCTTAATGATTTTACCATCTTTAAATTCAAAATGAGCTTGAATTTTATTATGAACTTTTCTTCCTGTTTTACTAAACGTATAGAATGCTTCCCATTTTGCTGAGCCAACAAATTCATTTGTGTTAACTTCTGAGTAAGTGGTCTTAAAATCTTTTCCTTTTTGGGATTCGCATAGCATACGCCACATATTTCCAGCATGTTTTCCTGTTAAGACTCCAAATGCAGGATCTTCAAAAATAATATCTTCATGATAACAGGACGCCATAGTCTCTGCATCTAATTGATTAAAAGCTATGTAGAATTTCTCTATAAGTACATTCATGTCTTAAAGTTAGTGTTAATACCTAATAAATCCAAAATAGGAGTTATCATGCAATTATAATTATAGTGATAAAATTAATAAAGGGTATTGTGTAAAATAGAAAAGACCATTATTAATAATGGCCTTTTTGTATATACAATTTGAAAAAAATTAATAGATACTTCTAATCTTCTTCAATTTTTCTTCCCATATGGTTAAACCATTTTTCTGTTTTTCAATATTATTGATGACATCTCTTACTAAAGGATTGCTTTCATCTACATTAGAGAAAAACTGCATATTATTTTCTAACTGATTTATTTCACCTCTAATTTCTGTGATTCTCTTTCTAATGAAATTTTGTTCATTATCTAATAAACGTGTATCATTAGAGTTAGAAAGACTATCAAGCTTGTTTTCAAATTTAATCATCTCCAACTTGGTTTTATCCATGTCAAGTTTACCAAATAAACCATCGAGCGCTTTATTAAATTTACCATCAATATAACGCTTATTAGAAGGGACATGACCAATAGTTTTCCAAGCCGCAATTTTTTCTTTAATTGTAATAATATCGTTCTCTGGTTTTCCAGATAATTCTAAGGTCTTAACTTCATCTAATAAAACTGTTTTTTGCTCATAGGCAACCATTAGTTCCTTATCTGCCTCATTGCGCTCAGCATGGACTTTTTCAAAATAAGCATTACAAGCGCCTTTGAACTCTTTCCAGATTTTGTCACTATCTCTTCTTGGGACATGACCTATTTTTTTCCAGTCACTCTGAATTTTTTTCATCAAAGGTGTTGTAGAGCCAAAATTATCATTGTCTTTATTGTCTAAAGCAATTTGAATAAGCGCTTTCTTTTTCTCAAGATTATCATATTGGTCCTTTTTGAGATTCTTATAGAAGGCGTTTTTATTTCTATTGAAATTTCTAACAGCGCCTTTAAACTTAGACCAAGTGGCTTCGTTTACTTTTTGTGGAACTTTACCAGCATTAAAAAACTCTTCTCTTAACGCTTCTATAGATTTTATTTTTTTCTGCCAAGCTTGATGCACATTAGATGTATTTGCAGCAATGACCTCAATTTTAGAAATAATGTCTTCTTTACGTTCTAAATTTGATTCTCGAGCTTTATCTAAATCAGCATAATAAGCTTGACGTTTGTCATGAATTGTTTTGGTTGCATTGCTAAAACGTCCCCAAATACCTTCTCTATGTTCTTTGGCTACAGGACCTAAATCTTCTTTCCAAAGTTTATGTAAAACCTGTAGTTCTCTAAATGAACGGTTAATATTGTCGTCTTTAGCTAATTCTTCAGCACGCTCTATGATTTTTGTTTTCTGGTCAAGGTTATGCTTAAAATCCATATCACGTAAATCGCGATTTAGATGTAAGAAATCATAGAATATCTCTACATGATGATGGTAAGAATTCCATGCATTATTATAGCGATCTCTTGGGATTGGTCCAGCATTTCGCCATTGTTCTTGTAAATCTTTAAAGTGTTTGTAAGTTGTATTGATGTTTTCTTCAACATTAATAAGTCCTTTAATTTCTTCAATAATCTTTAAACGGTTATCAAGATTAGATTTTAAATTATTTTCACGTTCTTTATAATAGGTACTTAAAGTATTTCTATAAGTTTTGTAAGCGTTGTTAAATTGTTTTTTAGCATTTGAGGTATAGTAAAAATCAATCTCATTGCCACCTTCACTTAAAAACTCTTCTTTTTTCTCATCTAATAATGCCTCAAATTTTGAGTTAAACTCAGATTTAATTTCATCTACTTGAGATCTAATATTTTGAATTTTATAATTTTCTATAAGCTGCTCTAATTCTAGAG
This sequence comes from Flavobacteriales bacterium 33_180_T64, assembly GCA_002162685.1. GTDB lineage: Bacteria > Bacteroidota > Bacteroidia > Flavobacteriales > Flavobacteriaceae > Psychroserpens. The sequence continues at coordinate 28,583 of MAAQ01000017.1, forward strand.
TAAGTTGCTCCATAGACATTGCATGGTAATCTTTAGATTCTAACTCATGACGCTCAGCATTAGTCTCATCTTCAGCATCTTCAGCGTTAGATTCTTCGATTTCCTCAACATGAGTATCTGTGTTTTCGGGATCTTTAACTAAAGGAATAGTAGTATTCTCTTTAATTTCTTCGGAAACAAGTTCAGTAGTCTCTACGATGTCATTTGTAGTTTCGTTTGCAACTTTTATTTCTTCTGAAATTGGCTCAGTAGAAGTATTTTCACCTTCTTCTAATTGAGGTGTTTCAGTAGCATTTAATTCAATCTTTCCGTCTGCATCTTGCAGGTTATCATTCTCAGACATTTTTCAATGTATTTATGTTAGAAGGCTAATATACTAACAAGCGGCTGATTTACAAAAAAGAACACCTACTTTAGGTCATTTAAAAGGTTGAATTCCAAATTCTCCATGCTTTTTCGGCTTGAAATACTAACATATCATGACCATTAATAGTTTTTGCACCTTGTAGCTTGCCTAATTTCAAAAACTTGGTTTCTTCTGGATTATAAATTAAATCGTAGAGAAGGTGTTGATTTGTAATAGCATCATATGGAATATTAGGACAAGCATTAGTATTTGGGTGTGTGCCAATTGGTGTACAGTTGATAATAACTTGATACATTTTTATATCCTCAAGAGTTAATGAATCATAAGTAAATTTTACATTTTCTTTTAATGATCTTGAAACGTAATCAAATTTAATCTTTAGTTTTTTAAGTGTATAAGCTATAGCTTTTGAAGCTCCTCCTGTGCCAAGAATTAATGCTCTTTTATGATGTTTTTCTAATAAAGGTTTAATTGATTTTTTAAATCCATAACAATCTGTATTATAGCCTTTTAGGCAGCCATTTGCATTTATGGTTATGGTATTAACTGCACCAATTTTTTTTGCTTTTTTGTCTAAAGTATTTAAATATGGAATAACTTGTTCTTTATAGGGAATTGTGACGTTGAGACCAGTTATAGCTGGTTTCCTTTTGAGTAGCTGTATGAATTCTGAAATATTGTTTAAATCAAAATTCTCATATGTATAGGGTAGTCGCTCAGCTTCAAACTTCTTAGAAAAGTAATTTCTTGAGAATGAATATTCAATATCTTTTCCTAATAAACCTAATCTAGACATGAGTTTTATTTGTTCGTTGACCATACCATTCTAAAGCGAGTACAATTAGTATTCCTATAAAAGTATATACGATTGCGATATACGTTTCTGAGTTTAATTCTGGTAAAAAGCGTTCATAATTTGCAATTATTTTTTCACCTCTAGAATCTATTAAAAAATGACCATCATCATGTAATTTGTAAATCGTGTTTTTCCAAGGCCAAACAACACCTAATGAACCAATAATAAAACCTATTATAGAGGCTGTAGTAATACTTTTGTAATGCTTAAGCACATAGCTGAGTACATGCGAAAAGGTAACTAAACCAACAACAGAGCCTAAGGTAAACATTCCCAAAACTGTTAATAGTCTTAGGCGAATAGTATTTTTTACAAAACTAAAATCACCAGTAAGCAGTTCTGAAAACGTGTCATATAAGGCATTTACTGAATCGACTAAAAGTAAAACATAATTCCCTAAAATAATGAGAATAAAAGAACCTGAAAATCCTGGGAGAGTCATTCCTGAAACACTAATTATTCCACAGAAAAACACAAAAACAAGATTGTCATTTTCTTTTGCAGGATCTAAAAAACTAATACCAATACCTAATGTGATTCCCATTGCTAGTGAGAGAATGCTTTTATAATTCCAATCTTTAAAATTTTTATTTATGTAGTAAATAGAACCGATTATCATTCCGAAGAATAAACTCCAGACATACAGTTCATGATTTTTAAGAAAATAGTCTAAAATTTTTGAAACACTAAAGTAACTTATAATCATACCGAAGAATAAGAGTACTAAAAACTTACCATTTATGTACTGATAAAAGCTTCTGAAGCGCCTGTTAAATAGTAATTTAAACGCGGTCTTATTAATACGTTGTAAAGAATAAATAAATTCTTCATAAAAACCAGCAACAAAAGCAACGACACCTCCAGAAACACCAGGAACTTTATTGGCCGCACCCATGCCAAGTCCTTTAATAATAAGAAAAAGACGATCTTTAAGAGTTCTGGTGCTTTGCATTACACTTTAGATCTTTTATTCCCTAAACTTTCCAGAATTAGGATCATGGCAAAGCCAATAACGACTAGTAATACAGCATATATAATTTGGTTGTCACCACTGTAGGACGTTGGTAGAATGCTTTCGTCTAAAACTGTAACTTCAATACCTTCAGAATTAATACGTGTTTTTAATATTTTTTTCCATGGCCATATCTTATTTAAAGAACCTATCATAAAGCCTGTGAGAATAGCTAGAGTTAGGTTTTTCTTGTGCTTGAACATCCAATTTAATAGCTTGGAGAATACTTTAAGACCAACTATCGCACCAATTGCTAGCAGGAAGAACTTTAGCAAAGCATCTTTTAATAGGTCAAAGTTACCAGTTGATATCCCTTCTATAAGATTATTAACGGTGTTAATAGCGGTTTCATAAACGCCAAGTATTAATAGTATAAAAGCACCAGAAACGCCGGGTAAAATCATAGCTATTATGGCTATAAAACCACAAAAGAGTAAGTACATTGAGCTATCAGGAGATGCAAAGGGTTCAGCAAGTGTAATAAAATAGGATAGTATAGAGGTTATTATAATGGCAATGATAACTTTTGGAGACCATATTTTGATTTGCTTGCCTATATATAAAATACTTGCCAGGACAAGTCCAAAAAAGAAAGACCAGAGCAAAATTGGCTCGTTGTGTAACAACCATTTAATTAATTTGGCTAAAGATAAAATACTGATGCCAATTCCGGAAAATAATACTAGGAGGAAAGTGCCGTTTATCGAATTCCAAGCGGATTTAAAACCGTTTTGTTTCCATGTTTTAAATACACTAAGGTTTATACGGTCTATGCTTTCAATAAGTTCTTCATAAATTCCTGAAATAAAAGCAATTGTTCCTCCAGAAACACCTGGCACAACATCTGCGGCTCCCATAGCAATTCCTTTAAGTGTAATGAAAAAGTAATCTTTAAATTGTCGTTGCATGTAATTGTAGATAATGTAGCTAGTGTAAAGGTATGAAATAGCTATGAGTATTTTAAGACAAAAAAGAAAATGATTTAATAAGGTGCAATCGTGTTTATATATTACTTTTTAGCTTCAGAAATAATTTGCTTCACTGAAGGTTTGTGCAATACATTTGGAAATAATTCTTCAATAATAAATTCATATTCGCTATTTAGTAATATTGCATTTTTAAGATGATAATGACCTTTACTGTTTTCGTGAAGCATAAAATGAAGACCAGCTAGACGGAATTCAATTTCAGCTGTTTCAGGATGGAATTCAGCAGCTTGAATTAGATTTAAAACAGAAGCTTCATATTCGCCGAGAGCAATAAGTATGTCTGTACGAGATAACCACGTTTGTAATTCGTAATTCCCTAAATCTAAAGTTTTTTTATAGCCACGTTCAGCCTCTTCAAGAAAGTTAAGACGATGATTGATTTGCGCATAAAGTTTCCAATATACTACATTTTCGCTATCAATATTAATTGCTTTATTAATATAGAATAGTGCTTTTTGATAATTCTGTTTTTTGTTATAAAACTTTGTAATCGCAATCCAGCCTTTATCTAATAAAGGGTCTTCATGTACCGTTTTATAGTAATATTGAACTGCTAATTCGTCATGACCTAGTTTATCGTAGCAAGAAGCAATTCGCAATAAGGCAAATGATGTTGGTTCATCAAGAGCTAAAGTGATTTTATAGTTTTCAATAGCTTCACCATATAGTTTTTTCTTTTCTAAAACCTTTCCTTTCTCTAAGTACGCGCCTACAAAACTATCATCTGAAATAATTGCAAAATCAAAAGCAGCTAGTGCTTTATCATAGTCTTTTATAGTGAAATATTGTCGACCTAGTTGATGCCAAGCGACTTCACAATATGGGTTTTTATCTAAATACGCATTAAGAAACGTGATGGCATCTTCATTTTCATCTAAGAAATCATAGCAGTAAATAATGTTATATAGGGCAGAATAATCTTCTAAATCTATGAGTAAACACTTTTTAAAGTAAGTTCTAGCATTGTTAAATTGATCTAAAAACAAGTATTCCATCCCAACTAAAGCATATAAATCTGCGATACCTTCATCTTTTTCAGCTAAATCAAGTGCAATTAAAAGGGTATTTACAGCTTTCTCATGTTTGTCTTGTTTAGATAGAACATTTGCTTTTTGAATGAATATTTCTTCATTAGTTGGCTCTAGGATATGAAGTTCATCTAACAACTTATCTGCGTCTTCAAACTTGTTTTCTAAAACAAAAAGTTCAGTTTGAAATAATTTCAAATTAATTGAAGTAGGATGTTGCCCAAGACCTAATTTGATAGCTTTTTTTGCTAATGCAATTTTACCAATTTCAAGATAATGATGAATAATATTTTCGAATTCAACAGAATCAAAGAACAGAACATTGTTTGTTTTGAGCATCGATTCAAATCGTGTAAGCGAAATTTTGTTGTTGTCTTCAGGTAGACTGAACTCCATAAGCAAGTTGCATTGTTTGTTTAATTAAAAGTACTCTTATCGACTAAAAATTTTAATTTTTATGTTTAATGTTTTCAACAAAATAATTAACATCTAGAGTTTTTGTTAAGATGATCTGCCTTTGATATTTGTAAATCAAAATATTAGCACACTGGGTATAGAGCATAAATTATGCCAAAAACGAATCTAAAACTTGAGTTATTATCTTACATCCTGCAATAATTTCGTCATTGGAGATGGTTAAAGGCGGCGTAATTCGGATTGCTTTTGGTTCAAAAAGAAGCCAAAAGAGAATTAATCCTTCATCTTGACAACGCAAAATAACTTTATTTGTAAGGTCTGGAGAATTTGTTATTGCTGCTAACATTAAACCTCTTCCTCTAATCTCGCAAATTAAAGGATGTTGTAAATGTTTACGAATAAGTTGTTCTTTTTCTAGTGTTTCTGTTATAAGATTACTGTCTGTAATTTCTTTTATAGTCGCTAAAGCTGCTGCTGCAATTACTGGGTGACCACCAAATGTTGTGATGTGTCCCAATTTTGGATTTTCCTGAAGAAGATCCATATATTTTGCAGAAGACGTAAAAGCACCAATTGGCATTCCTCCACCTAAACCTTTGCCAGTAACCAAAATATCTGGAGAACAATTAAAATGTTCAAAGCCAAATAACTTACCAGTACGTCCGCAACCAGATTGAATTTCATCTAAAATTAAAAGCGCTCCAACAGCATTGCAACGTGCTTTTACTTTTGCAAGATAATTATTGCTTGGTTCGATAAATCCAGCAGCACCTTGAATGGTTTCCAAGATTACTGCTGCTGTTTTTGTTGTAATTTGAGATAAGTTTTCTGAAGCATTAAAATTGATGAATCTCACATCTGGAACTAAAGGTCTAAATGCACGTTTGCGTTCCTCAAAGCCCATAACACTTAATGACCCCATAGTGTTGCCATGATAGGCATGATTAGCTGCTATAATTTCACTTCGGCCTGTAGCACGTCTAGCTAATTTAAGAGCACCTTCTATGGCTTCGGTGCCAGAGTTAGTTAAATATGTTTTTTGTAAATGTTCTGGTAGGTGAGCTGCTAATAATTTAGATAATTCTACAGCAGGTTCTTGAATATATTCACCATAAACCATGACATGTAGATATTGATCTACTTGGTTTTTAATTGCATTTACAACTTTTGGGTGTTTATGACCTAAGCTACATGCAGAAATACCTGCTACAAAGTCTAAATATGCTTTTTGATTGGTGTCATATATATAGGCTCCTTTAGCATGAGAAATAGTCATTGCTAAAGGATGTGGAGTCGTTTGTGCTTGATATTTGAAGAAATCATCTTTCATCAATTATCTTTTTTGTTTATTAATGGTGTATTTAGCTTCTTAGAAACGTCTTTTTTACTCTTTTTGTCTTTTGTCTTAATGATTTTTTTAATCTGTCGTCCTGCTTTATTTACAGAATCTTTATCTTTTTTTCCTGCGGAATCGATGCGTTTTATTAGCGCTTCATCAACAAACTCTTCATCTTTAACAAATGGGGCTAATCCTTTTATTTTTGGAAGGTTTAGAGGCGGATCTTCACTAAATAAATCTTCAATACTCATTGGCTGTTCATCGCCTCTCCAATCAAATCCGCGAAATTTTCTAGCGTTCTTGGGGAATTGCGATTCAGGATAAATATCACCATCAATTTGATTTAATAAGGTTACAATTTTATATGAACCATCAAATTGAAGGTTGATACGTCCAGATTTTGATTTATTGATACCAATTAAAGTATCGTTATCATCACGTGAGTAAAAAATTATTTCAGCATTTTTTATAATATCTACATTGTAGAGTTCATTATCTTTAAATAAGCCTATTAATTTTTGCCCCTTAATTTGGTTAAACCCATCACTTAGTGTGTCTTTGCTAATTAAAAAGGCATTGTCAAACACTTTTAAAGAGTCTAATTGTTCTTTTACGACATCAGAGATTAAATGAATAGAATCTCCAGTCATTTGGTTTCCTAAGTTCCAAATCACAGGCTTGCGTTTTATTGAAAATGCATCACCAGTGGATAAGCGCTTCAAATTAATGAGTTGAGTTAATCCAGATTTATGATCTGCATGAATAGAATCAGCTTTTCCACTCATGTCGCTCTTATATAATTTTGCGTTAAAATAAGCTCTTGTAATTCGGTGTTCAGGTTTACCGGTTACCATGAGCGTGTCTGCATGTATATAAAGCGAATCGTTTTCTTGTACAGTTATTGCTAAAGCGCGTTTTGTAATAAAGACAGAATCTTTTGCTCTAAAAACTTCGGCATAATGACCTTTTATGATGCTCTTATTAATTGTATCAGTAACTTTTATGTTGTTCGTTGCAGATGCAAAATTTTTAGTTCTATCAAAATAAAGACTATCACCTTCAACTAGACGATTATCATAATTGATTTTAGAATTTTTTATGAAATAACCAGTATCGTTATTCGTATCATAAAATCCACGCTCACAGTAAATTTTACTAGTTTCTCCATCAATAGTTGAAGGCCCATACATATATGCATGACCAGTTTCAGAATAAAAATCTAATTGGTTTGTTTTTAAAGTGTATTCTGGGTTTACTAAAACAACATCCTTTAGGAAACGATATTTACTATCATTCATATAATACCGACCAATTTGACTGGTAATAGTTCCTGAAGAATCTCTCACAACCTTGCCTTTACTTTTATAATAGGCTTGTTGTTTTGTTCGGTCAAAATAAAGTGTATCTGTTGTTAGTGTTGATTGTGGTTCATTTAAAATAACATCGCCAGCTGCAAACGCTAATTGGGTAATACCACTATATTCAACATAATTAGCAGTCATATTGATAGAATCACCCTGCTTCATTACAACATCACTAAAGGCTTCTATAAAGTCTTCGTTTTGATAGTAGATTGCTTTATCGCACCACATATCTATACCTTCATGAACGATATGAATTTGTGATTGGTCACTACGAACAAAGGTTACAATATTTGGGCCTGTAAGTGAATCTTTAACCGTAAAACCAGAGTATTCAATACGTATTTTCTTTGGTTCCTGTGAATAGGAGAGCAGTGTTGCGAAACAACAAGCAATACTAAAAATATATCTAATAATTAGATTCAAGATGATGTGTTTTGCTCCAAAAATAACTATTATCTCTTCGGAAAAGTATGACTTAACAGATTTTTAATACCTACCTATTAATTGTCTGTGTTCTATCTGGACCAACTGATACAATTGTAATAGGGATCTCTAATTCTTTTTCAAGAAACTCGATATAATCATTTAATTCTTTTGGGAATTCAGAAACATCTCTCATTGTAGTAAGATCGTCTTTCCAACCTTTAAAATCTGTATATATAGGTGTTATGTTTTCTGCTTCAATATTGAATGGTAAATGCGTAATTGTTTCCCCTTTATATGTATATGCAGTACAAACTTTTAATGTTTTAAAGCCAGAAAGCACATCGCCTTTCATCATACTTAGTTGGGTAACACCATTAACTTGGCAAGCATACTTAAGTGCTACCAAATCTAGCCAGCCACAACGTCTTGGACGTCCAGTAACAGCTCCAAATTCATGACCAATGCGAGCCATTTCGGCACCAGTATTGTCAAATAATTCGGTTGGAAATGGTCCAGAACCAACACGAGTTGTGTAGGCTTTAAAAATGCCAAAGACTTCACCAATTTTATTTGGTGCAACACCTAAGCCAGTACAAGCGCCAGAAGCGGTTGTGTTTGATGACGTAACAAAGGGATATGTACCGAAATCAATGTCTAATAAAGACCCTTGTGCACCTTCGGCTAAAATAGGTTTTCCGCTCTTTAAAGCTTGGTTTAAATACTCTTCGCTATCTATAAATTGTAATCCTTTTAAACGCTCTACTGCTGAAAAGAATTCATCTTCCATTTCTTTTAAGTCATATTGAATGTCTACATTATAGAAACCAATCATTGCTTCGTGCTTATTAGCTAAAGCTCTGTATTTTTCTTTCCAGTTATCTAATTCCAAGTCACCAATTCTAATTCCGTTACGACCTGTTTTGTCCATGTAAGTTGGTCCAATACCTTTAAGTGTAGAACCAATTTTAGCTTTCCCTTTTGAGATTTCAGAAGCAGCATCTAGTAAACGATGTGTTGGTAATATGACATGTGCTTTTCTAGAAATAATTAAATTTGATTTATAATCTAAATTAAATTGATCTAAGCCATCTAATTCTTGAACAAAAACAACAGGGTCTATAACAACTCCATTACCAATTACGTTAATTGAATCCTTATGAAAAATTCCTGATGGAATCGTTCTTAAAACATGTTTAATTCCATCAAATTCTAAAGTATGTCCAGCATTTGGGCCTCCTTGAAAACGCGCAATAATATTGTATTTGGAAGTGAGTACATCAACAATTTTTCCTTTGCCTTCGTCTCCCCATTGTAATCCTAGTAGTAAATCTACTGCCATTGTGTAATTAGTTAGTTGGTTGGTTTATTTTTTGTTCCGTAAAAGTACAGAGAATGATTAGAAATTGAGATATCAAATACTTCTTCAATTGTTTTTTTGATAGATTGTATACGTGGATCACAGAATTCAATAACTTCACCTGTATCAGTTAAAATCACATGATCATGCTGTTTATCAAAATATGATTTTTCATAGTGTGCTTGATTTTGACCAAATTGGTGTTTCCTAACCAAAGCGCATTCCATTAAAATTTCAATTGTATTATAAAGCGTAGCTCGACTAACACGATAGTTTTTATTTTTCATTTTAATATACAATGATTCAATATCAAAATGTTCTTCACTATCATAGATTTCTTGAAGTATAGCGTAACGCTCAGGCGTTTTACGATGTCCTTTTTCTTCTAAAAATTTTGTAAAAACGTTTTTTACAATTTCTTGATTAGTCTGTTTTGTTTTATCACTCATAATTAAGGTGCAAATTTACACATTTTTTACACTCTAGTAACCTTATCTATTCCATTAATTTTTTTGAGATTATCGATAAGCTTTTTTAGCATATTATTATTGGTAACGACAACATTTATCTTACCAGTAAAGACACCATCATCAGACTCAAAACTAATACTTTTCATATTAACATGCATATTAGAAGATATAACTTTTGTAATGTCATTTACTAATCCTAAATTATCAATTCCAGAGAGCTTGATTTGTGTTGCAAACTCTTGTTGCGAAGAATCAATCCATTTGGCTAGCATAATGCGATAGGCATAATTTGATTGCATGCTTAAGGCATTTGGGCAGTTCTTTTTGTGAACTTTAATTCCGTCATTAATTGTTAAAAACCCAAATACAGGATCTCCAGGTATAGGATTACAACATTCAGATAACTTATAATCTAATTTTTGCTCTTCTTTGCCAAAAACCAGTTGATCATATTTAGAAGTAATCTCATCTTTATCTATATCAGATGCGACGTTAGGTTTACGAATTTTATTTTTTATATAACTCATAAACAAATTACTACGAGAAGAGGCATACTCCTTAAGCATTTTGTTATCTATCGTTCCAATACCAACTCTATAGAATAGATCTAAACTTGTTTTAAGTTTAAAATGATTTACCATTTCATTCACTGATTTTTCATCAAGTGATATTTTGAGTTGTTTTAATTTTCGTCTTAGTATTTCTTTACCGTCTTCGGCAATATTCTTTTTTTCTGCTTTAAGAGATGATTTAATTTTGCTTCTCGCTCTAGCTGTTGTTGCATAATCTAGCCAATTACGATTTGGTGTAACATTATCAGAAGTAAGAATTTCAACCTGATCACCACTATTAAGTTCGTGACTAAGAGGTACTAATTTCCCATTTACTTTCGCTCCTCTTGTTTTCATACCAACTTCGGTATGAATACTAAATGAAAAATCTAAAGGTGTTGCTCCTTTAGGCAAAGATTTTAATTCTCCTTTAGGTGAGAACACAAATATTTCTTTTGAATATAAATTAAGTTTAAACTGTTCTACAAAATCAACAGCATTAGTTTCGTTACTTTCAAGAGCTTCTTGTAGTTTATCAATCCAAGTGTCAAGCGCATCTTCAGTATCACCTTGTTTGTATTTATAATGTGCTGCATATCCTTTTTCAGCAATTTCGTTCATGCGTTCGCTACGAATTTGAACTTCAACCCATCTGCTTTTAGGTCCCATAACAGTTATATGAAGTGCTTCATAACCTGTAGATTTAGGTGATGAAATCCAATCTCTTAATCGTATAGGATTTGGTATGAAATTATCAGTAACTATCGAATATATTTTCCAAGCCAGAAATTTTTCATTTTTAAGATCAGACTTATAAATAATTCTTACAGCGAACTTGTCGTAAACTTCTTCAAAATTTACGCCTTGTTTTACTATTTTTTTTCGAATAGAATGAATTGATTTTGGACGTCCTTTAATCTCATAGTTCAACCCTTCTTTATCAAGAGAATCTTCTATAACCTTTGAGAACGTTTTAATATAGTCATCTTGTTCTTCTTTACTTTCCTGTGTTTTTTCTAGAAGATCGTTGTAAACTTCAGGTTCTGTGTATTTTAATCCTAAATCTTCAAGTTCTGTTTTAATATTGTAGAGCCCAATTCTGTGCGCTAAAGGTGCGTAAATGTATAAGGTTTCGGAAGCAATTTTTTCTTGTTTATCTGGACGCATTGAGTCCATAGTTTGCATATTATGAAGACGGTCTGCAATTTTAATAATAATCACACGAACATCATCATTAAGCGTTAATAGCATTTTGCGAAAATTCTCTGCTTGAGTTGAGACATCTGTGTCTTTACTAAGTGATGATATTTTTGTTAAACCATCAACAATACGTGCAACAGTTTCACCAAAGAGGCGTTCGATATCATCTTTAGTATAATCTTCATTATCTTCAACAACATCATGTAATAGAGCTGCAGCAATACATGTTGCATCTAAACCAATTTCACTTGCCACAATTTTGGCTACAGCAATTGGATGGAAAATATAGGCTTCTCCAGATTTTCTTCGTTGACTACTATGCGCATCTACTGCAACTTCAAACGCATGACGAATGAGTTTTTTATCTTCTTTAGTAAGTGTTTGGTAACTTACTTTAAGAAGCTTTTTGTAGGCTTTAGCAATTTCGGCATTTTCTTTTTCTATAGCTTCTTCTGTCATAGAACTAAAGTAATAATAAGAAATTTAATGTGCAATGAGTTTTTGTGGTTTATCGTAATAAATTATACAATTACCTAATGGATAGCATTTTGCAAATATTTTGTGAAGTTACATCTGTTTTAATTCTCTTTATTGTTTTTATTTGCTCTTTACGATAAGAAGTTGAATAATCTGTATCAAAATTGAGATATAAATTTATATCAACCATTTTTTCTTCCTTTTTTAAATGACTTATGAATTCAGTAAAAAACTCATTTTTTACTTTAGGATCAATTATTTCTTTAGGAACTCTTATAAAAAAGTAAAGTGTATGATAAAGCCTCTCTTTATTTAACAAGCAAGTGTAAGCGTTTTGTTCAATTGAATCATATTTATCATCTTCACTGTACATTGAAATAAAAAATTGGGCAATTTTATATTTTGAATAATCAATTCTAGAATAGGTTATTTCATTATTTTGAAAGCTAAATTTTTTTAATTCTCTATTTTGAGAAAAACAATAAAAATTAAAACTAAATAATACAAAGAGAATAATTGATTTCATTTTGATCATTTTCTCAAATTTCTAACACGTTCTAATAATGTAGGATGCGAATAGTGTGCTAATACATAAGATGGATGTGGCGTTAAATTACTCAAGCTATTTTTTGATAGTTTCTTTAGGGATGTCACTAATGGTTCTGCCTTATAAGTATGCTTTGCATAATCATCGGCTTGATACTCAAACTTACGTGAGAAGTAATTCATTACAAGGCTTGTGAGTTCTGAAATTGGTGAATAGAGGAGCCCGAATGCAATTAAACCGATATGAAAACTTGGGATATCTACACCTAATGCATTTGAGAGTAACGGATTTGAAATAAATATAGATAAAATATAAAATGTTAGCCCTGTAAGTAGAATAGAAGCAACTAAATTAAAAACAATATGTTTCTTTTTATAATGACCAACTTCATGAGCTAAAACAGCAACTATTTCATCTTCGTCCAATTCATTAACTAAAGTATCATACAGTGTAACACGTTTTTCAGAACCAAAACCTGAAAAATAAGCATTGGCTTTTGTGCTACGTTTTGAACCATCAATTATAAATATTTTGTCAAGATTAAATCCAACTGATTTTGCATATTCTGAGATTTTATCACGTAGACTTCCTTCTTCTAAAGGCGTTTGTTTATTGAATAATGGAACGATAAGTTTTGAATAAAACATATTCATGAACACAGTAAATAGTGTTATAACTCCCCAAGCATATAACCAAAATGTGTCTTGAGTTTGTTGGTAAAACCAAATGATGAGTGCTAAAATACTACCACCAACAATGGCCATCATAAGCAATCCTTTGATTTTATCGAGGATAAATGTTTGTTTGGTCGTTTTATTAAACCCAAATTTTTCTTCAATAACAAAGGTTTTGTAATATCCAAAAGGAGTAGACAAAAGATCACTCCCAATCATAATTATTCCAAAGAAAATTAAAGCAATAATAATTGAATTCTCACTATAATCTCTTGCTATATTGTCTACAAACTCAAAGCCGTCAAAAAACAAAAAACCAAGTGTTAGTGCTATTGAGAATAAAGAACTCCAAATACCAAATTTATAATTCGTTTTTTTGTAGGCTTGTGATTTTTTATATTCAGCTTCATCATAGACGTCATTTAGCTCTGAAGGAATAGAATCATCATAATGTTTGGCATTAAGCGCATCTAATATTTTATCAATAATAAAGTTTGCGATAATAATTGTGATAATGATGTAGAAAAGCATATTTGCGTTCATAGAGTTTAATTAAATTGTCGTTGGCGTTTAGCTTCAAAAATTAGAATGCCTGCAGCTACCGAAACATTCATACTATCAATTATACCTTGCATTGGGATAATGATATTTTGTGTTGAATTATTAAGCCAATCAAGGCTTAATCCTGTGGCTTCGGTACCAACAACAATAGCAGTTGGTTTTGAGTAATCTTGAGTGTGATACTCTACCGATGCTTGCAATGCTGCACAATATATAGAAATACCTTTTTGTTTTAATACAGCTACAATTTCGGCAGTATCACCTATAACAACTTGGTTTGTAAATACGCAACCTACACTAGAGCGAATGATATTAGGATTGTATAAATCACCTTTTGGGTTAGCAATAATAACAGCATCTACATTAGCGGCATCAGCTGTTCTAAGTAATGCGCCAATATTTCCTGGTTTTTCAGGTGCTTCAGCAATTAAAATTAAAGGATTAGGGGTGTTAAATGTTAAGTCAGAAATGGCATGTGTTTTTGCTTTTACAACAGCGATAATACCTTCAGTTGTATGGCGATACGCTAATTTCTGAAATACTTCTTTCGAGATTTCAATGCAATCTGTATCTGGAGTTGTTATTGTTTTTAGTTGTTCTTCGGAAATTAATGCAGGATAAAATAAAATAGTTGTAATACTATAATTGGCTTTTGTAGCTAAGGATAATTCGCGCTGACCTTCAATAATAAAAAGGCCCGTTTTTTTTCGTTCACGAGATTTTTCTTTTAAAACAATAATTTGTTTTACTAGCGAATTTTGAGTACTTGAAATCTCTTTATAGGGCATCAGTTTATAAAATCAAAATATAGAATAGCTGCAAATTTAAGCTTTTATAAAGCAATTACAATCTAATCTACACATTACAATTATATTTGTAGGTAGGAAAATTTCTATTTAATCTGTTATAGTATTGACATCAATCTATTGACAGTTATTTTATATACAAATTGTCATTAAATAATTAACTTAACTATTTCCTATGAAAGTAAAATTACTATTTCCGCTACTTGCTCTACTTTGTTCTTTATTTAGTTTTTCTCAAGATGAGATTGCCATGCAAAATGGTTCTTGGACGGAGTGTAATTTCATTCTAACAGATTCAGGAGGTTCTTCTGATGTTTATGGTAATAATGAAAATTTCACATTGACATTATGCCCACAAACGGGAGGTGATTTTGTAACTATAAATTTTATAGAATTCTCGACACAGCTTAATGTAGATATCCTAAGTATTTATAATGGAAACTCTACAAGCAGCCCGTTAATTGGTGAATTTTCTGGTGCTCAAATTAATAGTCCGCAAACCATAATTGCTGATAATGCAACTGGTTGTCTTACGCTTAATTTTGTTAGTGATAGTTCAGGCATGACTACAGGTTGGCTGGCAGAAGTAAACTGTTTGTCAATTAATGAACCAACACCATATGAGTTATGTGATATGAATAATGACGGTGTTGAAGCTTTTGAATTACAGTCTAAAAACATAGAAATTTTAGGAGGAGAGCCTTCTAATGTATATACAATTACGTATCATGAAACACAAGCCGATGCAGATACTCAAACAAACCCTCTAGCAGATCCGTATTTTAATATAAGCAATCCTCAAACCGTTTATGTGAGTGTTATTGATCCTACAGGGCTTATACATTCTACGACACTAACACTTGTTGTAACACCATCTCCTAATGGAGGTTTTTCACAAGATGTCGTTGTCTGTGACGATGGTGAATTAGACGGCTTTACAACATTTGATTTAACGCTCTTTGATGCTGGATTTATAAATGGTGAGCCTGATGTTGTGGTAACATACCATATTACTAGTGATGATGCTTTTACAGGTGATAACCCTATTACAAATCCTCAGAGTTATTCGAATATAACGCCATATCAACAGACGATCTATGTGAGAATAGAAAATATAATTACGGGTTGTTTTAGTTCAAGTGAGAATACAATGTTATATTTAAATGTATTTGATCAAACTGCTATTACTTCACCTGCAGCTTTAATTGTTTGTGATGATAATGATGATGGTTTTGCGACATTTAATTTATCGGATACTATACCAGAAATTTTAAATGGAAACAATCAACCGTCTTTACAGGTTTCTTTTCATGAAACACAAGCTGACTCTGATAATAATACAAATGCATTACTACCAATGTATACTAATATTGTAATGTTTAATCAAACAATATATGCAAGAGTGTCTTCTGATTTTGATAATTGCTATAGCACTACTACAGTCGATTTAGTTGTCGATATTAATTGTATCGCTGTATCTTCAGCATCAATTGAAGTGTGTACTAGTGATGTAAATGCTGTAGGTGAATTTGATTTAGCATCTCAAAATAGCGAGATTGTAAATGGTCAAGATATTTCGGGGTTTAGTTTTAGTTACTATATAAGTGAGACTAATGCTCAAGCACAAGTGAATGCTATAACAAATCCAACAGTTTACTTTAGTACATTTAATCCGGAAATTATTTATGTACGTGTTGTAGAAACTATATCAGGTAGTTTTGCAATTGCAGAATTAACCTTAATTGCAAACTTAAATCCTTACGTAGAGTTTATAGATACCTATGCTATTTGTGATGGAGAAGAGATCGTTTTAACACCAAATACAGATGATATAGGACAATATACTTATTTGTGGAATACAGATGCGACTGATCCAGAGATTGTAGTATTTATAGCAGATACATATAGCGTAACGGTTACAAATATTCAGACAGGTTGTATAACGACTGTTGATGTCATTGTAGAGGAAGGGACATCACCTATTTTAGTTACTCCTCAAGATCTTACAGCGAGTACTAATGGAGATGTTTTTGATTTAACATCTGTAATTCCAGAAGTTCTTAATGGTCTAAATGCGAATGATTATAGTATAGAGTTTTATACGAGTTTAAATGATGTTTTTACACAAAGTAATAGTATTTCAGATCCTAATCAATATACATCTTTTGGTCAAGAAACCATTTACATACGGGTTACTAATGGCACCAATTCATGTTTTAGTTATGAGACATTTACTATTGTTGGAGAGAATGTTATCATAGATCAAACATCATATACTGTAGAAGCGTTAGTTACTGATGTATTATTAGGAGGTGATTGTAGTCAGATATTTAACATTACCTATTCTACAGGGACTAGTTTTAATGTGACAGAACCTAATGGTATTGGATATTTTACAAATCAAAATGGAGGGTTTCCATTTGATGAAGGTGTGCTATTATCAACGGGTAATGCAAGTGACGCTTCCGGACCTAATGGATCAGTTATTTCTAGTGGTTCTAATTCTTGGCCTGGCGATGTGGATTTGGATAATGCAACTGGAATAAATTCTAATAATGCGACTATTATTGAATTTGATTTTGTGCCTGTAGTAAACGAAATAAGTTTTGATTTTTTAATGGCTTCAGAAGAATATGATGGCGGTAATTTTGAGTGTAATTTTTCAGATGCATTTGCTTTTTTATTAACAGATTCTAATGGAATCACCACTAATCTCGCAGTATTACCTAATACAGATACACCAATATTAGTGACTAATGTCCATCCTGAAAATGGATCATGTCCAGCAATAAATGAAGAGTATTTTGGAAGTTATATACCAGAAAATTCTCCACCAATTTCTTATAATGGTAGAACAGCTGTGTTTACAGCAGAAGCTCCAGTAAATATTGGTGAATCTTACCATATTAAATTAGTTATTGCTGATGCATCAGACACGGTTTATGATAGTGGTATTTTCTTAAAAGCTGATAGTTTTGATATAGGAGAATTGTGTAATGATATAGGACTGATTAACGTTAAAGCATTTAATGATGCTAATACGAATAGTGTATTAGATGCCAATGAAACAGATTTTACGAATGGATTTTTTACTTATGAAATGAACAATGATGGTATAATTCATAATGTAAATACATCAATAGGTAATTTTTCGATAGTGAGTACAGATGAAAATGATGACTATACTATAACATTTAATGTATATGATGATTATACAGGATGTTATACTGCAACCCAAACATCTTTTGATGCTGTAAGTGTTTTAAATGGTGCAATAACAACGATAGAATTTCCTGTAACTGATAACCAAACCTGTGAAGATTTAGCGGTTTATCTTGTGAATACTTCTGTAGCTCCTAGACCTGGTTTTTCACATTCAAATTCTATTATTTTAGAGAATATAGGGTCGACTACGATTGCTTCAGGAACCATTGAGTTTACTCTCGATTCGCAACTAACAATTAATGATTTATATACTGTTAACCCTAACTATACTGTAACAGATACCGCAACTGGATTTACTGTAGATTTTGTGAATCTAGCTCCTGGTGCTGTAGAAGATATTTATATTTCATTAACGACTCTAGGGAATGTGTCGCTTGGTGATATTGTAACAAATACTGTAGCATATGTTACAGATACTAATGATATTGTGCCAGTTAATAATTATTCAACATTATCTGAAGTTGTAGTTGGGTCTTGGGACCCGAATGATATAATGGAATCTCATGGTCCAGAAGTTGTATATGATGATTTTGTAGTATCAGATGAGTATTTGTATTATACGATTCGTTTCCAAAACCTAGGAACAGCTGCAGCAACATTTGTGAGAATAGAAGATATATTAGATACGCAATTAGATGAGAGTACTTTTCAAATGTTACGTTCTAGTCATGATTATGTAGTAACACGAACTGATACAAGTCTAGAATGGTATTTTGATAATATTAATTTAGCAGCCGAGCAAGATGATGAGGCAGGAAGTCATGGTTTTGTGTATTTCAAAATTAAACCAAAACCTGGATATAGCATTGGTGATATTATTCCGAATACAGCAGCGATTTACTTCGATTTTAACGCACCAGTAATTACAAACACCTTTGAAACTGAGTTTGTCGAAGAAAGTTTATCCATATCAGAAGTAAATTTCACTTCATTTGATATGTTCCCTAATCCTGCAAAAGGTAAAGTTACTATCGAAATGAATACGTCTAATTTTGGAAATGCTAACCTTAGTCTATTTGATATACAAGGAAAATTAATTTTAGAACAAACGATTTCGGAAGGGAATAGTGTCGATCTAGATATTTCAGAATTACAAAGCGGATTATACTTTGTTAAACTAAATACAGCAACAAAAAGCTTAGTAAAGAAACTCATTATTGAATAGTCCATTTTTTTTTAGTTAAAAAAGCCTTAGAAACATTCTAAGGCTTTTTTGTAAGCCATTAGTGCTATTTACGTCTAAGCGCTAAACCAATATTAAAATACATGAAATTTAAAAATTTACTCTTAATTGCATTAGTAGTTTTTGCATCTTGTAAAAATGACACGACCTCTAAAACTGTTGAATCTATTGATTATTCAAAAGAAGAATTAGATATTACAACTAGTATTTATCCTGAAAATATTACTAAAGTGTTTGTTGCTCATGGTGGTATTGACAATTGGAATAAGATGAAGACATTAGCATTCACTATGGATAAATCTAATGGTAAAGAAATAACAACTACTAATTTAAAAACGAGGGCAGAACTTATAGACACACCAACGTATAGCTCTGGCTATGATGGAGAAACATTATGGGTAAGCGAGAAAGATAATATCGAATACTCAGGTAATGCAAGGTTTTATAAAGGGCTAATGCTATATTTCTAT
The DNA here is from genome assembly GCA_002162685.1 of Flavobacteriales bacterium 33_180_T64. Lineage (GTDB taxonomy): Bacteria > Bacteroidota > Bacteroidia > Flavobacteriales > Flavobacteriaceae > Psychroserpens. Next base: position 47,902 of record MAAQ01000017.1, read on the forward strand.
GCGATGCCTTTTATAGTTGGTGATGTTGGTATATTATATGAAGCAGCTAAACCTTTAGAGTTTGAAGGAAAATCATATCCTGGTATTTTAATTTCTTATGAAGCAGGAGTAGGAGCGTCTCCAGATGATCAATATATAATTTATTATGATGAAGACACTGGTTTAATGCAATGGCTAGGATATACAGTTACGTTTGGTAAAAATGAAAAGAGTAAAGATTTCCATTACATTAGATATAATAATTGGCAAAATAGTAATGGCTTGATATTGCCTAAAAGTATAGATTGGTATAATTATGAAAATAATTCACTTACCGAAAAGAGAAATACTGTTGAGTTTACAGATGTTGTAATATCAGAAAAAGAGCCTGACGCATCACTTTTTAAAAAACCGGAAGACGCTACGATTATTGAATAATTATACATTATATATAAATAAAAAGACCTGTTAAATCACAGGTCTTTTTATTTATACGTTGTAACTCTCAATTAGTCTTGAAGTTTTAACTTTTCAGAATAACGTCTCCAAAGTTTCGTTTGGTGTGTTTCTAAACTTAATAGGCGACCATCAATAAAAGCGTGCGTAATTTTATTGGTTCTCATATCGAGTGCATCACCTTCGCTAATAAAAAGTGTAGCGCTTTTTCCTGTTTCTAAAGTTCCATAAGTATCATCAATACCTAATATCTTTGCAGGATTTAATGTAATTAACTGTAATGCTTGTTCTTTTGTTAGTCCATGAGCGACTGTAGTTCCTGCATAAAACGGTAAGTTGCGAGAATTCATGCGTTCCATTTGACCGCTAGTTTCTAGAGCAACAACAACACCTTTATCTGTAAGTAATTTTGCAAGTTTGAATGGTAAATCATAATCATCATCTGTTTGTTTTGGCCTAGAATGAACACGTTGCAATATAATAGAGATATTATTTTTCTTTAACATATCCGCTACTTTATGGGCTTCATAACCTCCAACAATAACAGTTGATTTCACTTGATGTGCTTTGGTGAAATTAATGGCATCTGTAATTCCTTTTTCATTATCAACATGAATAAAAAGTGTTTTACTCCCATCAAACAAACCACCGGTAGCCTTATAAGGTAAATGGTCATTAGACATATCACCAGACATATACGTTTTTGTTGCTTTAAAATAATCTGCAATTTCTAATACTTGTGAATCATATTTTTTATTGACTTTCATTGCAGGATCTTCACCAAGCCACCAACGACCACGAGAGAAACTCTTAGGCCAATTCATATGTATCCCATCATCTTCTTTTATAACAGCATCTTCCCAGTTCCAAGCATCAAATTGTACAATTGATGAGGTGCCAGAAATTCGTCCGCCACGTGGTGTGATCTGCCCTAATAGGACGCCGTTTGGCCGCATAGACTCAGTCACTTTAGATTCTGCGTTATAAGCGATTATACTTCTAATATGTGGATTCCATGTTCCTAATTCAGAGTCATCATCTGTAGCACGTACAGCGTCAATTTCAACCAATCCTAAAGTAGAATTTGGAACAATAAACCCTGGGTATACGTGTTTACCGTTTGCGCTAATAATTTCCATTTCAGTAATGTCTATTTTAGTTACTGTCATATCTGCAACAGTTTTTAACTTTCCATCTTCAAAAATGATAATACTATTTTCAATAATGTTACCATTTCCGATGTGAGCTGTAGCTCCTGTAATAGCAATTGTTTTACTTTGTTTTTTAGCGGGAGTTTGTTGTGCTAACCCTATAGAAAAACTTAGTAATGCAACAACGATTAATTTTATATTATATGTTTTCATTTTCTTAAGTTTAATGTTGTTCATGATCTAAATAATCGCAGTGCATTTGATCTTTTTCTTTTTTCTTAATAGGTTGTGTTTTTAAGCCTTTATTCTTTGCTTGCATCATTTGATTAATTAATTGGCTCTTCTCTTTTTTAATTTGAGCGCGCATCATTTCATCACGTTTCAAGTCAAAATAGGTTACACCTTCAATAATTGTTCTTTCAGCTTTAGCATAAATAGACATTGGATGATCTGTCCATAATACTACATCAGCATCTTTACCTACTTTTATACTGCCTACACGGTCATCGATATGTAATAATTTAGCAGGATTAAGTGTGACAAATTTCCACGCATCTTCTTCACTAATACCTCCATATTTAACCGATTTTGCGGCTTCTTGGTTTAAACGGCGAGACATTTCTCCATCATCACTATTAATAGCAACGATAACACCAGCATTGTGCATAATTGCGGCATTATAAGGTATGGCATCATTAACTTCATATTTATAAGCCCACCAATCACTAAACGTTGATCCACCAACACCATGAGCTTTCATTTTATCAGCAACTTTATAGCCTTCTAAAATATGAGTGAATGTATTGATATTAAAATTGAATTTTTCGGCAACTTTCATTAGCATGTTAATTTCACTTTGAACATAGGAATGACAAGAAATAAAGCGCTCTTTATTTATAATTTCTGCGATAACGTCCATTTCAATGTCTTTGCGATACGGCTTTCCACTTTTCTTTAACTTGTCATAAGTTTTTGCACGATTAAAATAGTCTATATACAATTGTTCAACACCCATTCTCGTTTGCGGAAATCTAGCAAAGCTAGACCAGTTAGACTGTTTTACATTTTCACCTAAAGCAAACTTTATGAATTTCGGGCTTTCTTTAAAAATCAAATTCTCGGCAGATTCTCCCCATTTCAATTTTATAATAGCAGAGCGTCCTCCAATTGGATTAGCAGAGCCATGTAAAATTTGAATTGAAGTCACACCACCAGCAAGGTTTCTATAGATATCAATATCTTCATCATCAATCACATCTTCAATGGTTACTTCTGCAGAAGAATTATGACCACCTTCATTGATTGAAGCCGCTGCAATATGAGAATGTTCATCAATAACACCAGAAGTTAAATGCTTTCCTGTAGCATCAATTACTTTTGCACTTCCATCTGAAAGATCAACACCTATTTTGGCAATCTTACCATTTTTAATAAGTACATCAGTATGTTCTAAAATCCCATCTTTTTCATTGGTCCAAACTGTCGCATTTTTAAAAAGTATGGTTTCAGCTTTTGGTAATTCTGAAAAACCATAAGCCATATTAGGAAAGGATACAGCAACAGTCTCTTTTGGTGACTTGTCTTTTGTTTTCTCTTTATCTTTTGGTGACTCATTATCTTCTTTTATAACCTTATTGGCAAAGAAAGTCATCTCATTTCCGTCAGGAAAAATAGCTTTGCCATTAAGAGTGTTTCTATTAGAAACATTTGCGACCAATCTTATAAATTCTTGCTTTGTTGAATCTTTTGTAGTCATAGAAATACTTAGCCAATCGTCAGCATAAGATACCTTAGATCCAAGAGTTTTAGTATCATTTGTAATCTCAGAACTTAATTTAGAGATTGTTCCTTTTAGTGTCATTTTATACGTGTCACCAGCTAAACTAAATTTATAATCACCACGAATATCTTTAATATTCATAGCTTCAAGTATTGTCTTTTTACCTTGAACCCAATTCTCATAAAGTGTTGTTTTCTTATCAAAAATATCTCCTGAAGCAATTAAAAAATTGGCATAAGACCCTTTTTGTAAAGTGCCAATTTCTGAAGACTTACCAAGTAATTGAGCAGGTATTGTTGTTAATGCTTCTAATGCTTTTTCTTTAGAAAGCCCATATTCTATTGCCTTTATTACATTAGGCATAAATGATTTTGGAGCTTTTAAATCATGCGTAGTAAAAGCAAATTTGATTCCGTTTTCAGCAAGAATTTTAGGATTTGTGGGCTCTTGGTTCCAAGCTTTCATATCACTCAAAGCCAATGAACTGCTTAAAAAAACATTTTCTACATCATAAGCTGCTTGAAAATTCACAGGAATAATATAGGAAGCATTGGTCGCTTTTATAGTGTTAATACGTTCATATTCGTCTCCACCACCAAGAATAACGTATTGTATTCCAAAAAGATCTCCTATTTTATCTGCTCTTAATGCATTGGCTCTACTACCAGCTCCAAATATTTGTACTAAGTTTTTATTTCTGTTTAAGGCTTCTAATGATAAATCTGTTGTCTTACTATTACCTTTTGCATACCAATCAGCATCATAATACATTTGTCGTAGTAATGCCATACTTCCCATAATTGAGTTTGGATATGACTGTCTAGAGGTGACACTTTTTTTAAATGAATAATACTGACCAGAATTTGCATCTAAGATTCGAGTTGCATTATCGGCTTGAGTATTAAGCGCAACTAAAGTTCCGCTTCCTCTAATTATTCCATCTTCTATATGTGTGTTTACAATACCAAAACCAGCTTTCATTAAGTCTTTAGCCATTTTTGAATCAAAATTAAATGATTTGATGGCTTTGTTTTCAGGCATTACGTGATCATTCCAATAAAAGCCAGACCGACTAGCTTCATATTGCGGACTTCTGCTATTACCTGATTTGCGTTTAGGTTTTTTTACTCCAAACGTTGAGTACATATCAATAAATGAGGGATAGATACTTTTTCCGTCTAAGTCTACAATTGTTGTGTTTTTAGGAATAGTTACTTCAGTACCAGAAGCAACTACTTTTTCGTCTTTAATTAATAAGGTTCCGTTCTCAATGACTTGAGTAGGCGTGACGTAAATCTTGGCGTTTGTAAAGGCTTGATAGTTAGTATTTGAGGTTTTGACGCCATCGTTCTTGGGGAAATAGTCTTGTGCAAATAATGCAAAACTGCAAAAGCATAATGCGATTGCAAACTTGATTTTATTCATATATAATGGTTGATTATAAATTCATTCTAAATATAAATATTACAAGAGTAAGAATAATGAAAATCTAAACTTTTAACGTTTATTCTATTGGATTATTTTTATGATAATTGACCAATAATGCCACAACGTAGCTATAACTTTCTATTCCGCCAGCTTGATTGTTAGACTTTAAAAAATTATTATAAGTTGCTTTAAATAAAGGTTCTGTTGGGTTTTTATAACCATCCCAAAAGTCTCTTACTTCTTGGTAATTTTTTAAAACACCTGTATTAATGTTTTCTAAAAGCTTTTCATAAATACCTGTATCTCGTTTGTATGTTTCATATAGACAATGGCGTAATGCAAATGTAAACCCAGAATAGTTAAAGTATCTGTTTGGATGATGCATTGCTGCCATGCTACCAATAAAATTAGCTTCGTTTTCTGCAGCATAACCCAATTGATGAGCAACTTCATGACTTCCTGTAGTTGGGAATTTAAAAGATGGAGCCAACCCATTAATTTGAGATTCATTAGTAAATGGGTTTAGATATCCTGAAAACCCCATATATGTTAATGGTAAACTATAAATTGAACGCTTTATACTTCGTGGTTGGTATTCTAAATGTGGAAACTTTTTTGCTAATTCATTATAGCCATTAGGGATCATTTTTAAGATTTCAGATTTCGAATATGGCATAACAACTTTAGTAGAATCATTTGCTGCAAGACTTAAATGAAGCGTATTTACTTTATCAATTAATTGATGTGTTAAGTTTACCAATTCTTCAGTAGTATAATCACTATCAATATGCAAAGATTCATGAAGTGGCAAACGATAATAATTAAAAGCCCAAAGCAAATGAAATGCAAAATAGCCAATAGAAATAGCAGATAATACATCTAAAACCCAATGTTTGGTGTCTTTAATAATTCGTTTTCGATTTAAGTAAAACCAACGAATCACATACAACCCTAAAAGGGTATATAGAATGTCTCCTACAGAAAAAGGTGCCCAGCCAAAGACATAACGCATTCCTTTAGAAATTCCAATATAAATTCCATGACTATACACCGTCTCGACAATATTTGGGAAGTTGACAAGAATTTTCAAACCAATAATCTGAGGGATTATTGATAATGCTATAATGAGTTTTTTGTATTTCAGCATGACTCAAAAATACTAAAAAGAAATGTACCTTTGCTAAACTAAAATTAAAGAGAATGAGTGCAGAAATAAGACAACTAGAACCCAAACAACTTTGGAATAAATTCGCCGATTTAAATGCAGTACCAAGACCTTCGAAAAAGGAAGAACGCGTGATTAAATTCATGAAAGATTTTGGAGCAAGCTTAGACTTAGAGACCATAGAAGATGAAGTAGGAAACGTGATTATTAAAAAACCAGCAACTCCTGGTATGGAAGATCGTAAGATGGTTGTGATGCAATCACATTTAGATATGGTTCACCAAAAAAATAATGATACAGTTTTTGATTTTGACACTCAAGGTATTGATATGTATATCGATGGTGATTGGGTAAGAGCAAAAGGAACAACATTAGGTGCCGATAACGGACTTGGTGTTGCTACTATCATGGCAATTTTAGAAAGTACAGATATAGCACATCCTGCTATTGAAGCATTGTTTACTATTGATGAAGAAACAGGAATGACTGGTGCAATGGGACTAAAAGGAGGTTTGCTTAATGGTGAAATACTTTTAAATCTAGATACCGAAGAAGATGATGAAATAGGTGTTGGTTGTGCTGGAGGTGTAGATGTAACTGCTACTAGAACTTATGAACAAGAAGAAACACCTGAGTTTAAAATTGGGTTTAAAGTCACTGTAAAAGGCTTACAAGGTGGTCACTCTGGAATGCAAATTCATGAAGGCCTAGGAAATGCTAATAAAATCATGAATCGTTTATTGTTTGATGGTTTTGAAAATTTTGGCTTGCGTATTTCTGAAATTAATGGTGGAAGTTTGCGTAATGCTATTCCGAGAGAAAGTAATGCTATTGTCGTTATTGATGCTATAAATGAAGACTCATTCGTTTCTGAAATGAACGATTTTGCTACCGAAATAAAAACCGAATTGAAAACTATGGAACCTGATTTGGTTATTGAGGTTTCTAAAGTGGAAACTCCAGAGTATATTATGGATTTAGGAGTTCAGGAAGGTTTGACAAGAGCTATTTATGCAGCTATAAACGGAGTGTATCGTATGAGTGCTGATATTAAAGATTTGGTTGAAACGTCAAATAATGTTGCACGAGTTATTGTAAAAGATGGTGCAATTAAGATTGGTTGTTTAACACGAAGTTCTGTAGAGAGTTCTAAATGGGATTTGGCTAATACCTTGCGTGCTACATTTGAGTTAACAGGTTGTGAAGTTACTTGTGATGGTGATTATCCAGGTTGGAAACCAAATATGGATTCTGATATTTTAAAAGTATTGGTACCTTTATATAAAGAACTTAATAATGGTGAAGAGCCACATGTTGCTGCTTGTCATGCAGGTTTAGAATGTGGTATCTTAGGGACTAATTACCCAGAAATGGACATGATTAGTTTTGGACCAAATATTAAAGGAGCACATTCACCTGATGAGCGCGCACAAATATCTTCAGCTCAAAAATATTGGATCTATGTGTTAGAGATTTTGAAGCATATTCCGAAGAAATAGAGAAGAAACCTTATGATATAAAAAAAGCCTTTCAATTTAATGAAAGGCTTTTTTTTATTTAGAAAAATACTATTTCTTATCTATAATATCTACAAGCTCAATAACAAATGTTAAGTCAGTGTTTGGAGGAATTCCTCTATTCCCACGTTCACCATAAGCTAAATGTGATGGTAAATAGAAAAAAGCTTTATCTCCTACTTTAAGAGATGCTAGCGCTTCTTTAAAACCAGAGATCATACGTGCATTAGGACTTACTAACATTTTAGTTGGTCCATAAGCATTAGCATCCAAACGTCTTTGGTTAAACATACCGTAGTTTTTAGCAATGTCAACTTTATCACTATCAAATAAACGGCCATCAACAAAATACCCTTCGTAATACACTTTTACAGAATCTCCCGTTTTTGGTTTTGGACCAGTTCCTTTAGTTATAACATGTTTTTTTAGCCCAGAAGGTAAAGCAGTTGTTTTGGCTTCAAAACCATCAATCATTGTTTTAGTTATAGTAGAAGCAGAAGCCGTTTTTTCATCACGAACACGTTTCTCTTCTTCAGCTTTTAATCGTTTTTCATCTTGAATTTGTTTGATTTCATTTTCAACGTTTGGTAATTCATCTTCAAAAACTTTAGGGGCATTAAATGATTTTGCCGCAGATCCTTTTCTGATGATACTCATTTTAGTAATCACAATATCTTCAAGAGGTTTGTTCGTTCTTGGAGCTACTTTTACATTCGAGATAGAATCTTGTACTTCAATTCCTTTTACAAGTTCACCAAATATAGAATGACAACTTACTCTTGGTTGATCACAAGGTTTTAAATTTCCTTCATTATCATAAGCATTCAAACTTGGATAAGGAACTTCTGTTATGAAAAACTGACTTCCATTAGTATTGAAACCACCAGAGTTTGCCATTGATAAAAGACCTCCTTTATCATGTGTTAATTCAGGGCTAAAGTCTGCAGTAAATTTATATCCTGGATTTCCATTACCAGTCGCTGTGTGATCACCACCTTGAATCATGAAATTATTCATTACTCTATGAAAAGTTAGACTATCATAAAAAGGTTTGTTTTTAAATGCTTCACTTGCCATTGGATGGTTTCCTTCGGCTAGAGCTACAAAATTAGCAACAGTAACAGGAACTTGATCGTAGAATAATTTAGCGATCATAGTGCCTTTATTTGTTTTAATTTCGGCATAAAGGCCATCTTCTAATTCTGGATATTCTTCTTTGCAAGAGGTTGCTGTTATTAACAAGCACAGCATTAAAAGTTGTAGGGTTTTGCTAATCAATTTCATTCTTTCGTTTTTAAGTATTTTTATTGGTTTTGCTTAATATTATTTACAGTTACTTTACAAATTAAGGGAATATTTACACCAATTTTGTCTTTATCTCCATAATAACCATATGCCTTTTGGGATGGAAATAGAAATGTGGCAGATTCTGTCGGCTTTAATAGTTTTAAAGCTTCACGAAGCCCAGTGAAAATTTCTTCTTGATCCATGGCATAATTTTGAGTGCCTAATTCCTCTTTTGAATAAATCACATGTCCGTTAACAGCTTTGATATTATAATCAAAGTTTACAATGTCTCCAAATTTTGCTGTGATGGTATCTCTTTCAACTTTGGTATGATAGTAGTACCAAAAACCGCTTTTTGATGCGATATAATCATATTCTGGGTTTTCACTCATAATGACTTCAAAACGCGTGCGCTCTTTTTCGTTAAGCTTTTTGTTACGTTCTGCAGATGCTTTTATAAATGAACCAGACTGTACAGATTCTGGTTGGCGTGCTTCAGGAGTTTTACAACTCACAATGAGTAAAATAACAATGAGTAACTTATATATTTTCATTAAGCTTTGAGGTCTTGTTTGTATTGAGGCAAGATACTAATAAATTTATCAATGGTGTCGTTCAAGTTTAAATCACTTTTTCCACCAGCAGCATTGGTATGACCACCACCTTGAAAGTGTGATCTAGATAATTCATTAACCGAAAAATCACCTTTGCTACGTAATGAAATCTTAATAATATTCTCCTGATGATTCTCAATAAAAATTGCAGCGAAAATAATACCTTTAAGAGATAAGCCATAGTTTACAAAACCTTCGGTATCTCCTTTTTTAAAATTGAAATTATTGAGTTCTTCTTGTGATAATGTAATATATGCTGTACGATATTCTGGGATGACTTTTAAATTACTTAATGCGCTTCCTAATAATTGTAATCGGCTATAGCTATTGGTATCATAAATATTATTGTGTATTTCAGAGTTACGTGCGCCTTTTTCAATTAAGTTGCCTATAATTTTATGTGTGCCGCTTGTTGTTGATCGAAATCGAAACGAACCAGTATCTGTCATAATACCAGTATATAAACACGTAGCAATATCACTATCTATGTGATCAGTATCATCTAGCATTTCTATAAAATTATAGACCATTTCACAGGTTGAAGACATGGTTACATCAGAATACATGTAGGTTGCGTAGTCATCTGGTTGTTGATGATGATCAATCATTATTTTAATTCCTTCAGCAGTAGATACAATATTTTGCATATCACCAATACGACCAAGAGCATTAAAATCTAAGGTGAAAATAATTTCAGCATTTGCCATTAAAATATCACTCTCATTTTTTTGATGGTCATATTTTAAAATTGAAGATTCACCAGGCATCCATTTTAAAAAATCTGGATAATCATTAGGCGCAATTATCGTTACCTTGTGATTAAGCTTATTTAAGTAATGGTACAGTCCAAGTGTAGATCCAATGGCATCTCCATCAGGATTTTTATGAGGAATAATTATAATGGCTTTTGGGGAACTAAAAAGCGCTTTGATGCTATTAATGTCGTCTTTATTCATAGACAGCGAAGATACAATTTTTTAATATTGGATTATACCGAATTTTTAAAGAAATGTGTTACTTTTGCACCTTAAATTAAAACAAACAAATGGCAACGAATAGAACATTTACAATGCTTAAACCAGATTCTATTGAAAAAGGGAATATTGGTGCAATTTTAGAAAAAATTACTGCTTCAGGTTTTAGAATCGTAGCAATGAAGTTAACTCATATGACAACTCAAGATGCACAAGCATTTTATGAAGTTCACAACGAAAGACCTTTCTTTGGTGAATTAGTAGAGTATATGACTAGAGGACCAATCGTAGCTGCAATTTTAGAAAAAGATAATGCAGTTGAAGATTTTAGAACCTTAATCGGTGCTACTAATCCTGTTGAAGCAGCTGAAGGAACAATTAGAAAATTATATGCAGCTTCTATTGGAGAAAATGCAGTTCACGGTAGTGATAGTGATGAGAATGCAGCTATAGAAGGTGCGTTCCATTTTTCAGGTAGAGAGATGTTTTAATTAAAGCATAGCTTATTTTATATATAAAAGCGCAACTTTTGGTTGCGCTTTTTTTTGAAGTTATTCTCAAATACGATTTTAAAAGGTTTATAATGGAATAATGAGTAGAACATTTTTATTTCCTTACCATTACACTACACTGTTTGCCAAGCAAAGCCGCAATACCGGCTGCTAAACCACCAACAATACCTGTAACTAAAATAAGTATATAAGGATTACCGCCTAAAGGTAATAATACAGCAATTTTTTTTGCCAATGTAAAGTCGTTAGCGCTACTTACTATAAAGGCAAAAACAGACCAAAATAAGAAGATAGCTAAAAACGGCACAAAAAACACAGCGCTTTTTTTTAGACTAAAAAATAGGGCAGAGGCAAATCCGGCAACCATAATAGACCACCAAGGTAAAAATTGAGATAGGAATAAAGCAACTAAAATTGTGACGATAAAATTAATGATGTTATTCTTCATTTTAATTAGACGGTGTTAAGGTTTGTGTAGACATGATGTTATAACTTTCTGTTGCACTTTGCATAAAGTTTAATTCATGGTATTGTCCAGCTGCCCAATCATTAATAAAATTATCATAGTATTTACTTCCAGGATTTCCTGACTGTCCACCAGGATAAATACCTAAAGCTTTTGGAGGAGTACTCATCTCTACGATCATTCGCCATGATGGTCCATGATTTTTAGATGTCGCATTTACAATATTACGATCACCACCAATAGGCAAATCAAAACGAGAAAAAGCAGGAAGTGCTTGGAGTAGGTGACCAACATAAGTCGCTTTGTAAGCTTGCCAATTATAGTCGCCATTTTCTAGTTTCCATTCATTTAACTCTTTAGCAGTGTCTTTAAATGTGATTAAAAATAAATCCTTAGCTGTTTCTATTTCAGATGTATCAACAATATCCATAAATGCATCCTCCGAATTATTTTTCAATAAATAAATGGTTTGATAGGCAAATGGTGTATCTAAAGCTACATCTTCAACATCAAACTCATCCCAAGTAATATTGTAGAGTTTATTCCACCAGGTAGACCAAATTGAAGGTCCAACTTTGTCTATATCATTATTAAAATCCCAAGACTTAATTTGATTGTAAATGACTAGTTCTTCTGAAGTAAAAGAAGACAGTTCCATCGTTTTAAAAATATGAGGTAATAATTCCGCCGCTTTTAAATTATAGTTGTTGTTATGTAAATCTTTGAAATCATCGACAGTTATCTTTTCTTTAGTTCTGAAGAAATCATTAATCACTCTATTTCTATACGTTTCATAGCCATCATTATAGACGTAAAACGGATAGCTTTCATCTACAGGATGTTGATTTGCAGAGCTGACGAAACCACGTTGCGGATTTTTTACATGCGCATTAAATTCTTGTGGAATATAACTTTGCCAATCATGATTAGGATTAGAGCCATCCATTAAAAATTTTCCTTGGCCTTTCCATTTATTTGGAAATTTACCTTGAATCCATAACGCGATATCTCCTTCAGTAGAAGCAAAAACAAAATTTTGTGCAGGAGCTGTATATTCTTTTAGAGCATTAACATAGTCATCATAGTTTCTTGCTTTGTTTAAATCTAAAAACGGTCGCTGATTATTGCCTCCTATATGTCCGGTCCATTTCATAGCGTAACCTGATTTTTCGTTATCACTTAAAAAATTATGATCGTATGTTACAGGTCCATGATGTGTGTAAATCACAGAATCTATAATAGTTTTCGCACCTCTTACTTTAATTTTTTCAAGGCGAACAGATGTGTTTTTCCAATGGCCATCATAATTGTATTGCGCTCTGGACTTGTCTTTAAATTCAATTTTATACCAATCTAAAACATCTCGAGTCGCATTAGTTTCTCCCCAAGCAATATGATTATTAAAACCTGAAATAACACCAAGTGCTCCTGGAAGTGTTGCTCCCATTGTATTTTGAGTAGGAGAGTTTAGTTGCATTACAAACCAAATAGAAGGTAAGTTTAAACCTAAATGTGGATCGTTAGCAAGAATTGGGTTCCCAGTGGCAGATTTTGCTCCAGACACAGCCCAATTATTACTACCATTGTCTGGATTTGGTTTTTCAATAGTTTTCGAAATAGAATCTAGAGGTAATTCGCTTTGAGGTATTTTTGTTTGTTCTACATCAATAAAGCTCCAATCGGTTTCTTTTGGAATTATAGGATCGTTGATATCAAAAAAATCAGGATAGAGTAAGTCGAAACGTTCTTTTCCGAATAAACGTAGTGCATTGGTGTTTTCTAAATCTTCATCACCACCTGCAAGCATTTTTGTCATGTACATTAATAACAACGCTGTTTTTTTAATGGTCCATGGTTCTGGTTTATAGTCTAATAATTTGTATTCTACAGGAATGGTTTTATCTGTTAAAGCACTAATATAATCATTAACACCATCACGATACGCTTCTAAAAACTTAAGAGATTCTGGATCATCTTTCATCTTTTCTAAAGCCATTTCAGCACCATACATCATACCGCGTCTTCGTTCTCTACGATCATAATTAATTGCTTTTTCACCTATGATTTCAGATAAGCGACCAGCAGCAGCATGGGTTTGAAATTCCATTTGCCATAACCGGTGTTTTGCTGTGATGTAGCCTTGAGCTTTGTACAGGTCGTTGTCGTTTTGAGCGAAAAGATGTGGAATTAATTGCGCATCATAATGAATAGTAACAGGAGCAGATAAGTTTTTTATAGCAACAGTACCCGTTATTGTTTCATCAGTATCATTTTGCCAAATTCCTTTTACTGGATCTAAAAATTTTCCAATAGGAGGAATCGCTCCAAGTTTTGTATTTAGAGCATAAAAAACAACTAAGGTGAGTACCAAAGTTGTAATGAATTTGATGTATTTCATAGGTGGTAGAAATTTGTGTATGAATTTACTGAAATATTCTAGACAAAGTCTTATTTGATAATGAATATCACCTCAAAACCAATTTCTTAATCACGTCTTTGCCAATAGATTCATTAAGCATCGCTATAATTTTCTGCTTTCCATAACTCAACTCTTCTCGCAATACGCTAGAACTCAAAGCTACATAAAGGGTATCTCTATCTAGTTTGATATCTGTGGTGTAATTATTAACACCATTTCCCATCATATTTGCCCATGCATCTCTTACATCTACTTTGTCTAAGCCAGATTGTAATTTGTTTGTATTTACAAACTCTTTAAGAATATCACTTATTGGTAAGTGATCATTTTGTCGTTTTGCCATTAGTCTAATTCTAAGGGTTGGTAACGTTTATATAAATATATGTCTTTATTAGCATTTATAATTAACAAATGCGTGTCACTTGCTTCTAAAATGGTTTCTTTCCAATTAGAGTAAGCTGTTTTATAATATACGTTAAGGCTATCATTTTCGATTTTTATACTGAAAGTTTCTACGCTTTTAGAACTTTCAAATTTCCCCATTAGATTTGGTTTTATTTTTTTTCGAAACCCTGTTAAGCTATCAGAGACTTCGATATAATCTATAGTATCATTATAATTATAGTCTTTTTTTTCTCCATTATGAAGTATAACTTCATCAATTTCCCAATAGCCATCTACAAATGCGATGTAAGTTTTAGGATCGCTAGAGCAACTAAAAGTAGTTGCTATGGCGAGTAAAATTAGAAGTTTTTTCATAGTTTAAAAATCTTATAAGATTGATGAATTTGCTTGACTATAGTTTCGGTGCGTTCGGCATGGGTATCACTAATAAATAGTTGTCCGAAGTCATCATTATCAACTAGACTAATAATTTGTGCCACGCGATTTTCATCTAACTTATCAAAGATATCATCAAGTAAAAGTAGAGGTGTAACACCATTTTGTTGTTTTATAAAATCGAATTGGGCTAATTTTAATGCAATCAAAAATGATTTTTGCTGGCCTTGACTTCCAAACTTTTTAATAGGATACGTATCAATTTCAAAATTGAGATCGTCTTTATGTATTCCAACACTTGTATACTGCAACGCTTTATCTTTATTGATCGTTTTAGCTAAGAGCGTTTGCAAGTTATTTTCAAACAAATCACTTTTATAATTTAAGTTTACCGTTTCGTTATTATTACTTATAGCTTCATAACGTGTTTTAAAAATTGGAACAAATGTTTCTAAAAAAGCTTCACGTGTTTTAAAAACCTCACTTCCGTAACTATTTAACTGTTCGTTGTAAACCTCTAGTGTTTGTGCATTAAAGGTATTGTTGAGTGCGAAGTATTTAAGTAGAGCGTTACGTTGCGATAAGATTTTATTGTAATTAATAAGGTTGCTTAAATAGGTTTTATCACTTTGTGAAATCACACTATCTATAAATTTTCGACGAGTATCACTCCCTTCGATAATTAAATCACGATCTGCAGGTGAAATAATAACTAATGGAATACACCCAATATGGTCACTAAATTTCTCGTAGGCTTTAGCATTGCGTTTGATGACTTTCTTTTGTCCACGTTTTAAAGAGACTACAATTTTTTCGGTTTTGTCATTTTTACTAAAAATACCATCCACAACAAAAAAGTCCTCATCGTGTTTTATATTTTGTGTTGCTACAGGATTAAAGTAGCTTTTTCCGAAGGATAAATGATAAATAGCATCTAGAACATTGGTTTTGCCTACACCATTTGAGCCAACAAAGCAGTTAATTTTTGCATCAAACTCGAATTCTTGACTTTCAAAATTTTTGTAATTAACTAAGCTTAACGTGTTTAATATCATAAAACTAATAGGAATATTCTTATTAAGATGGCTTTTATTGTAAGAGGAAGTAAAAATAACAAATAAATTACCTTTTAAATCCCAATAAAAATTTTATTTTTGCGGGCACAAATACAGAATTATGGCAACATATAAGAAAAGAGGATACAAACCTAAAACTGAAAAAGAAAAGGTTGAGAATATTGAAGAAAGTTCAACAACTGCGGAAGTATTTAATACCTTAGATGAAGGTGCTAATAAAGCAGAGGATTGGGTTGGAAATAACCAAAAAGGTATTTTCGTTATTATAGGTTTAGCAGCAGTGATTGCTTTAGGATATTTAGGGTATAAGAAATTTATGGCTGAGCCTAATGCTATTGAAGCCATGAATGAAATGTACACAGCTCAAAAGTATTTTGATGAAGCTGTTGTTGGAACAAACAAAGATTCATTATATAATTTAGCACTTAATGGTGGTGAAGGAAAATATGGTTTAGTAGATATCGTAAATGAATATGGGAGTACTCCTGCAGGGAATTTAGCTAACTATTACGCTGGTATAGCATATTTGAATACTAAAGATTATACAAATGCTGTAAAGTATTTAAGTGATTTCAGTACTGATGATGCTGTTTTAGGTCCTATAGCTAAAGGCGCTGTTGGTGATGCATTTGTACAATTAAATCAATTAGATGAAGCTTTTGGATACTATGAGCAAGCCATCAAAGCATCTACAAATGATTATACTACACCTATGTATTTGTTTAAAGCGGCAAATGTTGCTCAAACATTAGGAAAGGCAGATAAAGCATTAGAATATTATAAAAGAATTAAATCTGAATTTTCAAAATCAGATCAAGCTAAGAATATAGAAACCTTTATTGGTAGAGCAGAAGGAAGCAAATAATATGGCTACTGCAAATCACAATTTATCAAACTACGATAAAAACACAATCCCAAACGCGAATAATTTTCGGTTTGGGATTGTTGTTTCTGAATGGAATGACATTATTACTAATGGGCTTTTTCAAGGTGCTTACGATGCATTAATTGATTGTGGAGCCTTACCAGAAAACATTATCAAATGGGATGTTCCTGGGAGTTTTGAGCTTATCTACGGAAGCAAAAAAATGATCGAACAGCAAGTCGATGCTGTTATTGCTATTGGATGTGTAATTCAAGGTGAAACAAAACATTTTGACTTTGTTTGCGACGGTGTTACACAAGGAATAAAAGACTTAAACATATCTTCAGATACACCTGTTATTTTTTGTGTGCTTACCGATAATACTATGCAACAATCTATAGATCGTTCAGGAGGGAAACATGGTAATAAGGGAACTGAAGCTGCTATTGCTGCTATTAAAATGGCAGACCTACGTCGTAAGTAATAGACACATTAACTTCTATTTAATATAAAATAAGAACATCTTATATTTCTTAAATTATTTAAATGATAACAACTCGGATTTTAATATTTCTTAAGAAAGCCGTATTTGTTAACAATTTTTAAGGTTTCAACAACTATATTTCCTTGTATTTTCAGTACTTTTGAACTATAACATAGACTAGTTTTAAGATTGTTTCAACAGCGAAAAAATAAGCACTTTAATTATACCCCAAGACATCTTAGAGATTCTAAAGAAGATGAAGATATTAAAACACATTGGGAATCTGTAAGACGTCAAAGCAAATACAAAGGTAAACGTAGTGTTTCTATTGTTATGCTTTTAGTAATTTTAGGTATGATAATTGCAATATGGTTTATTTTAACTCATTACGAAATATCATAGCATTATGGGAATTTTAAACACAAGAAAAAATAAGAGATATAGTTATCAACCTCGTTATTATAAAGGTGAAGGAAGTCCATATGAACTCAAACATAAGTTTGATGAATTTCGTGTTACTGTTAGTAGTAATAAAGGTTTGAAAACTAAACTTAATAATGCTATTGAAGACTATAAACATAATAATGATAAAAGTGGTGCTAATCGTCGTGTATTGATTATCATTAGTGTTCTAATTCTGGTTTTTTTGTTTATTATAGATTTTGATTTATCCATATTCTCTTTTAAACGCTAATGGCAGACATTATTCAATTGTTACCCGATCATGTTGCAAATCAAATTGCAGCAGGTGAAGTTGTACAACGACCAGCATCGGTTGTAAAAGAATTATTAGAAAATTCTATTGATGCAGGAGCAAATTCAATAAAACTTATTGTTAAAGAAGCAGGAAAGACCTTAATTCAGATTATTGATAATGGTAAAGGGATGACTCCTACAGATGCGCGATTGAGTTTTGAACGTCATGCGACTTCAAAAATACGGTCTGCAGAAGATTTATTTAGTTTAAACACAAAAGGGTTTCGTGGAGAGGCACTTGCTAGTATTGCTGCAATTGCTCATGTTGAATTAAAAACGAAACAAGACCAGGATGAACTTGGGACACTTATAGAGATAGAAGGCAGCACCATAAGAAGCCAAGAAATGGTGGTTACACCAAGTGGAACCTCACTCTCAGTAAAAAACCTATTTTTTAATATTCCAGCAAGACGTAATTTTTTAAAATCTAATAACGTCGAATTAAGACATATCGTTGATGAGTTTCATCGTGTTGCTTTAGCACATCCAGATATTATCTTTGCAATGTATCATAATGGTAGTGAGAGTTTTAATCTTCCAGAGAGTAATTACCGACAACGAATTGTAAATATTTTTGGCGGAAAAACAAATGAAAAACTCGTTCCTGTGGAAGAGGAGACAGAAGTTTTAAAAATATCAGGTTTTGTTGGTAAACCTGAATTTTCCAAGCGAACTAAAACCGAACAGTTTTTCTTTGTGAATAATCGATTTATTAAAAGTGCTTATCTCAATCATGCGATAAACTCTGCTTTCGAAGGGTTATTAAAAGAGGGGAGCCACCCAAGCTATTTTTTAAACCTTACTGTTGATCCTAAAACGATTGATATTAATATTCATCCTACAAAAACTGAGATCAAGTTTGATGACGAACACACGCTTTATGCAATTTTACGTTCGTCTGTAAAGCATAGCCTGGGTCAATTTAATATTTCACCTGTATTAGACTTTGATCGTGATAACAATTTAGATACACCTTACGACTATAAAAGCAAGAATTCTTTAACACCAACAGTAGAAGTAGATCGTTCTTTTAACCCTTTTCAAGAGGAAAAAATTGGAGCTAAATCTGGTGGTTTTTCTGCCCCTTATAAAAAAGAATCTGCTAATCAATGGGAAAGTTTGTATGTTGGATTAGAATCTAAAGGCACTAGAACAGAACAGACGTTTAGTGAAGTAGAATTTGAAAGTGAACCTAAAAACGCATCACTATTTTCTGAAGAGAAAGAAATTGAAACAACGCAAACCACATACCAACTTCATAATAAATACATTATAAGTACAATTAAGTCTGGCATGATGATTCTTGACCAAAATCGCGCACATCAACGTGTTTTATATGAAGGGTTTCTTAAGCATTTAACAGTTAAAGAAGCTGTAAGTCAGCAATTATTATTTCCATTAAATCTAGAATTTTCTTCTACAGAAATGGAACCGATTCTACAATTAAAAGTAGACTTGGAGCATACTGGATTTGTGTTTTCATCGTTTACAGATTCTAGTATAGAGATTACAGGTGTTCCAGTTAATGTTCCAGAAAGTGAAGTGTCTATTATTTTAGAACAATTGATAAGTGATGTAGAACAAGAAGTACCAGATAGTAATTTTAGTGCCACCGATTTATTAGCAAAATCGATGTCAAAGAGTTTGGCTATTAAAACAGGACAATCCTTAACACGATTTGAGCAAGAGCATTTGGTAAATAGTTTGTTTGCATGTAAGGAACCTTCGGTTTCACCAACAAATAGAGTCACATTTATAACAATGAGTGTTGATGATTTTGATAAAAAATTTATGTAATTAAGATAGAGTATGATGAAAGTTACTGATACTGTTAAGCATTTAATAATCCTTAATGTTGTTTTTTGGATTGGGACACTTGTTGTTGGTCAATATGGGGTTGTTTTTACAGATTTATTTGCGATGCACTTTCCATTAAGTGAGGGGTTTAAGCCTTGGCAAATACTTACTCATATGTTTATGCATGCTTCCTATGCCAATATGGGAGGTGGTCCAAGCATTTTTTTCTTGCATATTTTGTTTAATATGCTTGGTGTGTGGATGTTTGGCTCTCCGTTAGAGCAAATGTGGGGAAGAAACAAATTCTTACTTTTTTATTTTTCATGTGGATTAGGAGCAACAATTTTGCCATTAGCAATTGATTATTATAATTTCTATTCTATTACTAGTGAATTAATAAATACTGGTAAATATTCAATGGATTCTATTACGTCTGTTTTAGGAGAAGGTAAATATTATACAGATTGGAATACCATAATAGGAGAAGACAAAGTTAATAACCTATCGGCTATCTTTAATGGTTCAAGTTTAGGTGCTTCAGGTGCATTAATGGGCTTATTAGTCGCTTACGGAATGTCCTTTCCTGATAGTTCTTTAATGCTCATATTTTTGCCAATTCCAATCAAAGCAAAGTATTTTATTCCTTTATTGTTAGGTTACGAAATTATTTCTGGAATCGCAGGAGGAAGCTCAATGTTTGGTTTTAATGTTGGACATTTTGCACATATTGGAGGAGCGCTTACAGGCTTTCTCTTAATGTGGTATTGGAAAAAAACACAGTTTAATAAAAACCGTTGGAATTAATGACATCGTTAACACACGACTTTAAAGATAAGTTTAAAAGCTTAAATATTTTTGAAAAAATCATAGCTGTAAATGTTTTGGTGTTTTTCATTGGGTGGTTAATCCAAATTACTCAAGGGATTCCAAGAAGAACAACATTAACTTGGATAGAATTACCAAAAGATTTTCTTGATTTTATAGTAAAACCATGGTCTATTATTACTTATGGATTTACACATTATGATTTTGTTCATCTTTTATTTAATATGCTGGTATTGTATTTTGTATCGAGAACTATGGTGAATTTATTTCCTAGTAAACAATCATTGAATATTTATTTCCTTGGAATAATTACAGGTGCTTTAGCCTATTTAGTTGTTTATAATATTATGCCTGAAAGTTTTTCTAGTAAAATAGGTCCACTAGTTGGTGCATCTGCTGGTGTAAATGCTTTATTGATATTTATCTGTACGTATATGCCAAATAGAGAAACGCGCTTTTTCTCTATAAGAATAAAGTTATGGTATATTGGAGTTGCCATTCTAGTTTTTGATCTTATAGGTTTATTTAGCGGCATTAATCAAGGAGGGAGAATAGCCCATTTAGGTGGGATATTATTAGGGTATCTTTATGCTAAACAACTGTTTAAAGGAAAAGATATTGGTGAAGGGTTTGGGAAATTTATGGATTATATAGCAAATATATTTAAGCCAAACGCAACACTTAAAACGGTTCATAAAAGCAAAAATAAATCATTTGCTGGTCATAATAAAGATGAGTTTAATAAGTTTAATAACCAGAAGAAAGTTGACCTAATTCTAGATAAAATAAGCAAAAGTGGTTACGATAGTTTGACCAAAGAAGAAAAGTCTTTTTTATTTAAAGCAGGCAAAGATTAATCTATATGCGCAAACTAAAAGGTTTTGAGAAACTTGTGTTTATCATCAATTCATTGATGGCATTTGCCTTGCTTTTATCTTATCTTTTACCTTATCTAGAGCCTAAAAAATTTGCGTTTTTATCTGTTCTTAGTTTAGCGGTACCGTTTTTAATTCTCATTAATATTCTATTTGTTGTTTATTGGTTATTAAAAGTTAAAAAGCAATTATTAGTATCGCTTGTTGTTTTAGCAATTGGTTATAGCTATGTGTTTTCATTGTATAAGTTTTCTTCATCTAAAAAGGTTGATGATACTAAAAACCTTTCAATTATGAATTATAATGTGAGGTTATTTAATGTTTTTGATTGGATAGATGACCCAGATTTAGAGCAAAATATATCCAGTTTTATTTCTAATGAAAAGCCAGATATATTATGCATACAAGAGTATAGGCCAGATAAAGATATTGATCTTGATGGTTATAATAAATACGAGCATTTATCTGGAAATAAAGTAAAAAACGGACAAGCAATTTTAACAAAATTCCCTATTATAAATTCGGGTTCTATTGAATTTCCAAACACTTCAAATAATGCCATTTTTGCTGATATTGTGAGGGGAACAGATACCATTCGTGTTTATAATGTGCATTTGCAATCATCTGGAATTGATCCAACAGTAGAAAAACTTGCAAAAGAGGATTCTGAAAACTTGTTCAATCGTGTGAGCTCAACATTTAAGATACAGCAATCGCAAGCAGAGTTATTTTTAAAGCATAAATCTGATTGCACATATCAGATGATTATTTGTGGTGATTTTAATAATACAGCATATTCTTATGTCTACAAGGAAATCAAAGGCGATTTAAAAGACGCTTTTGTACAGGCAGGAAACGGTTTTGGTCGCACTTATGATTTTAAGTTTTTCCCAGTACGTATTGATTTTGTTTTAGTTGATAATGCATTTGAAATTAATGCTTTTAAAACATTTGATCTACACTACTCAGATCACTACCCAATTCTAGCTAAAGTAAAGCTACAGTAGTTTACATCATCCAACAATCAACTTGATCTGCAATGATGTGAATTAATAACCCTAGTCCTAAAACCCTGGTTTTCTTCAGAAAAGATAATATAAGATAACCAGCAATAGCATAATAGGAGTGAAGGGGGTGAAAATGGATACTACATCTATTAGGATCAAACATTGGTGTTGCCAGTAAATGGTCTAAATCAATAATAAACGCAGATAGCATAATAATGTAGACTATGCTCCAATTCTTTTTAAAAAAGAACAATGAAATAACTAAAGGGAGTAGAAAATGAATCCCGTAATGAACAAAGGGCTGTAACATTACAAGCTTAATGTTTGCGATTCGAGGTATAGTTCGGTATTTGGCCCTTCATTAAATAGCAAGTCTAAAATGCTAAGGTTAGATAAAAAACCAAGCTTATCATCAAATACTTGTGCATAAGGTTTGAAATCTTGGGATGTTTTTTTTCTACTGTTGGCTAAGCCTCTAGCATCAAGTAAGCTGTTTGGAATAATATCGTACTTCTCAGTTTTTGAATATTCAAATGGCAGTTGTAAGCACTCAAAAATAATGTCTAAACATTTAAAGTTAAAGTCCATTATTGTATCTGCCTTCATTTCAAATAATGGCATTAAGTCATCAATATAGAATTCAAAAAAAGGAGATGTTCGATAGGCCGATTCTAGTGACTTTAGGTGCTGCGATTGCCAATTTTCAGTATTAAATATTTCGACTTCAGCGTATAGCTGTCTGTTTTTTTGAGAATAGCTAACAGGGACATTAAGATCTAATTTTCCATTAGCACCACAAATTGAGCTTCTATTTCTATAAGTTTGTTTTTGGTAATTATCACAAACTTCAAAAATAATATGACTAGCCTGTCTCATCGCAACAAAATGTGCGATACTAGGAAAATATGTAGGATGAATTAATACGTCCATCTATAGTTTTAAAAGCAAATTATGCTTTTTTCCTTTTTCTCCATTTATTGAACCCAAACCAACCAGCTAATAGTACTAAAAACGGAATAAGATAAGATACCGATTTTCCAGAACCACCAACAGTAGTAAACCAACGCTCCCAACGCGGATTTTTAAGTCCGTCCCAACTCATCCATATAAATACGGGTTTACCAACAACGTGATCAAAAGGAACATATCCCCAAGCTCGAGCATCTATAGAGTTATTCCTGTTATCTCCCATCATCCAATAATAGTCTTGATTAAAGGTATAGGAAGTGGCTGGTTTTCCTTCTATAAAAATTTGGTTACCATTAGTTGTTACTTTTTTGTGTTCATATTCTGAAATCACACGTTTGTATAATGGTAAAACTTCAATGTTTAATTCTATTGTTGCTCCTTTTTTAGGAATATAAATAGGGCCAAAATTATCGTAATTCCATGGGTATTGCGCTACTCTTGGAAATAAGTTGCCATCTTCATTTTTAGCAGTTAAACGTCTAGTAATACTAGCGAAATTTGGATGATTCCTTGCTTTTGAAGCCGCTTCTACAGTTGCTTGGATAAGAATTACATTTTGTAAAGGATAAACATCCGTTATATCGTAGCGTTTAAAAGCCGCATATATTTGATTTTCAGTATAGTTTCCTTTTAATTTTACCTCGTATGAAAATTGAAGTTTAGCACGATCTGGTAAGATATTCTTTTCACCATTAATATATACATAACCATCTTTAACCTCTAATGAGTCTCCAGGAATACCAACACAACGTTTAACTAGGTTGGTTTTTTTATCAATTGGTTTATAATAGTTACGGTCTGGAGTAAAAACGTTCATATCAAGAAGCGTATCTGCTGGTTGGTTAAAAACCACGATATCATTACGCTCAATATTTTCAAATCCAGGAATCCTCATATAGGGTAACTGTAATTTGTTTTTTAATGAGGTTTTATTCTCATCAAGTTTATCATTAAACAGATATGATTTGATATTTAATCCAGGAATAGTATCATGCACCATCGGAGCACCAACAGTTGTCATTGGTATTCTTGCTCCATAATGAAACTTACTTACGAATAGAAAATCACCAACATACAATGATTTTTCTAAAGAAGAACTAGGTATGGTAAATGGTTGAATGAAATAAGTATGTACAATGGTAGCCGCTACAATAGCAAACAAAATAGAACTTGTCCAATCTCCAGAATTAGATTTCGGGTTAATATCTCTATTCTCAACATAGGTGATATCTGCGACGTAATTAAGATAGAAATTATAAAAACCAAGAGAAATAACAGCTAAAAACGTATCTAAATATTGATTCTTGCCAAAGCTTCTTGCAGTTTCAACCCAAACAACAGGTAGCATTATTAGGTTCACTATAGGAACAAATAAGAGTATTGTCCACCACCAAGGGCGATTAATAATTTTCATTAAAACTACGGCATTATATACAGGAATAAATGCTTCCCAAGCTTGTCGTCCAGCTTTAATGTATAGTTTCCACATTGCAAGTCCGTGAACAATCTGTATAATAAGAATAAAAATTAACCACTGCGTAATTGTCATATCTATATTTTAATTTCTTTGTGAGTTGAAAAATTTAAAAAACGCTATATCAACTAATGTTTAAGACGTCTTTCATTGTAAATATTCCTTTTTTATCGTGAACGTATTCTGCGGCAATAACAGCACCTAAAGCAAAACCTTGTCTGTTATGTGCTGTATGCGTTATTTGAATACTATCAACTTCAGAATCGTAATTAACTTCATGAGTTCCAGGAACATTTTCAATACGTTTAGCAAAAATACCAATCTCATTTTGTTTTGGCGAATCTAAGGTCCAGTTTTTATAATCTGTTTCCTTTATAATATCTTCAGCAAGTGTTATTGCTGTTCCGCTAGGTGCATCTAATTTTTGAGTGTGATGTATTTCTTCAATACTTGTTTTATATTCAGGTAATGTTTTTAAAAGTTTGGCTAGTGTTTTATTGAGTTCAAAAAAAATATTAACACCTAAGCTAAAATTTGATGCATATAAGAATGTTCCGTTTGTTGATTTACACAACGAAACTATTTTATCATAGTCATCAAGCCATCCTGTTGTGCCTGAAATTACAGGAATATCTATATTTAAACATGTTGTAATATTAGAAATAGCTGTAGATGGCAAACTAAAATCTATAGCAACATCAATGTTTTTTAAAGAATAATTTTCAGTTGTGCTTGATGTTTTTAAACCAATGCAATGCCCACGATCAATAGCTATTCTCTCAATTGCTTTACCCATTTTTCCATAACCCAAAAGTGCAATATTCATACTTTAGAATTTAAAATTAAGAGTAACACCTAAATCTGTAGTATTTTCCATTTGATTATACTTAACATGTGGTCTCAATGTTAAATCTTCGTCAACATTAAACTGAAGTAGGTGTGCATCTACATTAGCATCTACAATATTTAAAGCATACATGCCTATAGCAATTAATAATGATAATTCTTTATTTCGTCTTAATTGTTGTTGTGCTCTTATAAGACCATCATTAGATACATTTGGAAACGGATCTCCTTCAGACCCTTGAGCAAAACCAGCTAATCGCCTTTTGTAAGCATCACGATATAAATCATAATCCTTATCATTTTTAATAAATAAATATACAGGAATACCAATAGCAGCATATACGATAGGGACTTTCCAATATTTTTTATTATAGGCTTGTCCTAAACCAGGAAGTATAGCAGAGTAGAAAGCAGCTTTTGAAGGAGCTAAAACATTAATGGGTTCTCTTTTAGTCTTTATAGAATCTTGGATAACCATCAAATTGGTGTCTACTTCATCAGTTTTTTTATCGTTTTGAGCAAATGCTATACAACTAAAAAAGAGTGAAAAGAGACAACTATATACTAATTTATTTAGCACTTTGAACTAATTTTTTTATACGATTAAAATCTTCTTCTGAATGAAACGGAATTGTAATTTGGCCTTTGCCATTCTTTGATACTTTAACGGCTATTTTATGTCCGAAGTATTCTGAAAATTCTTTTATGCCTTTTTTAACAAATTTAGGTAGTTCCTGAGATTCAGAAGGTTTTGATGCTTTGGGATTATTGTAATATTTCACTAAACTTTCAGTAGCTCTAACCGATAGTTTTTCAGTAATTATCTTTTCATAGATGTCTAACTGAACGTTTTGGTCTTCAATATTAATAATGGCTCTACCATGGCCCATAGAAATGAATCCATCACGCATTCCCGTTTGAATAATTGGATCTAGTTTTAAAAGACGTAAATAGTTTGCAATTGTTGAACGTTTTTTTCCAACGCGTTCACTCATTTGCTCTTGTGTTAATGCAATTTCATCAATTAAACGTTGATAAGATAATGCAATCTCAATGGGATCTAAATCTTGGCGTTGAATGTTTTCAACTAAAGCCATTTCTAATGACTCTTGATCATTTGCAATTCTAATATATGCAGGAATTGTTTTAAGACCAATTAGTTTTGAAGCTCTAAAACGACGTTCTCCTGAAACTAATTGAAACTTATTAAACTCTAGTTTTCTAACTGTGATAGGTTGAATAACACCTAACTCTTTGATAGAAGAGGCAAGTTCCCGTAAGGTTTCTTCATTAAAATTAGTACGCGGTTGAAATGGGTTTATTTCAATCACATCAATATCTAACTCAACAATATTACCTATTAAAGTGTCTGCATTTTTATCATCGGCAGACTTAATATCATTAGATGGGTCTTTCAACAATGCAGATAAACCTCTACCCAATGCTTGTTTTTTTGTTGCCTTCGCCATTACGAATTTTTATTTATAATTTCTTTAGCCAAACTTAAATAATTTGTGGCTCCTTTACTACTAACATCATATTTAATAATGCTTTCTCCATAACTAGGCGCTTCACCTAATCTAACATTTCGTTGTATGATGGTTTCGAATACCATATTACTAAAATGTTTTTGTACCTCTTCAACCACTTGATTTGATAAACGTAAACGTTGATCAAACATGGTGAGTAACAGGCCTTCAATATCTAAATCTGAATTATGGATTTTTTGAACACTTTTTATAGTATTCAATAATTTCCCTAAACCTTCTAAAGCAAAATATTCACATTGAATAGGAATAATAACCGAATCTGCTGACGTTAAAGCATTCAGTGTTAGTAATCCTAGAGATGGAGCACAATCGATTAAAATATAATCATACGAAGATTTTAAATGTGATATGGCTTTTTTAAGCATATATTCACGTTGTTCTTTATCTACTAATTCAATTTCAATAGCAACAAGATCAATATGTGCAGGAATGATATCTACGTTTGGAGATTCTGTTGCTATAATAGATGCTTCAGCAGTAGCTGAATGTTCTAATAACTGGTAGGTTCCAATCTCAACGTGGTTAACATCGATACCTAGACCAGAAGTTGCGTTTGCTTGAGGATCCGCATCGATAAGCAATACTTTTTTTTCTAGAACGCCTAATGATGCTGCTAAGTTTACAGAAGTCGTTGTTTTACCAACACCTCCTTTTTGATTGGCTATTGCAATGATTTTACCCATTAATGATTTGGTTTAATTCCTTGTAAAAATACGATTATTTACGAGTTTTGGAAATGGAAGTTGTTAACATTATCATATAAAAAAAGCAGCTTTTTACAGCTGCTTTTTTGTTTTATGAAATCAAGTTATATCAAGATTCTGGGTTATGAATTCCAATAATATAATCTCCACCAAGATATTTTTTAGCAACCTTTTGAAGAAATTCGATATTTAATTCATCTACATGTTTCTCAAACTCTAATAATTTAGTAGCATCATTCTTTTGGTAATCAGCATTTTTTAATGTGCGTAACCAAAAACGATTCTTTTTCAAGTTTTCTTTATGACCTAAAATATAAGATTCTTTAACTTTATCTAAATCTTTTTGTGTTGGACCATCAACTACTAATTTATTTACTTCGGCTAGAGCTGCTGTTTTAAGTTTATCTACATTTTCTGGTCCGCATGGGAAACTCACATTAAATCGATACCAACCATAAGGCATTTTACTAATATTTCCTCTAGCTCCAGCACCATAAACACCGCCTTCTTCTTCACGTAATTGCTCAATAAGTTTAATCGTTAAAATTTCACCTAAAGTTTTTAGAGCAAAGCTTTCTTTATCATCATAAGTGGTTGGTCCATGATAGATAATACGAACTGCACTTTTAGGATCTTTACCCTTTTTTATGATTTTCTCATGCTGTCCTGTAAGTGGTCTAAAATCTGAAACCTTATATGTTTCATTTGAATTCTTACCAGGAAGACTTGCTAGATATTTACTTGCATATTCTACCAATTGCTTTTCGTTAATATTTCCTACGAAATAGAAGTGAAAATCTCCAGCATCAGCAAAACGTTCTTTATACTTAGCATAGGCTAAATCATAATTAGCTTCATCCATTTTCTCCGGTGTAGGAAAACCAGTGTATCTTGGATTTTTGCCATATATAAACTTTCCCATTTTCACAGAAAAATAAGTTTGCGGATTAGACATCATATTCCCAAGGAAAGACTTTTGCTTTTCTATAAAGGTATTAAATGCTTTCTCATCTTTATTTAATGATGTAAAATAAAGATGAACTAATTGGAATAAATCTTCAAAGTCTTTTGGTGATGCCGATCCAGACATATTTTCGCTATATGAACCAATACTTGGTCTAACTCTTACAATTTTTCCAGACATCATTTTACCCATTTCGACTTTATCAAAGCCATTTACTCCAGCTTCAGACAATCCGCCATTTGCATTTACAGTAGCTAAGTAGTCTTCATCAGAATATAATGATGTACCACCAAAACTAAAGGCATCAAATAGGATTTCATCATTTTTAAAATCGGTAACCTTATACGTTACTTTTGCGCCATTACTAAGTGTTAGCGTTGTTGTTCCTAGCTTATCATTTGTTTTGTAATCTGTAATTGTACCAGCTTTAGGCATGCTTGTCATTAGAGATGCAGCAACAGCTTTGTCTTCATATGGTTCTAATGTTTTGTTAGATACGTCTTTTAAAAGCGCTTTTACCTGGGTTTGAGTTACCTGTTTAAGACCTTCTTTTTCTGGGCCTGTTAATACAATAACACGGTTGTCTTCTTTTATATAATTTGAAATCAAAGCATTAACTTCATCTAGTGAAATTTTTGGTAATTGTTGTTGATAAAAGGCAAATTCCCATTCAATTCCTGGCATTGGTTCATTTTCAAGAAAGTGTCTTACATATTCACCAATAACTCTGTTAGATTCCGTTTTATCTTTGTCTTTATATGATTTTTCCATACGTGCCATGATGTCTTTTTTAGCACGTTCAAATTCACCTTCAAAGAAGCCATGTTGCTTTACGCGTTGATTTTCTTCAAGTAGTGTTTTTAATGCATTCATTTGACCAGTTTCTTTAGTCATAGCAAATGATTGGTATGCGTTTTTGTTTTTAACGTAAGTCCCACCATAATAACTAGAACCAAAGACAAAAGGTGGGTTTTCACCATTTGTTAATTCATTTAAACGGTTGTTTATCATTTGAGAAAATAAATATTCTACCATAGATTTTCTATAATGCTCTAAGCTTGTTTGTGGAGTAGAGTTTTCTCTGTCTTTAAACATAACTTGTACCTGAGAAAAAGACGCTTCTTTATCAGATTCTATTGCAATAAAGGTTTCGTCGTGGTTAGGTAAGTTAAACTCTTGACGTGGTTTGGGGTTTTTTGGAGCGGGAATATTTCCAAAGTGCTCTTTAATTTTTGCCTCTAAAGTAGCGACATCAACATCACCAACAGCCATAACAGCCATTAGATCTGGTCGGTACCAATCTTTATAAAAACGTCTTAAACTTTCATAATCAAAAGTCTCAAGGTTTTCTTTTGTACCTATAGGAAGGCGATCAGCATATTTTGAGCCATAGAGCACCTTAGGGAGGTATTTTTGCATCATACGCTCATTAGCACCTTTACCAAGTCTGTACTCTTCGAGAACAACACCACGTTCGTTATCAATTTCTTCGTCTGTTAATAAGGCATTGTGAGCCCAATCTTCGAGAATTTGAAACCCTTTTTCAAGTTTTTCTGGATCTTCACTAGGAATAGGAAGAATATAAACAGTCTCGTCAAAACTCGTATAAGCATTAAGGTGAGCTCCAAATTTCACGCCAATACTTTGAAGGTAATCTACTAACTCATTTTTTTTGAAATTTTTGGTTCCGTTAAAATTCATATGCTCCATAAAGTGAGCAAGACCAAGTTGATCTTCGTCTTCAAGAATAGAACCTGCTTTAACAACAAGTCGTAATTCTACTTTGTTTTCTGGTTTACCATTGTTTTTAATATAGTAAGTAAGACCGTTACTTAATGTTCCTGTTTTTACTTCAGGATTGAATGGTATTTTTTCTGTAGCCGAAATTTCTTTGGTTGCCATAGTAGTTTCTTGTGCAAAAGATGCAACTGAAATAAAGACTACCATAAGCATACGAAGCATGTTGGTTGTTGATGGTTTTTGATTCATGTTTTTAAGTTTAATTGATTTTTAATTTGATATTATAAATATAACTAAGCTTTTAGTTAAATTAGTATAAATTGTACTAATTTTCTTATTTAGTTGACTAATATAAAAAAACAAGATACTGATTTAAAGAAGTTTAACAGGTTTTAACGGTTTGAGAAAGTATAATGTTTTTGTTTTCTATTAGAACTCTCACTGCTCTAATATCTTAATTTAAGTTCTGCTATCAATTTCTCAATTTCAGTAATGGACATTTTTGTAGCACATTCGATATTAGTAGCATTATCTCCAATAACTAAAACACCTTGCTGGTTTTTAATATAACCAACAGGTGTAATAGAGTATGTAAAACAGTAGCATCGATAGTCTTTGAAGCGTCTTTAAACCATCCGTAATCTGCAAAATAAGATACTTTAGTTTTTCTAAAATGTAATTGTTCTTTTTCTTAGGTATTCCAAAGTACTATACGAAGCAAATAAAATTCTAAAAGCCCAAAAAGGAAATAGAAACATTAATATACGAACAAATAGAGGTAATTTTTAACGTATAAGGTTAATGTATCATCTTCTATTTGGTAGGTTTACATGGGGGATTATTATGCTAATATATTAATCAATTAAAATTTCAAGAATTTTAATTGCAGCAGCACTAATTTTAGTTCCTGGACCAAATACTGCGACTGCACCAGCATCAAATAAATATTGATAATCTTGCTTAGGAATAACACCACCAACAATCACCATAATATCTTCCCGACCATGATTTTTAAGTTCTTCTATAACTTGAGGTACCAATGTTTTGTGTCCAGCAGCTAAGGAAGATACGCCTAGAATATGAACGTCATTCTCTACAGCTTGTTTTGCTGCTTCTTTTGGTGTTTGAAAGAGGGGTCCGATATCTACATCAAAACCAACATCAGCATAACCAGTAGCAACTACTTTTGCTCCACGGTCATGGCCATCTTGACCCATTTTGGCAATCATAATTCTTGGTCTACGACCATCTTGCACAGCAAATTGATCTGCTAATTCTCTAGCTTTTTTAAAGCTTTCGTCGTCTTTTATTTCTTTACTATACACACCTGAAAAGGATTTAATTTGTGCTTTATAACGTCCAAATTCAACTTCTAAAGCATCACTAATTTCACCTAATGTTGCACGTTCACGAGCAGCATTAACAGCTAAAGCTAATAAATTCTCTTGTCCAGAGCGCGCAGCTTCTGTTAATTTTGCTAAAGTAGCATTAACAGCTTTAGTATTTCTAGTTGCTTTTATGTGTTCTAAACGTTTTATTTGTCCGTTTCTTACAGTCTGGTTATCTACTTCTAATGTTGCTATAGGATCTTCTTCTTCTAGACGATACTTATTAACACCAACAATAATATCTTGACCAGAATCAATCCTTGCTTGTTTACGTGCTGCAGCTTCTTCAATTCTTAATTTTGGAATACCAGCTTCAATTGCTTTGGTCATTCCTCCAAGCTCTTCAACTTCTTCAATTAATGACCAGGCTTTTTGAGCGATATCATGTGTTAATCTCTCAACGTAATAGCTTCCAGCCCAAGGGTCTACGGTTTTTGTGACATCTGTTTCTTCTTGAATAAAAATTTGTGTATTTCTAGCAATACGAGCAGAAAAATCTGTTGGCAATGCAATAGCTTCGTCTAAAGCATTGGTGTGTAAACTTTGTGTTCCACCAAAAGCAGCAGCAGTAGCTTCTATAGTGGTTCGAGCTACATTATTAAAAGGATCTTGTTCTGTTAAGCTCCACCCAGACGTTTGACAATGGGTACGTAAAGCGAGCGATTTTTTATTTTTTGGATTAAAAGGGCTTACTAATTTAGCCCATAGCATACGAGCTGCACGCATTTTAGCAATTTCCATAAAATGATTCATTCCAATTGCCCAAAAGAAAGAAAGACGTGGTGCAAAGGCATCAATGTCCATTCCCGCTTCAAGTCCTTTTTTTATGTATTCTAATCCGTCTGCTAAGGTGTAAGCGAGTTCAATATCACAAGTAGCACCAGCTTCTTGCATATGATAACCTGAAATACTGATACTATTAAACTTAGGCATATTATTACTCGAATATTCAAAAATATCAGAGATAATTTTCATTGAAGGAGAAGGCGGATAGATATATGTATTACGAACCATGAATTCTTTAAGAATATCATTTTGAATCGTTCCTGCTAATTGCTGAGGAGATACACCTTGCTCTTCGGCAGCAACAATATAAAATGCCATAATTGGTAATACAGCACCATTCATAGTCATTGACACAGACATTTTATCTAAAGGAATTTTATCAAAGAGAATTTTCATATCCTCAACAGAGTCTATAGCAACACCAGCTTTACCAACATCACCAACAACACGCTCATGATCTGAATCATAACCTCTATGTGTTGCTAAGTCGAAAGCTACTGATAATCCTTTTTGGCCAGCAGCAAGATTACGTCTATAAAAGGCATTACTATCTTCAGCAGTAGAAAAACCCGCATATTGACGAATTGTCCACGGTCTACGAACATACATGGTAGAATACGGACCACGAAGGTTAGGAGCTATACCAGCTCCAAAATTTAAATGCTCGATGTTTTCAATATCATCTTTTGAATACAAAGATTTTATATTGATATCTTCTGCCGTTTTAAAACTCTTAGCGACTTTAATTTTTTGATCATTAGAAGTCGTGTGATCTAATTCTATATGTTGAAGATTTTTCCGTGTCATTTTACAACTATTTTTTCTATAAATGAATTATAGTTTTTGTTGGTATTTGAAAAGATATTTATAGCAAATGTTTTATAATTAGATGAAATAAAATAGATGGTGTTAAAGCCATTATAATCTTTCCCATCTGTCATCTTATAAGATGCTTTAAATACTTTTGTTTTTTTAGTGCCAGAATATCCTGCAGTTAACTTCTCGCAATTCATATCTAAAATCTCAGCATAACGACTACAAGAGCTTGAAAGTATTCCCAAAAGCTGAGCAGACTCTTTTTTTGTAAACGGTAAAAACTGTCCCATTTTCACACTTATAAGAGTTGATGACGCAATATCTTTAAAATAGTAAATGTTTCCTTTTGAATATTTTAGATAATTAAACCGTTTTCTCTCAATTCTTTTTTCTTCTGAATCAGATAGACTATCAATTACTTTATCATATTCGTTTTCAGAAAATTCCTGAAAATAAGCAGGCAAAAACATTTGTATATTATCTTTTTCTAATTCGAAATAAGCTCCAGGAATATCATTTCTCTTAGTTTCTTCATTACAAGATAAAAAAGAGGCAGCTATAATTATAAAAACAAATTTCAGTGTCATGAATTAATGGTTATGACCATCATGAGTCGAATGTTGTTCTATTTTAGGAACTTTTTTTTCAACTTTTTCTGTGGTGATTTTAGAAGCAGGCTGACTTAAATCTAGGTCATATAGTTTTCCGTAGTATAACTCAAGAGCAATATAAGTCGCTAAGTACTTATCATCTTTCATTCCAAAAGTTTTACGTTTTAACTGATCGCCATACATACGTAAACTCATGCTATTAGTACTTATTAAAGCATTAAACGTTTTTCTTAAAGGCTCATCTTTAATATTTGCACCAATACACTTAAAAACGGGATGCTTAAAATTTACTCTACTGCCATCAGGATTAACCGTCCATAGATCTTTCTCTTGTTTTAGAGCTTCAAAGACGTTTTTAGTATGTTCAGAAACCATTTTTTGATAGTCAATTTTGTTGTTAACAGCTTGACTTACAAATAAACTATAGGCTCTAGAATATACTGCTTTATCTGGTGTATAAAACCTAATTAAATCATCTTCAAACGCATAAAAAGCTTCTTGTAAAAGCGATGTGTCAATGTCTTCACAATCTAGTATCTTTTCAATACTCGGGTATTTGTAATCTAATTGGACTTTTTTTTGTGCGTCGTCTTTACAAGTAAGAAAACATAAGCAGAATATAAGTAATGTTAATTTTAATTTCATGATTTTAATTTTTATTCGGTTTTAAGTCGTTCTTGTTCAGTGGTTTCAGCAAGACGCTTTTCTATAATTGGTTCTAGTAATGTTTTTATAGGATTCATTTTAATGAAAGGATATATTTCTATATCATCTTTCATTTTATCCTCTAGGTTAGGATGTTTGTTTGTTCCTAATAAAATAAGCTCACCTGCATCAAATTGTGATTGTTCTTTGGTTGCGCTTTCTTTTATTTTCTTTTGAATTATGCCCTCTTTAAGTTGAGAAAGAAAACCACCATTAGATTCAATATCTTTAAATAAATCTAAAGCTTTTTCACTTAGCTGAGTTGTTAAGCTCTCAATATAATACGCACCATCTGAAGGATTATCAACCTTATCAAAGTAGCTTTCATTTTTTAAAATGAGTAATTGGTTACGAGAAATACGTTCACCAAATTCGTTATCCTTATGATATATGGCATCGTATGCTAAGTTTGTAATGGTATTTGCGCCTCCTAAAACAGCACTCATACATTCTGTAGTTGTACGTAGCATATTAGTATTATAATCGTAAATTGTTTTATTACGTTTAGTGGGTGTTACTTTTATAATACATTCAGAATTGATACTATATGCCGAAGCTAGTGTTTTATATAATAATCGTAAAGCTCGTAGTTTTGCAATTTCAAAAAAGTAATTTGTACCTACTGAAACATTAAACACGATATGCAATGTCTCTTTTTGAGTTGTGTTTAAGATGTTATCGAAATGATTATAATACTCATTTGTATGAGCAAGTGCATAGGCTAATTGCTGCACCATATTTGCTCCAGCATTTTGATATAACGCGACATCAATACTAAAACTATTGGTTTGTTTTACAATAGCTTCAAAACGATTATGGTCTTCATTTAGGTTTTTATACCAATTTCCTGTTCGAGAAAGGTTTCCAATAATATCTAATTGGATTGCTATGTTTTTTTTAGAAGGAATTGTTTTTATATACTCTGGTGATAAGAATAATAATTTTAAACTAATTGGAGTAGAAGCGGTGTCTATTTTATTTAAAAGCTTTACTATAGATGTGGTTTCAGATGGAATTATAAACTCTATAGTTTCTGCACCTCTTGAAATAGCATCTAAGGCTTTTGCATTTGATTTTTCAGTATGAGAAACAAAAATGGATTGGCAAATTTTAAATGCACTTGCTTTAGGAATTGCTGTTGAAAGTGATTCTGTAAATTCGTCTAAATGATAAAAAGGTTTTACATCAATACCTTCATTAGTGTGCCAAATTAAAGTGTCATTATAATCTACACCTTTTAAGTCGGCTTGTATTTTTTGTTTCCACTGCTTTGAAGAGATTTCAGAAAACTCATTAAATAGTTTTTTACTCATCCTTTTTCTTTAGTTTAAGACTGTCTTCATATTCAATAATAAAAATGTCTTCATTTTCTTTCTTCATATAATACTTCTCACGTGCAAGTTTTTCAATTCCATTGTCAGTACTAAGCTCTTTAATTGCTTTATTATCTTTTTCAATTTCATTATTATAATATGCTTTCTCATTTTCTAAATCATTGATATCGTCATTTAACTCTCTATGAATTATGAGCGAATTAGAATCGATAAACAACATCCATACTGCAAAAACAATAAAGACAAGAACAAATATGTTTTTTAAGTATTTAAGCATTAACTTAATCTTTCGTTGATAATAGTTTTAACGATATTCACAGCAACAGTATTGTATTTATTATTTGGTATGATAATATCTGCATACTCTTTCATTGGTTCAATAAACTGTTGATGCATGGGCTTAAGTGTTGTTTGATATCTAATTAACACTTCATTGATATCTCGACCACGTTCAGAAATATCACGTTTTAAACGTCTAATTAGACGTTCATCACTATCGGCATGAACAAATATTTTAATATCAAACATGTCTCTAAGTTTAAGTTTTGACAAAATAAGAATGCCTTCAACAATCATTACTTTTCTTGGTTGAGTAGTAATTGTATCTCCTGTTCTATTATGTTCTACAAACGAATAGACAGGTTGCTCAATAGCATGTCCTTTTTTTAATTCAGACAGGTGTTTTCTTAATAATTTAAAATCTATAGAACGTGGGTGATCAAAATTAATTTTTTTACGTTCATCAAAACTTAGCTTAGATGTGTCTTTGTAATAAGAGTCTTGAGAGATTACTCCAACTTCTCCTTCGGGTAACTCGTTAAGTATTTGGTTTACAACAGTTGTTTTTCCACAACCTGTTCCTCCAGCAATTCCAATAATTAGCATATATAAAGACTGATTTTTTAGTTGAACAAATTTAACAATTATGATAGAAAATAAAGGCTCAATTCTCGAAACTTCTTATTCTGTTATCAACTTCTTATTAGAAGGCCTTTAACTACTCGTAATGTTTTTTATAGCATCTGCAATTTTATTATTAATTAAACCTTGTTTTGTTATTATAATTTATACCATTCTGAAGTATATTTGATAGCATTAATTTTTTATTAGTTTCACTATCCCAAAGTTTTCAATACCAACATAGATAAATCCATCTGGACCTTGATTAATTGAGCGCACTCTACCAAGCCCATCAAGTAAACGTTCTTCTTTTATGATTTTACCATCTTTAATGTAGCAATTATCTAAATACTGAAATTTTAAAGATCCTACTAATAAGTTCCCTTTCCATTCTTTATAGATCTCACTAGATATAAATTCCATTCCGCTAGGAGCAATAGATGGTGTCCAATAATGAAGCGGTTGTTCCATTCCGGGATGTGACGTTTTATCTGTGATTTTTGTGCCAATATAATTTATACCATAAGTAATAACTGGCCATCCGTAATTTTTTCCTGGCTTGATAATATTAATTTCATCGCCACCTTTCGGACCATGCTCATGTGTCCATATTTCTCTTGTTTCTGGATGAATTACCATGCCTTGTGGATTGCGGTGCCCATATGAATAAATAGCACTTTTGGCATTGTCTTGGTTTATAAATGGGTTATCAGACGGTAATGAGCCATCATCATTTAATCTGTAAATTTTTCCGCCATCTCGAGTAATATCTTGAGGGTTTTCATCCCGATTACCACGTTCACCGATTGTAAAATAGAGATACCCATTATCATCGAAAACAATTCTTGATCCAAAATGCTGACCTTTAGTTGTATTTGGAGTTGCTTTATAGAGCAATTCTTTTTCGATTAAAGAATTACCTTTAAGTTTAGCTCTCATTATTGCAGTATGCCCACCTTTTTCTTTTCCTTCAGAAGACACATAGCTTATGTAAATCCATCCATTTTTAGTGTAATTAGGATGTAATTTAATGTCAAGCAAACCGCCTTGTCCGCGATTATAAACTTTTGGAACATTTGTTATTTGTGTTTTTTTTCCATTAGTAAAATGAATAATCTTACCTTCTTTTTCGTTAATTAGTATGGAGCCGTCTGGTAAAAATGTAAATCCCCAAGGGTTAATAAGCTCAGAAACAATAATTTCATAAGAATGTGAATTATTCACGGGGTTTTTATCTTGAGCACATGCAAGCACACCTAAAGAACCAATTAATAAGACGTATTGTTTAACAAATGTCATTGAAATAAAATTTATGATTAAATTTAGTAAAAAAAGTTATTAATTTTTAAAGAAAAGATATATATTTGCACCTCGAAATTTTAGAGAAATCATATAATTTAATCTTTCTAAAATTGATAACCATTTCGGGGTGTAGCGTAGCCCGGTTATCGCGCCACGTTTGGGACGTGGAGGCCGCAGGTTCGAATCCTGCCACCCCGACTTTTTGAGGGCTCTTAGCTCAGCTGGATAGAGCACCTCCCTTCTAAGGAGGCGGTCGAAGGTTCGAATCCTTCAGGGCTCACTTAAGCCGTGTCAGTAATGACGCGGCTTTTTAGTGTTTTTACACTAAAATTCTTATCTTCAATTTTTACAAAAATTCGTATAAATTTCACAAGAAATTCATGTATTTTGGCATAAAATGTGTGTAAAAGTTATAATAATCTATACATTGACATTTTTAAGAGGTTAAATTCAAGTTATACCTTATAAACACTATAGGTTTTTTTTTCTGTTTTTAAGCTGATCCTCTAAAGTTAGGAGGATGTCAAAGGTGTCTTAGCCTTTATATTTACTTAATCTTGGTGTTTTTAGTGCTAGTAATACTGTGCTTTGAGCAGTTATTAGTATTGCGGAACCTCGTAAGGGGTGTAATTTTAATTAGCTTAGTTTTACTTCAAAATACACGTAGATATACGTATTGTATTGTAAGAATTTTAATAATACATTTAACACCAACTATTACATACTTATAATGGACTTTATCATGTCGTTTTTGGGATGATAGGAAACTAAAGGTGTTAGTATAAATAGTTAGCAAATCGCACAACACAAAAAAGTTATCGATCTCTGAGAGGATTTCCTATAGAGACATAATTTCGAAACCTTTGTTTTATGTTAAAAAATTCGTGTTATAACACAATAAAAATTGAAATAATTACTAACTAAAAATATAGAAAATGGAAAATTGCCCTAACGCAAGAACACAAGAAGAACAAAAAGCTATTACGCCGAAAGATGCAGTACAAATGTTGAAAGACGGTAACAAGCGCTTTGTTGATGATAAAATGACAAAATATTGCTACGGAAAAATGGCCAAGCAATCTGCAAAGAATGGGCAGTTCCCTTTTGCTGCGGTTTTGTGCTGCGTAGATTCAAGAATTCCAGTAGAGCAAGTATTCGATCAAGCGATTGGCGATATGTTTGTTGCTCGTGTGGCAGGCAACTTCATTAATTCAGACATTGTTGGTAGCCTTGAGTTTGCTGTTGTATCTGGTGTGAAATCAATATTGATTTTAGGACATACAGCCTGTGGTGCTATAAAGGGTGCATGTGATGGCGCAACAGGTCTTCCTGCTCTCGATAGTATGTTGAGTAATATTCAGCCAGCTGTAAAGTCAGCGATTACCTCAACTGGTAGAGTTGCTACGTCTACAGACTCGAAGTTTGTTCAAACTGTTGCC
Source organism: Flavobacteriales bacterium 33_180_T64 (assembly GCA_002162685.1). GTDB lineage: Bacteria > Bacteroidota > Bacteroidia > Flavobacteriales > Flavobacteriaceae > Psychroserpens. Next base: position 87,643 of record MAAQ01000017.1, read on the forward strand.
GACGTGAATGTAAAAATGGCAATGGCAGATCTTAGAAGCAAAAGCGCGCTGATTAATACCGCTATTCAAAATGATACATTAAAACTTGTTGGAGGGATGTATGATCTTAGTAGTCGGGTAGCGAAAATAGACGATTAATCCCAGTTCAGAAATATTAACTAAATTTTAAAGAATGTGTGTAAATTAAAATTAGCATTTTTAAGTTATTGATTACTAATAATTTATATTTTTTAAAAAAAAACTCTCTCTTCTAAGGAGACGGTCGAAGGTTCGAATCCTTCAGGGCTCACTTAAAGCCTCACCTTTATTGGTGAGGCTTTTGTTTTTATGCTTGATTTTTTGTTTTCTTTTTTATAAGCTTTTGGAACTCCAAAAGGTGTACCATTTTGGTGCACATAGTTTTATTTCAAAATATACGTAGTTCTACGTATTGATTTGTACATATTTAAATACTACATTTATTACTGATTACTAGATACTTATAACGTGCATTGTCATGTCGTTTTGGGATGATGGATGCTATTTATATAAAGTAGTTATACCTCATTAAATCCAAGACGGTCAAAAATGGACTGACCATCCAACGTCGGAATTTGAACAGCGACACCAAAAAAGAAAGTATAAAATGATATTATGAGTATCAACTAAAAATCTATTGATTATTTCAATATAATTATTAACTTTAGAAAGCAACTAGCTTCTATAAAATCTAAAATTATGAATATTATAAAATTTTTAAGAAAACCTTACTTAGCTATCTTATTTTCTTACTTAATTCTATTTGTGTCTTGTTCTCAATATGACTCGGTAGAAATTAATGAACAAAATTTCGATTATACAGCGTTTAATGAATTTAAATCTCAAGGGTATATAATTGATATAAACTTGATAAAGAATAATAAAGTATCATTGATAGAAAAGAAAAAAGCTATATTAAATCAAATTAATACAGAATTAAATACTGATTTAAGTTTTCCGGATAAAGCATTTGAATTAGCTAATTCTGATGTAGAAGAAATATTCGAAATTAGTATGAAAGAGGGTTGGATGACTCAACAAGATGTGGATTTAACTAATGAGTTTATTTTAAATATTAAAAATGATGGTATCGATATTGCAATTTCAAAATATGAAGCTACAATTTTAGAGTTATCTTTATCTAGTGCTAAGTTTGAAGAGAAAAATATTTTTCTGAATATAATGAAAAGTTTAAATTATGCTAATCCTGATTTATTTAAAACAGAACTATTAAATGAATCTTTAGTAGCAAATAAAGAGCCTTGGTATAAATGTGCTGCTGCTGGAGTAGCCTTAGTTGCTGCAACTTTAAGTTTAGCATCCTGTGTTACTGTAGCTGCTTGTGGTTTAGCATTAGTTTTAGTTTATGCGGCATCCAATTCAGTTGCTGCAATGTGTGGTGGTGATGAATAATCTTTAAATAATTAATAATATGTGGAAACCAGGAAAAAAAACCTTATTCGTATTAATGATTCTAATGGCTATTTTTGGTGGTCTAACATCGTATTGGATAGATTGGACCGTTTTTGAGACAAATAAAGGTGTCTTAAGAGAAATACAATTACCAATAATATTTTTAGTGTTAAGTTTTTATTTTATGATACCTTATCTTAAAAAGATAAAAGAAGAAAAAAAGAATAACGAAGCATAACACAGTATATAGAAAATAGCAGTTAAAAGCTTAACTTAATGTTTAGTTCTTTTCTGCTATTTTTGTTTTTAAACCGAAAACTAGTACATACAACTCTGCTACTATTCTTGTACTAGGCCGCTTTTCCTATATTTTAAAAAGTGTGTGTGAAAATCTAGCAAATCTAAAAAACCGATTACTAGTCATCTTATCTTTTCTATAGAGAAGCTTTTTTATGGTGTAGTGAAAACCCGTAAGGATCGTAATTTTAATCGCCATAGTTTTAGATCAAAATATATGTAGTTCTACGTATTGATTTGTAGGAAATTTACACTACATTCACCAAACGATTAAATAGTTATAATATCCTATATCATGTCATTTTTAGGATGCTATGAATGTTTAAGTAAGTAGTGTACAACATAAAAACAAAAAATCTATTATTATGAAAAAAAGACAATTGTTAATGACCATGATTTTCTCAATCTTATTTGGGGCCTATGGATTTTCTCAAAATCCTTTAGTGATTAATCTCCCTTTTGCTGATTTGAAAACTGAAGAATCTATAGTGAAGGAGTATGAAGAAAATTTGAAAACAATTAAAATAAATTATTCATCAATAAAAAAGGAGAAGAAAAAAGCAGTTTTTGTAGGTCCGAAAACAGAAACTTGTTTTTTGGGATTTGTAACAGTTAGCTATACTGTAGTCTGGGATGATGGCACTACGTCTGTTGAAGGAGGAACATATTATTGCGCATGTTCTTGTCCTGACTAAAACTCAATTAAAATTTTAATGATTGCATCAAAGCATGGGCTTATTTTTTAAATATGTTCATGCTTTTTTAATAACATTACATAGCAATGTGTATAGTCGATTACTAGCTCTGTGTACTTAGGAAATCCTACAGGTCTTCTTTTGATTCGTTTTCATTTGTTAGCTTAATTTCTAACCATATACAAACACGTTCCCACAATATTTTAAAAATATGCCTAAACTATATGTAAAAGTTTGCAAATCAAATACAATACGATTTAAGCTTTAAATTGTCTTAGTTATTGTTATTAATGAGTTGATTATGTGTTGTTTGAGGTGAAAACCATACTTTTGTGGAGTAGATTTTTTTTTAGCCACCTATTTAATGAATAAGTGTAATTACTTGTAATTAAGAGTGTTATATTACTGTTCATGTGCTTTTTATAATGCAAAATTGTATTTCATCGAATATATAATGCGTTTTATCGATATAATAATTTGTTTTATTTAAATTTAAGTCTACATTTGTCCTATAATTTTCATTAAAACCCAAATCGATGAAAAACCTACTTACTAATGCAATTGCTTGCGCAATTGTTATGACGACATGTTATAGTTGTTCTGTTGAATCCTTTCAAGGCGAACAATCTCAAAACATTACTATTTCTGATACTACTATAGCGTTAGACGCCTTAGATCCTTGTGATTCGCAAGATCCTCAAGCCAGAATAACAAATAGTGGTACTGTTGCAATAACATTAGAAATTGCTACTATTGATGGCGTAATATTACATACAGTACATAATTTAAATCCTGGTAATGCTTCTAGTTTTTTAACTTTTGCTGCTGATGATATTATTTTTAATATTTCAAAAAATACAACAGGCATTCGTGATGAAAAAGTGGTGTTCATGATGAATCAATGTATGAGTTTTGATATGGAAGTAGGAATTGATAATTATCTAATTCCTTCTGTGCCAGAGAACCTTTAATAGGTTTTTGAACAAACTAGTACAATTTTCTCGTTAGAATAATTTGTAGTAAAGAACAGGTAGATGTTACCACCATCTTTAATGTGATGTTTCTTTCTAATGTTTTGTACTGTTTCTGGAAAATTTCTTGTAGTGATGTTAGCTTTTGATATCCCTAGTTTTTTTAAAGCTTTTTTATTGTAGCCTATCAAGGTGTCAACTTTAAAAGTTCGACCTGGAAAATCCACTAATTCATTACTCGTAAATAAATGTGAGTGCTGATGTAGTTTTGAAAGCTTTAAATTTTCAGATAAGCTATTAAATCCGCCAGATTTCAATAGTGCTGAATTAGGCTCATAAATATATTTTAAAGGCGTCTCATAGGTTACATGAGCTTTAGATTCTCTATTTAATTTAAAAGAGAATAGATCGTTTTTATCCTCAATAATATTAACGGTTTTAATCGTAATCTCACTATTAAAACCTTTTTCTAATATCCATATAAGTTCTTTAACTTCATTTTTAATAGCTATAATATGGATGTCCCTTACGTGTTTTAATTCATTAATTCCAATTGATAAATCTAAAAGCGGAGAGGTTTTAATGGCAATATGATCACTATAATTAAAAAGTGTATCTAAGTGTTTAGGCACATTAGGTAAGCAGTCTTTTAAGAAAAATACTTTTCCTTTACTATCATGTCTTCGAGAGGGATCGATATAAATCCAATCGTATTTTTTGTCTTTGGAAATTAAATAATCAATTCCATTAAAAGCTACTGTATGACTATTCGTTACTCCTAATTGTTTATTGTTATGGTTTACAATAGATGATAATTCTTCGTTTATTTCACAATGGGTAACCGTTTTAAAAATTCGTGAAAAATAATAACAATCAACTCCAAAGCCTCCTGTTATGTCTATGATTGATACACCTGATAAAAGTTGAGATTTGTATTCTGCGGCAGTTTCCGAAGAGGTCTGTTCGATGTTGAGTTTATTTGGAAAGTAAATATTTTCAGTATTAAACCACGTCGATAGTTTCTTTTCGCACTTTGCTTTAGCTTCTATTTGCTCTATAATTTCAAGCGTATTCACGTTTTTGAAATTCGTGCCTTTTAAAAGTATCTTAGAGACATCAGTAGATAGATTTTTAATGATAAAATCTTGAATTTCAGTATTTAAAATTTCAGTATTCAAATCTAATTATAAACCTTGAGTTAGTTTTTTAACGACTTTATTTTCAGATAAAAATTCTTTAAGAATTACTTTAATGGCTGTATAACTTGGCACGGCAACAATCATACCTACAACACCAAAAAGAAGACCAGCTATAATTATAATTAAGAAAATTTCTAAGGGATGGGATTTTACGCTTTTGGAAAATATAATTGGTTGACTAAAGAAGTTGTCGACTAATTGCGCAATAATAATAATGATCATTGCGTATCCAATATTAGGTAAAATGACATCATTAAAACTATCTGTTAAATTGTTGGTCATGACTAAAAGCAACATCAATATGCCTCCAATTAATGGGCCTAAATAGGGTATAAGGTTTATTAATGCACATAAGAAAGCGATTACCACAGCGTTTTTTACTCCTATAAATAAAAGACCTATAGTGTAAATGATAAAGAGGATTAGGATTTGAAAAAATAGCCCAACGAAATAACGCGAGAGTAAATCAGAAATCTTAGTAAATGATCGTTTGGTTTTAGATTCTTTCTCATTTGGAATGAAAGTCATAATCCCTTGTTGAAATAGATTGCTATCCTTTAAAAAGAAAAATGTAATAAATAAGACAGACATTAAGCCTATGCCAAAACTACCTAATCCAGAAGCGATGTTATTTAAGAAATTTGGAATTATACTATAATCTAAACTCGATAAAATTTTAGAATCTTTAATAGCCTGTTCTGCATCAATATGATTAAGCTCTAGGTATGATATACTTGCGCGATAAAGTTCTTCAATATTAATTTTTAGCTGGTTTATGTCTAATAAAGACAGGTTTTGACCTTGTTCAACTAATAATGGAATTAACAAACTAATACTACCAACAAAAACACCTAAAAGCAATAGCATAGTTGTAATTACAGCTATAGTGTTTCCAAATTTCAAACGTCTTCTTAGGAAAATAATAATAGGCTTTCCGATAAGCGAAATAACTGCAGCAATAAGTAAGTATACAATTACAGATTGTACTTTGTAGAAAAAATAGATTACTAAAGTAATAGCTACAATAATGCCTATGGCGCGAAGTATTCCGTTTGCAATGGTTTTAGAATTCATTTTATAATTTTTACTTTATAAATATATAAAGACTTTATTTAATTTGTTTGGTAATTTCATACAAAGTCACGCTTGTGGCTTGCACAACATTCATGCTGCTGTTTTGTCCATACATATTAATATGAATTGTATCGTCACAAATTTCAAGCATATCCTTTGATACACCAAAGTTTTCATCGCCAATAATTATGGCTATGGCTTTGTTTTTTGGAAATTTATAGTCAACCAAAGCTTTGCTTTTTGTTGTGATTTCTAATGCAATAATAAAATAACCTTTGCTTTTTAGTTCTAAAATGACTTCAGATATGTTTGTTCTAACATCATGGTTTACGTGCTTTTCAGTAGCTCTAGATGTTTTTGTCATTTTTCGTCCTAAGGGAATTTGTTCACCACAAAATATTAGTTGTTCAATGCCAAAAGCATCAGCAGTTCTAAATAGGCTTCCAATATTAGGGGCATTGGTTACATTTTCACAAACCAATGTTATTGGAAATGTGTGCTTTTTAAAAGTGCTTGCATAATGATTAAGTTGCATATGTTTTAATGTCTAAGCTTAAAAATAAAATGAATCTAATGATTTAAAGAATGTGTAAATATGTAAAATACGGTAAACCATGTAAGGTGTTTGTGCCAGTAGAATAAGGATGACTGCTTATGTTGTATAAGGATTGGAATGATAATGCTGCTATAAAAATAAGAGCGAAAAATTTAACGAATGAACGTTTAGTTTTCAAATGCATATTTTACAATATTAGCTCCCATTTTAAGTGCTTTTTCTCTTACATCTTCTGGATCGCTGTGTACTTCAGGATCTTCCCAGCCATCACCTAGGTCACTTTCAAACGTAAATAGCAATACCAATCGATTGTCGTTAAAAATCCCTAAAGCTTGTGGTCGCTTTCCGTCATGTTCATGAATTTTAGGTAAACCTTTTGGGAATTTATATGCTGTATTAAATATGTCATGGTCTTTAGGTAGCTCTACCAATTCGTGGTTAGGAAATACTTTTTTAAGTTCTTTTTTAATGTAAGGTTCCATGCCGTAATTGTCATCTATATGTAAAAAACCACCTGAAATCAAGTATTTCCTTAGGTTGTCAGCATCTTCGTCTGTAAAAAATACATTGCCGTGACCTGTCATATGTAATAATGGAAACTGAAAAATATCAATACTACCAACTTCAACAATCTGAGGTTTGGTGCTCATTTTAGTATTAATATTGGCATTGCAATACTTAATCAAGTTAGGAAGCGCTGTTGGATTACTGTACCAATCACCACCACCTTTGTATTTTATTATTGCTAGATCTTGCGCTATAGTATTGAAACTTGTTAAACTTATCACAAGTGCAATTGCTACTGTAAGATTTTTAAAATGTTGCGAACTAAATCTCATAGTTCAAAAATAAAAAATAAGAGTTATGAAACATATCCTTTTAACGTTATTTATGATACCGCTATTTTTTTCTTCGGAAAAACGTGAAACTTATCCGCCTGTTACTGTTTTGGAGCTTTTTACTTCGCAAGGTTGTTCTAGTTGTCCGTTAGCAGACAAATTATTAACAGAAATTCAAGCTAGTAATCACGGTAATCAAGTTGTAGCACTATCATACCATGTAGATTATTGGAATTATATTGGATGGAAAGATCCTTTTAGCAAAAAAGAATTTAGTAATAAACAACGTGTGTATAGTCAGAAATTTAATAGCAGTTCTATTTATACACCTCAAGTGGTAGTTAATGGAAAAGAACATTTTGTTGGTTCAAATTCTAATATAATGCATGCTAAGTTGAAACATTACGCAGAAATTCCAGCAGAGAATAGCATAGAAATTACTGCGATAGATATGACTGATGATTATGTGAAATTTAATTATAATATCCTCGGAACTATTAAAGACAAATCACTCCGAATAGTATTAGTTATTGATGAGCGTATTACAAAGATTGAAAGAGGAGAAAATAGAAATCTCAGATTAAAAAATTCAAATATAGTTGTAGCAGAAACTATTATAGAGCTTAAAAAATCTAAAGGATTTTCAGTTATTTCATTGCCAAAACTAACTAAAAAAACGGATAAAATAAAACTAATTACAATTATTCAAAATTCTGATATAGAAATAATTGGAGTGTCCAAAGTAAACTTATAGTTCATTTATAAAAGCAACAGAATGACAGGCAACAATCGCAGCGGTTTCTGTTCGTAATCTTGTTTCTCCAAGAGTTACAGGTGTAAAATTAGATGCTAAGGCAAGTTTGATTTCTCTAGCGCTAAAATCACCTTCTGGACCAATAAGAATTGTTACATTTTCATTTGACTTTAATTCTTGTTTTAATGCTATTTTATGAGTGTCTTCACAATGCGCAATAAACAGTTGCTCGTTAAAATTTTGAGTTACAAAATCATTAAACGACATGGCTTCATTAAGTTTTGGTTTATAACAATTTAAAGATTGTTTCATTGCTGATTGTAAAATCTTTTCATAGCGATCTGCTTTAACGACTTTACGTTCGCTATTATCACAAAAAACAGGCGTAATAACATCAATACCAATTTCTGTAGCTTTTTCTAAAAACCACTCATATCTGTCATTCATTTTAGTAGGAGCAACTGCTAAATGAAGTTGGTAGTTTTTTTTTGGTTGTAATTTGACTGTTTTGATTATTGCTAAGCAATTTTTAATATCTGCAATTGTAATTTCAGCAGTAAACAGCCAGCCTTTTCCGTTTGTAATTTGTAAGATATCTCCAATAGATTTACGTAAGACTTTAACGATATGTCGACTTTCTTCTTTGGAAAAACGGATTTCAGAATCGCTTTGAGTTAAATTTTCATTATAAAAAAGTTGCATTATTTTCTCGGTTCTGTAATTTTTAAAACTTTTGCTTCTTCAATAAGTTTTGTGTCCTCAGTAATTAAAACAACATAATAAGCTTTAATTTCTGGAATATCTATAGTAAATATATCATTGACACTATAATTACCTTTTATAATAGGAGTTTCAAATTCTGGACGAAAATCCCCTTCGGTAAACCAGCCTAAATCGCCACCTTGACTAGCAGTTTGATCCATAGAGTATTGCTTCGCTAAAACACTAAATTTATAACCTTCGTTGTATTTAGATATTACTTTCTGTCTCATAGAATTAATGTCTTTAGAAGACATTTTGTTACCATCAAGATAGACACAACTTACTTTGTAATAAGGAATTTGATATTTATCAATAACTTTATAATATGTTTTTTGTGGATTATCTCCGAATGTTCTTTTAGAACCAATGCCCATTTTAAAAATGTCATTTGCCATTCGGGTTTTGTGTTTTTCTCTGTTAAATACAATCACTTTTCCTTTTGCCTTTTTGTTTTTCTTTAGGAAGATTGTTACATCATCAAGAGTTTGAACAGAATCTAAAGATTTTTCAAATTCTTTTTGAGCAAAAACAACAGACGCACATAATAATAGGGCAGTAGTAATTAAAACTTTAATCATAGTAAGGTTGTTTAAAAGATATTTCAAATTTAAGCCTATGAAACAATGATAAAACACTTGAGTAATGAAGTTTTTAAGAAATGATTGTTTATAACTCTATTTGAGGTAGTTATTTCACTGCAATCATGCTAATTTCAACATTTACAAACTTTGGTAGGTTTGCAACTTCTACAGTTTCGCGAGCTGGAGCTGTATTAGCATCAAAATAAGTTGCATAAACGTCATTAATTTTAGAGAAATTATTCATATCACTAATAAAAATAGAAGTTTTAATAACATTATCAAAAGTCATTTTAGCAGCTTCTAAAACCGCTTTTAAGTTTGTCATTACTTGTTCTGTTTCTAAAGTAATAGATTCTAAGATCAATTCACCTGTGTTAACATCAATTGCTATTTGTCCTGATGTATATAACGTGTTCCCTGTTAAAACAGCTTGATTGTATGGCCCAATTGGGGCAGGGGCTTTAGGTGTATTGATGATAGTTTTCATAATGTGATTTTGAAGATTATAATTGTTGATCTGATTGTCTACGTTTATCGTATTTAAGATCTTTTAAGATGCTTGACTTGATGCCAATAAAGAAGTTCCATGAATTATATGTTCCAAAAGGAACCCAAGTAAAGTTCATTCTCCAGCTTAATAAATCACGTTCAAAACGCAATTGTGTTTGTGTAAATCCTTTATTTACAAAATCGTAACCAGATGAAGCGCCAACAGACCATCGTGGCGATAATTCTATGTCTCCAGAAAACATTAAAGAATTGCTTGAAATAGTATTTTGTCGCGCAGAGTTAGTATAGTTTACAGCATAAGCTAGTCGTAAACTCCACGGAATATTATAATTGTAAAGATCTGAAGGTTCTTCTTTCTTTTTCTTACCGTTATTGTCATCAGATAATCGTTGGTCGGCGAAATCTTGTGATTTACCAAAGAGGTCATCTGCACGTCCACCACTTCGTAATGTTTCTTGAGTTGCAGCATCATTTTCGTTATCACCACCTTCAAACTCTTTGCTTGATATAGAATAACTGATATTTAAATTCGCAGAGGTTAGTCTAAATAAGCTACCGCCATTATCAATATTAAATTGGTTGACTTTTCTATTGTTATTATCAAGTGCATAAGGATCTAAAACCATCCCGAAGTTAATATTCATCTTATCCTTTAAGATTGTTGTTCCACCTGAAACTCGTAACGGACTCCAATTTAACGAATCACCAGCAAAATTATAAGATGTAGAAAGGTTAAGGTTGTTCAAAAGCTTGATCTTCTTTGGTTCTACAGAAGAACTATCTTTGTCTCTTACTTTGGCTTCAAAATTATTCCCTAATGAAATTCCCATTGAGCTCGAAAAGGTTTTATTTGGCACACCAAATAGAGAGCCTTCAAACCTTGTAAACTCTTCAACTGTAGTGCCATCAGCATCTATGATTTCATAAGTGTCATAGTACTTGTCAAAAGCAGGATTAATATTATAGCTAATAGACGGTCGCATAACATGCCTTATCTTTTGAATTTTTGGGTCTTTTCCTTCTTTTTCAAAGTCAAACATACCATAAATTGTTGTCCCTATACTAGTACTAAAATTATATGTAAAAAAGCGATCAAATTGATTTAAGTCTTCTGTTATAATTGTTTCAGTACCTTGATCATAGTATTCATTAATTGTATTAAGTGTCCAGTTCTCTTCTAAATTAGCACTAGCACTCATACTAAAATACTTAAATACTTTAAAATTTGTGGATATAGGAATAGAGTGTAAAGCGCCAACTTGTGCGTCATTAAACATTTCAGGTTTAAAAAACAATGAATCAGTAGTTTGAATTCTATTTTCTCCTCTTATATTATATTGAAAGTTTATATTTTGAATAATACCTTTCTTGGTCCCTGTTGCAGGAGCAAAAGGAAACATACGACCTACACTTGCTTGAACGGTAGGCAATGTCATGTTAATACTCTCAGTGTTTGTGTTTTGAGAATGTGTAGCGGTTACACTCATGTTTACCTGTGGTTCGCCTTGAAATGTTTTTGAATACGATACCGAAGACGCTAAAGTATTATTTTGTGTGCTGGGTAAATTTAATTGGTTGATAGATTGTCTAAAATAGTTACTACTACCTAAGTTTACAGATGCCGAAAATCTAGAATTCGGATTCGATTTTGCATCCTGGCTATGTGACCATCTGATATTATAAATTGTAGATTTTGAAAAATCGGGAAAACCACGCTCACTATTAATTAAGTTTTCATATCTAAAACTTAGATTCCCCCTATATTTATAGCGTAACGCATAATTTGTCTCTAATCGCAATCCGTAACTACCATTAGTATAATAATCACCAAGAACAGCTAAATCTAAATAATCACTAATTGCAAAATAGTAACCTCCATTTTGCAAATAATAACCTCTATCATTTCCTAGGTCCTGACCAGGAGTTGGCATAATGACTCCAGAGGTTTGTTTTTTACTCATAGGAAAATAAGCAAAAGGTAAACCAATAGGAGTAGGAACGTCATATATAAATAGATTAGTCAATCCTGTAATTACTTTTGTTCCAGGAACAACTTTAGCTTTACGCATTAGAAAATAATATTCTGGATCATCTAAATTCTCTGAGGTTGTAAACTTTCCGTTTTTAATAAAAAGTGTAGAATCGTTTTCCATTTTTGTGACTTCGGCAATTATAGTACCACCACTTTCTTCGGTCATAGAATTAAAAACGAGTGCTTTTTTAGTCACGGTATTAAATATAATAGAGTCTGGTTCAATAACACTTTGGCCTTGAGTAAAAACAGGCTTTTGAGAATACACACCTAAAGAATCTTTTAAGCGTCCTGCGAAAACTAAATTCCTACTATGGTCTATTACAATGATACCAGCCTTAATATTCATATCAGTGTAATTTACTTCAGCTTCATTAAATAAAACCGTTTGCTTTTTCTTTTGATCTAGTTTTACATAATCTTTCGCCTTATAATTAACGATACCAGAAAGTGTTTCTTTTTTCTTTGGTACCGAATCTTTTTTTACACTATCTATTTCTTTGGTGTTTTGTGGTATATCAAGTATAGAACCTATATTTACAAGTGTTGTGTCGTTAACTAACTTGGGCTTTATTGGTTCTTTAGGTTTTGGCAATTCTTGGGCGAAGCAAAACATGTTAATAAACATGGTAAAACTTAGAGAGAAAAGTATGTATAAGCTTTTTGTACGCAATGCTTTTAAATGTATTTTTGCTAAAGTATGGCTCGGTTTTTGAATTCCCAAAATTACATATATTTTTTATGATTAATTTATAATTCAATTAATTTATCAAAAGTATCTAAACCATATAAAATTTACAATTGGGATACTTAAAATAAACCCAGTTGATAAAACGTTAAACACGTATGAAAACGACATCTCATTATATATTCGTATTAGCAATAGTGTTATTTACCAGTTTTTTAACATCTGCATATGCCTTTCAAAACAATAGCGACAAATTTGTTGTTGTGTTAGATGCTGGTCATGGAGGACATGATTATGGTAACTTAGGAAATGGTCACAAAGAAAAAAGCATAGCATTAAATATTGTTCTTCAAATTGGGAAAGAATTAGAAAAAAATAAAGGCATCAAAGTTATTTATACTAGAAAGAAAGATGTTTTTGTGACCCTTAGAGGGCGTGCAAAAATAGCTAATGATGCCGATGCCGATTTATTTGTTTCTGTACACTGTAATGCGCATCATTCTCAAGCATCTGGAACAGAGACTTTTGTGCTTGGAGTGGCAAATACAAAACGAAACATGGAAATCGCTAAAAAAGAAAATGAAGTAATTTTCCTTGAAGCCGATTATGAAAAACATTATGAAGGGTTTGATCCAGACTCTCCAGAATCTTTAATTGCGCTAAGTTTATTGCAAGAAGATTACACTGAGAATAGTATCAAACTGGCGAGAATAATTGAAGATAATTTCTCTAAAGGCTTAAAACGAAAGAGTAGAGGTTTAAAACAAGCAAGTTTATGGGTTATGCATAATACATATATGCCAAGTGTGCTTGTTGAAGTTGGTTTTTTAACGAATAAATCTGAAGGGAAATTTTTAAATTCATCAACAGGTCAAACAAAAATGGCAACAGCTATAAAGAAGGCTATTTTTAGTTATAAAACATATATAGAACAAAATGTCGGTATAAATATTTATCAGGATAATTCAGATGCCACCGAAGTTATAGATACTGAGCCGCAAATTATAGATAATGTTGAGTTTAAGGTTCAAATTGCTGCAAGTTCTAGAAAACTTGCGCCTAAGTCTTATAATTTTAATGGCTTAAAAGAGATCTCGAGAGAGAAAATAGGAACGATTTATAAATACTTTAGCGGTAGTTCATCAGATTTTAATTTAATAAAACAACTTCAAAAGAAAGCGAAATCTAATGGGTTTCCAGATGCTTTCATTGTCGCATATAAAGATGGAAACAAAATAGATGTTTCAGAAGCATTAAAATCAGCTTCTAATTAGAAAGATTCTTTATATTTTTATTGTTAATTTTGTTTCAACCCAAAATTCTAAATTTTGAAAATTTCAAGAGAAGTAAAAACAGCAATACTCGTGCTTTCGGGTATTATATTATTAATATTTTTATTTAAATATCTTAAAGGCGAAAGTCTGTTTGATTCACAAGACACATACTATACAGAGTTTGATTATAATGCATTAAATAAATCATCACCTGTAACTGTAAAAGGAAATGCTGTTGGTAAAATTAAAGATATTATTTATGATTATGAAACAGGAAAAACACGAGTTGCCTTTACGGTAGACCAACAGTTAAAGTTTACAAAACAAAGTAAAATAAGACTTTATGAAACTGGATTAATGGGAGGAAATGCATTAGCTATTGTTGTAAGTAGCGAAGGAGAGCTAGCAATTTCGGGAGATTTCTTAAAATCAGAAGTGCAAGAAGGTTTAGTTAAAAGCTTAACTGATAATTTTTCAGGTGTTGGAAACGATTTAGGTTCTACATTAAAAACTGCAGATACACTTTTAGTCAGTCTTAATGCTTTAGTTACTGATGACTCAGAAAACGGTATTAAGAATGCCATTTCCGAGCTTAATGCAACCATGAAATCATTTAAAGCAGTTTCTTACTCTATAAATTCATTTGTATCTAAAAATGATGAGAAGCTAAACTCTGTATTAACAAATTTTGATTCTATTACTAGTGATTTATCAGTTATTACAAGAGATTTAAAGCAAGTGAAGTTGTCACAAACTGTTGCAGAACTTGATAAAACACTGATGTCTGTTAATGTGCTTATGGCAAGTATTGAAAATGGAGACGGTTCTATAGGCAAACTATTGAAGGATGAAGGCTTGTATAATAACCTAGAAGGTGCTTCCAAACAAATGGAGCAACTCTTAGAGGATATGAAGTTAAACCCAAAGCGATATGTTCATTTTTCTCTCTTCGGAAAGAAAGCAAAACAATATGATGCTGAAGGGAATGAAATAAAAGACAAAGACTAACACACCAATCATATATGAGTTTTATTCCACAAATATTATTTGCAATAGCTTTAATTTTAGGTATTGGTTATTTTACTAGAAACGTAAAAAAATTAATACGAAATATCAAACTCGGACAGGATGTTGATGTAAGCGATAATAGACCACAACGCTGGAGAAATATGGCTATGATAGCCTTAGGTCAAAGTAAAATGGTTAAGCGACCTATTGCTGGTTTTTTGCACGTTATCGTTTATGTAGGTTTTGTCATTATAAATATTGAAGTTCTAGAGATTATTATTGATGGCTTAACAGGGAAGCATCGTATTTTCTCTTCAGCAGGTAAAATTTATGATATCCTAATTGGTTCTTTTGAAGTATTAGCATTTTTAGTTCTAGTCGCAGTTATTATATTTTGGTTAAGACGTAATGTGATAAAATTAAAACGTTTTTTAAGCGCCGAAATGAAAGATTGGCCAAAAAGCGATGGTAATATCATATTGTATTTTGAAATGGTTTTAATGTCTTTATTCTTAACCATGAATGGAACAGATCTTCAATTACAACTTAATGGAGTAGAAGCCTATCACACTGCAGGCTCATTTCCTATTAGCCAATTCTTATTGCCTTTATTTGATGGTTTGTCTAATGCAACACTTATTATAATTGAGCGCACAGCTTGGTGGTTTCATATTTTAGGGATCTTAGTGTTTTTAAATTATCTGTATTTTTCTAAGCATTTACATATACTTTTAGCATTTCCTAATACATTCTACGGAAAATTGAAGCCTAAAGGACAATTTGAGAATCTTGAAGCTGTCACTAAAGAAGTAAAGATGATGATGGACCCAGATGCAGATCCATTTGCAGCAGCTCCTGAAGGCGCAGAAGATGATGTGCCTGCAAAATTTGGTGTTAGTGATGTGCAAGATTTATCATGGGTTAATTTACTAAATGCTTATACCTGTACAGAATGTGGACGTTGTACCAGCGAATGCCCTGCCAATCAAACAGGAAAAAAACTATCGCCTCGAAAAATAATGATGGATACTCGTGATCGTCTTGAAGAAGTAGGTAAAAACATTGATGCTAATAATGGTGAGTTTAAGGATGACGGAAAACAGTTATTAGGAGATTATATAACTAATGAAGAGCTTTGGGCTTGTACCACTTGTAATGCTTGTGTTGAAGCTTGTCCAGTAAGTATTGACCCGTTGAACATCATTATGCAGATGCGTCAATATTTAGTTATGGAGCAAAGTGCAGCACCAATGGAACTTAATAATATGATGACTAATATTGAAAATAATGGAGCGCCTTGGCCATACAATCAACAAGATCGTTTAAACTGGAAAGACGAGTAATAATGGTTGTTTCTCTTCGGAAATATCAACTTATAATACTATTGATTTCTTGTTTAAATTGTGCTTTTGTAAATGCACAATCCTATAAAAAGGATTCGTTGCAAATTAAAACATATACGCGTATTGAATACCGTAATAATGATGTGAAAGATATTAAGGTTTTAAAAGTAATATGTGATTATTGTACAGATTTTCAAAAACAAATCATTGGGGAAGAAGCAAAACGAAGAGCATATCAAGAGAGTTTTTATCCTGAAAATAAATTAAAAAATGGCGATAAAAAACTCGCTATTTATATAAGAATAGCAAAACTAGATTTTGCTGCAATTAAAGAAGACTAAGTTTAATAATTAAAACGTCCTGTTAATTTGGGAAATTGTATGAAGAGAGAAGAAGCAGATCAACTGTTACATGAGAAAGTAGAAGCTGGAGAGAAAATAAGTCCAGTGTTGCCAGAAGGCGTAAAAAATTATTTAATTGATATTGATGGAACTATTACTGAGGATGTTCCTAATGAAGAACCAGAACGTATGGGAACTTGTGACCCTTATCCTGATGCATTAGCAACATGTAATAAATGGTATGAAGAAGGGCATATGATTTGTTTTTTTACATCACGTACTGAAGATCATAGAGATGTTACTACAACGTGGCTGAATAAGCACGGCTTTAAATTTCATTCACTTTTAATGGGGAAACCAAGAGGAGGAAACTATCATTGGATAGATAATCACCTTGTTAAAGCAACACGTTACAAAGGGAAATTTACAGATTTAGTAGATAAAAAAGTGACCATTCAAGTATTTGATGACGGTCAACATGATTAAATAGTTTATCGATCACTATAATCTTGTATTAGATTATAGTTTTAATTAGTTAAGAAAGCGTTTTCGTAATAATTGAAGACTAAAGAATAAAAAAGTATGAGCGAATTACTCAAAGTGCCAACAATGGCAGAATTTATGGCAGAAGGAAAACAACCAGATGTGCTATTCTGGGTAGGTTCTGCAGGTAGCTATGATGATAGAGCAAAGAAGATCACCAAAGCATTTGTGAAAATATTAAACAAAGCTCAAGTTAATTTTGCAGTACTTGGTACAGAAGAAAGTTCTACAGGTGATGTTGCTAAACGCGCAGGAAATGAATTCTTGTTTCAAATGCAAGCATTAATGAATATCGAATTGTTAAACGCGTATGAAGTAAAACGCATTGTTACTTGTGATCCTCATTCGTTTAACTGTTTAAAAAATGAATATCCTAGTTTGGGCGGTAACTATGAGGTAATGCATCATACACAATTTTTAAAAGAATTAATTGATTCTAATAAAATTGAAATTAAGGATAATAATTATAAAGGAAAGCGTATTACATTTCATGATCCTTGTTACTTAGGAAGAGCCAACTCAGAGTATGATGCACCAAGAGACGTATTAGCAATTCTTAATGCTAATATGCAAGAAATGAAACGAAGTAAAGCTTCGGCTCTTTGTTGTGGAGCTGGAGGAGCGCAAATGTTTAAAGAGCCTGAAAAAGGAAATATGGACATTAATGAGCTACGCACACAGGATGCCTTAAAAACGAATCCTGATATTATTGCAACAGGTTGTCCTTACTGTATGACTATGATGTCAGATGGTGTAAAGGCAAAAGAAAAAGAAGCAGAAGTTGAAGTTATGGATATTGCTGAATTAATTGCTAACGCACAAGATTTATAAAAATGGCAGAAATAAGTAAAAAACGAATCGTTATAGCAGCATTGGTTGGAGGTGTTGTATTTTGTATTATTATCACCGCATTTGATTATTTTTTAGGCCGAGGTTTTTCATGGAAACGACTTGCCTTTTATTTTCCATTTGCAGTTGTTATGTATGGATTTTTAACATATCGAAATTTAAAAAAGCAAAATAAGAAATAATACTGCGACTTTTGAGTCACTATAAAATGAAGTTTACTAATTCACAATTGTTTAATGACGAATTACCGAAAATCGGTGACGTGATTTTGAAGCCAATTTCCAAACAGTTTATAAAAGTCATTGCTTTAAATAAACTACTACTGTACTCCATAATATTTTTAGTCTTGTTTCTTGCGAAATGGTTTATTCCTAATGATGGCATTCAACAAAATTTCTGGTATCTATTTACAATTCTTTTAGTGTTTAGTATTTTAAATTTCGGTAGCGCATTATTAGCATTTAGCAAACGTAAATATGCTATTAGAACGCTTGATATTATTTATGCAAAAGGACTTTTAGTAAATTCAATTACAACAGTACCTATTTCAAGAATACAACATGTTGAAGTCTCTAGAAGTTGGCTCGCAAGACGATTCCATTTAGCGACACTTAATATATATACGGCAGGTGAGTCTGGTAGCGACTTAAGTATTAAAGGCTTACCGAATGAAGTAGCTAGGGAGATCAACGATTTTATAAGCGCTAAAGTAAATGGAAATAGCTGATTTTTCTCAACCTGTACGCCAATCTTCAAAAGGGATTATTATCATTTTCGGATTTAAAACGTTTAGATTTTTTAAAAAATTCTTTGTTCTTTTTATTGCTTTTGGCTTATCGTTAACTAAAAAAAAATCCTTTCTAAATTTAACGCCAACAACAATTCTATTAATTATAATTGGTGTTTTAGTAATTATTTTAGTCATTGCTATTTTAAAGTATCTCAACTTTAAATTTCATCTTAGTAAAGATGATTTTCATTTAGCAACAGGAATCCTGAATAAGGATAATACAATTATTCCTAAGTCAAAAATCCAAAATGTTTATATAAAACAAAACTTCCTGCAACAACTTATAAATGTAGTGTCGCTTAACATAGAAACGGCAGGAGATAACAAATCGGAAATAGAAATTAGTGCTTTAGATAAAGTAACAGCTTTACAACTTAAAGAAGAATTATTTAATAAAAGTCATACAGATAATGGCAAAGTTGATGCTATTGAGGAGAAAAATGTGTTTTTCCAGGTCTCTCCTAAACGATTAATATTGGAAGGTATTTCTCAAAATCATCTAAAGAGTTTTGCAATTATTGCATCTTTTACTTTTGGCTTGTATTATGAATTTAAAGAGTATCTAAAAGAATTTAGATTAAGAGAACGAATCGAAAGTGTTGTTGATCTTAATAATGAAAGCCTTTTTAATATAATAGTTATTAATTTGATAGTAGTTGTTTTTGGGTTATTATTTTCTCTGCTTTTTTCAGTTATTAAAACCCTTGTTGCTAATTTTAATCTAGAAGTTATAGAAAACCAAAAAACAATTGAAATAAATAAAGGCTTATTTAATAAAGTGTCTTTAAGTTTAACACCTAGTAGGATTCAAAACTTGGTTGTTAAAACCAATCGTATAAAGCAGTATTTTGGTTTGCATACGTTGTCTGTAAAACAAGCTATGGTAAATGTTAAGCAGCGCAAAAATTTTACAATTGTCGCCTTAGATAAACAACAAGTAGATTACTTGGCAAGTAAATTATTAGAAGGCTATGCTGGAGCTGTAAATAGATGCAAGCCACATTCATATTATAAACGAATTTTAGGACTACATATGTTTATACCAGCTATTATATTTAATGTTCTAGCATTTTTTATCTTCGGAAAAGATATGTGGTGGATTAATTTAATAGTGATTCCTTTGTCTGTATTGTATGTGTACTTTGGTTATAAAAAAGCATATTATAAAATCGATGATGCGTTTGTAACTATTGGAAGTGGTGTTATTGATACGACAATCAATATTTTAGAAACCCATAAAATACAAGCGATAAAGTTAAAACAAACTATATTTCAAAAGCGAAGAGGAATAACATCTGTTATTATTTCAACAGCATCTAAAGCTGTTACAATTCCTTATATCAAAGAGAAAGAGGCAAAATCTATCTATGATTTCTTGCTATTTAAAGTAGAATCTAGTCAAAAGGATTGGATGTAAAATTGTATTTTTGTGTTTAGAAATATAAAAATATATGTTAGTCGATTTTAATACACTTCCTGAAGAATCTCGCGTTTGGATTTATCAAGCTAATAGATCATTTACGGCATTAGAACTTTCAGAAATAAAAGCAAAACTAGATATTTTCATTGAAAACTGGACAGCTCACGGCAGCGATTTGCTATCTGGATACACTATTGAATACAAGCGATTTATTGTTATAGCCTTAAATCAAAACTTGAATACTGCTACTGGTTGTAGCATTGATGCATCAGTGCATTTTATTCAGCAGTTAGAAAAAGACTATAACGTAGATTTGATGGATAAAATGAATGTGTCTTATAAGCAAGGTGAATTCATTGCACATAAATCATTGTTAGACTTTAAGAAGATGGCAAAAGACAAAGCTGTTTCTAGAAAAACAATTGTATTTAATAATCTTGTCACTAATATTGCTGAGTTTAAAGAAAATTGGGAAGTCCCTGTAAGTGAGAGTTGGCATAGTAGGTTTGTTAAATAAAAAATTTGCCAACGATATGTTTACGTATAGATGAAACTTGACTTATACCAAATAGACGCGTTTACTGATGAAGTTTTTGGAGGAAATCCAGCTTGTGTTGTACCGTTAAAAGAATGGCTAACAGATGATGTGTTATTCAATATTACAAAAGAAAATGCAGTAGCTGAAACAGCTTTCTTTATAGATAAAGGTGATAAAATACATTTGAGATGGTTTACTCCAGAAATTGAAATGGATTTATGTGGACACGCAACACTAGCTGTGGCTCATTGTTTAAAAACGATTTTAAACTATTCCAAAAATAAAATAGTATTTGAAACGCTAAGTGGAGATTTAACTGTTTTTATTAAAGGCGACTTCTATTCTTTAGATTTTCCTTCAAGAATGCCAACAGTTTCTGAACTCCCAGAAATAATAAGTAAGTCACTAAATATCCAGCCGCAAGAAGTTTTTAAATCTAGAGACTATATTTTGGTATATGATACTGAACAGGATATAATAAACATAAAAATTAATAGACAGTTTTTTGATCAAATAAACCTAGATCCTGGTGGCGTTATTGTAACAACAAAAGGTACTGATTGTGATTTTGTATCTAGATTTTTCACACCACAAGCTTCAATTTTGGAAGACCCAGTAACAGGTTCTGCACACTGTTCTCTAATCCCTTTTTGGTCTTCACGATTATTAAAAAAAGTTTTATCTGCAAAACAAATCTCTAAAAGAGGAGGAGTGTTACACTGCGAAAACAAAGGTGATCGTGTGCTTATAAGCGGAACTGCTAAAACGTATTCTATTGGTCATTTGTGGACTAATTAGTACAGCTTTCCTTTTCGCCATTTAATGCTATCTGATAATGTATTATGGACAGAAAATGGATTTCGTTTTTCGTGGCATGTCATGATTATGGAAAAAACGGGTTTACAGAATTTGCGGTTATTGATAATACCTCTGGAAAGCAATGGAAAGAATATCCTATAAAACGATTAACGGTCATTCAAGAAAAACAAATGAGTTTTCAGACAGATATGATATGGCAATATGCACAATATTTAAAAGATATTTATAATGAAAACGAGTTTAGTGACATAGCGATATATACAATTTCAAAAGTATCCTTAAATGGAAAGACGTCTCAAACGTTTATAGATCCAAAAATGAATCTTTTAGAATTAATCAATGTAGACGACGTTTATAATTTTGTTTTAGAATCAAAGCAATAGTATAGTTATTAACTTTCTTCTTTATAAATCTATCTTAAAGTCTTTTATTCTTAGAACTAAAGCACTATTTTGGCATAGTTTTTAGTTCTATTTAAGAACAAATCAATAAGACCTTATTCTATGCGCTATATATTGTCCCTCATTTTTATTATTACAGGAGCACTGTCTATGCTTTCTCAAGATGCTAATCATCCATTAGCACACGAAAATATTGAAAAACAGCAAAAATGGGTTGATAGTGTTTACAATAACATGTCTTTAAAAGAAAAGGTTGGTCAATTGTTTATGGTGAGAGCATTTTCTAACAATAATAAAAGCAATGAAAATGAAATAGCTAAACTCATAAACAATAATCATATTGGAGGCTTAATTTTTTCGTCAGGAGGACCAGTTCGTCAAGCAAAACTTAACAACTTGTATCAGGCCATTTCAAAAACTCCTTTACTTATTGGTATGGATGCAGAATGGGGATTAAGTATGCGCTTAGATTCTACTTATGCTTTCCCTTGGAATATGACCCTTGGAGCTATAAAAGATAATAAACTTATTGAGCGTGCGGGTTTTCATATAGGCGAGCATTGTAAACGTATTGGTGTGCATTTTAATTTCGCACCTGTTGTCGATATTAATACAAATCCTAAAAACCCTATTATAGGTAATCGCTCATTTGGAGAAGATCGTGATAATGTGACAGAAAAGGCATCTGCATTTATGAAAGGTATGCAAGACGCAGGAGTTCTAGCAAATGCGAAACATTTTCCTGGTCATGGAGATACAGATAGTGATTCTCACAAAACATTGCCTACAATAACCTTTAATGAAAAACGTATCGACTCAATCGAGTTATACCCTTACCGTCAACTTATTAAAGAAGGTCTGTCGAGTGTTATGGTAGCGCATTTAAACGTGCCAAGTTTAGAGCCTCGTACTGGGTTTCCTTCTTCATTGTCGAAGCATATTGTAACCGATATCTTAAAAGATTCGCTTGGTTTTAGAGGGCTTATTTTTACTGATGCATTAGAAATGAAAGGCGTGTCAAATTACAGTACACCTGGAGAGATAGATTTAGCTGCTCTTCAAGCCGGAAATGATGTGTTATTAATTTCTGAAGATGTACCTAAAGCTATTGCTAAAATTATTGAAGCCTATGATGATAATGTTGTTTCAGAAGAACGTTTAGCGCATTCAGTAAAAAAGATTTTAATGGCTAAATATAAAGTAGGCCTAGATAATTACGAACCTATTGGAACATCAAGATTAGTTAAAGATTTAAATCGTTTAGAAGATGATTTACTTTATGAAGAATTGCTTGAAGACGCCTTTACTGTTCTTAAGAATAAATCTGAAATCTTACCACTAAGACATCTAGAAACTAAAAAAATCGCTTATGTAGAACTTGGTGATGATACAGGGTCAACGTTTTATGACGAACTAAAAAAATACACTAAAATTCACAAAGTTAAAGCTGAAAGATTAGATGAGCTCATTTTAAAACTTCAAAACTACAATACAGTTATTATTGGTTTTCATAAAAAGAATGAAAATCCATGGCAAGATTATAAGTTTAAAGACAAAGAACTGGTTTGGTTATATGAAATTGCGAGAACTAATACAGTGGTTTTAGATGTGTTTGCTAGGCCTTACGCGCTTATCGATTTAATTAGTATTGAAAACATAGAAGGTATTGTTATGAGTTATCAAAACAGTACAATTTCACAGCAAAAATCAGCACAGGCTATTTTTGGTTCTATTCCAGCTAAAGGTCATATTCCTGTATCTATTGGTGAGCATTTTAACGTTGGAGATGGTATTGCATATAATGCAATTCAGTCACTGAGTTATGGTTTGCCAGAACGTGTAGGAATGAGTTCGGAGAAAATGAATCGATTAGATTCTGTCGCACAATATGCTGTTGATCAAAAAATGACTCCTGGTATTCAATTATTAGTTGCTAGAAAAGGGAAAGTTATATATAATAAAAACTTTGGGAAGCATACGTATACAGGAAAAGAAAAGGTGAAGTTTGAAGATATTTATGATGTTGCATCCTTGACAAAAATTTTAGCGACACTTCCATTATTAATGGAACTTGAAGAAAAGAAAGCGATATCATTAAACACAAAATTATCCCGAATACTTCCCGAATATTTAGAATCTAACAAAAAGAATGTTACTATTAAACAAATGTTATCGCATTATGCTCAGCTAAGACCATGGGTTCCATTTTATGTTGCAACTTTAGATTCGGTAACTAAAAAACCTGATCCTAAATATTACAGACGTTCTGCAACACCTCGTTTTAGTATTAAGGTAGCAGAACAAATGTATTTACGACATGATTATCCAGATTCTATTCAAAAGATAATTGTAGAGACCGAATTACTCTCTACATTGCGTTACCGCTATAGTGATTTGCCATATTATATTTTGAAAAAATATATTGAAGGCTATTATGAAAAACCATTAAATGAATTAGTACAAGAGCATTTTTACCAATCATTAGGAGCAAATTATACAACTTATAATCCGTCATCTAAATTTACAGATGCTAATATTATTCCTACTGAAATTGATGATTATTTTCGTCATCAAAAGATTCAGGGTTATGTTCATGATATGGGAGCAGCAATGCAAGATGGAGTAGGTGGTCACGCAGGTATTTTTAGTAATGCTAATGATGTAGCTAAAATTATGCAAATGTATCTTCAGAAAGGCTATTATGGTGGTAAGCGTTATTTAAAAACCGAAACCCTAACTAAGTTTAATACTTGTCATTATTGTCACAAAAATGTAAGGAGAGGTATTGGTTTCGACAAACCACAACTAGGCGACGAAGGACCAACATGTGGTTGTATCTCAATGAGTAGTTTTGGACATTCAGGATTTACTGGCACCTATGCTTGGGCAGATCCAGAAGAAGAAATTGTTTACATATTCTTAGCAAATAGAACCTATCCTAAAGCAGGAAAAAATTTATTGTTAAAGGAAAATATAAGAACTGAAATTCAACGCTTAATTTATGAGGCTATCATTGATGATGATGCTGAAAGCGATCTAGCTGATAATAAAAATTAGAACATTAAAACATGAGAATAGGAATTGTTTGTTACCCAACTTTTGGTGGTAGTGGAGTTGTTGCCACAGAGCTAGGATTAGAATTATCTAAACGTGGTCACGAAATTCATTTTATTACTTACAGTCAGCCTGTTCGACTAGAATTATTGAGTCATAATGTGCATTATCATGAAGTTAATGTGCCAGAATACCCACTGTTTCATTATCAACCATATGAGTTAGCACTTTCGAGTAAATTGGTTGACATGGTAAAACTTCATAAGCTTGAAATTTTGCATGTACACTACGCAATTCCACATGCATATGCAGCATATATGGCTAAAAAAATGTTACAAGAAAATGGTATTTACGTGCCAATTGTAACGACGCTTCATGGAACCGATATTACGTTAGTAGGGAGTCATCCATTTTATAAACCAGCTGTAACTTTTAGTATTAATAAATCTGACGCTGTGACTTCTGTCTCGCAAAGTTTAAAAGATGATACTTTACGTTTGTTTGATATTAAAAAAGATATTAATGTAGTTCCAAATTTTATAGATTTAGAAAAATACACACCAAAATTCACAGATTGTCAACGAGTTATGATGGCTACAGATGAAGAGAAAATCATAACACATATTAGTAATTTTAGAGAAGTGAAACAGATTCCTGATGTGATTAATGTGTTTTATAAAATACAGCAAGACATTCCAGCAAAACTTATGATGGTTGGTGAAGGCCCAGAGCGTAAACCTGCAGAGCAGTTATGTAAAGAGTTAGGGATTAGTGATAAAGTTGTATTCTTTGGAAATAGTAATGAGATAGATAAAATCCTATGTTTTAGTGATTTGTTTTTGTTACCATCACTAACTGAAAGTTTTGGATTATCTGCTTTAGAGGCTATGGCGTCTGGAGTTCCTGTGATTTCAAGTAATACAGGAGGAATCCCGGAGGTTAATGTTCATGGAGTTTCTGGGTTTTTAAGTGCAATTAATGATGTAGACGATATGTCTAAAAACGCACTTTATATTTTAAAAGACGAAGACCGTTTAAAGAAATTTAAAGCGAACGCAAAAGAGGTCTCTAGACGATTTGATATTCATGAAATTGTGCCTCAATATGAAGCCATTTACGAGGATACTTTGAAGAAGTGTATGGTATTATAAATTTTAGATGAAAGAGAGAAAGACAATTATATTTCTCCCGTTTTTAAGATACTTACCACCAAACCAAAAAAACTTTAGCTAAGTTTTTGTCTTCATCTTTCAACCAAAACAAGGGGGATTGTGCATTGTCTAAATATACTAGTGATTCTTTTTTAAAACTGTTGTAATCTAACCACTCAACTATATTATGAGGTTTTAAAAACCAATCTAGTTTTGTTGGGATGTAAAATTGACAATACTTAAAATATTCTAGTTGTTTTATGGTTATGTAAAATCCACAGATGCACTCTTTGTTTAAAACAGTAAAAACAATCGTTTTTTGATAAGGGATAAACAATTGTGCCTTAAATAAAACACGTTGTTCAAAATTTAGAGATTTAAATTCAAATTTTTTGAGAGTCGATTGACTTTCTGAAGAGTAGAGCAGTGGCAATTGTCTGTCTTTGAGTTTACTTAGTTTCTCTACGAGGCTGTCTTTCCGGTTTGGACCAATCCATTTCTCAATTTCAGAGTCTCCTATAGTAGGATTATAGAGATAAAATTTATAAACAATCTCTAAGTGAATTGGTTGTTTGTTTATCGTAATTAAAGCATCTAATTCTCCTAAAGTTTGTTTGTCTTTTTGGATTTGGATGTTTTCAGCAAGGAGCTTGATGGCTTCACAAGTTTCAATCTGATTAAACACAAACTGCTCTGCCAATTGCCCTAAACGTAATTTTCGTTCCAATTTCCGAAGAAAAATAGGATGAGAGGTTAAAGGAATATCTAATTGCTTAAAGTTAAAAATAACTGCGCCTTTCCAAAGCAAATGCGTGTTGCAATACGCTAGATAAAGGTCTTGAAGATGTTGCGGACTTAAGTGCATATAGCATCGAAATTACGAATAATAACAATACCTTTGCAACCAATTACAATTGATTATGGATACAACATTTTTTGACTTAGGTATTTCAAAACCTCTAATTAAAGGTTTGAACGAGCTCAACATAAAAAGACCAACGCAAATTCAAGAAGAAGCAATACCTGTATTATTAAAAAATGATGCAGATTTCATTGGATTAGCTCAAACAGGAACAGGGAAAACTGCAGCTTATGGTTTGCCAATACTAGAGCGTATAAACCCTAAAAAGAATCATGTACAAGTCTTAATTTTAGCACCAACAAGAGAATTGGTGCAACAAATTCAAAAGCAATTATTTAAGTTTACGAAGTATAGTACTGATAAGATTTTTGCTGAAGGTGTTTATGGAGGAGAAAAAATGGATATCCAGATTAAACGTTTACAACGTACAACACATATCATTGTAGCGACACCAGGACGTTTATTAGACTTTATAGAGCGTGGTGATGTCAATATTAAACAAATTAAAACTTTAGTTCTAGATGAAGCCGATGAGATGTTAAGCATGGGTTTTAAGCAAGATTTAAATAAAATATTAAAATACACTACAGGAACGAGACATACATGGTTGTTTTCTGCGACAATGCCTGAAGAAATTCAAAAAATTATTAAAACGTATATGTCTGCTGATGCTGTTCGTGTTGAAATTGATAAAAATAGTTTGGTAAACGCAAATATTTCCCATCATTATATTGTGACATCTATTAAAGAAAAAGCAAATATTATTACACGTTTGCTAGATAAATATGATGCGGATAGAGGTATTATTTTTTGTAGAACAAAAGCAGGAACAAATCAATTGACAGAGACACTAAAAACCGAAGGTTTTTCTGTAGATGCTCTTCAAGGTGATATGCAACAAAAAGAACGCGATAAGGTAATGCGTGCGTTTAAAAATGGATCTTTACAATTTTTGGTATCTACAGATGTATCTGCTAGAGGGATTGACGTCAATAACTTAGCTTTTATAATTCATCACCAATTACCAGATCAACTAGAATATTATACACATAGAAGTGGAAGAACAGCAAGAGCTGGGAAAACAGGAGAATCTATTGCGCTTATTATTTCGGGCGAAGAGCAAGATATTCAAAAAGTACAGAAAGACTTAGATATTAAATTTAAGCAAATGACACTTTAATAAAATAATTAAAATCTTATTTCAAAATTGCGTGTTTACTAATATAATTAGTCTACTTTCGCAGCCACTTAAATATGTAGCAATACATGTTTAAGTATTACACAAATAGAACTCCTTAGTATGGTCACTAAGGAGTTCGCTTTTTTATACCAATTAGTATAAATGTTTTAGCAATTTATTCGCTATTCCGTTTTAAACATTTTAATTTTGCAAATCATTAAAAGTGATTATGACTAACAACTTAGGACTAGAGCAGAAAAAGACAGATAAAGAATTATATAGTTATCAAAAAGGTGCTATAGATCAAATTTTTGAAAAGTTCGAAACTGCACCAGACGATTATCATTTGCTTTATCAATTACCAACAGGAGGAGGAAAAACAGTTATTTTCTCTGAAATTGTGCGTCAGTATTTAAAGACGCATCAAAAGAAAGTGTTGATAATGACACATCGTGTTGAGCTAAGTAAACAAACATCAGCAATGTTAACCAGCTTTGGAGTTACTAATAAAGTGGTTGATAGTAAAGCTAATTTAGATGATCAAGATCAGTATAGTTGCTTTGTTGCTATGGTTGAAACTTTAAATAACAGGCTTAATGATGGTAAGCTTGATATTTCAGGTGTTGGATTAGTGATTATTGATGAAGCACATTATAACTCATTTACAAAGCTTTTTAAGTTTTTTGAAAATTCATTTGTACTAGGCGTTACAGCTACACCATTAAGTTCTAATAAAGATTTACCAATGAAAGGTAATTATAACGAACTTATTGCTGGTGAATCTATAGGATCTTTAATAGAAAATGAATTTTTAGCTCGTGCTGAAGTTTTTCAGTATGATATGGGATTAACGTCTTTAGAAATCGGTAGTAATGGTGATTACACTGTGAAATCATCTGAAGATTTATATACGAGTCCTGCAATGTTGAGTAAACTGTTAGAATCGTATAAAAAGCATTCTAACGGAAAAAAAACATTGATATTTAATAACGGTATTAACACCTCTATAATGGTGTATCATACATTTAAAGAAGCAGGATTTCCAATTGCCCATTTAGATAATACTGCAACAAAAAAGCAGCGAAGTCAAATATTAAAATGGTTTAAAGAAACACCAGATGCTATTTTAAGCTCAGTAAGTATATTAACGACTGGATTTGATGAGCCTACCATAGATACTATTATTCTTAATAGAGCGACAAAATCACTTACACTATACTATCAAATGATTGGTAGAGGTTCCCGAATTTTAAATAACAAATCAAAGTTTACAGTGATTGATTTAGGGAATAATCACCATCGTTTTGGACCTTGGGGAGCAGATTTGGATTGGGGTACTATTTTTAGATCTCCAAATTTCTACATGGATAAATTAATGGATGATGAAACTCTTGAAAGCCATTTTAAACATGAAATGCCAGAGGAGTTACGTGCAGAATTTAGTAAGTCTGAAGAGGTTTATTTTGATATTAAGCAAGTCTATAAAGATGCTACATTTAAAGGCGAATCGTCAAAAGTGGTTCTCGAACGCTCAATAGAACAGCATGCAAAAATTTGTATCGAAAATAGTGAAGATGTTTATGATGCTCTAGCTTTAGCTAAATTATTGAAAGGCGACATTGACGTTAGAATAGATATGTATGCTAAATGTATTAGTAAAAGTACTTTTAACTTTTTAAGCTGGTTAAGAGATGATTATAAGAAAAAGCTAAATGCTTATTTGCGCACGAATTTTGATCAAGTTTTTGAAGATATTCATGGACATCCTCCTGAAGAGTAGAATGAAGTTGCTTAAAATCATGTAATTAGTAAAAATATTCGTGAATACTATAAATTCACATCTTTTATAGTTTAATAGATAATTGATATCAGAGAATGCTGAGCATAGCAGGTATTTAAAACCTGTTAGATTGTAAAGTTGTTTTTTTATTAAAACAATATCTATTTTGTTATTTATCAAACTCATGTTATAAATCGTTAAAAACACGATATCCAATTATACTGTAATTATCTTTACCAAAAATCAGGTTTCATGTCACAACAGTTTTCTCAACTAGGAATTAACATTCAATTACAACAAAGCGCATCGGCTTTACAAATTTCTGTTCCTACAGATATTCAAAAAAAAGTAATTCCTGTTATTTTAAATCAAAAACAAGACCTCGTTGCATTGGCAAAAACGGGAACAGGAAAAACTGCCGCTTTTGGTTTGCCCTTACTGCAGTTAATTGATGTCGAAAACAATAATATTCAAGCTGTAATCCTAGCACCAACAAGAGAATTAGGACAGCAAATTTATAGTAGCTTAATAGATTTAGCGTCAAACAGTATAGGCATTGAAATAGCAACACTTTGTGGTGGTATTCCTATAAAACCTCAAATTGAACGTTTAAAAAGTGATACACATATTGTTGTGGCTACACCAGGACGTTTAGCAGATTTGATGAGACGGAATGCGATTAATATAAAAACCATCTCGTACTTTATTTTAGATGAAGCAGATGAAATGGTAACAGCACATAAAGATGGTTTAGAAACTATTATAAAGGAAATTCCTAAAACGAGAAGAACCTTTCTTTTTACAGCAACGTTATCTGGCGCAATAAAACAATTGGTCCAAAATTACATGTCTAAACATGTTGTTCATATAGAAGCAGATATGGCTACTGTTGGGCATCAAGGTATAGATCATCAATATGTAGTGGTTAAACCTATAGAAAAGTTAGATATTTTGCTTCATTTTTTAAACTCCAAGCAAGGTGAGCGTGGAATTATTTTTTGCAAAACCAAGGCTGCTGTAAATAAATTAGCCAAAAAATTAGCCATTAATAAATTCTCATCTGGTGCTATTCATGGAAGCTTAACCCAAGGCATTAGAGATCGTATTATGGAACAATTTAGAGCTGGGCATATTGATATTTTGGTGGCTACAGATTTAGCGGCTCGTGGTATTGATGTTAAGGAGGTTTCTTATATCGTGAACTATCATTTACCGGATACTTATGAGGCTTATGTTCACCGAAGCGGTAGAACAGCTAGAGCAGGCGCAAAGGGCTTATCTCTAACCATTATCCAGCAAGAAGAAATAGAAGACATATCAGATTTTGAAGATGAATTAGGTATCGTTTTTACACCCTTTAAAAAGGCAGACGCACAAAGTATTGAAGAAAATAATGCCTTGTTATGGGCACGAAAAATATTTAAAACTAAGCCTAATAGAGTTGTCTCTGAAGATTTTAAAGCTAAGATAAAAACTATCTTTCATCATTTAACAAAAGAAGAATTAGTTGATAAGCTATTGGCAAATTATATCGCGCAATCTAGTTTGTCTACTAAAGATCCTGAAGTTTCAAAAAAGGAAAAGTAATGTCAAACCATATAAAAACCCAAAAGGCAATTTTAGAAAAGCTGAATATCCAAGCGCTAAACAACATGCAGGAAGAAGCGCTATTAGCTATTGCAAATGCAGAGAACACAATTTTATTATCTCCAACAGGAACTGGTAAAACTCTTGCTTTTTTATTGCCAACTATTAGCGCCTTAGATGCTAATATCAAAACCGTTCAACTTCTTGTTTTAGTACCTTCTAGAGAATTAGCTATTCAAATAGAGCAAGTGATTCGTCAAATGGGATCTGGTTTTAAAGCTAATGCTGTTTATGGCGGCAGACCGTTTTCGAAAGATAAAATAGAATTAGCACATCCTCCAGCAATATTAATTGGTACTCCTGGTAGAATCGCAGATCATTTAAGACGAGGAACCGTTGTAGTTGATGATATTAACACGTTAGTTTTAGATGAGTTTGATAAATCATTAGAGGTTGGTTTTGAAAGCGAAATGACCGAGATTTTAGAAAGCCTTCCGCGAATAAACAAACGAATTTTAACATCGGCTACTCATGATATGGATATTCCGAGTTTTGTGGGCCTAAAAAATGAATTGGTTATAGATTATCTAGATACAAAAACGTCTAATTTAGAGATTAAAAAAGTGATCTCTCCAGATAAAAATAAGCTTCAAACTTTAGTTGATTTATTACAACATATAGGTCATAAACCAGGCATTATTTTTTGTAATTTTAAAGATACCATCAGCTATGTGAGTGCTTTTTTAGATGAAAATAATATTGCTCATGGTTGTTTTTATGGAGGTATGGAACAAATTGATAGAGAACGTGCACTTATCAAATTTAGAAATGGAACCCATCAGATTATTATCGCAACAGATTTGGCAGCACGTGGATTAGATATCCCAGAGCTCAATTATATTATTCACTATCAATTGCCTTTAAAAGCAGAAGAGTTTACACATCGTAATGGTAGAACGGCACGAATGAACACACAAGGAACGGCCTATGTTTTACAGTGGAAGAATGAATATTTGCCAGAATTTATTGTAAGTAATCAAATTCAGAAATTGACAGCTACTTCGTTAGGTTTAAAAAGCCAATGGACTACTTTATTTATTTCTGGTGGACGAAAAGATAAAATTTCTAAAGGCGATATTGCTGGCTTATTTTTCAAACAGTCAGGTCTAGAAAAACACGAGTTAGGCATTATAGAATTAAAGCAAGATTGTGCCTTTGTTGCTGTTCCAAAAGCTAAAGTTATGTCCATTATTGCAAAGACTAATAATACGCGATTAAAGAAAAAGAAAGTCCGTATTACAGAGGTTTAATTTATTTGTAAGTGCTAGTGAAGTGTTGTTGGGATTAATAATACTGCTATTTTTGAAGTAATATCAAGACTTCATAAACTTTTTAGCAGATAAAAGCCTAAGGTGCTATATTTGCTGAAAATTATGCTTTATCAAAAAGAATCACAGCAAAGACATAGAATCCTGTATCATAACGCTTCAAAAGCTGCTTGATGATACTAATCAATTATTTGAATTACCAGAAGATCAACGAGTAGCCTTGATGAAAGTGGCAGGTGCATTAACCAGGCCTAATCGTGATGAATTTCAACGTCGTAGAAAAGATGCTAAAAAAGCAACAAAGCGTAAGCAAATAGAAAAAGATAAACACGCAAGAAAGATCACAGGAATACGATCAGCACGAGAAGCAACAATCTTTACTGCACCAAAGTTATTAGCAGCAGCCTTATTACCTGAAGACACACCAGAATTAGAATCTCCACGAAACTGCTACGTTTGTAAAACTGTTTATACGAAATTGCATCATTTTTATGATACGATGTGTACAAACTGTGGTGATTTAAACTATGCTAAGCGTTTTCAAACCACTGATTTATCAAATCAGATTGCTGTAATTACTGGGTCCCGATTAAAAATTGGTTATCATATTACATTAATGTTATTACGGTCTGGAGCTACTGTTATTGCTACGACACGTTTTCCTGCTGATTCTGCAATTCGATTTGCTAAAGAAGCCGATTATAACCAATGGAAAGACCGATTACATATTCATGGATTAGATTTACGTCATATCCCAAGTGTAGAAATTTTTTGTAATTATATTGAACAAAAGTATGACCGTTTAGACATATTAATCAATAATGCAGCACAAACAGTGAGGCGACCTTCAGGGTTTTATTTTCATTTAATGGAAAATGAAAAATTGCCGATAGAAAAATTGCCTGTATTGGCACAAGGGTTATTAAGTAATCATTTTGAGTGTTTGAAGGAGCTTTCAGATTTAAGTCTGAGCACCTCTAAAACTAGTAAAAATAACGTGCTCCCTGTAACTTGGCATGGTCCAGAACCAGGAATAGGATTACGAAATTCGGCAGAGCTATCTCAAATACCCTATAGTTTTGATAACTCATTGCAAACAGACGAGGTGTTTCCAGAAGGTCAATTAGATGCCGATTTACAGCAAGTTGATTTAAGGAAAACTAATAGTTGGCGACTTAAACTGGGTGAAATTGAAACCACCGAAATGGTAGAAGTACAGCTGGTTAATGCTGTAGCTCCTTTTGTATTGTGTAACCGTTTGTCTAATTTAATGATGAAAGATGATACAGGCCAAAAGCACATTATTAATGTATCGGCAATGGAAGGGAAGTTTCATAGATTTAAAAAGGAAGACAGGCATCCGCATACCAATATGGCAAAGGCTGCTTTAAATATGCTA
The DNA here is from genome assembly GCA_002162685.1 of Flavobacteriales bacterium 33_180_T64. Classification (GTDB taxonomy): domain Bacteria; phylum Bacteroidota; class Bacteroidia; order Flavobacteriales; family Flavobacteriaceae; genus Psychroserpens. The sequence goes on from MAAQ01000017.1 coordinate 121,699, forward strand.
ACACATACCTCTGCAGCAACATTTGCAAAATCTGGAATTTATATGAATGCAGTTGATACGGGTTGGGTTACAGATGAGGATCCTGCAGAACTGTCAAAACAAAAAATTGACTTGCACGATTTTCAACCACCTTTAGATATTGTAGATGGAGCTGCTCGTGTGATGGATCCATTAATTGATGGAATAAATACTGGTAAACATTGGTGCGGGAAGTTTTTGAAAGATTATTTCCCTATAGATTGGTAGTATTTTTTTTTGTATAGCTCCTTTGTTTTAAGTGATTTAGAGAAACCGCCAAAATTTGATTTGATATAAGTCAAATAAATTGTTTTTCTACACTATATTTAGCAAACTAGCTAATCAAAACAAATACTAATGAAATCTTTTACAATACAAGAAATAGCAACACTACTCAACGGTGATTTATTTGGCAACACAACAGAAAATATTATAGGTTTAGAAACCATTGATAATGCTGTAAAAGGGTATGCTACTTTTATAGGGAATAGAAAGTACGCACGCAAATGGGATGCTTCTAAGGCATCTTTAGCCATTGTTACAAAAGGAATTGATTTAGAACCTCATAATGATAATGCGCTTATAAAAGTTGATAATGCCGACTTAGCAATGGCTAAGTTATTAGAAGTGTTTTCTCCTGAGTCACCAAATTTTAATGAAGATATTCATGCCACAGCTGTCATAGATGAATCGGCAATTATTGGAGATGGATGTAAAATAGGAGCAGGATGTTATGTTGGTAAAGGTGTTGTTTTAGAAAATAACGTCACGTTATATCCAAACGTTACCGTTTTTGATGATTGTAAAATTGGAAGTTCTACGGTTATATGGTCAGGAACAATACTTAGAGAGCGATCTATAATTGGGAGTCATTGTATTTTTCATAATAACGTAAGTATTGGTGCCGATGGTTTTGGGTATCGTCCTAGCGATGATGGTAGAGGATTGGTTAAAATTCCGCATATTGGAAACGTAGTGATAGGTAATCATGTAGAGATTGGCGCTAATTCATGTGTAGATCGTGCTAAATTTAGCTCTACGGTTATTGGTGATGGTTGTAAGATTGATAATTTAGTTCAAATAGCTCATAACTGTGTTTTAGGGCGCTCTTGCATTATGGCAGGTAGTAGTGGTCTTGCTGGTTCTGTAACTTTAGGTGATGGTGTTATCATTGGAGGTAGTGCTTCTATAAAGGATCATACAACAATACATTCTGGTGCTACGGTAGGAGCAGGTTCTGGTGTTATGGGTGATGTGGCAGCAGGAACTACAGTATTGGGATATCCAGCTTGTGAGGCTAGAGATATGCTAAAACAGTGGGTTGCTTTAAGAAGGTTAACAAAGAAATAAGAGTTCTTTACAATAAAATTTATTTAATCAGCTATTTTGAAGCTTATTGGCTATATAGCTTACTTACTAGGCTCTTATAAGTCTGACCAATAGGGATTTTGAAATCCTCTATATGTATGCGATTACCTTCGATAAGCTTTATTTTATCAATGGCAACAATGAATGATTTGTGTACACGTAAGAAATTTTTAGAAGTGAATAACTCGTCAAAACTAGATATTTTTTCATGGCTAACAATCATGTCTTCTTTCATATATACTTTTGAATAGTTACCGTAGGCTTCAATATATAAGATGTCGTCTAAATGAATTTGATGGTATTTTTTATCGCCTTTTAAAAATAATCTTGATGTTGCAGGAATCGCATCAGATGACACTGTAATAGTCGAGTTTTTGTGCACCTCACTTATGGCTTTATTGATTGCCTTTACTAGACGATCAAAACTAAACGGTTTTAATAGATAATCTGATACATGAAGGTCATAACCTTCAAGAGCAAATTCTTTATAAGCCGTAGTTACAATAACTTTTGGAGGATTGGTTAATGTTCTTAAAAAATCAAAACCTGTTAGTTTAGGCATATTGATATCTAAAAACATAAAATCAACCGAATTATGATTTAAATACTGCATGGCTTCCATAGCATTATAACAGTGTTTTTCTAAACTTAAATGTGGTAATAATTCACAAAATGATTCTATAACGTCATGCGCTAAAGGTTCATCATCAATAATTATATATGTTATCATGATAGAAAAATTTTAAGAGTTACAATATGTATATTCATTTCGTTATAAATATCTAATTTATAATTATTTAAATATGTTAAACTTAAGCGTTTCTTTAGGTTGCTGAGTCCAATTCCATTAGTCTTATTTATCTGATTTGGATCAAATGTATTCTTAATAATGAATTGAATCTGTTTTGAATTTGCATTTAAATCCATATGTATAAAACCATCGTCATGGTTTTTTTCAAGTCCATGCTTAAACGCATTTTCTAAAAGGATGATAAAAAGCAAAGGCGCAATTTCAATATTAGAATCTATGTTATGATTAAATTGAATGTCTACTTTATTGCGATATCTTATTTTATGTAATGCGATATAATTGTTTAAATAATCAATTTCATTCTTTATAGGAACGCGATTTTTTTTGCCTTCATAAATAGTATAGCGCATCATTTCTGAGAGTTTTAAGATTACTTCGGGTGCTTTTTCAGAGTTTTTAATGGTCAACGCATATAAGTTATTGAGTGTGTTAAAGAAGAAATGCGGATTAATTTGAGCTTGTAACATTGCCAGTTCTGCTTGTGCCTTCTCTGCTTTTAAATTCTGTAACCATTTCCATTGCTCAAAAACCCAGACAAAAAACAAAATCGGAATGGGCAGAAAGAAAATAATAAAAGGAAATTCTTCTTTAATTTTTAGATAGTCTTCCAAATCACCTGAAAACAATCTTAGATAAATGAAGTATAGAAATAAAGGGATGTAAAATAGAGCGATTAGTTTCCAATATTTTTTGATAAAATGCGGAAGTAATACATAGGCAAATCCAAACCAAAACCCCATCAATAAAATAAATGTAATTGGATTGTCAGGCACTTTCATTATACTATCAATACCAAATGCCATAATAAAGAGTATAATCAAGCAAAAAACTCTTATTACCGTTTTCTTTTTCCGCTTTAAGTACATGAAATTATGAATAGGTAACGCAATTACTAATCCCCAAAATATGGTGTAAGCAATAAATTCTACCGGTCTATTTTTTGGAATATGAATAAAGCCTATTGCATCTAATAGATAGAATATTGGGACGATAATCAATCCAATAAGAAAGGCTTTATATTTTTTCAAAAACGGAATCATATCACAAAACTACAGATGTTAAGCTATTCTCACAACAATATTGATAGACACTAGTATAATTTACATGAACAGCCTGTTTTTTATGCTCAATAGGGATTACATATAAATATAGTTGTTTGTATGGCTAAAATACTAGTGTTTATCATATTAAATATGTCGAAGTTAGAAATCTAGTCACATTTGCATTGCAACTTAAAAATAGCATCGTAAATGAACACATTAATTATAAAAAACCTTAGCAAAACCTACCCAAATGGTGTAAAGGCATTGAATGGAATAAATTTAGAAATTACTAATGGAATGTTTGGTTTGCTCGGAGCAAATGGCGCAGGAAAATCGTCTTTAATGCGTACTATAGCCTCTTTACAAGAACCAACTTCCGGAAGTATTACATTTAATAATACAGACATTGTTCAGCAACCTGATGACATTAGAAAACACTTGGGATATTTACCACAAGAGTTTGGTGTTTATCCGAAGATTTCTGCTGAGAAATTATTGAATCATTTAGCTGTTTTAAAAGGAGTTTTAGATACTAAAATACGTAAAGAACAAGTAACCGCTTTATTGCAACAAGTAAATTTATATCAACACAGAAAAAAAGCGGTGTATACATTTTCAGGAGGCATGCGTCAACGTTTTGGAATTGCACAAGCCTTATTAGCAAATCCACAAATCATTATTGTAGATGAGCCAACTGCTGGATTAGACCCAGAGGAGAGCAACCGTTTCTTAAATTTGCTAAGTGAGATTGGAGAGAATGTAATTGTTATCCTTTCTACACATATTGTAGAAGACGTTAGAAATTTATGTCCTAAAATGGCCATTCTTTCTAACGGTCAAATTATTTCTATAGGTAATCCAACAGAATTGGTTGCAAGTATTGATGGAAAAATTTGGACTAAAATTATTCCTAAAGGTGACTTAAATATTTTTAAAAAATCTTTCGATGTTATTTCTACCAAATTAATTGCAGGAGAAACTCAAATACGAGTTATGTCTAACCATAGACCAGAAGTTGGTTTTGACGTTATAACCCCAAATTTAGAGGATTTCTATTTCGCAACATTGTTCCATAATTCATCAAAAACAGTATAAGCCATGTTTAAGAAGTTATTACAATTCGAAGTTTTTTATCAATTAAAACAGCGTGCATTTCTCATATTTACGTTCTTATTTTTAGCATTGGGATTTTTTGTAGGAAGACAAGGTTTTGCGCCTAATGGCATTAATTTTAATGCAGTGTATCAAGTCTATTTTCATACCAGTCTTTTTACTTTAGGAAGTGTGTTTATTATTATGTTTTTTGCGATTAGCGCTATGTTAAGAGATAGGCAACACCATATGGAAGGCTTAATATATAGCTCATCCATTAAGAAAGCACATTATTTTTGGAGCCGCTTTTTAGGAACATTTATTTTTAGTGTATTGGCATTTACACCTTTTGTTTTAGGCTATATTTTTGGGAATTATTTTTCTAATTTAGATCCAGAACGTTTAGGTAATTTTCAGTTGCTCAATTATCTGGAACCTTGGTTGTATATTGTTTTACCAAATATTTTTATCTGTTCTACACTACTATTTTCTGTTAGTACATTAACAAAAAACAGTACAGCCACATATGTAGGTGCTGTGTTTATTTACATGTTGTATTTTGTAAGTTCTATCTTTTTAAATTCGCCATTATTAGCGCAAGCTGTTCCTGCGTCTCCAGAAAGCATGGCTATTGCAGCTGTTGCTGATCCTTTTGGAATTGCAGCGTTTTTTGAGCAAACACAATATTGGACTCCTTTTCAAAAGAACACACAATTACTGTCTTTTTCAGGTTTATTTCTTTTAAACAGACTGGTTTGGGTTTTGGTATCACTCGGGATTTTAGTTACGACGTATCGACTATTCTCTTTTAGAGAAATCACTAAAAAAGTAAAGAAATCACCAAAAATCAAAAATAATAACCCTCAAATAGTAGCCTATAAACCTATAAAAGTGTTGCACAATTTTAAAGCACAGCAAGCAGCCTTTTTTTCTCTTTTAAAATTAGAATTGAAAAGTGTTTTTAAGAGCTTACCTTTTATTGCTGTGCTATTAATGTGGTTGTTTATTGTTTTTTCAGAATTATATTCTACTGTTGTAAGTGGAGGCGAATATGGAGTGAGTATCTATCCGTTTACAAATCAATTGATCGATTTAATCGTAGATCCATTAACCATTTTTAGTATAATCTTAATCATTTTTTATAGTGCTGAAATTGTTTGGAGAGAACGCAGTTTAAATTTTGATAGTATTGTCGATGCAACCCCAGTTAAAAATGCTGTGTTCTTCGCTTCTAAATTCACAGCATTATTAGCATTGCCTATAATTTTGATGACTTTAGGAATACTACTTTGCATAGTATTTCAAGTGAGCTTAAACTATACTAATTTTGAATTTAGCCTGTATGCGTCTTTATATTATCATTATGGAATTCAATTAGTAGTATTTTGTATGATTGCGCTATTTGTACACAGTTTAGCAAAAAATAAATATATGGGAATGGGGCTCTTTGGCCTGATAGTATTGCTAAGCTTAAAATCGGATTTATTAGGTTTAGAACATCCTTTAACTAGTCTTGGGTTTCTACCAAGAGTATCCTATACAAATATGAATGGCTTTTATGGTGGTTCTACACTGTTTAATCATTTAGCACTGTATTGGTTCGCTTTAGGATTGTTACTAGCGGTATGCTCATTTAAAATTTGGAATAGAGGGGTAGTGGCAAAATTATCAGTGAAACTAAAACATTTGATCTATAGCTGGACAACCATTCAAAAAATTACAACGGTACTTTTAATCCTATTATTTATAGGCTCCGGAAGCTTGGTTTTTTATAATACAAATGTAGTTTCAGAGTATACTACTATTAATGAACAACTTGATTTTAGAGAAACCTATGAGCGAAAATTTAAAGACTATGATAGCCTAGAAAGTCCATTTCCGATATCAAGAAAAACAGAAGTCGCGATTTTCCCTAATGAAAGATGGTATTCGGTAAAAGCGAATTATATATTGAAAAATAACAATGAAGACCAAATTTCACAATTATTTATTACTGAAAGAATCCCTTTAGATACGATTACTATTGAAAATGCAACATTGGTTGCGCATGATACAATTTATGGGACTTATTTATTCGAATTCAAAACACCTTTACAACCCAATGATTCGATTAGTTATACTTACAAACTGACGCATATATTGAAAGGTTATGAAAGTGATAATGCTATAGTACATAACGGAACTTATATTACGCATAGAAATTTTGAACCTATTCTGGGTTATCGTTCTGGATATGAAATTACGGATAATATAGAGCGCGACAAGCGAAACTTATCGAAGCGCGATGAAAATGATAATTCAGATGCACATATTGAATTGGACGCCTTCAAAAATGAAAAGATAAGTTTTGAAACTATTGTTTCTACTGCTAAAGATCAAACAGCGATAAGCTCAGGAGCCTTAATTAATGAATGGACAGCCAATAATAGAACGTACTACCATTATAAATCTAAAGGCAAAATACTTCCTATGATAGCCTATTTTTCAGGAATGTATAATACAAAGAAAACTGTATATAAAGGTGTTTCTATAGAACAGTATTATGATCAAAATCATCAGTTTAATATTAATGTAGTTGAACATAGCACAAAGCAAACCCTAGATTATTGTCAAGAACAGTTTGGCGCCTACCAATTTGATTATGTAAGAATTGCCGAACTTCCATCACATTGGTCTTTTGGTGGTTTTGCACACCCAGGCGTTATTAGTATGGTAGAGGATCGATTGTATTTAGCAAATGTAAGTGATATTAAGACCTTCAATTTGGTTGCCAAACGAACCATACATGAAGTGGCACATCAATGGTGGGCACATACCTTATCGGCTAAACCAGTCGCTGGAGGATCTTTGTTTATTGAGGGTTTTGCAAAATATACTGAAGCTGTAGTCATGGAGAAAATGTATGGGAAAAGTGCTATTTATGAACTCAGTGAAAATGCCAGACGCAGATATTTCTCAGGCAGATCTTATGCTAATGAAATAGAACCTCCAGTATATAAAGTATTTGGTCAAGGTTATATTTCCTACGGAAAAGCATTAACGGTAATGCTAGCATTAAGAGATTTAATAGGAGAGCAACAAGTTAATTATGTTTTAAAAATTTTAACCGATAAGTACCGAAATACAGATACTTTAGAAGTTAATACTATTGAATTTTTAAATGTACTGTATAAAGTGACTCCAAAAGCACAGCACAGCTTAATTGATGATTGGTTTAAAAAGGTCATCACTTATGATTTAGGTATTGAAGATAGTTCCTATCAAGAATTAGAAAACGGAACTTACGAAGTTACAGTGACACTAGGCGCAAAGCGTTTTGAGACTTTAGCTAGTGGAGAGATTAAACAAATAGCTATTGATGAACCTATAAAACTTGGTATTTTATCAAGCCATCCGTCATTAGTAACAACAAATAGTGCCGTATTATATTATCAATCTATTAGGATTAATAAAGAAAAAACAATCATTACACTTATTGTTAATGAAAAGCCCAAGTATATTGCTATTGACCCTTTTGGAACACGTTCAGATGAGAATACGGTTGATAATGTAATGCGTTTATAAATTACATCAAGTTTTGAAACATTAAAGCGCTCTAATTTATTGAAATTATTTTTTAAAAGCTCAATGGGAACATTGGGTTTTTTTGATAATGAGCAGGACTAATACAATCACCGAATGGCAAGACTACTCCAGCAGTCTATTTACATTAGCCTTATATAGTTTGCCAATAGGTACGATATGTTTCCCAATGTGTATTCGATTGCCTTCAATGCTTGTAATATGCGTTGTAGCAATAGCGAACGATTTATGTACTTGAAGAAATCCGTTAGTAGGTAAAGCTTCTATCATATCAGAAATTTTCTCTCTAATGGTAATCGTATCATTTATAGTGACCACCTTAGTATAATTACCAGATGCTTCAATATATAAAATAGTAGGGATTTCAACTTGAATGTGGCTTTTGTTTTGTCTTAAAAATAATTGACTTGTCGTAACTTCCTTTTGTTTTACAGGCAGTTCTTTTTGGTGTTTAGAAATAGCAGTTACTTTATTGACAGCTTTTAAAAAGCGTTCAAAACCAAAAGGTTTTAATAAGTAATCTACAATATTAAGCTCGTAACCCTCTAAAGCAAATTCACTGTAAGCGGTTGTTACTATAACTTTTGGAGGAGAAACTAATGTTTTTAAAAATTCAAAACCTTTTAATTTGGGCATATTAAGATCTAAAAAAATAAGATCTACTTTATGTTTATTCAAATATTCAATAGCTTCAATCGCGTCATAACAATGCGCCTTAAATTGCATATTAGGTAACATATCACCATATTTTTTTATGATATCATGTGCAATATGCTCGTCATCAATAATGATATAACTAATCATAATTTGGTAATATTAAGTTGTGCTTTATAGACTTCTTTAGTTATTGAAAATGATAAGCTATGATCTTTAGGATACACCAACTCTAGTCGTCGCTTTAAATTGGTGAGACCAATACCGTTTGATTCATTAGTTAGTGAGACATCAAAATTATTTTCAATATCAAAATACACCTGATTATTTCCTACGGTCATAGTTATATAAACATACGCATTTTCTCTTAAATTTTCTACACCATGCTTAAATGCATTTTCTAAGAGAATAATAAATAGTAGAGGCATAACTCTATAGGTGTCATCTGTAATATTGTGATTAAATTTAATATCTATAGTTTTATGATACCGCATTTTATGGAGTTCGATATAGTTTTGTAAATAGTCAATTTCTTTAGATAATAATACAGTTTCGTTTTGACCTTCATAAATGCTATAGCGCATCATATCTGAAAGTTTTAAAATCAATTCTTGCGCTTTTTTAGAATCTTTATCAACTAAACCATAAAGGTTATTGAGTATATTAAAAAAGAAATGCGGATTTACCTGACTTTTTAAATGCATCAGTTCTGTTTTTTCTTTTTCATTCTTTAATCGAATAATTGACTTTATTTGTTTAAAAATCCAATGTGCGATTGTGATAAAAACAAGTATAAAATAGAATGCAATAAATTCTATAAATCCTTCTAATTTACCAAAAGTGTCATTAAAAATTACAAGGACTAGACCTAAAATGACAAGCGTTATTTTATAAAATCGCATTAGAATTTTCTTTTTTCTATCAGATATTTTCAACTTCATATGTCAATATTAATTAAATAAGTCTCCTAATACAAATTAGTTGACAAACAGTATGTAATTAGTGACAAACTATAGTAAAGGTGTTTACGAAGCCTTTATCTCTCAAAATAATCTGTTTATCCCTTATGCATCTATTTGTGTCACTAACATTTTTTAAGGGCTAAAAACACATATATGTTTGCGTCAAACAATCAATCAAAAAACGAACATTATGGAACTTATTATTGATAATCTATCAAAGACCTATTCAAATGGTATTAAGGCATTACAGAATATTTCATTAGAAATACCAAAAGGCATGTTTGGTTTATTAGGGCCAAATGGTGCTGGGAAATCTACTTTAATGAGAACCATTGCAACATTACAAGAAGCTGACACTGGATCTATTGTTCTTGGAGATATAGATGTGTTAAAACAAAAAAATGAGTTGCGGCAAGTATTAGGTTATTTGCCACAGCAATTTGGGTTGTATCCTAGAATAACTGCAGAAGTATTACTCAATCATTTTGCAGTACTAAAAGGCATCACAAATAAAGGTGAACGCAAAGACTTAGTAAAAGCACTTTTACATAAAACTAATTTGTATGACGTGAGAAAACAAAACCTTAAAGGCTATTCTGGAGGAATGAAACAGCGTTTTGGAATTGCACAAGCGTTACTTAATAACCCTAAATTACTTATTGTAGATGAACCTACTGCAGGCTTAGATCCTTTAGAGCGTAACCGATTTTATAATGTGCTAAGCGAACTAGGAGAACATACAGTTGTCATCTTATCTACACATATTGTTGATGATGTTAAAGAGCTTTGTACAAATATGGCGATTATTAATCAAGGACAAGTTTGCTTAAAAGGGAATCCATTACAAATACTAGAAAGTATAAAAAACAAAGTGTATAAAAAAACAATCGAGAAGACAGAATTAAACCTTTATAAACAAAATTATAAAGTTATTAGTGAAAAACTGTTTCTTGGAAAGCCTACCATTCATGTCTTAAGTGATGAGAATCCAGGAAATGACTTTTCTCTTATTAATGCGGAATTAGAAGATGTGTATTTCTCGGAAATATTCAGTGATATTAACTCTCAATCTAATTAATTATGTGGTATCATATTTTTAAGTTCGAAATTCAATATCGTATTAAACGACCAGACACCTATGTATTCTTCCTGTTTCTATTTTTATTTTCTATTGTTGGTGTAGATTTTATATTCCAAGGCGCAGATTTAGGACTTATGAAAAAAAACTCACCAATAGTGATTGCAAAAACTATGGGAGCCATTACAGGTATATTTATGATTTTGGCGTCAATGATTATGGGGGTTTCTGTTTTAAGGGATTTTGAGTACGAAATAGAATCATTGATTTTTTCTACACCAATCAATAAAAAAAATTATTTATTAGGTCGATTTTTAGGATCGTTTGCTGTATTACTTTTTGTGTTTTCTGGTGTTCTCTTCGGAATGATACTAGGAGAATTTATGCCGTGGAATACTCCAGATGAGCTATTAGAATTCAATGCAAATGTATATTTAAAGACGTTTCTAATGGTAACTTTGCCAACCTTGTTTTTTGGAGCATCACTATTTTTTGTTACTGGTGCTTTAAGTAGAAATCTAGTCGTTGTATACACACAAGGTATTATTTTGTTTGTAGTATTTATGCTAACCAAAGCCATCACTAATGTGTTTTGGCAAGCCATTCTAGATCCATTTTCATTAACCACAACTACTTTTATCACAAAGTCATGGTCAGCTCTAGAAAAGAGTACACAAGACCTTCCATTTCTTGGAGCACTTATGTATAATAAATTGTTTTGGTTATCTCTTGGGATAGTAGCCTTGATTTATGGTTATAAAAAATTCAATTTTAATGTAGTTAAAGAGAAACGATCAAAAAGAAAGCAAGTACAAGTATTGGGTATTAATAAAAACACTAATAAAGTAAATGATATCGTTATACCGACTGCTGAAATGCAATATGGTGCACTTTCAAAATGGGCACAATTAAAACAGTTTTCTTGGTTTTATTTTTTTAGTATTTGTAAACAATCATCTTTTTGGGGAATTGTTATATGTGGTATGATTATCATTCTTATAAATTCAGTAAATCTTGGAACTGTATATGGTGTTGATAGTTATCCAGCAACGTATTTTATTGTTGAAGAACTTCAAGAAACATCAATTTATTTCTTTATTATCGTTTTAGTGTTTTATTCAGGAGAATTGGTATGGAATGAAAGAAGTGCAAAACTGAATCTAATTTATGATGCAACACCAATGTCTAGCTTTATTAAGTTATTGGGTAAGTATATTGGATTAAACTTAATTTATATGGTATTAATACTTGCTTTAATAAGTTCAGGTATTATATTCCAAACATTGAGTGGTTATTATAAGTATGAATTCCAAGTCTATTTTTATGGTTTCTTTCTTGAGATTTTACCATTCTTAGCATTGTATACATGCATTGCGTTTTTTATTCAATCTGTTGTTAATCATAAGTTTGTAGGTATTATGTTGGTGATTATTTTCTTTATTGCCAATATAGCTTTGGGTTTATTTGACTTTGATCATGATTTATATTTTTTTGGAGGCAGTTCATTAGGTACGTATTCTGACATGAATGGTTATGGACACTTTTTTAAACCTTATTTATTTATTAAAACCTATTGGTTTCTCTTCGGAATGTTATTACTAATTATTGGATCTTTAGTATACGTTAGAGGTACTGAAACAAATTTTATTAAACGATTGAAAGCGAGTCGAAGTCGAATGAGTAGAACTCTTCTAAAATTGACCAGTATCGTACTGATATTATTCATAATATTAGGGAGTTATATATTCTATAACACGAATGTCCTCAATGACTATTGGACCAATTCTGAAGCCACTCAGTATAGAATTGATTACGAAAAGACATTGAAGCAATTTGAATATGTGCCACAACCGAAAATTATAGACGTTAGCTTAAATGTCGAATTGTATCCTTCTGAAAGACATTATACTGCCGAAGGTTATTACGTTCTTAAAAACACAACCGAAACAATCATTAGTGACGTACACGTTCAACAATTAATCGAGTCTAATGTTACTTTAGAATACGTCACATTTGAAGGAGGAGCTGCTGCAAATACGCAGTATAGCAAATACGATTATACTATTTATAAGTTGAATACGGCACTACAGCCTGGCGATGTTGTTCTAATGAAGTTTAAGCAAATCTTTAGAACTAGGGGTTTTGAAGAATCTGGTTCTAATTTAAGCATTGTTGAAAATGGAACATTCTTTAAGAATAGTGATTTTCCAACTCTAGGGTATAATAAAAAGTATGAACTTAGAGATCATAATGACCGTTCAGATTATAATTTGCCTGAACGCAATAATAAGGCAAAGAGAGTAGATGAAAATGAACTTGTAAACGCAAGAAATGGTAGCGATTCTGATGGTATTAATTTTGAAATTATAATTGGTACAGACAAAGATCAAACGGCCATTGCTCCAGGGCAACTTTTAAAACAATGGAAAGCAAACAATCGCAACTATTTTCAGTATAAAATGCATCAAAAAATGATTGATTTTTATGCTATTGTTTCGGCACGCTATGAGGTTAAAAAAGATACTTGGAGACCTAGCTCAGACAGCTTGGGATCTCCTGTGAATTTAGAAATCTATTATCATAAAACCCACGATTATAATTTAGACAGAATGATGACATCTATGAAAGCATCTTTTGACTATTTCAGTGAGAATTTTAGTCCGTATCAATACCAAGATATGCGTATTATGGAATTTCCACGTTATGCCGAATTTGCGCAGTCATTTCCTGGAACCGTACCTTTTTCTGAGTCCATAGGTTTTGTGTTAGATATTGATGATGAAAACGATGTGGACATGGCATTCTTTGTCACAGCACATGAGTTGGCGCATCAATGGTTTGGGATGCAAGTAGAAGCTGCAAATGTACAAGGACAATATTTTATTATTGAAAGCTTAGCTCAGTATGCAGCTTTAATGGTATTAAAAGAGCAGTATTCTGAAGAGAAAGTACAGCAATTTTTAGACTTAGAGAATGAAAAATATTTAGAAGGTCGACGTCGCGCAGAAGTAGAAGAGCCAGCGCTTGCATTCGTTGAAAACCAAGAGCATATCTATTATGCAAAAGGTATTGTGAATATGTATGAATTACAAAAATGTATTGGTGAGGATAAGGTTAATCTAGCAATCAAGCGTTTTATTAAAGATTGGGATACCAATAGTGGAATACTAAAATCGCAAACTAAAGATTATGCAACAAGCAAAGATTTATTGAACTATTTTAGAGTCGTTACCCCAGAAAATCAACAGCATATCATAACTGAGCTTTTTGAAACGGTAAGTGAATAGAAAATAATTAAACCAATATTAGTCCTTAACCGTAATTGTTTTTAACTGAATAATTCCAATTGCATCTAATAATTTTATAATCAGATATGTTATATCAATCTCATACCATTTGACACCAAAGTTTGCTCTGCTAGCATGTTTATGATGATTATTATGATAGCCTTCACCCATCATTAGAAAATCAAATCGGAAGAGGTTTTTACTTGTATTTTTCATGGTGTAATTTACATAACCATAAATATGGCCAAACCAATTAATAATCACACCGTGAATAGGAGCCATTAAAAAGGTTATAGGTAATAAAAACCATTGCCAGAATGCCGTTGTAAAGTATGCGAAAAATAAAATATAAAGTGTTATCCATAACAATCTAGAATAACGAGAACTTGCAAATGCATCAAAACGTTTCCATTGCGGAACATTTTTGGTAAAACGCTGGTCAATCGTTACACGTTGTTTATTGATGTCTTGATAAATCGTTTTTGTTTTCCACATCATGGCGAATAGATTTGCATCATGAGATGGTGAATGTGGATCTTTTTCAGTATCTGTATAAGCATGATGGATACGATGCATAACACCGTAACCATAAGCACTTAAGTAACTAGAGCCTTGAAAAAACCAAGTTAAAACAAAGCTAATGCGTTCCATCGTTTTTGACATGGTAAATACTTGATGAGCAGCATAGCGATGCAAAAAGAACGATTGGAAAAATAAGCCTCCATACCAAAGCACTAAAACAAAAATAATAATCATTATATTTTTTTTGCAAAGATAATTTGATACTATGAGCGAAACAATGAACCTAAATCAATTAAATGCACTATAGCAAACGTTTTCTAATTCTACTTAAAGCTTGTGCAGTGACACCTATGTATGAACTGATATATTTAAGAGGAACTATTTTTATGAGTTCTGGTCGTTCTTTAAACAATTTCAAATAGCGTTCTTCTGCAGTAAGATTTAATAAATATTGTTCCCGTTTTGATTTTAACAAAAAGAGCCGTTCTGCAGTCAATCGACCAATGAGATTTCCTATTTGTGTCGTTTTATAAACAGTTTGTAAATCACTATAAGAAATACTTAAAAGAGTTGTTTCTGTTAATGCTTGTAATTGATAAGCTGAAGGTTTTTGTGTTAAAAAAGAATCATAAGCACTAATAAATTGGTCTTTGAAACTAAAGCCAAAGGTGATTTCTTTTTCTGGATTTTCTTTGGGGATATATAAGCGAACAACACCAGATTCAATAAAAGAGATATGGTTTTCTATCGTATTAAGTTTTAAAAAAACAGTTTTCTTCTTAATTACGCGACGTTGTAATTTTGAAGTAAAAAATGACCAATCTGAAGCAGATATGGTTGCTATTTGATCTAAGTAAGTCTTTATCTGTTGCAAGTCTATAAATCCAAGTGATTGAGTATACAAAGATAATGATTAACACTGTTATATATAGGAGAACCACTTAGAAAAACCTAAGGATCATTTTATAAAATATTTAATCTTAATTAGATTAGAAGAATTAGATTTTAGAGTTGTTTAGTTTTTGTGTGATAAAGTGACAATTACGGTTAAATAAATTAATAAAAATGCCTCTTTAATCTAAGAGGCATTTTTAGTTTTAAAATTCACAAATATCATCACGAAGTTTTATTGTTTTAAATCGCTCCCAAATTTCATGATTAAAATCTTGAGGTGACAATCTAAATACAATGGCCGATGTTTTTGTTATATCACAATACAGTACCTTAACACGAGCATTTAATAGCATCATAGCTTCAGTATTAAAAGAATCATAGACATGTAGTTTTCCAATGAAATTATCAGTATTAGTGTTATTCTTTTCATTTTTAATAAATAACACAGTTGTTTCTGGAACTTTATAATCTTTCTTTTTATTAACAACGCCCATTAAACCATCATAATATAGTTTTATATGTGTTTCTAATATTTTAGCCGTTTGCTTTTCATTGCTATTAATATGCCAAACAAAAGTGTAACACCAAAAATCGTTATGGTCTTTATTTCTCCAATTTTTAGCAAACTTAAGATCTTCATAGCCTTTATATGAAATATTTGGTGCAAAATCAATTGGAAACTTGATGATTTCTTTTAACCAAGTCGAATCTGATACGAATGCGCCTTTTTGTTCTTCTTGTCCAAAAGCCGAAAAAGAGTAGAGTAGAAGACTTAAAATTATAAGTAGTTGTTTCATGTATTTAGCGTTTTAAATTGAGTTCAATTTCAAATCCTATAGCATCAGAAATGGCACCATCTCTCATATTGCTTTTGTAATTTATTCCCCAACGTATTCGGTCAATTTTAAACCGTGTCGTCATTTGTTTTTTTTCAAAATCAACCTCAGCTTGAAAATCTATAGGTAAAGTAACGCCTTTTATAGTAAGATCTGCATATACTTTCATATGAGTAGGATCATGATATGTAATGCCAGTAATGCTTAATTTTGCTTCTGAAAATTTTATGACATTAAAAAAATCAGGATCTTTTAAATGATTTACAAGACCTTGATTAGCTTCAGCTGTTTTAATGTCTGTATTGGTGATAGAATTCATATCAATGATAAACTCACCACCAGTAATAAGGTTATTAGTTTTAATAAAGTATCCTTCTTTAAAATCTATAAAGCCGTCATGACCTCCAAAATAAAAGGTATAATCTCCAGACCATTTGAGTTTACTTAACGAGATGTCAATTTCTAATTTTTCTTGTGCAATGGAGGTTGTAATTGTAGTTATACAAATTACAAATAATAAGAATCGTGTTTTCATAAGTTTTTGTTTTTGATTACATTCTGATGGTAAAACTAGAAGTCGCTGATTCAAAAAATGTCAAAAAAATGTAAAAGAAGTGTCAACGGTTGCAAAAAGTCATGAAATTATATGTTATTTACATCAAATTATGAGAAGAAAACAATTATATGTATTTGGAGGGATAGTCATCCTTGTGATATTAACTTGGATGTTGTCGTGTACAGCTGAAACACATTCACTAACTTCTGGAAGAGTTAAAATAGCATTACGAGAAGCAGGACACCAATTATTGATGAAAAATCAAGATTCTACGTCTTTGATATTGCCTATTATTCAATTAAATGAAAGTAACTATGAATTATCATTTAATTCGACCTTATCATTTCAACCTGGAGATTTAGTAGCCGCTATTACTCAAAGTTTAGAAAAGGCACAACTTTCAGTTAATTATCGTGTAGAAGTATTGCAATGTAAAGACAACGAAGTTGCTTATAGTTATGAGATACGTAGAAATAAAGAAAACACGATTATACCATGTAGTGTGCGTACACTTCCAGTGCAATGTTATACAATTCATCTTCAGTTTTTAGATATGGATGTGAGTCGCTCCAAAACCAATAACTGGTTGTATATTTTAATTTTTGCAGTTATTATTTTTTTATTAGTATATGTGATGCGTAAACCAAAATCTACAGATGCAACTCCATTCCAAAATGATGATTATTCTGAAATAGGAAGCTTTCAGTTTTATCCTGAACAAAATAAATTAGTAAAAGCCGCTACTGAAATCAGTCTCTCTAAAAAAGAGTGTGAATTATTAGAAATTTTTGTAGCTCACCCTAATCAAATTATTAAGCGTGATGAGCTTACTAAAAAAGTATGGGAAGATAATGGTGTCATTGTTGGCAGAAGTTTAGATACTTATATTTCAAAACTTCGTAAGAAATTAAAAGATGATGAGACTATAAAATTAACCAATGTCCATGGTGTTGGATATAAACTAGAGATTAATTAGCTCATTATTAACGATTAACACCGTTGTTTTTATACTTTCTCCAACTCGTACCTTTTGTACATGGACAATCACTAATGCCCTGTAAAAAATCTAAACCAATAGTAATTACATGTGTACCAGAATTAAACCCAGAAAGATCATTAATTGTGAGCTGATAAGAGTATGCGAAATAGAGTTTATTTTTCATAATACCAGCCATTGGGCCAACATTTAATGGTTTCAATAACTGATCGTTTAAAAAACGATAAGAACCACCAATCCAATAATAATCTCCGTATCTATTATACTTCCTATATTTAAAATTTATATCTGTACTTGAACGTTTATCGCTATTAAACATTTGATAAAAAATTGAAGGTTCATACTCTACTTTTTTGTTATTCTTATTTGTAATTACGTATCCTGTATATAATTGATAATTTAAAAGCTTACTTGGCTCAAAACCAGAGAAATCATCAATGTCTTTGTTTAAAAAATTATTGGCATTAAAGCTTAAATAAAATCTGTTATATCGGTATAAAAGACCAACATCAAAATTATTGTTTGAAATGGCTCTATCATCTGTAATGCTAGGATCTACTATAGGTATTTCTTCTGTAGGCTGAAAGTTTTCTATTTCAATTCTAAAGCTATTTATATTGTATGATAGGCCAAATGATAAATACTGCTTTGATTTATAATCTAAAATAATATGATGGGCAAACGAAAACTTTATTCCTTTTTGACGCGTGTTTCCATTTTTGTCATTATACATAGATAACCCAATACCTGAACGATTTGAGATTCTAAAATCTGCATATAATGACTGGTTATCTGGTGCGCCTTTAATGCCTACCCATTGTGTGAGTCCATTAGCTCTTATTTTTAAATTGTCTCCAATCCCTGCATAGGTAGGAGAAATTACAAAATCATTATCTGCGAGATATTGTGTCCAAACAGGTAAGTTTAGCTCTTGTGCATAGCTATATGAAAAGACGAAAAAGAGACTATATAGTATTAATTTTTTCATTTAAATAATTGTTTTATAGGATTACCTGTAAAGTGTAAAATGTCCAACATATTCCTTGTTTAATAATTCGCTATTGGGTTTTACAACATACCAATAATCACCTGTTGGAAGTTCTGTTCCATTGTATCTTCCATCCCAATATTCACCTACGCGATACGTAGCCACTTTACGTCCATATCTATCAAAAATATCAAATGTGAGATCAGGATAATCATCATCACAACCTGGAGCCCAAGTATCTGTTACACCATCACCATTCGGACTAAAATAATTAGGAATACAAGGTCCTAAGATTTGTATTTCAATCATGGCAATTGCTTGACATCCACTGCTATCAGTTACGACAATTGTGTAAGTTCCTTCCGCAGTAACAATAAATATATTTGTATCACCATAATCTTCGTCATTAAGTGTAAATTGATAACCACCTGTACCACCAGTGACAATCGCAATAATTTCACCAGGTTCTTCGCCTTCATTTAATAGGAGTGATAAGGGTTCAAAAGAATCAATATCAAAGAAATCTGTGGTTTGAATACAGCCGTTTGTATGTCTAACATCGATATAGTGATCGATTCCTGGAATGACATCCGTAAAGACATTACTTAACTGATAAGGCCCACCATCTAATGAATAGTCTAATTGAGAAAGATCGGTAATACTGTCATCTACTATAACTGTAACCGTATTGCTTAATGTGTTATTTACACAAGCATATTCAATGTCTACTACAGGATTAATACTTACAGACTCTGGAAAGGTTATATTCCATTGTGATTCACAACCTTGAGCATCACGAACATAAACAAGATGATCGCCTCCATTTAATCCAATAAAATCAAATACTGTTTGACCTGAGGTTCCTGTGGTATATGGACCATTATAGTTATCTAAACTAACACTGTATGGTAAACTTCCTCCAGAAATATCTATACTAAATTCACCATTAGCTTCTCCTTCACATGTTTCTTCAAATAATGAATTAGGTACAATACTCAAGATAACTTGAACAGGGTCACTAATCGTAAAATTGAATGTGATGTAACAGCCTAAAACATCTTGAACAATAACATCATAAGTTCCAGGTGCTAAATTTTCAAAAACATTGGTTTCAAAAAATTGATTTAATTGAGGTGAAATTGCATACTTGATAATTCCCGTTCCACCA
The DNA here is from genome assembly GCA_002162685.1 of Flavobacteriales bacterium 33_180_T64. GTDB lineage: Bacteria > Bacteroidota > Bacteroidia > Flavobacteriales > Flavobacteriaceae > Psychroserpens. Next base: position 141,555 of record MAAQ01000017.1, read on the forward strand.
GAGGCAATAATTTCTAGGATTCCATCATTATTTCCACTACAAGTAATATTACTTACATTGAAATTCGCATCTAATGGTGCTGTCGGTTCTGTAATAGTAATTGGAGAAGACACTGTAATACAATCATCACTTACGACACTTACGACATAAGTTCCTGCAGTTAATTCTGTGAAAACACCAGGACTATTTTGTGTCGCAGGAATTTCATCACCAAGCGTATCTTGTAAAACGTAAACATAGTTTCCTAATCCTCCTAATGCAGTTGCCACAATACTACCTGTATTATCTCCAGCACAATTAATAGTAGGATTAACAGATTGTAGATTGATTGTTAATTCAGGTAGTGGATCTATTGTAATTTCATTAGACACATTAGCTACACAGCCATTTTCATCTCTAATATAGTACTGATACGTACCATCAGGAACAGAAAATAGTGTTGATGAATTAAATGAACCTAATATTGTTGTGAACGTATTGTCATTACTATATTCGTATGACCCAGTTCCGCCAGTGGCACTTAATGTAAGTGTTGATGCTATTAAACATGTTTGTGTTGTAGAAGCAACTAAGCTTGCTTGAATAGGAGTAGGTTCATTTATAATAATGTCTAATGATGTTGTAGAACATTCATAACTATCCATTATTTCTATAGTATATGTTCCAGCGCCTAGATTATCAAATATATTTGAGGTTTGCGGACCAGAAGTACTCGGAGTAGGTAAAATAGTATGTAATGTATACAGGTAATCTGTTCCTTGCCCACCAGTAACGTTACTTATAGTAATTGAAGCATCTTGATCTCCAAAACAAGATAATACTAATGTATTGGGTGTGAATAATGCATTTATTGGAGTAGGTTCAGCTAGTATAATATTAACCGAATCCATACATCCTTCAGCATCTCTTGCAGTTACCGTATAATTTCCTGCAGATAGATTTGTAAAGGCGCCATTAGAACTAAATGCAACTGTTGCAGCACCAGATAATTCATATTCATAATCTCCCCAACCACCAGTTGCTATTGCGGTAATAGTTCCAAGACTATTGTTACAGGTTACATTAGATGTTTCAGTAGCGATAAGTGTTAATGCTTCAGTAGGAGAAGATATAATCACTGTTGACGTTGCAGAACAAAATGGACTTTCAGTTTCTGTAAGGACAACAGTAAAACTTCCAGCTGATTGTCCTGTAACAGTTATAGGGTTTGTTGATGTATTTGCATTAACAATACCTGTTACTGATGTTCCAGAACTATTAAAAACTTCATAATTATATGCCCCTGAATACCCACTTACATTAATCTCAAATGAGCCAGAATTATCACCAAAACAAGTTACTGCAGTTGACGTCGTTGTAAATGTAGGTGGTATAGCACTTGGTAAAGAAATTGTTAGTTCTTCGGTACAAGATGTCACCGCATCTGTTACTGTTATTGTGTAAATCCCTGAAGGCACTCCAGAAAATATATTTCCACTTAAATTTATTGAAGCTGGATTTGGACTTATACTATACGTATATGATCCAGAACCTTGGTTAGCTGTAACTGTTATTTCTCCATCGTCATTATTACATGTAGGTACTGCTGAAATATCTAACATTAATTCTATAGGCGCAGGAATATCAACTGATACTAAATTCCCACAGCCATTAATGTCTTGTATTTCGATGGTATGTATTCCTGAAAATAAATTTGATATTGTAAATGGTGCATTTTGCAATTGAAACGCGCCTCCATCTATACTAAAACTATATGGCGCAATACCAGTAGTATCTAAGGTGACATCGATTTCAAAATTACCTTCGGTTACAGTACATAATGTATTCACAACCGCCGAAATAATAGGTTCTGGATCCATAGGTAAAACAATAACAGGGCTCGATATAATACAGCCATAAGCATCCAAAACATGAACATAATAATTTCCAGCATCTGTATTAAAGGTACTTGCCGATGCCCAAGATGGATCTGTTGAAAGTGGAGCAGTAGCCGTTGTAGTGATTTGATATAAATATGGAGCAGTACCATTTTGACCTATGGCACTTATAACCCCAGAATTTGCATTACAATTTGCATTTTGATCTACAGAAACTGCTAAGTTTAAAAGAATAGCAGATTCAGTAATATTAAAAGGTCCTGTAACTATACCACAACCAGAATTTGGACCAGATGTTTCTGTAATTGAAACAAAATAATTTCCAAAAGGTAGTGGCCCTAAGTCTGTTACTGTAAGTGAACCTCCAGAAGGAACACTTCCTGAACCACTTATACCAGTTGAAGTTAATGCTAATGAATCAAATATTTCGTAATCTATAATTGTAGCTGTTCCATAACTACTATTGATCGTAAATGAAACATTGCCATCAGCACTACCCGTACATGTAATGTTATTTGAACTTACAGCACTTAATGTTAAGGTTGAATTTGTTGGAATTGGTGTTGTAGCAGGTTCGTAATAACTACAATTTGTAGACGAATCATAGACTATAAATGTATACGTTACGCCTGATGTTAAACCCGTAAAAGTAGCAGATTGACTTCCAGGAGAATCTTCAGGTAACCATGATCCTGGTGGGTTAGGGTATACTGATATTGGGCCTTGATAAATACTAAAAAAGAAAGGCCCCGAACTACTTAATGAAGAACCAATACTTACTAAAGCTTCGCCACCAGTGAGACAGTCTATTGTGGATGTAATAACGATATCAAGATCTGTTGGTGGAGAAGCCACTAAAACATCTTGAACTAATATGGAGCAGCCATTGGCATCTACCACATTAATTTGATACAATCCAAAGTCTACCACATCAAAACTTACAGATGTAGATCCTGTGGCATTAAGTTCAGAATTTGAATACCCATTTGTACCCGTTACAAAATAATTATATGGAGCAGTACCACCTGTAACCGAGTTTATTATTACTGAGCCTTGAGAAATTCCACCGGCAGAACATGTAATATCAACAGTGTTATAATTTACTAGTATTGGATTTGGTTCATTGATAGTTATGATTTCAGTAGCTGTACAAGAATTAGCATCAGTTAAAGTAATAGTATATGTCCCAGTTGGTAATCCTGAAGTTTGTGATCCGTAATTTATTCCTGTAGTATCATTATTTACATTGATTACAAAAGGCGGAGTACCTACTGTAGTATCTATAGTAATATCAATAGCAGCGTTTGAGTCTCCATGACATAATATGTCTTGTGTTTGAGCAACTAAACTCAAGGCTGGTAAAGAAATGGGGTTTACGGTTATGATACTTGATTCTGCAATACATCCATTTGCATCTGTAATTTGAAATTGATATGTTCCAGCATTAGATGTTGAATAGATAAATGATAACCCTGTTGCTCCTAATGATGAATAGGCACCTGCATTTATTGATACCGCATAAGTAAATGGTGCTGTACCTGTAATAGTTCCAGTAACTATTGCATCTGGAGTTACTGTACAATCTAAATCTTCGGTTAATACAACATTAACTGTTGGTGATAGTATGGGATCGATTGTATAAGATTCATTATAAATACAATTATTAGAATCTCTTACTTGAAATGTATATGTACCAGGCTCTAACCCTGAAAATAGTGTTGATGTTTGATATGGTGTAACATTAGCAGCTGGTGCAATAATTTGATATTCTAAAACTCCTGTGCCACCAGTTGTTCCTGTAATAGTAACAGTGGTTGTATTTGTAGGACAGGTTATTGGTGTATTATCAAATGTTAAATCTGTTGGCGGATTTAAAGGATCGATAATAATTTCATTAGCAATAAACGTACAGGAATTGTCATCACTTATTGTTACGGTATATGTTCCATTGGTTAAACCCGTAAATGTATTACTTGATTGAAATGTAATACCATCTAAACTATATGTATAAGGAGGATCACCTCCAGTAACTCCAGTAACAGTAATAGTTCCAGTGGTTGAACAAGTATATGCTGCTGTTAATTCTGCAGTTCCAGAAATAGCATTATTTGCTGTTATTGTTATCGTTTGTGGATCTGAAGTACATACTGAAGTACCAGCAGTATATTGAACGACAACATCATAATCGTCTTCTGGAAGTCCTGTAAAAATGTTTGAATTAAAAAAGGTTAATCCTCCATCGATACTATACATTAGCGTATTTCCGTTAGTTGAAGTAACATTTATGGTTATTGTCCCTGTATCTCCTGAACTTGCACAGGTGATATTAGTTGAAGTAACATTAAATTCTGGACCAGGTATAGTATCAATGGTTATTGATGTATTAGCACTGCAGTTATTAGAGTCTATAACCGTAATATCATAAATTCCAGCTGTTGTAACTACTATTTCTGGTACCGTTTGAAAATCTGTTGTACTATTTATAAAATAAAAGTAAGGCGGTGTTCCACCTACAGGGTATATAGTGATTTCACCATCTGTACAAGTTAGAGGAATAGTAATTGCTGCGGTAACTGTTAGTAATGGAGGCTCAATAATAGTAACATCTTCAGAATAGATACAACCATTTTCAGTTTCTACTGTAGCTGTATAAGTTCCTGGGTTTAAATTAGCAAATGTATAGGTGTTTTCTAAAATTGGTCCAACACTATTAACCAAGGTTGCACCTTCAAATAATGAAAATGAATATTGTGGATCAACATCATTTGCTGCTAATTGGATACTGCCTTTATCACCATAACAAAGCGGTTGAGTTATAGTTGTTGAAACAGTAAAATCTCGTTCTCTAATTTGAACATCTGGAACAGTAAACACGCATGGATTTGTAGGCACACCAATTTGTCTTATGTAGACAGTATAGATGCCAGGCGTGTTAATTGAGAACACATTACTCGGTTGAAAAGTTACATTATCTAAACTATATTCATAACCCGAAGGCACATCATTTACTGTAATACTTCCTGGTGTCGTACAAATAATATCTGTAGCAATTACTGTTGGATTTAATAAATTCTGATAGACATTAAAATAGAACTGAACAAAACAACCACCAGAATAATTTATAGTTAATCTAAACTGACCAGAAGTATCTGCTAAAAAATCTGGACCAGTTTCTACTTGGTTCCATATACATGAATTATCTTCATTTGCACAATCAGGGTCTATCACTGCTGGACAACTAGATTCGTCTAATTGTTCCCATATTATTGATGAAGCTCCAGAAATATTTGTTTGAATGTTTCTAGAATCATTAGCGCCACATAAAAATATATTCGGTAATAATTTGCCATCATTAGGACAGGTAACAACTTCATCTGCATAAGGAATTACTGGGTTTTCTATATTGCCTCCAAAAAGTTCTACAACAAATTCCTGTACAATAGATTGACAAGGTGCAATTGCTGTATTAAACGAATAATAAGTTCCTATCGCTGTAACAGTTATTGTTTGAGATGTCCCTATCACTGGAGTTCCAGTAGCACTTGTAGACCAAGAGTATGTATCATATCCATTTGCGGCAGTTAAATCAACACTATTACCACATAATATAATGTCTTCAGAAAACACACAATCAAGATCAGCTAAAAAGTTGGTAGCTTGAGGTGATAGTAAACATCCAGTATTGCTATTTAAACTTGGATCATCGGTAATTTGAAATGTCGGATTGAAAAATCCGTTATATGTAGCAAATGCTTGATTATTAATTATATTAGAACAAGCATCGGCCAATTGATTACAAGTATCAACGACTTGTACTTCTATGCGAATCTCATATACAGGATCATTTTCTTCAACCAAATAATCTTCTATAGCAAAGATAATCTCTCTTGTTGTAGGATTATAACTAACAACAGTGACGCCAGGAGGCAAAACTAAATCTGTTGGGTAATTGAAAATAATATTTATAGGAAGAATATCCCTAATTTGAAAATTAGTAGCATTATCATTTCCAGTATTTTGAAATCCAATGACATAATTTAATGAAGACCCAAGACCAACTGTTTGACCACCAATATCATTTCCAGCGTCGTCTTCAACAATTTTAGTGAGAACTATATTAGGTTCAATTATTTCTACTGCGAAAGCAAAAAAGTAAGGAAAGTATGTATCTCCACTTGTTTCTAAACGAATCATAGCAGACGTAGCATCATTAGCAATAACTGAATTAGCTGGATTTGGAATTGCAATTACACCAGTATCAAAACCTAAAGTATTTGTACTATTAGGTACTCTGTTATTAACAGGCAAAGCACTTAATTGGGTTACAGAACTATTAAAAAAGTTACTTACAGGTCGATCTGCTGTAGATAAACTCACACCATTAAGTCTTAAACGATCTCCTAAAATTGGACTATCACCTTCTAAAGTAGCAAAAGCAAAATTTGCTCTTACTGGAGCTGGAGCTGGAATCGTTCTAAACCCATCAACTGGAATGTCTAAGGCTGTATTATTCCCTGGTACACTAATCGCGCTAAAACCATCAAAACTAGTAATTGATTTTCCGGGTAGTGTTGGATCTTCATAAACCACAAAAAGGGACCATCCAGCCGATTGGCCTGTCCCATTATATGGGCTAAATGTTGAGGTTTCTCCTAATCCGGAAGATACATTTGCTACTGTGTATGTTCCTAGGTCAGTACCTAAAGCTGTTACTATGGATGTTACATCAGCAAAACAGGCATATGAAAAACTATCTCCACCATCTACAGAAGTACCGTTGGCCTCGTAAATAATTGTCCCTTGAATATCATTGTATCCTCCAATAGGCCCTTTAAATTTCACATTAGTTATTGGTTCGTCTCCTGGATTTACTGCGCCCCAATATAGACCAGCATATATAATTCTATAACAATTTGGGTTTGGTATATCTAAATCTGAACTAGAAGAACTAAATGTTGAAGCATCACCATCAATATCAATATATTGCATATCAACATTATGATTATAAATAGAATTGTCATTAAAGGCATTATTATCTGGTCCAAGAATATTATTTCCGATAAGGATAATATCACCTTTCAAATCCTGATCAAACCTAGGTGTAAAAGGTTCATAATTTTGAGCATAGGATTGAAGACCTAAAAATAATAATGAAACAATGATTACTATTCTAGAAAAAGTAGGTTTTTTCATGATACTTGTTTTTTAAATTCCATTTTCTTCAAGGGCAATGTTGAAAAAGGAATGGCCTAATTACTTATTTTAATTCTCTATTTTAACGAGGGACATTTTTACATTATATGGTTTGTTTCCTTTTAATTTTAAACCTTCATTAGCAGCTTCAATACTATCAAACTTATCATAGTAAATATAATATTTACTCGTATTGACATCATAGAAGAAGTCTATATCAGTACGCCCTGATGCCACAATTTTTTCAACAAAATTATTTCTGTCGTCGACATCACTATGTACCGCAATTATTAAATAATATCCATTCTCTATATTTTCAACATTTTTCAAGATTTGGATATTACTGCTTTGTTCTTCCCCAAAATCATAATCTTTAGATTCTAGTGGTTCATTACGTATTGCTGTTGTTTGTTTTATGTTTTTTAGTGTTGCTCTATCTTGTAAATACCGTTCGTCTTCATTGTCAAATGCTGCACGTTTAATTCTTCGTCTTCGTTCAAATTCTGTAGCTATTCTAATCGCTTCCAAGCGTATTTCTAATGTCACTCTAGCATCTGTAGCTTTTAATTGTTCTGAATTTAATTCTTTTAAGGCTTTTTGATAATACAGATAAACGTCATCGTTTGTAATCGTATCTGCTTCGAATTTATCATCATATAGAACCTTCAACTGTTCTATTTTTTCATTCCGTGTTTTAATAACATCATCTAAATCAGACTTGATGACTTCTAATGCATTATTTTCTGCTGTAATACTTTTAAAAGGCTTGGGCCCAACTGTAATACCTTGCTCGCTTAAATCATTCTCTTCTTTTAAATCTTTAAGATCCTTGTCTTTTATTTCAACTATTTCATCGAATTTTTTTAATAATTCGTTTTGTGTTGTTTTTGATTCATTTGTTTGTTGAGTTAAAGCATACATAGATTTACCAAGTTCATCCTTAGGATTTGAAATTAGATCCTCTTTAGCTTTCTGTTCTGCCAATAGTTTTGCTTGTGCTTCAGCGTCCTCTATAGCTTTCTGTTCTGCTAATAGTTTTGCTTGTGCTTCAGCGTCCTCTTTAGCTTTCTGTTCTGCCAATAGTTTTGCTTGTGCTTCAGCGTCCTCTTTAGCTTTCTGTTCTGCTAATAGTTTTGCTTGTGCTTCAGCATCCTCTATAGCTTTCTGTTCTGCTAATAGTTTTGCTTGTGCTTCAGCATCCTCTATAGCTTTCTGTTCTGCTAATAGTTTTGCTTGTGCTTCAGCGTCCTCTATAGTTTTCTGCTCTGCTAATAGTTTTGCTTGTGCTTCAGCGTCCTCTTTAGCTTTTTGTTCTGCCAATAGTTTTGCTTGTGCTTCAGCATCCTCTTTAGCTTTTTGTTCTGTTAATAGTATTGCTTGTGCTTGGGCTTTTCTTTCTGCAGATAGTTTGCGATTAGCTTCAGCTGTTGCTTTTGATATTTTTGATGTAGGGCGCTTTTTTTTATTGCCTGAGATTAAACCACTAACTTCATCGCTACGACTATAGTCATAGTTTTCTCTATTTTTAAATCTGTATGCAAGTGTAATATCATGAGAGGAACCAAAGTTGGTTAAATCTCCTAATGCTTTCTCAAAATTATACTCAATAGCAATTTGAGGTGAAATGTTAATACCAATGCCACCAGAAATGCCATAAAGTGTGTTATAACCAGCTTGTGCCCAAATGCCTTTAGGAATTGTAAGCATTGCTATTGCAGAGATTATTGTTTCATCTTTTTTAAATTCAGATTTTAATAGACCCGAAAATTTACTTTCATCAAAAAAACCTCTTGTATTCATATATCCTGTGTACATTAAATGTGCTTGGATACTTTGTTCAGGGTTATCTTCAATAAGTGCTGATGATTCAAAGTTATAGCTCACCAAATTATGTATTGATACCCCAAAATCTAAAAATACTGTGCCATAGTTTATTCCTGGATTGATAGTAAGTAATAAGTTTTCGGAAACATTTTGTAAAGAAGGATCATCAAAATTTGTGATGATATTAGCTGTATTTATTCCACTTTTATAAGCACCAATATTAAGACCAAAAGTTAAATTACTATCTCTTGTCATTCTGGCGTTGTAAGCAAAATTTAAAAGACCTCCAAAAGTAGTTAAAACACCATAGTTTTGTTGAAACACTCCTAATCCAGCACCTATATTTTCACCAAATCGTCCTGAATAACTTACTAAATAGGTGAGAGGTGCATCTTCAAATTGTACCCATTCTCTTTTGTTAAAAAGGCTAATATATTTTGTTTGTTCTCGAACAAAACTAAACGTTGGGTTAATTGTATAACGATTAAAGGTTAGAGAATTTCTAACAGGTAGGCTAAGCGAGATCACTCCATCATCTTCTTGAGAATAGAACACCTGTATAGAACAGATACATAATACTAAAGTCAAAAGATGTATTTTCATATTATTTCACGACTGTTATTGAACCCTTTTTAGGTTCGTTATCTATTGTTGTTATTACATAATAAAACACTTGATTGACGTTTGATAAACTCAAATCATTCTCTGGCCAATTATTTAAGTAATCATTGGTTTGTAATACTACTTTTCCTCGGTTGGTCATAATAAGAACCTTTGTATTTGTTCCACTTAAATACTGTGTAGGAATTACCCAAGTATCATTGATACCGTCTCCATTTGGGCTGATAACATTAGGTATGTTTTCTACTTCAGGGAAAGGATCATAAGCTTCATTAATTTCAAACAAAAATTCTCTTGAACTAATACAGCCTGAAGTTTCACTAACTTTAACTTTATAAATACCAAATTCTGTTGCTTCGAAATTATCTTCTGTGGCACCAGTAATGAGAACATCATCTAAATACCATTTAAATTCTGGGTTATTAGCTGTAGTTGTAATTATAACCGATAATGATTCACCATTTTCGATTGTATTAATTTCAGAAACATTAATAGAAGCATCAAACAGTTCACTTATAAGTTCTATTGAACCCGAAGCTGAACAACTACCTAAATCGACTTGAACAGTATAAGTTCCAGATTCATTAGTTTGATACATTTGATTTGTTGCGTCTGGGATAACTAAACCATCTTTGAACCACTGGTAACTATTTCCGCCTAAAGTACTTAAAGTAGTAAAGTTTTCACCTGGGCAAAAAGGATTACCTAAACTTGAGGAAATACCAGCATTTGCTTCGCCAGTGATAACTTCATTAATAGTTACACGATTTGAAAATGAATTAGAAGTACAGGTACCATAATTGGTTTCAACAAAGTAAGTTCCCTCCTCATCTACTAATAAGCTAGTTTCTTCAGAAATAAAAACGGCTGTAGTTGGCCCTGTTTCTTTGTACCAATTAAAAGTAAGCGAAGGATAGTTGAGAGGTGAGTCATTTGACCCTGTGCCAGGATTATCAATTGTTAAGAGATAACTTCCTCCAGAACAATAAGAAGCTGTAGAGACTAAATTATTAATGGTAAATGGAGCATCTTGAATTTTATAATATGCAGCAAAAGCTATAGAGTTTGTACTGGTAGCTACAGGAGAACTACTCTTTATTCGTATTTTGTAGCTTTCTCCTGAAATAGTTATAGGCAAAGAAAAGTTTAGAGTCGCTGGTGATGTCGTTATTGTTCCAGGATTTGATGTGAATACAGCTATTGGATTTGAAAAATCACCATCGGCATCAGAGATTTCAATGGTAAATTGATTTGAAATGTTTAATGCACTTTCTGGAGAAAAAACAAAGGTTGTACTATAGGTATTGAAAGAATCACTTGCACAAGCTTGACTAAAGGCTAAGTTGGGTGTGCCAATAACTATTTGGGCATTTATTTTTTCTTGTAAAACAAGAATAAAAAAAGAAAGTCCTAAAAAAAGTTTATATGCAATTTTAGTATTATACATTTAATTTGAGTTGTAATTATCTAATCTATAGGCTGTTATTATTTGATTTATGAGGGGTCATATTTTACTATAATTTAAAGGCATCGATTATAATAAAAACAGACAATAATCTTATGCGGTTTTTGCTGTAAGGATCGTTTTAATTAAATTTTAAATTGTCTAATGTTTAATCATCGTCATCGACAGTATCATTAGAAGCAATAATTCTATTGATTCTTAATCTAAAATCAGGTTGTTTTTTGTTCTTAGTATCAATAAATGTTTCAGAATCTGGACCTATAGAGTATACATTGTTAAAAGCACTATTGCCATACCAATTTTCTAAATCCTCATTATTTGGACTATTTTTTACAAAAATATTTCCTTTGCAGTTGTTAAAATAGGTTCTAGTAAATTTAATTTTTTCTAGATTCTCATTGTTGATCTTAATTTTATAGTCAAAGATTACTGCTGGATTGAAACCAGAAACAACACTCTTATCAATAGCAAATGAAGCATCTTCTCCTATATAAATGGCTTCGTTTACTAAGCCAACTTTAATATCATAGTTTAAATCATCACTAATATTAATTAATGTTAAGTTTTCGGCTTCAACAAAGGTTTGGTTTTTAGTAAAATCGACATCTTCTTTTTGATCATAAGCAGTTACGTACATACATCTTGAGATATCAGCTCCAGATACATAAGGAGATCTTATTGCTAAGGAATTAATAATCCAACATTGAGTTCCATAATTAAAATTATAATCATTAGCACTAGACTTATAAGAAACTAACTTATCTAAAGTTAAATCGCCACCTAAAATACTAAAAGAATTACCTTCACAATAACTCACCATTACATTATCAATAATTGTATGCTGCCCAACTCCTGCTAGAGTAAGTCCATTAAAATAGCCATATTTTTTAGTTCTTTTTCCAGCAAATTCTATTCTCACATATCTTAATATGCCCGAATAACTATCTGGATTATTACCACCATAACTAATACTTGTAGTTGCTGAAGGATGCAACCCATAATTTAAAGACGACTCATTGCCAAATTTATTAGTAGGTGCATCTCCAAGTATAAAGAGTCCTCCCCAATCACCAGGTTTTTTAACACTCTTACTAGATGTGAAAATAATTGGATCTGTATGTGAACCTTCTGCTATGATTTTTGATCCATTACTAATAGTAAGCGAACCTTTACTTTCAAAATCACCAATAATTACTGTACCAGGTTCAATTGTAAGTGTTGTGCTATCTGTAACAAAGACGTCACCTAATAATAAATAAATATCTCTTTTAAGTAGTTTTGTGTCTTTAGAAATATTACCACTTAGTATTTGAGTTGGTTTCCCGTATTCAATTTTATTTGGTTTAAATTCTGTCCATGGATTTAGCCAGTTATTATAACCAATTATTCCTTTTTCTTGCTGAGCAAACATGTTGCTATACACTAATAAAAAGATAAGTGTAATTTGAGTGATTTTTTTCATAGTGGTTAAATTCGTTTATTTTAGATTAGTGGGCGCTAATAGATATATTCAAACATATAAACAATAGTCATGAAATGCAAAAAATATCGATGAACTACGCTATTTTGAGTGTGTTATATTATTTTTCCTACAATTTAAGTGAATTTCTAGATAAAACCATATGAAATGAATAACTAGCAACAAATCAATTACTTATAAAATAGGATGATTGCATAAAAAAAACCTCAACATATGATGTTGAGGTTTTACTTAAATTATAAGCTAGTTATGTAAATACTAATCAGATTTATAATCATTATAGGTATGTAATGATTTAAGTGTTGCTTCATAAAATAATATGGCAGCGATTAAATCTCGAGTATCAGAATATGGTAAAATCGTTTTCTGAAACTCAACAGTACTTTCAAAATAATTAACAGATGCTTCTCTATTATTTTCTAATGCTTTTAAATTTTCTTTGGTTTCAGGAATCCCTAAAGATCCCATAGTTACACCAGGTTTGGTAGCAAATGCAATATTTGGTAATATATTCACAATAACTTCAATACGTTCAATATATAATACAAGCAAATCTCCTTTAGATAGTCTGTCTAATTCTTCATGACTATGATATTTTGAGATATTTACTTTGCCACTTATTATATTTACTGGAGTCTTCCTTTTTTGAGCGAAACCGATGCTTACCATCAGAAAAAAAGTAACGATAAATAAAGTAAATTTTGTTTTCATTTTTAGGTTTTTTAGTTAATCTAGGACAAACAAATCTATACAATTAATTAAAAAAACCAACTTTATTTTAACTTTTTTTGTAAACTAATCCATCATATGAAATGCGTATTTATTGGATTAACTGCCTGTTTACTGGATTAAATACACATTTATACGATGAAATACTTTTGATCTTTTTAATCGTTTAACGGACTATAAAAGCATTTTATTTTAAATTTTTGACTACTTGTTTTGAATTAGCTCTAGACTTTTTTATTATTAAAACACACAAAAATGTCTTGGTTTTTTGTTGGGATAGCTTAATAGTTTTGTTTAATTCAATCCATAAAATGATGCTTTAAAGACAATGCAATTTAAATGTATAAAACAGTATCAACGCTTTGTTTTTTAAATCAAAAGAAGTTCTATTAATGAAAACCAGATACATTTCATCGATATATTTTGCGAATCGAAACATTTCAACGTAAAATTTAATCATTGATACGATTTTTAAGGGTTTTAGGTATAAATCTTGCAATTTTGAGAGAATCTATAATGCTGAGCCTCATGAAAAATTTAATTGTTCTTTTCTGCTTTACCTGTGTTATTTGTATGAATTCTTCAATTTACGCACAGGACTCTACAGCCATTTTAGAAAGCATCCCTGAAAACTATATGGAACGTCACCCTATATATGATTATGATGTACTTAAATTAAACAATAGCGATACTATTCCAGACTTTAAATCAAAAATTAATAAACTTAAAATTTCAGGGATTATATATGAAAGTGATGGTGTAACTCCAGCAAAAGATATTATTTTGTATATCGAACATGCAAATGATAATGGGGATTTTGATTTAAAAACACATCATGACAAACGCTACGTATACCATAGAGGTTGGATAAAGACGGATGCAGATGGACAATATACTTTTTATACATTTATACCAGGAAATGACAGACGTTACAATCAACTGCAACAATTATTTCCAGTGATTAAAGAACCATCAAAACCAGAATATGAAATCGCAAGTTTTCTTTTTGATGAGGATCCATTATTGACAAAACTTTGCCGTAAAAGAATTACTAAAAAAGGAGATCCTACAAGAATTCTTAAGCTAAAAAAAGAAGATGGTGTATTTGTGGTTCAAAAGAACATTATTTTAAACTCAAATATTGAAACAACAAAGTGATTATTTTTCGATAATTAGTTTTTGACCAATTTTAATAATAGAATTTCGTTTTAAAGTATTGATTTTACAAATTGAAGCAATTGTTACATTATTTTGTTTCGATATTCTAGACAAGGTATCCCCACGTTTTACAACATATATTGATTGTTGTTTTATCAAGCTTGCAACTGCTTCTTCTTGGGTTAACAAAAGCTTTATTTTACTTTGACGCTTTGAGTTATGTATATTTGGACGTGTCCATTTTCTAGTGACCCAAAGTTTATTGGCTCTTATGGTATTATTATCATTAAACTCAAACAAATATTCTGGATTAATAGAAATCCCTTTATAATTTACAACCAAATGTAAATGGCTTCCTCTAGCGTTTCCAGAAACTCCTCCTTTGCCTAAATAGTGTCCTTTTGCTATAGTATCATTCTCTTTAACACCATATTTTGATAAATGTGCATATACAGTTTCTAATCCGTTAAAATGTCTTATTACAACAGTTTTGCCATGTCCTCTACTATATCTAGAGAGTCTAACAATACCATCAAACATAGCAAATACACTATCTCCAGTGACTAAATCGATATCGATACCTCTATGAGCTCTTCCACGACGCCAGCCATATCTTGAGGTTACCACTTTGTTTCTACCAATAGGAGAGGCATAAGTAGAATCTTTAAATTTTAATTGTAAAGGAAACTCAACAGCTACATTTTTATAAGGATTATAAACATTATTTTGCCAATACGTGTCTTTAATATTTATTGGAATCAAAGTATCTGTAATGACTTTTGTATTACTAGAATCAATTTCAGTAGGAAAACTAAAATCAGAAAAATCAATTAGTCTAATTTCAGGTTTTTTTTGTCCATAGACATTTACTGAACATATAATTAATAAGAGGGTAATAAATGATTTCATAATTGATGAAAAGGTGTCGCTATTTTTGATGGCCGAATTTAAATATTAAAAACGAATAACTGTGTTAATACATTGTTAGATTTATGTCTTGCCTTTTATAGAACGTGAATTTCACACATTGAGTATGTATTTAAAATTATCTTAATTCGTGTTGCATATACAACATTTTAAAGTATATTTGCACTATGAAATATGAATTCGAACATTGTATCGGGTCGAGATTGCGACAAATTTCTAGATTAGTAGATAATATTTTCAGGAGTGCATTAGCTGATTTTGATGTTACCGAAAATCAAATGACCATTTTATTTGTCGTAAGCAAATTTGAAAATGTTGAACAAGGTGTTATTGGTCAAGTGTTATCACTAGAACGTTCTACGGTGAGTAGAAATGTTAAGATGCTAAGCAATAAAGGCTATATTTCTAAAAGTTTAGATTATAGACCACTTATTTCACTTTCTAAAGATGGTGTAATTTTAGTAAACAAGTTAATTCCTATATGGGAAGATACAATGTCGCTTTTAACGGATAAGCTAGGACCTAAAGGGATTAGTAATCTAAATGAACTAGAACAAAAAATTAAATAATATTTTTTTAATCATAATGTTGTATATACAACTAAATACATTTTTATCATGAAACAAAATAGAGTAGAAGCCTTTTTTAATACAATAACGATACATTATAAAATCATACTTATTATAAGCAGTGTCATATTTTTAGCATCTGTAGCATTTTTGCCAAAATTAGAAAAAGATACACGTTATGATGCATTTCTTCCAGCAAAAGATTCCGTATTAATTCAACGAAATCAACTCAAAGAAACATTCGGACTTAAAGACCCGATGGTAATTGCTATAGTTAATGAAAAAGGAATATTTAATAAGAAATCATTAGAATTAGTTTATACAATTAGTGAACAACTGAAGTCTATTCCAGGAATCGATCCAGATCAAATTACAAGCTTATCTACTGAAAATAATATCATTGGAACAGATTATGGAATAGAAGTAGAGCCATTTTTTGAATTGGATAATCTTACTGAAGAAAAAGCTTTAGAAGTATCTAAGCATATTGATGATTTTGAGTTGTATCAAGGAAATCTCGTTTCAAAAGACAAAACAACGACACTTATTGTTGCTGAAATGTTAGATTCATACAATAAGGAGCAGCATGAAGTTTATAATAGCTTATTTGATTTAGTATCTAATATAAAAGAAAAAGATCATCAATTCTATTTGGCTGGTGAAGGTGCAGTAAGTGGTTACCTTATTAAATACATAGATGAAGATGCAATGAGAACCAATCCATTTGCAGGATTAGTTATTGCATTGATTTTAATTTTTGCTTATCGAACTGTTAGAGGCGTATTACTTCCAAACTTAATGGTATTAGCATCTGTTGGGATAGCTTTAGGTTTAATGGCGGCTTTTGGTGTAGATTTTTTTGTAATCACTAATGGTCTACCTGTAGTCCTTATTGCTATTGCAGTTGCAGATGGGATTCATATCCTTGGCGAATATTATGAATTGGCTGTAAAATATCCCGATTATAGTCAGAAAGAATTGGTAGTAGCGACCATGCTTAAAATGTGGCGACCAATAACGATTACGTCATTTACAACAATTGCAGGTTTTTTGTCTATTGCATTGTCTTCGTATATGCCACCAATGATATATTTTGGCATTTTTGGTGCGCTTGGTGTTTTTGTAGCCTTAGTATATGCCTTTTTTATGATTCCTTCGGCAATGATGCTTTTGAAACCTCAAAAAAGTAAAGTTTTTAAATCTGTTGAAAAAGTAGATCGCTTTGGAAATGTAATGTTGAAACTTGGTAATTTAGTTATTAAGCGACCTAAAACAATATTAATCACTGCAATTGTAATTATAGTCTTTGGTATTGGTGGCGCGTTAAAACTATTAGTAAATGAAGACCGTATTAAAAACTTTCAAGATGATGAACCTATTGTTTTTGCAGACCAGTTAATTAATCAAAAAACAGATGGAACCTCATATTTAGATGTGCTTATTGAAACTCCTAAAGAAGAAGATTTGTTTAAAATAGAGAACCTTCAGAAGATAGAATTATTACAACAGCATATCGAAACATTACCTTTTGTTAAAGGAAGTACTTCAATTGTAGATTTCATTAAAAAAATGAATCAATCTATGAATGAAAACCGCAAGGAGTTTTATCGTATACCTGAAAGCAATGAATTAGTTGCGCAATATTTCTTACTGTATTCTGCAAGTGGAGATCCAACAGATTTTGATAATTATGTAGATTATGATTATAAATTAGCCAATATTAGGTTTAGAATGAATTCTGGTGAATATATTAATGAAAATGAAGTTGTTAATAAAGCACAAGAATTTATTAATGCACATTTTAAATCTTCTGATTTTAAAGCCACATTAAGCGGGAAAGTTGCAGTAGATGCACATTGGATAAGCAAATTAGGAATAAATCATTTCTTAGGAGCAATTATAGCTTTACTAGTCGTACTTATAGTTGCTGCATTTAGTTTTAGATCATTAATAGCTGGTGTTCTAACGGTTATTCCTGTTACCATTTCGGTGCTTTTTCTTTACACAGTTATGGGAATAATGAATATTTGGTTAGCTGTTGGTACATCAATGTTTGCAGCAATTGCAATTGGAGTAGGTGTTGATTTCGCTGTGCATACTATTGACCGACTTAAATATTTTTTAATTGAAGAAAAACTCCCAATAACTCAGGCATATCATGAATTTTATAAATCCGCAGGTAGAGCCTTGCTATTTAACTTCTTAGCACTTGCTTTTGGGTTTAGTGTTTTAATGACCAGTTCTGTTCCTCCTTTAAATCAGTTTGGTTTTCTTGTTGCTATAGCTGTAATAGTGAGTTTTATTGGAAGTATGACACTATTACCAGCAATTATATTATTAGCCAAACCTAAATTTTTTATTAACGAAGACAATAACAAATAATTATGAAAACATTGATTTTAATTTTAGCGACATTCTTTATCATGAATCCATTGTCATCTTATGGACAAAACTTAATGGATGGTCAGCAAATAGCCGAAAACACACATGCAAAGAATGAAGGTGTTTCAGTAAAACGAAACCTTATTATGGAACTTAAAGACAAAAGAGGTAAAATGCGTGTTAGAAAAACAATAGCATTACGAAAGTATTTTGGCAAAGAAAAAAGATTAGTAATTTTTTACGAAACGCCATCAAGTGTGAAAGGTACTGGGTTTTTAACTTTTGATTACCCAGAAGCATCTAAAGATGACGACCAGTGGTTATATCTGCCTGCATTAAGAAAAACACGACGCATCTCAGCAGCAAATAGAGGCGATTATTTTTTAGGTACAGATCTTACTTATGAAGATATTAAACTAGAAACCAAAATAAGTAAAGACGACTATAATTATAAAACTTTAAAAATTGAAAAAATTGATGATAATGATTGCTATCTCATTCAAGCAACACCAAAAAATGATGCTATAGCAAAAGAGTTAGGGTATAGTAAAGCTCACTTTTGGGTCGATGCTAAACTCTGGATTATGCGAAAATCAGAATCTTGGGATATTGCAGGAAATCATTTAAAAACGGTAAAAATTAGTGATATAAAAATAGTGCAAGAGATTTGGACGTATCATAGAATTGATGTCATAAATCACAAAACAAAGCACGAAACGGTTTTTAAGTTTGAAAATATCGATTACAAAACGGTATTAAGTGATGATTATTTTACTGAAGAAGCCTTAGTAGATGGGCTATAATATGAGTAATAAAACAATGAAAACCGTTCTTAATATTATTTTCTTGAGCATAGTAATAACTAGCTATGCTCAAGAAAAACCAAAAAAAACATTTAAAGAAAAACTTGATGCCAGCTTAGTGCTGAGTTATGATATGTCATACGAATTTGATTCAGAAAAACTTCAAAAGACAGAACTCATTTTAAAACCAGAATTCATATATAAATTTAACAGACGATCTAAACTTGTTTTTAAAAGTCAGATATATAGTGAGTTTCAAGATAACTTAGAAACAGGAACACCTAGAGAGACAATGGTCTCAAATTTTAGTAAGCGCTTATTTATTGATGATAAAACTAGTTTAGAACTACGAGAATTTTATTTCTATACACGATTTAAAAACAAACTTAGAGTAACTATAGGTAAGCAACAAATTGTTTGGGGAGAAACAGATGGACTTAAACTTTTAGATATTGTAAATCCACAAAATTTTAGAAGATTCATTTTAGAAGATTTCGAGGATAGCAGAATTCCGCTATGGTCTGTCAAAACTGAATTTGATATTAATGCTATTGGAGTGCAATTGATTTGGATACCTGATAATACATATCATATCACGCAAGATTTTGATGCACCTTATTTTACAAAAAATCTATTTAAAGCATTGCCAAATGGCGTTGCAATGGAATTTAGACAAGTACAAAGACCAGAGCGATTTTTCAAAGATTCTGATATTGGTATAAAACTTACGACGTTTGCCAAAGGATGGGATTTATCATTAAATTATTTATACCATTATGACGATTTACCTGTATTCTATAATACCTTATCTCAATTCAATTCTGTACCAACAATAACAATTAGTCCTAAATATGAACGTCAGCATACACTAGGAGGAACATTTAATAAAGTTATAGGTTCATCGACATTTAGAGGAGAACTGGTTTATGTTTTTAATCAGAATTTTAGTTCAAATAATCCTAATGCCAATTCAGCCGTAGAAAAAAGCAATGTCTATAAATCGGCTCTTGGTATAGATTATATAAAAGGAGAGTACGTGTTTAGTGCACAGCTATTTAATGAATGGATTACAGAAGATATCATACCTTTTAATAGAGATAGGTTTGAGACAAATGCAACATTTTTAGCATCTAAAGAGATGTTAAATGATAATTTAAAAGCTGAAATTTTATGGGTTCATAGTATGAATAATAAAGACGGGTTTATAACACCTAGCTTAAATTACTGGCTCAATTCGAATACACAATTGATATTAAAAAGTCACTTGTTTTATGGCAAGGATCAGTTTTTATTCGGGCAATTTACGAACAGAAATAATGTGTCTTTTGGTTTTAAATGGGGAATTTGATATTTTGAATTCCACTGAAATGCATAGTTTCAAATTGTATATTTAAAATGAGATCATTATCTTTATTTTTGAAAAAAAGGACTATGAATTCCACAGTATCATATGACTTTTAATACATATATGTTATGTAACACTATGAAAGAAATAAAGAGATACGACTTGCATAAAGATGATTATTCGAAGCTACATTTTGAATTAAACAATGCGAAGACTTATGTCGACAAAAATAGAATGCATGCGTCAATTCCTCATAGGCACAGCTTTTATCAGATAATTTGGTTTAAAAAATCAGGACGACATTACATCGATTATAATATAATAGATCATCCTGACAACACTGTGTTTTTTATCAATAAAAATCAAATTCATTATTTCTGTAAAGACTCAGTAAATGAAGGTTATTTATTTCATTTTAATGATGAGTTTATCACCAAATATAATCCACAAATTCTAGAGCGCTTTTCAACATCTATTTTTAATGAAATCGGCAATAGTCATATTACACTCTCTGAATTAGATTCAAAAAAAGTAGGTTTAATAACGGCTTTTATTGAATCAGAGTTACAACTTAAAGAGTCTAATTATAGAGAACAATCCTATCATCATTTTCAAACCATTTTATTTTTAATAGAACGCTTACGAAATAAAGCATACAATTTAAATCATGAAACAAATGCCGATTTTGCACTTGCAGCGGCATTTAAAAAACTGATTTTTAAACGTATTAATGATTTTTATAGTATCGATAATTATGCTATTACATTAAATACTAATAGCAAAACATTAACAGCTATAAGTAAAACATATTTGCTTGATACTCCTGCTAATATTATTAAAGAGAGCAAACTTCTAGAAGCCAAAAGGATGTTGTCTAATCAAAATATATCAATTAAAGAAGTCGCTTATGCTCTAGGATTTGATGATCCAACTTACTTTACTAAATACTTCAAAAAAGGAACGAGTTATACTCCAAGGGCGTTTCAAAAGGCTTATCTCTAATTTACCATTATTAGCTTCTGGATTACCATTTTTAATGTGATAATGTACTGAAATTTGCATTAGTATTAAACATTAAAAATAAAACAATGAAACAACAAGCATTAATTTTAGGTGGTACTACCGGAATAGGTAAGTCCACTGCAGAATACCTTTTAAAAGATGGAATAGATGTTATTTTAATAGGTAGAAACACCACCAATTTAGAAAACGCTCAAAAGGATCTTTCACCATTAGGAAGTGTAACAACAGTACAGTTGGATTTAAGTGATCAAACAGCAGTAAGAGCTTTTTCTAAAACCCTAGAAAACATTGTGCCAAATTTAAAATACCTTGTAAATGCAGCAGGTTACTTTAGTCCAAAACCTTTTTTAGAACATTCAGAATCAGATTATGATACCTACCATAATTTCAATAAAGCATTTTTCTTTATCACACAGGCTGTAGTTCAGGTGTTAACTAAAAACAATGGTGGTTCTATAGTAAATATTGGCTCTATGTGGGCAAAACAAGCCATAAAAGCAACACCATCGTCAGCATATTCAATGGCTAAAGCAGGTTTACATTCTCTAACTCAACACTTAGCAATGGAGTTATCAGAATTTAATATTAGAGTAAATGCGGTTTCGCCAGCAGTTGTTGTGACTCCTATTTATGATGCATTTATAGAAGCAGATAAAATTGAAGAAACCTTACAAGGGTTCAATGATTTTCATCCTATTGGTAGAGTTGGTAGAGCTAATGATATAGCACAAACCATTCATTTTTTACTTACCGATAAAAGTTCTTGGGTTACTGGAGCCGTTTGGGATATTGATGGTGGTGTTATGGCTGGAAGAAATTAGAATATCCAATTCGTTGAGATGTATGACTGCTCATAGTTTTTGTGGCAGATAAAATGAGTAAAGTACCAACAGAAATTACAGATGCAATTAGATCAAATTCTAAAATTTCTGATGAGAAACTAAGAGCATTGAGTGTGTTTTCTAGAGTAGTGACTTCAAAAAGAGGTTTACCTTCAGAAACTGACATCGCTAACTTTTTGGAAGTGGGATATACTAAGACTCATACTTTAAGCGTCGTTGCTGGCGTAGGTATAAAACAATGAGCAATTATTTTAATCATATATTTAATACACTTGTTGACAAGGCCTATGAAAGTAGACTTTGGCAAAATCTTAAGTTCATACTTATAAAATAAAGCACGACTTAAATTAATAAGTCGTGCTTTATTCATACGTTATATATTCTTCAACTGCTCCAATATAGTAGTAACTAAAGATAGGCTGAAATTACTTTGGAAATAGAACAGTAATTAACGAATTGACGAGTTCCAAAATAATATTTTACTCTGACGGAATTATCATTTCGACAGTGTTTATAAGCTTAATTGACGTATTTCGCTTCATAATCAAAACACAAAAATTATGTTTAAGAAGTACAGAATTATTAAAATAGTTTCACTTTCTATATTAGGTTTACTCCTAATTTTATTTTCATTTGGATATTGGTTCATGAACTTATTACCACCAAGAAACCCAGAACTAGAAATTAGTGTAATTGAAGACCTACCTTATCTCTCAGAAAATATAATACCAACGCGAGGTAAAATTTTGGCAGTAGTGACGAGTACAGACGTCATGGGAAACAGTGGTAAAAGCACTGGATATGAGTTAACAGAATTATCTAGAGCATATTATGTTTTTCAAGCCAATGGCTTTGAAGTAGATATCGCGAGTCCGCTAGGAGGAAAACCTACTGTTGTTATAGATGATGAAGATATGGGAGCATTTGATTATGCGTTTTTAAATGATACCAAAGCACAATACAAAGCCAGTAATACCATTGCCATGAAAGATGTAATGGCTAATGATTATGAAGCTGTTTTCTTTGTTGGAGGAAAAGGAGCGATGTATGACTTTCCAAATAATGAACATATACAATCCTTAGTACGTGATTATTATCAATCTAATAAAGTAGTTGGTGCTGTATGCCATGGACCTGCAGCTTTGGTAAATGTTACATTAGATAATGAACGCCCATTACTAGAAAATAAAAAAGTAAGCTGCTTTACAAATAAAGAAGAATTGCTTTTAATTTCTGAAGCAAGGTCTATATTTCCTTTTCTTTTAGAAGATAAAATTGTAGAACAAGGTGCTCGCTTTAATGAAGGTAGCATGTATCTGGAAAAGATAAGTCATGATAACAATTTAATCACAGGACAAAACCCATGGTCTACTTGGGTATTAGCCGAAACTATGATTAAGCAATTAGGATATACACCAAAATATAGAGTGATTACTGGTGAAGAAAATGCAATAAAGGTGTTATCTGTTTATTATACTAGTGGTAAAGAAAAAGCAAAAGAATTATTAGATCAATTAATCATAAAAGAAAAGCAACCAGTTAAAAGAGATTTAATTGCTATGCACGGTATTCTTGCAACTATGAAAGGTGATGTAGGTCATTTTTTTAATCTATTAAAATTAACATCTTATGCTAAAACTTGTGCAGCAGAAAAAGAGAAATTATAGTTAAATTTGCTAAAAAATAATAATTGAACTTTTCAGATATACTTCTTATATTAGTCAGTAGTGCAGGACTTTTGCATGGAACACTATTTGCTATTTATTTATTGTTTTTCAAAAAGAAAAAAGCACTATCAAATCTATTATTAGGTTTGATATTGCTTTTTATGGCATTTAGGATAGGTAAATCTGTATTATTAAATTTCGGACATAATTTAGAACCTATATTCATTTTCATTGGTTTAGGCTTTTTGCTATTAACAGGTCCATTATTACGATGGTATGTTATAGCAATGACACAACCAAACTTCAAACTTTTAAAGAAACATTATTTGGAGTTAATTCCATTTATAGGTATTGTAATTGTGAGTTTCTTGATTACAAGAAATGAGTTTGATTCTACAGATAAACAAACAATTATTGTATTTGGAAGCATTCTTATCTTTATTTATCTTCATTTAGCTTTCTATATTTTTATATCAGGAAAATGGCTTTTGAAAATAAAAAAACACTATAAAAACACTTTGCAAACTAAATTTCAAAAAGCTATTCTAGAATGGTTACACGTCCTTATTTTGAGCTTTATTGTAATTTGGGTGTCTTATTGTTTCAACATTCTTGATGGAACAATACCTTATATTGTTGGACCAATAATGTATTCTGTAGTTGTCTATTATTTAAGCTATAAGGCGTTCCAACTTAAAGCAACAGATATAGACGGTGAAGCATTTAAAACTAATGAAAATGAGCAATTATTTAATACAATATCAGACTTAATAGTAAACAATAAGTTATACTTAGAACCTGATGTATCACTCTCAAGTTTAAGCAAACTTATAGGGAAAAGCACACAAAAAACATCTGAGGTTATTAATCAGTATTCAAAACAAAACTTCAATGATTATATCAATTCTTATAGAATTGAAGCGGCAAAAAAATTACTGCTAGATGAGTCTAATAAAAATTTCACTATTGCCTCAATAGCTTATGATGTTGGTTTTAGTAGTTTATCTTCTTTTAATAGCTCATTCAAGAAATTTGAAGGTATAACACCTTCTGCTTATAGAAAATCAAAGTATTAACTTTAGTGTTCAATATCTTGGCTTATGTCATTTAGTATTAATGCATATTACAATACAAATAAATTACTGTGGTTTACTTTGTGAATTATTTATCTTGCAGAATAAACTAAGACAGTAAAGTTGCTTTTATGCAGAATGAAAACTCAAATTTAGGACAAAAAATAAGTGATTCTCGTAAAACATTAGGATTATCACAAGAGGCTTTGGCTGAAAAAGCAAACGTATCATTAAGTACCATTCAACGCATAGAAAAAGGAACTGTAAAACCAAGATCTTTTACTGTAAAAATTTTAGCAGAAACATTAGAATTAGATCCTACCGAATTATTAGCCTACCTCATTGAAAAAAAGATGCCCTTATCTTCTTTTTCGGCATTAAAACGTATGAATTTATGCACATTGTTATTGGTTTTTATACCATTTGTGAATTTAATTATACCAAGTATTGTTTGGAAGAAAAGTAAAACGATTTACTCTAAAGATACTGCTGCTGGCAAAATGCTAAGTTTCCAATTACTTTGGAGTATTTGTACCATTGTAGTCGTATTAATTTCAATTTTCATGACCAACCTTATTACTGGAGAAGCTGGTTTGGGACATTATGCAGCAAATACATTATATTTATTAGCTGTAGTATTTAATGTTTTTATAATAGTAAAAATCGCGTCTCAGTTTAATAAAGAAGATAGAAATATACTTCCATTCGTATCTAATTTGTTCTAATTATTATTTTCAGAATTCAATAATGCCTTCATTTTGATTAATTACGTATCTAGTTGATAATTAACTAGATATGATATAGTGACTTATAAATGAAGTAAAAATGAAGTGCTTTTGATGTATAATTTTGAAGTGTTTTAATCTAGTTTTGGGGCTTCAATCAAAACACAATCAAATGAAGAAAAGTATTTTAAAAATTAGCTTAGCTATAATTATTGGGCTAGTCCTTTGGGGAGCATTTTCAATCTTTAAACCTGAACCAAAAACAATTGGTGATTTAATGGAAAGTTATGTAGATCCAGGAATGAAAATAAAAATTAGAAGTCCGTTTAGCGGGTCTGTACTCGTTGCAAAAAAGGGAGAAATCATTTTTGAAGATGCCTATGGAGATGCTAATAGAACTACAGAAACACCCAATACCATTGACACTAAATTTGGAATTGGGTCTGTAACAAAACAGTTTACTGCAATGTTGGTCATGCAATTGGTAGAAAAAAATAAAATGCAGTTAGAAGATACTATTGGAAAATATCTTCCTTATTTACCTGCAGAAAAAGCCAATCATATTACGATTCATCAATTATTATCTAATACATCTGGACTTCCACATTATAATGGCTTAGAAACGATAGGAGTGAGTTTGAAACAATTCGCGAATACAAAATATACACCAAAAGCCTTGGCCGAATTGATCGGTAAAACACATTTAATTAATACTCCAGGAACCACTTATGAGTATAGTAGCTTGGGCTATCATCTTCTGGGAGTTATTATAGAAGAAGTATCTGGTACACCCTATGCAGATCTATTAGAATCGCAAATTATTAAACCTTTGAATTTAAAAAACACTGGGTTTGGAACTAATGAATATATTAAAGATAACTTAGCAAAAGGTTATAGTTATAAAGAAGTATATGGATGGGATTGGTGGTTTAATTCTAAGCATGGCGGACAAACAACCTTGGCTTCATTTAGAGATCAATCTACAGCGTATTCGGCTGGAGGGATTCATTCTACAGTAAAAGAGTTGTTTATTTGGAGCGAAGCCATAAAGTCTAACACATTATTATCCCCTGAAATGACTACACGAATGTTAACACCAAATAAACATGGGTATTGTTATGGTTGGGTTAGAAATTGGGATGATATACTTGAGAAAAATACGAATGTAGATTTATATGGTCATGGAGGCGCATTGTTTGGAAATAGTGCATTCATTGCATTATATGACGATGAAACAACAATTATTTATTTGTCAAATAGAAGTAATTTAAAGGCAGAAGAAATTTTGCATCAAATACATTTGCGAGCCAATGATTTAAAAGATGAATACAAACTAAAAGGATATCCAAATCGAAGTTCTTATGCTAAATTTATAGAGGCAGGAGGTATGAATGCTTTAAAAGGTTATTTTAATAAGCTTTCAGACCATTCTGGTTATACCGTTAACCCCTCAAATAGTACAATGAGAGGTGTTATTAAAATTCATTTGGAAGCTAAAAAAATAGCAGTAGCAGATAGCTTAAAGACCGTATTCTTTAAGTCATATAATCCAGATGAAAGAACGCTTAATCAATTTGGGTATGACTTTTTATATTCTGACAATCCAGATTATGCATTAGATTTTTTTAAAGCAAGTACTCTAAAGTTTCCAAACTCTTCAAATGCTTGGGATAGTTTAGGAGAAGCCTATTTAATTTATAATGATTACGAAAATGCTATTGCCTGTTATGAAAATGCTGTTGCAATTGGAGAACAGGTATCACACAGATCATTAGAGCTTTATAAAGAGAATTTGCGTAAAGCTAAAGATGGATTTTGATTATAATACTGAATTGAACCAAAATTGTGGTTTTTTGGACCAAAAGCATAAGTCATTGATTTAAAGTTGCTTTAACTTTGAGATATTCAAATTTAAAAACAGCAATTATGAAAAGTATCAACTTAGTATTAATCCTTATGGTGTTTACAATAAATTATAGTGTAGCACAAGAAAAAGCTAATCAAGAACCTTCTAAAAACAATGTCATTATGAAAACGTATGTAATTGAACGTATTATTCCGGGAGCAGGAAATTTAACAGCTGAAGAGCTAAAAACGATCTCTCAAACATCTTGTACAGTATTAAAAGAGATGGGACCAAAAATTGAATGGGAGCATAGTTATGTAACAGGTGATAAAGTGTACTGTGTATACAAAGCAGAAAACAAGACCTTAATTGAAGAACATGCCAAAAGAGGTGGTTTTCCTGCTAATTCTATTAATGAAGTTGCAACAATAATCAGTCCTGCAACTGCAGAATTATAAGTTAAATAAATGATATATAGGAAGCTGTCATATCGAGTGATAGCTTCTTGTATTCAAAATTATTATCTTACATAAAAATAGTTTTATGCCTATATATATGGATTTTCATGATTTGCCTGATGGAGTCACAGCAGCCCATGTTGCAGAAATGCATCAAGCAGATTTAAAAATTGAACATAAATATAATTGTCGTGGCTTAACATATTGGTGTGATGAACGGCGTCAAACCGCTTTTTGCTTAATTGAAGCACCCAATGAACAAGCCATAGTTGAGTTACATCAAAATGCGCATGGAGGAGTCCCGCAGCGAATAATAGAAGTTAATGATACGATTGTAGAATCCTTTTTAGGTAGAATTGAAGACCCAGAAAAATCTAAGAATACTGAGCTCAATATTATAAATGATCCTGCTTTTAGAACATTAATTGTAGTCCAATTAAAACGAAAAACCTTAAGAGAAAAAGGACTCAAAACTTTAAAAGCAGCTATTCGAGGGTATCATAAATCTATAACAAATATAGTTGTCGCAAATAAAGGGCGCATTGTTAAAGAACAATCAAACACTTATTTGATGTCTTTTGATTCGGTAACTAATGCTATTAATAGTGCTATAAAAACTCAAGAGTTGTACAACTGTATTATCACTCCAGATTTAGAATTTAAAATAGGTGTCAGTGCAGGAGTTCCGGTAACACATAACGATAATCTCTTTGAAGATACGATTAAAAGAGCCAAGCACTTAGCATATATAACCAACAACAAAATCACTATTTCTCAAGAGGTTAAAGCTTTATACGAAAGTGAAAATCAAAACTCAACTATCAATTTTGATATTAAGTCATTACAAACCAATGAAGAACTATTTGTAAATCAATTACTAGACTTTATAGATGATGTGTGGCCGCATTCTAATCTTACTGTTAGCGATTTTCATGAAAATTTAGGATATAGTAAATCAAAACTTTATAGAACCATGATGACCATTATTGGTAAATCACCAAATGGCTTTTTAAAAGATTTTAGATTACATAAGGCCTTAGAATTACTAGATGAACAAACTTCTAATATTTCAGAAATAGCCTATAAAACAGGATTTAGTAGTCCTACCTATTTTTCAAAATGTTTTTATGAAGTCTATGGTATAAAGCCTTCAACGTATCTGAAGCAAATAAATGGATAGGAGTGGAGTTGAAATTAATGATCATAATATCTTAAACTATAATCCTGTATGAATGAATATATGTGGATCAGTTATTTATCTTAGTTAAAAAATATATTATATTGTAAACACTAATTAAAGTAGCGAAAATTCATTTATAATTTGACAAAGTTTGTGTTATAAATAAAGTAACTATGCTTATAGTAACGCTATGCGCATATCATATAATTATGGAAATTAAAAATATGAAATTCATTCTAGTTGTCCCTTTCTTGTTATTTTATTCTTTATTATTTGGGCAGTCAGAAAATATAAATTCTAAAACACCTTGGCAACGTTACCCGAGCAACATTGAAAATTCAATCAAAAAACTGAATCAAGGACAACTTCATGGAGGGGATTGGGAAACAAATAAAATCACAACTAAAAGAGGGTTTAGTTGGGTTCAATTTGAAATATTTTGGAAAACAGATGAAGGTAATATAGTTGGTTTCATTGCTGAAGATTCTTTAGAATTAGAAAAAATTTGTTCGAGAATTGAAACTTCATTTCTAAATACGAATAAAGCAAAAAAAGAAGGATTTTCAGAGATTGATAAAATTCAGTTTATGCCTTGGCAAGATGATTTTATTATAGACATCTCTTTTAAAATTCATCATACATCTTCTAAGAAAACAAGTAAAAAACTAAAGGAAATTAAGTTAGTTAACATCATCAAAGATGGTTGGGATGAGGCACTGTATAATCATTCGGAAAGAACTTATAATGGTATGACGGTTTCTGGACATAGACTTAACAAAAATGAAGCTACAGATATTGTTGCATTAATGAGACAACAATATCAGTATTACGTTGGTATAGATCAAGTTGTACGAAAATGTAACGATGTTAGATTAGATGCTTCTACAGCGTTTAAAGATAAAGACCATTTATCGTCAGTAATTAGTTACGAAATGTTTTTGGCTATGAACTGTAAAAGATTTAATATACAAATGGCGAGGCGATATGGAAGTTCTCTTGTTCAATTAGAAAAATACGACGAAGCTATTAATTTTTATAATTCTATTGATAATCAATTATTGAATTGCAGCAATTGTCATCAAGGAGAGTTTTATTTTAAAAGTGGAAAAATAAAAAAAGACTACTTAGGAGACTATAAAGGCGCATTAGCCGATTTAAATACTGCTATAGACTTAAAGGAGACTGCTGGTAGGTTTTGGGTTAGAGGTATTCTCTATGAAAAGCTTAATATGTTAGAGCAATCTCAAAAAGATAAAACGTACGCCATTCGTTTAGATTCGATTTATTATACGAGTCAAATAAAAAAATATTCAGGGTATATATCAAATCAATTAAGTAAACCTTCAATAGCAAACAAAACAGCTGAGTATTATAGAAAGAATGTATACAATTATAAAAAATTAAAGATGTATCCTGAAGCAATGCAAGATTCAATTAATGCTGCTAAATATGATGTTATTTTTGTCAATTACAATATTGAAGTGTTAAGCAAAAAAGTTAAAGACTATAAAAAAAATAAGGACATGTTATCGCGCACATATATAGAAAGAGCACAATGTTATGATGCTATCGGTTTGCATGATAATGCTTTATCTGATTATAATGACGCTCTTAAATTAAAACCTAAAAATGCTTTGTATCATAAGAATATTAGCATGCATTATCTTCTTATGAATGATTTAGAAAAGGCTATGGAAGTTATCAATAATGCATTAAGTCTAAAAAACCTTAAAGTGTGGGAAGAATTACCGCTAATCAAGATTAAAGGTGAACTATTAATAAAATTAAATAGACGTGACGAAGCATGCAAATTGTATCAAAAAATATTAGAACTTGGCTCAGACCATAAACTACTTAAAAAAGAATGTAACTTTGGTCAGTAAAAAATGCTCAATATTTTTTATTGATAGATTTTCAATAGTATTAGCTTAAGAGTACAAAATCAAAAATACGCCAATTAAAATACCTGCTAATGGCACTAATTTTTTTCGCTTATTTTTTTCTTTAAAGACCAAACCACCAATAACGACAGCAATTAGTATTTGACTTCGTTTTATAGCAGAAAGCAGCATGATTAATGCTTCTGGATCCTGCAACGCTTTAAAGTAAAAATAATCTGCCGCTTGTAATAAAATTCCAACGGCAACAATAGTCCATCTCCATTTAAATTCTTTTCGTTTTTGAGCATTTGGAAACCATATTACCGATAAAATAGCCAGTAAAATTAGGAGAGTATACCAACAAAACCAAAATTGCAACGTTTGAGGGTTTAACACTAAGCTCTGAATTAAAAACTTATCATATAAACCACTAGAAGCGCCTAAAAATGTCGCAGCAATAATGGCAAATATCCATTTATTACGCTTAAAATTAATGCCCTCCATTTTTCCAATTTTAGAATATAGGATGATTGAAAAGATAATAAGAAAAAAGCCTATCCACTGCATACCATTAGGCTGCTCTTGATAAATAAGAATGGCGCCTATAAAAGTAAAAAAAGGACCAGCAGAACGTATTGGAGTTACAATAGTAATTGGTAAATGTTTTAATGCTTGATAGGCTAAAACCCATGAGCTTGTCATTAGCATTGATTTTATAAAAATAAATCCATGAGTTTTCCATGGAATACTATTGATATAAAATCCGATGTGTTTGGTATATTCTGGGAAATAGAGCGACCCTATAAAAAGCGGGAAAAGTAATAAAAACCCAGAACTGATGGTACCAAAAAGTACAGGAAACACTTCATTTCCTTGTACGGCATGTTTTTTACATAAATTATGTAATCCTAAAAAAAGTGCAGCCAATAAACCCAAATACATCCACATGGCGCGAATATAGTTTTTTAAGCTATTTTGTATTAGAATATGAGGTGAATATTATAACCATAATTGGTTATAATAATCATGATTTTTATTCCTGTTATTTTGATTGGCTCTAGGATTTAGGAAAATCATAGTATTAGATTTCTTGTATCTTACAGAAAACCAACCATTTAGTATTATGAAAAAATTTGCAATATTCATATACGGCATAGTATCCTATGTTGTATTTCTAGCGTCATTTTTATACGCTATTGGCTTTATGGGCCAACTTCTAGTTCCTAAAAGCATTAACTCTGGTGAAGCATCTGGAATGACAGAATCAATTATCATCAATTTGGTATTATTAAGTCTTTTTGCTGTACAACATTCTGTTATGGCACGACCAGCATTTAAAAAATGGTGGACAAAAATTATTAGCCCAGCTATAGAACGTAGTACATATGTTTTATTAACCAGTTTGCTATTATTTTTAATATTTTGGAAATGGCAACCTATGACTACCAATGTTTGGAATATTGAAGGCGAAACCTATGTACTCATTATTAACATCGTATTTTGGATTGGCTGGATTATTGTTTTGTTATCGACCTTTATGATTAACCATTTTCATCTTTTTGGTTTAGACCAAGTGTATACTAAGCTCAAAAGTAAACCGCCAACCGGATTAAAATTTACAGAAAAATTATTTTATAAGATTGTGAGACATCCCATTATGACTGGGTTTATTATTGCTTTTTGGGCAACACCAGTAATGACTCAAGGGCATTTGCTATTTGCAGTTGTGACGACCTTATATATTTTAATTGCTGTAAAATATTTAGAAGAACGCGATTTAAAAAAAGAATTAGGTGATACCTATATCAGTTACCAAAAACGAGTCCCTATGTTAATTCCTTTTTTAAAGTTTGGAAAAAAAGAATAGTACAAGTCTAAAAGACGTACAGTAAAATAATTTTAGTTAAAGCAAATTACATAATGTGGAATTTAATACATCGAAAGTGTTATCATGCTTTCATGTTATGTAGCTTGACTTTTATTTATTAACCTCTTTAAAGGCAAACTATCTTTTGTTTATTCCAAAGGTTAATATAAATGTCGTATATTTATAACGCATTGTAAATCAACGTAATCCCCTCCCTATATTAATAGCAAATAAGAAGGATTAGAAAAATTAATTATTTTAATCTTATTAATTAATCCATTAAATTATTAATATCATGGCAGAGGTTAAAACACTTCATCGAATTGAAAGTAAGTCTCCATTTCTATCTCCCAATGAAAGTTTTTTTATTGAATTTAAACCATTAGAAGGTATTTTTAGAGTTCGTGCAGATAGGACCGTAAACGTTGGAACAGTTTTTAAAAACAATTCACCATTTAATACAAAACAACCAACATTTGAGGAATTCTTAGTTTTTGACCCTTTAAAGGATTCAGGACCAGCTGAGGATATTTCAATCAAGGTCTTAGGAGGAATTAAAATAGACATTTCAGAACCAATTTCAAATACTAACTTTAGTTTTATTACTAAAGATTTTATTTCGAGTACAAATCCGATTTTTAATGAAACAGCAAAGAATTTTATTGAATTTGCTGTTTCAAAATTACTTGAAAATCGGAAATGGAAATGTACTTTTACTAATATAACTCAAGAAAATTCTAAATGTAAAGCACAACTTCGATTTCCATTTAATAAAGTTGAAATAAAGGAAACACGAATACCTCGTCGATTATTAAATAGAACCTTTAATACTTTGCTTCTTTCTCTAGGATTACAAGTTTTTGCTCGAAAAGGCTCTGGTAACATTTTTGTTGATAAAGACTTTGAACACCTTATAAATGGCTCTATATCAAAAGAAATTAAATTCCCAGACTCTACTTTATTTAGTGTAGAGAAATTTGAATTAAAAGATTTTATAATTTCAGCAAATCAGATTCCTCCAAATCATCCTGAACTACCAGTTAGACCACTAATAGAAATTGAATTTGATTTTGAAAGTGATATTGAGATTGGAATTCCTGTATTTAATGCAAATATTTCCAATATTAATATAAAATTAGGCTTTATTTTGAATGTTATGCAAAGCACATCTAATGAAGGTGATGGAAATATGATTAGTCCATTGATTACTATAGATGTGAAAGTTGAAGGTGAAGAATCCATCCCATTTTTTGAACTCAAGGATATTGAAAAAAAAATAAAACACGAAATATTCATGCCATTACAACCTATAAGTGTTAAAAGAGAAATTTCAAAATACCTTACTAAAGGGCTTATGGAATTAGCCGAAAGAGGTGATGTCTTTTGGGATATTACATCTGATAACAAAGATTATATAGTCAAACATATTAAAAAGCCAAAATTTAATATACCAGGAATTGATACTTTATTAGATGCTACTGATAATGTTTTTGTTGATGCGACTAATGGAGCAGGTGGACAATCTGGAGGAAATGGAAACTCTGGGGGATTTAATCAACCTAATATTTCATTTCCAGGAACAGTTGGCGCTACTACTGTTGGGGTAAGTCCTGTAAATCCAACAGATTCAACAGATCCTGTTGAGGATCCATCGGGTTTGAATAATTTAGATAAAATTGATCATATTGTGGTTCTAATGATGGAGAATAGATCATTTGATCATATGCTAGGTTATCTTACAATTAACGGTAATAATGATATTGATGGAATAACAGGGAATGAAAGTAATATAAACCCAATTACTCAAAGTCCAGTAAAACAAGAACCCTTAAGAGACAAAACTTTTCGGTTTAGTCCACATCATGAACACCAGCATGTGTTAAATCAAATAGATGATGGTACAATGCAAGGGTTTCTAGCCGATTTTATGGGAAGATTTCCTGAAATAAACCCATTATTTGGTATGGGGTTTTATAATGAAGAAAAATTAAAAGTGTATGATTTCCTAGCTAAAGAATATACTGTATGTAATAAATGGTTTTGTTCTCATCCAGGTCCTACTTTTCCTAATCGTATTTGTACGCTTACGGGGAAAATCCCAGAATTAGACAATTTTGCAGAAAATGACCCTAGATTAGGCTACTTAAAGGAAACTACAATTTTTGATACTTTGACTGCAAATAATAAGTCTTGGGCCTTCTTTGAGCAAGATATGACGGCATTACGAATGTTTGATAAGTATCGCCTAGATGATAAAAATATTCTTCCTCTTTATAAGGAAAATGATGCTAGAGATGAATATTCATCGAACGAAGTCTTCTTTTCACGTGTTCAAAATGGAAATTTACCTCAAGTAACGTTTTTAGATCCAAATTTTGTTGATTTACCTCCACAGAAAACGGCAAATGACGATCATCCTCCAGCAAATGTGGAAAACGGGCAAGAATTTATTAAAGATGTTTATAATGCGCTTGCAAATTCACCACAATGGGAGAAAACGATGTTTATTATAACTTACGATGAACATGGTGGATTTTATGATCATGTAGCTCCACCAGGAACAAAAGCCTCATTAGAAGGTGAAAATAGTATTCCTAAGATTCATAAGGATGGTCCTGAATTTTATGGACCAAGAGTTCCTGCTTTTGTGATTTCTGCCTGGACAGAAGCTTCTCCAACAAATATTATTTTTGATCATACTTCAATAATAAAAACTATTTTAACCAAATTTAATAATGGAATTATTCCAGATGAATATGGAGAACGTGTAAAACAAGCCAATCATTTAGGGCCATTATTATCAAGAGAGATACCAATAAGCACACCTAAAATTATAGCACCAATAAATTCCTCCAATACAACTTCATTTATAGAAAGTCCCGATGAGCATATTGTAGATTCTGGAGGTAGTGAGTTTCATAGTGTTTTACAGCATTTTGCAATTCCAAAATAACATTTTATAACAATGTCAATTTAATATGATGAGTAATAAAAGAAAAAATAGTACGATGCGATCATTGGTATTAGGAATTTTGACCTTAGTATTAGGAGGTTTATTGCTAAGTGGTCTTCAGGGGTTATTTTTTAAGAAAGAAAAACAACCAATTCTAAATGAAAACCCTGTAACTAGTAAACCTATAATTAAAATAGAATCACAGTTAATAAGTCGCTCTGTTATTCTTGGACCAAATCCCGGAGGTGTGTGGGCTGCTAAACCATTAGCCAAAGATCGTTTTCTTTGGCATCAGTTAGTGATACATATCCAAAATGATTGCACTAAACCTGTTTATATTGATGCTCGAAAATTTCATTTATATCTCACTTCAAATCAGAAAATATTAGGAGAAGAAAATTTTAGTCCTACTAGTAAAGGGATCGAATTTCAAACTAAAAGACTTTCAAGTCAATGGCTTGAACCAGGGATGAATATTTCTGGGAATCTATTTTTTAAAGTCCCTGAGTTTAAATTATCTAATGGTTTAGATGTAAATAAAGCGTATCATATTTTGCGCTATTCTAGAGGATTAAATTGCCAAATTAAATATGCCCCTTTTTAAATCCATATTATTTATGACGTTTATGGATTCAAACCTATCACTTATGTCTTCTAACTAATCAAATTTTGATTCTCTATTTATAAATTCATTGTTATTAAGTATAATGAGCTGCAATATGTTAATAAGCTAAGAATAGTTTTATTTTTGATATTGAATATTTAACCATAATTATGAAAATTAGCATCTTATCTACTTTTGTTTTAGTTCTCTTTTTGTTTTTGCCAACAGCTATTCTATCACAGAATAAAGTAATAGATAGTTTAAAGTATGAGTTATCTATTTATACTCATAAAGATTCTATAAGAGTTAATATCCTAAACGAATTGGCTTTATCTTATTATAGAAAAGATAGTAGTAAGACCACAGCATATCTAGTAGAATCTATAGCAATAGCAGATTCTATTCATTTTAAAAAAGGGAAAGCAAATAGTTTATTTATAAAAGGGAAAACTAAAGCCGTTAACTCAAACTACACAGATGGTCTTCAATATTATAATGAAGCCATACAATTATTTACAACTATTGATTATAAAAATGGATTAGCTAAATGTTATAATGACGTAGGAATACATTATTATTTTAAAGGGAAGCAAAATAAAGCCATTGAGTATTATTTAAAATCAGTAAAACTCAATGAAGTGGTCGGCAATAGAAAATCAATGTCTAATAACTTACTTTATATTGGATCGTCCTATTTACAATTGAGTGATTACGAAGAGGCAATATTTTACTATAAAAAATCTCTTAAAATCAGTGAACAAGAAAATGATGAAAAAGGTAGGTCTCGTTGCTTTAACAGTATTGGCAGTGCCTATTCTTATCAGGCAAATTACCCTCTTGCCGTAGAATACCATAATAAATCTTTAGCTATAGATAAAGCGCTTGGAGATTCTTTAGGTGTTTCTAACTCATTAACTAACATTGGTATTATTCATTATGGGTTAAAAGATTATGATAAAGCCATAAATTTTTATGAAGCGTCTTTAAAATTTCACAAAAAAAATAAAAACAAAAATAATATTGCAGAATTATGTAACAATCTAGGCTTAGCGTATAAGAGTAAAAAGAATTATAAAATTGCCTTAAAACAATTTGAGGAAGCGTTAAGCATCTTTGAAGAAAACAAATTTGAAGCTTATATAGGTATATGTTTAAATAATATTGGTGATATTCACTTACAACTTAATGATAATCCAACAGCATATCAATATTTTAACAAGGCGATAGAAACGAATGCAAATGTTGAAAACCAACTAGGATTGTGTAACTCTTTTTTAGGCGTAGCAAAGGTTTATTTTAATCAAAAAAACTATTCAAAAGCATTATTGAATGCTTTGAAGAGTAAGGAGATTTCGGAAAAATCTAAGCTTTTAAATTATCAGCGCGATGTTGATCTATTATTGTCAAGAATTTACGAAAACTTTGGTGATTATAAAAAAGCGCTTTTAAGTCATCAACAATTTAAAACATTAAATGACAGTCTTTTTAATAAAGAAAACATAGAAAAAATCACGCAATTAGAATACGAATACAAATACAAACAGGCTTTAGACTCTGCGAATATTAGAGAATT
Organism: Flavobacteriales bacterium 33_180_T64; assembly: GCA_002162685.1. GTDB lineage: Bacteria > Bacteroidota > Bacteroidia > Flavobacteriales > Flavobacteriaceae > Psychroserpens. The sequence continues at coordinate 179,619 of MAAQ01000017.1, forward strand.
AAGGCTAACCAAAACTGTAAAAACCACGTCTCAAAATTTAGAAAAATCGCAACGCAATTTATTTCTTGGAGTGATTGCTTTTTTAATTTCGGCATTAGTTTTAGGAATTGTTATCTTCTATTTAAAACTGAGGAACGAAAAAGCAAAAACTCAAAACATAGCCATAGAACAAAAGCTATTAC
>MAAQ01000007.1 GCA_002162685.1 Flavobacteriales bacterium 33_180_T64
ACTCCAGAAAGATAAATTAAGATTTATTCGGAAGATTTAATAAGTATTGTAAACTATATGTTTTTCAAAAAACAGCACTCAAAACACATTATGACTAATTATCTAAACTAGATAAATTCGGCTGTTGTAGATCTTTAAATCTTAAAAATGAAATTTAGAATTTAATACACATACGCTGAATCTTACTCAACCAAACTAATGATCAATCCTGTTCTACAAAACGTTAACCAAAATTCTGATTACTCAATTTTGAAATAGAACTTTGGCGTAAAAAAGTAGTGTTGTCTCGCTTTTAAATTATGTCACTTTACGTGCCAACTAAATCTGCTCATTGTTTTGTGTCGTGCCAGTTTGTAACAACGTGTATAATTAATGCTTACTTGGTTTATTCACAAAGTTTTCGCATCTTTATTAATCTGATTTTCCTGCGGAAAATCAGCCGCGTTTGTAAACGCACTAACCATACACAACACGTTGTATTTAATAATGCCAGCCTTTCGGATCTTCCCAGGTTTATTGCTAACATCAAAAATTGTAGATTAAGGTCAGTGCTATAAAAGTAGTATGGAATAGACTCATGACGAATTTTAAGACCTTCCAAGCTTTCGATTATTTTCGACAAAGTCAAGTAATAATACCAATAGTTATCATTTAAAGCACTAAATACTCTAAATGTATCAATTCATGATGATAGCTTTTAAAATAACAATACCATATCCCGCGATATAGTACATAATTTGAAAACCATAAACCCGATTCAGAATCTGTTATGTAGCGACTGTCATTCCTACGTAATTCTGGATATTCCTTTGGGAATTTCCAAATTACTAAACACAACAGCGTATATAAAAAATAGCTAGTATAGTAATTAATCAATATTTTTTGTTTCTTTATAAGGTAAAACAAAACTTGAAATGTAGTCCCTATTTAATCGCTACATTCCATATACGCCAACGTTGTGCAACATTTGAGGAATGAAATAACTTGCTTATTTAGAAATAACCTTGAAGTGAAACAATATCAATTTGGCTTGACAAGTTATTTATAATTACTATTTTTATACCGCACAACACCAAATACATTTGGCGTTGTGCCCTTAACATTTCAAACGCTTATGACATTGGTTTTTTAAAAATACGTAAGCGAGTGTTTAAGTAACTAAAAAAAGATAAATGGAAAACAAATTAGAACGAGGAGTGGGCTTTAGAATGGTAAATGTACTAGTGCGATTTCTCCCTTTGCTTGCATTGTGTGTTGGCGGGACTATTCTGGCTGTCTTTGGAACTTGGCGAGTGGTCGCTCCGGTGTCGTCTATGACCCTGCTGGGAATGACCGTTGACGCTACAGACATATCCCTACTCAATGAGCTGCGGGGAAACCACGCGTTAAATATGGGGTTCGGACTGCTAGCATGGCTTGCTCTCTGGCGTAAAGAGCTTCGATCACAGGCTCTCATTGGACTCACTTTCTGCTTTGGCTTCTACTTAACGGGTCGCTTGGTGGGAGTGGCTATGGATGGTCTACCGAATGCGGACATTCAGTCGGGGATGTTGACCGAATTCTTCTTGGTAACGCTAAGCGGGCTTGCACTTTTAGCAAACTCGAAAACTAGCACCAAGTAAGTTCCACAAAATCCAAATCCAAGACATACACCCACGCTAAAAACGAAATGTATAAAATAAAAACGTTGCACAACAATGGCTATAGTTAATACGGGTTTTGGTGCTTAGCCCAAAGTTTAGAAGCTTTTAACTAAGTCCGCCAAATCTTTTGATTTGGCTTTGAAAATGAGAAATTAAAACAAAATAAAAAGTTTTGGCTAAGTGCCAGTTCGAAAGTTCAGTTTTCTGAATTCCCGTACTAACCATAGCCGAGCCGTTGTGCTTAATTTACCAAAATGCGAATAATCGAGATAAACGGGAATAAATTTTCAAATATGAAAGGATTTTATCGAGAGATAGAATCGAAAATGACTTTCGGACTGAATTGGAAAATTGGACGAAATCTAGATGCGTTTGATGACGTTTTATGTGGTGGATTTGGAGTTCACGAAGTGGACGAAAAATATATTTTAAAATGGCACAGAAGTGAAAAAAGTAAATCGGAACTGAAATATTTTGACCGAATAATAGAGATAATAAAAGAAAACGAAAATATTGAATTACAATTGACATAAGTGCTATTCTGGAAAACTAACAATAGAATTGAACCCAAAAGGGAATTTTACTCGAAAATTAAAGAGTATTATATTGGAATTGCTGACAATCAAATCCCAATGGAATTGCTTAATGAAATAATTTTAAAAGTTACGGACAGAATTTATAGTGATTACAAGCGATTTTGGAAACAGTGCCCTAAATCACGAAAAAGATATTCTACTCTAAAAATGGATGATATTGAGAATCCTTATATTCACTTTCTGATAACTGATTTCTTTGATGAGGAAAATATTGCGGAAAGTCGAAATTTATCAAAGATTTTGTTTAAAATGAATGAGGAAGAATTTGATAAGCATTTGGAATATAAAAACTGGTACGAAACGAAATAAAAACTAAGCACAACACCGTATAAAAATAATTGCGGTTTAGTGCTAAAACAAAGGTAGTTGCGTGTTTGCTACATCTGATTTTCCTGCGGAAAATCCTCGCACACAAACCCGCAACAATTCTTATACATAACCGTTGTGCGTCATTAACAAAAAATCGAAAATTAAATGAAAATTGAGAGATATAATCAAAAACTTCTTGCTGTTTTAGGAACAGTCGGAGTGATTTTTTTGACAGTTGCCTTAATTTCTTTTATCTATTTCTCTATAATGGATCTCAGAAGATTTGATAATGATATAGAAACTGGTATTTTATCGGATGAAAAAATTGAGCAACTGCAAAAAGAAAATAAGCGAGAACAAGTTGTTTCATATGAAAATCCACGATTAATCGACACACTCAACTCTGTTTATATTATTCCTGTCTCACATAAAACCCTGAATGAACAAGAAGACATAAATGGCCTTTTGGGTATTACTAAGTCTTCATCAAGTTATGAACCAAATGATAACAGATATTCAAGTCTATATTACGGAGCATTCAATAATTTGATTGTGTATAATCCAAAAGATGGAACGAATAAAAAACTCTTTGACAAACGAGTGAATTTTAATTTAATCAAAGCTGAATATTTTGAAGATGATATTTTATTATTAATGAATGTATCAGAGAAAGATACTTACAAAGATGGAGTAATTAATCTTTTGGATTTCAAATCACTCTATATTTATTCTTTAGATAAAAAAGAATTAAAAAAAGTCGGAATTGAAGGAATGGATGTTTTCAATTTTAAGTTTCTTAATAACGAAAAGAACTTGGCAATTCTATTTGGAGTGGACAAAAACGACGATGGACAATTTGAGGAATACAATGAGCCAACTTTAATTAAAAAATATGATTTTAATAGTGGAAAATTGACTGAAATCGTAGACAAAAAAATCAACTCGGAATTACAGAAAACATTAGAAGGAACAAAGAAATAACGAACGCACAACAACGTGTATAGTCAATTGCTAGGTACTCGTCTACTTGGAAATTCCTTCGGAATTTCCTCTGGTTCGTTTTCTTTTGCTAACTTAGTTCTTGCCAACACAACTAACCATACACGAACACGTTGTGCTTCATTAAGAGAAACCGATAACCTATGATAAAATTCTTTAGAAAAATCAGGCAAAATATGATTAAAGAAAATAAAATAAACAAGTATATTCTTTATGCCATAGGCGAAATCATTCTCGTGGTCATTGGAATTTTAATTGCATTGAGCATCAATAATTGGAATGAAAAAGAAAAAAGTAGAGATAGCGAAAAACTACTCTTAACTAATTTAAAAGAAGAATTTAATTTTAATCTAATTCAATTAAAACAAACCAAAAATCAAATAGATAATTCAACGGGTCAATTGGTAAAACTAATTAATTTATTTGGCACAAAGACTGATACATTAGGTATTGATTACTTAAATAAACTGATAAATGATGGCCTTTGGGGACCTATGTTGAATTCTAATCAAGATGTCTTCAATAGTATATATGATAATGGAAAAATGGATTTGGTAAGCAATCCCGAACTAAGAAAAATGCTACTTGCTTGGGGAAGCCAATTAGAAAAATTTGAACATGCCGAGAAAAATATGTCGATTAATCTAAATCGCAACGTATTGCCGAAAATGGAAAAATTAATTTCTCTTCGTAATTCTGATAATTTTGGTATTGTTAAAGGAGTTGAAGGAGGTTCTAAAATAATCATTGATAATAGAATTATACTGTCTAACTTAGAGGCTGAAAACGTATTTTTTGATCATGTGTGGGAATTGGAAAATGTTGCAAGTTTATATCCAAGTCTCTCGATTGCAATTGAAAAAATTATTGTACAATTAGAAAAATAACGAAAGCACAACAACGTGTATAATCAATTGCTTGATTATCGCCTACTTGGAAATTCCTTCGGAATTTCCTATGGTTCGTTTTTGTTTACTAACTTAGTCCTAGCCAACGCAACTGAACCATACACAAGACCGTTGTGCTTAATTTGAAAAACATGTTTTGGAAAACGAGGAATAAACTCAAACCAAAAGAAGATTTTTACTCCAAAATAGAAAATTACTATATGGATAAAGCTTTGGGTAAAATTCCAAAAGAGTTGCTTGATGATTTATTCTCTATAATTACAAGAGATCAATATAATTCTTACGGAATCAAATGGCAAGATTATCCAAAATCACGAAAACGTTACTCTGAACTTAAACTAAATGATCTCGAGCATCCATACACTCAAAATGATATTATTGTTTTCTTTAAAAAAAGAGATAAAGTAAATTACAAATTTTACTCTTCACTATTATTAAATTTGTCAGAACAAGAAATTATTGAATTCGAAATAAGACGTAAAGAATTCGAAAGCTATTTTTAAACACTTATGAAAGAATTTTATAATGTCCTAAAGAAAATAGAAGTTCGTCCTGCATTGTGGACAGGAGAGATAAACTTGAAAAGTATTAGTATTTTTCTAAATGGATATTCATTAGCACTTCATGAACATGATATTTTACAATCACCAGTAGAGTTAGAAATTAATTTTCATGATTGGATTGCTAACAAGTTGGGATTCTATGAGTCAACTTCAGGTTGGAATAATATGATTTTAGCAATTACCATAGGATTAAACCCAAAAAATATCAAATGGGAAAACTACGATTCTAAAGTTACTAATGAACAACATGAAATGTCAATTAAAAAATTTTATGAATTACTAGAGGAATTTATGAATGAATAAAAACTAAGCACAACAACGTGTATAACCAATTGCTTGGTTCTAGCTGGCGTGGAAATTCCTATCGGAATTTCCTCTGGTTCGGTTTCTTTTGTTAACTTAGTTCTCGCCAACGCAACAAGCCATACACGAACACGTTGGCATTAATTTGTGGAAACATGGTATAATAATTGAAGCTTGTTGATTCAATAGAATATTAAACTATGAGAATTCATTATCCGATAATTTTAATACTGACAATTCTCTTGTCAACTTTTACTTATGCTCAAAAAATTGACTCTCTAATACTAAAAAATAACATTCCGAAAATTGAAAATCCGAATATTAAACACCTAGGTTCTTTACACAAAAAATTCAACAATTCGTTGAATAAATTATCAGAAAAAGGATATCTAGTTTCTACAAAAGAATATCAAGCTCCGAATTTTTATCACGTTCAAAATGACGGAACTGAAATCTCTCTGAATGATTTTCTTTATGAAAAGTTGGAGAAATCAACAAATAGCTTCAAAGCATACTTTAAAATTGAAGTAGAATGGAATGGTCGAATCAATTATGTGAAACTTGTTGGTTATATAGGAAATATAGATAATATTGATTTCATTAGTTTATGGAAGAATATCAAGGCAAATCCAGCGACTGAATTCAATATTCCTGCAAAAACAATAGTGACTATTCCTATAAGTAAAAACTAATGCCAACAACGTGTATAACTAATTGCTTGAGAGTGTTTAATGATTATCACGGAAATTCTACCGAATTTCCTCTACGCTGTTTCTTTTTGCTATCTTAGTGCTCACAGCAACTAATCATACACGAACACGTTGTAGGTAATTTAAGAAAACCGTACTTCATTTAAAATTATGTCTTCAATTCAAGATTTAGAAAATGACAAAACATACTTTATGAAAGAGTATAATATTCTGATATCTGAACTTAAACAGAAGAACAGAATTGAGGAACAAACAAATATCAGTTTAACGGATTTGACAAAAGTTGCTAAATATTTGAATACTGCAAAACCGCAATCTCATATGAGAAATCATAAGTTTGCGCTTCTCGAATATCTGACTGAATTAAAATCGCTATCTGAAAACAAAAATGCAACGGAAATTGATTTTCTGAATCTAAAAAAGGATAAACTGAATTCTGTAATGCACTTCGTGAATATTAAAAACGGATTTTCCATACGGAATAATTTAATCCATTCATACGCGTTAATTGGAATTATTATCGACATTATACTATCGATTAGCGGAATTGCAAAACACTATCATTATATACCAATCTTTATGATGATTTTTTTAATTATTGGTTCTATAAAGCATAAAAAAGCAAAATCGAAAAATAAAATATTAGAACTCTGAAAAAACTACCTACAACAACGTGTATAGTAAATTACTCATTCTGTGTCTACTCGGAAAATCCTGCGGATTTTCCTTTGATTCGTTTTCTTTTACTAACTTAGTTCATTACCAACGTAACTAACCATACACAAAACCGTTAGGCAACATTAGAAATGAACATACGCATTCTTCTATTAATATTTTTATCTATTTCAATTTTCAGTTGTACTACTGAGAATCAGAAAAGAAAAACGGATGTAGATAAA
>MAAQ01000004.1 GCA_002162685.1 Flavobacteriales bacterium 33_180_T64
TCCTGTACTAAGTTCTGCTAAGATTTTTAATTTAAAAGGTTCACTGTAACGTCTAATTACTTTGTCATTTTTGTACATAATGTTTGAAATTATGTAGCCTTATTTCAGGACGGGTCAATATTGTTGCCAACGGTTTTGTGTATGATTAGTTGCGGGAAAATCAGCAAGATTTTTCCGCCGTAGCACTAAGGTAATTAATTCGAGTGAATTTCCGCCAAGGAAATTCCGTAGCAATGAATTATACACGTTGTTGTAGCACGTTTTTGAATATTTTATTTTATTAATCGATTTACGTTAAGCTTATACATTTTGCCTATTGGAATTTTATGATCTCTTATTTGTATTCTATTACCTTCAATTAGTTCTATTTTATCAATTGAAATTATAAACGATTTATGCACTCTTATAAATTGATTTTCAGTTAAATTATGAGTGAAGGATGTTAATGTTTGGTGGGAAACAATCATTCTGTCAACCATATTAATTTTCACATAATTTCCATAAGCTTCTATAAATAGAATGTCTTTCAACTTAATCTGATAGTATTTTTTATCTTCTTTTATAAAGATTTTAGTGTCTTCGGTGGTTTCAGAATTTTTTATCGATATGGATTTATTAGCTAATGCATCAGAAACTTTACTAACAGATTTTACAAAACGACTAAAATTAAATGGCTTTAATAAATAATCGTCAATATTCAACTCATAACCTTCTAAAGCAAATTCTTCATAGGCTGTGGTAATAATAATCTTTGGCGGATTAGAAAGTGTCTTTAAAAATTCTAAACCAGAAAGTTTAGGCATATTAATATCTAAAAAGATAAGGTCAATAGAATGTTTATTTAAATACTCAAGAGCTTCAAAAGCATTATAACAACTTTTTTGAAAGGATAAATACGACAGATTACTCGCATAATCTTTTATATTATCATGAGCAGCAGTTTCGTCGTCTACAATTATATATTTTATCATTACTTAATTATTTCTAAGGTTGTTGTATAGATGTTTTCTTCCATACTATTACACAGTTTATGACTATTTGGATATAATAAATTTAATCGATCTTTTAAATTTTTCAGTCCAATGCCTTCATTTTCTGAAGTGTCTTCGGCTTCATAATTATTTTTAACGGTGAAACTTATTTTAGTATCATCTTCAATAAGTTTTACATGAACAAATGCATTTTCAGTTGCCCTTTCAACACCATGCTTAAAGGCGTTTTCTAATAAGATGATAAACAGTAAAGGCGCTACACTTGTATCTGAATTCTTAATCGTTTTTTCAAAATTAACATCAATATCTTTATGGTATCTAGCCGTTTGCAAATCAATAAAATTTATTAAATAGTTTACTTCCTCTTTTAGTTTTACACTTTCTTTCCCACTATCGTAAATGGTAAATCGCATTAAATCTGATAATTTTAAAACATAGTCTTGAGCAGCATCAGCATCTTTCTTTATTAAGGAATATAAATTGTTTAATGTATTAAAGAAAAAATGTGGGTTTATTTGATTTTTTAAAAGCATCAGTTCTGCTTCTAATTTATCACTTTTAAGTTTCTGAATGCCTTTTCGATATTTATAGATCCAATAGAAAATCAAATAGAATATTTCAATAGACAAAAGAATTCTAATCGCATTAGTAAAAAAACCATCAGTTCCTGTAGTTACTTGAACTCCGTAAACTAATAAGGGAATACTAATTCCGAAGAAAAGATATTTTAGGGTTGGATTAGTAGTTCCAAATTTTATCTTTTCAGTTTGAAAGAGATAATATAAAAGTGTGTAAAAGACTGTTAATCCCAATAATCCAGATAGAACTGTAAATATTTCGCTTTGGGCGTTTCTTAAAATCACCATTAATACAATAATGATTCCAGATAAGATAGCAGAAAGTTTAAATAGTTTTTTGTGTGTCATGTTTTCTAATTGTTTATGATTTTGACACAAATCTATATTGCATATTCAAGGTTACAATTTTTATTTTATGAACGTCTCTTATCAAATTGTAAACGTATCAAATTTATTGATAAAGATACTTTAAATATCATAATGAGTTGATTACCATTTGATACGTTAACTTCATCAAAATAATTCTAAATGACGAATATTCAGTTCTAGGTTTGCATCGAATTTAAAACTAAATACATATGAAAACTTTAATTACAATTATTACAATCGCATTATCAACCTTATCCGTAAATGCACAAATGACAGCTGAAAGAGAGCTACAAAAAGATTTAGATGAATCTACAGCTATTGCTTTAAAAGAACATAATGTTCCTGGTATGGCAATCGCAATTATTAAAAATAATCAAGTGATTATTAAAAAAGGATATGGATTTTCTGATATAAAAAGCGGAGAAGTAGTTAACAGTGCAACAGGATTTAATATTGGATCTATATCAAAAATGTTTACCGCTTGGGGAATTATGAAATTAGTAGAAGAAGGAATACTTAATTTAGACGCTTCTGCTTCAAATTATATTTCAGGATGGAACTTGCCTACTAGTGAGTTTGATGCTAATAAAGTAACCATTAGAAATCTTTTGCAACATACAGCAGGTTTATCTGTACACGGTTATAATGGCTATGAATCTAAAAGCGCGTTGACATCTACTAAAGAATCCCTTTCTGGAAAAACTAACGACCAAGAAGCAGTAAAGCTAATTATACAACCAGAAACGTATTGGAAATACTCAGGTGGTGGTTATACTATTTTGCAATTGATAATAGAAGAGGTGAGTGGTGAGTCTTTTGCTAATTATATGCAAAAAAATATTTTTGAGCCTCTAAAAATGGAGCATACAAGTTTTACAATTAGTGAGCAAGTTTTACAAACTTCTGCTAAGGCTTATGATGAGAATGCAAAAGAAATTCCTTTACGTTTGTTTAATGCACAAGCTGCCGCAGGATTGCATACCACTTTAGAAGATTTAATTTTATTTGCTAAAGCGTCATTTACTGAGAATTCAGTTTTATCCCAAAAAAGTATTTCTCTATTAAGAACTCCAACAGAGCTGTCTAGAGGAAACTATGGAATGGGATATATGGTAATGAATAGATTTGGAGATTTCACTTTGTCAGGGCATGGAGGATCTAATGAAGGTTGGCAGTCTGGTTTTATGTTAGATTTCGATTCTAAATCTGGAATCATAGTATTAACCAATGGATCATCTGGAAAAAATGTATTGTTTGGGAGTATGAGGTCTTGGGCGCAATGGCATTCTAAAAACTAACGGTTAGTTGATTTTTAATAGGATGGGAAATGCTCTTGAAAGAGCATATCTTTTTTTAAGCGTAATGTGCTACAACGTGTTGTGTATGATTTGTTACGGGAAATTGGTTGCAATTTCCAGATGAAAGACTAAGTTAATTAATTCCGAGGATTTTCCGATAGGGAAATCAGAAGTAATTAATTATACACGTTGTTGTACAACGTTTTTATACCTCAATCATTAAAATAATTCCCATTGAATTTAGATTTTTCAATTTCTGTTGGTCATTTATTCCTTGATTATTATCCGTTTTAAAATTGCTAAAATCGGATTGGCCATTATAATTTATTCCAGCACTAAAATTATCATACAACTCAAATAGAAATCCAAGTCCTAATTGAACTCCAAAATTCCAACCATTATAAATGTCTTTTTGCGAATTATTCAGAAATCGATATTCATCTTTAGCTATGTTTTGAGTATATAAGCCAAAATTCGCAATCATTCTAAACTTGTCAGAAACATTATAATTCATAGTTGCTAATAATGGAACTTTAAGCATTGTTCTTTCGTGATAAAAATTACCAATGGAATTAAATCCATTTCCAGTCAACTCGTTGAGTCCAATTCCCGTTGCAATTCCGAATTTTTGATTTATTCTATAATTTAAAAGAATTTCTCCTCCATTATTGTTCAGATTGTAATTGGGTTCGTTATCATTTTCAACAATTCCATATCCAATTCCACCATAACCGATAATGTTAAATTTAGATTCTTTTTCATCTTGAGCTTGTACTAAATTTACTGTCAAAAAAAAGATAAATATTAAAATGTAATGGGGTTTTTTCATTATTATAACTTTTTAAGTTTTTAGTTTAACGGGAGTTTGTTTCAAATGTTGTACAACGTGTTGTGTATGATTAGTTACGGGAAATTGGTTACAATTTCCAGATGAATGACTAAGTTAATTAATTCCGAGGATTTTCCGATAGGGAAATCAGAAGTAATTAATTATACACGTTGTTGTACAGCGTTTTTTTAGAGTTTAATTTTTTATGACTAATTCAGCAATTTCTCTTGTGATTTTTGTTGGCGAATTGCAGTCACAGTTATTTAGTCCTACAACATAAATATCTGCATTAGGAAAATATATACCCATTGATTTGAAACCAAAAATGGATCCGCCATGTTCTCTAACAGAAACCCCATTTAATTCTTTAACATGCCACCCATAACCATAGTTAAAAAACTCTCCATTATTTAATGTGTAATTTGTAAATGCTTTTTGAGTTGTCTCTTTACTGATTAAAAGGTTATTTTTTATAGCTTCTTGCCATTTTAACATATCATCTACGTTAGACATTAGAGATCCAGCGGAATAAGGTAGCGTATAACTGACATGCATACTTTTAATATAGTCATCTCTTTTATGGTAACCAGAAACTTTATTTTTAATTACTTTGGTATGAGTTGCATAAGAGGATGATGTCATATTTATTTTTTTGAATATATTTTCTTCTACAAAACTGGCGTAATTTTGTCCAGATAACAATTCTATGATATAACCTAAAACGATGTAGCCAGAATTATTATACTTAAATTGTTCTCCAGGTTCAAAATCCATTGACTCATTTTTAAAGAAATCTATAAGTTCTAATGGAGTTAAATCATTTTTAGCGATACCTCTTATTTCTTTCATACTTGTATAGTTCTTTATACCTGACGTATGGGTAAGTAAATGATGAATTGTAATTGTTTTATCAAGAGTAGGGTAATCAGGAATAAATTTTGTGATTTCATCATTCAATTCTAGTTTCCCTCTTTCCATTAGCATCAAAATGGATATTGCTGTAAACTGTTTTGTCATAGAACCTATTTCGAAGATGTTTTCCGTTTGCATTGGTACATTCAGCTCTAGATTTGCTAGACCGAACGCTTTTTTATAAATGATATTTCCGTTTTTAGAAATCAAGAAGGTTGCACCAGGGGCATTTGACGGGTATTTTTCCTGCAATAAATTATCAATATTGGATTCTAAATTTTGTGCATAGCTTATAGATTGAGAATTAATTGATAAAACAGCAATTACTATTAATATATACTTTAAATAAAGAGCTTTTTTCATTTTTGTTATTTCTAAATATTATTTGCACGTTGGACGACAAATAAGACATATTGGTTACAAAAATTAATAAGGGTATGGTGCTATTGAAGTTATTGAATGAAGAACGGTTCTTTAAATGCTTTACAACGTTTGGGCTATGGGTAGATGCGTGAGTTTAACACAGACTTTCACAAATATAAAACTTCTTTCAGGAATTCGGCAGAAACTTTCCATAGTAGCCTAATCCGAGCAATTACTTATAGCCTCGTGTTGTAAACTGGCTTTTCTTTATTGACTTTCATTCCGTTTAATATCCTCTAATATCCAAAGTATATTTAAATCAATACCATTTTTTAAGTCATTCCAATTTGGTTTGATATGAACATCAGGTATAATTCCATTTGAAACAGAATCTTGAAATCTGTAATATCTTTTAGAAAATTGCACCCACAATTTTGAATTCTTTAATTGAAACATCTCAGCATCCTGATAATCATTTGGGTTAGCACCTGTAGGTTCACCAACGATTTTAGCGTTTAGCAATTCCTTAAAATGAGCAGTATTGCTCATTCCTGCAGAATAGGTATGTCTACCCGTTATCACGTAAACACCTTTCTGCCAGTCAATTTGGTCAATAATTGCCAGTAGTTTGACAAGTTCTAACCCAACAAAGAAATTACCACCTCCATTATCTCTTACATCAATAATTATATTTTTAGTGCCTCTTTGAATTATATCTCTTGATAGGGCAACAGAAAAACGCCTCATTTGTAAGGCATTGGGATATCCTGCAAAATAAATATAACCTGTGGTGTGTTCTTCAATTGTTTGATACCATAAATATGGAGTACCAATCAATGATTTGTCAAAATGGAATGGACTTTCTAAAACTATAGGATTACCAAGTGAAGCACTATATTCAACTTCTGAAATAGCTTCAAGTTTCACGGTTTTTGGAGAGCCATTTTCTAATAAAAACTCAAAGTTGGTAGAGCTTTCATTTTCACTAATACCTAATATTTTTAAGATTCTAGCGTATCTCATATACCTAGCCAATCGTTCACTTTTCGAGTACCAATTATCAGCACATTGAATGACTGATTCTACTTTACGTGTTATATCTTCCAAAGAGGTGTTATCTATACGAAGTAGTTTTGCACCCAATAGTTCAGGATTATTTTTGGGTGCTCTTATTACTCTAATTTCAGCTTCATCAAACACAAAAAAATCTAAGGGGTAAGATTCGTAGAATTCTGATTGAGCCCATATTCCTGTATGGCTATCATCTAACGACCTTATTATTTTTGAAAGACTTATAAAAATTTCATCATTTGAAAGTTTCGGAAGTTGATGCAATAAACTATCTACTTCTTGCTTTACTTCATCTTTAGATATACTATGATAAAGATTTATATGTTTTGATTCTAAAGTTTTTATTAGGTTTTCAATATCAACTTCCCATTTTTCAGCGGTCATTTCAGGCTTTTCTATTACTTTGTTATTGCAGCTGAAAAAAATAAATAGGATTGAAATCAAAAAACAAGTCTTATTGTAATTAGCTATTTTCATAAAAGCGTGGTTTAAAAATAAAATGTAATTAAGGCATTAGGTAAGTAGACAATTGTTATTGCCAAAATGAAGCTTAGAAAAATCTCGATAAAGGATGTTTTTTTTGTTTTTAACAGACTGAAACCAACAACAACTAAGCATAATATAGAAAGACCGAATAAAATATATTTTGGATAACCAGTAAGACTTTTAATAATATATATTGCATTGTTGAAATAAATTTCTAGTAAGACTGTAACGCTAAAAATCAATAAAAATAGATTTACTCTTTTTGATTTAAAAAATATTGCAACCCCAGCTATTAGAAGCAAGAGATAAATAATCCAACGACTTAAATACAATAAAATGGAATAATCAATGTATCTTCCTGAAGCTACGAAATCAGGAACTGGATTTAGTATTCTCTCGTATTCGGAAAATGTTAAAAAAAGAAAAATCAAAATAAAAACGCTTCCATATATTCTATTTAAATAGTCTTTTTTCATAATGTTACTTTACCTTGTATAATTCTTAGCTTGTTTACAACGTGTTGTGTATGATTTGTTACGGGAAATTGGTTACAATTTCCAGATGAAAGACTAAGTTAATTAATTCCGAGGATTTTCCGATAGGGAAATCAGAAGTAATTAATTATACACGTTGTTGTACGTATGTGCTTTATTCAATCAGTTCAAAATCAATTTTATTAAACTCCTTTCCGTTAATGATTATTGACAATTGATGTTGACCAATATGAAATTTTCTAGTTGTAATTATTTTAAAGGATTGTTTTCGTCTAATCGATGTTGTTGAGTTTTCAGAATATTCTTTTTCACTTATTTTAAATACTTTCTTTGATAAAGTTCCATTTGCCTTTTGGTAATAAAGTCCGTATTCCAATCTTATTTTTGATGTTAAACTACTTGTGTTTTCTAGTTCAAATGTAAATTCTAAGAATGTTCCAATTTTTACATTAGGAGTTAGAATTTTAAAATTGTTGATGTTGATTTTTTCGACTGATCCAAAACCAAATAATTTCAAAACTTCGAGATCCCCTTGTTTTAAAAGTGTTCGACAAGCGTGTTTAATTAGCCAATCAGTTTCTTTTGTTTTTCCTTGCCAATCCTTTACTAGTTTAATTACTGTATTTGGATTATCCTTTGAAATATCATTTAGATTATTTGCTACACTTCTTCTAACTGATTCAGATTTATCATTTTTCAATCGTTCAAGAATAGGTATAATTGGAACAGGATTGTTTTTTAATGATGGAATTGCCATTGCCCATGGTAATCTGGGTCTACAACCTTCTGTTGCAAGACGCCTAACCATTGGGTGCTTATTCTTTGACCACAAATGCATTTGTTTTATCATTTTAACTTCATATTTGATGATAAATGGTCTAATCGCAAATTCACAACTTGTGAATTTCGTTATTTGTTCAAATGCTTTTATAGATTTATCGTAATTTTCTAAACCATATAATTCAATAAAATCTGGAAGAAACATAAATTCTATACTACCCTCTTTAATTCCATTTTTTTCTAATTGAGGAATTAGCCTTAAAATTGCATCTGAATTTTTATCGAAATTTTCGAACAAATGATTTTTTAACACAATTGATATGTGTCGCATTCGTTGTTTTAATTCTCGGTTTTCCCATTCATTATCATAGATACATTTTAAAAATGATTTTTTATCAAAATCAGATTTTAATTGTCCCAAGTTATCCGTGAAAATATCAAAGAATTTTTGATTGTAAATGTTTTTAAATAATTCTGCCATTAATATTATCGTAGCGGTTTCTGTGCATTACGTACAACGTGTTGTGTATGATTTGTTACGGGAAATCGGTTACGATTTTCCGATGAAGTACTAAGTTAATTAATTCCGAGGATTTTCCGATAGGGAAATCAGAAGTAATTAATTATACACGGTGTTGGCAGTAGTTTTTATTATTCATTTTTTTCAGTTTGTATTCGTGATGAAGAAAAATCTTCCCATTCAATAGGTTTGTTATTTATTCTGGAAAGCATTGAAATTTGACCAATGTGAGTCAGGATATCAGATAAAGGACCTTGTAATAACCTTTTGGAATAATTTATATCTAATTCATTTTCGGCAAGTACCTTATCAAGGTTTTTTATTTCCAAACTAAATCTGTCAATTTCTAATTCTAAATCTAACTTGTCAGGTTCTTCCGTTTGTATTTTTTCTTCCTCAATAAATATTGTTGTTGAGCGTAAAACAAAATACATATGATTGATAATTTCCTTCGGGCTTCTGCTTTCTTTTCCTAATGAAAAATCGCCAAAATCAGTATTTCTATATTTCACGGATTTCTTAAATCTATAGTCAATTGTGGCTAAAGTATGTCTTAAATATTCGTTCTTCACATTATGTTTGTATTATACTGAAATAGGTTGACCTTTTTTCGGTTATTATTTCGACGTTCAAAAGATTTTTTTCAGCCGTTTAGAAGGCAAAAAAATAGTTTGAACTAGGTCTGTTCTTAAAA
>MAAQ01000003.1 GCA_002162685.1 Flavobacteriales bacterium 33_180_T64
AAAAGTGGTTAACGATAAAGGTAACATAACAAATACCGAATATGCAGGCAACTATATTTATGAAAATAGTGCTTTGAAATTCTTTTCGCATCCAGAAGGGTATATAGAACCTAATGGATCGAGTTATAACTATGTATACCAGTATAAAGATCATTTAGGGAATATTAGATTGGCTTATAAAAGCAATGGAATTACAGCAATTCATCAAGAAGATGATTTTACATCAAACACCTCAGATTGGTCTAACCCATTCAATGGTGGTAGTATTACTAATACCAATCAAGAGTTAAACATCAATTTGCTTAATAAATGGAATGGAACTAATAAAGCGGTAAATATTACACCAAATGAACCTATCCATATTGCTTTTGATTTTGATAAAGGGAGTATGGAAAAGACATCCTTAATCATTAAGGAAAGAATTAATGGAGTATGGGAGTCTAATGCTAATAGAGATGTGTTTTTATTACAGGATGGGCATTTTGAAACCCATTTAACCTTAACAGGAGATTATATAAGTATCCGATTTGAAAAAGGAAACGATACAGACGATGGTACTTTGACAACATGTTATATTGATAACTTTAGATTTAACCAAAATAATGTTGAACTATTAGAAGAAAACAACTATTATCCCTTTGGCTTAAAGCATAAAGGCTATAACTCTAATGTTTCTGCAAATGTAAACTCGGCAGCTCGTAAATTCATGTTTGGTGGTAAGGAGTTTGGAGAAGAACTAGGTCTTGATTGGTATGATGTATCTGCTCGTAATTATGATCCTGCAATTGGTAGATGGATGAATTTAGATCCACTTGCTGAAAAAATGCGTAGGCATTCGCCTTATAATTTTGGATTTAATAACCCAATATTTTTTATTGATCCAGATGGAATGATGCCTATTGGTGGAACTGATCCAAAAGGTATAAAAGCAATAGAACAAGCTCTTAGACCAGTTTCAGTATTTTCTCAAGCGAGTTCTAAAAGGGGAAGTGGAAGAAAAAGTTCTAGTAGTTCATCTAATAAGAAAACAAAGAGCCGTGTAAAGGCAACTATAGTTGCGGTTGTGAGTGTAGCTGCAGAACCTGTTTTAAATTTCCTTAAAGCGAAAGGTGGCGCTGCTATAGTAGATGATACTGGAAAATCATCAGGAGATCCAGATTTGATAAATGAGAACCCTGGACGTGTGCCTGTGGATGAAATGAATATGGAAGGGGTTGCACAAGGAGTTGGTTATGGAAAGGGTGGCAAAGGTCGTAAAAGAGGAGACGGGAAAACTAATGCTAAAAATATACATGGGAAGAAAAATGTATTTAATCATTTAAAAGAAGGAAACGATGCTGGTGGAGATTTGGTAGATAAAGTTGAGGCTTCAGGTAATGTAATTGATTTGTTTGATAGTGGTAGTGGAGATGTCCCTTCTTTTGAAATTAACTATATTGTTAACCAATATAGTACAGGGTCTAGTGGTCAGGTGATAAAAGTCACTGATACTCTTCCGCCTGGGTCAGGGGGTACAATTAATACTAATCGCATGACAAAAGTCCAAAAAAGAGATTCTTTTCAAGTAAGAACAATAAAAACACTAGCAAAATATTAAATTAAAATATGAAACAACTATTAGTACTAATATGTTTTTTGTGCTTTTTATCATGTAGTAAAAATGGGAAAGGTAAGATGAATATCGAAATTAAAGATTCAATCAGATATTCTGAAACGAATGATGGTATTCCTACTAAAACCATTTACTATCCGTCAAAACAAAAAGACAGCTTCAAATTACGCTCATATTTTATTGATGATAAGTTAGTAGATTCTATGTATATAACAGATAATGGGTTTATACTTGGCAATACAATAACATTTGATGTTGATGAGATTAAAAAAATTCATGAATACTTAAACATTTATGGGGAGAATTTTTTAAATCAATTTTGGTGTATAAAGGGAAAAGATACTTTAGATACATATGGTAATTATTTTAATATAAATCTTGATGGCTCAATTGAGAAAAATAAATATTTTCAGGTAGAGATCTTATTACGTAAATCTTATCGAGAAAATTTTTCAAAAATATTTTTTTTGACTCCTAAAGAGCATTATTCAGTTTTAAATTCAGATTTTTCAAATCATAAAGAAATAGTATTTGACACGATACGAAGTGTTGTAAATGATGGAATAATTGACAATGAAACTTATAAAGAAAATTATTGGTCTAAAAGAAGTATAGTATATAAGACTGGTTTTGCAAAAGGAGGTAAAAACTATATTAGAGGTATATTAGTTGAGAGAAAAGATACTATATGGGGAGATAATAATGAGTTTAAGTTTATAGATAGATATTTATTTGTAAATGAAGAGATTAATGTTCTCGATAATGGGTTAAAATAATTAGTGGAAAGTACCCCCAGCTGGCGCGAGTTTGTAACTCGTGTTAAATAGTAATTATTAAAAGAGCCACTCTACGGAGTGGTTTTTTTATGCAATAGATTGGAAATACTCAAGTGCAAGAAATTATCAAGACGATCATACAATTTTAGAAATAGATGCTGCAGGATTTATATTCTAAATTTATGTTTTGATTAAACAAAAAGCTTAAAAAATGCTATTTTGTAACTGTTTGATAATCGTTAAATTAGTGGAAGCTAAAATTGGTTAGCACAAGTTACAAACTTGCGCCAGCTTAGGGAGCAGGAACAAGTTACCGAGCCAACCATGAAAACTAAATATAAGTATTATTAAAAACAACAATGAAATAGGAAATAACAATGAATAGAAAAAAATTTAAAATAATAGTATTATTAATTATGGGTGTTTTATTTGTAACTAATTATTTTGCACATGAACATGCTTATTTATTTTATTTATCCTGTATTATTACTTTTATTTTTATTTTATTTATTCAATTTAAAAAAAATAAAGCATTGCTTGATAAGCCAATTATGTTTAAAAATAGAAGAGGAAAAGAAATTTATATTTATAATTTAGATAAATTGTTTTTTGTAATACTTTTTGGTTTGTTTATTTTTTTATCATATAAAGAAGGGAATGACCCTGTTAATAATTATTTGTTTTACTCTTTATTATCAATGCTATTTGCGTCTTTATTTAAAATTGAAATAATCAATAAAAATGGTAATGTTCCAAATTAGATCCCCTAAGCTGGCGCGAGTTTGTAACTCGTGCTAAATAGATAATTATTAAAAGAGCCACTCTACGGAGTGGTTTTTTATGCAATAGATTGGAAATACTTTAGTGCAAGAAATTATCAAGACGATCATACAATTTTAGAAATAGATGCTGCAGGATTTATATTCTAAATTTATGTTTTGATTAAACAAAAAGCTTAAAAAATGCTATTTTGTAACTGTTTGATAATCGTTAAATTAGTGGGAGCTGAAATTGGTTAGCACAAGTTACAAACTTGCGCTAGCTTGGGGCCTGGAAAAGGAATATAAATTATAATTATGATAAATTGGTTAGAAAAATGGTTTAGAGATAATTGCGACGGAAATTGGGAGCATAGTAATAGAGTCCAAATTGAAACATTAGATAATCCAGGTTGGAATATTGAAATTGATTTTTCAGATACAGAACTAAAAATTGATGATGTGCGATGGCGATCATACGAGATTTCAAATGAAAATTGGGTTGGATATAGTATAAAGAATAATATTTTCTCTTCCGCAGGTGACCCTTTGAAATTGAATTTAATGATTAATATTTTTAAAAAAATCATAGAAAAAGATAAGTTAGAGGATGAATATATTTATTCGGTAATGTAAATGGGTAATGTAGTAAACTGATGCCCAAGCTGGCGCGAGTTTGTAACTCGTGCCCTCGTTAGCCTGGCTAGCGCAAGCATGTTGCTTGTGCTACTTGATTACTAATATAAAAAGTAAAAGCCATGAAATTAATCATGGCTTTTGTATTAAAAAATATAACTTGGTTTACTAATTGTATCTATAGTATAAGTACTAGCGAAGACATTCGCACAAGCCTTTAGGAGTTTATTTTAATTGCTTAGAATTAAACTTTGAACGGTGTCATAAATAGTTTTTGCTCCAGTAAATGTTGGATTTACATCTTCATTTTGACCGTCTGTTCCATGGTCATTATCCAGTCTCCAACTAAACATACCTCCCAAATTATTCTCAAGAGCATACTGTGTCCACTTTTTTGTGTCTTCTAATGATGTTTGTACAGAACCATTCTCTGTACTAACACCTCCCATCAAAATACTTGCTTTTACTCCAACCGATGTCCATGCAGGTACATCTGAAGGTGTTCCAGAAGATGAGTAATCTTGAAGCTCTATATAATCTACATGATCATTAAATGCTTTTACAGAGTTTCCTCCATATAAACTAACAGGTCCTCCTCCTGGCCAAGGAGCTGAAACTGCAATTCCTAATCCTGCTGCTCGAAAACATGGTCCTAGTTGATTTACAAATTCTGCTACATAACTCATCCCTCCGCCTTCTGCATCAATTGTTATACCACTATATCCATTGCTTGTAAGCCATTTAACGATGTTATCTGTTGAACGGTTGTTATTGTTTTGGTTGTCAGAGACTGTTTCGGCTATTCCGGTGTCTCCAAGCCCTGCATAAATTGAAACCTCAGGAGCTTGATTATGGATTTCGTTTTTTACATCTTCTGCATATTTTGCTGTCATTGCAACAGAATAACCTCCCGTTGACACAGCTGCAAGTTCACCAAAAGCCAAGTTGTAACGAGTAGCATATTGCAAAGGGACGTTGCCACTTTTTAAATTATTGTACCCTGTTTCGTTCCATGTATCATACCAGGTAGCGAGTTGAAAGTTTGTCATGATGATTGTGTTTAAGTTTATAATGATTAAAGTTACTCATCAAAAGTGCTATAGAAAAGCGTAGAAATACGTGATTTTAAAAATGGTTAAGATTACAGTTATAAGTAATTGAGGACATTAAGGGTTTCTAAACTCATTAATAATTTATCGTTTTAAACTAAAGTGTCCTTTTATTTCTCGCCCATCTTTTAAATCGAGTTTCATCTATTAAAAAGCCTTTACTATTGCTAATTTAGTTCTAAATAGAAATGTATGGCTAGTTACTTGTGCTACTAGATTAAATCTTATACTCGTAGTTATGACACTAATTTATGAGTGTTGAATAAGATTAAATAAATCCTTTCATTTGAGCTTTTTCGAGTAAAAAACGGTCACCTTTATGTTCAACATTAAAAAGGAGTTTTAAATTTCGTTTTCTACTTTCTATACCACTGTTAGATAAGAATACGTGCTCAGGTAAATCTTTTGTTTTTACACCTTTTGATAAATGATATAATATTAATCGATCTTTTTTATCTAACAGAATATCACATGATATACGAGATCTCAATAAGCGTAAAATAGTTTTACTATAATGAGGTATTCCGTTAATAACATTTTCTATCGCTTTAATAAGATCTTTAAAAGTGATATCTCTTTTAAGTAAAACACTGTCTGGATTTATGGTTTTAATGAGATCAAATATCATGTAATTATCTTGATAAGACGTCAATGTTAATAGTTGTGCTCTAGGAGAGTTTATTTTTAATAGGGCTACCAAGTCATTAATAAATTTAAATTTTTCATTGTTAATCGAAGAGATATCTAAATTTAAAAATACAAGATTTAGATGTTTTGATGTCTTAATTTCAGAAAATGCTAATTCATAATTAGTAACAGATTTAGGGATATATGTGACTTCTGTTTGTGATTTTACAATACAATTTAATGCCTCTTCTATTGAATGAGCAATCAAAGGTTCTTGTTCAATAATAAGCACGTTTGTTGGTATACTCATAACTAAGGGTTTCTACATTATAAAAAAAGAGGGTTTACAATAATATTATAAACGAACAAATATAGAATTTATTCTACATTCATTGCTTTAATCTAAAGTACTTTTTTTAAGATTATAATACAGATGGTATTGAGTTAATCAAGTGTTTGGTTTAGGGAACTTTTAAATTGCTTTAGTGTATTAGATCTTTTAACCTTTAATTAATAAAGCATTATGCCTCATTTTTCAAAGCATAATCCTTAGTGCAAATTGCTTTTGAGCATGTACTTTTAAGCTATATATAACTTGATTTAAAAAACATGCTCAAAAAAGTAATTATCTTAATTACAATTCTAAGTCTTTATAATTGTGAAGACATTATTGCTGTCGAAGATATTTCAGAAGAAACAATTACCATTCTTGCACCAACAAACAATATAACACTAGAAAATAGTTCTATAAATTTTGCTTGGCAACCTATAGAATATGCAGAAATCTACCAATTGCAAATAGTGACTCCTAATTTTGAGGCTTCGCAACAAATTATTGAAGATACATTAATAATAGTTTCTAGCTTTAATAAAGTACTCTTAGCCAATGATTATCAATGGCGTGTAAAAGCCATAAATTTTGCTTATGAAACACCGTTTACCACTCAAAATTTAACTGTTGAAGAATAAGAAAAAAACATATGTACTCCTTTTTTTAGTTGTGTCTGTTTGGGGAATGATTAGCTATAAAGTGATTACGGGTTTACATCCAGATTTGCCAGAGTTAACGAGTCAACAGACACTAGCAGTTCAAAAATTTAAGTTGGATACTAAAATTGATACATTTTCAATTTCTAGTGTAGAAAGAGATCCCTTTTTAGGAACTATACTTAAAAAGAAATCCCCAAGCACATTGCCTAAAAAACGTAAAACAATCCTGTGGCATCCTATTACATATTTGGGGATTGTTAAAAATAGCAGACAAAAACAGCAAGTCTTTATTGTGAGTATAAATGGGAAGCAATGTTTATTAAAAAGAGGTCAAACGAGAGATAGTACAACATTGGTAAGCGGTAATAAAAATAGAATAACGCTTCGTTATAAAAACCATCAAAAAGTGTTTGCAAGGAAAAAATAATAATGAAAAGATTAAAAGCAGGCGCATTACAGTTGGTCACTTTCATTATTGTAGTGATCGCATTGCTGCTATCTTCTTTTTTAATTTTAACTCATGTACATAAACAATTTAGACTACAAACCAGTCATGTTATTGAATCGGTAAGGTTAGTCGATCAAGGTGTTTTTTATACGCTATCTCAATCTAATAAAATTGCTGATACATTAACAATACCAGTATTTGATGAAGATTACAAGTCTTTAAAATCAAAGACAAGTTTTTGGGGTGTTTTTGAACAGGTATATGCTGAAGTGCAAATTAAAAATAAAACACTAAAAAAAACAGCATTAGTAGGTTCACAACAGACAAATCCTAAAACAGCTTTATTTTTAAAAGATAATAATAGACCTTTAGTTATTGTTGGACATACCGAAATTAATGGACTTGCTTATTTGCCAAAACGAGGAATAAAATCTGGAAATATTTCTGGTCATTCTTATTATGGAACTCAGCATGTTAATGGAATAATAAAAGAAAGTCAAAAATTTCCTATGCTTGATGTTAGCTTACAAAAGCATATTAATGCATTAGTTGAATTGCCTATCGGAAATCAAAAAGAGGTGGACTATTTAGATATAAATGCAAATAGAAAAACAGTCAATTCTTTTAGCACTAAGCTTAAGTTAGTATATAGCGATAAAACAATTGTGCTTTCTGAGATAGAACTTAGTGGTCATGTTATTATACAGTCTGATATCAAAATTATAGTAGAGGAGACGTCAAAGTTGGTTGATGTTATTTTGATAGCACCAAGCATTGAAATTAAAAAAAATGTAGAAGGTACATTTCAAGCATTTGCAACTAATAAGATTAGTGTTTCTGAAAATGTAAAATTAGATTATCCATCTGCTTTAGTGTTATATGGAGATTATAAAAAGAACGACTTATATCAGGAGCATATTTTAGAGATTAATGCCAATACTCAAATAAAAGGGAGTGTTTTATGCATAGGAAATACAACACCTGATAATTATGATAGTCAATTAAAAATCGATGCCAATGTTGTAATTGAAGGTGAAGTGTATTGTGAGCAAAATTTAGAATTAAAAGGTACAGTATATGGTTCAGTATATACCAATAATTTTATTGTAAAAGAAGGAGGGACAACGTATCAAAACCATTTGTATAACGGTAAAGTTAATAGTAAAGAGTTAACTAAACACTATGTAGGATTAGTATTAGATAATAGACCTAAACAGATTATGAAATGGTTGTATTAAAAAAAATAAAAGGTTCTACGATAATGGAAACTTTGATTGCAACTGTATTAATCATTGTCATCTTCATGCTGTCTAGTATGATTTTAAACAATTTGTTTTCTAGCACTATTAGAAATAACACAAGATTAATAACGTCTCATCTTAACGAATTAGAGTATTTATATCATAATGATAAATTATCAATTCCGTATCAAGATGATTATCAAGATTGGACGATTGCAATACTAAAAAAGAAGCAAGACAATTTAGATGTAATTCTATTTTCTGCTTATAATTTGACAACTAAAAAAACAGTAGAACTAATGACTTATAAGTAATGAAATTAAAAGTAGCAGCATATACTTTAAATGAAATGCTTATTGTAATTATCATTTCAAGTATTCTTATTGGTTTGGCCTTTACAGTACTAACTCTTGTGCAACGTAATATGTGGGCAATACAAAAGAATTTGGAAGTTAATACTGAGCTTAATAGGCTTGAACAGTCATTATGGATTGATATAAATAAGTACAGTAATCTTTCATTTTTGAAATCTGAAGATAAATTAATTTTTAAATCTCAAATAGATTCAAGTGTCTACTATTTTAATTCTGATTTTATTACAAAAACTACAGATACATTTAATGTTAAGATAGAGCGTAAGCAGTTTTTTTTCAACGGAAATGAAACTTTTAAAGGAACTATTGATGCCTTCCGATTAGAATTATCAAAAAAATATAGAAGTCAGCATTTATTTATTTTCAAGAGAAATGATGCAACACAATTTATGAATTAATGGGATTTCAATTAGATAATATACAGCAAAATAAAGCGGTCGTTAAAAGCGATGATAAAACAATAGAGTCGATTTTAAAAAAGGAGATTATTCTTTTTAAGAAGCCCTTGTCTAATAAAATAAAAGAAGATTTTTATAGTGAACTTAGTGTTTTACTTAATGCAGGAATAAATTTAAAACAAGCATTAGAGCTAATTGTGAGTTCACAAAAAAATAA
Source organism: Flavobacteriales bacterium 33_180_T64 (assembly GCA_002162685.1). Lineage (GTDB taxonomy): Bacteria > Bacteroidota > Bacteroidia > Flavobacteriales > Flavobacteriaceae > Psychroserpens. The sequence goes on from MAAQ01000003.1 coordinate 9,187, forward strand.
GAAGACAAAAATGATTTTAGAAGCGATATTAATCGCTATTGTTCAAGGTCAGAGTTTTTCTGAAGCCATACAATCCCATAAAGAATTTTCAGATTATGAATACCATTCTATAAAAATAGGAGAGGAGACAGGGACAACATCAAAAATAACAGAACAACTAGGTGAGTTTTATTTCAAAAAAAATGAACAGCGTAGGCAACTTATAAATGCACTTACATATCCTATTATTATATTAAGTACAGCAATATTAGTTGTGATTTTTATGCTTCAGTTTGTCGTACCAATGTTTGAAGATATTTTTAAGCAGCAAAATGTTGAATTGCCTGGTATTACTTTATTTGTAGTTAAATTATCTAATGGTATTCAGACCTATGGTTGGGTAATCATTTTACTTATTATAAGTAGCATCATTTTAAATTCATTGGTAAAAAATAAAATATGGTACAAGCGTATAAAAGATAATTTTGTAACTAAAATACCCTTTGTAGGGAAGTTTCTTAAAACGGTGTATTTATCTCAATTCACACAATCAATGATGCTTTTAACGGCATCTAAAGTTCCTGTTGTCGATAGTATTAATCTGGTAAAAAAAATGATTGATTTTTATCCGCTCTCAAATGCATTAGAAGATGTAGAAAAACAAATAATACAAGGCGAATCTTTAAGTATATCACTTAGTAAACATCAGTTGTTTGATGATAGAATGATTACTTTAATTAAAGTGTCTGAAGAAACAAATCAAACAGAATATATTTTTGCTAAGCTCAATACATTATACAATACAAAAGTTCAAAACAGATCTAAAATGCTATCAACGTTATTGGAACCTTTTATAATTATTTTTATTGGGATATTTGTTGGTTTTATTTTAATAGCCATGTATTTACCAATGTTTAAATTGAGTAGTATTATTGGATAAGATCATTGGTTAATCTAATTGAAAAAAGTCTCGAACGCCTATGTATTTGTTAACCGTAAATCCTTCAGCAAATTTTGTATTGATTTGCCTTCCATAAATAGAATTGGTACTTTTTATTTGATCTATTAAGCCCGAAATTGAATTTGGGTTTGTATTGTTTGGATCTTTGAACTGTGATTTATAAGCTAAAATTGATTCTATTTTTCTAGCCATAACATCTGTTATATCAATCACAAAATCGGGTTCAATAAAAAAATCTTGCACATAATTATATACAAATTCCGATCGCCATTTATTTTGTGGTTTGCCATGTAGAGAGGTCTTAATATTTTTTAAACCCGATAAAAAATTTGCATCATTTACTAGTTTGGCTGTATTTGCATGATCTGGATGCCGATCATGAATGGCATTACTTAAAATAATCTCAGGTTGATATTTTCTTATAGACTCAATAATTTTTATGCGACTTGATTCGTCGTTTTTTATAGCGCCATCTTTTAAACCCAATTGTTCGCGATGTGAAATACCTAATATTTCCGCAGCTTTAGTGGCTTCTTGTATTCTCATTTCCGCAGAACCATAAGTTCCCATTTCACCAACTGTTAAATCTACGATAGCTACTTTTTTACCCATTGCTATATGTTTTACTATAGCGCCTGAAATGGCACACTCTACATCATCAGGATGAGCACCAAAAGCTAGAATATCTACTTTATAACTTTTCATTTTTAAGTGTTTCAATTTGAGATTCTAATTCTGCGATATAGTTTAACTGAGGTTTAAAAATGGCTTCAATCTCTTTTACAGTATATCTTGGTGTAATGTGTTGTGGGCAATTCCAATCATAAGCTTCGATATGAAATATCATCATACGTTCGGGTTTAAATTTGTAGTTTTCTAAATCAAGAGTTTTATATAGTTCTGGTTCGTTTTTTAATTCAATGATTTCAGATGTAGCAAAAATTTTAAGACGCGTTCTCGTTGGATAATCTATCATAATAAGCGATACATTGTTATTGGTTGCCATATTGCCAACACTAACATATTGTTTATTTCCTATGAAATCGATAAAGCCAATACGTTTAGAATCTATTACTTTTAAAAAGCCTTTTGGACCACCACGATGTTGTACATATGGAAACTCTTTTTCTCCAATTGATGCTAAATAAAAACTATCACGATTTTGAATAAATGTAACTTCGTTTATGGTTAATCCGTCAACGGATGTATTGTTCTCCATGCGTTCATAAGCCTTACGACTTCCATGTTTTTCTTGTAATCGTTTAACAGCATCTGTAAAAGCTATTTCTGCAAAGTTTTTGGCCATAATAATAGTTCTTGTTTTTAAATAACCAGCTTAAGTATTGAATTGCTATTAATCTTTAATGACTTAAGCTGGTCGTATTTAATTTGCTTTTATTTAATGTTATTTTTATTTAAAAACTTCAGAATATAATTTGCAATTTCAGCTCCTTTTTCTTCTAAGGCGAAATGACCTGTATCTAATAAATGAAACTCTAAATTTTTCAAATCTCTTTTGTAAGGATATGCACCATCTGCAGGGAATATATAATCATTCTTTCCCCAAACAATTAGCGTAGGAGGCTGGTGATCTCTAAAATATTGTTGCCATTCTGGATATAAAGGCACATTCGTTCTATAATCATAAAACATAGCCAATTGAATGTCATTATTTTCTTCTCTTGTTAAATGCTGTAAATCTATAGTCCAGTTGTCTGGGCTTATTTTAGATGCATCTTGCACGCCATGTGTATATTGCCATTTTAAACCGTCAATAGTATGAAATCCTTCTAATGGTTTTCCGTTTTCTGGCGTATATTCATTCCAGTATTTTTTAATAGGAATCCAGAAATCTTTTAAACCTTCATCATAAGCATTTCCATTTTGAATGATTAATGATTCTACACGTTCTGGATACTTTGCAGCGATTCTAAATCCTATAGGAGCTCCATAATCCATTAAATAAATACTGTATTTTGTAATCTTTAATTCATTTAGAAATCCTTCTACAATGTTTGACATATTATCAAATGTGTAGTCGAAATCTTTAATTGAAGGTTGGTCACTTCTACCAAAACCAGGGTAATCTGGCGCTAAAACATGATATTGTACAGACAAGTCTGTTATTAGATTTCGAAACATATGTGATGATGTCGGGTAACCATGTAATAATAATAGTGTTGGTTTGTTTACATCTCCAGCTTCACGATAAAAAATGTTAACACCATTTACGGTTATATTTTTGTGAAATGTTGGTGCAGTTTCAATCATTGTTAGCGTGTCTTTTGTTTCAGCCTTTGATGTTTTAAAAGAGAATAAGCTAATTGAAAGTAGTGCTAATAAAGTGATACTAAATACTGATTTTAAAATTTGTGTTTTCATAATGTTTAATTTAATTGTTGTTGATTTATTGTTTTAATACGATAAGATGATCTTAACTGTAACGTCTTTTACTATTCCATTTGGAATGCATTGTTTCTTTTGTTTTCATTATTTTAGTACTTATTAAGTGTTGATTTGAATATTACATACAGACAAGTCTGTTTTTAAAAATTGTTATTTTAATGTTCTTTCTGAGGCTTTAATTTTAATATCATTAGCACTCATATCTCTAATTTTCATTAAGCCTTCGTTGTCAAATTCCCAATGTTCGTTTCCGTGAGTTCGCATCCATTGACCAGTTTTAAGTTCTTGCCACTCATATTCAAAACGAACAGATATTCTATTATTTGTAAAGGACCATAAATGTTTTTTCAATTTATAGTGTTGTTCTTGTATCCATTTATTACTTAAAAATGTTTTTATTGCTTCTCTTCCAGTTATAAATTTGTCTCTATTTCTCCATTGTGAATCTATACTGTATGCTAAAGATACTTTTGCTGGGTTTTTACTATTCCATGCATCTTCTGCTAGTTGTACCTTTTCTTTTGCAGTTTCTAAAGTAAAGGGGGGTATTATTTTTTTCATGATTTTATATTTCAATACAGACAAGTCTGTTTTTTTTTGAATAAAGATAGATTCTTATTTTACTAATATTTATTTATAATTTAATAAACTTTCACAGGCTTTTTTTGCGGCATCAATTGGCCAACAGTTTTTTTGTATTTGAGACAGGATTATTGCACCTTCAATTAATATCAATACCTGATCTCCTAAGTCTTGTGCTTCTTCAGTAGTATAAAGGTTACCTTCTTCTAATTTTTGTCTTAACCAACGACGCAATTCATTTTTATGATAAATAGCTTGATCTTTAATTTTATCATGTTCAGAAGGTAAATCTGTAATAATATTTTGCCATCCGCAACCTCTAAAGTCTACTTCAGTTAACCATTCTATTAGGTAATCAAAGCATCCTAAAACTTTATCCTTGGGAGTCTTCCCTTTAGAAGCACAAGCTTCTAATTTCCCCATCCACATATAATGTCTCGCTACTAAATATTCAACAGCAATAGCTTCTTTTGATCTAAAATGTTGGTACATGCTTGCTTTTGCAACACCAGCTTCAGCTATTATTTGATTGATCCCAGTTTGATTATAACCTTGGGTATAAAATAAATCTGATGCCGTTTCTATAATACGTTCTCTAACACTTTGCTTTTTCATGGTACAAATATATAATCGTTTTTCAAAATAACAGACAGGTCTGTATGTTTTTAACATTAGTTTAACATTTTGATTAAATAGTGTTTTGAGTTTTCATTCTTGAGAGTTTTCTAATTCATTATAGGTTTGAATGTTTATATGAAGTTATAAATCCTTAGGTTTTATATTTTTGCAGTATGATAAATAACTTCGAAAATGAATTCTTTGGAATAGGCATTCAAAATGGTAAAACACCTGAGAATTTAGGTGTGCTTTGGCGTTCGGCACAAAACCTTGGTGCTAGTTTTATTTTTACTATCGGAAATAGATATGCTAAACAATCTAGTGATACACATAATGCTGTAAAGTCAATGCCTTATTTTCACTATGATAATTTTGAAGCGTTTTATGAAAATTTACCTAAAGGCGCTCGAATTGTTGGTGTTGAACTTACAGAAGAAGCTGAAGATTTAGAAATCTTTCATCACCCAAGACGTTGTGTGTATTTGCTAGGAGCTGAAGATCACGGCTTAACAAGTCAAGCGATGGAGAAAAGTCATTTTTTGATAAAATTTAAATCACAATTAAGTCTTAATGTATCTGTTGCGGGAAGTATTGTGATGTATGATAGAGGAATAAACAAACCAAGGTCGTAACTTTGTAGCCTATTTAAATTGAATACTATGAGCCATAAAGCAGGTTTTGTAAATATTATTGGAAATCCAAACGTAGGGAAGTCCACCTTAATGAATGCATTTATAGGAGAGAAATTATCAATAATTACGTCTAAAGCACAAACGACCAGACATCGTATTTTAGGAATTGTTAATGGTGAAGATTTTCAAGTTATTTTAAGTGATACACCAGGAATCATTAAGCCCGCTTATGAGTTGCAAGAATCTATGATGGACTTTGTGAAATCGGCCTTTGATGATGCAGACGTCCTTATTTATATGGTAGAAATTGGTGAACAAGAATTAAAAGACGAAGCTTTTTTTAATAAAATTACCAATTCAAAAATACCAGTATTACTACTATTAAATAAAATTGATAAATCAGATCAAAATCAATTAGAATCACAAGTACAATTGTGGTCTAATAAAGTCCCAAATGCTGAAATATTTCCTGTTTCTGCATTAGAAGGATTTAATGTTAAAGAAGTGTTTAGCAGAATTATAGAGCTTTTACCAGAATCTCCTGCATTTTATCCTAAAGATCAATTAACAGATAAACCAGAACGCTTTTTTGTTAACGAATGTATTAGAGAGAAAATCTTAATGCATTATAAAAAGGAAATACCTTATGCTGTTGAAATTGATACGGAAGAGTTTTTTGAAGAAGAAACTATTATTAGGATGCGTTCTGTAATTATGGTAGAACGTGAGACTCAAAAAGGAATTATTATTGGTCATAAAGGAAGCGCTATAAAACGCGTTGGTATTGAAGCGAGAAAAGATTTAGAAAAATTCTTTGGGAAGCAAGTCCATTTAGAACTTTATGTGAAAGTGAATAAAAATTGGAGAAGCGATCAACGACAACTAAAACGTTTTGGATATAATAATTAGAGTTCGATATTTATGTTTTTAGCTCTTAATGTGTCTCGCATAAAGTGATGCAATTGGTGCATCTCATTCATTCCGGTTTTCTTACCTATGCGTCCACCAAAATACAACGCAAACCATAGTACTATCATAAGTAATGAGATAAATAATTGGATAGCAAAACTGGTGTTTAAAGACCAATTGACATAAGTCCAAATCCCAAATCCAATAAATAATCCAATCGTAATAAAGTGAAAAAACATAAATAGTGTCCAAACGGTAGGATTTGGACCAAATAAACCATAAACCATACTGCCAGTATCAGTGTCACTTTTATTGATTTCTAAATGTAATTGTGGCGACCAAAAATGTTGTTTCGCTTTTGGAATTTTAATAAATACATGATCGTCAATTCGGGATATGATAAAATCCGATTGCGTATTTTTTGTATCTTCAAATAGTTTTAAAAGCAGCTCATGATCCTGCTTTAAATTAAACTTAAAGCGTGGTCTTAAGATGATAGTGTTAGAAGTTGACATTTTAATATTATAATGGAATTTAAATTACTGTTTTTTATTCAAATAACGAGCACTTATAATCTTTAACTCAAAAAACACTCAGCATCAGACATATTTAGTATCTTTGCAGCCGCTTACAGGATATGTAATGCATATAAAATATAAAAGTTATGAGTAATATAGTTGCTATTGTAGGAAGACCAAATGTAGGGAAATCTACTTTTTTTAATCGCTTGATACAGCGTAGAGAAGCCATAGTTGATGCCGTTAGTGGTGTTACTAGAGATAGACACTACGGAAAAAGTGATTGGAATGGGAAAGAATTTTCTTTAATTGATACTGGAGGATATGTTAAAGGAAGTGATGATGTTTTTGAAACTGAAATTGATAAACAAGTAGAATTAGCTATTGATGAAGCAGATGCAATCATATTTATGGTTGATGTTGAGTCAGGTGTAACTGGAATGGATGAGGATGTAGCAAGATTACTCCGAAAAGTTGATAAGCCCGTATTCTTAACAGTTAATAAAGTTGATAATAGCAAACGTGATGAAGATGCTGTTGAATTTTATTCACTTGGATTAGGTGAGTATTATACTATCGCAAGTATTAATGGTAGTGGAACAGGTGATTTATTAGATGCCTTAGTAGATGCGCTTCCAGAGATTAAAGAAGAGGAAGAAGAAGATCAATTACCAAGATTTGCAGTCGTAGGAAGACCTAATGCTGGTAAATCATCATTTATAAACGCTCTTATTGGTGAAGAACGTTATATCGTAACCGATATCGCAGGAACAACAAGAGATTCTATTGATACAAAATATAATCGTTTTGGTTTTGAATTTAATCTTGTTGATACAGCAGGAATTAGACGTAAATCTAAAGTAAAAGAAGATTTAGAATTCTATTCTGTAATGCGTAGTGTTAGAGCTATTGAACATTGTGATGTTTGTTTGTTAGTTCTTGATGCAACTAGAGGTTTTGACGGACAAGTACAAAATATTTTTTGGCTAGCAGAACGTAACCGTAAAGGCATCGTTATTCTTGTTAATAAATGGGATTTGATTGAAAAAGATACAAAGACAACCAGAGAATTTGAAAAGGTTATAAGAAAAGAAATTGAGCCTTTTACAGATGTGCCTATTGTATTTATATCTGTATTAAGTAAACAACGTATTTTCAAAGCAATAGAAACTGCTGTTGAAGTTTATAAGAATAGAACCAAGAAAATAAAAACAAGTAAACTTAATGAGGTTTTACTTCCAATAATAGAAAACTATCCACCACCAGCTTACAAAGGTAAATTTGTGAAGATTAAATACATCATGCAGTTGCCAACTCCGCAACCACAGTTTGCATTTTTCTGTAATTTACCGCAATATGTAAGAGATCCTTATAAGCGTTATTTAGAGAATAAACTTCGTGAGCACTTTGATTTTAATGGTGTTTCTGTAAGCGTATATATGCGTAAAAAATAATTTAATTAACCTTTTGGTTCTTTAAAAGAAGAATTCGTGTCCATTTTAAAGCCCTTATTTTAATAAGGGCTATTTTTTTGCTTTTATTTATAAAAACTAAAAAGCAATTATTTAACACAAAAAGTAAAGTAAAGTTTACTTTTTGTAAATTTTTGTTTACTTTTGAGTTCTAATTTTAAATTCAATTGTAATGAAAACAAATTATTTGTTGCCAAATAAGTATAAAATTCCTGGATGGATTTTATTAATAGTAGGAGTGATAGCTGGAGTGTTTTTAAGCTTCTCTGATTTTGAATCTGATCTTTTAAGAACAAATGTTCTTGCAATATTAGGAGGAGATGGACTGCTTAGTAGTTCCGGTATTACTGATTCGAGTAATTACTTTAGAATTATAGACAACAGTATCCTTGATGAGATTGTAGCATTAGTTATAATTATAGGAGGTCTATTTGTAGGGTTTTCAAAAGAAAAGGTTGAAGATGAATTTATTTATAAACTAAGAAAAGACTCTTTGGTTTGGGCTATAATTTTCAATTATATAATATTGATGTTTACGGTCGTTTTCGTTTATAATTTCTCTTTTTTTAATGTTCTAGTCTATAATATGTTTACACCATTACTGTTTTTTATTATTAGATTTAACTTTCTAAAAGCTAGAGCATAGTTATGCTACTAACCGTTTTAGTTTCCTATATTTAAAATAGGATTTCAAATGAAGTTGAATAGTATCTGATAGAAATAAAAGAATAGATATAGATGAAAAATACAATTAAAATAGAGCGCGCAAGGTATAATTTAACACAAGGTGATTTGGCCGAAAAAATTGGAGTGAGTAGGCAATCTATTAACGCAATAGAAAAAGGAAAATATGTGCCTTCAACCGTTTTGGCTATTAAAATGGCTCAATTATTTAAGCGTCCAGTTGAAGATTTGTTTTTTTTAGAAGACAACGAATAATTTAAAGTCAAGATATAGAGAATTACCAACTTCCTCCTGCACCTCCACCAGAGAAACCACCTCCACCGAAGCCACCACCAAATCCGCCACCTCCAAAACTACCTCCACTACTAGAGCTATTGCTTCCACCATAACTGCCACGCCCCATATTACTAAGAATAATCGCGTCTAAAATACTCGTTCCATTTGTGCGATTTCCACCACTTCCATTGTTTCCGCCACCTCTTCGATTTTTGAATAAAGCAATAATTAAAATGATAAAAAATAGTAAGATGAACAGAAAGAATATAATCGGAAATATATCTGAAGAGTCGTCTGATTTTCTTGTAGATTGATATGTTCCAGAAAGGATTTCAAAAATAGCATCTGTACCATTATCTAGCCCTTTAAAATAATCCCCTTTTTTAAATTCTGGGATAATAATAGTTCTTATAAGTTCTCCATTAATACCAGCTGTAAGCCTATCTTCAACACCATAACCAGGAGAAATCCAAATTTTACGATCATTTTTAGCTAAAAGAATAAATACACCATTATCTTCTTTGGCTTGTCCAATTCCCCATTCATGAGCCCACTTTGGGGCTAGAAGACCTATATTCTCTCCTTTAGTAGTTGTTATAATGGCAACAACTATTTGAGTTGAGGTTGTATCAGAATAACGGATAAGCTTTTGCTCTAAATTAAGACTATCTTTTTTAGATAGTAATCCAATAAAATCATAAACACTTTTTTGATCTTCAAGTTTTTCGGGCTTAGGAGGTATATCATATTGCGCATTTGCAGTAAAAGCAATGCTGCTTATAAAGCTAATAAGTACAAATGAAATTATATGTTTCATGTAAGTTATCCTTTAGAAATAGCGTTAGGTAGTTCATTTAAATCACCATGAATCCATGGGAAATGTTGCTCAAGTTGCTTACCCGTTTTTAAGACACCTTCAATAAGCCCTTGTTTAAATCGATTGGCTTTAAAATGGGATTGTATAATGTCTTTTGTGCTGTCCCAGAAATTTGCTGGTACAACAGCATCAATACCTTTATCACCATAAATAACAAATGCTTTAGCAGCTACAGCAACATAAATGAGCACACCATTTTGTTGTTTGGTATTATCCATTTTTAGATAATGAAAGACTTCCATAGCACGATCATAAACATCACGTTTAGAATCACGCTCTATATGAATACGAATCTCTCCAGATGTGTTTTTTTCTGCATCGCGAATAGCATCGATGATCTCTTGTTCTTCAGGTAGTGTTAAAAAATCTTCGACTTTTGACATGTATACTTATTTAGAAAAATCGACGTCTACAGGTTTTTCTGCTCCAGAATCTGCATCAAAATAAGGCTTCTCAGAGTAACCAATAATTCTAGCCATTAAGGATTGAGGCGCTTTATTAACGTATTGATTATACGGTTTAACGGCTTCATTATAACGTGTTCTGGCTGTTTGAATTGTGTTTTCTGTACTGGTTAATTCATCTTGAAGTTTTAAGAAATTTTGATTGACTTTTAGGTCAGGATAACGCTCTACAGTTACTAAAAGACTTTTAAGAGCTCCACTTAAACCACCTTGAACTTCATTGTATTTTGCAAGTTGTTCTGGAGTTACATTTGAGGGATCTATAGTAATTGATGTCGCTTTTGCTCTAGCATTTATAACCGCTTCTAATGTGCTTTTTTCAAAATCGGCAGCCCCTTTTACGGTGTTTACTAAGTTTCCAATGAGATCATTACGCCTTTGGTAAGAATTTTGAACATTTCCCCAAGCTTCTTTAACGTCTTCATTTAAATCTACAATAGAATTATTAACTCTAATTCCTGAAATAGCAATAAGAACTAAGATTAGTATAGGTACAATCCATTTTTTCATAATGATATGGTTTAAAGGTGTGATTTTATTTTAACAAGCTGCGCTTTAATAGCTTCAAGTTTATCTATAATTTCAAACTTTTCAAGCGATTGCTTTTTCTCTTCTTTGAGATGTGTTTTTGCTCCTTCAAGTGTAAAACCCCGTTCTTTTACTAAGTGGTAAATAAACTTTAGATTCTTGATGTCTTCAGGTGTGAACTTACGATTGCCCTTGGCATTTTTTTTAGGCTTTAAAGCATCAAATTCTTTTTCCCAAAAGCGGATTAATGAGGTGTTTACGTTGAAAGCCTTTGCGACTTCTCCAATACCATAATAACGTTTTTCAGGAAGATTAATATGCATAGTCTTAGTCTAAAGATTGATTTTCTAATGATGCTTTTTCTAATAAACGTGCATATTCTTCTGCAGTTAAATTTCCGTAATAAAAATTAATGGGATTAATACGGTCATTATCTTTAAAAACTTCATAGTGTAAATGAGGTGCTTCAGAACGTCCTGTACTACCAACATAACCAATTAAATCACCACGTTTTACTTTTTGATTAGCTCTTACATTATACTTGTATAAATGTGCATAGAGCGACATATAACCATAGCCATGGTCAATTCTTATGTGTTTTCCATATCCAGAAGAATTACTATCGGCACGTTTTATAACACCATCACCAGAAGCATAAACAGGTGTCCCTCTTGGAGCAGTGAAATCCATTCCAAAATGAAATTTTCTCACTTTAGTAAAAGGATCTGTCCTATAGCCATAACCCGAAGCCATATGCTTTAGGTCTTTATTTCTTACAGGTTGTATTGCAGGAATTGAAGATAAAAATTGTTCTTTATCTTCAGCTAAAATAGCAATTTCATCTAGAGATTTTGATTGTACAACAATGGCTTTTTGAAGTAAGTCTATACGTTTATTACTTTCAATAATGAGTTTAGAATTATCAAAACCTTCATATTTTTTGTAGCGATTAATACCACCAAAACCAGCACGACGTTGTTCTTTAGGGATTGGGTTAGCTTCAAAATAGAGCCTGTAGATAGAATTATCGCGTTCTTCTACACTTTCTAAAGCAGCAAATGCACCTTCAACGCGTTTGTCTAATAAATCATATTGTAATTGTAAATTTGTAAGCTCATGTTTTAAAGCACGTTCTCTAGGAGATTCTATATATTGACTTGCTATAAAAACAAATAAAAAACCAAACAATGCAGATGCTAATAAAAATACCATACCAAACTGAATTGCCGTTCGTTTCTTACGCTCAATTTTGCGATAAGAAAGTGTATCAGGATCGTAATAATATTTTACTTTAGACATAGCTTAAAAAATTCTATTTTTGCAAGAATAATAGAACGTAACACAAATATATAAATTGTTTCTTATTTATCGAAAATAATAGAAACAGGTTTTAACAATAACATATGAAGTCTCAAGACATCCGAAATACATTTTTAAATTTCTTTGAACAAAAGAAACACAGCATTGTAGCGTCAGCACCAATGGTCTTAAAAGATGATCCAACACTAATGTTTGTGAATTCTGGAATGGCACCTTTTAAAGAGTTTTTCCTCGGAAATGCTCAGCCAAAGAATAATCGTCTTGCTGATACCCAAAAATGCTTGCGTGTTTCTGGTAAGCATAATGACTTAGAAGAAGTAGGCTATGATACGTATCATCATACACTTTTCGAAATGCTCGGAAATTGGAGTTTTGGAGATTATTTTAAAAAGGAAGCTATTGCTTGGGCCTGGGAATTATTAACTGATGAATTCGGAATTGATAAAGACATGTTCTACATTACTGTTTTTGAAGGTAGTGACGATGCTGATAATTTACCAATGGATCAAGAAGCCTATGATTTCTGGAAAGTTTTAATTCCTGAAGATCGTATTCTTATGGGAAATAAAAAGGATAATTTCTGGGAAATGGGAGATCAAGGACCTTGCGGACCTTGTAGCGAAATTCATGTAGATATTCGATCAACTGAAGAAAAAGCAAAAGTAGATGGAAAGACTTTAGTGAATATGGATCATCCTCAAGTGGTTGAAATATGGAACCTTGTGTTCATGCAATACAACCGAAAAGCAAATGGTTCGTTAGAGAATCTTCCAGATAAACATATTGATACAGGAATGGGGTTTGAACGTTTATGTATGGTATTACAAGGTGTACAATCTAACTATGATACTGATGTGTTTACACCAATTATTCGTGAGATTGAAACCATTACAAATAAAACGTATGGTACAAATGAAAAAGCAGATGTTGCTATTCGTGTTATTTCAGATCATGTTCGTGCAGTAGCATTTTCTATTGCAGACGGACAATTGCCTAGTAACACAGGAGCTGGTTATGTGATTCGTAGAATTTTACGACGTGCTGTACGTTATGGGTTTACCTTTTTAGATAAAAAAGAACCTTTTATTTACAGGTTAGTAGATGTGCTCGTAAAAAGGATGGGTAATGCATTTCCCGAATTAAAAGCACAACGTCAATTAATCGAAAATGTGATTAAAGAAGAAGAAGCTTCCTTTTTAAGAACCTTAGATCAAGGATTAGTATTACTAGATCGCATTGTTGAAAATTCTAAAACAAAAGAAATTTCTGGAACTAAAGTTTTTGAGCTTAAAGATACCTATGGTTTTCCTGAGGATCTAACCGATTTAATTCTTCGCGAAAAAGGATTTACTTATAATACCGCAGACTTTGAGAAAAAACTTAAAGAGCAACAAGAACGTGGCAAACAAGCTTCAGAATTAAAATCTGATGATTGGTCGGTTTTAATTGAAGATGAAGAGCAAGAATTTATAGGTTATGATACTTTAGATGCTAAAGTGAAAATTACTAAATATAGAAAAGTAACGTCTAAAAAAGATGGAGAACTCTATCAATTGATTTTTAATATCACACCTTTTTATGCTGAAGGTGGAGGTCAAGTTGGTGATAAAGGGTATTTAGAAGATACACATGGCGATGTGGTTTATATTATTGATACTAAAAGAGAAAATAATGTAAGTGTTCATTTTGCTAAAAGTTTACCAAATCATATTAACGAAACATTTAAAGCTTCTGTTGATGTTAAACAGCGTTCTAGGACAGAAAGTAACCATACCGCAACACATTTATTACACCAAGCACTTCGTGAGGTTTTAGGAACGCATGTAGAGCAAAAAGGGTCTGCTGTACACTCCAAGTATTTGCGTTTCGATTTTTCTCATTTTTCTAAATTAACGGTTGATGAATTACGAGAAGTTGAGAATTTTGTGAATAGACGTATCGAAGGAAAGTTGCCATTGCAAGATCAACGAAATATACCAATGCAGCAAGCAATTGATGAAGGTGCTATGGCTCTATTTGGAGAAAAGTATGGTGATACTGTTCGTGCAGTTCGTTTTGGTCAGTCTATAGAACTATGTGGAGGAACTCATGTTAAAAATACAGGCGATATCTGGCATTTTAAAATTGTGTCAGAAGGAGCAGTTGCAGCTGGTATTAGACGTATTGAAGCCATTACAAATGATGCTGTTAAAGATTTTTATCAAGAAAATAATAGAGTGTATTTTGAAATGAAAGATTTGCTTAATAATGTCAAAGAACCTGTAAAGGCTTTGCAAAATCTTCAAGAGGAAAATACAACACTTAAAAAGCAAGTAGAAAGTTTATTAAAAGAAAAAGCAACGTTGGTTAAGGGAGATCTAAAAAATGAACTGACCGAGATTAATGGCGTTCAGTTTCTAGCAAAGAAACTTGATTTAGATGCTTCCGGTATTAAAGATGTCTGTTTTGAATTAGGAAGTCAATTTGATAATTTATTCTTACTGTTTGGTGCAGAAAATGACGGCAAAGCAATTTTATCATGTTATATTTCTAAAACCTTAGTCACTAGTAAAGACTTAAATGCAGGAACTATAGTAAGAGAACTTGGTAGACATATCCATGGTGGAGGTGGAGGGCAACCATTTTTTGCAACCGCAGGAGGGAAAAACCCTCAAGGAATTGAGGACGCTTTAAAAGCTGCTAAAAATTATTTGTAAGTAGAAATTTTGTGAAATAAATAAATGAACCTTCAAACCAAAATACCATTACAACCACAACAGTATAATCAAATTGATTATACCTCTAAAGTGTTGTTGTTGGGCTCTTGTTTTTCAGAACATATTGGTGAGAAGTTCACGTATTTTAAGTTTCAAAACTTGCTAAACCCTTTCGGGATTTTGTTTCACCCTTTAGCTATTGAAACTTTAATTATCAATGCTATTAATGAAAAGACATACACTAAGGATGATGTGTTTTTTCATAATGAACAATGGCATTGTTTTGACACGCATTCGAGACTAAGTAATGCTTCCAAAGAGCAATTACTTCAAAATTTAAATAATAGTATAAAAACAACACATCAGTTTTTAAAGCAAGCGTCTCATGTGATTATTACTTTGGGAACCACTTGGGCTTATCGTTTTATAGAGACAGATACACATGTGGCTAACTGTCATAAAATTCCACAGAAGCAATTTTTAAAAACCTTACTTTCTGTAGAAGAAACCGCAGCGTCATTACAAGCTACCGAAAGTTTGATAAAAAGTATAAATCCTAATGTTTCAATGGTGTTTACAGTATCGCCTGTGAGACATGTCAAAGATGGTTTTGTTGAAAACATGCAAAGTAAGTCGCATTTAATAGCGGCTATTCATCAGCTTGTAGATCCAAGACATCAAAATTATTATTTCCCATCGTATGAGATTATGATGGACGAACTTCGTGACTATAGATTCTATAATGAAGATATGTTGCATCCTAATACTACAGCGATTAATTATATTTGGGAACGTTTTCAAAGCGTATGGTTTTCAAGCGAAGCACAAGTTGTGATGAATGATGTAGATGAAATTCAAAAAGGATTAGCGCATCGACCTTTCAATCCAAAATCTGATGCACATCAAGCATTTCTTCAACAATTAAAAAATAAAGAAACGCTTATAAAGTCTAAGTTTCCACATATTCTATTCTAAAAATACGTCATTTTCCGTATTGATTTGCCTTCCATTTAAAGCAAATTTGTCTCATTATAAGGCCATCTACGAAAACAATCTTAATAATTAAATTTTGTTGTTAAGATTATGATTAGACGTGATTTTTTATAGGATTACGCTTAATCTTTTTTAATTGCTTCTTGTCGAAAAAAACCTACACAACATCTAATAAATCATATCTTCGTCATGCTATTAATCAATTTGATAAAAGAGTATCAGCTAATTTTGTTATCCGAAAAGGTCTACTAAATCTGATGCTTTTTTTATGCTTTAAAATGGATAAAAAATCGAATTTTTATTCAATTTCACTTCCTCTTTTTTAAGCGCAAATTATTAAAAGCATCAAAATTTAATGTTAACATTCTAAATGTTTAACTAATCAAAACTTAAAGTTGGTCATTAAACTGAGAAAAAGTAAAATAAGGACTCTTACTTAACCCGTACACTATCAGGAACCAAAACCGTATAATCGCCATTATTTCTAATCACATCTCTAACAATAGATGATGATATGTAAGATGTACTTGCAGCAGTTAGTAAGAACACCGTTTCGATAGGAGCAAGGTCTCTATTAGTATGTGCAATAGCTTTTTCAAATTCGAAATCGGCAGGATTACGTAAGCCTCTTAAAATGAAATCAACATTATTCTTTGCACAAAAGTCAACGGTAAGCCCTTTATAGGTTACAACTTTTATTTTGGGTTCATCTTTAAAAGAATCTTCAATAAATTTTTGTCGCTGTTCTAGTGAGAACATATATTTTTTATCGGCATTAATACCAATGGCTACAATAACTTCATCAAAAAGTTTAACACTTCGTTTAATAATATCATAATGACCAAGTGTAATAGGATCAAAAGATCCAGGGAAAATTGCTTTTTTCATAATTTAAGACTGTAAGCGAAGACTATTAATTCTATTAATCAAAGGTAATTATAAATTATTTGAGCGCTTCTTCTATAGCGTTTTCAAACAATTCGCTCATACTAATACCTGCTTCTGCTGCTTGTTGTGGTAAAATACTTGCTGCTGTTAAACCAGGAACAGTATTAACTTCTAATAAATGAGGTTCGTTATCTTTAAATATATATTCACTTCTGCTAAAGCCTTTCAAATTTAATACCTCATAGACTTTTTTAGCGAGCACGTTTACTTTTTTTACTTGATCGTCGTTTAATCTTGCAGGTGTAATTTCTTGAGACTCTCCTAAATATTTGGCTTTATAATCGAAAAAATCATTTTCTGTGACGATTTCAGTAATAGGTAATACAATAACATTTCCTTTGTAGTTGATGACACCAACAGATACTTCGGTCCCATCTAAATAAGACTCGATAATCACTTCATTATCTTCTTTAAAAGCAACATCAAGCGCATTTTGTAGTTCTTCTTTTTTGTAAACTTTAGTAATTCCAAAACTACTACCTGCACGATTTGCTTTTACAAAGCACGGTAAGCCAACTTTGCTAACAATAGCATCTTCATCAATAACATCTCCTAAATTCACAAAATAAGATTCCGCAGTTTTAATCCCATAGGGCTTTAAGGCGCTTAAACAATCTCTTTTATTAAAGGTTAAAGCGGCTTGATACATATTACAGCTGGTATGTGGCATATGAAGCAATTCAAAATAGCCTTGCATATATCCATCTTCTCCAGGAGACCCATGAATAGCATTAAAAACACAATCAAAAGTAACTTTAGTTTCATTAATAAGCACTGAGAAGTCATTTTTGTTAATAGGGAATTCTTCATTTAAATCATTAACAAAAACCCATTTGTCTTTAAAGATATGAATGCGATACCCTTTATATTTGGAGGCGTCTAACGTTTCGTAGACAATTTGTCCGCTTTTAAGAGAAATTTCATATTCGCTTGAAAATCCTCCCATGATGATGGCAATGTTTTTTTTCATTTATGCTGAATTTGTTTCAGTACTTCAGGATCATTTTTTTTACTCACAATAAAACCTATGAATTATCAGTTAAGCTAAAATACCAAATAAACCCATAAAAAAAACGCTTTCGTTTTTATATATTTGTCGCAGCGTAAAATTATTACATGAGTTTCATACAGTTTCTTAAGAGTAAAACATTTTTTAAACAACTAGGATTGGCAATAATTGCTTTAATCGTTATTTTGTTTTTAACAAAGCAATGGTTAAGCAGTACGACTAATCATGGCGAGTTTATTAAGGTACCCGATTTAAAAGGTAAAACACTTGGAACAGTTGAAATTGAACTCAACGATAATGACTTGGTTATGGAAATCCAAGATTCAGCAAATTATAATCCTAAATACCCTAAGTTTTCTGTAATAGAGCAATATCCAAAAGCTGGAGCTCAGGTTAAAGAAAATCGTAAAATATACCTTACTTTAAATCCATCAGGATATCGTAAAGTAGCCGTTCCAAATATCGTTCGTCGAACGTTTCGTCAAGCACAACCAACACTTGAGACTTTAGGGTTTCAAGTAGGGAAAGTTACTTATGTTAATGATATTGGTGAAGATGAAGTAATTTCGATGACGTATAAGGGTGAAACTATAACCGCAGGAAAAATGCTTCCGCTAACGTCAAAAATCGATATTGTTTTAGGAAACGGAAAACGCGGATCAAACTAAAAATGACAACAGAACATACTTCAGTAGATGACAATAACGATGAGTTATATGAGCATCATTCGTTTGTAGCCGATAAAGGTCAGACGCCACTTCGTATCGATAAATATTTGATGAATCGGATCGAAAATGCAACACGTAACAAAATACAAGCAGCAGCAAAGCAAGGGAGTATTTATGTTAATGATGTTCAGGTAAAACAGAATTATAAGGTCAAACCTTTAGACAAAATTCGTGTGCTTTTTGAGCATCCACCATATGAATATTTGTTGACGCCCGAAGACATTCCATTAGATATTGTTTACGAAGATGATGAATTATTGGTGATCAATAAACCAGCAGGAATGGTTGTGCATCCAGGACATGGTAATTATTCTGGAACACTAATTAATGCTTTAATATTTCATTTTGAAAATCTGCCTAATAACTCTAGTGAACGTCCAGGATTAGTACATCGTATTGATAAAGATACGAGTGGATTACTTGTTGTTGCCAAAACCGAACAAGCAATGACGCATCTCTCAAAGCAGTTTTTTAATAAAACGAGCGAGCGCGAATATGTTGCAATAGTTTGGGGAGATGTTAATGAAGATGAAGGGACTATTGAAGGTCATATTGGGCGTCACCCAAGAAATAGATTGCAAAATACGGTTTTTGAAGGAGATGATGAAGATAAAGGCAAGCCAGCAGTAACACATTACAAAGTGATAGAGCGTTTAGGTTATGTTACTTTGGTATCTTGTAAATTGGAAACAGGACGTACACACCAAATTCGTGTACATATGAAACATATTGGTCACACGCTTTTTAATGACGAACGTTATGGAGGCGAACGTATTTTAAAAGGGACGACGTTTTCAAAATATAAGCAGTTTGTAGATAACTGTTTTAAAATTTTGCCAAGACAAGCCCTTCATGCTAAAACACTAGGTTTCATACATCCAACAACAGGAGAGAAGTTAAGTTTCAATTCGCCAATTCCAGATGATATTCAGCAGTGTATTGAGAAATGGAGGCATTATGCAACGCATATGAAATAAAAGTTGGGCATTCCTTTTTGTGATCCTAAAATGTAAAAAACCTTTTAGGATCACAAAACGTCGCGCTTTCACTACTCGCACTTTTCAAGGTGCTCAGACATACCGTTCTATCGCTAACGCAAAACCATTGCTTTTGTTTATTGTGATATAGAAATTTTTGAAATGGTTTAGTTGACAAGTCAATCTTAGTAGTGTAAATTTGAATACAAAATATGACAATCTATGAAACTGGTATTATCTCCTGCAAAATCTTTAGACTACGATAGTAAATTACCGACTAACAAGACGACAGAAGCTCATTTTTTAAAAGAAGCCAATCGTATCAATAAATTACTAAAAAAGAAATCGGCAAAAAGCTTATCTAAGCTCATGCATATTTCTGATAATTTAGGTCAGCTTAACTACACACGTAATCAAGAGTGGAGTTTGCCATTTACATCAGATAATGCTAGACCTGCTGTTTATGCCTTTAGTGGAGATGTCTATAGAGGGTTAGATGCTTATACTATTGAGGCAAATAAATTAGATAAGCTCCAAGATACAGTACGTATCATTTCAGGACTGTATGGGATGCTTAAACCTTTAGATCTTGTTCAAGCTTACCGATTAGAAATGGGGACCAAATTTCCGGTAGGAAAACATAAAAACCTATATGAATTCTGGAGAAAGCAAGTTACTCAAACGCTAAACGATGATCTAGAAGATGATGAGATATTGCTTAATTTGGCCAGTAACGAATATTTTAAAGCGATAGATATAAAAGCCCTCAAAGTTCCAGTGGTACATATTAAATTTCAAGAGCTGAAAAACGGAAGTTATAAAACCATCGCCATCTTTTCAAAATTAGCAAGAGGTTTGATGAGTAGATATATTATTGATACCGATGCGCAAACGATTGAAGCTATTAAAGGCTTTGATTATGAAAACTATCGCTATACCGAAGCGCTATCAAGTGATAATGAGCTTGTATTTACAAGGTAGTTAAGGTTGACTTTAGTATTTTTAAGTTTTAATCTTAATTTAATACATGTATTACTATCTTATAATTGCACTTCAAGTGTTTTGTGTTTACCACTGGTTTAAAAATAGAACCGATTACTATTGGCTGTTTTTAATCATTTTATTGCCAGCTTTAGGTTGTGTTATTTACCTCTTAACACAAGTGTATAATAAGCGTGATGTTGATAAAATTCAAAAGGAACTCACCACAATTATCAATCCTACAAAAAAAGTAAAAGACCTAGAAAAAACTTTAGAATTTTCAGAAACGTTTCAAAATAGAGTAAATCTAGCTGATGCTTTTTACGATATTAAAGATTTTAATAATGCTATAAAATATTATGAAGATGCTATTGCTAAAGATTTTCATAATGATAAGCATGTGATATTTCAACTCATAAAGTCTTATTATTTTTTGGAGGACTATACAAAAGTTGTTTTGTATGCTAAAAAAGTAAAGACTCATATTGATTTTAAAGGCTCTAAAGCTCAGTTTTTTTATGGCTTGTCTTTGGATAAAATTGGTGAGTTAAGTCAAGCAGAAATGCAGTTGCGATTTATAGATCAACGCTATTCAAATTATGAAGAACGTCTTATGCTTGCTCAGTTTTTAATTGATAAGAATAAAGTTTCAGAAGCCAAAACTCTATTAAATGAAATTTATACGGAATCACAGTATATGACACCCGTAAATAAGCGGAAATACAAAACGACAATTCGACAAGTAGAACAACTATTGAATACATTATAATTGACTTAATATCAACTGTCATTGCTGTAATGACGGGAAGAATAATACTATGTTTAAACACAAGCATCCATACCAGCCTTTTATACAAAAAGAGACTACAAAACTGATTGTTGGCACTTTGCCACCACCACGTTTTAGTACAGGGCAGCTTTTAGAAAAGGATGTTGATTTTTGCTACGGAAGCTATTACAATTCTTTATGGTTATTTATTGATGAGATTTATCAATTAGGATTGCGTTATGATAATTCTGAAGATGCTATAAACGAACGTAAACAATTTTTAATCCAACATAAAATAGGCGTTTGTGATATCGTAGAAAGTGCAGAGCGGGAGAAAATTGATGCTTCCGATTTAGGAATGACCAACATTAAGCTACGTGATGTTATTGGGTATTTAAAAAAATATCCAACTATAGATACACTTTTGTTTACAGGTGGAAACAGTAAAAACGGCCCAGAATATTTTTTTAGAAAACACCTTAAATCCTATAATCTAAAATTGGAATTGCGTATTAATGAAGTGCCAAGAATTCATGAGTTTAAACTCGAAGGTAGAACAATTAAAACAGTGTCTTTAACTTCAGGCTCTGGAGCTGCTAATATTTCTATTAGTAGAATGCCGCTGTACAAACAATTAAAAGCTAAAAACCCTAAATTTAATACCTTCGATTTTAGAGTTCTCCAGTACCGTGAGTTTTTTTAGAGCGTATCATTTTCTTTAGGAGTACAATTTGTCCTAAGTGGTAATGTGTATGTTCTATAATACCGTTTATATTACTAAAGTAATTCCCGTATTTAGAATCTACAAAATCTTCCCAAATTTGAGTGTCTGCTAATGTTTCAATATGCTGTGCAAGCGTTTCTGCATTTGTAAGTATCATGTCACACATCATTTTCCATTGGGTCTCCGTAGAGATTTCAGGATGATCATAGCTTAACTTATCTTTGATTTTTAATGGTCTATTATGAAATACCTCTAAAACTCCAGTGACATAATAACTCATATGGTAGCTTAAAGCGAGTATGCTGTTTAATCCCTTTATTTGAGTGTTGGCTTCTTCTATAGTTATGTCTGCTAATACGTCTTTAATATTTACACTGGTCCAATTACCACCAAAATGTACTGCTCTTAAATGGGTTGCCAATTGTTTTGATACACACATATTTTTCTTTTTTATAAATACCTCTAAAATTAATATATCTAAAGTTATTTTTAAAATAATTGATTTTTATAGAAAATTTACTATATTTGAATATGAGAGAAAATTTTCTCTATTATATTTGGCAACATAAAAAATTTAATGTTCTCCATTTAAAAACTACGCAGCTCGAACCATTAGAAATAATATCTGTAGGATTTTTAAATTTGGATAGCGGTCCAGATTATTTTAATGGTCAGTTGCGTATTGGAGAGCAGTTATGGGCAGGAAATATCGAAATTCATGTAAAGTCTAGTGATTGGTATATACATAATCATGAGTGTGATCCTGCTTATGATAATGTGATCTTGCATGTGGT
Source organism: Flavobacteriales bacterium 33_180_T64 (assembly GCA_002162685.1). Taxonomy (GTDB): domain Bacteria; phylum Bacteroidota; class Bacteroidia; order Flavobacteriales; family Flavobacteriaceae; genus Psychroserpens. Next base: position 32,032 of record MAAQ01000003.1, read on the forward strand.
TTATGAACATGATACCGAAATTTTTAGAAACGATAATTCTATAATTCCAACCTTAGAGCTTAAAGCTTATATTGATAAAACAGTATTAAAAAACTATTACAAGCTAAGTTTATCTCAGTCAAAATGGATTAATTGCGAACATGATTTTCCTAAAATTGATGCATTTACTTTAAACAATTGGTTAGAGCGTTTATTTTTTGAACGCTTAGAACGAAAATCTCAAACTATTGAAGCGCTTTTAAAAGCTTCAAATAATGATTGGGAAGCAGTATTATTTAAACTGTTGGCTAAAAATTTCGGACTTAAAGTTAATGGGGATTCTTTTTTGAGTCTTGCTAATTCATTTGATTTTTCTGTGATAAGAAAATTACAATCAAATCTAGATAGTTTAGAAGCTTTATTTTTTGGTCAAGTAGGTATGTTGGACAAAGCTGTATATATTCCTTATGCTATAAAATTAAAAGAGGAGTATGCGTTTTTAAAACAAAAATTTCAATTAGAGACTGTAGGTGTTATTCCGTTTCAGTTTTTTAGATTACGGCCTTCAAATTTCCCAACTATTAGATTATCACAATTGGCTAGCTTATATTGCAATGAGCAACAATTGTTTTCTAAAGTTATTTCAATGCATAAACTTTCAGCGTTTTATGAGTTGTTTGAGGTGACAACAGCAACATTTTGGAAAACACATTATACATTTGAGAAAGAGACTAAGTCTGTTGTGAAAAAAATCACAAAGTCATTTATAGAATTGCTGTTAATTAATACAATCCTGCCAATAAAATTTTGCTATGCAAAACAAAGAGGAGAAGATATGAATCAAATTATTATTGATGTTTTATCATTGATAACTTCTGAAAAAAATTCAATAATAGAGGGGTTTAATCGATTAAAAAATGTGTCGGACTCTGCATTAAAATCGCAAGGACTAATTCAATTAAAAACAGAATATTGTGATAAAAATAAGTGTCTAAAATGTGCTGTGGGTAATATGCTTTTAAACAAATAAAAGTTTACATTGCACTATGAAATTGTTTTATCAAATACTCTATTATTTTCAAAAACGGGGTTATTATGTTTGTCAACGTATTGCAGATCGTTTAGGGATTAGAGCAAAAGTAGTGCGAACTTCATTTATGTATCTCACTTTTGTAACATTAGGCTTTGGCTTTGCACTGTATTTGTTTTTTGCCTTTTGGATAAAAATTAAAGATATTGTATATACTAAGCGCTCATCTGTATTTGACCTTTAGACTATGAATCCAATAATAAAATTATTTAGAGAAAAAATCTATACAGCCATTTTTCTGTTAGTACTCATACTTATTATAGGTGTTTTAGGGTTTAAGGTAATGTCTGATTATTCTTGGATTGACGCTATTTATATGACAGTTATTACCATTACAACTGTTGGGTTTGGAGAAGTTCAACCGTTAGATGACAATGCTAAAATTTTCACTGTATTTTTAATCTTAACGAGTGTCGTCATTTTAGGGTATGCTATTACAGTGATTACCGAATATATTTTGAGTAAAAATAATTTTGAAGAATTAAAACAACGAAAAATGCAAAAGAGAATAAATAGTCTGTCAAATCATATCATTATTTGTGGCTACGGAAGAAATGGAAAGCAAGCAGCAAAAAAACTTTTAGCGTATAAAAAACCATTTGTTGTTATTGAAAAAAATAAAGAAACGATTGAAAAGTTTCAAAGTGAATTGGTGCCATTTGTTTTAGGAAATGCAAATGAAGATGAAGTGTTATTACAAGCAGGTATTGATAGGGCAAGTACCCTTATTTCTGCTTTACCAAACGATGCCGATAATTTATTTGTGGTACTATCGGCGAGACAGATTAATAGTAAAATGAATATTATAAGTCGAGCGTCTCAAGAAACATCGTATCAAAAATTAAAATTGGCAGGCGCAAATAATGTCATTTTACCAGATAGAATTGGCGGTGATCATATGGCATCTTTAGTTGTGGTGCCAGATTTAATCGAATTTATTGATAACTTATCTATTGTTGGAAAAGCCAACGTAAATATTGAAGAGATTGCAGTTGAAAAATTATTTGTTGGAACCAAAATTGAAACATTAAGACATTTAGATTTAAGAAGAAAAACTGGCTGTACTGTAATTGGTTATAAGAATGGGACTGGTGAATATATTGTAAATCCTGAAGCCGATATGCAATTAGAACCTAATTCAAAAATTATTGTTTTAGGAAGGCCAGAGCAAATTCAAAAGCTGAATTTACTTTACAATATCGTATAATCCTAGTTTCATTTTAACAAGCGATGCTTTAAAAAGTCATTTTTTTTTAGCATATTGTGAGCTTTTACAAAAACTAACTAATTTAAATAATTCTCAAATGAAGAAATCTCTTCTTTTACTTTTTACCCTTGTATTACCATTATTAACTTTTGCTCAAGATGCTGAGAAAGGTATTGATCAAATTATTGATGAAAAATTTGGTGATGCTACAGGCTGGTTTGTAAACTTTATATTTTATCAAATTGATTTTGGTGGAGGCATTAAAATATTTTGGGTACTGTTTCCATTAATTCTTGGAGCTATATACTTTACATTTTATTTTAAGTTTATAAACTTTCGTGGGTTTTTTACGTCTATTAATATAGTACGAGGTAAATATGATCATATAGATGGTCATGGATCACTAGAAGGTGCTGGAGATTCTACACCTGGAGGAGATGCTATTGAAACAATTAAAATTGAAGACCATGAAGGCGAAGTGAGTCATTTTCAGGCCTTAACAGCAGCGTTATCTGCAACCGTTGGTTTAGGAAACATCGCTGGTGTTGCAATTGCGGTATCTATTGGTGGTGCTGGAGCAACATTTTGGATGATTGTTGCAGGATTATTAGGAATGGCTTCTAAATTTGTGGAATGTACACTTGGTGTAAAATATAGAGATATTGCTGAAGACGGAACTGTATTTGGTGGTCCAATGTATTACTTAACAAAAGGACTTAAGTCTAAAGGGCTTGCTGGTTTAGGTAAAGTGCTTGCAGCAGTTTTTGCAGTGTTTGTCATTGGAGGCTCGTTTGGAGGAGGTAATATGTTTCAAGTCAATCAAGCAGCTCAATTATTCGAGCATATGACTGGTGGTGAAGATTCATTTATAAATGGTTACCGTTGGGTTTTTGGACTAGTAATGGCAGTATTAGTAGGTATTGTAATCATTGGAGGAATTAAAAAAATAGCTAAAGTAACCGATAAGATTGTGCCTTTTATGGTGGTTATTTATGTTGCAGCTTCGCTATTTGTTATTATAGCAAATTATAATATGATTGGTGATGCTTTTGCTCAAATATTTAATGGAGCATTCAGTCCAGAAGGTGTTGCAGGTGGTTTTGTTGGTGTTTTGGTGCAAGGATTTAGACGTGCAGCTTTTTCAAACGAAGCAGGTATTGGTTCTGCATCTATCGCGCATTCAGCAGTAAAAACAAAATATGCGGCAAGTGAAGGAATGGTTGCATTATTAGAGCCATTTATTGATACAGTAGTGGTTTGTACAATGACCGCTTTAGTGTTAGTAATTACAGGAAATGTAACTGCAGCAAATGCAGGTTTAAATGATGCTGATGCCATTTTACTTACATCTGGAGCTTTCGAATCTGCTATCTCATGGTTCCCATATGTATTAACGGTTGCAGTAGTTTTATTTGCCTTTAGTACAATGATTTCTTGGTCGTATTATGGTTACCAAGGTTGGGCTTATTTATTTGGAAGAACTAAAAAAATGGAATATGCATATAAAGTGTTATTCTGTTTATTTGTTATCGTTGGAGCATCAATTAGTTTGGGGTCTGTAATAGGATTCTCTGATGCCATGATTTTTGCTATGATGGTGCCAAATATGATAGGACTTGTATTACTTGCACCAAAAGTAAAAGAAGAACTTAATAAATTTATGAAAGCTATAAAGGCTAAAAAAGCATAAATCAAAATGAAAAATATAAAATCCCACTTCATGTTTACTAAACAACAACGGAGTGGGATTTTTTTATTATTACTACTCATCTTAATTTTTCAGTGTGCCTATTTTTTTATTGATTTTTCTTCGGATGATTATGAAATAGAAACATTAAAACTTGCCAATTTTGAAGCAGAAGTAGACTCATTAAAGCAGTTAGTGCTTATAGAACGTAACCCTAAAATATATCCATTTAATCCAAATTATATAACAGACTATAAAGGCTATACGCTTGGAATGTCTAATGCAGAAATTGATAGACTTCATGCATTTCGAAAAATGAATAAATGGGTGAATTCAGCAGGAGAATTTCAAAACATTACAAAGGTGTCCGATTCGCTTTTAACTCAAATCTCTCCTTATTTTAAATTTCCAGATTGGGTGACAAACCCAAAACCTAAAAGAAGTTATAATTTGTCGTATTCAAATTATAAAAAAACCAAAACCTTCTCTCAAAAACAAGATCTAAATACAGCTTCCGCTGCACAACTAAAACGGGTATACGGGATAGGTGATAAGCTATCAGAACGTATTGTGAATTATAGAACTAAATCTGGAGGTTTTATTGCAGATGTACAGCTTCAAGACGTTTATGGATTATCACCAGAAGTGATTGAACGTGTCTTAAATGAGTTTACAGTAAAATCAGCAAAACCTATTACTAAAATTAATGTCAATACTGCAACCCTTGATGAGTTGGTAAGAATTAAATATATAGATTATGAAATTGCACATCATATAATAGAACAAAGAACATTGCGTGAGGGCTTTACGTCTTTTGATGAATTAATGAAAGTTAAAGGTTTTCCTATAAAAAAAAGTGAGATAATTAAGCTATATTTGACATTCAATTAATTATCAAAAAAAGCAAGTTATGAGCAGTATGTACTTCACTGAAGAACATGAATTATTTAGGCAAAGTTTAAAAGACTTTTTAAAAAAAGAAGTTGTTCCACATATAGATAAATGGGAAGAAACAGGACATATCGAGCGTTTCATTTGGGAGAAATTTGGAGAAATGGGCTACTTTGGTTTAGCATACCCTGAAGCTTATGGAGGCTTAGAGCTAGACTTGTTTTATACTGTTATTTTACTTGAAGAACTTCAAAAAATAGATTCAGGCGGATTTGCAGCAGCAATGTGGGCACACGCTTATTTAGCAATGACACATGTTAATAAAGAAGGGGATCATGCTCTTAAAGAAAAATATCTTACACCAAGTATTACAGGTGAAAAAATAGGTTGTCTTTGTATAACAGAACCATTTGGAGGGAGTGATGTTGCTGGAATGCGAACAACAGCCGTAAAAAAAGGAGATACTTATGTTTTAAATGGGTCAAAAACCTTTATTACAAATGGGATGTATAGTGACTATTTAGTTGTTGCAGCAAAAACAAATCCTGAATTAGGAAATAAAGGCATTAGTATATTTATAATGGATCGTGATACTCCAGGAATCTCTGCTACTAAATTAGATAAATTAGGTTGGAGAGCTTCAGATACTGGTGAGATTGCTTTTGATAATGTTACTATTCCTGTCTCTAATTTAATGGGAGAAGAAAATAAAGGCTTCCCTTATATCATGCAGCATTTTGCCTTAGAACGTTTAATCATGGGAATAAATGCACATGCCAGAGCAGAATATGCTTTAGAATATGCACAGAAATACATGAGTGAGAGACAAGCCTTTGGGAAATCTATAAATAAATTTCAAGCATTGCGTCATGCTTTTGCAGATTGTTATGCAGATATGGTAATGTGTAAAGAGTTTAATTATACAGTTGCAAATCGTTTAAATAAAGGCGAATATGTTGTTAAAGAAGCTACCATTTCAAAATTGCGCTCTACTAAAATGGCCGATGAGGTAATTTATCAATGTCTACAATTTTTAGGAGGTTATGGTTATATGGAAGAATTCCCTATGGCAAGATTATTGCGTGATAGTAGGTTGGGACCAATTGGTGGTGGCACGTCAGAGATATTAAGAGAGATTATAGCCAAAATGGTAATTGATAATAAAGATTATAAACCAGCTACATAATTTTTCTTCGGAAGAATAGCAAACCAAACTGTTCCGATAAATTAAATAGAACACTTAGTATGGGAATTAAAATCACAAAGAAATATCTAATATTTGCAATAACGCTTTTTTCACTGTTTGGGTATTCGCAAACGGAAGTCAAAAATAAAATTGTTGATTTTGGAACTTTGATTCCTATAGAGAGCGCAAGTATTTATGTGAAAAACACAACAATAGGTACTGTTAGTAATTCTGATGGGAAGTTTATACTTCAGGTTCCACAAGAATTTTCTAATGACACCCTTATTGTCTCCTCTATTGGTTATAAGAGTTTTAAGATCCCTGTAAGTGAATTTGATAATGCGGCTGATATCTATTTAGAAGAAGATGTAGCTTCACTAGATGAGATTATTTTAATTGCTAAAACACGTCCTAAAACAGGAAACGAAATTGTATTAAAAGCAATTGAAAGGCTTTCTGAAAATTTACCAGATTCAGCATACATTCAAAAAGGTTTTTTACGACATAAAGAACGTAATAAAATTGAATTTAAATGGCTTATTGAAAGCGCCATAACCGTTTACGATTCTGGCTATGGTTCTAAAAGTTCTGACTATTTGAAGATTAACGTAGACCAAATGCGTAAAAGCTATGATTTGAGAGATGTCGATAGTGTCTTTTCTTATGTGTCATATAATAATCAAAATGCTAAACGTAGAAGTAGACTTAAACCAAAAGACGTCGATAGGAGCAAACTAAAAACATCACAATTAGTAAAAGCTATTAAATGGAATGATAATCGAGTTAATGGTTTGCAAAATTTATTTCAAGGAAAATTAAACTTACTTCGTAATTCAAATGATGCTAAAGCCTTATTTGGAGAAGATATATTAGATAAACACCAGTTTGAATTAGATACACTTTTAGTTGATAATGATCGAAAGCTATATAAAATTAAAATTTCAGAAAGTACAGATTTTGTAGGTCTTGATACTAAAGGGATTTTTAATGAAGGTTATGTGGCTAATGGTTGGCTCTATATTTACTATGATAATTATGCAATTAAAAAAATAGAGTATGAGCTTGTAGCTGCTTCAGATGCACAAAAAGTAAGAAGCAAACGATTATTTGATACGCAGGTAAATCATAAACTTGTGGTGACTTATATAGAGTATGAAGATAAAATGTATCCTAATTATATTTACTACGAAACACCAAAGCTTGTTAATGTTGGCTTTAAAACTAATGAAAAAGTAAACGACGAAGAAAAAGAAAGATATAATAAAGAAGAGCGTTATTACTATACTGTACAAGAAATATTGTTTTCTGAAATCATTTTAGATAAAACAGTAATTAATATGGCACTTCAAAGCGATTGGGATATGGATATTTTTTCTCCTAAACCTTACAATAAAAACTTTTGGAAAAACTATAATGTCTTATTAGAAAGTGAAGAAGACGAAAAACTTATTCAAGACCTTAGTCAGCGCGCTTCACTATTTAAAGATTGATTGCCTAAATCATTTAAATATTAGAAAAATTCTTAAAGTCAAAGTTTTAAACTTTGGCTTTTTTTTGAACACTTTCAAAGATACTTCTCTCAAAATTAAATAGTTATTAACACGAAAACGTTTGCGTAAAGGTTTGAGTTTTGGTTTGGTTCTTAATTCTTGTAAATTAACTACTTAACCAAATCTTATGTTTTATGAAAAATTTTAAATTTTTAAGTATGGCATTCATAATGCTATGTTTATTTAATTGTAACAGTGATGATTTATCTGTTACAGAAGAACCTACACAACAGAAACAAACCAATCAAACGGTCTCACAACGAGAAGGCTTAAAACCCATAGGAGAAGGCGTTATGATGCAGGCTTTTTATTGGGATGTTCCTGCAGGTGGTACTTGGTGGAACACTTTAGATTCTAAAGTTGCCGATTGGAGTAATGCTGGAATTGATGCGATATGGCTCCCACCTGTGTCTAAAGCTCAAAACGGACCATTTTCAATGGGGTATGATCCATTTGATTATTTCGACTTTGGAGAATACAACCAAATGGGAAGTGTAGAAACACGCTTTGGATCCAGAACCGAACTTACTAATATGATAACTACTGCACATCAAAACGGACTTAGTGTTATTGCAGATATTGTAATCAATCATAATAGTGGTGGTGCTAGTGAGTCTAATCCGTATACAGGAGGGAATACTTGGACTGATTTCAATCCTTTGTCGGGTAATTTTTATCGTTCGTCAACAGATTTTCATGCAAATAATATACATAATAACGATTTAGGAGCCTTTGGAGGATTTCCAGATTTATGTCATCATCAAACCTATGTTCAAGATTGGCTTTGGAAAAACTCAAATAGCGTGGCAAAATATTATAGAGATGTTATTGGTTTTGATGGTTGGCGTTTTGATTATGTAAAAGGGTTTGAACCATGGGTTGTAAAAGATTGGAAAAATGAAGTTGGAGGTTTTTCTGTAGGTGAATATTGGGATAGTAATGTGTCAACATTAGACTGGTGGACAGGGGCTGCAGAAGCAAGTGCCTTTGATTTTGCATGTTACTATAAAATGAGAGATGCATTTATAGGGAATAATCTTAGCGTTCTTAATGATAATATGCTATGGAAACAAGACGCTTCTAAGGCCGTTACATTTGTTACCAATCATGATACTGATGAAATTATAAATAATAAAATTTTAGCTTATGCATATATATTAACTCATGAAGGGTATCCAACAATTTTTTATAGAGATTATGAAGAATGGTTAAATAAAGAACGTTTAAATAATCTTATTTGGATTCATAATAATTTGGCAAGTGGAAGTACTACAATATTACACGCGGATACAGATGAATATATTGCAAAAAGGAATGGGTATAATAATGCAGGTTTGATTGTTTATATAAATAATTCAAATTCATGGCAAGAACGATGGATAGAAACAAATTGGTCAAATACAGTAATTAAAGATTATACAGGTCATTCTGGATGGGAACCAACAACGCAATCTGGTAAATGGGTTAAAATACAAGCACCACCAAAAAGTTATTCAGTTTGGTCTGTGAAATAGCCTCAAATTAAATTTTATAATTTTTAATTGTACATATAAAATTACTTTATATATTTGCAGCCTTAAAAATTCTAAAAGAGAGGAGGTTAAGAACTATGTTAATAATTCCAGTAAAATCAGGAGAAAATATAGATAGAGCGTTAAAACGTTACAAACGAAAGTTTGTCAAGACAACGGTTAAAAACCAGTTGCAAGAACGTAAACAATTTACCAAACCTTCTATGGCACGTAGAACTCAAGTGCAAAAAGCGCAGTATGTTCAAGGTCTTAGAGATCAAGAAGCTGTATAGTTTGTATTTTAAAATCATATAATCCTGCTTAATTTAAGCAGGATTTTTTTTGCTCTATAGTGAAATATCAATAAAAGGTTGTACTTTTAATTTATACTTTAGTTAAAGCATATAAATATGGCTTTCAAAGCATTTTCAGATTATTTACTGTTAGAAAAAAACTATTCTAAGCTAACACTCAAAGCTTATTCTAATGACTTAAAAGAATTTGAAAGGTTTATATCTTCAGAATTTCAATCAGGTACAATAAATCATGTTAACTATCAACAAATTAGAAGTTGGATTGTTGCTTTAGTAGAAAGTGGAATCACCAACCGAAGTATTAATAGAAAGATTTCTTCGTTAAACACTTATTATAAATTTCTTTTAAAAATAAAAGAGATAGATGTCAATCCTCTTAATAAACACAAGGCATTAAAGGTTAGTAAAAAAATACAAATCCCTTTTTCTGAAGCGGAAATGAAAGCTGTTCTAGAAGAATTTAATTCTGCTAAAGATTTTGAAGGATTGCGAAACAAACTTATTGTCGAGCTTTTTTATGCTACTGGAATAAGACGAATAGAGTTGGTGCAGCTTAAAATGGCAGACGTTGATATTGCTAATAAAACACTCAAAGTTTTAGGGAAGCGAAATAAGGAACGCTATATCCCGTTAATTGACTCTGTAATTACTGCTATTAAAGCGTATATAGAGAAAAGAAGCGAATTAGAAATTATTAATGATAAATCTTATTTATTTTTAACAAAAAAAGGGGTTAAAGTTTATGAAACTCTTGTTTACAGAATTATAAATGATTACCTTAGTAAGGTATCTACAAAAGTAAAAAGGAGTCCGCATATATTAAGACACTCATTTGCAACTCATTTACTTAATCAAGGTGCAAATCTAAATGCTGTAAAAGAACTTCTTGGTCATTCAAGTTTAGCAGCAACCCAAGTCTATACACATAATAGTATAGCTGAATTGAAAAAAGTGTATTCGAACACACATCCAAGAAGCAAAAAGTAATTTTGTTAAACCAATTAAAAGAACGAATATGAAGGTAAACACACAATCTGTAAATTTCAATGCAGACAAAAAGCTAATAGATTTTATTCAAAAGCGAATGGACAAGTTAGATATGTTCTATGATAAAGTCATACAATCTGATGTATATCTTAAAGTTGAAAATACAAGCGATAAGGAAAATAAAATTTTTGAAGCTAGAGTAAAAGTGCCTGGAGATAGTTTTATTGTTAAAAAGCAATGTAAAACATTTGAAGAGGGAACAGATATGGCCGTTTCATCCCTTGAAAGGCAGTTAAAAAAGCGAAAAGAAAAATTAAGAGCACATATCTGATAAAATTTTTCAAAAAATGTTTTGAATAATTAAATAAATCTTTACATTTGCAGTCCGTTAGAAATAGCGGGCTTTTTTTATAGCGAAAAAGTTATATAAAAGCCGATGTAGCTCAGCTGGCTAGAGCAGCTGATTTGTAATCAGCAGGTCGTGGGTTCGAGTCCCTCCATCGGCTCTAAAAAGTCTAAAAACAATAAAAGTTGTTTTTAGCGTAGTTCTTTAAAATTGGGGAGATACTCAAGCGGCCAACGAGGGCAGACTGTAAATCTGCTGACTACGTCTTCGCAGGTTCGAATCCTGCTCTCCCCACAATTTTAAAATATTCGACATGTCGAATATAAATTATTGAAACCTTTAGCTGGTGAAACAGTTATAAAATGCGAGAGTAGCTCAGTTGGTAGAGCGTCAGCCTTCCAAGCTGAATGTCGCCGGTTCGAACCCGGTCTCTCGCTCAAATTAAATTAACTTTTAAGTTGATTTAATTTTAAGTAAACGTTTCTGTTTAGATGACAACCTTTAAAGCCGGTGTAGCTCAGGGGTAGAGCGTTTCCTTGGTAAGGAAGAGGTCACGAGTTCAAATCTCGTCATTGGCTCTTTTCGAAATTAGAAATTAAATTGAATACTAATATAAATTAAGATTAAATAAATTAAACATGGCAAAGGCAACTTTCGATCGTTCAAAACCGCACCTTAACATAGGTACTATTGGACACGTAGATCACGGTAAAACAACTTTAACTGCTGCTATTACTAAAGTATTAGCTGATGCAGGTTTATCACAAGCATTATCATTTGATCAAATTGATAACGCTCCAGAAGAAAAAGAAAGAGGAATTACAATTAATACATCTCACGTTGAGTATGCGACAGGAAATCGTCATTATGCTCACGTTGACTGTCCAGGTCACGCCGATTATGTAAAGAACATGGTTACTGGTGCTGCTCAAATGGATGGTGCTATTTTAGTTGTAGCTGCAACAGATGGTCCAATGCCACAAACTCGTGAGCATATCTTATTAGGACGTCAGGTAGGTATTCCTAGAATGGTTGTATTCATGAATAAAGTGGATATGGTTGATGATGATGAGTTATTAGAATTAGTTGAGATGGAAATCAGAGATTTATTATCATTCTATGAATATGATGGTGATAATGGTCCTGTAATTGCTGGTTCAGCTTTAGGTGCACTTAATGGTGAGAAAAAATGGGTAGATTCAGTATTGGAATTAATGGAAGCTGTTGATGCATGGATTGAAGAGCCAGTTCGTGATATGGATAAGCCTTTCTTAATGCCAATTGAAGATGTATTCTCAATTACTGGTCGTGGAACTGTTGCTACAGGTCGTATCGAAACAGGTGTTGCTAATACAGGTGATCCAGTTGAGATTATTGGTATGGGTGCTGAGAAATTAACATCTACGATTACTGGTATTGAAATGTTCCGTCAAATCCTTGATAGAGGTGAAGCTGGAGATAATGCTGGTATCTTATTAAGAGGTATTGAGAAATCTCAAATCTCTAGAGGTATGGTTATTACTAAGCCAGGATCTGTAACTCCTCACTCTAAGTTCAAAGCTGAGGTTTATATCCTTAAAAAAGAAGAAGGTGGACGTCACACTCCATTCCATAATAACTATCGTCCACAGTTTTACGTTCGTACAACTGATGTGACTGGAAACATTGCGCTTCCTGACGGAGTTGAAATGGTAATGCCTGGAGATAACCTTACAATCACTGTTGATTTAATTCAAGCAATTGCAATGAACGTTGGTTTACGTTTCGCGATTCGTGAAGGTGGTAGAACAGTAGGTGCAGGTCAGGTAACTGAAATTTTAGACTAAATATTTATTAAATAAATATTAATTAAGGTGTCTTGTTTTTGCAAGACGCCTTGATTTATATTTACGGGTTTAGCTCAGTTGGTAGAGCACTGGTCTCCAAAACCAGGTGTCGGGAGTTCGAGTCTCTCAACCCGTGCAAATACAAAAATCAAATGGCAGGAATTGTTAATTATATAAAAGAATCTTTTGACGAGTTGAAAAATAATGTCTCTTGGCCAGCTTGGTCTGAGGCTCAAAGTTTAACTATTTTAGTAGCTGTGTTTTCAATTATATTTTCACTAGCTGTTTGGGGAGTTGATACCGTTTTTAGTAAAGTGATTAAGGCTTACTTTGATTTAATGTAACTAAAAATAACTGAGAGAATGTCTGAGACTAATGTAAATAAAAAATGGTATGTTGTTAGAGCTGTAAGTGGTCAGGAAAACAAAATTAAAGCTTATATCGAGAATGAAATTTCAAGATTGGGTTTAGAAGATTTTGTTGATCAAGTATTAGTTCCTACAGAAAAAGTTATCCAGATTAGAAATGGAAAAAAAATAAATAAAGAACGTGTTTATTTTCCAGGATATATAATGATTCAGGCAAACTTAAGTGGAGAGATTCCTCATATTATCAAATCTATTACAAATGTAATAGGCTTTTTAGGGGAAACTAAAGGAGGAGATCCTGTTCCATTAAGACAATCTGAAGTCAATAGAATGTTAGGGAAAGTTGATGAATTGGCTATAGATGCTGATGCTAATATTGCAATACCTTTTACTATTGGAGAGACAGTGAAAGTAATAGATGGCCCATTCAATGGTTTTGATGGAACTGTCGAAAAGATAAATGAAGAAAAGCGTAAACTGGAAGTAATGGTTAAAATTTTCGGAAGAAAAACACCATTAGAGTTAAGTTATATGCAAGTAGAAAAAGTATAATAATTGTTACATATATAGATAGTGTGTCTTTTTGCTTCCGCATTAAAAGATATACAAAACTAAAATTTTTAAAATGGCAAAAGAATTAGGTAAAGTAGTTAAATTACAAGTTCGGGGAGGTGCAGCGAATCCGTCGCCACCGGTTGGACCCGCTTTAGGAGCTGCTGGAGTTAATATCATGGAATTTTGTAAGCAATTCAACGCAAGAACTCAGGACAAAGCTGGTAAAGTTCTTCCTGTTGTAATTTCAGTTTACAAAGACAAATCATTTGATTTCGTTATTAAAACTCCTCCAGCTGCGGTACAATTATTGGAAGCGGCCAAAGTAAAAAAAGGATCAGGTGAACCGAACAGAAAGAAAGTAGCAAAAGTAACTTGGGATCAAGTGAAAGCTATCGCAGAAGACAAAATGCAAGATTTAAATGCATTTAATGTAGGTTCTGCAATGAAGATGATCGCAGGAACTGCAAGATCAATGGGAATCACAGTTAAAGGTGGAGAAGCACCTAACTAAAAATTTTTTGAAATGGCAATTACAAGAAAACAAAAAGAAGCAAAAGCTAAAGTAGAGAAGAATAAATTTTATTCTCTTGAAGAAGCTTCAGCATTATTAAAAGAAATTACGTACACAAAGTTTGATGCTTCTGTTGATTTAGCAATAAGACTTGGAGTTGATCCACGTAAAGCAAATCAAATGGTAAGAGGAGTTGTTTCTCTTCCGCACGGAACAGGTAAAGACATGAAAGTTCTTGCATTAGTTACTCCAGATAAAGAAGAGGAAGCTAAAGCAGCAGGTGCAGATTACGTAGGATTAGATGAATACCTAGAAAAAATCAAAGGTGGTTGGACAGACGTTGACGTTATCGTTACTATGCCAGCTATCATGGGTAAATTAGGTCCATTAGGTAGAGTATTAGGTCCAAGAGGACTTATGCCAAACCCAAAGACAGGAACAGTTACTATGGATGTTGCTAAAGCAGTATCTGAAGTTAAAGCTGGTAAAATTGACTTTAAAGTAGATAAAACAGGAATCGTACATGCTCCAATTGGAAAAGCATCTTTTAGTGCTGATAAATTAGTTGATAATGCATATGAATTGTTAACTACTTTAAACAAGTTAAAACCAACTGCATCTAAAGGTGTTTACATGAAGAGTATCTTTATGTCTAGCACAATGAGTCCTAGTATTGCAATTGACCCTAAAATTAGTTAAGTAGTTAAATCTTTAATATTATGACAAGAGAAGAAAAATCACAAGTAATTGGAGAGTTAACTGCTCAGTTAGCAGATAATGCTAATATTTATTTAACAGATATTTCTGGATTAAATGCAGGTAGCACTTCAGATTTACGTCGTGCTTGTTACAAAGCAGACGTACAATTAAACGTAGTAAAAAATACATTATTAACTAAAGCTATGGAAGCTTCTGATAGAGATTTCGGAGAACTTCCTACAGTTATAAAGGGTAATACATCTGTGATGTATTCTGAAACTGGTAATGCTCCAGCTAAAGTAATTAAAGCTTTCCGTAAAAAATCTGAAAAGCCTTTGCTTAAAGGTGCTTTTATTGAAGAAGCTGTTTACCTTGGAGACGATCAATTAGATATGCTCGTTGAAATCAAGTCTAAAGAAGAATTGATTGGAGATATCATTGGATTGTTACAATCACCAGCTAAGAATGTTATTTCTGCACTTAAATCAAGTGGAGGAACCATAGCAGGTATTATCAAAACATTATCCGAAAAAGAAGGATAATCAAATAAGTACGCACTTAAACAAATTATATTTTATTAAAATTATTAAAACGATAGAAAATGGCAGATTTAAAAGATTTCGCAGAACAATTAGTTAATTTAACAGTAAAAGAAGTTAACGAATTAGCTACAATATTAAAAGACGAATACGGTATCGAACCAGCAGCAGCAGCAGTAGCAGTAGCAGTAGGTGGAGCAGCAGGTGGAGACGCAGCTGAAGAAAAAACTGAATTCGACGTAATCCTTAAAGCAGCAGGTGGTTCAAAATTAGCTGTTGTAAAATTAGTTAAAGAATTAACTGGTTTAGGATTAAAAGAAGCAAAAGGACTTGTTGATGATGCACCAAGTGCTATCAAAGAAGCGGTTACAAAAGATGAAGCTGAAGCTCTAAAATCTCAATTAGAAGAGGCAGGAGCAGAGGTTGAGCTTAAGTAAGCTTAACAAACCTACAAATTATGGTTTAGGTCTTCCGAAATACTCGGAATGACCTAAACCCTTTTGTGTATAATAAATGTACATAAAAAAATAAATTATTTTTTAATCAAAATCTCGTTCATCGATGTTAGCAAATACAGCTGAAAGATTAAATTTCTCTTCCATAGTAAATAGAACTGAATACCCAGATTTCTTGGATATTCAAATTAAATCCTTTCAGGATTTTTTCCAGTTAGAGACAAAATCAGAAGAAAGAGGAAATGAAGGTCTATATAATACCTTCATGGAGAACTTTCCAATTACAGATACACGTAATCAATTTGTATTAGAATTTTTGGATTATTTTATTGATCCACCAAGGTATTCAATTGAAGAATGTATCGAAAGAGGACTAACCTATAGTGTGCCTTTAAAAGCACGTTTAAAACTTTATTGTACAGATCCCGAACATGAGGATTTTGAAACGATTGTACAAGATGTATATTTAGGGACAATCCCTTATATGACTCCTAGTGGAACATTCTGTATCAATGGAGCAGAACGTGTTGTAGTTTCCCAATTACATAGATCTCCAGGGGTATTCTTTAGTCAATCATTCCACGCTAATGGTACTAAGCTATATTCAGCAAGAGTAATTCCTTTTAAAGGATCTTGGATAGAATTTGCTACAGATATCAACCAAGTAATGTATGCTTACATTGACAGAAAGAAAAAATTACCAGTAACAACTTTATTTAGAGCTATTGGTTTTGAACGTGATAAAGATATTTTAGAGATTTTTGACCTTGCAGAAGAAGTAAAAGTGTCTAAATCTGGACTTAAAAAAGTTATCGATCGTAAACTTGCTGCACGTGTACTAAATACATGGCATGAAGATTTCGTTGATGAGGATACAGGTGAAGTTGTTTCTATTGAACGTAACGAAATTGTATTAGATCGTGATACAGTTATCGATAAAGAAAATATTGAGGAAATCCTTGAGGCTGGTGTGAAAACTATTCTTTTACATAAAGAAACATCTCAACAAGGGGATTATGCCATTATTCACAATACATTGCAAAAAGATCCAACAAATTCTGAAAAAGAAGCTGTTGAACATATCTACCGTCAATTACGTAATGCTGAGCCGCCAGATGAGGAAACAGCGCGTGGTATTATTGACAAATTATTCTTTTCAGATCAACGTTACTCTTTAGGTGAAGTAGGTCGTTATAGAATGAACAAAAAATTACAGTTAGATATTGGAATGGATAAGCAAGTGCTTACTAAAGAAGATATCATTACTATTATAAAATATTTAATTGAGTTAATCAATTCTAAAGCAGAGATTGATGATATTGATCACTTATCTAATCGTCGTGTACGTACTGTAGGTGAACAATTGTCTTCTCAGTTTGGTGTTGGTTTAGCTCGTATGGCTCGTACAATTCGTGAACGTATGAACGTTCGTGATAATGAAGTGTTTACACCTATAGATTTAATTAATGCGAAGACATTATCTTCAGTAATTAATTCTTTCTTCGGTACAAATCAGCTATCTCAGTTTATGGATCAAACCAATCCACTAGCAGAGATTACTCATAAGCGTCGTTTATCAGCTTTAGGACCTGGAGGTTTATCTAGAGAAAGAGCAGGTTTTGAGGTTCGTGATGTTCACTATACCCACTACGGAAGATTATGCCCAATTGAAACTCCTGAGGGACCAAACATTGGATTAATTTCATCTTTATCTGTTTATGCTAAAGTGAATTCAATGGGATTCATTGAAACACCTTATAGAAAATCTGATAATGGCGTTGTAGATATTAAAAATGAACCAATATATTTAAGTGCTGAGGAAGAAGAAGACATGTTAATCGCTCAGGCGAATATTCGTGTTGATGATAATGGAAAAATTCTTGAAGATAAAATTATTGCTCGTCAAGAAGGTGATTTCCCTGTAATTGATCCAACAAATGTGAACTATACAGATGTTGCACCAAATCAAATTGCTTCTATTTCTGCATCGTTGATTCCGTTCTTAGAACATGATGATGCCAACCGTGCATTAATGGGATCAAACATGATGCGTCAAGCTGTACCTTTATTACGCCCTCAAGCACCTATCGTTGGAACAGGACTTGAACGTCAAGTTGCTTCCGATTCTAGAGTATTAATTAATGCTGAAGGAAATGGAACTGTTGAGTACGTTGATGCTAATGAAGTTACAATAAAATACGAACGTTCTGAAGAAGCTGCTATGGTAAGCTTTGATAGCGATACGAAAACATATCCTTTAGTAAAGTTTAGAAAAACTAACCAAGGAACGTCTATTAACTTAAAACCAATTGTTGAAAAAGGAGATAAAGTTAAAAAAGGACAAGTACTTTGTCAAGGTTATGCTACTGAAAATGGAGAATTAGCATTAGGTCGTAACATGAAAGTGGCATTCATGCCATGGAAAGGTTATAACTTTGAGGATGCGATTGTAATTTCAGAAAAAGTAGTTCGTGACGATATATTTACATCTATTCATATTGATGAGTATTCATTAGAGGTTAGAGATACTAAATTAGGTAACGAAGAATTAACTAATGATATTCCTAACGTTTCAGAAGAGGCTACAAAAGACCTTGATGAAAATGGTATGATTAGAATTGGTGCAGAGATTAAGCCAGGTGATATCCTTATTGGAAAAATTACACCAAAAGGAGAATCTGACCCAACACCAGAAGAAAAATTATTACGTGCCATCTTTGGTGATAAAGCAGGTGATGTAAAAGATGCATCTTTAAAAGCATCTCCTTCATTACATGGTGTAGTAATTGAGAAGAAATTATTCTCAAGAGCTATAAAGGATAAGCGCAAGAGAGCAAAAGATAAAGAAGATATTGAAACATTAGAAAACATCTATTATAATAAATTTGATGATTTACAAGTTGTTTTAGTTGAAAAATTATTCGCTCTTGTAAATGGTAAAACAGCTCAAGGTATCTATAATGACTTAAGTGAAGAAATCATTCCTAAAGGAAAGAAATATACACTTAAGATGTTAAATTCAGTTGATGATTATACGCATTTAACTTCAGGAACATGGACTACTGATGATCACTTAAACTCTTTAGTTGCAGATTTAATTCACAACTATAAGATTAAAGAAAATGATCTTCAAGGGTCTTTACGTCGTGAGAAGTTTACGATTTCTGTAGGTGATGAGTTACCAGCTGGTATTATCAAATTAGCTAAAGTTTATGTTGCTAAAAAACGTAAACTAAAAGTTGGTGATAAAATGGCAGGACGTCACGGTAACAAAGGTATTGTTGCACGTATCGTTCGTCAAGAAGATATGCCATTCTTAGAAGATGGAACTCCTGTTGATATCGTATTAAATCCGTTAGGTGTACCATCACGTATGAACATCGGACAGATTTATGAAACAGTTCTTGGTTGGGCTGGACAAAAATTAGGTCGTACATATGCAACACCAATTTTTGATGGTGCAACTCTAGATCAAATTAATGCGTTTACAGATGAAGCAGGTGTACCAAGATTTGGTCATACATACTTATATGATGGTGGAACTGGAGATCGTTTTGATCAACCAGCAACCGTGGGTGTGATTTATATGATTAAATTAGGTCACATGATTGACGATAAGATGCACGCACGTTCAATAGGTCCTTACTCATTAATTACACAACAACCATTAGGTGGTAAAGCACAATTTGGTGGTCAACGTTTTGGTGAGATGGAAGTTTGGGCTCTCGAAGCCTATGGTGCTTCGGCAACCTTGCGTGAGATCTTAACAGTAAAATCTGATGATGTTATTGGTAGAGCTAAAACTTACGAAGCTATCGTAAAAGGAGAGCCAATGCCAGAACCAGGACTACCTGAATCTTTCAACGTACTTATGCACGAATTGAAAGGATTAGGATTAGATATTAGATTAGAAGAATAAAAAAATAGTAAGCAGTCATCAGTATGTAGTTATCACTATGTACTGAAGACTGAAGACTGAAGACTATAAAGTTATTATGGCAAGAAGACAAGATAAGAATACAGTACAGAGATTTAGCAAAATCTCAATTGGATTAGCATCTCCAGAATCTGTTTTAGGAGCATCTCGTGGAGAAGTTTTAAAACCAGAAACTATTAATTATCGAACACATAAACCAGAAAGAGATGGTTTATTCTGTGAGCGTATTTTTGGTCCTGTAAAGGATTTTGAATGTGCTTGTGGTAAATACAAAAGAATACGTTATAAAGGTATTGTTTGTGACCGTTGTGGTGTTGAAGTAACAGAAAAGAAAGTACGTCGTGATCGCGTAGGACACATCAATCTTGTTGTGCCTGTTGCTCATATCTGGTACTTCCGTTCTCTACCAAATAAAATTGGATACTTACTTGGTTTACCGTCTAAGCGTTTAGATATGATTATCTACTACGAAAGATATGTAGTAATCCAACCAGGTGAAGCAAAAAATGCCGAAGGAGAACCAGTACAAAAAATGGACTTCTTAACTGAAGAAGAGTATCTAAATATTATGGAAACTCTTCCGCAAGAAAATAGACACTTAGATGATACAGACCCAAATAAGTTTATCGCTAAAATGGGAGCTGAATGTTTAATCGAATTATTATCAAGAATCGATTTAAACGAATTGTCATTTGAACTGCGTCATAAAGCAAATACAGAAACATCTAAGCAACGTAAGACAGAAGCCTTAAAGCGTTTACAAGTTGTTGAAGCATTTAGAGATTCTAATGCAAATAGAGAGAATAAGCCAGAATGGATGATCATGAAGGCTATTCCAATCATTCCACCAGAATTAAGACCATTAGTGCCTTTAGATGGTGGACGTTTTGCAACATCAGATTTGAATGACCTTTATCGTCGTGTTATTATTCGTAACAATCGTTTAAAGCGTTTAGTTGAAATTAAAGCACCTGAAGTCATTCTTCGTAATGAAAAACGTATGTTACAAGAATCTGTAGATTCATTATTTGATAACACACGTAAAGCTTCTGCTGTAAAAACAGATTCTAACAGACCTTTAAAATCATTATCCGATTCATTAAAAGGTAAGCAAGGACGTTTCCGTCAAAACTTACTTGGTAAACGTGTTGATTACTCTGCACGTTCAGTAATTGTTGTTGGACCAGAATTAAAATTATTTGAATGTGGATTGCCAAAAAATATGGCAGCAGAACTTTACAAACCTTTTATTATTAGAAAACTAATTGAAAGAGGTATTGTAAAAACTGTAAAATCTGCAAAGAAAATTATAGATAGAAAAGAGCCTGTAGTTTGGGATATCTTAGAGAATGTTCTTAAAGGACATCCTGTATTACTAAACCGTGCTCCTACATTACACAGACTTGGTATTCAAGCTTTCCAACCAAAATTAATTGAAGGGAAAGCAATTCAGTTACACCCATTAGTGTGTACTGCATTTAATGCCGATTTTGATGGTGATCAGATGGCTGTACATTTACCGTTAGGGCCAGAAGCTATTTTAGAAGCACAACTATTAATGTTAGCTTCTCATAATATCTTAAACCCAGCTAATGGTTCTCCAGTAACTGTACCATCTCAAGATATGGTACTTGGGCTTTACTATATGACTAAGCACCGTAAAACTGATAAGAATTACAAAGTTATAGGTGAAGGCTTAACATTTTACTCTCCTCAAGAAGTAACAATTGCTTATAATGAGAAGAAAGTAGAATTAAATGCAGGTATCAAAGTAAGAACTCAAGATTTTAATGAAGAAGGTGAGTTAACAACCCAAATTATTGAAACTACTGTTGGTCGTGTACTTTTTAATGAAGAAGTTCCTGAAGCAGCAGGATATATAAATGAGGTATTAACTAAAAAATCTTTAAGAGATATTATTCATGGTATCTTAAAAGCAACTAGTGTACCAGAAACAGCTGCTTTCTTAGATGAAATTAAAACATTAGGATATAAGTTTGCATTCCAAGGTGGTCTATCTTTTAGTTTAGGTGATATTATTATTCCTGCTGAAAAACAAGGTATGATTGACAAAGCTAATGGCTTAGTTGATGGTATTAAGGGGAACTATAACATGGGACTTATTACTAATAATGAACGTTATAACCAAGTTATTGATATTTGGACATCTACAAATGCTGAATTAACCGAGTTGTCTATGAAGCGTATTCGCGAAGATCAACAAGGATTTAACTCGGTGTTTATGATGCTTGATTCTGGAGCTCGTGGATCTAAAGAACAGATTCGTCAGTTAACAGGTATGCGTGGATTAATGGCGAAACCAAAAAAATCTAATGCTGGTGGTGGAGAAATTATTGAGAATCCAATTCTTTCGAACTTTAAGGAAGGGCTTTCAATTTTAGAATACTTTATCTCTACTCACGGTGCTCGTAAAGGTCTTGCCGATACAGCACTTAAAACTGCCGATGCAGGTTACTTAACTCGTCGTTTAGTTGATGTATCTCAAGATGTTATTATCTATACTGAAGATTGTGGTACACTAAGAGGTATTGAAGTTACTCCTTTAAAGAAAAATGAAGAAGTAATTGAAACTTTAGAAGCTAGAATTGTTGGTCGTACATCATTAAATGATGTTTATAACCCTCTTACCGAAGAGTTATTGATTGAAGCAGGTGGTCATATCGATGATGCTGTTGCTAAACGTATTCAAGCGTCTCCACTAGATGCTATCGAAGTACGTTCGGCATTAACTTGTGAAGCTAAAAAAGGAATTTGTTCTAAGTGTTATGGTCGTAATTTAGCGACTGGTAAAATGGTTCAAAGAGGTGAAGCTGTTGGTGTAGTTGCTGCACAATCAATTGGTGAACCAGGTACACAGCTTACACTTCGTACATTCCACGTAGGTGGTATTGCAGGTAACATTTCTGAAGAAAATAAATTAACAGTTAAATTTGATGGTGTTGCAGAAATTGAAGACCTTAAAACTGTTAAGAGTACTGATAATGATGGAAAAGAAGTTGATGTCGTTATTTCTAGAACTTCAGAATTAAAATTAGTAGATGCTAAAACGGGTATCACATTAAGTACTAATAATATTCCTTACGGATCTTACATCTATGTGAAACCAGGTGATAAAGTGAAAACTGGAGATGTTATTTGTCAATGGGATCCATATAACGGTGTGATTATTTCAGAATTTGCTGGTAAAGTAAAGTATGAAAACATTGAACAAGGTATTACTTATCAAGTAGAAATTGATGAACAAACTGGTTTCCAGGAGAAAGTGATTTCTGAATCTAGAAACAAGAAGTTAATTCCTACACTTCATATTGAAAATTCAAAAGGGGAAACAATGCGTTCTTATAATTTACCAGTTGGAGCACACCTTATGATTGATGATGGAGAGAAAATTAAGGTTGGTAAAATCTTAGTGAAAATTCCTCGTAAATCAGCTAAAGCAGGTGATATTACTGGAGGTTTACCTCGTGTAACAGAATTGTTTGAAGCACGTAATCCTTCAAATCCAGCAGTAGTAAGTGCTATTGATGGTGTGGTATCTTTTGGGAAAATTAAAAGAGGTAATCGCGAGATTATTATTGAATCTAAAACAGGTGATATCAAAAAGTACTTAGTTAAATTATCTAATCAAATTCTTGTACAAGAAAATGATTATGTAAAAGCTGGGATGCCTTTATCTGATGGATCTATTACACCTAACGATATTTTAAATATCAAAGGGCCTGCTGCTGTACAGCAATACTTAGTGAATGAAGTACAAGAAGTATATCGTTTGCAAGGTGTGAAGATTAATGATAAGCACTTTGAGGTTGTTGTAAGACAGATGATGCGTAAAGTTAGAATCGTAGATTCTGGCGATACGATTTTCTTAGAAAACCAATTAGTTCATAAATCAGATTTCATAGAAGAGAATGATAAAATTTTCGGAATGAAAGTGGTTGAAGAAGTAGGAGATTCTCAAAATTTAAAAGCTGGTCAAATCTTATCATCTAGAGAATTAAGAGACGAAAACTCAATATTGCGTAGAGAAGATAAAGCATTAGTTACTGCTAGAGATGTGCAGCCAGCAACTGCAACTCCAATCTTACAAGGTATTACTAGAGCATCATTACAAACGAAATCATTTATCTCTGCAGCATCATTCCAAGAAACAACTAAAGTTCTTAATGAAGCCGCTGTAAATGCTAAAGTTGATGATCTTGAAGGATTAAAAGAGAATGTAATTGTTGGTCATAGAATTCCAGCTGGAACAGGTGTTAGAAAATTTGAAAACATCATTGTAGGTTCTAAGGAAGAGTTTAATGAGATGATGAAAGTAAAAGAAGAAATGAATTATAATTAAATGAGATTATAAACTCTGTGTATACAGAGTTGGTAAATCAAATTTGTTCTGAACTTGTTTCGGGATCTCAAAAGAGAATAAATTCTAAATAGAAATAAAATCCCGTGACAAGCGGGATTTTATTTTCAGTATAATAACATTTAAAAACAAAGGGCATGGCAGAAGACAATAAAAACAAAAAACCAGGAATAAATATAGAACTAGATGAGAAAATTGCAGAAGGAACTTATTCTAATCTTGCAATTATAAATCATTCAGTTTCAGAATTTGTAATCGATTTTGTGAGTATTATGCCTGGAACTCCTAAGAGTAAAGTAAAGTCCAGAATTATTTTAACACCGCAGCATGCAAAGCGTTTATTGAAAGCATTAGGTGATAATATTAAACGATTTGAACAAGCTCATGGAGAAATTAAAGATTATGAGCAACCACCAATACCATTAAATTTTGGACCAACGGGTCAAGCTTAAAATAAAAAAGCCTTTGAATTATTCAAAGGCTTTTTTATATAATAAATTTTAACTATTACTATTTTTTTATTGATCTTTTTTTTGAATGCTGTTTAAAAACACACGTTTTTAGATGACTATTTTATGCCATATATTTTATTTAGAATACATTTCCTTACCAAAGAGCAACAATCTAGCTTAAATCGTATTATTTCGATTATTTGATATTGATACTTCTGCAGTATCATAATTTTGCATAACAAAAATTAGCTAAGCAACTTCTTGGTTTACATAAAATTGTAAAGCTCCAGACGGGCATTTTTTAACTTGTTTGATGATTTTTTTGGTTGATGCACCATCTAGATCTATCCATGGAATAACAGATTGTCTAAACACATTGGAAAGTCCTTTTGCACAACGCTCAGCGTTTATGCATTTACACGGGTTGTAAGTAACAGTAATATCATTATTACTGAAAACATTGGGATTAGTTTTCATGAGTAGATCAATTTTTGGGGTTTAATCTATATTTAATTTAGACAACTTTTACGTTTTTATTGCCTGTTTATCGATTAAATGTACAAAAACATCGATTAAAAACAAAATTATTCTAAGATTTTAGATGAATAACATCAATTAGACTTAATTAAATTCTGAAGTTAAATGAAATATAATGCTTGGATATTTTTGTTGTGTCATCTGTAATGAAAATGCAGAATCTGCTAAAAACACAAGTTGTCCACGTTTATCCTTTGCTAAAAAACGTTGTTTTACTCTTACGAATTCTTTATATTCTTCACTTTTTATATCATCACTTTCTATCCAACATGCCTTGTGTACATTTAGATTTTCATAAGTACACTTTGCGCCATATTCATGTTCTAATCTGTATTGTATAACTTCATATTGAAGTGCTCCAACAGTTCCAATAATTTTTCTTCCGTTAAGTTCTAAGGTGAATAATTGAGCAACACCTTCATCCATAAGTTGATCAATCCCTTTAAATAATTGCTTAGATTTTAAAGGATCTGCATTATTTATATATCTAAAATGTTCTGGAGAGAAACTAGGTATGCCTTTGTAATTTAAAATTTCACCTTCAGTTAAAGTATCTCCAATTTTAAAATTTCCTGTGTCTTGTAATCCAACAATATCTCCAGGGTAAGAAATATCTACAATTTCTTTCTTTTCTGCAAAGAAGGCATTCGGGCTCGAAAACTTTAATTTCTTATTATGTCTTACATGTAGGTAAGGTGCATTCCTCTTAAATTCACCAGAAACTATCTTTATAAAAGCCAAACGATTTCTATGGTTTGGATCCATGTTGGCATGAATCTTAAAGACAAAACCAGAAAACTTATCTTCTTCAGGTTTAACTAATCTTTCTTCACTATGTTTCGGTCTAGGCTTAGGGGCAATTTCTACAAAACAATCTAAAAGCTCTCGAACTCCAAAGTTATTAAGAGCCGAACCAAAAAATACAGGTTGTAATTCGCTATTTAAATATTTATCCTTATCAAATTGTGGATATATGCCTTCTACAAGTTCAATTTCTTCTCTTAGAGTTTGAGCGGCTTTATCTCCAATTAATTGGTCTAGTTCTGAAGAAGATAAATCGTTAATTTCTATAGTCTCTTCTATATCTTTTCTACTATTACCACTAAAAAGATTAATATTTTTCTCCCATAAGTTATAAATTCCTTTAAAGTCATATCCCATTCCGATTGGAAAACTAAGTGGAACAACTTTTAGACCTAATTTTTGTTCAATTTCATCTAATAAATCAAAGGCATCTTTACCTTCACGATCCATTTTATTAATAAAAACGATCATTGGGATGTTTCGCATTCTACAGACTTCGACAAGTTTCTCAGTTTGCTCCTCAACACCCTTGGCAACGTCAACTACTACAATTACACTATCTACAGCAGTAAGTGTCCTAAAAGTGTCTTCAGCAAAATCCTTATGACCAGGTGTGTCAAGAATATTAATTTTTATACCATCATACTCAAAGGCTAAAACAGATGTAGCAACAGATATACCACGCTGTCGCTCTATTTCCATAAAGTCACTAGTAGCTCCTTTTTTTATTTTATTGCTCTTTACAGCACCTGCTTCTTGAATGGCTCCACCAAATAAAAGTAACTTTTCTGTTAAAGTTGTTTTTCCTGCATCTGGATGCGATATAATACCAAAGGTTCGTCTTCTATTTATTTCTTCAAGAAATGCCATAACTACAAATTTTGGCAAATATAGGACTTGTAAAGTATGTTCAGAACAAAAACACATATTTATAAGGGGTGTTTTATTAAAATTGATTATTTTAATTTTTTTAATTGTAAAAACAAACCTTGACTTAGCCTATGATCAATTTTTCCTTAGAGAACATATTATCAATATTTACTGATTCTAATACAGAATCGATCAATGAATGCAATTATTTAAATTTGATTAATCAATATGTAGACCTAGCTAAACCTGATTTTTTAGCAGTTTTGAATGTGAAATCTAGTGTTCCTATTATTTTTCAGAAAAATTATAATTTGAAATTTCCTTTAGGAAAAGAAGGGACAGTACAGGATATTTTTGATGGAATAGATGAGTCAACTAAGGAGAAAATTCTTGAAGCGGATACAAAAGTTGTAAATTTTGCTTTTAAGAATAATTTACAGCCTATAACATGCACATATTATATGAGATTCAATTCTGAGTTGTCTCTTCATAAAAAAAGTGCCCTATTAAGAAATGTTACAGTCTTAACTACCGATAAAGAGAATAAACCGCATTTAGTTTTAGCTTGTGTGTTTGATGTTTCCCATTTAAATGGTTCACAGGATATTACTCAAATTGATATTAAGAATTATATTGATTGTAAGAATTGTTTAACTCCTGAATTAGAAGCTTTAAAAAAAGAATTGGTTTCAATTTTTTCGTCTAAAATGCATTTGACAAAAAGAGAAGAGCAAATTTTAAAATTAATATCAGAAGGCAATACAAGTGCACAAATAGCCGAAAATTTAAAAATTGCTGTGACTACAGTAAATACCCATCGGCAAAATTTAATTAAAAAAAATAACGTCTCCAATACTTCTGCACTACTAAACACCATTTAATATACTGATAATTCAGTATTTTTTTAGGGCAATATTTTTAATTCAACTTTTTTTAACCAAAATGTTAATAAAGTTTTGCTTTTAAGAAAAAAAAAACAGAACTTCGCGCTTAATCGTCAAAATCAAGTACTTAGTCGACTATTTAGATTGAGTATTTAATAGTATTTAGCATTCAATTGTTAATAAGACTAGTATTATGATGGTTAAAATAGCTATTAAACAAAGTTACTTTTATTAAAGTATAATAATTTACCTACCAAAATATGAAAATCTTTACTCGATTCTCTTTTAAGTCAAGCCTCTTTTATTCATTAATAATTACATTGCTAACGTTCTCATTAGAAAGTTCTGCGCAGAATATCTCAGCAACTGATGGAGGCAGCCCATGCCAAAATTGTGCTCCAACTGGTTGGAATGATGCTGGAGGTACTCCTGATGTTTCAAATAGTACTGTGGCAGCTTCAACTGGTGTTGGTGGAGGTGGAGCTACTTGGGATTTTCCTGCTAATGGTGATGTTTTACCATTGCCTCCTAATAGTCATGCAGATTGGATTTCTTTAAGAGATATTAATGGTACCGAAGAAACTGTTACTACAACTATAACAAATTTAGTGATAGGAGAGGATTATGAGTTAATTCTATATTGGTTTGCACCAGTTTCTAATAATGATGGTCAAGGACCAGACTATTATGCTGGAACATTTATTGAAGATTTTGATTACCAAGTAGGTGTCTTGCCAAGAGAAACAATTGTTGTTAATGTGGCTGATAGAAATCAATGGAATACAACAAGAATTAGATTTACAGCGACATCTACAAATTTGACTTTCTCATTTTTCCCTGGGAACGATTCTACACCAAGAGGTGGTGGCTCTAGAATAGTTTATGAATCAATTCAATTATCAATTACATTAGATGCAATAAATACAGCTCCAGTAGCTGATAATAATTCTGATACGACACCTTTTAATACAGCAACAACGTTCAATATTACTGGGACAGATGTCGATTTTGATGGAAACATTGATGATGCTAGTGTAGATTTAGATCCGCTAACTCTAGGAATACAAAATGCAAATACAACGGTTCAAGGTGCTTGGACTGTGGATAATTTAGGTGATGTAACATTTACTCCAACTCTAGGTTTTACTGGTGACACAACTTTAGATTATACTGTTGCAGATGATTATGTTCTTGATACAGCGCCTCAACCTGCGACTTCAAATGTAGCGACATTAACTGTAACTGTGTTGGCTCCAACAATCACAGCACAAGATGATAATTTTAATGGAACTCCAATAAATCCTACTACTGGAGGAACTACAGCAAGTGTATTTGCAGATAATGGAAATGGGACTGATGATGCCGATGGCGCAGCAGCAGCAACAAATGGAAATATTGATAATAATATTAGTATTATTAGTGATGGTGGTTTAATTGGCGTAACAATAAATACAGATGGAACAATCGATGTGCCAGCAGGAACACCAACTGGACCATATACGATAACGTATCAGATATGTTTAGATGTTGATAATACGATTTGCGATACAGCTGATGTGACTATTGTAGTAGGGGCGTGTTTAGATTTTCCTACTAATGATTGTGATGGCGATGGTGTATTGAATTCTGCAGATGTATGTGAAGGTTTTGATGACACAATAGATACTGATGGAGATTTAGTGCCTAATGGATGTGATAATGATGATGATAATGATGGTGTTTTAGATACTTTAGAATGTGTTGCTGTACCTGCCTCTGATGCAGATTCAGTTGATGCGTCGTCGTCAGGACTTTTAAACCAAAATTTCGCTATTGGATCTGATAATATATATGCAACTATAGATAGTGTAACAGATCAGCTTATAATCGATTTAGGACTTTTAGTAAATCCTGATGTGACTATAGATATAGAATCTCTTGTTACACTAAATTTACATGTTATGGGAGTTGAGCAATCACTTGATAATATCGTGTATACTGATTTACAAACGTTCAATTTTCCTGCTATTTCTACGGAAGTGGTACATGGTTATACTTTAACAAGCTCAGCACGATATATTCGTGTTATTATGTCAACAGATGCTGGATCTGGTAGATTACAAATTGATAATGTGAGTTATCAAGCATTTTGTGGTGGAGATACAGATAATGATGGTATTCCAGATAGTCTTGATACTGATTCTGATAATGACGGTTGTGATGATGTTTTAGAAGCAGGACATTTAGATGCAGATGCAAATGGTGAAGTTGACGGAACTGGTGTTGATGCTAATGGTCAAGTGACAGGTTTTGCAACAGCATACACTGGAACTAATACAGATGTTACAACAGCAACGCAA
Source organism: Flavobacteriales bacterium 33_180_T64 (assembly GCA_002162685.1). GTDB lineage: Bacteria > Bacteroidota > Bacteroidia > Flavobacteriales > Flavobacteriaceae > Psychroserpens. The sequence goes on from MAAQ01000003.1 coordinate 61,934, forward strand.
GTTACTGTAGATGCTACAGCTTTAATAAATCAAACGGTTAACGCTCCAGCAGGAACAACATTTACAATTACATCTGCAACAGCAGTAAATACAACAACTTTTGTAGCAGGCGCGCCAGATTATACGATTCCACCAGCAACCGATGTTAGTGGAACTATTGCTTACCAATGGCAAAGAAATGGTACAGATATAGATGGCATAATTGATGGCGGAGTCTATAGTACGTTTAATACAGCAACATTAACTATTTCAGATGTTACTGGTTTAGACGCAAATGTTTATAATTTAGTGATTACGCATCCAGATAATGTATGTGTTGATATACAAAACAGCGCAACACTAACAGTAAATGGTGTAGCAACAATTACAGCCGAAGATGATGATTTTAGTGGAACGTCTATTGATTCAGCATCAGGTGGAACAACAGCAAGTGTATTTTTAGATAACGGAAATGGGACTGATGATGCAGATGGATCAGCAGCAACCGACGCAAATATTGATAATAATATAAGCATTACAAATGATGGTGGCTTAACAGGTGTTACAATAAATACAGATGGAAC
>MAAQ01000011.1 GCA_002162685.1 Flavobacteriales bacterium 33_180_T64
TGTAGCGAGAACGGGGCACGATCCCGTGACCTCTGGGTTATGAATCCAACGCTCTAACCAACTGAGCTACCTCGCCATTTATGAGGGTGCAAATATAAAAACAAAATTAATGTGAGCAAACATAAAATGCGCAAATTATTTTTTTTAAGTTTTAGTTTTAAACTCAACAATTAATGTATATATTGACAACATAATTATATAACTATGGAAGATAAAGTTAAAATTGAGATGGAGTTTGTTATACATGCTTCACCACAACTTTTATATCAATATATATCTACACCTTCAGGATTGTCTGAATGGTTTGCAGATAACGTTAACTCAAGAGGTGAGTTGTTTACTTTTATTTGGGATGATAGTGAAGAAAAAGCGAAATTACTTAGTAAAAAGAGTGGAGAGCGTGTAAAATTTAGATGGTTAAACGATGAAGAAGAAGGTGCGTCTTACTTTTTTGAGATAAGAATTCAAGTTGATGAAATTACTAAAGATGTCTCTATTATTGTTACAGATTTTAGTGATGATGATGAAGTTGACGAAGCAAAAATGCTTTGGGATAATCAAATTTCAGATTTAAAACAAGTTTTAGGCTCAGCTTAGATTTTGTAAATCATATAAGTTTTATATTTGTCTCGATTTTTAATCGAGACTTTTTTATGATAAATATTAATGGTGAATTAGTAGAGGATTTCAGTTTTATAACCAATGAAAATAGAGGTTATAAATATGGAGATGTATTATTTGAAACTTTAAAAGTAGTGCATGGTAAAATTTTGTTTTGGGAAGATCATTATTTTAGGTTAATGGCATCAATGCGTATTATGCGCATGGAAATACCTATGAGTTTCACTATGGAATTTCTTGAATCTGAAATTCTAAAAACGATAGAAGCTAATGCGCTTTTAAAATCTACTGTAAGAGTACGATTCAATGTAGATAGGGGAGATGGTGGTAAATATCTTCCGACAGAAAAAAAAATAAGTTATAATATTGTTACGGAGTCTTTAAAAACAGATTTTTATTCTAATTCAATTATAGAAACATATACAGTAGATTTATTTAAGGATTATTTTATAGCTTCTGGATTGTTATCGACCCTAAAAACTAATAATAAAATCATCAATGTTTTAGGAAGTATTTATGCCCAAGAAAATACGTTGGATAATTGTTTGCTTCTTAACACAAATAAAAGTGTCGTAGAGACATTAAACGGAAATATATTTGTCGTTTCTGGTGAAACGATAAAAACGCCACCTATTGAAGATGGATGTTTAAAAGGAATTATGCGAAAACAAATAATTGACGTTATTCTAAACTCGGGGGATTATGTTTTAGAAGAAGCCTCAATTTCTCCATTTGAACTTCAAAAAGCTGATGAATTATTTATGACCAATGTTATAGTCGGAATTCAACCCATACTAAAATATCGAAAAAAGGAATTTGCAACTAAAATTTCCGAAGATATATTGAAACGATTAAATACGAAGCTAAGGTTGTCTTAATTATAATTTGGATTTTCAGGAGCATTAGACCAAAGAGAATAATCACCACCTAGTTCTAACATTTTTTCTTTCCAAAAGGAATCACAGCATTTACTAATCAGTTCGTTTTTGTAGATATTTTCAAATATAATCCAAGCATTAGATTCTAATTCACTATCTAATTGCTTTGCTTCCCAACCAGAATATCCAAGAAAAAATCTAATATCGGATTCTGATAATTTATTTTTATTAAGAAGTTTTAAAACAATTTCAAAGTTTCCTCCCCAAAATACACCATGAGATATCTCTATGCTATCTGGAATTAATTCTGGAACTTTATGTATGAAATATAAGTTATCCTGTTCTACAGGACCGCCATTGTGAACTTTAAAGGAGGCTTTAGTATCTGGTATAAGATCATTTAGCGTGTATTCTAATGGTTTATTTAAAATAAAACCAATAGAACCTTTATCATTATAATCGGCCAATAGAATAACAGACCTATTAAATGATAAATCGCCGATAATTGATGGTTCAGCAATTAAAAGATGTCCTTTTTTTGGATTTGACATAATCATATGAGTATGATTTACTACTAATCTAAAACATATTTTTTGAATTACCAATAATTTTGATGCTGAATATATAAAAACAAAAAGCTCACTATATAGTGAGCTTTTCGTAATCTATTTAAATAAATACTAGTTTACAGCACTGCTTAAATCAGAACCAGCTTTAAACTTTACTACGTTTTTAGCTTTTATTTGTATCGTTTTACCTGTTTGAGGGTTTCTTCCTTCTCTTGCAGATCTTTTAGAAACTGACCAAGAACCAAATCCTACTAAAGAAACTCTGTTTCCTTTTTGTAAAGATCCTTCGATGTCAACTAATAATGAATCTAATGCTTTTTTAGCAGCAGCTTTAGTAATTCCTGCATTTTCTGCCATTCCATTGATTAAATCTGTTTTGTTCATAAAATTTATGTTTTAAATTGTTAAAAAAATAGTTGGGTTAAACGTTATCGTTAAATCCGTCTACAAATTTATACGTAAAAACCACCTATGCAAGTAATAGCAAGGGAAATACAAGTATTTGTTGATAACTTAGAACATTTGTTAATAAAGGGTTGCGTTTTATCGGATTTTTTTCGAGTATCAATGTATATAGGGGTTCTAGAGCATTTTAGCATTTTTACTAAAATTATATCCATTTAATAATGATTTTACATCCATTTTTCGTTTTCCGGGAAGCTGTATTTCTTTAATATGTATGTAACCGTCTATTGCAGCAACTTTTAACTCGTTTTTTGTCACAATTAACTCTCCAATATTAAAGTCATGTTGACCGTATTCTTTTTCAATCTTAAAAAGTTTTACACTCAATTGCGCCTCTTCATTAAAAAGGAAACACCAAGCAGCTGGAAACGGATTTAAGCCTCGTATCTTATTATATATGGAGTTTAAGTCTAGATTCCAATCAATTTTACAATTGTCTTTATTTAGTTTGTATGCTGTTTTTAAATCTTCAGTTTTAGGTTGTATGGTAGTTTCAATGTCTCCTTCTTGAATTAAGTTTACTGTTTTTACAACCAATTCACTACCAACACTCATAAGTTTATCATGAAGGGAACCAACAGTTTCGTTATCTTTTATAGCAACCTCTTCTTGAAGTATCATGGCACCTGTATCTATCTTTTCGTCAATAAAAAAGGTGGTTACACCAGTTTTAGTCTCACCATTAATAATAGCCCAATGTATTGGAGCGGCACCTCTATAATTAGGAAGGAGAGAAGCGTGTAGATTAAAAGTACCATACATAGGCATGTTCCAAACAACTTCTGGAAGCATTCTAAAGGCAACAACAATTTGAAGGTTGGCATTAAGTATTTCTAGTTCTTTTAAGAACGCTTCATTTTTTAAGTTTGTAGGTTGTAAAATGGTTAATTCTTGCGAGGCAGCATATCTTTTAACAGCAGACTCATTAAGTTGTCTCCCACGACCAGCAGGTTTATCGGGAGCTGTAATTACACCTACAACATCATACTCATTATCAATGAGTGTTTTTAAAGTCGCAACTGCAAAATCAGGAGTTCCCATAAATATAATTCTCAATTTATCTCTTTTCATGTATGTTTTATTTTATAAGTATTAGCAGATGTCATAGTTATGATATCGTGCTCGAGTAATAGTTTTAGAACCTTAAGGATGTTCTCTTTTTTGTATGGTAATTGTTCTACTAACACTCTAGAGCTTAAAGGTGCCTTTTCTAAAGCTAAAATGAGTTGTTGCTGAATTGTTTTATATGAAATAGGTTCTTCGGAAGAATTTTCAGAATCACAAACCGAACATTTATCGCAATCTTCATCTGTAATTTCTCCAAAGTAATTCAGTAATTGTCTGTTTTTACAAACGGAAGTATTATTAACATAATCTAATATAGAATTAACTTGAAAGCGTTTAAGCTCTTGCTGTTGTTCTATGACATTTGCAATTCTATTAATTGTTTTATCATCCTCTCTTGGCTGAAAGAAAATAACTTCAGAATCAGTATTTGAAAATAAAAAATCAACAATACCATCTTTTTGTAATTGATTTAAAATTGCGATTACCTGTTTTTCATTGGTTGAAGCTTTATCTGAAATTAAAGTAATATTAATCGCAAGTTGATGTTCAAAAATACCACCATAGGTTCTTAAAATTGTCTTTACAATGGTATTGTATTGTGTATGTGTTTTTAAATAAGAAAACAAGGCATTATTACTTATTATAAACTGTAACTTCGTTTTGTAATTAAATTGTTGAGACAGTTTTATAATACTATTTCTGTCTAAAAGTTGAAGGGTATTAAACGTTTTAGAACTTTTAAAATCATAAGCTTTACAGAAATCACTAAAATTAAACCGATGTGTAGTTAATTCACCTTCTCCATAGGATATTTGAAAATAGTTACATAGTTTTCTATACACTAATTTGATGTCTTCAATTGAAGGGAGGCTATTAATGAATTGATTTTTTAAAACGTGTTCATCTGATGAGTTTGTTAATAGTATAGCAAATGCATCTTCATTGTTTCTTCCGGCACGACCAGCTTCTTGGTAGTAACTTTCTAGACTTTCAGGTAAATTAATGTGTATTACTGTTTTTACATCTGGTTTGTCAATTCCCATTCCAAAAGCAGTAGTAGCAACCATAATTTCTTTTTGATTGTGCATCCATTGATATAAACGTTCTTGTTTGTCTTTTGTTGGAATTCCGCCATGAAAAAAAGTAGAACTAAATCCTTTTTTTTCTAAGATGTTATGAATATCAATACTCATTTTTCTACTTCTTACATAAATGATAGAAGAGCCTTTATGTGTTTTAAGTTGTCGCTCTAAGTCATAGATTTTATCTTCACTTTGCAAAACCTGATAAGCAATGTTTGGTCTGGTAAATGATGCTTTAAAAATTTTTGGAGCAATAAAATCTAACTCCTGTATCGTTTCTTCAATTACTTTTGGTTTTGCTGTTGCTGTTAAAGCGATAACATTTACACTAGGGTGTAACTGTCTAAGAGCTATAATATTTTTATATGCTGGTCTAAAATCGTTTCCCCATTGACTAATACAGTGAGCTTCGTCAACAGCAATGAGATTCACATGCATTTGTGCAATACGCTGCTTAACTATATCTTGTTGTAAACGCTCTGGTGATAAATACAGAAACTTATAATTTCCGTAAATACAATTATCTAAAAGTGTGTCAAGTTCACTGTATTTTATTCCGCTAGTAATAGCCATAGCTTTAATACCTTTACTTTTTAGAGTATTGACTTGATCTTTCATTAATGCAACTAAAGGAGAGATCACAATGCAAATGCCATCTTTTATAAGCGCTGGAATTTGAAAACAAATCGATTTTCCACCACCAGTAGGTAATAAAACAAAGGTGTCGTTATCTTCTAAAACAGAATTGATAATAGCCTCTTGACGTGGTCTAAATGAGGTGTGATTCCAATATTGCTCTAATATGTTTATGGGGTGTGGCACTAGGTTTATATATTATTTAAAATAAAAGTTGCACGTTCTTCTACAGTTCCAAAGGGAACTTCAATAATTTGATAATTAAAACTTTCATAGATGCTTTTTAAGTAGTTATGAATTTGAAGTGCTTCTTCAAAAGTTTCAAACCTTTCATTATCTGATTGATAAATAGCTTCCCAAGGAGGAAGTAAAAAAACCATATCATATTGATGATTTATACAGGCATTTTTAAAATAATCATCATATGCTTGATTAAAAAAAGCCATATATGCTAACACATCAGGAATGCCACGATCAAAAAAGCAAATTTCTTTTTTTAAAGCATTTGTCTCTGTAAATTGATCTATTCTCGCATTAATTAAATTTGTATTGAACGTCATAGGATCATCTACAAAAGCAATAGGATTAGAGATATGAGTTGAAGAATTTCCTTCCTTTTTTGCTGATAAAGTCATTGATCTAATAACTTCATCAAAGCAAAGAAAGTCATTGTTCTTTAATTCATTTATTATTGAGGTTTTTCCAGTTCCTGGTCCACCAGTAATTACAATTTTTTTAGTATTCAATTTGACAAGGTTTTGGTTGTAAAATTAAGGAATACCATGTTAAGAGTAAAATAACACTGGTAAATCGTTTCTTTTTAAGTGCAATTTATTTAAAAATGAAACTTTAATTTAGACCTCTTTTGTTTTTGTATTAGGAAACACCTTAATATGTTATATATTATTTAGCATTTATAATGATGTGAAAAATGCAAAGTAAATGTATCTTTGAATCCGAAAAAAAGTTATGAGCCCAGATAAGAAATCAGAAGAATTTTATAAAAAACTAAGAACCCAATTGCATGAAACTGCAAGCTGGCCTTCAGAGTATTTATATAAATTTATAGTGCCAACAGATGCTAAAAAAATCAATCAAATAGAAGACTTATTCAACAACCTTGGAGCTGTTATAAAAACTAAGGAATCTGGAAAAGGAACTTACACAAGTATCTCTGTTAATTTGCAGATGAAAGATCCTGATGCTGTTATTGATAAATACAAAGAAGTTGCAGATAAAGTAGAAGGCGTTATTTCTTTATAAAAAGCTTTTTTGATAACTATTTTTTGTATTTTGCATGCTCATGCAGAAGTACTTCGAGCATGATTTACAAATACTACACAAATTTATATTTTGATAGACGATATAGAATACAACACAGAGCGTGAACATTTGATTATTCCTGAGTATGGAAGACATCTTCAAAAAATGATTAATTACGCTAAAGAATTACCAACAAAAGAAGAACGTAATAAAGTTGCCAAATCCATTATTAATGTGATGGGGAATTTGCAACCACATTTACGAGATGTGCCTGATTTTCAGCATAAACTTTGGGATCAGCTTTTTATTATTGCCGATTTCCAATTAGATGCCGATTCTCCATATCCAATGCCTTCTAAAGAGCAACTCACAGCAGGTCCAGAACCATTAGAGTATCCGCAGAATTTTCCCAAATATCGTTTTTACGGAAACAATATTAAGACAATGATTGATATCGCAAATACATGGGAAGATGGTGATTTAAAAGAGGCATTAGTTTATACAATCGCTAATCATATGAAGAAGTGTTTCTTAAACTGGAATAAAGATACTGTTGAAGATTATGTGATTTTTAATCATTTATATGAATTATCTGATGGTAAGATTAACTTAAAAGAAAGTAAAGAAGACCTCTCTGATTCTACTAGTTTAATGCGAAATAAGAAAAAATATTCTAGTAATAAGAAACCGCATCACAAAAAAAATACTTCTAACCGAAATAGAAAACGCTACTAACAACTCTTCATGGGAACATTTATTATTGAAGGAGGTCACCAGTTAAAAGGTAAAATCCAACCTCAAGGCGCAAAAAACGAAGCATTACAAATTTTATGTGCAGTTCTCTTAACTGCTGAAGAAATTAGAATAGATAATATTCCAGATATTATTGATGTTAATAAATTAATCGCTTTGCTCAAAAAGCTAGGTGTAAAAATCAATAAAATAGATAAAGGTTCTTATACTTTTAAAGCTGATGAAGTCAACTTAAAATACCTGGAATCTGCCGAATTTAAAGAAGATGGAAAAGGCTTAAGAGGTTCTATCATGATTGTAGGCCCTTTATTAGCTCGCTTTGGAAAAGGTTATATTCCAAAACCTGGTGGTGATAAGATTGGTCGTCGTCGACTCGACACACATTTTGAAGGATTTATTAATCTTGGAGCTAAATTTAGATATAATAAAGAAGATTTATTTTATGGTGTAGAAGCAGATAAATTAAAAGGCGCATACATGTTGCTTGATGAAGCATCTGTAACTGGAACTGCAAATATTGTTATGGCTGCTGTTTTAGCAGAAGGCACAACAACTATTTATAATGCAGCTTGTGAGCCTTATTTACAGCAGCTTTGTAAAATGCTTAATAGGATGGGAGCTAAGATAGGCGGTGTTGGTTCTAATATGCTAATTATTGAAGGTGTTGATGTTTTAGGTGGTACAAATCATAGAATGCTTCCTGATATGATTGAAATTGGAAGTTGGATTGGTCTAGCTGCAATGACTAAAAGTGAATTAACTATTACCAATGTGAGTTGGGATGATTTAGGACAAATACCAAATGTATTTAGAAAAATAGGGATTACCATTGAACGTCAAGGAGATGATATTTATATTCCTGCACATACTAATGGATATGAAGTTCAAAATTATATAGATGGTTCTATCTTAACTGTTTCAGATGCACCATGGCCTGGTTTTACACCAGATTTATTGAGTATTATATTAACAGTTTTAACTCAAGCCAGAGGGAGTGCTGTAGTACACCAAAAAATGTTTGAAAGTCGTTTGTTCTTTGTCGATAAATTGATAGATATGGGAGCAAAGATTATTCTTTGTGATCCACATAGAGCGACAATTATTGGTCATGATTTTAAATCGCAATTGAAAGCGACAACAATGACATCTCCAGATATTAGAGCAGGTGTTTCATTGCTTATTGCTGCATTGTCTGCTAAAGGCACATCAACAATTCATAATATAGAACAAATAGATCGTGGCTATGAAAATATTGATGAACGTTTACGTGCTATTGGAGCAAAGATTACTAGAGTAGCTGGGAATTAATTGCTCTTCGGAAAATATATACATAAAATAAAAAGCCTCGACTAGTCGAGGCTTTTTATTTTATAATGAGTTTAATTCAAAATTTTGAATTCGATTTCACAAATTACTTTGAATAGAAATACTGTTTACTTGCTGTCTTTCTCTGAATAGAAGATTATTAATATAGAGATCAATAAAACATAAAATTTCATACATTAACTTCCAAAATGTTTAATTCAAAAACAACTTAGGTTTATGTTGTTAAAGGAGCACCTTTTAAGCGCTTTTCTACTTTTTGTTTAATGGCTGTTAAGCGTTTCATGATATCCATGATTTTTTGATCGTTCTTTTCTTTATAAACTTGGTTTAAGCCTAAAATGAGTTCTTTTGCTTCACGAGAAATTTTGACACGATCACTTGTTGATAAGGATTGCATCTTTCTTTTTTCAAATTCTAATGCTTTAGTTATGATGTCCATTGCTATTAATTGTTTTTTAAATAGTCGATTTTTATACCGATTACTTTCAAATTGACTTTTATTGTAAAGTGCAATATATTAAATGTTTAATTATTAAAATACCTCGTTAAATTATATTTAACAAGTTATTAGTGTAGTTATAAGATACAAAATTAATTTTATTTTTCACTTTTTATTAAAGAAAAAGAAATTATAGCTAAAAAAGTTCCAATAAAAGGTGCTGTAAGATAAAGCCACAAATGCTGTAAATTACCCGAAATAAGAGCAGGGGCGAGTGATCTTATTGGGTTCATTGACGCTTTGGTCATTGGACCAGCAAACATAGCTTCTAATAAAATAATACCGCCAACTGCAATAGCAGCCATAGTTCCTGTTTCTTTACTTCCGGTAGACACATTAATAATAACAATCATTAAGAAATATGTCAATATGAGTTCTAATACAAAAGCTTTATAAGGCTCGAAGTTTTCTGCAGGAAATGTGCTTCCTAGTGTTTCACTTTCAGGAAATAAAAATAAAAGAATAGCACAGGCTAAAAAGGCGCCTATAGCTTGTGAAATTATATATTTGGGTACTTCCTTCCATGGGAATTTTTTTGCAAATGCAAAACCAAACGTTACTGCAGGATTAAAATGGGCTCCAGAAATTTCACCAAAAGCATAAATCATACTCATGACAATAATTCCCCAAGTCATAGCTACACCAACGTGAGTTATACTTCCGTTTGTAATTTCATTAATCGTCATGGCTCCACATCCGCAAAATACCATGGCGAACGTACCGATGATTTCAGAGTAATACTTTTTCATTAAAAATTTTAATAGTCTAGTGGTTACTTAATTTAAGGTTTTGTTAACTAACAAAGGTTTTACTAGTTTGTAAATTTACGTGAATTTTAAAACTAATCATAAAATACAGTACTATGAAAAAATTATTACTTGCGTTTACAGTGTTTGCAATGTCTTTCGCTACTTACGCTCAAATTGAAACACCAGCACCTAGTCCGTTTTCTAAAGTAGAACAAAAGGTTGGTTTAACAGATGTTACAATAGAATATTCTCGTCCTGGAGTAAAAGGAAGAGCAATATTTGGGGATTTAGAGCCTTTCGGAGGTGTTTGGAGAACTGGAGCAAATAAAAACACAATAATCACTTTTAGTGATGATGTTACTATTGCAGGTCAGGATGTAAAAGCAGGTGCATATGCTGTATTTACAAAATTAAATTCTGCAACGCAATGGGATGTGATGTTCTATAATGATACTAATAACTGGGGGACTCCTAGAGAATGGGATGATAGTAAAGTTGTTGCAACAGCTAAAGTAGATGTTCATGCAATTCCTTTTAATGTAGAAACATTAACAATTGATATTAATAACCTTACTAATGTAGGTGGTACAATTGATATTATTTGGGAAAAGTCTTATGTAGCTATTCCGTTTACTGTACCAACAGATAAATTAGTTAGCACTACGATTGATAAAGTAATGGCTGGACCAAGTGCAAACGATTACTATGCGTCTGCTGTTTATTATTTAAATGAAGGAAAAGACATCAATAAAGCTAAATCATGGATTGATAAAGCAATGTCTATGATTGAAACACCTGGATTTTGGCAAGTAAGACAACAATCATTAATCTATGCTGCTGCAGGTGATAAAAAAGGAGCAATTGAATTAGCTAAGAAATCTATGGCTGGAGCAAAAGAATCTGGAAATCAGAACTATGTGAAGCAAAACATGGAGTCCCTAAAAGAATGGGGAGCAATGTAAATTGTTAAGCTAATAAAAAGAATTGAAGAGACCTTTTGAGAAATCAAAGGGTCTTTTTTTATTCGTAATTGAGACCTATTTGTAGTCTTACGGTATCAAGTAATTTAATGAGTTGCCTACTAAAATCGAAAGTCATAACATCGCTTTCTATTCTCCCTTGTCTGATAAGTTTATTAAAATGACGTGTTTCATAGTCATAGCCATTTGTTGTGTAATCAAAATGCTTAGTGTTTCCTTTTCCATCAGAAATGAGTGTAACTCTAGAAGGCTCATGGAAATTTGAATTAATTTTGACTACTCCTTTTTCGCAATAAAAAATAGCTTCAGTTGGTGTTTTTTCTAATAAGGTGCTTTTTAAATGTGCTTCCACATCATTATTATAGGTAAATAACATCAAGCAAGATGAATCTACATCATTTTCAAGAAAAGTAGCTTTAGATTCTATATGTATGGGCATACCGAGAGTTGACAAAGCTGCGAAAATAGGATAAATACCAATATCGAGTAAACTCCCACCACCTAATGATTTATTAAACACCCGAGAATTCATATCAATTTCAGGATTGAATCCAAAATCGGCCTCAATTCTCAAGACATCTCCAAAGGTTTTATTTTTGAGATGTTTTAAAGCAAATTGATAATGTGGTAAAAAATACGTCCACATCGCTTCCATAAGTAAGGTGTTGTTTGCTTTTGCAGTAGCAATCATTTCATCTACTTCCTTAAGATTCATTGCAAAAGGTTTTTCACATAAAACGGCTTTCTTATGGTTTAAACATAACATAGCATGAGCATTATGAAACGTATGTGGCGTAGCAATATAAACAGCATCTATATTTGGATCTTTTGCTAAACTTTGATAATCATTGTATGTTATTTCTGCATGATATGTTTTAGCAAAATCATCTGCGTTATCTTTATTTCTTGAAGCAACAGCATAAAGTTGAGTGTTTTCAATAGTTAATAGGTCTTGGGCAAATTTATGTGCGATTTTCCCAAGACCAATAATTCCCCAGTTTATAATTTTAGACTTCTGCATACTTCGTATTAGAACTTAGTGATTGTAATAAACAAGCAATTGCAATTACAATAAAACAGCCCACAAAATTTAACCACAAAAAGGGTAAGTTGATCATATCATACTCGTTGAGTAAAAACAATCCAATAACCAAAACTTGGGTAATTAAAGCCGCAGTAAATACAGCATTGGCTTTTATAAATTTAAAAAAGAATGCTAGTAGGAAGATACCCAGTACATTTCCGTAGAAAATAGAACCAATAATGTTTACTAGCTGGATTAAATTTTCAGCAAGATTGGCTACACAGGCTATTCCAATTGCAACAATTCCCCAACCTAAAGTAAACCATCTAGAAGCGGTTACCATTTCGGCATCGGTCTTCTCACTTGTATTTCGTTTGTATAAATCTATAGTTGTTGTACTCGCTAAAGCATTAAGTTCACTTGATGTGCTCGACATCGCGGCACTGAGTATTACAGCGAGTAGTAACCCTATTAATCCTCGAGGTAAATTGGTTAAAATAAAGTGAATAAACACATAGTCTTTATCGTTGCTTTCGACTTTTATCTTTCGAGACTTCCCTGCTTTTTTAATAAGCTCTCGTGCATCTGCTCTTAATTTATCGCTAGTAGAATTCAATTCAGCAATAGATTTTGAAGCATTTGCATTATCGGTATTAACAAAGGCATTGATAATACGTTTCTTTTCATTAAAGTTAAGTGCTTGTTTATCCTGAATGGTTTTGTATTCATCTGCATATTCAGAATTTAAAACTATTTCAGTTGCCGTAGGATTAAAATTTACTGGTGCTTGATTAAATTGATAAAATACAAATACCATAACACCAACCAATAATATAAAGAATTGCATAGGTACTTTTAGAAGTCCGTTGAACATCATCCCTAATTGCATTTCTTTTAATGATTTTCCTGAGAGGTAGCGTTGCACCTGACTTTGGTCTGTTCCAAAATAGGATAACATTAAAAATGTACCACCAATAAGTCCGCTCCAAACGGTATAGCGATTATTCAGATTAAAAGAAAAATCTAAAACTTCCATTTTACCACTAGCTCCAGCAATATCTAGGGCTTTTGAAAATGTAATCCCTTCTGGAAGTTTGTCTATAATCAAAAAGAAAGCAATAAGCATTCCTGTGAAAATGACAATCATTTGATGTTTTTGAGTCACATTTACAGCTTTGGTACCACCAGAAACAGTATATATAATAACCAAAATCCCTATGATGACATTTAGAAGTAGTAGGTTCCACCCTAAAACAGCCGATAGTATAATTGCAGGAGCAAAAATGGTAATTCCTGCTGCTAGTCCACGTTGTATAAGAAATAAAATGGCCGTAAGTGTTCTGGTTTTTAAATCAAACCTGTCTTCTAAGAATTCGTAAGCCGTATAGACTTTAAGGCGATGATATAACGGAATAAATACCATACAGATGACTACCATCGCAATAGGTAAGCCAAAATAGAATTGTACAAACCCCATCCCGTCATTAAAGGCTTGTCCTGGTGTTGATAAAAAGGTAATAGCACTGGCTTGGGTTGCCATTACAGAAAGGCCAATTGTCCACCATTTTGAGGTGTTACCGCCTTTTAAGAAATCTTGAACATTTTTGCTGCCTCTTGACTGATAAGTTCCATAGGCAACAATAAGTAATAATGTACTAATGAGTACAATCCAATCTAATGTTTGCATTTTAAAAGGCTTTAGTGATGAAGTAAAACACTATGACGTAAATGATGTTGACTGCTAGTACAAAAGTGTACATTTTGTTCCATTTATACTTTTCCATTAATTTTTGATTTGATTAGGTTGATTGATGTTATTTTTTCCTAGTGATAGCATGTTAGCAAATAAGCGGTAGGCTCCAGAAACTCCAGCTGGGAATTCTCTAAAAAAGCTTAATCCTGTGTAAACATAATAGCCCTTCCCATGTTTTGCAACAAGTAAGCTTCCTGTTTTAGCAGATTCTCCTTTATCATTCATAGATAGGATAGGCGTAAATTCACGAGACCATTGGTTAGGAAAATATAAACCACGTTCTTGTGTCCATCCCTTAAAATCATTCTGAGTAATTTTATTAGGAGCGTTTAAAACTTCATGGTTGCTTGCTAGAAAGTTGACTTCGGCATATTCATCAGTAACTCTATCTCGTGATAATTTTAAATCGTAAGGTGCAATTTGATCTACTTTTATACGATGACTTGTATTATATTGTACAATCATGTTTCCGCCTTGTGCAACATAATCAAACAATAACTGTTGCTTGAAATTTAAAGCTTCTACAGTGTTATATGCTCTAATTCCAATAACTATAGCATCAAAACGTTTTAAATTTTCTGCGGAAATATCTTCAGGTTTTAAAATTGCAACATTGTAACCAATTTGTCTTAAGCTCTCAGGAACAACATCTCCAGCACCTTCAATATAACCAATATTTTCTCCGCGTTTCTGAATATCTAAACGTACAATTTTGCTTTCACTTGGTAATAGAGCGGTTTGAAAAGGGATATGATCATAATCAATTTCAATGAGTTCTTTAGTATATATAGTCTCACCAATATGAACCATAGGTGTAAAGACACCTTCGCTTTGCTCTTTTGGAGGAATAACAGTAAATATTAATCGTGCTTCTTGACCTTTATTTATAATAGTTACTTTTTGTTTTTCTGGAAAAACACTCCAGTTTTTTGGATGAGAAATTTGAACAAAACCTTCTATATGATCTCTTCCAGCTTTAACAATAACTTCAATATCACGTTGTTTGTCTGAATCTAGAATAATGACCTTTTCAGAAATTTTAGCAGAAGCTTCAGGGATGATTTCAAAAGGCTTGTAAACTTCACCTTTTACAGGATCATTAGTTTTATAAATAATTGGTTTTATAAACGAAATTGCAACATTCTCAATATTTAAATTAAATGTTATGTTAAGTAGTCTAGGAGTTTCAGGTTTGCCAATAAGCGTTTTGTCTTCAACGGTATACATTCCTAAGCTTCCTTTCTTAGTAAGCCAATATGGTGTTGATACTGGCTGGTAGGTGTTAATTTTTAAAGTTTCTTTAAAATTATAACCTGTATTATTATCTAATTTTAGATTCTTTTCAATTTTAGTGCCATTTGGATTGACCATAGAGGTTAGAATGATATTAGAGTTACTTCTATTAATGAGCTCTAAACTTAAATCAATACTAGCTCCAGCAGTGGCATGATTGGTATTTGCTTTGACTTCAATATACAATCCTGCACAAGCAGATATTATAGCCTTAATTTCTTTTGTTTTTAAATTTTTCCAGTGTGTGTCTTGTAAATTTTGGATAGCTTTATAAGCTCTCACCAATTCTGGAATAGATGCTGATGGGTTTTTAAAATCATAGTTGTTTTCAACAGCATAAAGAATATCACCAATAATTTTTCCTCCTTCAATGCGATTCCAAGAGGTATCAATACCTTCAAAAATATTTTCCTTGTCTGAAGGTAAATCTCCTTTTATAAGTTCAATATATTCTGTTTGTGTACCACGATTTCCAGTACTTCCAAAGCCTTGTGATTTATGCTGACTTCTACTTAAAGCAGCAATTTCAGTATTGCTCAATCCACTACTTGCAAAATAAACACCTGTATCAATTTCTAATAAATTAGTTTTATCAGCTTTTTCAAAGTTTTCACGACTTCCATAAAACCACCAAGAGGTATTAAAAAACAGACGTTGCGGTTGCCATATATTAACACTTGATAATTGATTAGGGTACGCATTTTTATCTCCAACTAAATCAAAAGCTTCAACACTTAGCATTGCAGAACTCGTATGATGGCCATGAGTTGTTCCTGGACTTCTATGATTAAAACGATTGATAATAACGTCTGGTTTAAATTTACGTATGGCTAAAACTACATCACTCAATACTTGTTCTTTATTCCAAATTTCTAAAGTTTCATCTGGATGTTTAGAATACCCAAAATCATTAGCTCTTGTAAATAATTGCTCTCCACCATCAGTACGTCTAGCGGCTAATAATTCTTGAGTTCTAATTACACCTAAAAGTTCTCTTATTTCTGGTCCGATAAGGTTTTGACCACCATCACCACGTGTTAATGATAGGTAAGCTGTTCTTGCTTTTACATTGTTAGACATATAAGAAATGAGACGTGTATTTTCATCGTCAGGATGTGCTGCAACATATAATACAGATCCAAGAAAGTTGAGTTTTTTCAGAGATTCATGAATCTCTGAAGCTGTAGGTTTTTTAGGTTGTTGCGCTGTAAGTAGCGTTGTTGAGAGTAGACATAAAAAGAGTAGGCGTAATCTTGTTTTCATGATATATGAGTTGGTTTTGTTTTAGATATAAAACATTGAACCAAATATAATGAAGTAAGGTAGTGCGTTAGTTATTTTTAATTTTTCTTTAACGTTAAAGGGGTAATCAAAGTAAATTTAGGCTTCGCGCCAGACGGCAAGTTCATTCCCAGTAGGATCTAGAAATTGAAAACGTTTTCCACCTGGAAAAGAAAAGATATCTACAGCAATTTTACCACCAGAAAGAATTATGTTGTTTTTAATAAGCTCTAGATCATTGTGATGTAAAACCACTAAAGCACCATTTGTAATTGCTTTATCAGTTTTTTCGAAACCGCCTTCAAGTCCACTATTAGAAAAGGCAGTATAAGTTGGACCGTAATCTGTAAAGGTCCAGCCGAAAACTTCAGAATAGAATTTTTTTATTAAATCGAGATCTTTTGCTTTAAATTCGACATAGTTTATAGTATTGTTTATGTTACTCATACTTATAATTTTTAGCGTTGTAATACTAAATTACTTTTCATTAATTCAATAATCTTCAAAAGCATCTTTTTTAATTAAAGTTACAGCTTTTTGTAAGAGCAAATTATTGGGATATGTTACTAAGTTTCCGTTATCTTTTCTCAAATGTATTTGAAACGAGCGAATGTCTTCAATGATGGCTTCAATCTCATGATCTTTATCATGGATTTTAATTTTATCACCAATTTTATATGGGAAAGAGAAAAACATGATAATACCAGATGTGACATTACTTAGTATAGACCAAATAGCAAATAAAGCAATTCCTATAACTGCAAATACAGAAGAGAAAATTAAGGACAAATCGCCAATACTAACACCTAGAATAAAAGCTTCAACTAATATGGCAATTAATAGAAATGTAATGGTTATGTAGCGACCTACAAGTTTTGCGCGTCCGACATGAATTTTTTTTGATTTTCCAATGAGTCTAATAATTAATCTAGCTATTAATTGAAGAATAAAGAAAATCCCAAAGACAATAATTGAGTTTATAATTTGGTTGTAATGGGTAGAAAAAAACGTTGGCATAACTTTTAAAGTTTAATCAATTACAAAGATATGATACTTAAAAAGGGAAGTCCTACTGTAATAGAAGTTCTTTTCTTAGAATTTCATCTTTATTGCTGTTTTTACTCCAGTAAGGCGATTTAATGGTTTTTAATTTTGTAGCTATAGTTGTTAAGGTTTTTGCCTTCGCTCCATAACCATCTTTATAGGTGTCTTCCCAACCTAAAATATCATAAGGAAATTTTGTGTTAAAATTGATTGCTAGTGTACGATCTAATTCTGGATATGTTATGATATAAACGCCATTTTTAAGTTCAGCGACCGCTTTATAAGCTTTTAATTTTAGGTGCTTAAGTCTTATAAACTCCATAGAAGGAATAATCTGTAAATCTCCTATGGGTAAGCTTTTTGGCTCTAAACGTAACTGAGTCCATAATTCATTTTCTAAAATAGATTTTTCTAATTTGAAACTTAGATCTGCTTCATTTTCAAAATAACTATGTGATGTAATTTCGAACTGATTTTTATTGTTTAATTGTGAATAGACATGACCACACCATTCTTGAACCGAACAACTAACTTTAATAGCATGCTTAGTATTACTTACTGGGTAAAATGTTGATTGCATGATAGAATATGGGTAAATACCAGTATTAAAATTTTTAGTTGCATTTAATTTAAGAATAGGTGTATTTGTTTTGCTGTAGTAGTCTGCTTTTACTTGTTTTTTTGGAAGAAAATCTTCAGTGACAAAAACTAAAATAGAAGAACCATCGCGCATTTCTCCATAACGTGCTTGTTCCAATTTATATGATGATATTTCGGCTTCTCCAGCATACCAGTAGTTTTTGAAATCTGATGATTGTTCAAAAGCGGGTTGTAGCGGAAGGTGGTGCTCAGAAGTTTCTATAATAGTCTCTGTATGTAATGCTTGGTCTCGATTTGATTTTTCTTCTTTACACGATGTTACTAATCCAAGGAAAAGAATAGTTATTAAGATGTAAAGGTTTAATTTGAAATTGGTATTCATGATCATAAATTTGATATAAATTTACGACTGAAATATCACAAAACCATGCTATTTAACGTTTTGTAAACGAGATGTGTTGGTAAACCAACGACATTGGTGTAAGAGCCTTCTATTTTTGTAATTCCAATTTGCCCAATCCATTCTTGAATACCATAAGCACCAGCTTTATCGAAGGGTTGATACATTTCTATGTAGTGGTTAATTTCAGTTTCATTTAGTGTTTTAAAAGTAACTTTGGTTACAGCATTAACTGTTTTTTGAGACGTGTGCGTTTTAAAACATACCGAAGTAATGACCTCATGCGTTTTGCCACTCATAGAGGATAACATAGCAAATGCCTCAGTCTTATTTTTAGGTTTACCTAAAGCGTCTTCATTATGCCAAACAATAGTATCACTTGTAATAAGAATATCATTAGATTTTAATTCCTCTTTAAAAGGTAATGATTTTAGTTGCGCTAAATAATCGCTAATTTCAAAATGTCTTAATCGCTTAGGATACTCTTCTTTAATAGGTTTTAATCTAATTTCAAACGTTAATCCTAAATCTTTAAAAAACTGTTGACGTCTAGGGGAACCTGACGCAAGAATTAAATTATAGTTATTGAGTTTATCGTTGAGCATTGTTAATTAAATGTAATGAAAAAAGGGTACATAATTAAAGATAGCATTCCAAGAAATAAGATTAATTTATAAACAGTACTAATATGTTGGTACTGCTTGGAGTGTTTTGCTCCAGATATTTTTATAGTTGCATAAATTAAAGGTGCGATTATAAAAATCAAGAAATAACCAATTATAATTTGATACCTGTACAAATAGGTAATCATAAAATAGATAACAGCTCCAATAGGAATCATACTCACTGCAAAGGCAACTTTATTTGCGCGTTCACGACCTAAGACTATAGGTAAAGTATTCATACCTGCTTTATAATCGCCATCTACATCTTGAATATCTTTTACAATTTCTCTTGTTAAGTTGATTAAAAAGGCGAATATGGCATAATCTATAATCACATTAAAAAAAGTGATTTGGGTATCTCGGTTTTGCGGAATTATAGCAGGCAATATATCAAAAACTCCAACGATGATAATGCTTAGACCAACTAGAAAGGAAATGAGTAAATTACCAAATAGCACAGTGCCTTTGAGATATGAAGCATAGACATAAAGCGCTAAAGAAATAATAACAAATATCGAAAAGAAGGAGCTTTTTCCAATACTATGTGATAAGTAAAACCCCAGAATAACACCTAGGATATTTAATCCGAAAAATAAATTGTAAGCTGTGTTTTCTGAGATATGCTTACCAATTATAACCTTATTAGGTTTGTTTATAGTATCTGTTTCTACATCATAAATATCATTAATGATGTTTCCGGCAGCTGCTAGACAAATTGTAATAAAAACAAGAAGAACAAAACTTAAAGTATTTAGAGTAGTTAAAACAGGAAATGATTCAAGAAACACATATTTAATAAGGACTTGTGCTATGATAATCATAACAAGGTTTTTCCAGCGAATAAGATTTAAAATACTCTGCATTTATTTATTAAAAATTAACATTTGATTTTCTAAACTCGAAAGCCTATTAGTCATACTTTGCATCAAAATTTCCATTCCATTTGTTTTGAACTTTCATAACCTGTTCAATAATATCTCTTACAGCACCTTTTCCGCCATCGTTATGAGAAATATATTTACTAGTTGCTTTGACTTCTATTGCTGCATCTTGAGGACAACATGGCAAACCGACTAATTTCATAACAGGAATATCAGGAATATCGTCTCCCATATACAACACCTTTTTTGAATCAATATTGTTATGAGATAGATACTCATTAAATTGATTTATTTTATGATGTGCTCCAAGATAGATATCTGTAATGCCTAAACCTTCTAATCGTTTTTGAACACCAAGATTACTTCCGCCAGAAATAATACAAATATTAAAACCTGCATCTTTAGCAGTTTTAAGCGCATAACCATCTTTAATATTCATACGTCTTAGCATATCACCATTGGTCATAACGGTTACTGTACCATCGGTAAGAACACCATCTACATCAAAAATGAAGGTCGTAATATGCTCTAAATATTCTTTATAATTTGTATTGGTCATGTGTGTTTTTTATTGAAGCGGTTAATAACTTGTAGAGGTCTTTATGATGTTCGTTATCCAATAATTTTAGATGACGTTTTATTGTTTTTTTATCGTTTCGTTTCGCTGGCCCAGTTTGTGCTTTAAAAGGTGATAAATCTTGAATTTTTAAAGCGGTTTCAAGGATAAGTGGTTTGAGTAAATCAAATTCGGCGCCTTGAGATTCGGTGATTTCATGAGCAACACGATACAACTGATTGGTAAAATTATTTACAAATACGGCTGCCAAATGTAAAGCAGCACGTTGATCACTGTTTATGCGCTTTGTGATTTGTGTAATCGATTCTGCAAGAGATTTTAAAAGCGCATGATCTTTTCTCATTAAAGTTTCTATGCAAACAGGAACTTGTGAAAAATCAATATTTGCCGATTTTGAGAATGTCTGTAACGGATAAAAGACACCACGTCTATTTTTCATATCCAAATCATAAGCACTTACGCTTCCAGAAGTGTGAACTATAAACCTGTCTTCAAACGGTAATTTTTGAGATAATTCAGCTATTCCGTCATCGCTTACAGCAATGATATAAATGTCTGCTTCAACAAGTTGAGAGACATCATCAGTGATTTTTACTTCGTCTTTAAATGAAGTAATAGCGCTAATGTTTCTGTTGTACCATTGTTTAACGTTTACATGTTCCGAAGAAACAAACGCTTTATATAAGTGATGAGCTACATTACCAGCTCCTAAAATTACTACTGAAATCATACCGCTAAAATACAATAGAATTCAGAAATGATAATTATCATATTTAAATTTAATTAGTATAATTAACTTTGTAGAATGAGAAATGATATTAATACACGAGACGATATATTTTTATTAGTAACGTCCTTTTATAATAAAGTAAGAGCTAACGAGATACTTGGCCCTTTTTTTAATGACACTATAAAAGATTGGGATACACATATAGAGCACTTAACAACCTTTTGGGAAACAAGCCTCTTTATGACTAGAAAGCTAGAGCACAAGTACTCTGGTAACCCTTTAGAGGCACATGTTAAAGTAGATAAACAGCATAATCATAGCATTACTGAAATGCATTTTGGTATATGGCTTAACCTCTGGTATGAAACCTTAGAGGAATTATTTGAAGGCGACATTACTGAAAATGCGAAACGTAGAGCACGTAAAATGGGAACGTTTATGTATCTCAATATTTTTAAGGCCAGACAGGAGGATTAATTAATTTGAGACGGAGGCTAGTGATTAGTGAATATGACTTCAGCTAAGAATCAATAGCTTTTCTCTAACGGAAAATTAACACTTTTTTGATTCAAATTCACCTTAGCAAAACAAACTAAAATAGTTATCTTTGCACAATAAAAAATAAGCCTTCTTGCTATGCAAAAGAAACTTGCTAACTTTCTATTTTCTACACGTCTTACAGGTATTTTATTTATTGTTTTTGCAGTAGCTATGATATTTGGTACTTTTTTAGACTCAGGACAAGAAACCTCGCCAACACCTTATACCAGACATTATATTTATAACGCCTTGTGGTTTGAAGCTATTATGGTACTCTTTGTGATTAATTTTATAGGAAATATCTTTAGATATAGACTTCTTAGAAAAGAAAAATGGGCAACATTGACCTTGCATTTAGCTTTTATTTTTATTCTTTTAGGTGCAGGAATAACACGATATATTGGATTTGAAGGTTGGATGCCAATACGAGAAGGCGAAACTGAAAATACTTTTCTCACTAGAGATATCTACCTGACGACTTATATTGATGGCGATTTAATGGTTGATGGTCAGCAGCAAAGGCGTGTCGTTCAAGAACGCGTTGATTTTTCTGAACGTTTATCTAATGATTTAGATATTTCTACAGAATATAATGGTACACCAGTAACGATTGAAGTCAAAAAATTTGTTAAAGATGCCGAGCTTGATATTATCCCAGGAGATGAAGGTGAATCTTATTTAAAACTTGTTGAAGCTGGCGAAGAAGCATCTCATAGTCATTTTATAAAAGATGGCGATGATGAACTTATTCATAATGTAGTATTTACATTAAATAACCCCAAACAGGGCGCTATAAATATCACTACAAAAGATAATTTGTTGTTTATAGAATCACCCTTTGAAGGGGATTACCTAACCATGGCAACTCAAGCCACAGGGAAATTAATAAAAGACTCTATTCAGCCTTTAACCTTACGATCACGCTACCAAATCGGAAATATGGCTTTGGTATTTCCTAAACCTGTAATGAAAGGGAAGTTTGGCGTTGTTAAGAAATCTCAATTGCTAAAAAGCCGTGAAGATGGTGTAGTGGTTGATGTTACTGCTAATGGCGAAACAAAAACGGTGAATTTATTAGGCGGTCAATATGTTAACGGGCGTTTTGAGCAAGTAAAGGTTGGCGGGCTTGATATTGCTGTAAAGTATGGTTCTATAGTAAAAGAATTACCATTTAGTATTAAACTCAACGATTTTATAGCGGATCGTTTTCCTGGTACAGAAGACAATTTTTCTGCCTTTGCTAGTGAAGTCACAGTAATAAAACCAAATGAAGAGCCTTACGATTATCGCATATTCATGAACAATATTTTAGATGAAGAAGGGTATAGATTCTTCCAATCAAGTTTTTTTCCAGATGAAAAAGGGACAAAACTATCGGTAAATCATGATCGTTTGGGAAGTTGGGTAACTTACTTAGGTTACTTTTTATTATACTTTGGTTTATTAGCTATTTTATTTAATAAAAACACACGTTTTGCTGATTTGAAACGGATGCTTAAAAAAATAAAAAATAAGAAGTCTAAAATGCTTAGTGTACTGTTATTATGTTTTGGATTAATTGGATTTTCTCAAGAGCATTCTGAAGGTGATGGCCATAATCATAGTACGACAGAACCACAAGAACATTTTGAAGGCGATGGTCATGATCATGCTGCTCCTGTAGTATTTGAAAAGCCAACTAAAGCCGCTATTGATTCTGTAATTAGAGCTAATATCACACCTAAAACACATGCTGATAAATTTGGGAAATTAGTCATACAAGACTATAGTGGTCGTATGATGCCAATGAATACATATGCTTCTGAAGTGTTACGTAAACTCAGTAAAAGCGATCATTACGAGGAGTTTGATGCGAATCAGGTATTACTATCAATGCAAGAAAGTCCGTTATTTTGGTATAACGTTCCAGTCATTTATTTAGCCAAACGAAAAGGAGATTCTATCAGGAAAATTATAGGTGTAGATACTGATCAAAAGTATGTGTCTATTACCGATTTTTTAACAGAAGATGGTAGAAATAAATTAGGACCTTATCTCGAAGACGCTTATAAAGCAGAGATACCTAACGGTTTTCAGAAAGAATTTAGAGAAGCTTATGATCGTATGAGCTTATTGTTTAATACACTTGATGGCCGTTCGATTAAGATATTCCCGGTACCTGAAGATGAAAAGAATACCTGGATTTCTTCGGTTGATTATCGTGAAACCTTTAGTGATAAAATAAAGGATACTCTCTACGGAAAGT
The DNA here is from genome assembly GCA_002162685.1 of Flavobacteriales bacterium 33_180_T64. Classification (GTDB taxonomy): domain Bacteria; phylum Bacteroidota; class Bacteroidia; order Flavobacteriales; family Flavobacteriaceae; genus Psychroserpens. Next base: position 23,923 of record MAAQ01000011.1, read on the forward strand.
TTATAGAAAATAGTTTTGGTTATTATTTAGGTGAAATTTACAAAGCGAGACAATCAGGAGACTATAGCACAGCAGACCGTTTATTAGACGGATTTAAAAAGAACCAACTACAGGAGGGAAGTGAAGTCATGCTGTCTGATGATAAAATTAATACCGAAATCCTATATAATAAATACGATATTTTTAAGCGTTTGTATGCCTATTATATGATCGTAGGCGCTATTTTATTTATTGTGCTCATTGTTCAAATTTTTAAGGATAAAAGCAAAGCGATTAATGCTGTAGTGAAAGTATTAGCAGCCTCTATTTTTGTGATGTTTTTAGTGCATACTGCTGGATTAATTTTACGTTGGTATGTGTCAGGTCATGCGCCTTGGAGTGATGCTTACGAATCGATGATTTATGTTGCTTGGGCAACCATGTTGTTTGGATTAGTTTTCGGAAGAAAAAGTATGCTTACACTTGCTGCAACAGCTTTTGTAACCTCAATGATTTTAATGGTTGCACATTGGAATTGGATGGATCCTGCAATTGCTAATCTTCCACCAGTATTAAATAGTTATTGGTTAATGATTCATGTTGCGATTATTGTAGCGAGTTATGGGCCATTTACTTTAGGGATGATTTTAGGGTTTACCGTATTGTTGCTTATGATATTTACAACGAAGGCTAATAAAGCCAAAATGGATTTGAATATCAAAGAACTCACCATTATAAATGAAATGGCATTAACTGTTGGTTTAGTGATGTTAGCTATTGGGAATTTCCTTGGTGGTATGTGGGCAAATGAAAGTTGGGGACGTTATTGGGGATGGGATCCAAAGGAAACTTGGGCTTTAATAAGTATTATGATTTATGCCTTTGTAATTCATATGCGATTAATTCCTGGTCTTCGTGGACGTTTTGGTTTTAACCTTGGATCAATACTAGCATTCTCAAGTATTCTATTTACCTATTTTGGTGTGAATTTTTACTTGTCTGGTTTACATTCTTACCAATCTGGACAGCAGATTTTGAGTTATCAATACATTGGTATAGCTATTGCTATTATTACTGTTATTGGATGTGTAGCTTATATCCAATATACGAAGCATTATAAGAAGTAGTTGTTGTGCTACATCGACTACTAGTTTTGTTGCATTAGAAGATAATAAAGACCTTAATCTTGATCTTTAGCTTTTTTAATAATGGCTTTTAAACGCTCTTTACGAGTCATTCCTTCTGATTTTAACTTATTCTTTTTTTGAGCCATAAGCTTAGAATGCTTGGCTTTATTATTCTGGTTTTTTTGTCCTTTAGGTTTTGGCATATGCAAATATAATAAGAATCTCTATGTTTATGCTTTTGCTTTTAGCTTGATTATTTATAAGTATCGCAAATTAAACTGTAAATCTAAAGTCTATAAACTTACCATTAGACGTGCCAAATAATTAGGGATGCGGCATTTTAAATGTCGTTATTATGGATCTTGATATTTATATAAATACCCGTTATTGAGTATTTTTTTGTACTTATTAAATCCTTTTATTTGTTAGGAAATTAGATCTTTTTGAATTTTTGTAATAGACTGATATTAAGAATTGTATGTATTTTAGAATAAAAACAAAGATTGATGTTGGTTTCATAAGAATTTAATTACATTTAATGTTTAAGAAATTAGCTATCAATTATTTATGATTAAAAATAAAAGCAATCTATCCCTCTTAGTTGTATGTTTTTTATGGAGCTTATTAAGTGCTTTTATAACTTCAGATGTTGTAGAAGTAGTTGTAGCTTCAAAACGATTTTCTGATGCAACGCTAAGTGGTTCAGCAACAGTTTGTCAGAATACGACACCACTGCCTCAAATAACTTTTACAGGATCGGGTGGTTCAACACCTTATACATTTACTTATAATATTAATGGTGGTGTAGATTTAACTATTAGTACTACAGGAAATAATAATTCGGTAGCGTTGTCTGTAAATACGACTAACTCGGGAACATTTACATATAATCTTATTTCGGTTGAAGATGATACAGGTACTATTGATAATATTACAGGTAGCTCTGTAGTAATAGAAATATTGCCTTCTCCTGATGCTTCTCTAGGTGGTACTGGTTCGGGTACAACTTTTGAAGGTGTTCCTGTGTTTAGACAATGTAGTAATACAACATCTACATTTACGTTTACTAATATTTCTACAACACTAAATGTAAACTATACAATAAGTTGGGGAGATGGTTCTACAGATTTTAATCAACCTAGTTGGACTTCTACAACACATACCTATGATGTTGGAATATATAATTTAGTGTATACTATAGAAGGAAGTAATGGGTGTATAACGACAACAGATTATACTGTTTTTGTAGGTTCTAATCCAGCTGTTTCATTGGGTAACCCCGGAAATACGGATATATGTAATTCAAGTCCTTTAACTTTTCCTATTACAGGAACAGATAATAATCCACCAGGTACTACATATACTGTAACCTTTAATGATGGGTCAGCTCCACAAACCTTTAATCATCCTCCTCCAGCAAGTATAACACATACATTTACAATGTCTTCATGTAATACAGTGAGTTCAGATGGTAGTAATACATACCAAAATTCTTTTTCGGCAATTATCGTAGCATCTAATCCTTGTAGTGCTTCATCGGTAGGTGTTGTTCCTATATATGTTTCTATTGCTCCTGAAGCAGACTTTGATTCTCCTGATATAGCTTGTGCTAATAGTCAGGTATGTTTAAGCAATACCTCAATTGGAGAAGAAAATAATGGATTGGGTAGTTCTTGTGATACAAGTCCAAATATTATATGGGAAATATCGCCATCAATAGGGTATACCATAACGTCAGGTAGTTTAGGTAATGATTTTGGATTAAGTGATCCAAATTTGTGGGTGTCAGGGTCTGATAATTTATGTTTAAATTTTAGTCAGACAGGAACTTATACGGTCACGCTTAATACAGGGAATAGATGCGGTAATGATACTATAGTTAAAACTATTTGCGTTGAGGAGGATTTAATACCTCTTTTTAATACCAGTTTAAATGAAGGTTGCGGACCTTTAATGATAACGACTACAAATACGACAGATGAATCTGATAGTTGTCAGTTGCCCGAATACCTATGGGAAGTTAGTTATATGCCTGAATATTGTGGTATGTTTCCCGGCGTTTGGAATTTTACCAATGGAACTAATGAAAACTCAATAAATCCATCTTTTAACTTTGAATCAGCTGGAACTTATGCATTGAGTTTAACGGCATCAAATTCATGTGGAGATTTTATAACATCACAAGATATTATAGTAAAACAACCTCCAACAGCTTCTATTAATTCCATTTCAAATGCCTGTGGATCGGCAGCAATAAATCCTGTAGCTAATATAAATACATGTGCACCGACTTCAGAAACGATAACCTATAGTTGGACGTTTCCTGGAGGGATTCCAGCATCGTCAAATCAATTAAATCCAGGCACTATTAATTATACTACTGTTGGTAATTATACCGTTACCTTTAGTATCACTAATAGCTGTGGTACAGAAACGGTCACAGAGAATTTCTCAGTCAACGAAGTCCCTACAATTACTAATACAGCTACAGACCAGACTTTATGCTCAGGATCTCAATCTGCTGAAATTAACTTAACAGCTAATCCTAATATTGCTACCTATAGCTGGTCTTCAAATACTCCAGCTGGTTTAACTGGGTATATTCCATCAGGAACTTCTAACACAATTCCAGCTCAAACATTAATAAATACAACAGCTTTACCGGTATTATTGATATATACCGTAATTGCCGAAATAGACGGTTGTTCTGGAGCACCAATAAATTTTGAAATTACTGTAGAACCTGCACCACTAATTATAAGTCAACCCATACCTGATCAAGTTTGTCTCAATGGGGCAACACCTGATTTAATAGTTGCATTTCAAGGTTCTGGAACACCAAATTATCAGTGGTATGAAAATACAGTTAATAATACAACTACAGGAATAGCAATTGCTGGAGCAACATCGTCAACATATACTCCTCCAACCAATGTAGAAGGTGACACCTATTATTATGTCGTCATTACTTTTTCATCTGGTGGTTGTAATGAAATTATTTCAGATACGGCATTGATTGCGATAGAAGCAATTGCCCAAATAGATGTTCAACCTTTAAATGCACAATCTATATGTGTAGGAGGTGCATCAAGTCAGCTTTCTATTGTAGTTTCTGGAGGTGCTGGTACAGAAACTTATCAATGGTTTAGCAATGCAACTAATACTAATATAGGAGGCGCCTTAATTGCAGGAGCAACGTCTTCAAATTATACACCACCAACGTTCAATGCTGTTGGTACATTTTATTTTTATGTGGAAGTAAGTTATAATGCAAGTGGTTGTTCTGGTCTTATAAGTAATGTTTCCGAAGTTGTTGTTGTAGAAGATCCAATAATAACTGTTCAGCCTATAATATCTCAAAGTTTATGTCAAAATTCTGCACCTCAAAATTTAGAGGTCATAATTACAGGTGGTTTGGGGAATACATCATATCAATGGTATGTTAATACGGCTAATAATACAAGTGGAGGAACACCTATTTCTGGAGCAACATTAAGCACATACATACCTCCAGTAACGACTGTTAGTGTTTTGTATTATTATTGTATAATCACGCAAGATATTTCAGGTTGTGAGGTTGTTAGTATAGCTAGTGAAGTTGAAGTAAATGCAGCAGCACAATTTAATAGTCAGCCAATTTCAGATGAATTGTGTTTGGGAGAGGCGACTAACGCATTATTTGTATCCTATTCTAATGGAACGGGTACGCCAAGCTATCAATGGTATGAAAATATAATAAATGATACGGCATCTGGTATTCTTATTTCTGGAGCAACGATGACAACTTTCATTCCTTCGGTGAATAGTGTTGGGACTACCTATTATTATTGTATAATCACATTAAATTCAGGAGGTTGTTCTGAAATTATATCAGAAATTGCAGAAATAACGGTTAATGAAACGCCAAGTATTAGTGCTATAAATCTTTTAATTTGTAGTAACAATACATTTGAATATATTCCTGACGAATCTAATGGTGATAGTGTTCCTATAAATACGCTCTATACATGGACTACTCCTGTGGTTGTTCCTGCAGGAGCTATTAATGGCGCTTCAGAACAATTAGTACCAATAGGCAACATAGCACAATTATTAGAAAATACAACAACAAATATTGCAACTGTAACTTATACAGTAATACCAGTGTCAGGTGATTGTATTGGATTAGAATTTGAAGTGGTTGTTACTGTAAATCCGGCAATTTCGGTGGCATCTATAATTACAGACAGTAGTTGTTTTCAATCTAATGATGGAACAATAGAAATTACTATCGTTGGAGGTGTGCCTTTTACAACAGGAAATCCGTATATGATTACATGGACTGGTCCAAATGGGTTTTCAAGTACTGATGAAGATATTTTTAATTTGGAAGAAGGGATTTATACCTTAGACATTGATGATAATGGAGGCTGTCCTTATAATGAGATCTTTACAATTATAGAACCAGATGATTTCGTGTTTACTGTTGTAAATTTTGACCCAGAGACAATTTCTTGTTTTGACGCTAATGATGGTGATATAAGCATTACAGTTGAAGGCGGTACATTACCCTATAGTTATAATTGGACTAAAGATGGGCTTCTGTTTTCTACAGATGAAGATTTAATAGGTCTAGGGCCAGGAGTTTATGAAGTAACTGTTGTTGATGTTAATAATTGTGGGCCAATTAGTCAAAGCCTTACTATAATAGAACCCACACTTCTTGAGGTTACATTAGATACTAAAACTGATATACTTTGTTTTGGAGAATCTACAGGTGCCATTTCAATTAATGTTATTGGAGGACGGTTAAATTATTTGTTTTCTTGGACAGGACCTAACGGATTTATAAGTACTAATCAAAATATTGATACATTAATGGCTGGTCTGTATTCGGTAACTGTAACCGATAATTCTGGATGTATTGATACTCTTGATATTAATATTCTTCAAAATGATGAAATTAACATTGATGTAACGACTACAGAAATTGAATGTTATGGAGATAACGATGCCTCTATTACAATTAATTTAATTTCTGGAGGGATGCCTCCTTATGAGGTTACATGGAGTAATTTTGGGACTGGAAATAGTCAAACCAATCTCTCAGCAGGCACTTATACTATAACAATTATAGATACCGAAAATTGTTCTAGAATCTTTCCTATAGTTATAGAGGAAGCACCAATATTTTTAATAGATCCGGTAGTCACACAGATGACCTGTTCAGGAGAAAACGATGCCAGTATTGTGCTCAATTTTGTAGGAGGTATAGACCCTGTAACTGTTATTTGGGATGATGATGCTTCGGCAGGAACAGAGCGTAATAATTTGGAACCAGGTACGTATGCTGTTACAATTACCGATAGTACACCATGTGTGATACAAGACAGTTTTACCATATTTAATATTTTGCCACTTGTAGTATCTGCTAATATAACCAATGCACTAGATTGCGATGACACCAATAGTGGCGCATTAAACCTATTAATTGAAGGTGGTACACCTCCTTTTAATATCGTTTGGTCTAATGGAGCTACTAGTGAAGATTTAGATAATATTCCTCCAAATAGCTATACGGTTCAAATCACCGATGCTAATGGTTGTGAAATTCAAGGTAGTTGGGAAGTCGATAGGTTTGAACCTTTATTAGTTAATGTTAATACACAATCAGAAGTAGATTGTGAGACTCAAACAGTGAATCAAACTTTTGTTGCCGTCGCCTCAGGTGGTGTGCCTCCGTTTGAGTTTAATTGGTCTAGCGGAACGGTAAGTGGAGTAAACAATGAACTAATGGCTACAGAGCTGAATGGTTTAGTTATTTTAGACGTTAGTGATAGTCAGGGATGTGTAACCAATTTTAGTTTTAATGTAGAGATTCCTGTTCTTGGTAATCCTGATTTTTTAATAGAATCTTTTGGGTTTACTAACTATGGTGTGTTTGCTATTCAAGACCCTATTCAATTTACAAATGAGGCTACTGGTGATTTTGTAAGTATTTTATGGGATTTTGGAGATGGTAGTTTTTCAGCTGAAGAAAATCCAATACATACTTATGTTTCGATTGGCAATTATGTAGTAACTCAAACGGTAACGTATCCCTTTGGTTGTGTATATACAAAGGTCGTTACGCTAATTGTAGAAGAAGGTTATAAATTGATTATTCCCGATGCATTTACGCCTAATGAAGATAATCTTAACGATTATTTTGTTCCAAAATATATAGGATTAAATGATTTAGAACTTAATATTTATGATACCTGGGGAAGCCTTATCTATTCTGAATCTAAAGATGATAACCTAACAGGTTGGGATGGGAAAATAAATGAAGAGGAGGTTGAGAATGGAAACTATTATTATACATTTTCAGCTAAGACATTTTATGATGATCTTATTAAACAGGATGGTGTTTTTGTAATTATCAAATAAAACGGAATGAGATTTAAACAGCTAATAATTTTTGTGAGCGTTCTATTTGGTTATAGTGTAAATGCTCAAGATCCTATATTTTCGCAATCTAACTATGTACAAGAAACGTTAAACCCTGGTTTTTCTGGTTTTGAAGATAATGATAGAATTTACGCAGGTGTCTTAAGTCGATTACAATGGCCTAGTTTAGATTTAAAGCTAACAACACAATATGCTTTTGTAAATAAATCTTATGATTATGGACCACGTCTTGGATTTGGATTAGGTATAAATGCACAATGGCAATATGAATCCTTCAACAATTATAATTTTTTTCAATTAAATGCCAATTATGCGCATCGTGTTTACTTAAATGGTGGATGGTTTTTTAGGCCAGGTATTGAAGTTGGTATTGGCAGTAAAAGTAATAAGTTTCGTAATCTTACTTTGGCAGATCAGATAAATATTAATACAGGTATTATTAACCCAGTATCAGTAGACCCTTTAAGTAATAATACTAATAATAGATTTTACGTAGATTTTTCTACTGGCATTGTGTTTGAAAAAGAAGAATTTAATGGAATAACCTATTGGTTTGGTATTTCAGTAAAACATCTTAATCAGCCTAATATATCATTTGTTGAAGGAGAGAAAGTACCTCTAAATATATTTTATTCAATACATGGCAATTATCGTTTTCCTTTTTTGAATGACTATAGTATCATGATGACGGCTAATTATATGCAACAAGGTCAATATAATCGTTTAGATATTGGCTCATTATTCCAAGTTAATCAATTTCTTTTAGGGCTTACTGCTGTTACTAATCCTGCTCGTAATGATGCAAATAGTCATTTGTTAACATCTATAAATGCATTTATAGGCTTAGAATACACCGAGTTTAGGTTTGGTTTGTCATATGATATGAATACTTCTGAAATAGGAAATACCAGAGGGGTTTATGAGTTTTCTTTAACCTATCTTTCTAGGTGCCGCAGGTGTAATTTAGATAGAAGTCGTAAGCGATAAGTAATTAACACCTAGCTTATACTAATACGTTATCAAGTTTACGAGCAGGACAACAATTAACAGATACGGTGTATCGTTGTGGTCAAAGTAAAATAGATCACTCATCTATAAAGTATGAATCGTTTAAAAACTGTAATGCAAATTTTCTATAGCTTACTGATGAGAGATTAAGGATAAAAAATAATTATGTTTCGCTTATCTTATAGAAGTTAGTCATCTTTATAGCTCATTCGCTCACGAATGCCTCCACTAGCACGATGAATAATCACATCTGCATTATAGCGTTTAGCTAAGGTCTTTGCTTTACGTATAGCTGTACTTTGCTTTCTGTGTTTAGACGTTATACGCTTGTTGCCTTCACGGCGTACTGCCCAACCCTCCTGATAAGGGACTACATGTTGATGCCAGGTTCTTTTTTTAGTGCTGCCATGACCAAGTGCTTTAAGAATAGCTTCTATGAGTTGTTGTATAGCTTCTACAATTGTATTTTGTTTAGACATAAATGTGATTGAAAATTCTACATTCTAAATATAATAAAAGCCCTTGGCTGTACAAGGGAAAAATAGATGAATTAGTGATTCAGTTAAGTTTAATTTTTATAATTATAAACAAGTGTTTCAATAATATTTCTTCCTAATTAATTCTTTATCTAAATCTGATATGTCATTATTGTCCTTAAAGTCAACTGGGTTATCATTCGCAAGGAATTCTTTGGGAATATAGTAGATCATTATTGATTCAGGATCAAACTCTGTTGCTTCAAGATCATTGAATTGATCAAAGCGGTATTTTTGTATCACATTTTCATAGGTCTTTTTTTCTGACCATTTGTGCGTTTTCCAATAATAATCATAAACGGCTGAATCATTCCATTTGATTGAGGAGTTAGGACTCTGGTGTTCATGAATTAAGCCTAAAGCGTGTCCAAATTCATGAAGTACTGTTCCTCTGAAGTAGTCTTCATTCTCTTCATCAATTCCAGTTAAACTCATTGAAGGATAATAATTTAATGATTCGCTACCAATATAAGACCAGTAGCCTTCATCGTTAAAAGAAATGGTAATATCTGAATCAACGCGACTGTTTACAACGGTGAAATTTACCGCACAATAATTTTCCCACTCTCGAGCATACTCTATCACTTGGTCCTTTAAATCTTGAGTGCCGTCTATAAAGTAGATACGTAATTCATTGTATTTCCATATTTTGCTATTAATTACTGCAGATTGTATTCCGAATAAAGCTTTTTGCATTTGGTCTTGATTGAGATTAGTAAAAATCTCATTAAAGGTATTACTTTTAACATCTTGAGACAGCGAATCTAAAGTATAGTGCTTGTAATGCCTAAAATCTTTTAAATCTATCTTATTGTTTAATTGAAGTCCAAAACTATCAATATTTTGCATTTGTGAAGCATAAAGAACTGCCTCAGTAAAATTAATGCCACTCATTTGAGTACAATAACCTTTTAATTGTGGATAGGACATGCTTGACTTTGTTGCATCGCTTTTAGGTATAACGTTTTTATTGTCTTCCTTACAAGCTGCAAATAGTAATATGCTACACAGTAGTGTGATGATCTTATTCATTATTTTCCGAGTTTATAATTTAGTGATAAATACCAACTTACTCGAACTCGTGTGTTGATGTCGTCTTTAAGTATAGCATCATCTGCAGTAGCACCAATAGTTAATTTGTCTAATTCATTCTGAAAGGCTAATAGAGGTCCTATAGTAATGGAGAACCGATCACGAATTGAAAAGCCAATACCAACTGGGAATAAAGGTGTTTTTATACCTTGTGTAACCCCTATTTGTAGCATAGGATATAAAATATCTCCTTTTTTTGGTCGTAGTAAAAAATTTAAATAGGCTGCGGGCCTAAAATATACAGCATCCCCTTGTGTCTCAGCAACTACACCTTCTGATATTCCATAGTTTTTGTATTCAAAAGGCGTGTAAAATAGTCCGAGTGATGGGAATACAGCTAGTCTCCCTTGACTTTTGAAAACCTTGACTTTTATTGCATAAACACCATCCTTATCAGCATCTCCATTTTGTAGGAGTTTTGTTGATTTGATATCATATACTTTCGTTTTTTCATAGCTCCACGGAAATTTATCGTCTTCAATTAATTTGTACCCTACAGGGTTTGCAATACCCCTAAATGCATCAGTAAAATTTGTAAGGCGTTTATTTAATTTTAATAATACTGATAGGTTACGATTTAGCAATTCCATTCTATCGGATACCATGGCTTCAATAAACACGACTTTGCTCATAGATAGGTTTCTAAATTCTTTTTTAGTTGTACTATTTAAGTCTAATAAAGATTCTATAGTCACTAAATCTTTTGAAAACATGTTCTTCAGTGCTTCAAGGTTTTTTGATGCCGTCTCTCTTTTTTTTATTAAAGCGTCAGATATTTGTTTAGATGCTGTAAGCTTAGCTGAGAATGATTCTAAATTTTGGTCTGCATTATATAATGTGTCGTGAGCATATGTAATCCACTCATTAACCGTTTTCTTTGGACGATTATTCCTATCTATTGCAATTTCAATAGGTTTAAATAAAAAATGTTCTATGGCTGTAACGCCATCAATGACATCTGTCTTGGTTTTAAACGCTTGTGTATAAATGTTATCTCTAGCTATTTTATCAATAGCTATATGTTCATTGAAGAGTTTAACCCAATCGTATAGCAACATAGAGTTTTTTGGTAAGGTTTTTATGATTTGATTGACTGCCTTAAGATTTTCATCTACAGTTGTTTTATTAACTCCTTTTAAACTTGAGTAATTATTTATTTTGGATGTTGCAAAGGTTTTAGCGGCATCACCTGAAGACATATCGCTTGAAAATGGTAGATCGACAGGTATATTTTCTAAAAATGTTGAAATTGAGGTATAGTTTGAATCGTCTTCCTCAGATTCTGAATTTTCAATTTTAACTTGTAATGGGTTATAAAATGCCAAATACATTTTAAAATTATTATTGTCATCATTGCTGACTTGAAATTGTTTGATTTCATCTTTCTTAATCGTGATAAAAGATTTGTCTGTTTCCAACCATTCTTTCGAATAAGAAAAAGTTTTTCCGTCGAATAAAAGATATATAGAGTTATCTATTTCAGTACTATGGAGTTTTTCAAAAACAGCTGTTTCTTGACCGTTAATTATTAAACTATAGAGTATTAATAAAAATGATATTTTAATTTTCATAATAAAATTGTTTTGATTAATAGGACCAAAGTACGTGTCATATCAAAACCAAAACATACCCAATAGGAGGTAAAAAAATCTAGAAGGAAATAGTGCTATATTTTAAAATGTGTGGACAAAAAAAAAGGAAATTAAACCGTCGCCAATTTAGACACAAGTTTGCCATAGCTAATTTCATTAAAATTAGAAATGACCAAATCCGCTTTTGTATAGTTCTGATCTTCACTATGTAAACTGTCGTAGCCAATACAATAGATGTTTGCAGCTTTTGCAGCAGCAATACCATTGGTCGAATCTTCGATAACGAAACAGTCTTTTGGAGCATGACCAGATAATCCTGCAGCTTTAATAAAAATTTCAGGATGAGGTTTAGAAGCTTTTAAATCGGCACCACTAATTTTAGCAATAAAGTATTGATCCAAATCAAAACGTTCGAAAATACGATTTATATTAGGCATTGAAGCCGAAGATGCTAAGACTAATACCATTCCATGATTATGGTAATCTTTAATTATATCCAACACACCATCTAATAATTGAAGTGATGTATCTGTATCAAATAATTGCTTAAAATGATACCGTTTTATATCCACTAAAGTCTGTGGGCCAAGTGGTAATTTATAGTGTTCAATAAGTTGTTTACAGATTCCAATAGTCGACTGTCCAGTAAATGACGCATACTGCGCGTCTGAGACCTCAATATTGACATCCTTAAACATTTTATAATAAGCTTTATGGTGAAGTGGCTCTGTATCTACAATGACACCATCCATATCAAATAAGGCAGCTTTAAACATGTTGAATTAATTAGCGACACGAATATATATAATTAGCTATTGATAATCAATACTTTCTAGATACAAATGTATTGGCAATTGTTAAGACGCATTTAAGTTCGACGAAGTGTTTAATTATGAAATTTAACCACAACCGTTTTAAGAAATATCGAGCATCAATTATTAAAATAGAAATGATAAATAACAACGTCTAATTATTCAATATACCACATACAAAGTGATGATAAGACAGACTTATTTTGATTATTTAAAATTATTATGCATCTTTGGCTTATGATTGTTTAAGTCCACACACTTCGCGATAAATCACTAGTATAAGTGATATTCAAAAATTAACCATTAGCGTTTGCTTATGGTCCTGTTTATTTATATAATTTACAATCATGTCAAAAACATCTATTTCAATACAACAATTATTTAATTATTTTAAACTTGCTGTATCTGGTAAGGAGCAAGAATTTACGTCAGGAAGCATTAGACGCGCTGTGTTTATGCTATCGATACCTATGATTTTAGAAATGCTCATGGAATCTATATTTGCTGTTGTCGATATTTTCTATGTCTCAAAAGTGAGTGTTAATGCCGTAGCAACTATTGGATTAACCGAATCTGTAGTAACGCTTGTTTATGCTGTAGCTATCGGACTTAGTATGGCGGCAACAGCAATTGTTGCACGTCGTATCGGAGAGAAAGATAGAGAAGGTGCCTCACAAGCTGCTGTGCAAGTAATTCTCTTAGGTGTTGTAGTGGCAGCTATTATTAGTGTTTTCGGAATTATATTCCCAAAAGAAATATTAGAACTTATGGGAGGCGAACCCGATCTTATCGCTGAAGGTTATGGGTATACACAAATACTCCTCGGTGGAAATATAACCATCATGTTGTTGTTTTTAATTAATGCCATATTTAGAGGTGCTGGAGATGCTTCTATTGCTATGTGGACGCTCATTCTCTCTAATGGATTGAACATTATTTTGGACCCTATGTTTATTTTTGGTTTTGGTCCAATACCCGCTTTTGGTGTTGAAGGTGCTGCTATTGCCACAACAATAGGTAGAGGTACTGCGGTTATTTTTCAACTCCTTGTTTTGTTTTATGGTTGGAGTAAAATAAAAGTAGGTTTTAAAGATATTGTATTGCGAATTGGTGTCATGCTTAACTTAATTAAAGTGTCTCTTGGTGGTATCGGGCAATTTTTAATTGGCACGTCGTCTTGGGTTGTTTTAATGCGAATTATGAGTGAATTTGGTAGCGAAGTGCTAGCAGGTTATACTATCGCTATTCGTGTGATGATGTTTACTTTTATGCCTGCATGGGGAATGAGTAATGCTGCAGCAACTTTAGTTGGACAAAATTTAGGTGCAAAACAACCAGAACGTGCCGAGAAATCTGTTTGGAAAACAAGTAAATATTGTGCCTATTTTATGGGATTAGTGTCTATTGCTTATCTAGTTTTTGCGCCTGAAATTATCTCTTGGTTTACTCAAGAACCTAATGTTGTAGAGAACGGAAGTCTTTGTTTACGTGTCATAGCAGCGGGTTATATTTTTTATGCCTACGGAATGGTTGTCATTAATTCATTTAATGGAGCAGGAGATACCATGACACCTACCATTATTAATTTTGTTTGCTTTTGGTTGTTTCAATTGCCTTTTGCTTACCTCATGGCTGTTACTTTTAATTTTGGTCCAATGGGTGTTTTTTTAGCTATTGTACTTGCCGAAGTTTTGATTTCAATTATTGCTATCATTTGGTTTAAAAAAGGCCATTGGAAACTCAAAAAAATCTAACAATCAGTTTGTTAGGTATTTCTTACAATGTTAATGTGAATTTAATTCTTTAAAGTGTGTTTTAAGTACTTTGTCGAGTAAATTGCTTATAGTCAGGCTTTAAGACTATATTTAGTATTCCCTCCAAAGTTTAATAGCTGAAAATTAGTAACCAAATTTACATTATGGTGGTTTATCCCTTTTTGGGCTAAGCTTTTATTGATGTCATTTAACCTATTTAAAAGATATTAGCATGTATGGAACACGACTATTACTCGTCTTTACGTTTTTTGTCTTCGGAATTACCGCTTCATATTCACAATCTGGAATTTATGAAAGTTATCTTATTGTAGATAACGGCTCTGGAAATAGATATTACGATTTACAAGCAACTACAGGAAATACAGATTTTGATGGTGCCAATTTAGGGAGTTTTAGCTGTGATGACTTATTAATTTTAAGCGGAGCTCAAAATAAAGTATATAAATGTAATACAGATAATATTACTAATGGGTTTCTTAATTACCGTATTTATCTTACGTCAGATACAGCACCAGCATTTACAAATAGTGTAGCGCTTCCTTTTTTAAGTAACGATGGTGCAGCTGCTATATGTAGTCCTAGTAGTGGAACAAATCAAACTTGGGAAGAAGCTGCAGCAAATCTTAATGTAATTAATAGTTTGGCTTTAGGAATCTATTATCTTGAAGTTTATACGACTGCAGGTTATACCTATACTTCTGGCGGAGGAGGTTCTGGAACTCATTTTGCTAATAATGGCACTTTAAATTATAAAGCAACGTTTTCAGTTGTTGATACTACCGATCCTATAACACCAAGTTTATCAGATGTAACAGGAGAATGTTCCGCAACAGCAACAGCACCAACAACTACAGATGCCTGTTCAGGAACTTTAACAGGAAGCACCACAGATGCACTAACGTATAATATTCAAGGCACATTTATAATCAACTGGACTTTTGATGATGGTAATGGCAACACTATTATCGTTCCACAAAATGTAATAGTTGATGATATTACCGATCCTATAACACCAAGTTTATCAGATGTAACAGGAGAATGTTCCGCAACAGCAACAGCACCAACAACTACAGATGCCTGTTCAGGAACCATAACAGGAAGCACCACAGATGCACTAACGTATAATACGCAAGGTACATTTATAATCAATTGGACTTTCGATGATGGTAATGGCAACACGATTATCGTTCCACAAAATGTAATAGTCGATGATACTACCGATCCTATAATACCAAGTTTATCAGATGTTACAGGAGAATGTTCAGCAACAGCAACAGCGCCAACAACTACAGATGCATGTTCAGGAACTTTAACGGGAAGCACCACAGACGCACTAACATATAATACTCAAGGCACTTTTGTAAT
>MAAQ01000013.1 GCA_002162685.1 Flavobacteriales bacterium 33_180_T64
CGGATTGTTAGCCGTAATCTCTACATTCTTCAATGTTAAATCTATACTCGTTAGGCCATCTGCTATACCATCATCACAAACCTCTAATGCGGTTGGGGTGATTACAATAGGTAATGGATTAACAATTAAGTCAAAACTACCAACATTAATACAGTTACTTGTTGTATTAGTTATATTAACATAGATTGTTTGAGAATTACTTGTATTACTATATAAATTTGGTAAAGCATTAATTCCATCTTCAGCGTCTTCTTGTGTCTCATGATAAGATACAGTAACACCTGTTTGGCCATTAATCGCTTCAGCATCTCTAGTTGATAAATCGAATATTTCTATTTCATCTCCTGGCAAATTAAAATCACATAATTCGTAATTAGAGATTGTACCAACTGCAGGTATAGGATTTACAAATAGCATTAATTCAACAGTAGCAGCACAGCCTGAAATATCATCTTCTAATCTCACCACTAATAGTTGGCTATTAGCCGATATGTTACTATAAGGGCTAGCTTGTGGGTTAACACCATCGATAGCTTCAATTAGAGTTTCATGATATGTTACTGTCACACCTGTTTGACCTCCTAATATTTCGGCCTCTTTTAATGTTAAATCAAACATTGAAAAACCATCATTATCATCATCACAAATTTCATAAGGAGTTGGAGCAATAGGAACAGGTAATGCATTTACATTTAAATCTAACAGTGTTGTATTATAACAATCAACACTTAAGTTAGATTGCACTCTAACATAAATTGTTTGATTATTTATCACTACATTAGTGTAAGGTATAGGTAAAGGATTTATTCCATTCTCAGCTTCAGTTAAAGAAAAATGATAAGAGACAGAGACTGTTGCATCATCAAGTGTTCCAATAACATCTAGATTAGCATCTGTTAGAGTAAACATGGCAAAACCATCATTATTATCGTCACAGACTTCTAAAGGTGTTAAAACTGTATTTATATTTAAGTTGGTAAATTCTAAATCAAAAAAGGTCGTTGCAAAACACTCTTGAGTAATATCGGCTATTCGCGCATAAATCGTTTGTGGATTAGACACGTTTGTATAAGGACTCGCAATAGGGTTAATATTATCGATGGCGTCTTGTTCAGTTAAATGGTAACTAATAACAAAATCTGCAGCATTTTGCGTGCCTAAAATTTCAGAATCATTATCTGTCAACATAAATTGGCCCGTTCCACTTGTACTACAAATAGTCAAGTCTGGCGGTGTATTAGCAACGGCATTAGGTTTAAACTCTACAATAACAGAATCAGTAGCTTGACAAGTACCTGAAAACACTACATCTACAGAATAAACACCACTTTCGGTAATATCTAATGTAGAACCTGTTTCTCCTGGAATTACAATACCATCTTTATACCAAACATGATTCGCTGTAGCAGCTTGCGTATCTAGAGTAATAAACTCGCCATCACACTCTGCATTACCTGCAACTATTGTAATATCATCACCTAAATCACCTCCTAAATTAAAACTTCCTGCTTTAATAAATACTCCAGAATCTAGAGCGGTATCGGTTGCATCTGCCACGACTAACTTAATTGTATAACTATCTCCAGGTATAACAGGTGATTGTGCTGTAAATACTGCTGTACGGCCATCAAAGCTCATTGGTGGAGAATTAGCTCCTGTATAACCTCCAAAAAACTGTTCGTTAATAGCTGCGCAACCTGTATTAGCTGGATGAATATTTGTTACTAAGATAGGCGTTGTTGTTCCTGGTAGTACGGCTAAATTTGTAGTATTTCCTAAAGAATCTGTCAGTAGAAAGGCGAAAGCATCAGAAAATGTACATTCAAAAGTTCCTCCAGTGCTTCCATTATACTCTTCAGACGCCATTAAAAAATCAAAACTAATACTATCTGCTAAAGGGACAAAGTCAAATTCAATTATGGACGCATTATTTGAATTAATACCAACTGCAGCATCTAACTCAGCATCACCTGGCCAACCACCACCACCATCACTTAAGGCATTATCATTAGGTCCACGAACTCTACTAGCGTCACCAGAAGTTAAAAGAATACCATCGGTAAACGGAAAAATAGTACCATCGTTAATAAAATAACCAATACCATTATCATCACCAAAATTAGTACCCGTTGAAAAGGTAATATTACTGACTTGAGCACATTCACTATTGATTAAGACATCCTGAACTAATTCTTCTACAGTAAAAGTCGTCTGGTCAACAACAATATTTTCACCGAGAATAAAAACTGTAATTGTTGTAGTTTCGGTACAACCCACTGGATTATCGTCTGTAACAATCAAGGTTACGGTATAAGTTCCAGGGGCTATATAAGTATTGGTTACGGAAGTTCCTGAAGCTGTATTTATATCGCCAAAATTCCAATCATAAGTAGCTCCTGTTCCATCTGTTGAAAACATTGCACTTCCATTAAAAGTGATTAAGTCGCCAACATTGGCTTGAACAATTCCAGAAGCATTAGCTTCAGGAATAGTACTATCTATAGAAGGTGTAATTGTTTGACAAGGTACCGCGCAAATAATATCGGCTTCCCAACCAGTAGTAGTCCCTGAACCATCCGAAATAAACTCAATGGTTATACATCCACTTGTATTGGTATCAGAAGCTATAACAGTTCCAGGACCTGCAACTCCAGAATATGTACCAATAACCGGTGCTGTAGTATCATCACCATCATATATTGTCATAGCATCCACAGTAAGCTGAGTACTAAATACTGTAAAATCTAAAATAATGAACTCTCCAGCGTTTAATGAACAGATTGTAGTTACTAAATTCTCATCACTTGAATAAGACCCTCCAATGCCTCCTGAATCATAAAATCTATCTGGTGCACATCTATTAAAACTACCAGATTGCATATTTAAATCTTGCGAAAATGCATTGAAAGTTAAAAAGATAAAGAGAATGTAGAGCTTCTTCATAATAATCTAAAATAATCGTTCAAAAATTATTGTTAAAACTTACTTTATTTAGATGCTAAAAAGCACTAAAAATCTACGACTGAAAAGATTTACAATTATAATTTAAATTGCACACTTAGTTTAGTGATAGGTAGGTTTTTAATAATAAAAGCGAAATTTAATAAAAATTAAGTAATTACATCTTTAAAATCATTTTAAAAATGAGAGTTTAACAGTAAACTACAAACTCCGTAATTATTTAATAACTCTCAAAAAAAGATAATATTTTAAATACAAAGTCAATTTTATACCGTTATGAAATTCTTAAAAAGATATTTTTAAAATTTTAGTTGCGTATTTTTGCAAAAAGAAAAGTAATGGAGAAATATACAATCTCAATAAAAGAAACGACTAATCCAACGATACTAAAATTTGAAGCTAATCATTTTATTACCCAACATCAAAGTTTTGAATTTAATAATATAGATGATGCAAAATCATCTCCTTTAGCACAACAATTATTTTATTTACCTTTTGTAAAGAAAATTTATATTTCTAGTAACTTCATTGCTATTGAACGTTACAATATAATCGAATGGAAGGATGTGCAAAATGAAGTCGCGCAACAAATACAAGATTATCTTAATAGTGATGCTAAAGCAATCAATGCTTCAGAAGAAAAAAAGAAAAAAGTTCCTGTAACTGTTTATGCAGAGAGTACTCCTAACCCATCTGTTTTGAAGTTTGTAGCTAATAAAAAATTAGTTACCAGCTCTCATGAATTCACTTCAATTGACGACACAAAATATGCCCCTTTGGCTGCTGAATTGTTTCATTTACCATTTGTAAAGAGTGTTTTTATAGATGAAAATTTTGTTTCTATAACCAAATTTGACATTGCAGAGTGGAATGAGATAACCATAGAACTTCGTGAATTCATTAGGGTTTATATTGAAAGCGGAAAAGATATCATTGATCAAAATGCGCCACAAGTCATTAAAAAAAGCGAAAAACATTTAGATAAACAATTTGAACAGAGAGATGATATTTCTAAAGAAATAATTAATATTCTCGAAGAATATATTAAGCCTGCTGTTGCAAGTGATGGAGGAAATATTGAATTTCAATCTTATGATGCTAAAGAGAAGAAAGTGAAAGTAATATTACAAGGTGCTTGTAGTGGCTGCCCTTCTTCAACGTTTACTTTAAAAAACGGTATTGAAAACATGCTCAGAGAAATGCTTAAAGGCAAAGTTGAAACGGTTGAAGCAATTAATGGTTAGTCTAGTTTTTTTCTATATTTATTACTGTTTTTGTTTAAACTTTAGCCCATTTTGAAAGTCTAAATATAAAATTATAGCTTAATTATATGATATTTAATTTATACCACTATTTTAAGCCTTTTAATAACTGGCATTGTTTTTGTTTTATGTCATTAAACCATACATCGATATTATGAAAGAAAAAGTTTTACCATTCTTAATTGCACTTATATGTACAGTGCAGTTGCAAGCTCAAGACCTTATTAACACTCAAACTTTAGTAGAATCAAATTTTGGCCAGATTTATGCTTTTGATCGAAGTGATAAAACAATACAAGGAACACCATATTTATTAGATGATTTTTCACCTGCAAGAGTTTCAGCAGATAGTGATAAAATATATAATTTAAGATATAATGCGGTAACAGATCAAATGGAAGTTCAGTCTGAAAAAAACACAATTCAAGCTATTAATAAAAATATTGATGGTGTAACAATTACATTCCTTAAAGATGATAAAACATACGAATCTATTAACTATATAAATGATAAAGGCCTAGCAGAAAGAGGCTACTTTATTCATCTAAGTAGTACAAGTGCAAAAATTAATTTACTTATCAAGGAGGCTAAGAAATTTATTGAAAGAAAGCCTGCAAAAAGTAGTTATCAAGTTACAAAGCCTGCTCAATTTAAAAGATTAGATGATATTTATTACATCATCATAAAAAACAAAACAGCACAATTATTACCAAGCAAGAAAAAAGACTTATTACGTTTATTTCCAGAGCACTCAAAAGCTATTGAAGCTTTTATAAAGTCAAACAAAATAAAAACATCTAAGCAAGATGATTTAATTACATTGGTCAATTACATTAATACATTGTAAACCATTTAAATAAAAGATTAACCCGAGCATTTTTAATAAATCGTTCGGGTTTTTTATTAATATTATGCTCTAATTAAAAATTAAACTATGGAATTACAAAAATGGGTTGATAAAGGTTATGATCTTTTAATAGATTTTGGACCTAAAGTATTAGCCGCAATTATTATATGGATCATTGGCTCCTTAATAATTAAGAGTATCCTTAAAGCTACTCGTAAACTAATGACCAAAAGAGAATATGATGAAAGCCTTAAAAAATTTCTTTTAAATCTTCTAGGTTGGATCTTAAAAATTATTCTTATTGTAATTGTTCTTGGCACTGTAGGAATCGAAACCACTTCATTTGCAGCAATACTTGCAGCTGCAGGTTTAGCAGTTGGATTAGCACTTCAAGGTTCTCTTGCCAATTTTGCTGGTGGAGTATTACTTATGATTTTTAAACCCATAAAAATTGGTGATCTTATCGAAGCTCAAGGTGAGATTGGTGTTGTAAAAGAAATTGAGATTTTCACAACGAAACTTACTGGACTTTCAAATAGAGAAATTATCATACCAAATGCTGCGCTTTCTAACGGAAATATTATTAATTATTCCACGGAAGGCACGAGAAGAGTTGACCTAGTTTTTGGTGTTGGTTATGATTCTGATATCAAAAAAGCTAAAGATGTATTTAATACTGTTTTAGCATCTCATCCTTTAATTTTAAAAGACCCAGTTCCAACAATTGCTGTTTCAGAATTAGCAGATAGTTCGATTAATTTTGTTGTAAGACCTTGGTGTAATGCTGATGATTATTGGACTGTATATTTTGATGTTACAGAACAAACTAAAGAAGCACTAGATACTGCTGGAATAGAAATACCTTATCCACATACCGTTGAAATTCAAAAAAAGGGTTAAGCTTTTTTTGGTTTTAAAGCAATAAAATCTTTTAAATAAAAAGGTTCAAAATAAGCGACATCTTCAATGTCGCTTATTTTATACTTATCAAATGCTAATGCACCCATCTCATTTGCAGACGGTAATTTATCTTCTATAAAAACTGCATTTGGATGATTAATTAATCCTTTAGTCTTACTTACTCCACTACCTATAAAATAAACAGTTCCTTTATTTAACTCATTAGAAAACGAGTTCTCGTCAAGAATTTGAGCCTCAATACGTCTCTCTATACCGTAAGCCTTATCATATATTGCAGAGTAAACCTCTTGGCGTCTTGCGTCAAGCATAGATACAATTACACCAGCATCTATAGGTACTTGATGAGCTAAAGCCTCGAGTGTTGATATTGAAATTAAGGGGATGTCAAGAGCATAACTTAGTCCTTTAGCTGCTGAAACACCAATACGTAAACCAGTATAAGAACCAGGACCTTTACTAACTGCAATGGCATCAAGATCTGTTTTTTGAATAGTCGCAGATTTCAAAACAGTATCAATAAAAACATGTAAAGACTCTGCATGAGAATAATTAATATTATTATCTTCCTTTAAAACCAAAGTCTCTCCTTTTTTAGAAAGAGAGACTGAGCAGTTTGTTGTTGATGTTTCTATACTTAAAATTAGAGACATAATTATTTGTGTTTAGAAAAATTAATCTTCAGAGGATTCTTCATCTTTCTTTTTTTTATCATCCTTTTTTTCAATTTTATCTCCAGACTTTAATGTTTTTGACACCATATTATAAGGTCCCGTGATAATTTCATCCCCTTCTGCTAATCCAGAAATAATTTCAATATTAGTATCATCTTGTATACCAGTTTTCACGACTCTTAATTTAGCTTCTCCATTATTATTAACAAAAACGCATTCAAATTTCTCTTCGTTTTCAGGCTTAATCTCTTCAGAATCTAGCTTTTTAACTCCTTTTTTAACCGATGATGTATCTGTTTTAATAACAATACAACTTATAGGCACTGCAACAGCCTTATTTCTATTGTCTGTAATAATATCAACCGTAGCTGTCATGCCTGGTCTAAAAGGGGAATAATTTTCAGGTTTACCTTCAACTAAATCTTTATAAGACTCTTCTAAAATTCTAACTTTAACTCTAAAATTTGTTACTTGATCTGCGGTTAAAGTTCCTGCTGCAGAGTTAGCTATTTCTGTTACAATACCTTTAAATTCTTTTTTTAAATACGCATCAACTTCAACAATTGTAGAATCTCCTATTTGAACTTTTACGATATCATTTTCATTAACATCGACCTCAACTTCCATATTATTAAGATTAGCAACTCTTAAAATTTCGGTACCAGCCATCTGTTGTGTTCCTACTACACGTTCACCCAATTCAACATTAAGTAAAGAAATTGTACCACTCATTGGTGCGTAAATAGTTGTTCTACTCAAATTATCTTTAGCTTCATTAACAGATGCAGCTGCACTTTGCACATTATAATATGCTGAACTTCTTGCTGCCTGAGTCGTTTCATAAGACGCAATTGCGCGATCCCAATCTGCTTTAGAAATTACACCTTTATCAAAAAGGTTTTTACTTCTATCATAATTCGATTTTGCTTCTCTAAGAGATGCTTCTGCTTGATCTAAACCAGATCTTACATTTTGATAAGATGCTTGTGTTCTACTAACAGCAGATTGAATTAAATCTGGATTAACACGAACCAAAAGATCTCCTTTTTCAACTTGTTGCCCTTCTTTAAAAGGAAGGTCTAAAATTTCGCCAGAGACTTCACTTGAAATTTTAACCTCTACTTCAGGCTGAATTTTTCCAGTCGCTGAAACTGTTTCAATAATATTTACTAAAGCTACTTTTTTAACATCTACTTGTTTAAAGTTTCCCTTTTTACCAAACAGTCCCATTTTTGATCCTCCTACCAAAGCAAGAAGTAATACAATAATAACTGTGATAATAATTTTTGTTCTTTTAGTCATGGTTTTTAAAACTTTAATTCAGTTGCAGGAATTCCAAAGTACAATTCGAGCACCTTTAACTTAAATATATAATCGTATTTAGCACGATTTACTTCAATTCTAGCGTTATCATATCTTAATTTAGATTGACTAAAGTCAAATGCATTTGTTAATCCTACATCATAACGCTCTTTAGCATATTCGTAAGCTAATTGCTGAGATTCTAAAGCTAATTCAGCTGCTTCATAAGATTTAAAAGCGCCTTTTGCATCAACATATGCTTGATATACTGTTGATTCTAAATCTAATTCTGCTTGTTCAAGTTGAAATTTGGTGCGTTCTAAATTCACCTTATTCCTTTTCACATTTGCTCGAGTTGAAAACCCATTAAAAATAGGAATATTTAATGAAAGACCATAAGATATGCCATCATTTTGAGACAACTGATTTATAAAAGAGTCAGCTCCAACCTCTTGCGTAATAGTGTTAGGGAAATCGGCAACCACAGCTTCTCCTGTACTTTGAACAGTACCAATTTGCTGCGTGACAACTGGATTATTTGGGTCTATCTGTTGAACAAATGATGTTGCATCTGTATATCGTGTGTTATATCCAAAAAATGCTGAAAGCGTAGGATAATTACCTCCTTTAGCAATCTGTAAATCCTTATTAGCTAATTCAACATTTTGTTCTGCTATTTTAATTTCAGAACGGCTCTCTTTTGCTTTTAAAATTATCTCTGCTGCTGTTTTATTTACAATACCTTCATCTACTATGTCGTAGCCTTCATCCTCAATATCAAAATTTTCGTAATCCTTGATTAACAATAATTGAGCTAAGCTAATTAATGAAATTCTAATCGCATTTTCGGCATTTACGATAGATTGCTTTTCACTAGCATCTGTTGCTTTAATTTCTAACAAATCACCTCTTGGCAATGAACCTGCATCAACCAATTGTTGTGTTCTATTTATTTGCTGATTAGTAACTCCGTTTTGAGACTTTAATATTTCCAAATTAGCTTTATTGAGAATCACTTGGAGATAACCATTTGCTACAAAAAGTGATATATCGTCTTTCATTTTATCTAAACGATACTGACTTGCTAGTTTAGAAATTTCTGCCCTTTGAAAAGTTCTAATATTCCGAAGTCCATCAAATAATGTATACCCAGCATTTATGTTTCCTGATGCAGACAAAAAAGTAGTTGTTTGTGCATTATTTGTTATAGGATTAAAACTAAGTCCTGTATTTTCATTAACACCACTACTTGCATTTAAACTTGGAAGAAAAGCTCCAATCGCAGTAAGCTTATCAATGTCTGCCGTTTTTAAATCTAACTCACTTTGTTTAACCGAAATGTTATTCTCTAAAGCATACTGAACACATTCAATTAATGTCCATTTTTTATTTTGAGCTTGAGAACTCATTGCTATTAAAACAATAAATATGCTGACTATTTTTTTCATAATTAACTATATGTCTCTGTAAATATTAAAGTGTTACACTAAATGTTAAAATTATTGTTGCGCAAAATTTGGAATACCTTGTATTTGATTCCAAACCTTAATTTTATCATCTTTTGTTATTCCGTTTTTTATCTCAACATAAATGCCATCACTTATGCCTAGCTCAATATCTTTTCTTTCAAATTTTTGATCTCCAACTTCAACCTCTACGTAAGGCTTCTTTGTTTCATTATCGTATTGTACTAATGCTTCTTTTATCGCCAAAACTTTATCTGCTTTTTCTAAAATAATAGATGCATTGGCACTTAATCCAGCTCTAATAAATATTGAATCCATTTTCTTTAAAGACCCTTTAATTTCAAATTGAATAGCGCCATTCTCAGCAACTCCCTTGGGAGCTATATAATCTAATACCGCATCAAATTTTTGATCTTCTATAGCACCTACAGTAATTTCTAATGGCAAACCTTCTTTTATTTTTCCAACTTCAGATTCATCAACTTTTCCTTCAAAAATCATTTGCTTTACATCTGCCAAAGAAGCTATAGATGTTCCTTCATTAAAATTATTAGCTTCAATAACTTGATTTCCTGCTTTTACAGAAACGTCTAATACCATACCCGAAACAGTTGCTCTCACTTGGGTTTGAGCAATAGCCCCCAAACCACTTGTTGTCCCTGTTTTGATAATATCATAATTTTGATTTGCAGAATTCATATTAATTCTTGCCTGCTCAACACCTTGCTTTGTTTGTAAATACGTGTTTTTAACAACTTCAAAATCATTAGCAGAGATTACGCCTTTTTCGAATAATGCTTTTTGCCTATCATAATTAGACTGTTGTGTTTGCAAATTAATCTTAGCTGTTTGATAAGCTGTTTTATTAGAAGCAATATTATTTTTCGCACTAGTTAAATTCGATACATTTGGTATCACTCTAATTTGAGCAATAAGATCACCTTGTTTTACGTATTCACCAGCTTCTATAAAAACTTTTTCTATAACTCCAGAAATATTTGGTTTAATTAAGACTTCTTCCTTCGGAACAATACTTCCAGTGGCCACAGTTTTAACAACTATTGTTTGCTCAGAAGGCGTTTCAGAAGTATACGTTATAGGATCTTCTTGGTTTTTCTTCCATAAATAATATAATGCTCCGCCAAATACGACTACAATTAATATTAATAAGATTACGGTTCTTGTTCTTTTCATGTGATGATTATTATAATTTTATTCTATTCTTAAAGCATCTACAGGCTTCATTTTTGTTGCGCTATTGGCAGGAATCAATCCAGCTAAAACACCTGAAACGACTAATATGATTAAAGCTGTAAAAACGACTTGCATACTTACGCTTGGGTTTGCGAAATTTTCTACAGGTCCAACATTATCTAAAATGGTATTCATTACCCAAATAACTAAAGCTGAAAAGGAAATTCCTACCATACCTGATAATATAGTTAATATCAAGCTTTCTTGTAAAATTTGTGATTTTATAGTCCATGGTGTAGCTCCTAAAGCGCGTCTTACGCCAATTTCTTTGGTTCGCTCTTTAACAACAATTAGCATGATATTACTAATTCCTATAATTCCAGATAACAAGACTAATGCACCAACAAAATAACCTACTACAGTTAATATTGAAAAGAGCCCGCTTACACGTTCAAATTGTTCAGACAAATCAAAATGACCAATGGCACGATCATCATCTGGATGTATTTTATGTCGTGACTTCATTAAATCAAATACTTGTTGTTTTAATGTCGTTATACTTACTCCATCTTGCGCTGTAATAGCCATCCAACCTACACTTTCACCTCTATTAAAAGCTTGTCCAAATGTGGTAAATGGAATATAAATAGTACTGGCTTCTTCCTCACCATCACCTCGACTATTACTCATTTTAAAAGTACCAACCACTAAAAAATTAATTCCATTAATTTTTATATATGATCCTAGAACATCTTCATCTTTATCATATAAACCTTTGACAACTCCTATTCCTACAACACATATTTTTCGTTTTGCATCAATATCAGAATAACTAATAAAACGCCCTTGAAGAATATCCATTGGTTGTTGTTTAATGTATTCTGGATAATCCCCATAGATTTCAAAAGCTCCAGTCTTTGTTCCCCTAATAACATTATTATTGCCTCTAAATCCTCCTAATTGGTTTCTTGGTGACACATACTTTAAGTTTGGAATTCCCGATTTTATAGCAGCAACGTCATCAATTTTATAATTAAAATAACGCCCTTTAGGCAACCCTTTATAAGGCTTTGAAGTTCCTTGTGTCCACATAAACATTGAGTTAGTAGCAAAGTCTCCAAAATCTTTTAAAACCCCATTCTTCAAACCGTTAGTTAATGCCAATAACAACACTAAGATTGTAATTCCCCAAAACACACCAAATGCTGTCAAAAAAGTTCTAAACTTATTAGCATTTAAGGCTTCTAATATTTCGTTCCAACGGTCTCTGTTAAACATTTTTATTCGTCTCTTAGTGCTACAATAGGTTTAATTTTAGCGGCTCTATAGGCTGGTATAAATCCTGCTAAAGCACCAGCAAAAACTAAAAGAAACACTGTTATTAATGCAATATTAAAATCAACTTGAGGGTATTTTATAAAATCACTTTCTATCTGTGGGCCAACCAGCTCAAGTAAACCAAGACCTATAATCAATCCAAATAGACCTGCAAACATAGTCACAAAAATAGCTTCTTGTAAAATCATCCCAACAATAGACATTGGTAATGCACCAAGTGCTTTTCGTATGCCTATTTCTTTAGTACGTTCTTTTACAATTATGAGCATAATATTACCAACACCTACAATTCCGGCAATTATAGTTCCTATACCAACAAACCAGAAAACAGCTTGAATGGTAGCTATTAGTGAATATATTTGTTTTGCTTCCTCAAGTGTATTAAATACGCGAACAGCACTTGTATCATCTGGAGCTACAGTATGCATTAGTTTTAACTCGCTTTCGATAGCATTAGACATGCTTTGAGATAATGCTACAGCATCATCAAAATTATCAGACATTTTCACCGTAAATAACATATTCCTAATATTATCTCCAGCATTAAACACTTTCTGAGATGTTGTTAATGGAATATAGGCCTGTTGTTCTTCTCGTTCTCCACCTGGATCAATAAAAACGCCTATAACTTTAAAATTCATTCCAAAAATTGAAATATTCTTACCAATGGGGTCTTCATCTTTAAATAAATCTTGTTTTAAACGACGGCCAATAACTGCTACTTTTCTATTCTCATCTAAATCAGAAGTGTTAACAAATCGTCCAGATTCGATATCTGCATTTTCAATAAATTGGTGATCAGGCATAGCGCCTCTCACACGATAGTTTCCAGTTTCATTTTTGTAAGCGATTTCAGCTCCCCAAATAGCATATAATGAGGTTTTGTATTCAATATTGTCTTTGTATTTTTGAGAAATAACATCGAAATTATCATTTTTCATTTGTATATATCGACCAGGGTTTAACCCTTTATGACCTTTTGTTGTAACACCTGTCCAAATTGTAATTAGATTAGTAGCATCTTCTTCGAATTGTGATTTCACACCATTTTCAATGCCTTTACTAAACCCTAGAAGAATGACTAATATGAATATCCCAGAAGCTACTGAAAGTCCTGTTAAAAACGTACGCAATTTATTTTTGCTAAGCGTTTCAAATATTTCTTGCCAACGTTCTATATCAAACATGTAGTGACGCTCTTATTTGTTCTACTGGACTATCGTCTATTATTAATCCATCTTTAAGATTAACTATACGTTTGGTCATTTGAGCTATATCATGCTCATGGGTAACGACTAAAATCGTTTTCCCTTCATCATTAATACCTTGAATGAGTTCCATCACTTCATATGATGTTTTTGTATCTAAAGCTCCTGTTGGCTCATCTGCCAATAGCACCTTAGGATCACTAGCGAGGGCTCTTGCGATTGCTACACGCTGCTTTTGCCCACCTGACAATTCACTTGGGAGATGATGTGACCATTGTGCAAGACCTACTTTTTCAAGATAATGCATAGCGCGTTCGGTACGTTCTTTTCGCTTTACTCCTTTATAGTATAGAGGCATCGACACATTATCTAATGCACTCTTATAATTGATAAGATTGAATGACTGAAAAATAAAACCAAGAAATTCATTTCTATACTTAGCGGCAATTTTTTCATTTAAATTTTTTATAGGAACATTATCAAGAATATAACTTCCTTGATCTGCTTCATCTAACATTCCTAAAACATTAAGCAATGTAGATTTCCCAGACCCAGACGAACCCATTATAGATACGAGTTCCCCTTCTTTCACATCAAAATTAATACCTTTTAAAACATGAAGCGAATTGCTTCCCATGTGGTAAGATTTGTGTAAATCCTTGATTTGAATCATAATATGGATGGTTAATTCTTACAAAGCTAAGTAAAACCCAAAGTTGATTATGCTAAGTATTTGTTAAGAATTTGATTTTTGATTGATATTTATAAAACGATTAACTATCAAAAATGTTACACTAAGACCTTTAATATTATTCTTTATCTTTTTTTGTACGAAAAAAATTCCAGTAAATTAAAAACCCAATGCCTCCAACTAAAATATAAGGGATAGTCATTAAGTACATAATTCCGTCATTAACACCCTCAGCTGTAGATTGCCCTTCTTCACTTTCAAGAACGGCTCTACACATAGCACATTGTGCATTTGAATAGCTTACAAAAAAGAAAGCGATTAAGGAAAATACAATTTTACGTTTCATATGTTAAGCATAATAAGGCGAAATCATTAGATATACAATAACTCCAGTTACAGCTACATACAACCATAATGGAAATGTAATCTTTGCTATCTTTTTATGACGTTCAAAATTATTTGTTATCGCTCTCACATAAGTAATAAGCACAAATGGAATCACAACAATAGATAATACAATATGGGTTAGTAATATAAAAAGATATACATACTTTATAGTGCCTTCTCCTCCAAACTTTGTGGACTCACTGGTCATATGATAAGCGACATACATTGCTAAAAAAGCAACAGAAAGGAGTATTGCAAATTTCATCAAACTTTCATGAAGCTTTCTTTTTTTACGTTTAATTGCCCAAAGTGCCATTATTAAAACCAATGCTGTAATTGCATTTGTTGCGGCATAAATTGGTGGTAAAAAAGAAAGCGGTTCAACATTAGGGATTTTAACCGTAAACAATACAGCTACTAATACTGGCACAACAATAGATATAATAATAATCCAAGTATTATATTTCTTTTCTTCTGAATGATTCTCGATGGTATTCATTTTAACTTAGTCTTCTTTTAATAGTTTCGCGATATCTTCTTTAAGCATACTTATCTCTTCTGTTTCGCCATCTTCATCTTCTTTTTCTTCTTCACTGATAATACCTTTATAGAAAATTTTAGGGTTTCCGAAGTTATCTTTTCTAGAACGTATGAATCCGTTTTTATCGATAAGCGCAAAATTTCCAGAATGTTCAAAACCACCATCAACATTAGGATTTTCTCCAGCGTAAATATTGAAACCTATATTTGCCAAGGCATAAATTGTTTCTTGATCGCCTGTCATTAAATGCCAATTTGGATTTGTAATTCCATAGTTTTTTGCATAAACTTTTAAGATTTCTTGAGTATCATACTTTGGATTTATCGTAAATGAAGCAACACCAAAGTCTTCAAATTCTGAAAACGTGTTTTGTATTTGCACGAGATTTTTGTTCATTCTCGGACAAATTGTTGGACATGTTGTAAAGAAGAATTCAACAACATAAACTTTACCTTCATAATCTTTATTGGTAATTAATTTCCCGTCTTGATTAACAAATGAAAATTGAGGTACTTTTTTTGCTACTCCATTAATCTCTAAAAAGAGTAAATCTGAAACAAATCCTTCTGCATCAGTTGATACATTTTTGCTTCTACTTTCACTTCTAGTAATATCGTTTCCTTTTATTCTATCTATTATTCTTGGAACAAAAATAATTCCAAAGACTAAAAGAATAAAAGCAATACCTATGTATGAGTAATTTGTTTTTTTAGTGCTCATAAACTCTGTTTTTAGTGTTCGGTTGTATTTAAATCTTCAGCGCGTCTTGATGAAGAATCAAACTTTCCTTTTCTTTTTTGACGATACTCAGTAAATAAAATTCTAAGGTCATCACTCATTTTATTCTTTACTTCAGCTACCTCTATACAATCATAAGAATATAAAGGATAAACAACTTCTTTCCTTTCAATTTCTCTAGTTTCTCTATCATCTAACCTCCCACGTTGCTTTATATCTTTATCTACAATAAATACGTGATCTGTAAATAACGTTTCATCAAGAGCTTCTTCAGTTTTTAAACTATTGAACAGGGTTTTAATATCATTTGGCTCTCCAAAAACATAATGCCAGAAGCGCATATCATCATAATTATTGATTTCCTTTTGAAGCAACTTCGCTTTTTCTTCGGAACCTTTTGGTAAAACAATAACAATTTGAAACTTTTTAAACCCCTTGAATTTATCATAAACCAACTCCTTTAAATTTGAAGCAGCTATGGCATGATCAACTGGGTTATTTCCTAGGAAACCTAAAATAGTGATATGGTTTTCAAGTTGAATACCTTCTTCTACATTTGATGTAAACAATTGCAATTCGGACACCTTTTCATCTACAATTTCTAGTGGATCATAATTGTGAGTAGAAGGATATAGCATTAATAAAAATGCTACTGGAAGGAAAAACAAGATACCTAATACTATGTTTCGTTTTAAATTGTTGTTTTTCATTAATAAAATGTATTGTTTTCAAGAAATGAAATGTATCATATCGGTTAAAATATCAACTTTAAAAACATTCAATTTCATGAGATTAATTTCATATTGCAAAAATAAAAAAGACGGTTTAAAAAAACCGTCTTTTTGTATACTTTATATTATCATTAGGTGTTAAAAATCTCTTTTAATAAATCCACTTGAATAAACACTTTCAATGTATCCTCCTTCTTGTAATAAGATAAAAATCAAATAACAAATTAAGAATATCGCTGTCCAAACAACCATACGTCTTAATGCTTTAACTTCATCTCTCATGTGCATAAAATCCCATGTGATATAATAAGCCTTAACAATTGTTAAGATGATAAAAATCCAGTTAAGAGCTTTCATACCTAGAACTTGCCCCATTAAAACTTCTGGTTTATATATACCAAGAACAACTTCTATTACTGTAACGATAGTCAAGAATATTAATACACCCCAAATTTTTTGTGTATTAGATTTAAACTTAACTAAACCTCTAAATATCTCTAATTTATGTGCGTCTGCCATTTTTATTCTATTGTATAAATTAAACTAGGTAAAAGAATGTAAATACAAATACCCATACTAAATCGACAAAGTGCCAATATAAACCAACTTTTTCAACCATTTCATAACTTCCTCTTCGCTCGTAAGTTCCTAAGATTACATTAAAAAAGATAATGATATTAATTACGACTCCTGAAAATACGTGAAATCCGTGAAATCCAGTAATAAAGAAAAAGAAATCTGCAAATAGTGATGTTCCATATTCATTCACTTGAAGGTTTGCGCCTTGAACAACTAGTTTTCCGTTATTTTTTATTTGATTTAGAGATTCCTCTCTTGAAAGCACTGTTTTTTCTCCTTCATCATTAATGATTTGCGTTCTCACTAAAACATCTGAATTTGCTTTTAAGCCATTATAAACTTCATCAACAGTATATGCTGGCAAAGCTGATTCATCAACAAACCACAAACCATTTTTACGTTCATGTTCTACACGTTCACCATGAGCATCTATAGCTATATCACTTACTGCTACACGCTTAAAAACGGCATTTCCATCTACAGTTTCATATTTTCCAAATTGAAGAATGTTTCCTCCATTTGTTTGCACAGCTCCATATTCTCCTTTTATAAAAGTTCCCCATTCCCAAGCCTGAGATCCCACAAAGATTAAACCTCCAATAATGGTTAAAAACATATACCATGTTACTTTGGTCTTCTTCATATGATGGCCTGCATCTACAGCAAGTACCATTGTTACAGATGACATAATTAAAACAAATGTCATAAAAGCAACGTAAATCATTGGATAATTCCCATGAAAAAACGGAACGTGAGTAAATACCTCATCTGCTATTGGCCAAGAACCAATAAATTTAAATCTTGAAAATCCGTAAGCTGCTAAAAATCCCGAAAACGTTAAAGCATCTGATACGATAAAAAACCACATCATCATTTTACCATAACTTGATTTAAGTGGCTGATTTCCGCCTCCCCAAGTTTTGCCTTCTGTTCCAGTATTTGCTACTGTAGTGTCCATATAGAGCATTTAATTGTTAAAAGTTGCACAAAAATAATCATTTTATCTATCTAAAAAAACATCCGCTTCTAAAAATTAAAAACATCGGTCGTTACTAGACTAGGTATAGAGTTTTAGCTTAAAAAAATGATGAAAAATTAAACTAAATATGATAAAAATAAAAACAAGAATACCCACAGTATATCTATGAAGTGCCAAAAAGTAGCGGAGAGTTGCATCCCTAATAGATCTTTAGCTGTATATTTTTGTTTAAAATGATTATAAATTACAACCAATAATGATACGAGGCCTGCAATGACATGTAAAATATGAGCAAACGCAATAACATAAATAAAACTCATGGTAACGTTACTACTTGGACCTGTTAAGTAATAGCCAGAATTTTTAATCTGCCCAAACCCTTCAAACTGACTTAAAACAAACGCAATTCCTAAACCAAAAGTTAAGAGTAACATTACTGTAGCAAGGCTTCTATTATTATTCTTTATTGCTCTTTTAGCAAGAATAAATGTAACACTACTAATTACAATTAGAATACAACTCATTAAAAATGCTTGAGGCATTTCGAAATCATGCATCCAGTCTTCACGCTTTCTACTCACAAGCACAGCACTAGTTAGTCCTGCAAATGACATGATTAAAGAGCCAATTCCAAAGTACATCATCATACGTTTGGCTCTATTATTTTTTTCTTTTATTGTTCCTTGTGTTAAATCCATTTTATCTTATAAATTTATCTACTACATATACTATCTGCAACAACGTGATATATGACACACTTGCTAACATCAATTGTTTTGCTGCTTTTGCAGTTCGTTTTTTAAATAACTCAAATGCATAATACAGCATTAGCAATCCTAAAATAAAAACTATTATTGCTGCAACAATTGATAGTTTTAAATCACCAGTAACACCAAACACAGGCACAATAGAAATTAATAGTGTCCAAATGGTATACATAATAGTTTGCACCGCTGTTCCTTTATCACGTTTTCTAGTAGGCAGCATATAAAAGCCTCCTTTTTCGTAATCTTCAAATAAAAACCATCCAATAGCCCAAAAGTGTGGGAATTGCCAAAAAAACTGTAAAGCAAATAAAGTTCCTGGCTCTATCCCAAAATCATTTCTTGCTGCAACCCAACCTAACATAAATGGAATGGCTCCAGGAATAGCACCAACAAAAACCGATAATGGTGTTTTAGTTTTCAAAGGTGTATAGACACAAGTATAAAGAAATATAGAAATGGCACCATACATGGCAGTTCTTTCATTTATAATATAAAGCACTGTAATGCCTAAGATGGTAAAAATGGTGGCAATAATAGCTGCCGAACGCACACTCATTCGCCCAGCAGGAATTGGTCGATTTTTGGTACGATCCATCAATACGTCTAAATCTTTCTCAATGATTTGATTAAATGCATTAGATGCACCAACCATAAAATAACCACCAAAAGCTAGTAAAGCTAATGTATACAGATCAACTTCGATAGCACCAAGCAAATAACCTGCAAGTGCAGAAAACACTACACTTAAAGAAAGTCTCATTTTTGTAATTTCCTTGAAATCGGAAATTATAGAAGCCTTAGGGACAGATGTTTTAACAGTACTCAATACACGTGATTTTATTGCGTTTGCAAAGATACTCTGAAAAAAGCTTTTGGGCAATTCTATTCACAAATAAATAGACGCTTTGTAAGTTTACTTATCTTTATTAGACTTTAGCTTAAAACCTTTACATCATGCAACGTATCGCTACATTTCTTTTTCTTGTTTTTCTTTTCTTCGGAAATTTTATTTACGCACAAGGTTTTGATAAAGTGAAAATTGAAACACTAAAAGTATCTGATCATGTATATATGCTAGCAGGTACAGGTGGGAATATTGGTATTTCTATTGGAGACGATGGTGTTTTTATGATTGATGATCAATTTGCTCCTCTGACTAAAAAAATAAATACAGCTATCAAATCACTTAGCGATAAGCCCATTACATTTTTAGTAAACACGCATCATCATGGTGATCATACAGGCGGAAATGAAAACATACAAAAACTAGGTGCTACTATTATTGCACATGACAATGTAAGAGAACGTTTAGCAACTACACCAAAGCGTGATAATACCATGCAACCAAAAGAAGCATTACCAAGCATTACCTTTAATGATAAATTAAGCTTATATATTAATGGTGAAAAGATTGGTATATTTCATGCAGAACACGCACATACAGATGGAGATGCACTTTTATACTTTACTAAAAGTAATGTCTTACACACAGGAGACACCTACTTTAATGGCCGCTACCCTTATATCGATTTAAAATCTGGAGGAAGTGTTGATGGTTATATTAATGCTGTAAAACTCGGGTTACAACTTATAGACGAGGACACCAAAATCATTCCTGGTCATGGTAAGTTATCCAATAAAGAAGAATACACCACTTTTTTTAAAATGCTTAAAGATTTGAGAGCTAAAATTTCCGCAGAAATTAAAGCAGGAAAAACCGAAGATATGGTTGCTAAAAACGAAACCATCACTAAAACTTATGACGATTTAAACTACGGCGTAGGTTTTATTTCTTCAGAAAAAATACGTCGAACATTTTATTTGAGTTTGAAAGCACAGTAAAATACTAATTAAAAATCATTATACCAATTAAACAAATCGGTTCGTACACCCACTGTAAACCACGCCGTATTACTTTTTAATGCCGCAGCTGTATCTGCTTGAGGATTGTAGTTTCTATAGGTTATATTCGTAAACAGTCTGAGATTTGTTACTGGATTAATAATATAACCCGCTTGCACATCGGCTTGAAATACATTTGTAGTATTCCCTTGGCCAACAGTTATACCTGTACTAGCATTTCTATCGTTTTCAGATCTAAAAATATTACCGCCATAATTAAGGTTATCTTCTCCATCATTAAAATCGAAACCACGCTTTCCAAAGATTAACTTTGCATCACTAAACCATCGTTTATAATTATATCGACCAATAACGATAGCTTCACTAAAATTAGCTCCCCAAAGATGCGCCATAGGTTGATTATTATGCGCATAATTAAGCACAATCGTATTATGTGAATAGGTAAATGGTCGCACTCTGTTATATTCCAATTGCAACAACAAATTATCGACTTTAAAAGCATCAAAATATTTAACACCTACTTGATAGCCAAATTTATTTTTCCAACTCTTATTTCCTCCTGTAATATCACTTAGGGAGAATTCATCTAGAATAAACTGACCATAGAGATTCACTTTATTGTTCCATTTGTATTTTGCAGAAGCTCCTATAATAGCATTACCTGCATCTGGACCAGTAGCAAACTCAATAGCTCTGTAAAAAATCACTGGATTTAAATAATTGATATCAAAACCTCTATCGTTAGAATTGGTCCACATCACAGATTCAAACAAACCAATATTTAAACGTTTAGAAACATTCCAACTCAGGTAATGGTTGGCGATATATTTGGTTAAAAAAGCACCATCTTCGGTAACTTCAGGTCTTACATCTCTAAGCCACATCCAAGTATTGGTGTATTTAATTTTCCAGAACTTCGTATTTAGTTTTAAGAACGGATAAGGACTAGCGACATCACTTTGTAATAATGAACGATACCCATCACCAATAAAATTTTTACCATGACCAAATTGCACATTTAAAAACGCTGCAGGTGTATAAGACAAATAGGCTTCTGCAACTGGATAATCATAAGCATCATCACCAAAACGCTTAGCAATACCACGACCAGGAATAATTGCGGGATCTGGACCAAAGGCTTTCAAACTTTCAGCATAGTCATTAAAATATTGTGCAAAACGACCTTGACTTTCATATACTGATGCTGAGAAATTAAACTTCTTCCCAAGTCCACCTTGAATATATAGTCCTCTAGTATTATTAAAGGTCGTACTAAAATCGGCTTCGGTGTCTTTACCAACTTGTAAATCAAAAACAGGATCTACAGTAAACCAATAGTTTTCTCCTTGAACTTCAGCTAAATGCTCATTCCATAATTTTCGACTCCACCAAGTATCACTACCTTTCACTAAAGCCTCCTTTTCAGCTTTAAAATCATAATATACCGAAACATCGTCGTACATATAAGGTTTTACTGCTGTATGACTATTTGTTCCAAGACCATTCATTTGTTGATCAAATCTCGCATAATAGTTATGTGTAAATGGGATATTTAACTGGCTAGTATATTCTAGTTTTTGATACTTAACAATGCTATCATTAACACGATCATACTCATTACTTACATCGGCATTTAGATCTGTAGTTGCTTTTATATCAAATACAGACTGTACTCTTTTTTCAGTTTGAATTTCAGTTGGATCTATCAATGGAATATTAATACCTAAGGAATACTGAAAAAATGTTGGTTTCCCGTTATATGTTCCAGGTATTACTTTTGGTAATGCTTCAAACACACGTTTAGTTTCGTCTTTTAATTCGTCGTAAATAGCATCGATATAAATAACTGAAATTTGCCCTTCTTTATCAATTTCGAAAAGTACTTTTATTTCTCCAGAATAGCTTTCGTCTAAAACTATTTGAGGCACTTCAAATGTCGTATATATATGTGCGTTAATTTTATTATTGAAACAAGCTTTTAAAGCTTCAATAGGTTGTGATTCACAATCAGGAAATATTGGTGATTTCTCATAATTCGAAATCTCTTGAGCAGAGATTAGACCAAAAGAAAATAAAAAAAGGAATAGGAAGCAATTCTTCATAAAACAAACGCATCATTAATTGTCGAAAGATACTGTTTTTTTCAAAATTCAGGTCATAAAAAAGACGGCTTAAACTAATATAAAACCGTCTTTATATAAAAGTGTTGTAATGTTATTGATTCACTTTAAATACTATAGGTAAATTATAAATAACCGAAACTGGCACTTGTCTTTGCAACCCTGGTTTCATTTGCGGAATCTTATTCGCGATACGTTCTGCTTCTTTTTCTAAACTTGGATGTGGTGCTCTTGCTAGAATTTCTGTAATCTCACCATTTTGATTAATTTTAAACTGAACATTAATCCGTTGCTTACCCGATAGGCCTAGCTCATTAGCTAAATTGGTATCGAATTTTCTCTGAATAAGCTTAGCCAGTTTTTGATTCATACATTTAACACGTTCACCATTCGTTTTTTTCTTTTCACATCCAGGGTAAATTGGTACAATTTCAACATTAACCATATTAAAAATCGGCTCGACAGGCTCTGTCGGTTCTGTTGGTTCTGTAAAAGCATTTGGATCTACAGGTTCTGGTGTTGGTGTTGACACAAGATTCTCAAGAGCTACAGGTACGATATCTTTAACAATTTTAAGCTTCGCTGTAATGACTTTTTCTTTTAGCTTAACTGGTTTTGTTTTTGGTGCATCAGGTTCAATAACAAACTTAGGTATATCATAGGTTTTGTTTTCTGGATCTAGCGGTTTTAAGATAGCAATACTATCTTTTTTAGTTTCAAATTCCATTTCGAAAACCCCGTAGGTTGCCAAAAGACAAAGAATTAAACCCACTTGAAAATACAGCGATGAGTTTTTTTGTAAATTTGCATCGTGCTTGTGTGATTTTTGCACCTTTACATTGCTCTGATCAGCAATAGTGTGCGATTTTTTAAAATCTTTCATAATACTTAATTTATAATGTTAATATTATGATAAAAACACAATAAGCATACCAAAGTAAAAATCCCATCTAATTAATTTAGATGGGATTTTGAAATTTTATAATATGCTTAGTTATACCTAGTCTTGTACTTGGAATAAAATTGGTAATGAATAAGGAACAGTTACTGCTTTACCTCTTTGCTTACCTGGTTTCATTTTTGGTAATAAGTTAATAACACGCTTAGCTTCTTTTTCAAGACCTGGATGTGGAGCTCTTGCTTGAACACCTACAATATTTCCTGTCTTATCAATTTTAAAGATAACGTTAATACGTTGTCTTCCAGAAAGCCCTAAATCTCCAGCAAGGTCTGTATTGAATTTTCTATTTACAAACTTGCTAATTTTATTAGACATACATTGCTTTTTAGCATTGTTTCCTTTTTCTTTTTCACAGCCTGGAAAAATTGGTACATTTTCAATAACTGAGAAAGGAACTTCGATATCTTCTTCTACTTCTTCTACTTCAATTTCTTCAACCTCAACAATCTCTTCTTCTTGATCTGTTTCAGTAGATTCGATGACAGTTTCTTCAATTTCTTTTTCATCTTCCACAATCTCAATTTCCTCTGGGACTACTGGAGGTGGAGGTGGTGGTGGTGGTGGAACTATTTCTTGATTTGTAATTGGAATTTCTTCTTCTTCTAAATCATCTAAATCTAATTGTCCAATGTCTATGTTATCTTTTTCGTAAGACTTATAATTAATAGTCATATACGTTAGAGTTAACATCAATACCATACCAACAGCAAAATAGAGTGAACTATTTCTACTTACGTCGGCTTTTATACTTTTTTTAGGTTCCATGTGCTTAAAAAGTTTTTCTGAATGCTAAATTAACCAATAATTTGTTAAAAAAGCAAGCTATTAATTTATTTTAACTTTAGTTTAGTTCTAAATTTTAGAGTACTAATCGCTACGACAACTCCAAGTGCATTAGCAAATACGTCGTAAATATCTAAAGTTCTATAAGATGTTATCGTTTGCTGTAAAACCTCAATAATAATGCCATAAACGATTACAACAACAGCTGAAATCACATTTGCATTTTTAAATTGTCTTACTTTACAATAATTGTATACCAAAACTGTAAACAAAAAATAGGCTATAAAATGATAAATTTTATCATCAAATGAAGACCCTAAACTAGGAACTCCTCCTAAATGAATTAAGCTAGCTATTGTTAATACCGTTGCATAAATAACAACAATTAATAACGCCCATTTTTTAAGCACCAACAAGAGTTTTATAATCATCGGCTGACAATAAATTATCTATTTCTGAAGCATCAGAAAACTTAATCTTAATCATCCAACCATCACCATAAGGATCTGTGTTCACTTTTTCTGGTTCGTCTTCTAGACTTTCATTGAATTCTGCAATTTCTCCAGATAGCGGTAAAAATAAATCTGAAACCGTTTTTACAGCTTCAACTGTTCCAAAAATTTCTTCGATATCTAATGTTTCGTCAACAGTTTCTACTTCAACATAAACGATATCTCCAAGTTCACCTTGTGCAAAATCAGTAATACCAACCGTGGCAGTATCACCTTCAATTTTAATCCATTCGTGGTCTTTGGTGTATTTTAAATCTGATGGTATATTCATCTTATAAATTAAAAGTTAATGTATGGCTACAAATGTAATTTTTTTAGACCTCAATTACTACTTAATTTCCAAAATTGTAACGTAATGTAAATCCAGATCTGATAGTCGTTTGTGGAAAAGCTGTAGATATTTCATATTCTGAAAAGGTATAATCAAAGTAAAAAATCGCCGTAAGGTTTTTAGTAAATGCGTAATCTGCAGTATATTTTAATCCCCAAATAGTTTGGCCTTGAGTAATTTGATTATTCTCTACATCTAAATATCTAATGATGGTTTTATTATTTCTAACAGACACATCTGCTTTCATATTTAAATCACTTTTAATGACTTGCTTTGGTCCAGCAAGCTTAGAGCGGATACGAAGGTCTTTAATACGATATCCTAGCCCTAAAATATATTCTTTACCTTGAATTTCGGTTAGTAAGTTATTATCAAAACTAAGCGATAGTATTCTATCCTTTCTCATTTCGGCTAAAATTTTAACCGAATTCTTCATTTCAAAATCTAATCGAAATAAAGGACTAAACTGTTCTTCTAAGTTAATATTACTAAATACCGTTCTGTTTTTAAAGTTTCCTGATTGATCTAATACCTCTGGGTTTTGGTTTTCATACACAACACCTGGCTGTAATAAATCTGGATCTAAATCAAGGTTTGTTCTAAACTGATTAATCGTATAACTAGAACGGTAACCATGAGTTATAGAAAAACGTTTAAAGTTCTTTTTAAACCATTTCATTTTCATAAAACCAGTATACTTAAGTTGCCAGTTTGGTATTGGAATATCTCTAAAAGCAGATAGGCTAATTTTATCTGGATTAGTGCCTTTATATGCGGCTAAAAAAGACGGCAACAATACGGCCTGACTATTTTTACCAAAACCTAAAGGATAGCCTTCTCCGTCTACGGCAAAGTTATCATTACCATAAAAATTACGTGCTAATCGTCTTGCTACAACTAACCTGTTTGCTCTAAAATCATCAAAAGCTGCAGATTGAGTTTCGTCACTTTTACTGAATGCCGTTTTAATTAATGTAGTTGAGATATTAAAGTTTCCGAAGGAATTAGTAATTAAACTATTATAAGTATCACTAAACCCATCGCCATCTGTATCTGTTGTATTAAAATTTTGTGTTGTGTTTTGAGAATACACACGCCCACCTGTTAAATCTATATTTAGATCTTTTATGAGCTCTACATCGGCAGAAATATCTAACACACGATTTGTAACCTCACTATACTGCTGATTAAAATTAGGATATACGGTTAGCCATCCATTTCTTGCTGCCAAATCTCTAATATCACTTTGACTCCCAAATGTATAGCCTAGGGTAGGTTTAAATGTCCCAATAAATCCTGGCGTTTTTAAGTAACCTGGTAAAAGAGAACCATTGTTTTCAGTATAGTTTATTTGAACTCGCTTTACACTTGTTACTAAATCAATAGCAGCATTTAAAATTTTAGAACCACCTCCTTTTTCACTTTGAGCGTTCTTTGTATTTCCTGTTGGATTAGGCTTCCCATCTTTACCTAGACCGCCTGGGGTTGCTTTAGTTGTTCTAGACCTTCTGGTTTTCTTTTTAGTTAAGCCAACGTGCTTATAAAGTGTTTCTAAATTAAACGTCGTGTTAATATTATGCGTATTTGCATTTTGAATGGTATTCCCTAAATTATAATTGGTAAAGGACCCGTCTTCATTTTCAATAGGTAAATTATTATTTAAATCCGAACCTTTTTGCCATTGAAAATCACCTGTATATGAATACGTTGCACGCATAAAACTCAAGGTTGGAATTTTATATAACGGAATCTCATAATTAATCTGTAACTGTTGACTTTGAATATTAGGATCTCCTAAGTCAAAGAAACCATCCCAAACATCAAGATTTGGGTCTTGACTCCCATTAATGACATCATCAACAAAATAGTTTCTAACAATATTTGTATTTGCTGCAGTAAAGTTTAAACTCAATGCCTTTGTTAAGTTATAATTTAGGGCATATTGGGTATTGAAATTATAATTTCTTCGGAATAATTCTTCTAAACCAATATTATCTCCTGTTAAATCTACTTCTCTAAATTTTTGCTTATTAAACTGACGAATAATATCTGAATTAACTGAGAAACTTGTTGGGATTGGATTAAAATTAAAATCTTTAAGGATTTTCCAATATTTACTTCTAAATAAAGAATCATTTTTCTTAAAAGGCTCTATAGACATTGGTTGGAAACTATAATTATAATTAACTCCAGCTCTAATATTTTGACTTAGAGAGCGCTCGATTTCAAAATCACGTCGTTCTTCTTTATTATATGAGTAATTAAAAGTTAAATTCTCAACATCATAAAAACGCGGTTTCTTATCTGTCGTCCTATTTTTTCTAACACCAATAAAGTTAATACTCTTACGTTTGGTATAATTCTCATTTACTTTTAAAATAGAATCGTGATTGGTTGTATTGTCTAATTGTGTTTGCAATTTTATATCTCTATAAAATTCGTCATATTCTGGTGTAATAATTTGTTCACCAATTGCATAATTAAATGGCAACTGGATGCCCCATTTTTTTGGCAGAAGTTGTCCTAAATTCAAATTTGTGACAACATCATACTGTTCAACATCTTCACGGCTACGCTCGTTTGGTCTTTGCTCTACAGAACCAAAACCAATTGTGCTTTTTCTTCCGGTTGCACTAATATTAGCAAAATCGGCAAAATTAGCATCCATTGATCCTACAGCTGCCCAACCACCTTCATTATCTAAATCGGCTAAACGCAACTCATTAAACCAAATTTCACCACAAGCATTCATGCCATCACTTCGAGGGTTTTTAACCCCAACCATTAAAACTCTAACATCTCCAAAATTTGGATTACCCTTAATCGCAATTCTTTGCTGACCAATGGTATGTGGATCAAATTCTGAAACCTCAATAAGCTCTCCATTATTTAAATCATAAAATGTTGGTTCAACATTTGCTAAAGTACCACTAGCTATTCCTAAAGATTTCACTTGCTCTAAAACACTAAGTTCTATATTAATTTCATTAGCTTCAGGCCAAACAGACTCTGCAGATGCAAATCCTGATGACACCTGTAATGGCACTTCAATTTGATAATAGTTTTGTGTAAAATCATTACCCATACGAATAAAACCAACTAAATCTCCATCGCCTAATGACCCAGACTCACCTTCTTCAGCATGAATAAACATACGCAGCTTATTGTACTGACGCATATCTATATTTATATTTTTGAATACACCTCTAGAATCTTCTGGTTCTAATTCACAAACTTCAACTTGTAAAGATTGTTCATTTTGTCTAATAATATTATTGTTGTTATTTAATTGTTCTAAAACAACCCCTGGAGGCAACACATAGTTTCCATCATTTTCTTGAAGTCCAACAACACCAACACTTAGTTCTGTATTATCATTATCATTATTTGGTTCGTCATCTAAAGTTAGAGTGTAACGTCTCCAATCACTTCGAACTAAATCTAATGTTGCAAAACGTAAGACCGTAGTCTCCGTAAAATCTTCTAAAAACATACGTGCAAAACGTACTGATCTAATGTCTGAAATACCACCAATTGCTGTTCTACTAGGTCCTTCTGCAATAGGGACTCTAAATTGATACCAAGTCACTGTTCGTGTTTGACCATTAGGTAAAGTCACTTGACGTTCTTTTACATCATTAATCTGAGGATTACTTTCAATTAAAGATGAAGGAGTGATATCGATTTCATATTGAAAATAACTATCAATAGTATTCATTGTGTTATCTCTATTGATATCCTCTACATCTGGTTGTGGTGTAGATCCTCGATTTGTATCTGTAAACACATCTGGAGAGTTTCCTTCTAAGCCGTTATATTTTTTATAACGTTCAAAAATATCACCTTCAGTATTTAAATAATACGTGTAATTATCTTTTGCTGGATCTTCTAGGCCTACATATGGTGCATAAATAGGTTGAAGTATTGGATTATCTGAAGATGTCTCTTCAGAATCGTCATATCCATCATACCCAACATCTTGGTTAGAACGTTGGTCTCCACCTGTTGAAAAGGTATAAATTAAAGATTGATTATTTGGAACAA
Source organism: Flavobacteriales bacterium 33_180_T64 (assembly GCA_002162685.1). Taxonomy (GTDB): domain Bacteria; phylum Bacteroidota; class Bacteroidia; order Flavobacteriales; family Flavobacteriaceae; genus Psychroserpens. Next base: position 29,198 of record MAAQ01000013.1, read on the forward strand.
CAGTACCATAAGAGGTTTCTGTTAAATCACTAATATCACCATTTTCAGGCAATCCATTTTCATATTGTTTTTTTCCATCCTTTATAATATCTTCAGAAATATTACCAAGGTTAAAAAATAATTTCCCTCCCTGATTGGTGCCGTTGTCATCTAAAAATGGATCTTGTATCCAAAACTCTATATACTCAACATTAGCTTGTTCAAAGTCTGTAGACGTAATTTGTCGTGTAATTCCGGCCCAACTGTTTTGAGGAATCGTTAAAGTTTCTGTAGCGACATCAATTCCCGTACTTTGGTAATTATAAGGTCCTCTTTCTCTTGGATAATACGCTAAATCTAAAGTATTAATTACTGTAGATTGGCCTTGTGCAATATCTAATTCAGGAAATACCTCATCAATAAAGACACGTCTTGTATATAAATTAGACACATCATCATCACTAATATCACCGGGTCTTTGATTACTATAGAAAATAGGATCGATAGTATACCAGTTTAAAAATGCTCTATCAAATCCATTTTGAATTCCTGGACCATTTATAGCATCATTCTCAAGTACACCATTAATGGTTCTTGGCCTACTTGACAGAAACCAAGATTGCGGTGATAATAAATCTATGGCACCTTGCGAGCCTTCAAAATCATCGACATAAGCTGTAGCTTCACTATTAAAATCTGTCCCTTTTGGAGCTCCTGGAGCTAAGTAAGCAAATTCACCTCTCACTGAAAGATTAGAAGCAGCATCTGTATCTATATTAGGTAGTTTATTAACTAAACGTGTAAAGAAAGGTACTTCGGTAGAATAATTTCCGTTAAAACCAAAAATGGTATTATTAATTGGTTCGTTATTATAATTTGCTTTTTGGGTAATAGGGCGTTCATTTAAATTTAAAATTGTAGCACCTAAAACAAAATTCTCATTAAATTGATGTTCTACATTAACACCTGTAAATCGTCTTGTTTGCTGACCAAATACAGCGTTATTTTCTACAGAAACATTGATAGGAATATTAGATGATTTTAAAGCTTCATCTATAATATAAACACGTCCTATTTGATAATTAACGGTATAATCTTGACCCTCTAAAAGTGTTCGCCCTCCAGCTGTAACAATTACTGACCCTCTTGGCACATTAAATGCGCCTAAAGGAATACCATCACCACCTGAAGATTTGTAACGTCCTTTAATTTGAAATTTATTTTTTTCAACTTCATCTAAAGCAGCTGTTTTAGTTTGCTTATAAAGAATATCATACACATACTTTTCTTGATTAAGATTGGTATAGGTCTCTAATTCGTAATCTGCATCATTATTTGCACTACCATCATCATCTAAAATATCAAAAAGATAGCGACCAAAAGGCTCAACTTTAGTAAATATAATTTTACCATTTTGGGTAAGTACTGTCTGACCTTGAACAAAATCGAAGAAACCATCACCACCTGCTTGTGGATCATTATTAAAGTTTAATCGATCTAAATGAAATAGTCGAATTAATGGTGTGTCTATGATTTCGCCGTCATCTGTTGTATCAAATGGAGAGTTGTTTCCAAATATTGGGAATGAAGTTCCATCAACTGGAGCAATATAATTTAGTGGTGAGGCTTCGGTATAAAAAATATTAAGCTTGAAGTCTTCTTTATCTAATTGAAATGCACCTGTATCGTAGATGTTTTTCATCATCAAATCCCAAATGGGTTGGTTTACATCTGTGATTGGACTTTTCAGCATTTTTACAATTAAACTTTGTGTAGAGCCTTCTGCAATAACAAAACTATCATTAATTCCATCTGCATTAATATCAGGACCGTTATCTATAAGTCCGTCACCATCAACATCAGAGTCGGTTTGATCATTAATTCCATCACCATCAGTATCTACACCATTATCGGCAGTCCCATCTCCATCAACATCTACATCTGCGACGTTTGGAATGCCATCATTATCATTATCGTTATTTGTAGCAGTAGAATTCACACCATCATTTGCAAACTCACCGACTTGATACACTTCTCCTCCAATAGTATATTGAAAAGCAACAGCAACAATTTCATCATTTAACAAACGTTGGTTTAACGAAATATAACCTAATTGCGAATTAAATTCATAGTCTCTACCATGTTCAAGCTTCTTTGCATTTTCAAGTTTTCCAAAATCAAAGCCTTCATTTGCAGGTGTTAAAATACCTTGTTCAGCTGTTGTTATATCTCTAACTGAAGGTGATAAAAAAGAACCTGCTCCACCAATTGCTGTAGGATCAAATCCATTATTAACATTATCTGGAAACTGAGACCCTTCGGCAAGGTTTATAAAACCTCCTGGATCTACACCTCCATTTATACCAATAGTTTCAAATTCACCTAAGTCTTGAAGCGCAACAATATTTCTAACATTATTGGTTTGGTTACTTCTATTTGTAACCCAAACTTCAATTCTTGTAATTTGAATGTTATTATTTATGAAAGGATAACGAAGCATCGATTCATCATATGTATCTCTAAAATATTGTGCTAAGAAATAATGTCTATTTTCATCATAATCTCTTATAAAGAATTCAAACTCTTCTAATGTTCCTCCGCCTTGCGCTATAACAGATTGTGATTGCGATTGTTGTTCAGAAAAAATAGCCGTAACTCTTGTTTTACCAAACTGCAGTTCGGTTTTTACTCCAAATAAACTTTGTGCTCCTGTAATTAAAGAGCTATTTAAAGGCATGCTAACATTACCAACTTCAATTTTTCTTATGATATCATCTTCAGTAGGAGTGTATTCTAATTTTACTAAATTTTGAAAATCAAAAGTAGACTCTGTATCATAGTTAGCGGTGACTTGCAAACGCGTTCCAACTTTACCTAATAAACTTAAACTAATACGTTGATCGAAATCAAATGTAAAGTTACTTCGATTACGAGGTGAGAAGGTTGGGTTATCTTGTTTCGTAAATAAAACACCTAAATCCATTTCAACAGATCCTTGAGGGATTACTTCAATCGTATTCCCACCAAAAAGGGTTTCAAAAAACCCAGAGTTGATATAAAATTCTGGTAATAAATTCTTTTGCTCATCTTCTGATCCTTCTTTTTTTCCTTCTGCAGCATCAATTTTTTGTTTATAATATAAACGTTGTTGCTCTTGTAAAACTAATTTTTGATATTCAGCAGGTGTTAAAATAATTGGATAGTTAATATTAAAACTCCCAACTTTTTCAGTATAGATATATCTATCAGTTTTAGGATCGTAAGTATATTTTGACACTATACTTTGCGGATTTGGAAACTTTAATGTTCCAAGAGAAAAGCCTGTTTTAGTACTATCTTGAGTTGTTGGGTTAGTTTGAGCGTTACCAAAGCTGCTAACCAATACCAGAGCAAGGATAAATAAAAGGCGATTTGATGATTTTAATATAGTAAAGTTAGTTGTTATCAAATTTTATAAATTTTTTAAAGCTTCTTTAATAATGGATTCTGCCGTTGCGTCTGGTTGTTGAGACACAATTTTATCCACAATACGTTCGGACTGCTTTTTAGCAAATCCTAAAACTTCTAAAGCAGATAACGCTTCATCTTTGTTCGTATTGTTTTTATTAACAGAAACTTCGTCAATGTCGTACACTTTAAGCACTTTATCTTTTAAATCTAATATGACACGCGCTGCTGTTTTAGCTCCAATTCCTTTTATAGATTGAATTAATGCTACATCACCAAGTGCAATTCCTTCTTTAACTTGCTGAGGAGATAATGATGATAACATTGTTCTAGCTGTATTAGCACCAATACCACTTACAGAAAGTAGTAGCTTGAATATTTCGCGTTCTGCCAGTGATGAAAACCCATACAAAGTATGAGAATCTTCGCGTACAATTAAATGCGTGTACAGCTTGAGAGCTTCACTATCTGGAATTTGAGAAAATGTATGTAATGATATATTGAGAAGGTAGCCAACACCATTGCAATCTATAACTACATCTGTTGGATTTTTTTCTACTAATTTACCTTGAATATGTGTAATCATTTACCCACTAGAGTTTAAAACTCAAATGTAATAAAATTATTTACATTTCAAAGGTGTTTAGTTCTCTAAAGCATTACGCTTATTGGCATCTCTTTTTTCTTTTTGTTGCGCATCTATAACTGCAATTGCAGTCATGTTTACAATTTCATCAACACTAGCATCTAACTGAAGTATATGAACTGGTTTTTTCATTCCCATCATAATTGGTCCAATTGAGTCTGCTTTATTAAGCTCTTTAAGCAATTTATAAGTAATATTTGCAGATTCTAAATTTGGAAAAATAAGTGTATTCACCTTTTTACCTGCTAATTTTGAAAATGGAAATGTGGCTTGAAGCATTTCTTTATTTAATGCAAAATCAGTTTGTAATTCTCCGTCAACAATTAAATCTGGATGTCTTTTATGTAAATATTCAACAGCTTCTCTAACTTTTGTTGCTGTTTGATTTTTTGAAGACCCAAAATTAGAATACGATATCATTGCCATTACTGGTTCCATTCCAAACATTTTCACTACACCAGCTGTCATTTGAGCAATTCTTGTTAAATCATTTGCAGACGGATTAATATTTATAGACGTATCACTTAAAAACATTGGTCCACGTTGCGTCATCATAACATTAGTTGTAGCAATTCTAGTCGAACCTGGAGCAAGACCGATAAGCTCTAGCATAGGTTTCACTACAGATGGGTAACTTCTAGAATATCCTGAAATTAATGCATCTGCATCGCCTTCATTAACCATCATAGCTGCATAATAGTTACGCTCACGCATTAATTTTTCTGCAGAAAACAAAGTAACTCCATTACGATTTCGCTGTTCCCAATACACTTTAGCATAGGCATTTTTACGTATTTCTTCGTCGTCAGATTTTGGATCAATAATTTCTAAATCTCCTTCGAATTCAATGTCTTCCATGAGTGATAAAATCTTATCTCGACGTCCAAGAAGAATTGGTATTGCAATTCCTTCCTCGCAAACTATTTGAGCTGCTTTCAAAACATCTAACTGATCAGCTTCAGCAAAGACAACACGCTTAGGGTTTAGTTTCGCGCGATTTAATAGGAGTCTTACAATTTTATTATCAGAACCTAAACGTTCTAATAATTCATCTTTATATTTCCCCCAATCCTCAATAGGTTCTTGAGCAACTCCACTTTCCATAGCTGCTTTAGCAACAGCAGGAGGCACTTCGGCAATGAGCCTTGGATCAAATGGTTTAGGAATAATGTAATCTCTACCGAAAGTTAATCGTGTTTCACCATATGCAATGTTTACTTGCTCTGGCACTGGCTCTTTAGCTAAGTTTGCTAAAGCATAAACTGCAGCCATCTTCATGGCTTCATTAATTTTTGTTGCTCTTACATCTAAAGCGCCTCTAAAAATAAACGGAAACCCAAGTACATTATTAACTTGATTAGGATGGTCACTTCGACCAGTTGCCATAATGATATCCTTTCGAGTTGCAATAGCAATATTATATGGAATTTCAGGATCGGGATTAGCCATTGCAAACACAATAGGGTTGTCTGCCATGGATTTAAGCATCTCTGGATTTACAATATCAGCCTTAGATAAACCGATAAAAACATCAGCATCTTGCATGGCTTCATCTAAAGTATTTATTTTTCTATGTGTAGAGAACTCAGCCTTTTCTGTTGTTAGGTTATCACGATCATTTCTAATAACACCTTTACTATCTAACATGATCATGTTTTCTCGTTTAGCACCACATGCTTTATATAAACGAGAACAAGAAATAGCAGCAGCTCCAGCACCACTAATAACAATTTTCACATCTCCAATATTCTTTTCAGCAATTTCTAAGGCATTCAATAAAGCTGCAGCAGAGATGATTGCAGTACCATGTTGATCATCATGCATTACTGGAATATCTAATTCTTCTTTAAGGCGACGTTCAATTTCAAAAGCTTCTGGCGCTTTAATATCTTCAAGATTAATACCACCAAAAGTTGGTGCAATATTTTTTACAGTTTGAATAAACTCTTCAATATTTTCGGTATCGACTTCAATATCAAAAACATCAATATCAGCAAAGATTTTAAAGAGCAAGCCTTTTCCTTCCATTACCGGTTTTGAAGCTTCTGGTCCAATATTTCCAAGACCTAAAACGGCAGTTCCGTTTGATATTACTGCAACTAAATTCCCTTTAGCTGTATATTTATAAACATTGTTTTTATCTTTTTCAATTTCTAAGCAAGGTTCAGCTACTCCAGGAGAATATGCTAATGACAAATCTCTTTGTGATGCATATTTTTTAGTTGGAACAACTTGAATTTTACCAGGAGTTGGTTTGGCATGGTACACTAATGCTTCTCGACGTTTACTCTGCTTGCTCATATTAAAGTGTGTGAATTAATCAATTATTGAATTGTATTTTAGTACAAAGCGAATTACAAATGTAAGCGTTTTAGGAGAAAGGGATTAAGAAAATAGGCTGCTTTTGTTTGATAAAGGCACAGAACATATTTTCAGATAAACCTGAAGATTAATACAATTAAAAATTTCATTCCCAATTTGAGCGAATAAAACACCTGTCGCCCAATAACACTGCTTATTTGAATTACTACTTAAAAATCAGGTCTTACTTATTATGCTAAAATTGTAAAAAAAGAATCTTACTAAAGTAAATTTATAAGCGTCAATGATTATCTCAGATTCTTTAAACGAGAAATAATATCAAATAAAAAGCCTCTTGAAATAAATCAAGAGGCTTTTTATTTATATAATATAATTTCTAATATGGAAATAAAGAAAAGTCAGGAATGCTGGAAAATTGATCATATGCACAATTTACTCCATCTCTATAAGGTCTAACAACAATAAAGTTGTTCATAGCTGGTCCTATAGCATAACTTTCAAAAATAACTTCATCAACAATACACTCTGAAATTTTGGAATGCGCAAAACCTGTATTTGAAGTCAAATTATTTACCATAGGGTGAGCTGTTGAAACAATATTTTGAGTAGAGTTGAAATTATTTGACACGTATAATTCTAAACAATGATCTATTATTAAATAATCTACAAAAGTTTCAAATAGATTATTTGTAGCACATGGTAATGGTTCACATGGTGGTGGCGTAGGTCGTAGTTTTGGTTTTCCTTGATTTTCACATGAATTACCATTTTCATCAGTAAAAATATAGTACTCACTTTCAAACGCTATTCTAAATGATTGGTTTGAACGATTTTCGTCTAACAGATCAGATAATTTAATAATTGAGAATCCGTTGCCATTCATCCCTTCAACATAGTCATCCATAAATTGCTGAGTTGCATTTACCTCTTCCTTTATTAAAACTTGAGTTATCATAAACGACACCCACTGCATAGTGTTTTCTATAGCTCCAGCTTCACTAGTTGTTGGTAAATTATTAAAGTTAGTTTCCTTATTTATTTCTAATATATCTTGGTTATCTATTTCAGAAGGACCTATATCTTCTTTTTGACAAGAGTTAACATTAAATAACAATATTAAAAATAATAATTGAGGGATTTTTTTCATAATAATTAAAGTTTTAAAGTGTAATTTAATAAATAATCACTTTTAAAAATGGAAATTTCATATTCGACATTATCAAATTCAAATTTGAAGCTGATTAATTTAAATTCGTGAATTAAAAAATTTTTCCCATTACGAAATCTTTTCTCCTACTCGAAACAGGCACTTTAACTTCGTTAATAATAATTAACATACCCTGTTTATTATATCTTACGACATGCTTTTTATTAACTAAATATGATTGATGACATCTAATAAAAATATCTTCAGATAGAAGTTCCATGATCTTTTTTATTGGTTTTGATACTAATATTTTTTCTGATTGTTTGGTGTAAAACGTTGTATAATTCCCTTCTGATTTACAATAAAGAATATCATCTTCGTAAACCACATAAACATTCTCTAATGTTTTTAATATAATTCGTTTTCTTTTTACTCCTTGAAAGTACTCACTCGATATTTCAACTAATTTTTCTAAATCATTTTCCACAGTAGTTTTTTCAAGAGCTTTTTTTACCGCATCTTTAAATTCGTAATCATCAATAGGTTTTAAAATATAATCTAAAGCACCAACTTTAATTGCTTTGATTGCATGATTATCAAAACCTGTAATAAAAATGACATCAAAGTTTTTTTCCTCTAATTCATTTAAAATATCAAAACCGGTCCCATCTGATAAATGAATATCTAAAAAAAGTAAATTGGGCTTCTTTTCTTTAATTATTTTCACAGCAGAACTTACGTTTCCAGCCTCACCAACAATTTCTATATCATTACTAAAGTATTGTACTAATTTAGCCCTTACATTGTTTCTAATATAAGCTTCATCATCTACCAATATTGTTTTAATCATTTTCTGAAAATTTATATGGAATTAAAAATCTCACCAAAACTCCTGTTTCTATTAGACTCTCTACTTTTTTATCTAAAATAAGAATATTCTTTTTAGTCGATTTAAAAATAAAATTTGAAATCAATTGAGTTGATATTGATTTTTTATAATCCGTGTTTGATTCTTGTAATCCTAAACCATTATCATCAATACTACACATTATAAATTTATCCTGTAGTTCTAATTTTATATGAATTTGACCTTTATAATCAACCCCAAAAAACCCATATTCTATACTATTTTCTACAAATGGCTGGATCAACATTGGTGGAATAAACAACAATTCGTCTTCTTCAAAATTTTCTAAAACAATACTATATTCAAATTGATTTGGAAAACGTAACAATTGAAGATCTATATATTTACGTAATGATTCTAATTCATTTTCTATTTGCACGTAATCATTTAAAGAATTTTCTAAAATTAATCGTAGTAACCTCGAAAATTTCAACAAATAGTTTGCAGCGTCTACTTTACTATCCTTAATTTGATTTTGAATTGCAGATAAGGTATTAAACATAAAATGCGGGCTCATTTGAGATCGCAATAAACGCTGCTGCATTTGCATATCTTTTTTTTCAAATTTAAATCGTCTTTGCCTAAAAAACAGATATCCTATTAACATTAATAATATAGAGAACCCTAATAAGGAAATTAGTTTAATATTTGTAATCTCTGCCTCTTTCTTTTGTTCTTTAGCTAGTGTTTCTTTCTCGTTTGAAACCTTTAAAGCCACCAATTCTTCTGCTATTTTGTCTTCATGTTGCTTATTTAAATCTTTAATTAACTTAAGATATTCTTTAAGAAGATCGTCTTCATTCTTTTTAGTTCTATAATTTAATTTGAAACGGAGTTCATTATAAAAAGTTATATATGGAGGGTACGAATTGGGTTGAATTATTGCTTGAGTAGAATCTAGATATTTTTTCGTTAATTCATAGTTTTCCAATAGCATATAAGCTTCTGCAATATTATTATATGATTCTATTATATTAGTATTTTTATTAGCCTCTATTTCTTTTGAAAGTTGCAATGCAATTTTATATTTCTCTATAGCACTTTTATAATTTTCATCATAAAAATTTAAAACTCCATAATTACGAATTAGCTGCCTTTTAACATCAGCAGACTCTGTTTCAATATTACTAACACTATCTAAAAGCTTATAAGCTTTCTCTTTTTCATTTGAATGATACAAATTATCCGCTCTAGAGTTTAATGTAATAATATACATACCTGTATTAGAAGATTTTTTAGCAGCTTCTAATGCCTTAGTATTGTATTCTAATGCCTTCTCATAGTTTCCTAGAGCCAAAGTCATACGCTCAAGACTATTATAAGCAAACGTTAAACCTTTAGCATTTTTATCGTCATGAGATATCTCAATAAATTTATGGGCTGTACTAATAGCGTTTGCAAGCTTACTATTACTCTCATCTGTTTCCCAAGCATATTTAAAATAAACGTAATTACGTGCTCTTAAATTTGGTGCTTCAATTAAATCTATCGTTTTATGAAAATAATGAGAAGCTGAGTCAATTTTATTTATTTGTTTATAATAAAATCCTTTTAAAAATATATTCTCTATACCAAATGTATCAGGAATTCTTGGACTTCCTTCAATAATACGTTCTACTTGATTTAAATATATTAGTGAAGAATCATTAGCTTTTTTAATTGATGATTCTTGAAGTTTCTGTATTTGAATAATGTTATTTTCAAGACGTTCTTCAGAACTTTCTTTGACACAACTTATTAATACTAAGACACCTATAATATAAAATCGTTTCAGCATATTTTCTTTAAATATTTTGTGTTATTCTTTTACAAAGCGAATATTACGCTTCAATCCTTCAAACTTAGTACGTTTAACTGCTGAGTTTTTAAATACTTTATTAAAGGTATCTTTAGTAATCTCTTCCCAATCTTTTTTGGACATTGAGAGCAATTCTGGATGCGGATTAAATAAAGGTTCGTTATGCGCTTTTGAAAAACGATTCCACGGGCACACATCTTGACACACATCACAGCCAAACATCCAATCGTTAAATTGACCTTTAAATTCTGAAGGTAAATTATCTTTTAACTCTATAGTAAAATATGAAATGCATTTGCTACCATCAACCACATAAGGTTCTGTAATAGCCTCAGTTGGGCAAGCATCAATACATGCTGTACAGGTTCCGCAATGATCTGTTGTTACTGAATCATAATCTAATTCTAAATCGATAATCAATTCTGCTATAAAATAAAACGAACCTACTTGTTGTGTCAACAAATTACTATGCTTTCCAATCCATCCTAATCCAGATTTTGCCGCCCAAGCTTTATCTAATACTGGAGCCGAATCTACAAACGCACGACCATGAACATCTCCAATGTCTTCTTGTATAAACCTTAAAAGTGATTTGAGCTTATCTTTAATAACAAAATGATAATCGGTTCCGTATGCATATTTTGAAAGCTTATAGCTTTCAGCGTTTTGAGTTTCCGAAGGAAAATAATTTAGGAGTAATGAAACCACACTTTTAGAACCTTCAACAAGTTTTGTTGGATCAAGACGTTTATCAAAATGATTCTCCATATAGCGCATTTCACCATGACTATTATGCTTAAGCCATTGCTCCAAACGTGGCGCTTCTATTTCTAAAAAACCAGCTTTACTTATTCCGCAAGATAAAAAGCCAAGACGTTTGGCTTCTGCTTTTATAAGGTTGGTATGTTTTTCTTTAACATTAATCACGAATCTCTTAGTGTAAATTTTAATTGTACATCTACAGGTTTTAATGTAATTAAAGGGTTGACTTTTATAATATCGTCAGTGGTCGAAATATGAAATTTTTTTAGAATTGAACTCACCGCCAAAATCATTTCATACATAGCAAAATTATTACCTATACATAACCTTGGTCCAGCTCCAAAAGGCATGTAAAAAGGCATTATTTCTTTTCTGTGCGCATCTAAAAACCGTTCGGGAATAAAATGTTCAGGAGAATTCCAATAACTCTTATTACGATGCATCTCATAAATAGAAGCACCAATTATCGTGCCTTTTTTCAAATAACAACCATTAATACTATCATCTTCAATGTTCACACGATCTGTGATCCATGCAGGAGGATATAAGCGCATGCTTTCTTCGATACAACATTTTATGTAATTAAGCTGAGAGATTTCTTCTAAGGCTGAATAATCTTTAATATTAACGTTTTTGATTTCTTCTTCAGCCTTAATTAACGCTTCTTTATTTTGTGCTAAAAGTTTTAATGTAAACGTCAATGCATTTGCCGTTGTTTCATGACCTGCAACAAACAGAATTAAAATTTCATCTATTAATTGATCATTAGTCATTGTAGAACCATCCTCATATTGTGCATGAAGTAACATATCCAAGAGATCATCATGGTTATTTTTTGATTGCCTTCGGTCTTCAATTATAGTATTAATTATAGCTCTACTTTCTTTCACTAAAGCCATATGGTACTTAATTTGCCCATTAAGTGTGTACCATAATTTCTTATAGGGCATTCTAAGCTCTTTAACGATAAAGAGCTGTAATTTTTCAATAATAAATTGTAGTCGATTTAATGTTTGTGTTTCAGCTGAAAAGTTAAACAAAGATTTAGCAACAACTTCGAAGGCTAAAGCATTCATTAAAGGGTATAAATCTACCATTCCTTCTGCTTTGATTGTATCAACTTGAGTTGTAATTGCTGTGTCAATTATAGCAACGAGGTTTTGGATTTTATCTTTATGAAATGCTGGTTGAATCAATCGACGTTGTTTTAACCAATAATCACCACTAGACGTTAATAAACCATAACCTACATATTTAGACAAATGTGTGGTTTGGATTTTAGATTTATGATAAATCTTATGGTTTTTTTGAAGTATATGCCTTGTGAGTACAGCATCTCGAGTTAGAATAATATGTCCATAAAAAGGAGATTTTATAGAAAATGTATCGCCTTTTTCATTAAACCATTTATGATGAAACTGTATTGGGTTTTTTGCAATAGAACCTGCTTGCATTAAGAACTTATAAAAAGGAATTTTATTTGGATACTTATATTTCATTTTTAATCATAATGAGATTCAGAATGAGGAAAATCTTAAAACAAACCGCCTTGAGTTGGGCCTTTAATTTTTCCCAAATGTTTATAAGCAAATTCGGTAACTTCGCGCCCACGTGGTGTACGCATAATAAATCCTTGTTGGATTAAAAAGGGTTCATAGACCTCTTCAATAGTTTCTGCACTTTCACTAACTGCTGTTGCTAAAGTCGTTATTCCTACTGGACCTCCTTTAAATTTTTCGATAATAGTCTCTAAGATTTTATTATCCATTTCATCTAAACCATGCGCATCAACATTAAGTGCTTCTAAAGCAAATTTTGCAATCTTAATATCAATACTTCCATTGCCTTTTATTTGAGCAAAATCACGAACTCGTCGCAATAATGCATTAGCTATCCTTGGTGTTCCTCGACTTCTGCCAGCAATTTCAACAGCGGCTTCCATTGAAATTGACACATTTAAAATAGTGGCACTACGTTGAACAATAGTGGTTAGTAATTCGGTGTTATAGTATTGAAGTCTACTCTGTATCCCAAAACGGGCTCGCATAGGAGAAGTTAATAGTCCTGAACGTGTTGTTGCTCCAACTAGTGTAAATGGGTTTAGGTTAATTTGAACGGTCCTTGCATTAGGGCCTGATTCAATCATAATATCAATTTTATAGTCTTCCATAGCTGAGTATAAATACTCTTCTACAATGGGACTTAAACGGTGAATCTCATCAATAAATAAGACATCACGATCATCAAGATTTGTAAGTAATCCTGCTAGGTCTCCTGGTTTATCTAACACAGGCCCTGAGGTTACTTTAATACCAACATTTAGTTCGCTAGCTAATATATGAGCTAAAGTCGTTTTACCTAATCCTGGAGGGCCATGAAATAAGGTATGATCTAAAGCTTCATCACGTTGGTTTGCAGCTAGAACAAAAATTTGAAGATTTTCCAACACTTTATCCTGACCTGTAAAATCATCAAATGATAAGGGTCTTAAATTTTTTTCGACATCTAGCTCTTCAGGAGTAAAACTATCGTTTGTTGGGTCTAAGTTTTCGTTCATATAACACAAATATAAACAAAAAGCCTTTCGTTATTTACGAAAGGCTTTTCAATATTTTATAAAGATATGTTAGTGTTGTAATTCTTCCTCACCATCTTTTAAAGGGACATCTTGTGGTACAAAATCTACATCGTGACCTGGTTTACTATAATCGTAAGCCCAACGATGAACATGAGGAATCTCTCCTGGCCAGTTACCATGCATGTGTTCTACTGGTGCTGTCCATTCTAATGTGTTTGATTTCCATGGGTTTTGTACAGCTTTCTTTCCGAAGAATATCGAAGAGAAGAAATTATATAAGAACACTAATTGGAAAATACCACCAATAATAGCAAATACTGTAATAACAACATTAGCATTAGCTGTATCATCAAATAATGGGAAATTAGAATTCGTATAGTAACGCCTTGGTAAACCTGCCATGCCTATAAAGTGCATTGGGAAGAAAACGCCGTAAGCACAAATTGCTGTTACCCAGAAATGTAAATATCCTAAGTTTTTATTTAGCATACGACCAAACATTTTCGGGAACCAATGGTAGATTCCTGCAAACATACCATAGAGTGCAGAAATACCCATTACTAAGTGGAAATGTGCTACAACGAAATATGTATCATGTACGTTAATATCTAAAGCACTATCGCCTAAAATAATCCCCGTAAGACCACCTGTAATAAATGTAGATACTAATCCTATTGAGAATAACATCGCTGGATTCATTTGCAGATTACCTTTCCAGAGTGTCGTTATATAGTTAAATGCTTTTACTGCTGAAGGGATTGCAATTAATAAGGTTGTAAATGTAAATACAGATCCTAAGAATGGATTCATTCCTGAAATAAACATATGGTGACCCCAAACTATTGTTGATAAGAATGCGATTGCAAGAATAGACATTATCATTGCTCTATAACCAAAAATTGGTTTACGAGAGTTTGTTGCAATAACTTCGGATGTAATTCCTAATGCAGGTAATAGTACTATATATACTTCTGGATGTCCTAAAAACCAGAATAAATGTTCAAATAATACTGGAGAACCACCTTGATAATGTAATACTTCACCTTGTATAAAAATATCTGACAAGAAGAATGATGTTCCAAAACTTCTATCCATTATTAATAATAATGCCGCAGATAATAAAACTGGGAATGAAACTACACCTATAATAGCGGTTACAAAGAAAGTCCAAATTGTTAATGGCAATCTTGTCATCGACATTCCTTTTGTACGTAAGTTAATTACGGTAACAATATAATTTAATGATCCTAATAGAGATGATGCAATAAATATAGCCATAGAGACTAACCATAAAGTCATCCCCATACCAGAACCTCCTTGAGCCATAGGCAGCGCACTTAAAGGTGGATAGATTGTCCAACCGGCAGCTGCTGGTCCTGCTTCAACAAATAGTGAAATAACCATGATAACACTAGATAAGAAAAACAGCCAATAAGAGATCATATTTAAGAAACCAGAAGCCATATCTCTTGCTCCAATTTGCAATGGAATTAACAGGTTACTAAATGTTCCACTTAATCCAGCAGTCAACACAAAGAATACCATAATGGTACCATGTATTGTTACTAATGCTAAATAAATATCAGCATCCATAACACCTTCTGGAGCCCATTTACCAAGTAGTGCTTCAAAAAGCACATTAGGTTGTTCTGGCCAAGCGATTTGCATACGGAACATAATTGACATTAAGACACCAATTACACCCATAATGGTACCAGTAATTAGGTATTGCTTAGCAATCATTTTATGATCTTGACTAAATATATATTTAGTTACAAAAGTCTCTTTATGATGATGTCCGTGGTCGTCGTTTGCGTGAGTATCTGCGTGTGCTGACATAATCTATTTTCTTTTTTATCTTTTAGTTAGTTAAAGAATTTTTGAATATTTTTTGCTCTTTAATCCAAGCATCATATTCTTCTTGAGTTTCTACAATAATCTTCATCTGCATATTGTAGTGCGATTTACCACATATTTTATTACATAATAATAAGTAATCAAACTCGTATAATAATTCTTGCCCTTTGTCTTCAATTTCATCTTTCCTATCTGCTCTCAAAGCATTGATATTAGCAACTTTCTCTACAATATCAGGGTTTTGACGCATGTCCACTGTTGTTATTGTAGGTGTGAAACCAAATTGAGTAATCATACCAGGAACACAGTTCATTTGTGCTCTAAAATGAGGCATATAAGCTGAGTGTAACACATCTTGAGAACGCATTTTGAATAACACAGGCTTCCCTACTGGTAAATGTAACTCTGTTGTTATAACATCATCATCTGCATAAGGATCGGACTCATCTAACCCTAAAATATTAGCACGATCAATATCTATCAATCTTACATTAGCCATACCTAAGGTATTATCATCTCCTGCATATCGCGCTTTCCAATTAAACTGCTGCGCATATAGTTCAACTATAATTGGGTCATCACTCTCATCAACATTCATAATGCTAGTCCAAGTATACAAACCGTAAATAACTAAACCTGCTAAAACGACTACTGGAATAAATGTCCATATCGCTTCTAAGGTATTATTATCAGCATAGAATAAGGCTTTACGTCCTTTTTCTCCTTTATATTTATAAGCAAAGTAGTGTAATAGAAATTGTGTAACGGTTTGCACTATAAATATAATAACCATTGAAATGATCATCAAATTATCAACTCCTGGTCCGTGAGCTGAGGCAGAATTAGACATTAATGGTAAATCTCCTAAATACCAAAAACTAAGAATAGTGATGACATAAATGAAGATTAAGAATCCCATCATTAAATATCCATTAATTCTATTGTCTTTGTCTGTAGCTACTTGATCATTTGATGTAGCAACTTGAGCTAGATCAAAAATCTTAACCATTTGCCAAATGGCAACAGCTATAAAAAGTACTATAATAATTGTTAAAAAAGCAGTCATTGTTGTTTCTGTTCTTTATATATTTTATTAATAATGGAAATGTTCACTTTCTTCGATGAAAGGATTACGTTTAGGCTCTAATGGAGCTTTAGTTAATGCTCTAAATACAATAAATATGAATAATCCTGCAAAAAGAAGTATTGAGCTAATTTCGGGAATTCCGATAGCCCATTGATCTCCAACTGTAGCTGGCATAATCATATTAAATATATCTATATAATGACCACACAAAATAACGATACCTGCCATAATTACAAACCATGGAATACGCTTATAGTCACTATTCATTAATAATAACAATGGAAATACAAAGTTCATTGCAACCATCCCTAAAAATGGTAATTGATAATCTTGAAACCTTGTAACAAAATATGTCACTTCTTCTGGGATATTTGAATACCAAATTAGCATAAATTGAGAGAACCATAAGTAAGTCCAGAAAATACTAAACCCGAACATGAACTTCGCTAAATCATGTATATGACTATCATTCACTTTAGGTAAATATCCTTTAGATTTTAAATATATTGTAATCATTGCTATTACAGTAATCCCGCAAACCATCATTCCTGCTAATACATACCATCCAAAAAGAGTACTGAACCAATGGGGATCTACACTCATAATCCAATCCCAAGACATTATAGATTCTGTGTATAAAAAGAACACTAAAAATGCTGCTGAAATACGGAAGGTTTTAATGAAATTTTTATTATCATCTGCTTTGTCTTGAGCTAATGAGTACTTACGAGAAAAGCGTCTATATAAATACCATCCTCCAATAAATATTAAACCTCTTACTCCAAACCAAGAAATATTTAACCAACCTGATTTTGCTTGTATAAGCTTATCATGTGCTACTACGTCTGGATCCATCCAGATAAATAAGCCATAATGACCTATAACACCTGAAGCGATTGCTATACCTAAAACGATTAAAGCTCCTGGCAACATATAAGCAGTTATTCCTTCCATAACTCTTAATAATAATGGAGACCAACCAGCTTGAGCAGCATATTGTACCGCATAAAACGCTAATACACCAAGTGCAATCATAAAAAAGAAAAATGCTGCAACATACAAAGCTGCCCATGGTCTTTTATGCATAGCGTGCATTATATGATTCACATGCTTTGTGTGTTCATCAACTTGAGCATGTTCGGCTGGTTCAGCATGTGATGCTTCCGTTACATGAGAATCATGATCTTTAGCTTCATCGTGTCCAGCAGTTTCTCCATGACCTTCACCATGATGAGATTCGCTAGCCAATAGCGTCTCAACTTGGTCAAAATCTTTATGAGATGTCATAAAACCATAAGCAACACCAATGGCTCCTAATATCATTAGGGCTATTGCTACTACTCTTAATCTATTTGAAAATGTATACATATCTATATATAATCTTTATCTATCTTATTTTTCTATGTCTGCCTTTAACTTAAGAACATAATCAACAACTTGCCAACGCTCTTCTTCATTTAATTGATTAGCGTAAGAACCCATAGCATTCTTTCCGTAGTAAATGGTATGATAAATACTACCAGATGTAATTGCTCTTCCTGCATCATCATAACTAGGCACTCCTAGAATTTTTTCTCTTTTAACAAGTTTCCCTTGCCCTTTTCCTTTATTACCATGACATATACCACAATAAATTTCATACAACTCTTTTCCTTTTGGTGTATCTATTTTCATAGAATCTAAAGGACTAACTAAAGTTGTTTTAGCAAGTTCATAACCTTCTGTTGTGTTTTCAATTTCAAAAGGCATATGATCACCTCTAGGAATAGAACCTTCAGCAGGCAATTGAGCCTCCATATCATTACTAAGAATTTCTTTCCCGTCAACAACTATACTAACTTCTTGATAGGTTTCGTAGCCTACTGATTCATACATGTTTGGCATGAATTGGTAATTAGGTCTTGTATCCTTTTTACAGGCCACAACACTTGCAAATACCATTAATACTACTATTGTTTTAAATAAGCTTTTCATCTGTATAAATTAATGCGCTTTATCAATTAAATTAATTTCTACTGCTCCAGTTTCTTTTAATAAATTGGAGAGTTCTTTTTCGTTATTCTGAACAGCGATTTCCATTAAAAAATGATCATCAGTTGTTCTTGGGTCTGGGTTTTCAGCTTTTTTAAATGGCCACATTCTACTTCTTAAATAGAAGGTGATAACCATTAAGTGAGCAGCAAAAAACACCGTTAATTCAAACATAATTGGCACAAAAGCTGGCATGTTTTCTATATAGCTAAAACTTGGTTTACCACCAATGTCTTGAGGCCAATCTTGTATCATGATGAAATTCATCATTACAACTGCTACTGTTAAACCAACACAACCATACATAAATGATGCAATAGCGAGTCTTGTTGGAGCTAATCCCATCGCTTTGTCTAGTCCATGAACCGGAAAAGGCGTATATATTTCTTCGATATGATGATGTGCTGACTTTACCTTTTTAACGGCAGCCATTAAAACATCATCATCTGTATAAATAGCGTGAATTACTTTTGAAGCTTCCATGTACTATTTTAGTTTTTTGTTTCTTTATTATTATCTCCTGATGTTCTTTCATCAGCACCAGTTCCAACTAAGCTATCTCCTTGCTCTCTTATTTTTTTATAACGTTCTCCAGAAGACTTTAAGATTGTTTTCACTTCAGCTTGAGCAATTACAGGGAAGGTTCTTGCGTACAATAAAAATAATACAAAGAAGAAACCAATTGTCCCTATAAAAATTCCAATATCTACAAATGTAGGAGAGAACATCGTCCATGATGATGGTAAATAATCTCTGTGTAGTGATGTTACGATAATAACGAAACGTTCAAACCACATACCAACATTTACAACAATAGAGATAAAAAATGAGAACATAATACTTGTTCTTAATTTCTTGAACCACATAAATTGAGGTGAGAACACATTACACGACATCATCATCCAGTAAGCCCAAGCATAAGGTCCTGTAGCTCTATTTAAAAATGCGTATTGTTCATATTCTACTCCAGAATACCAAGCAATAAATAATTCTGTAATATAAGCCACACCAACTATAGAACCTGTAATCATAATTACAATGTTCATTAATTCGATATGCTGTACTGTAATATAGTCTTCTAAGCTACACACTTTACGCATGATAATAAGCAATGTGTTTACCATCGCAAAACCAGAGAATACTGCACCTGCTACAAAATAAGGTGGAAAAATCGTGGTATGCCAACCAGGAATTACCGAGGTAGCGAAATCAAATGATACAATAGTGTGTACAGAAAGTACTAAAGGTGTTGCTAAACCGGCAAGTACCAATGATACTTCTTCAAAACGTTGCCAATCTTTAGCGCGTCCTGACCAACCAAAACTCAATAACGAGTATATTTTCTTTTGAAACGGTTTTATTGCTCTATCACGTAACATCGCAAAATCAGGAAGTAAACCAGTCCACCAAAATACTAATGATACTGATAAATACGTTGATATAGCAAATACATCCCAAAGTAATGGAGAGTTAAAGTTTACCCAAAGTGAACCAAATTGATTCGGAATTGGTAACACCCAATATCCTAACCAAGGTCTTCCCATGTGAATTACTGGAAATAAACCTGCTTGAACTACAGAGAAAATTGTCATTGCTTCTGCAGAACGGTTAATTGCCATTCTCCATTTTTGACGAAAAAGTAAAAGTACAGCAGAAATTAATGTTCCTGCATGACCAATACCAACCCACCAAACGAAGTTAGTAATATCCCAAGCCCAACCAACGGTTTTATTCAAACCCCAAGTTCCAATACCTGTAGAAATTGTATAGATAATACACCCTATTCCCCAAAGGAATGCGATAAGTGCGATTGAAAATACAATCCACCAAGATTTATTTGCTTTTCCTTCAACAGGTGCTGCCACATCTACCGATACATCGTGATATGATTTTTCTCCTGTAACTAAGGGTCTTCTAATAGGTGCTTCGTAATGAGACGCCATAATCTATTATAATTATTTCTTAATTAATTTTTATGCTTCTATTGTATTTCTCACTTTAGTATGATACTGCACATTTGGTTTAGTACCGACACTTTCTAATAAGTGATACATACGATCATCTTCTTTAAGTTTTGCAACTTTACTTTCTTTATCATTGATATCTCCAAATTTCATTGACCCACTACTACAAGCTGCAGAACAAGCTGTTTGAAATTCTCCATCTTTAATTACTCGTCCGTCACGTTTAGCATCAAGTATTGTTTTTTGTGTCATTTGAATACACATAGAACATTTTTCCATCACACCACGCGAACGTACTGTCACATCTGGATTTAATACCATACGTCCTAAGTCATCATTCATATGGTAATCAAACTCATCATTTTGAGCATATAAAAACCAGTTAAAACGACGCACTTTATATGGACAATTGTTTGCACAATAACGTGTACCTACACAACGGTTATAAGCCATGTGATTCTGACCTTGACGACCATGTGATGTTGCTGCCACTGGGCAAACAGTTTCACAAGGCGCATGATTACAATGCTGACACATTACTGGTTGAAAAGCTACTTGAGGATTATCAGCTGGATGTTCTAATTCTCCAAATCCACTTAATGAACCTTTATCTCCCCAAAGTCCAGAGAACTCATCTTTTTTAGTATCATCTTCAGCAAACGTATCTTCCGAAGAATAATATCTATCAATACGTAACCAATGCATATCACGACTACGTCTAATTTCTTCTTTACCAACTACTGGCACATTATTTTCAGCGTGACAAGCAATTACACAAGCTCCACAACCTGTACAAGAATTTAAATCTATTGATAAGTTAAAATGGTGTCCAATTGAACGATCAAACTCATCCCATAAATCAACTTCAGGAGACGTTATTGGTGTTTCCTCGTGATTTAATGAAACCATAGGAATAGCATTCCAATGCGCTTTATCCTTTGTATTGAAAACCTCTAGGGTTGTTTCTTTTATAATATCGCCACGACCCATTAACGTATTTTGCAATTGAACAGATGCAAATTCATGCATTCCAGATGCTTTACTTATAGATACATTTTGACTTGTATTGAAATCTTGGTATAACGCATAAGCATTAACACCAGTCATCATTTCTTCTTTTAAACCTGCAGTTCTTCCATAACCTAAAGACAATCCGATAGAGCCTTTAGCTTGTCCTGGTTGAATAATTACAGGTACATTTTTTAAGGCAACTCCATTTACAGTTAAATCTGCATAACTCCCATTTAATGCTCCTGTAGCCTCATGCTCATTAATTAGACTTAATGATTTCGCATCAGCAGAAGATATTGTTAAGTAATTATCCCAAGACGTTCTTGTAATTGGATCTGGAAATTCTTGCAACCATGGATTGTTAGCTTGTTGACCATCTCCCATACCAACCTTAGTATACAATGACAACTCCATGCCTTGAGATGTAGAAGAAGACGCTAATGTTCTTGCTGCGCTTCCTGCTGAAACAGCTGGAGCAGTTACATCATCAACGGTTGTGTCAATTGTTTCGGTAGCAATACTACCAACATAAACACCATCTTGTAATGCTTTATTAAAAGACGAACTTGTTAAGATACTAGATCCCCAAGTTTCCTTAATATAGTCACGATAATTTTTATCATTTCCATTCCAAACTAATAAAGCTTCTTGGAATTGACGTGTATCAAATAACGGACGAATTGCCGGTTGCATTAAACTGTAATGCCCTTTTTTAAGCTCAACATCTCCCCAAGATTCTAAATAGTGAGGTGCAGCAGCAATATACTGTGTTACTGTAGATGTTTCATCTGCTTTCATTGAGAAAGCAATAGATAATTCTGTTTTTGCAAGACCTTCGGCAAAATCTGAAGCATTAGGAAGCGTATACATTGGGTTAACACCACTCATGATGATACCTCCAACACGTCCAGCTTTCATATCTGTTACTAATTTAGCAACAGCTCTATTATTACCTTGTCTTGTTAAAATAGGAGTAGAAGCATCAAATGCTTTACTATTCAACTTTTCGTTGATAGCTAATGCCACTGTTTGCGCATTTACATCTTGAATACCTGTAACTAAAACACCGTTACTTCCTGCTTTATTTAATTCTGAAGCAGCATTTTGTACTGCTTTATTTATGTGTTCTGGTAAATCTGTAGAGACAGATCCGCCTACGACTAAACTATATAATTTAGATAAGGCTTGCTTTTGTTCGCTAGGTGTTAAAGGCACACGCTTATCTGCATTTGCTCCAGATAAAGACATATTTGACTCAAACTGAACATGACGAGACATTTTTCCGTTTGTTGGAACACGTCCTTGAGCATATCCTGAATCAAAACCTCCACCTTGCCAATCTCCTAAGAAATCAGCTCCGACAGAAACTATAGTCATTGCTTTAGAAAAATCATACCCAGCAAGACCACGAGTTCCATACTTCGCTTCAAACGCATCTAAAGCCGCAGATTCTGAAACCGCATCATAAACAACATGACGAACATTTCCGTATTTTTCTTTGAATTCAGCAATTAATTTAGATGTTGATGGACTAGCATATGTTTGCGTTAACAATACAATTTCTTTTCCAGCTACACTTAAATCTGTTAACTTCTGAGTCGTTTCAGAATTAAAAGTTGACCAAGCGATATCGCTATCACCTTTGATTGCACTTTTTACTCTCAAACTATCATACAATCCTAAAACAGAAGCGTTAACTCTTGCATTAGCACCATTATGTGTTTTTGCTAAATTGTTGTTTTCAATTTTAATTGGACGACCTTCACGTGTTTTTACTAAAACACTAGCAAAATCAAAACCATTAGCAATTGTAGTTGCATAGTAGTTAGCAACACCAGGAGTAATAGATTCTGGCTGAACTACATAAGGAATTGATTTAATTACAGGCCCTTCACAAGCTGCTAAAGATGCAGCAGCAGTACTAAAACCAACATACTTCAAAAAGTCACGACGTGTTGTAGATGAAGACTCTAATGATTCTTTATCTCCTAAAAACTCACTTGTTGGAATTTCTTCAACAAATTCATTTTGTGCAAGCGTCTCAACAATAGAGCTATTTTCGTTTAGCTCTTCAACACTTTTCCAGTATTTCTTGTTTGATGACATATTATATAATTGAATTACTTCTTAAATTAATATTATTAGTAGTGACACTTACCACATTCCAATCCGCCCATTTGAGCAGCAGTAAGTTTATCTACACCATACTTCTTAGATAATTGCTCATGTATTTTTGTATAATACGCATTATCCTCAACTTTTACATTTGTCTCTCTGTGACAGTTAATACACCATCCCATAGTTAAAGGCGCATGCTGATACATTACTTCCATTTCTTCAACAGGACCATGACATGTTTGACATTGCACACCTGCAACTTCAACGTGTTGTGAATGATTGAAATAAGCAAAATCTGGAAGATTATGTACTCTCACCCATTTTACTGGCTTCGTTTTTCCTGTATATTTTTGTTCTGCATCATCCCAACCAACAGCTGTGTATAGTTTTTGAATTTCAGCATTATAATCTACACTGTACTCATTTAAACCTTCTTGTTGTGTAGCATCTGCTACTTGATAGATAGATTTATGACAATTCATACAAACGTTTAATGATGGAATTCCTGATGTCTTACTCACTCTAGCAGAAGAGTGACAGTATTTACAATCGACACCATTATCTCCAGCATGTATTTTATGTGAGAAGTGAATAGGTTGCACTGGTTGATATCCTTGATCTACGCCTATTTGAGATAAATACCCATATACAAAGTAAGCACTAGCTAATAAAAAGAAAATTGTAGTTACTAAAACCAAGAATTGATTTTGAACGAAGGCTTTCCAAATTGGTAAGCTTTTATCTTTTGTTACGACTTCTATACCTTTCTCTTCAGCAAAACGATTTAATGTTTGTCTTACCAATACTAAAGCAATTGCTAATAAAGCAAATAAAATTGCTAGAGCGCCAAGTATTAATTTGTTTGAAATCCCTCCTGAATCGCCACCATTTACAGTCGGTGGTTCATAACCAGGGCAGCCTGGTTGAGGATTTGCTTTACAAGGATCAATCTTCTCTGCTGTATATGCTAAAACATCAGAAATATCTTGATCTGATAACTGAGGAAATGCAGTCATTGCAGTCCCGTTATATTCATTAAAAATCTGATTAGCATAAGCATCACCAGACTTTACCATTCCTGCACTGTTACGAATCCATTTGTTTAACCATTCCCTATCTAAACCTTGCTCATCAGCCAAACGCGCTTCTACATTACGTAAAGCTGGACCTGTCATTTTTTTATCTAATTGATGACATGCAGCACAATTGGTGTTAAATAAGGTTTTTCCATTTTTAGGATCACCTTCTTGAGCAGTAAGCGATGTAGAAAATGTAAGTAAAATAACCAGTCCTAAGTAAGGAATCTTTGAGGTTAGTTGACGGTAAATTACCTGTATCATATTGTTAGTTAAATTATCTTCTAAACTTTGGTATGATTTTTTCATTAATACTATTGAAAAATCGTTTGTAAAATCTCACGCAAAAATAGTACTTAAAGTCCATTTTAGAAATGTTACAGAACTGTTAATTGATAATTTATAAGGATTCTAAATAATAATTTTAAGTCAATTTAGTTAATAATGAAGACTAACGAAACAACACTTAAAAAAAATCGTTTTCTTTGTATCAAATTTCAAAATATATGAAAATTAATAATTTAAAAAACGCAGTACTATTCTTAACATTCTTTGGTATTGCAAATCAAGTATTTGCTCAAGAAGGTGTTGTTAGTATTGACCAAGATAGTGACATCTCAAAACTACTAGAATATAAAAAAGATGTAAAAACAACAGATTTATATAAAATACAATTAGACTTTGGCTCTCGTTCTGAAGCTATAGCTCTACGTGAAAAATTTAAAAATAAATTTTCACAATGGCCTTCCGAATTAGTTTACGAAACACCTAATTATAAAGTTTGGGTTGGTAATTTTAGCACACGTCTAGAAGCTGATATTGCTTTATTAAAAATTAAGAAACAGTTTTCAAAAGCTATGGTTTTTGAACCAAAGAAAGAGGACTAGATTTTGGTTCTTAATTTTAAAACATCACAATAAAAAAATGCGCCTTAAATAAGGCGCATTTTTTTTATTATAACTTCAATAGGTTTAGATATCAAGCCTTATTTAAGTTTCTTTTTAACTTCAACTTCTTGGAAAGCTTCTAAAACATCATCAACTTGAATATCATTGTAGTTTTTAAGTTGCATACCACAATCATAACCTTTAGATACTTCTTTAGCATCATCCTTAAATCGTTTTAATGAGGTCAATGTTCCTGTATGAATTACAACACCATCTCTAATTAAACGAATTCCAGAACTTCTGTAAATCTTACCATTAATGACCATACAACCTGCAATAGTACCAATCTTAGAAATTTTGAATGTTTCTCTAATTTCTGCAGTACCTGTAATCTCTTCTTTTAACTCAGGAGACAACATGCCTTCCATTGCATCTTTAAGATCATTAATTGCATCATAAATAATTGAGTACATTCTGATATCAATTTCTTCCTTATCTGCAATTTGACGTGCATTACCCATTGGTCTCACGTTAAATCCGATAATAATTGCATCAGATGCTGTTGCTAGTAACACATCACTTTCGGTAATGGCACCAACACCTTTATGTATAATATTAACTTGAATTTCTTCTGTAGATAATTTCTGGAATGAATCTGTCAATGCTTCAACAGAACCATCCACATCACCTTTAAGGATGATATTCAATTCTTGGAAATCACCAAGCGCAATACGACGTCCAATTTCATCTAATGTAATATGGCGTTGCGTTCTTACAGATTGCTCACGTTGCAATTGAGTACGTTTTGCAGCAATTTGTTTTGCTTCACGCTCATCTTCAAAGACATTAAACTTATCACCTGCTTGAGGCGCACCATCTAATCCTAAGATTGATATTGGTGTTGATGGACCAACGACAGTAACTTCATTACCACGCTCATCATGCATTGCTTTTATTTTACCACTATTTTTACCAGCAAGCACGTAATCGCCTACTCGTAATGTTCCGGCTTGTACTAATATTGTAGATACATATCCACGACCTTTATCTAAGAATGCTTCTACAACTGTACCGTTTCCGCTTTTATTAGGATTAGCTTTAAGCTCTAATAATTCGGCTTCAAGTAATACTTTCTCTAATAATTCTTTAACTCCTGTTCCATTTTTAGCTGAAATATCATGAGATTGGATTTTTCCACCCCAGTCTTCAACTAATAAATTCATTTGTGCTAATCCTTCTTTTACTTTTTCAGGATTTGCTCCAGGCTTATCAATTTTATTTATAGCAAAAATCATTGGCACTTCTGCTGCTTGAGCATGAGCAATTGCCTCTTTTGTTTGCGGCATGATAGCATCATCTGCTGCAATTACAATAATAACTAAATCAGTTACTTGAGCACCACGAGCACGCATTGCTGTAAAGGCCTCGTGACCTGGCGTATCTAAGAACGCTATTTTTTGCCCGTTATCTAGTGTTACACCATAGGCACCTATGTGCTGTGTGATTCCTCCAGATTCTCCTGCAATTACATTTTCTTTACGAATGTAATCTAATAATGACGTTTTACCGTGATCTACGTGACCCATTACTGTAATAATTGGCGCACGACTTTCTAAGTCTTCAGGTTTATCATCAACGTCTTCAAATGACTCTTCGATATCTGAAGTAACAAAATCAACTTCATAACCAAACTCATCTGCAACAACAGTTAAAGTTTCAGCATCTAAACGTTGGTTCATAGTTACCATCATACCAAGTGACATACATGCTGAAATAATTTCAGTAACAGAAACATTCATCATCGTAGCGACTTCACTAGCCGTTACAAACTCGGTAACTTTAAGAATTTTACTTTCTGCTGCTACAGCTTGTAAATCTTTTTCTGTTTGTTCTCTATGCTGTTCTCTTTTCTCTCTACGATATTTAGCACCTTTTCCTTTACTAGATTTTCCTTGAAGTTTCTCTAAGGTTTCACGGACTTGCTTTTGTACTTCTTCAGCACTAGGCTCTTCTTTTACAACAGAACGTTGTTTTCCTTGATTTCTTCCTTTATAGCCACCTCTTTGGTTTCCGCCTCCTCTATTATTAGATCTATTGTCACCACCTGTAGATGGGCCTTTACTAATTCGGCGTCTTTTCTTTTTATTATCAGAATCTGAAGCAGTTTTCTTCTCTTCTTTTTTCTTCTTAGGCTTATTAAACTGAGATAAATCAATTTTATCTCCAGCAATTTTAGGTCCAGTAAGTTTCTTATATTGTGTTTTTAAAGTCTCTTCAACTGGTTCTTCTGGAGCAGCTGGCTCTTCAACTACTTTCTTAGGCACTTCTTTAGCCTTAACCTTTGGCTTTTCAACAGCCTTAATTACCTCTTTCACCTCTTCAGCAACAGAAGCCTTTTTAGGCTCTTTCTTTTCTTTCGGCTTTTCGGTTTTAGGTATAGCAACCTCCTCTTTTGGCTTTTCAACTTTCGGCTCATCTTTTACAGGAGCTTCTTTTACAGAAGTTTCTTTTACAGGAGTTTCTTTTACAGGAGTTTCTTTTACAAGTTCCTCTTTTATAGGCTCTTCTTTTGTAGAAACTGCATCCTTAGCCTTATCGTTATTTAAGTCGATTTTACCAACTTGCTTAGGGCCACTTAACTCTGCTTTTGCCTTAACAATTTCGCGACTCTTAGCTTCTTTTTGAGCTTTTAATTCCAATTCACGCTCACGTTGTTCTCGCAACTCTTCCTTTTCTTTTAACTTTGCTTCACTAACCTCCAAAGAAGCTACTTTTTTATTTGCGTCAGTTTGAAATTCATTGGAAAGAACTGTGTAAACCTCTTCTGATATTTTTGTATTAGGACTCTTCTCTATTTCAACACCTTTTGATTCTAAAAAATCAACAGCGCGATCTATAGAGATATTTAACTCCCTTAATACTTTATTTAATCTAGTTTGAGCCATAAATTGCTTGTAATATACCTTAAAAATCTATTCTGCCAAATTAACCATAAAATGTTAAACTGGTATTATTCTTCAAACTCTTCTTTAAGAATTCGAAGAACATCTAATATTGTTACTTCTTCTAAATCAGTACGTTTTACAAGGTCATTAACATCTTGTTCTAACACACTTTTTGCGGTATCTAAACCGACTTTGCTGAATTCTTCAATAATCCAACCTTCTATTTCATCTGAGAACTCTGATAATTCAACATCTTCTTCAGCACCTTCTCTAAATACATCAATTTCATAACCAGTTAATTTCCCAGCTAATCTAATGTTATGACCACCTCTACCAATAGCTTTTGATACTTCTTCTGGTTTTAATAAAACCTCAGCACGTTTGTTTTCTTCATCCAATTTAATTGAAGTAACTCTTGCTGGGCTTAATGATCTTGTAATGAATAATTGCAAATTATTTGTATAATTAATAACATCAATATTTTCATTCCCTAATTCACGAACAATACCATGAATTCTAGATCCTTTCATTCCAACACAAGCTCCTACAGGATCAATTCTATCATCATAAGAGTCTACAGCAACTTTTGCCTTTTCTCCTGGAATCCTTACAACGTTCTTAATCGTTATTAAGCCATCAAATACTTCCGGAATTTCTTGTTCAAACAATTTCTCTAAAAATGCTGGTGCAGTTCTAGACATAATAATTGCAGGTTTATTCCCTTTTAATTCAACACTTTCAATAATTCCTCTTACATTTTCTCCTTTTCTAAAAAAGTCTGATGGTATTTGCTTATCCTTTGGAAGGATGATTTCGTTACCTTCATCGTCTAATAAAATGATTGCTCTGTGACGAATATGATGTACTTCAGCAGAATAAATCTCTCCTTCAAGTTCTTTAAACTGCTTATATATGTTTGTATTATCGTGTTCGTGGATTTTAGAAATCAAGTTTTGGCGTAATGCTAAAATTGAACGACGCCCTAAATCTACTAATTTTACTTCTTCTGCAACATCTTCTCCTACTTCAAAATCTGGCTCTATTTTTTGAGCTTCAGATAATGCAATTTCTTGGTTTGGTTCTTCTACTTCATCATCAGCAACTACAATTCTATTTCTCCAAATTTCTAAATCTCCTTTATCTGGATTTATAATAATATCAAAATTATCGTCGTCTCCGTATTTCTTTTTCAATGCATTTCTAAGTACATCTTCTAAAATCGCCATTAACGTTACACGATCTATTAATTTATCGTCTTTAAATTCTGAAAAAGAATCAATTAACGCTATATTTTCCATAATTATGAATTAAAATTTTATTACAACTTGAGCCTTTGAAATCGTATCATACGGAATTTCGGCTTGCTTTTTTACAGTTACCTTACCTTTACCAACTGGTTTTGGCTCTCTAACTTTCCACTCTAAAAGAATATTACCTTCATCTGCTTTAGTAAGAATCCCTTCAATAGTTTCGTTTGTTATGGTTTTCACACTAAGTGTTCTTCCAACATTCTTTTTGTACTGTCTTTTATTTATAAAAGGTTCAGCTGCACCAGCTGACAATACTTCTAAAGAAAAATCTTGTTCTTCTCTATCTAAATTATGCTCAATGGCGCGACTTACAAACATGCAATCTTCAACCAAAACACCATTATCACCATCAATAATAATCTTAATTGTATTATCTGACAACACATCAAAACTGATTAAAAACAGGTCTTCCCGTTCTTTTAACCCTTCGTCTAATAAATTTTTTACAGTCTCCTTGAACATTTTTAGTATAAAAAGAGCGGACTTCCCGTCCGCTCATTATTCTTTTTTCTTCAAACAACGCTGCAAATATACAACAATTTTATTGATTTCTACAAGTGCTCTCTCTTCAGTTTTTATTATTAAATTTATGAGAGACAAAACAATACTTTAAATATAAAAAAATAAAAGGTTCAAAATCTTCTCTTAAAGAAAAACAAAACCGCGTCCTCTTTTAATTAATTTATAAACTATTTAGAGTTTTAACTTTAAAAATAAAAGCTTAGAATTCCACTAACTAAAAGTCAAAATATTTATTATTTCTATCCGGCTTAAGATATACTTCCACCCTAATTAAACTCTAAAAAAGTATAATCACAACAAAACTAAACTTCAAAACAACTCATATAGCTAACAATTCTAGAATTAGGATTCAGACTATTTCTCTACAAAAAGGGAGGATAATTTATCCTCTCTTTTTCTTTTTCTCTAGTTTAGCACACAACCAACTAAAATTGACACCTATAACTCAGTTATATTCATTTTTTTTTCTTAAATTTATAAGAGCAACCCTTTTCAAAAAAAACCACCCACTATGAAAAAAATATTAGTCCCAACAGATTTCTCCCAAGAAGCTGAAAATGCTTTAAAAGTTGCCTCTCAAATAGCAAAAAAACATGGCAGTGAAATTTACCTATTGCACATGTTAGAAATTCCAATGCAAGAAATTGACGCTGTAAGCACTCATGCAGATGTGCCAGAAGTGATGTTTTTTATGAAAATGGCACATCAAAAATTTGAAGAAATTATGAATAGCTCCTATTTAGAGGGTGTTACTGTTCATGAAATTGTAAAACCAGACGGCTCTTTTAATGGTATTTCAGAAATATGTAAAGAACATGGCATAACTATGATAACTATGGGCTCACATGGCGCAAGTGGCATTAAAGAAATGTTTATTGGTTCAAATGCCGAAAAAGCGGTTCGTAATTCTGACGTACCTGTTTTGGTTATCAAAAACAATCATGATAATTTTAGTATTGACGATATTGTATTTGCTTCAGATTTTAAAAATGATAATGAAGAAACCTACAAGCAAGCAACAGAGCTAGCTACAGCTTTTGACGCTCAATTACATTTATTAATGGTTAATACTGCGAGTAATTTCACAACAACGAAAAAAGCCAAAGACAGAATTAATGATTTTATTGATGGTTATAGTTTTAAAAACTATACTGTGAATATATATAATGATGAGTCTATAGAAAAAGGAGTGCTTAATTTCTCCAAACAAATTGATGCCGATTTAATTGGCATTAGCACTCATGGAAGACAAGGAATTGCTCATTTCTTCAACGGAAGCATAAGCGAAGACCTTGTAAATCATGCTAATAGACCTGTAATTACCTTTAAGATTTGATACAATACTATTATAAAAATAAAAAGTCTTCCGAAATTCGGAAGACTTTTTTGTTGGCCCACTAGGGATCGAACCTAGACTCTTTGGTACCAAAAACCAATGTGTTGCCAGTTACACCATAGGCCAATCTCTTAAAGAGGATGCAAATTTAGTACAAAGTTTTATTTGTGCAAACAATTTTTTATAAAAAAATCAAAAAATGATAACGTTTACTTAAAATCTACAGTGTTTATCATATTTATTATTAAATTCGCTCGCATTAAATAAACACATTTTATGATACATTTCAACTTCAAGAAATGGAATAACATCCTTGGATGGCTAGCTTTTACCATCGCTTTAATCACTTATGCATTAACCATTGAACCAACGGTTAGTTTTTGGGATGCAGGAGAATACATATTAACATCATCAAAGCTACAAGTAGGTCACCCTCCTGGAGCACCACTCTTTCAAATGCTAGGAGCATTTTTCTCAATGTTTGCTTTTGAACCTGCTCAAATAGGGATGATGCTCAATATGATGAGTGCTGTCTCCAGTGCTTTTACAATATTGTTCATGTTTTGGACCATAACTATGTTATTGATAAAATTAGCTGTAATTGCTAACCCAAGACAAGGTGAAGAAAGAGATAATACTTCTAATACATCTTTATCAAAAAATCAATACGTTGCCATATTAGGAAGCGCTTTAGTTGGAAGTTTAGCATTTGCATTCACCGACTCATTTTGGTTTAATGCTGTTGAAACTGAAGTTTACGCCATGGCAACCTTAATCATGTCTATTCTTTTCTATTTAGGATTACGATGGGAAAAAGATATGCATAAACCAAGAGGCCACAGATGGTTAATCTTAATCGCATTTGTTATTGGCCTATCTTTTGGAGTTCACTTTATGGGGTTATTAACGATTCCTGCTTTAGGGCTCATTTATTATTTTAAAAATTATAAAACAATAACGGTCAAAAATTTCATCTTAGCTAATGTAATTTCAGCAGCCATATTACTTTTTATATTTAAACTATTGCTTCCAAATGCACTTAGGCTATTTAGTGCTTCTGAAATTTTCTTTGTCAATACTATTGGGCTTCCATTTAATTCTGGGTCTATTATCGCTGGATTACTTGTCGTTGCTGCGTTTTATTTCGGATTAAAATATACCAGAAAAAAAGGTTATAAATACGCTAATACATTAACGCTTTGCTTGATTTTTATTTTTATCGGGTTTTCATCTTGGGTAATGCTACCTATTAGAGCTAATGCTAATGTGATTATTAATGAAAATAATCCATCTAGTGCAAGAGAACTTTTAGCCTACTATAACTTAGAGCAATATCCTGAAACACATTTATTTTATGGACCTTTATTTACTGATCAATATTCTGGTCTAGATGAGAACAATCCATACAAAGATGCAAAACCTAAGTATGAAAAAGACAAAGAAAATGGTGAGTACATTGTTGTAAATGAATGGAAAAATGCCGAGCAAATGTACAATTCTAAACATGCTGCAATGCTACCAAGAATGTGGAGTGGAGAGCATGCCGAAAACTACATGATGTTTACAGGTTTATTAGATTTTAAAATTAAGCCGGAATACCAAATGGATAATGATGTTCGCCGTGTAGTGAACCAATTCAAGAATGAAGTCGCTCAAGGAAAAGTCGATTATGAAGATTATCATGGTTTTTTAAAACAATTTGGAAACGGCTACTTAGAAGTTGAGAAACCTTCTTTTGGAGACAATTTATATTATATGATTGACTATCAATTTGGTTATATGTACTGGAGGTATTTTATGTGGAATTTCTCTGGTAGACAAGATGATATTCAAGGTAAATATGACGATTTACATGGAAACTGGTTAAGCGGAATCGATTTTATTGATGAGTTACATTTAGGAATGTCTCAAGACAACCTACCAAGTGATGTAGCAAATAATAAAGCAAGAAACACGTATTACATGCTTCCATTAATATTAGGTATTATTGGATTCTTATTTATCCTTTCAAGAGATCCTAAGCGTTTTTGGGTGCTGTTCGTGTTCTTTTTAATGACAGGATTAGCCATTCAATTCTATACTAACGTAAGACCTTTTGAACCTCGAGAAAGAGATTACTCGGTTGTAGGTTCTTTTTATGTATTTGCAATTTGGATTGGTTTTGGAGTGTATGCTATTTTTGATTTCCTTAAAAAATATGCCAACTCTAAATTTCTTGCTCCTGCTATTACATTAGTTTGTTTAGTTTTAGTTCCTGGAATTTTAGCAGCCGAAAACTGGGATGATCATGATAGATCTGCTAAATACACAGCACAAGCTATGGCAAGGCAGTATTTAGAATCTTGTGCACCAAACGCTATACTATTCACTATTGGTGATAATGATAGTTTCCCTTTATGGTACTTGCAAGAAATTGAAGGTGTACGAACAGATGTTCGTGTAGTAAACACTAGCTTGTTTCAAACGGATTGGTATATCGATCAAATGAAACGTAAAGCCTATGAAAGTGACCCTATCCCGTCTCAATTAACTCATGAGCAATACAGGTTCGGCACTAGAGATTATATAATGAAAAATGAAATTACCAAAGACACTTTCTTAATTAAAGATTTTGTAGATTTCATTTCTAATGATGATCCAAAGTACAAATTAGCTTATGCTTTAAGAGCTACTGGTGAAGATCCATCTGTATACCCGAAACAATTACAAAATTCAAATTATTTGCCAACGAGTAATGTTAGAGTTCCAGTAAACAAAGCTAATGTTCTTGAAAATGGTCTTGTAAAAGCAAAAGACACTGATAAAATTGAACCTTACCTAGATATTAAAATTACTGGTGGTGCATTATATAAAAATCGTCTATTAATGTTAGACATTATTGCTAATAATGATTGGAAACGACCAATTTACTTCACTGGCGGAGCCTTTAGTGATGAAGATTATATATGGATGAAAGATTATCTACAATTAGATGGTTTATGTTACAAATTAGTACCAATCAAAACACCTGTAGACAGAGCAAATCCTTTTGATATGGGACGTGTAGATCCCGATTTGATGTATGAAAAGGTAATGTCTTGGGATTGGGGAAATAGCGGAAGCGACAAAATTTATCACGATGTCGAAACACGTAAAAACGGAATTACTTATAGAGGAAACCTTGCTAGGCTTATGGAGCGGCTTCTTAACGAAGGTGAATATGATAAGGCCGAGAAAATTGCTGACCTAGCCATGGAGAAAATGCCTGTAGATAAATTTGGATTTTACACACTTCTAGAGCCCTATATTAGTGGTTATTATGAAATGGATAAAAAGGAAAAAGCTAGAAAACTCTATACTGATGTTACTAGAAAATATCAAGAGAAATTAACATATTGGAGCGAACTTTCTAGAGAAAACCAAACACGCTATATTGATGAAATTGTAACAGATATTGAATGGT
This sequence comes from Flavobacteriales bacterium 33_180_T64, assembly GCA_002162685.1. GTDB lineage: Bacteria > Bacteroidota > Bacteroidia > Flavobacteriales > Flavobacteriaceae > Psychroserpens. The sequence goes on from MAAQ01000013.1 coordinate 64,370, forward strand.
ACAGAAACTTAGTAGATATTTTAGTCATCTATAATGACAAAGCTTTTGCCATGGATGAAACCGAAAAGTTTAATAATTACTTAAAACTCTTCAAACATTTTACTGATGAAGGTGAAGCAGATGCAAAACCACCAGTTAGAGAGGAAAGAGATATTCCAACAGATACCATTGATAAAATTTTAGGCATTCAACACTAATATATTTTGAAAATTGCTCCTGTAAAAACACCAATAGTTGCTAAAAAGATGTTCCCAAATTATGTTTGGGACATCGCAACTTCAAAGAAGGAGTTGTATTTAACTTTTGATGATGGTCCTACTCCAGAAATCACAAATTGGGTATTAGAAACACTCAAGCAATTTAATGCAAAAGCAACATTTTTTTGCATAGGATCTAATATAGAAAAGCATCCCGAAATTTTTCAAAATATATTAAACAGCGGTCATGCTATTGGTAATCACACACAACATCATGTTAAAGGTTGGAAAACAAAGACCAAAGCTTACTTAAAAGAAGTTGACATAGCACAATCTGTTATTAATTTAGAGCCTAAAAATCAAGACTATCTCTTTCGTCCGCCTTACGGGCAAATAAAACCTAAACAAGGAAAAAAACTAATAGAACTTGGTTATAAAATAATTATGTGGGATGTTCTATCTTTTGATTGGGAACAGGAAATTTCCGAAGAAAAGTGTTTAGATAATGTCATTTCAAAAAGCAAAAAAGGAAGTATTATCGTTTTTCACGATAGCATAAAAGCATCAAAAAACTTGACATTTGTGCTTCCAAAAGTATTAGAAATATTTAGTAAAAAAGGCTATAAGTTTAAAGCATTAGAACTACTCTAGATATACTCCTGTACAATCCCTATTAGCGTATTCGCGTCCTGTTCTCCACTATGCCTCCATTTCATCTCACCATTTTTATAAATAATAAGTGTAGGCAAACCTTTAACACGTAAGGCTTCGGCTAACTCCTTGTTTTTATCAACATCTATTTTGATGACCCTAGCTTTGTCACCAAGAGCAGCAGCAACATCTCTCATTACTGGATGCATTGCTGTAGATTGCTCATTCCATTCAGTATAAAAATCTAACAGAACAGGAATATCAACGTCTATAAGTTCCCCAAATTTTGACATACGTTTAATCTTTTAAATCAGATATGTTACTACAAACCTACATAATTTTTTTCGTAATACTTTAAATGAACCAATTTAGTAGGTTCATTCTGACTTATTTATAAAAATAAGTAATTTCAAAGAGTAAGTTATAACATTTCAGTATTATTATGCATTATTTACGCCTTTTTTAAGTGTGATTACGGTGATTTCTGGCCAAATACCAACGCGTCCTGGAAATGCTAAAAATCCAAAACCTCTATTTACATAGAGAAACTTACCAGCTTCTTTATATAGTCCTGCCCATTTTGGATAGCGGTATTTTGCTGGACTCCACTTAATACCTAAAAACGGGATTTCAATTCCAAATTGCATTCCATGGGTATGTCCCGAAAGTGTTAATTGGATATTCTTTTCAAAATCTATCACATTAGATTCATCTGTAAATACATCTAAATTAAACTCATCAGTATCATTAACTTCTACAGTCTTAAAGTCAAAGTGAGATGGATCATGAGACATTAAAATATTAAATGAATTATCATCAATAGACTCGGTTGTTTTTTTCAGACTTCCTCTTTTTGGAAAATGACGAGAAGCACCCCAATTTTCAACTCCTAGAATATTAATTTTTTGTCCGTTTCTTTCTATTGTTCTACTCTCATTTAGTAATAAATCAAAACCAATAGTTTTATGAATAGCTTCTAACTTTTTATGATTCTTTTCAATTCCTGCTTTAGTTTTATAAGCATAATATCCATAATCATGATTTCCTAAAACTGAATACATACCGTGTTTAGCGCTTAATTTTTTAAAGGTATCAACCCATGGATCCATCTCTTCGGCAACAGCATTTACAATATCTCCTGTAAACAAAATAACATCACTTTCCTGTTCATTAATAAGGTTTACAGCATATTCAATTTTCTCTTTATTATCAAAACTTCCAGAATGTATATCCGAAATTTGAGTGATCGTAAAACCATCAAAAGCCTCAGGTAAATCGTCAAACTCTATATGTTGATTAACAACTCTAAAATCGTATTTCCCTTTAAATACACCATACAAAAATCCAGCAAATGGTATTGCAGCAATACCTAATGCTATTTGAGATATAAACTTCCGGCGACTTGGAATTGCTTCTTTAACACCTTCATTGTATTGAAAATAATTCATGATAGCCCAAAAAAACCGAACAATATCTTCAATAAATAAAATCGCTAAAATAAACAACTTAGGAACTACAAATGTAAGCAGCAAAGCGATGGCGTAACCTGTATTCAAACTAAACCTACTTTCGCGTTGTGTCAGGTTCATTTGGTAAAAAAAAACACTATAAATCACAACGACTAAAATCCAAAAGCCTATTAAAATAATTTTACTTTTTGTTAAAGCTCTAATTGCAAAAAAAGTATAAAGTTCTATAATGAAAAAAACTAGAATAAGAATAATTAATCTTGCCATTTTAAAAATTTCACCAAAGATAATTTAATAAACGCTTTAATATCATTTATCATTTTACATTTAACGATACGTTAAGATTTAGTATCTTTCAATCGATTAAAAATTCATCCATGAAATACTTTTTTTCTATTGTTTTAATAGCATTGTTTTTATTAAGCTGTAAAACAGAACCACAAATAGAAATTGCAAAAAAAGAAAAACCTCTTATCGAATTCGTAAACCCTTTTATTGGTACTGGTGGACATGGTCATACCTATCCTGGAGCCACAATGCCTTTTGGAATGATGCAACTAAGTCCTGATACACGACTTGATGGTTGGGACGGATGCTCTGGGTATCATTATAGTGATGAATTTATCTACGGGTTTTCACATACACATCTTAGCGGAACAGGTGTAAGCGATTATGGCGACATCCTTTTGATGCCAACCAACGCAATTAATTTCAATAATGGAAGTGATGGAAAACCAGGCTACAAAGCGCATTTTTCACATGATAATGAAATCGCACAACCTGGCTATTATAAAGTTCTTTTAGATTCTATCAATATTGAGGTAGAACTTACTGTTTCTAAGCGCAGCGGAATTCATAAATATCAATTCCCTTCTGCAGAAAATCAATATATTATTTTAGATTTAGAACATCGTGATAAGCTTTTAGACTATAAAATTCAAAAAATAAACGATTCTACAATTTCAGGCTTTAGACATTCTAAAGCTTGGGCAACAAACCAACGTTTATTTTATACCATTCAATTCTCAAAACCAATAAAGGCCATAACATACCAAGAAAACGGCATCGCCTTAACAAAAAACTACAAGTATGTAAGTAAGCAAGCTCTAATGGAATTTAATAACCCAAATAATGACCCTATTTATGTAAAAGTAGGGATTTCAGCAGTTGATCAAGAAGGAGCAACTAAAAACTTACAACAAGAAATAGGTCAAAAAACATTTAATGAATTAAAAACTGAAGCTCAAAATACTTGGGAAACGCAACTAGAAAAAATAGTGATTGAATCCCGAAATGAGGATTATAAAACAAATTTCTATACCGCATTATATCATACCATGGTTGCTCCAAATTTGTATCAAGATGTTGATGGAAGATATCGTGGAATGGATTTAGAAATTCATCAAACAACAGCATTTGATTACTACACCGTTTTTTCACTTTGGGACACGTATCGTGCTGCACATCCATTATATACTATTATTGAACAAGAACGAACCAATGATTTTATCAATACATTTTTAGCTAAATATGACGAAGGTGGCATCATGCCTATTTGGGATTTAAGCGCCAATTATACAGGTTGTATGATTGGTTATCATGCTGTGCCTGTCATTTCGGATGCGTATTTAAAAGGAATTAGAGATTATGATACCGAAAAAGCATTTGAAGCAATGAAACATTCAGCTACAAGAAATCAACTAGGTCTTAAAACCTATAAAGAATTTGGTTTTATTCCTGTAGAAGAAGAAAGTGAATCCGTTTCAAAAACCTTAGAATATGCCTATGATGACTGGACCATTGCTCAAATGGCTAAAGCCTTAGGTAAAAATGAAGATTATAAAACTTATATAGAAAGAGCACAATATTACAAGAACATTTACGATCCTGAAACCAAGTTTATGAGAGGCCGTTTTCGTAACACGTGGTTTGCCCCTTTTGATCCTTATGAAGTTAACTTCAACTATACCGAAGCCAACTCTTGGCAATATAGCTTTTATGTTCCGCAGGACATTACTGGGTTTACGAACCTTTTAGGCGGAAAAGATAAACTCGAAGCACAATTAGATGAATTATTTACTGCTAAGGCAGAAACCTCTGGTCGCAATCAAGCAGATATTACAGGATTAATTGGACAATATGCACACGGAAATGAGCCAAGTCATCACATGGCTTATCTTTATAGTTTTGCTGGAAAGCCGCATAAAACGATGGAAAAAGTCCATCAAATTTTGACAGAGCTCTATAAAAATGAACCGGACGGCATTTCTGGAAATGAAGATTGCGGACAAATGAGTGCTTGGTATGTGTTTTCATCAATGGGCTTTTATCCTGTAACACCAGGTACTAACCAATATATTATTGGAACACCTTTGTTTGACAAAGCAACTATTAATTTGGAAAGCGGAAACAGCTTCACCATTACTGCTCACAATTTAAATGCCACCAATAAATACATAGAGGATGTATATCTTAACGGTGAAAAATTAGATCGAAGCTATATCACGCATGATGACATTATGCAAGGTGGTATTTTAGAATTCTACATGAATGATAATCCTGCCGTTTGGGGAAGTAGCGAACACCAACAACCAAAAACTGAAATCACAGAACACCTCATCGTCCCAGTACCTTTTATTGCTAAAGGGAATGTCGCCTTTAAAGGTCAAACCGAAATAGTATTAGAAAATATAGACAAAGAAGCTTTGATATTTTACAAATTGAATGCTTCGGAATTTAAAATTTATGAGCAACCATTTCTTATTTCAGACCCTTCTATTTTAAAAGTTTACTCTGAAAAGAATAGCATAAAAAGTGCTTCAGTAACGACGCAATTTTATAAAATTAACCCAAACATCTCCATTCTCCTTGACACCGAGTATGCTAACCAATACAATGCTGGTGGAAATGATGCGCTTATTGATGGTATTCTAGGAACCCAAGATTTTAGAACAGGCACTTGGCAAGGTTATTTCGATGAAGACTTAATCGCAACTGTAGATCTAGGAAGTATTAAACCTTTTTACTCTGTAAGTTTAAACTTCTTAGAAGACCAACGCTCTTGGATATTTCTTCCTCCAAGAGTTGAATGTTACGTATCAAAAGATGGAAAAAATTATAAACCATTAAGGTATCGTGAATTTAATTCTACTAAAGAAAGTGATTCCTCAAGTATCCAAACCGTAGAATTTAAACAACCTGGTACATCTTGGAGATACATAAAAATTATCGCAAAAAAATTAGGAAAACTTCCAGAGTGGCATCTAGGCTATGAACATGATGGTCGAAGCTGGATTTTTGCAGATGAAATTTCAATACAATAAAAACCTACACTTAGATGAACCAACAAAAATCATATCGCTCTTCTTTTATTCTTTTAACTACATTGTTTTTCCTTTGGGGATTTATTACCGTTCTAGTAGATTCTTTAGTTCCAAGACTTCGCGAACTTTTTACATTAAGCTATGCTCAAGCCATAATGGTTCAGTTTGCATTTTTTGGCGCTTACTTTATCTTATCTGTTCCTGCAAGCTATATTCTATCAAAAATCGGGTATAAAAAAGGGATTATTTTAGGATTAGGAACAATGGCTTTAGGTTGTTTGCTTTTTTATCCAGCAGCCTCGTATCGTATCTTCGGAATATTTATTCTTGCTTATTTTATTTTGGCTGGAGGCATAACAATTTTACAAGTGGCGGCAAATCCATTTGTGGCTGTGCTTGGCTCTGAAGAAGGCGCATCAAGTCGATTAAATTTATCGCAAGCCTTTAATTCATTAGGAACTGCTATTGCTCCTGCCGTTGGAGCTCTATTCATTTTAAGTGACAAAATTAAAACCAAAGATGAAATTACAATATTGACAGAATCAGCAAAAGAAGCATACTTGGCTAATGAAGCTTCCGCAGTTCAAAAACCGTTTTTAGGACTTGCTGTTTTTATTATTTTAATCGCAGCAATTTTCTTTTTCGCAAAGCTTCCAAAACTTATGAGCGAAAACGCTTCTGGTTCTTTAGCTGATGATCTAAAACAATATATTTTGGCCTTCAAACAGAAAAACTTGATGCTTGGTGTACTTGGTATTTTCTTCTATGTAGGAGCCGAAGTATCTATAGGTAGTTTTTTAGTCAATTATTTTCAGGAGATGAATATGGTGCCTCTAATAAGAGAAAATTCTACACTCATGAATATTGCAGATACTGTCGCAAAAATATTCTTTAAATCATTGGATGGAGCAGATGATAAAGCTTTATTGGGAATTTTTGTGATTTTCTATTGGTCTGGAGCCATGATTGGTCGCTTTGTAGGTTCGTATTTAACTAAGGTTATGAGACCAGGAAAAGTGTTGGGTATTTTTGCTACTATGGCTATTGCTTTAATCGTTATATCAATAAGCACAACTGGTTTAATAAGTATGTGGAGTATTTTAGCCGTTGGATTGTTTAACTCCATTATGTTCCCAACCATTTTCACTTTAGCTATTGATGGTGTTGGAGAATTAAAACCCAAAGGCTCTGGATTGTTGTGCATGGCCATTGTTGGTGGTGCAATTATTCCTTTAATCTGTGGAGGTCTTATTGATACCATTGGCTTTAAATTAGCTTTTCTATTTATAACTATTTGCTATGGTTATATCTTATGGTATGGTTATAAAAATTCAAAAAAAATAACGCTATGAAACGTAGAAATTTTATTAAAAACGCATCCTTGACAAGCGTCGGAATCGCTGTAGGAAGTTCATTATTAAATTGTGCTGATACGCCTTCAGAAGAAAAAAAAACAGCCACAGCTGCATTAACAACTAATGCTAAAACGCCATTACCATTAGTTATTGCGACATGGCATGTAATTGATGCAACTGCAAAAGCCATGGAAATCTTACAAGCAGGTGGAAACGCTTTAGATGCTGTAGAACAAGGCTGCATGATAGAAGAGGCTAATGAAAAAGGGCAATCTGTTGGTAAAGGTGGTCTGCCGGATCGCGACGGAAATGTCACACTCGATGCTTGCATTATGGATAAACATGGTAATTGTGGTTCTGTAGTCTATCTACAAGATATAACGCATGCTGTTTCTGTTGCTAGAAAAGTAATGGAAGAGACTCCTCATGTGATGCTCGCAGGAGAAGGTGCAAAACAATTTGCAGTAACCAAAGGTTTCAAACCAGAGGACTTACTTACGGATGCTTCCAAAGAGGCTTGGGAAAAATGGAAAATCGAATCAAAGTATAAACCCATTATAAATATTGAAAATCATGATACCATAGGTATGCTAGCCATAGACAAAAATGGTGATATTTCTGGAGCATGTACAACAAGTGGGTTGGCTTATAAAATGGGTGGACGTGTAGGAGATTCACCAATTATTGGTTCAGGTCTATTTGTAGATAATGAAATTGGAGCTGCAGTTGCGACTGGATTAGGCGAAGAAGTGGTTAAAACTGTTGGTAGTTTTTTAGTCGTTGAATTGATGCGTCAAGGAAAATCCCCTCAAGAAGCATGCGAAGAAGCTATTAGTAGAATCGTAAATAAACCTAATAGCAATTACAAAAACTTTCAAGTGGGTTATATCGCTGTAAATAAACAAGGCGTAACCGGAAGCTATTCTATTCATCAATGGTTTAGTATGACTAAATTTAACGACGGTGTTAATGAGCAAATACAGTCTGATTATTTTAATAAAACCTAAAGAATAGCTTGCTTTAAACAATACTAAGTGATTTATTTTTGAGAAAAGTCATTCGTATAGAGCGGTTTCTGATTTTAAAACCATTTAATCGTCAAATCCACTAATTTTTGTTTAAAATTATTATAAGGTGGCATTAATAAATCAATAGCTCCAATTGTATGTTGCTTTAATATTGATCGTTGATTTGTAAATTCTAAAAAACCAAAATACCCATGAGACTTTCCAATACCACTATTATTAGAGCCACCAAACGGAAGGTTATGATTTAAAAACTGCAATAGATTATGATTAATACATGTACTACCAGCTCTAGTACTATTAATAATCTCATTAATACGTTTTCGGTTTTTACTAAAAATATAAAGCGCTAAAGGTTTTTCTCGTGAATTGATATAATTAATAACTTCGTTAGTTGATGTGTATGTTTTTACAGGTAGTATTGGTCCAAAAATTTCATTTTGCATCAAATCACTATCTTCAGAAACATCAAACACTAAGGTAGGTTCTATATAATTATCTTTTTCTTCGGAAGATCCACCAACTATAATGCTTGCCTTTTTAGATATAGCATCCTCCAAATACCCTGTTAAACGCTTAAAATGTTTTTGATTCACAATCCTTCCGAAGGAATGAGAAGATGAAGGGGTTTCAGAATAAAACGCTTTTAGTTGCTTTTTAAAACGAGTAACAAACTCTTCTTTTATAGATTCATTAACAAATACATAATCTGGTGCAATACAGGTCTGGCCTGCATTTAAAAACTTTCCAAAAATAATCTTCTTAACCGCCTTATCTAAATGAGATGTATCATCTATAATAACAGGTGATTTTCCTCCTAACTCTAAAGTGACCGAACTTAAATACGTAGCTGCTGCTTTCATAACAATTTTTCCTACTTGTGGTGAACCTGTAAAAAATATATGATTAAAAGGAAGTTTTAATAACGCTTTCGAAACCTCAACATCACCTTCTATAAGTGCAACTTCATTTTTATTAAATATTGCGTTTACAATATTAGACATTACCTTAGACGTATGTGGTGTCATTTCACTAGGCTTTAAGACAACTGTATTTCCTGCTGCAATTGCAGAAACTAATGGTCCAAAAGTGAGGTTTACAGGAAAATTCCATGGAGAAATAATCAAACAAACTCCTTTAGCCTCATTTTTAATCCATGATGAACTCCCTAATAGTGCTATAGGTGTATCAACTTTTTGATTTTTCAACCATGACTTTAAATGTGTCTTTACAAAATTAATTTCGTCGATAACAGGATAAATCTCTGTGAGATCCGTTTCAAGGTGTGGTTTTTTAAAATCATTATATAAAGCATCTCTTATCTCTTGCTTATAGGTTTTTTCTAAAGCAAGCTTTAAAGCTTTTAATTTCTTAAGTCGTTCTTTATAATTTGTTTTACCTATAACTAATTGAGTAGCTTTTTGCTTGTCAAATAGTTTAAAATACCTGTTATCTGAATAATTTGTCATTTAATCCTTAACGTTTTTATTGGGCTACAAGCCGAATTCATGTATTTCATCGATGTTTTTTACGAACGTTTTCATCTTAACTAAAAATCAATCGCTTTGTCTAATATATTCATTATCGCTCTAATAGTTCCGTTTCTTTGATATAAGTTAAAAACAAAATCCCTCAGCGATTATGAAAAAACTATTAACAATATTAGCCTTTACATTATTACCTTTCCTTACAATGGGTCAGGATACTAATGTCGATATCAAAAATAACGATACAATAGAAACTGTAATCGAAGGAACTACAGAAACTCAAAAAATAAAACAAGAAACAACATCTAATTCTGCTGCTAAATCACAACTATTAAAAATAAATAGAAAGAAAAGTTCAGATATTATTAGTATTAAAGCTTATAGAAAAAGTTTACAGATTAAAGTAAAAACAGTTAAGCTTTGCTAATACGTTAAAAAATAAAAAATCCGAAACATATGTTTCGGATTTTTTTTTACTGTCCAAATTACGAAAACATCAATTCTCCTCTAGCCTCCTGTTCTTTAAACTGCATCACTAAATCTAGTGCATCAGGAATAACATCACTACACAAAATAATTAAGGATCCCTTTACCGCATTTTTAACCGCATAAGTAATCGCCTCTTTTTCTGATGGAATGATCGTAGTTTTCTTATTAGGATCTTTCATTTTGATCCCATCATCTAACATCTTAATCAACTCTTCTTCTGTTTTTCCACGCAAACGTTTATCTTGACGAATAATAATTTCATCAAACATTTCGGCTGCAATACCTCCCATTTCGTTATTATCTTCAACGCGTCGATCTCCAATTCCAGCAATAATTCCAACTTTCACAGTAGCTTCTAATTCATCTGTGAATTTTTGCAAAGCACGCATTCCTGCTGGATTATGCGCATAATCTAAAAGGATAGAAAAATCATTAAATTTAAACATATTCAAACGCCCAGGCGTTTGCGAAGCCGAAGGGATAAAGGTTTCTAAAGCTGCTTTCATATCTTCGATACTAATACCTTGAACATGTGCTGCAAGAACAGCTGCTAATACATTTTGAATCATAAATTTTGCTTTTCCTCCATAAGTTAAAGGAATATGTTCAGCTTTCATTAAACGCATTTTCCACTCCCCTCTGCAAATCGTAACATAATCATTCTCATAAATCGCAGTGATACCATTTAACCGTTGCAAAGCTTTAATACGAGGGTTATTCTCATCCATAGAAAATAGTGCTACATTACAATCAAGATTACGTCGCATATCATACACTAAATCATCATCGGCATTTAAAATAGCATACCCTTCAGGCAATACTGTTTCTGGAACGACGGCTTTTACCTTAGCCAATTGCTCAATAGTATGTATCCCTTTTAAGCCTAAATGATCTGCAGCAACATTGGTAACAACAGCAACATCACATTTTTTAAAACCTAAACCTGCTCTTAATAATCCACCTCTTGCACATTCTAATACAGCAAAATTTACAGTTGGATCTTTTAAGACAAACTCTGTGCTTGCTGGCCCTGTACAATCACCAGTCATTAATAATCTATTCTGAATATAAACACCATCACTTGTTGTATACCCTACACGATAGCCTTTCATTTTAGCAATATGTGCAATTAATCGTGTTGTCGTTGTTTTTCCATTAGTTCCAGAAGTGGCAATAATAGGAATGCGTCCCGTATCGCCTTTTTGAGGAAATAATTTGTCAATTACTGGAGCTGCTACATTTCTAGGCAATCCCGTTGTTGGCGCTAAATGCATTCTAAACCCTGGTCCTGCATTTACCTCAAGCACAGCGCCTCCAGTTTCTGATAACGGTTTTGAAATATCTGTAGTCATAATATCGATTCCACAGATATCTAAATCTATAATTTTAGAGATACGTTCGGCCATACTTACATTAGCTGGATGTACAATATCAGTTATATCTTCAGCTGTCCCTCCGGTACTTAAGTTAGCTGTATCTTTTAAAATAAGTTGTTTTCCTTTAGTTATTACAGAATCTAAAGCATATCCAGCATCTTTAATGATGGTTTTAGTTAACTCATTTATTGTGATTTGTGTTAATACTTTTTCATGACCATAACCACGACGCGGATCTTTGTTAACCTCATCAATCAGTTCTTGAATAGTTGATTTCCCATCACCAATAATATGAGCAGGTGTACGGATTGCTGCAGCTACTAATTTGTTATTTATCACCAATAGTCTATAATCTTCACCAATAATAAATTTTTCAACAATAATAGCACCGCTTCGCGTGCTATCTTTTGCATGTCTAAAAGCAACTAATGCATCATCATAATTTTGTATATCTACTGTAATACCGCGTCCATGGTTACCATCAATAGGCTTAATCACCAAAGGATAACCAACATAACGACAAGCTTCTTCTAAACTACGCTCACGACGAATAATATCTCCTCGAGGCACTTCAATTTCAGCTTGTTCTAACAAGTATTTTGTGTCTTCTTTATCACATGCTAATTCTACTCCAATACTACTAGTCTCACTAGTTACCGTCGCTTGAATTCGTTTTTGATTAGCGCCATACCCTAATTGACATAATGAATATTTATTGAGTCGAATCCAAGGAATACCTCTAGCTTCTGCCTCTGCAACTATTGACCCAGTACTTGGACCAAGACGATCAGATTCGCGAAGTTCTCGCATTTCTTGAATATCATCAGAGAGATCATAACCTTCTCCACTAATTAAGGCTTCACATATTCTAACCGATGCTTTGGCTGCGTAACGCCCCACAGATTCTTCCATATAAGCAAAAACCACATTATAAACACCTTCTTCTCCATAGCCTCTTGTTCTTCCAAAGCCAACATCCATACCTGCCAGTGTTTGAATCTCCAGAGCAATATGCTCAATAATATGTCCCATCCAAGTCCCTTCTTCTACACGTTGAAAAAAGCCTCCAGCTTCTCCAACAGAACAACGGTGTTCATACATTCCAGGAAACATAGCTTTAAGCCGATCATAAAAACCATCCACTTTATTTGATGGCAATTCTTCCATTTCCTGAAGATCTAAAACCATTACAATTAATTTGTGTCGTCTCACAGACCAGTAATTAGGTCCTCTCATAGCATTTATACTTCGTATATCCATATTGTTGATTTTTAAAAGGTGAAAGATTATAAATATAGACATTTTCAATAAAAATTTAACTTATTTTTGCCCAACATCAAATTTTTATATTGAATTTATGCGATTAGCAAAAGGCACACTAATTCCTATAGGTGGAAATGAAGACAAAGGGACTGAAAAAAATGAAATGTATACCCTGGAATTTATTGATGAAGGCATTTTATATCATGTTGTTAAAGAAGCTGGAGGAATAGATACTAAAATTATTGTTATCCCTACGGCATCAAGCATTCCTGATGAAGTTGGTAAAAACTATTTAGATGCATTTTCAAAATTAGGTTGTACCGATGTAACTGTTTTAGATATAAGAAGTAAAGAAGATTCTGAAAAACCAGAATCAATACACCACATCAAATCGGCTAATTGCATTATGTTTTCTGGTGGTGATCAATCAAAAATCACCAATAAAATTGGAAACACTACAATTCATAGCATATTAGTTGATCGTTATAAAAATGAAACGGGTTTTGTTATTGCTGGAACAAGTGCAGGAGCTATGGTAATGGCAAACGAGATGATTGCTGGGGGAAGTGCAACTGAATCTTTTATTAAAGGTGCTGTAAACATGTATAAGGGTATGAGTTTTATTCCTGAATTGATTATTGACACACATTTTATTAAACGTGGCCGCTTTGGAAGACAAAGTGAAGCTGTTGCTAAATTCCCCAATTTAATTGGACTTGGACTAGCAGAAGATACGGGAATGATTATTAAAAACGGAAATGATTGCACTGTAATTGGATCAGGAATGGTTATTATTTTTGATGGCAGCAAGTTGACACATAATAACGAAAAGGTATTAGAAGAAGGAACTCCTATGACTATGGCAAACCTTACAGTTCATGTGCTTTCTAATAGTGATCAATATGATATTAAAAACAGAAAAGTAACTGTTCTTCCTATTGAAGCTCCTTTTATCTAGTTTTTTTGAGATCTCTATAAATTTCTCATAGATTTAACCTCATGAAAGTTAGGTTTTATTTCGGAATACTATTTCTCTTACTTCAGGTTGGGTTAATAGCCTATGCACGTTTTATTCCTGAACGTTTTTTTTGCTGGGCGCCTTATGATAGTCATACTAAATTTGAAGTTTTTGTGACGATTAATCAAGATACTTTAAGTCTACAAGAAACCGAAACGCGTTATAATTATAAAATGAATGGTTGGGAACAACGATCAGCTCATAATATATTTTCAATTATTACCCAATACGAGCAAACTTACGGTAAAGATGACAACGCGAAAGTTGTCATGAAATATTCTACAAATGGTCATAATGACTTAGAATGGAACTATGAGAATGAATAAGCTTAAATCATTCATAATAAGACTATTTCAATTTGAAGGCACTAAAATGCATCCAAATGTTTTATTAATGTCTAAGCTATTGGTTATTCTGTTGACTGCTCATCATTTCTTTTTTAAAATTTCAGACCCATATATTCCTTTTCTTTCTGTATTAGATACATTTAATCATTACCCTAATTTATTTAAATACACACTTAGATCATTATATGCTTTGAGTGTATTTGCTTTACTCTTTAATATAAGAGTACGTACCGCTAGCCTTATAACTGGTTCAGTAATTATAGTAACCATACTCGCTTCTAAATCATTATTTTTTAACCATACACTAATTTGTGGTTGTGCGCTTTTTTTAGCAGGATTAACAAACCACAAACAACCGCCCTATCTACTGATATTTCAATTAAGTTTGATTTATTTCGGCGCTTCAATTAATAAATTCCTAGAAGTAGATTGGTGGTCTGGTGCATTTATGGATAACTGGTTAGGCAATGCTAGAGAAAACCCTGTGTATTTATATATCTCTGAATTTTTACCAGATTTACTCTTAGCAAAATCACTATCATATATTGCAATGTTTACTGAATTTATTATTGCAATTTTAATCTTATTTAAAAGAACACGACATCTAACACTTTGGTTTATTATTATTTTTCATGTCTCATTGTTTACGCTAACCACTTTTAGATTTGGTCATTTTATAGAATCATTAGTTATTGTATTATTGGCATTCTTAAGTATTCCAAAAGAAAAACTAATTGTAAATTATAAGTCAGGACGTTTAAATTATTTGAATATTTTTTTCAAGTTTCTAGATTTAGACAAAAAACAAATTTGGTCTATTTCAGAACCTAAAAACCTCTATTGGTTAAGTCTTAAAACCCAAGAAAAAACACTATACAATCATAGAGCACTAAAAGACCTATTACTAAATACGCCAAACTTTTTTATGTTGCTTTTTTTTCTAGATGCTGTAGTATACATTGTTCTATATAATCATAGAACAACATTATTTATTGTAAATGCAATTTTTATATGGACAATGATATTTTACTTTTTACCTATAAATTGGCATAAGAGAAAAGCAAAATAATTACTTATAAATAGCAATAACAGCTTCTCCTTTAGAAGTCTTACTCGCACGATACATGCCTTCAGTATTAAAAGGCATCGCAATATTCCCTTTAGCATCTACAGCAATCAAACCGCCATCACCACCAATCTCAAGAATGCGGTTATTAATAACCTCATCAGAAGCGGCTTGCAAACTCATGTTTTTATGTTCCATTAAACAAGCTACATCATAAGCAACTACACCTCGAATAAAGAACTCACCACTTCCTGTACATGAAATAGCACAGGTTTTATTATTAGCATAATTTCCTGCACCAATCATTGGTGAATCACCTACGCGTCCCCATTTTTTATTGGTCATACCGCCTGTAGACGTCGCAGCAGCAATATTCCCTTCTTGGTCACAAGCAACAGCACCTACGGTTCCAAACTTTGAATCTTTTTTTGTAGCATGATCCAACTGAAAGCTATCAGTACCCTTTATTTCTAACCATTGGTTATGTCGAAATTCATCATAAAAATAAGAGGCATCCTCAATTTTATAACCTAACTCTTTTGCAAACTGCATAGCACCTTCTCCTGCTAAAAATACATGTTCACTTTTTTCCATAATATCACGAGAAAGACTTACAGGGTTTTTAATCCCAGTTATCAAACTAACAGCGCCTGCGTTTAACGTTTTTCCATCCATAATACTAGCATCCATCTCATGAGATTCGGTAGCCGTAAATACAGATCCCTTTCCTGCATTAAACAAAGAAGAATCTTCTAAGACTTTAACAGCTATTTCAACAGCTTCTATTGCAGTTCCACCATCTTCTAAAATAGTATAACCTTCATCTAGTGCTGCTTTTAAGTCATGTTTATATCTTGCTTCTAATTTGGCAGTCATCATTCCTTTTACTAAAGTTCCTGCACCACCATGTATGGCTATTGAAAAGTTATTCATTCATTATGTTTTACTTCGGAAAAGTACAAATTGTAGTTCAAAGTATACCACATTAACATATAAGTTTTGTAATTTTATAGACTTCAAAATTAATTTTCATGTCAGACAAAAAACGCCTTTTTCTTGTAGATGCATACGCACTTATTTTCCGTGGATATTATGCTTTTATAAAAAACCCAAGAATCAATTCTAAAGGATTAGACACTTCTGCAATCATGGGCTTCATGAATTCATTATTAGATGTTATTAAACGTGAACGTCCAGACCATTTAGCCGTTTGTTTTGATAAGGGCGGTAGTGTTGCCAGAAAAGAGGCTTTCCCAGAATATAAAGCCAATCGGGATGCCACTCCTGATGCCATTAAAACTGCTGTTCCATATATTTATAACATACTAAAAGCCATGAATATTCCAATTATGGTTAAGGATGGTTTTGAAGCCGATGACGTTATTGGTACGCTTGCAAAAAAAGCTGAAAAAGAAGGCTATAAAACATTTATGGTGACTCCAGATAAAGATTTTGCACAGCTCGTTTCCGAAAATATTTTCATGTACAGGCCAATGTTTGGTGGTGGTTATGAAACTTGGGGAATACCCGAAGTTCAAAAGAAATTTGAAGTTAAAGACCCTATTCAAGTGATCGATTTTTTAGGTATGATGGGAGATGCTTCCGATAACATTCCTGGACTTCCTGGAGTTGGTGAAAAAACAGCAAAAAAATTCCTTGCCGCATATGGTAGTATGGAAGGCTTACTTGCAAATACAAATGAGCTAAAAGGTAAAATGAAAGAAAAAGTTGAAGCTGCAAAAGATTTAGGTATCCTTTCAAAACAATTAGCTACGATTATGCTGGATGTTCCTATTGAATTTCATTTTGATGATTTTGAAATGGAGCAGCCAAATATGAAGGCTGTTACAGACATTTTCCAAGAATTAGAATTTAGACGTTTAATCGATAATTTTAATAAAACCTTTTCAGCTGAAGTTTCGATACCTAAAGCAAAAGTTACAGAGAACAAAGAAGAAACAAAACCAATAGCTTCAAAACCATCAAATGCAGGAGCAGGACAGTTTTCATTATTTGGTGGAGACGATTCAGCGACTACTGAAACGACATCGGAATTGCATTCTGGAAGAAACACGATAGAAAACACATCACACTTTTATCAGAGTATACAATCTGGTATGGCAACAAAATTGTTTGTCAAAAATTTGATGAATCAAACCGCTGTTTGTTTTGATACTGAAACGACTGGACTCAATCCGCTCACTGCCGAATTAGTTGGTATTGCATTTTCATGGGAAGCCGGTAAAGGGTTTTATCTTCCATTTCCAGAGAACAAAGACGATGCTCAAGAATTAATAGAAACCTTACGTCCATTTTTTGAAAATGAAGCCATTCAAAAAATTGGTCAGAATTTAAAATACGATATCAAGGTTTTAGCAAAATATAACATCGCTGTTAAAGGCAAATTCTTTGACACTATGTTAGCGCACTATCTCATCAATCCAGATATGCGACATAATATGGATGTATTAGCAGAAACATATCTCAATTATACACCAATCTCAATTACCGAATTGATAGGTAAAAAAGGAAAGAATCAATTATCGATGCGAGAGGTTTCTTTAGAAAAACAAACCGAATATGCTGTTGAAGATGCTGACATTACACTACAATTAAAAGAACATTTTGAAAAAGAATTAGGAGAAGCGAATACTCAAAAGCTGTTTGATGAGATTGAAATACCTCTTTTAAGTGTGTTGGCAAACATGGAATTGGAAGGTATCAATTTAGACACACCCTTTTTAAATTCCCTTTCTGAAGAACTTAATACAGATATAGACACGCTTGTTTCTGAAATTTATGAAGCAGCAGGAGAAGAATTCAATATTGCTTCGCCAAAACAATTAGGTATTATTCTTTTTGAAAAAATGAAATTGGTTGATAAACCTAAAAAAACCAAAACTGGTCAATATAAAACAAGTGAAGATATTTTATCTTTCTTAGCAAAAGACCACGACATTGTTAGACATATTTTAGAGTATCGTGGATTAGCAAAACTAAAAAGCACTTATATAGATGCTTTACCGCTACAGGTTGAAAACACTACAGGTCATGTACATACCGATTATATGCAAACGGTTGCTGCCACAGGTCGCTTAAGTAGTAATAACCCGAATTTACAAAACATCCCAATTCGTACCGAACGTGGTCGTCAAGTACGAAAAGCGTTTGTACCAAGAAATGAAGAGTATACCTTACTTGCTGCCGATTATTCTCAAATTGAACTGCGTATTATTGCAGCTTTAAGTAAAGAAGAAACCATGATTGAAGCCTTCAAAAATGGTGAAGACATTCATGCTTCTACTGCGTCAAAAGTATTTAATGTGCCTTTAAATGAAGTCACTCGTGAGCAACGTAGTAATGCCAAAACGGTTAACTTTGGAATTGTTTATGGTGTGTCTGCCTTTGGCTTGAGTAATCAAACCGATTTATCACGTGGTGAAGCTAAAGAGCTTATTGACACTTATTATGAGACTTACCCAAAACTTCGTGCTTATATGAGCGAGCAAGTAGATTTTGCCCGTGATAATGGCTATGTGCAAACCGTTTTAGGGCGTCGTCGTTATTTAAAAGATATCAATTCAGCAAATGCCATTGTTCGTGGTGCAGCAGAACGTAATGCTGTAAATGCACCAATCCAAGGGTCTGCAGCAGATATTATTAAAATAGCCATGATTAATATTCATGAAAAATTACAAGCAGGCAATTATAAATCGAAAATGTTGTTACAAGTGCATGATGAACTAGTTTTTGATATTTTTAAACCTGAATTAGACACGATAAAATCGCTGGTTAAAACCGAAATGGAAAATGCCTATACACTAGATGTGCCTCTAGATGTTGATATGGATATTGGTGATAATTGGCTGGAAGCGCATTAAATAATTAAAATTAACGTCGTCTTTTCTTCTTAGACTTAAACTTCGCTTTATTTTGTCGTTGATTAAAAGGTACTGCATCGTCAAATGTATGTTTAGCATCACCTGAAGGTTTATTTTTACGCCACTTTTCGTCTTTTTCGGGAAGTAATACATTTAACAAATCTTGACGCCCTAACTTGTTTAGTGTTTTTTTTATCCAAGCCTTATTTTCATCTTTATACCAAAAGAAAAAACGATGTTGCTCATCTTTTTCCTTTCGTGTAATTGGCGTATTCACCTTTTTTAAAGTATAGGGATGATATCCGCTATAATAGATAACCGTAGCAACCGTCATTGGTGTTGGTGTAAACCCTTGTACCTGCTCTAACTGAAATCCCATATCCTTAGTTTCAGCAGCAAGGTTTGCCATGTCTTCAACTTCACATGCTGGATGATTAGAGATAAAATAAGGAATCAATTGTAGCTTTAGCTTATGCTTGATGTTTATTTTATCAAAACGCTCTTTAAACTTATGGAAATATTTAAATGACGGTTTACGCATCAGTTTTAAAACAGGATCACTAGTATGTTCTGGAGCTACTTTAAGTCGCCCAGAAATATGTTTCGTCATCACCTCTTCGGTATAATCATCTAATTCTTTCGGGTCTGCATTTTTATTAAACTCAGGCACTAACATATCATGACGAATACCAGAACCTATAAATGACTTCTTCACTTTTGGATGACTATCGACAGCTTGATACAATTGTGTTAATGGCTTATGAGAGGTATCTAAATTGCTACATATTACTGGCGAGATACATGAAGGCGCCACACACTTATCACAAATGCTCTGTATTTTACCTTTCATTTTATACATATTCGCACTAGGTCCTCCAATATCAGACAAATAACCTTTAAAATCAGGCATATTAGCCACCGTATCTACTTCTCGCAATACAGACTCCTGACTTCGAGACGCTATAAATTTTCCTTGATGCGCCGAAATAGTACAAAAACTACAACCTCCAAAACAACCACGATGAATGTTGATAGAGAATTTAATCATTTCAAATGCAGGAATAGGTCCGCGTTTATTATATTTTGGGTGTGGTAATCGTGTATAAGGTAAATCGAAAGACGCATCAATTTCCGCTTCGGTCATCGTAGGGTAAGGCGGATTAATCATTAAGGTCTTATCACCTACGTTTTGAAAAATACGTCTCGCAGCTAATTTATTAGATTCCTGTTCTATTATTTTAAAATTAGACGCATAAGCTTTCTTATCTTTTAAACAGGTTTCATGAGATACAATTTCGATATCTTCCCAATTACTATTCTTTGGAATTTTAGCGTCTTTATCTAAAAGAACTGCTGTTTGTTTAATGGTTGTAATACTAGAAAACGGAACCCCTTTTTGAAGCAAACGCACCACTTCTCGTAAAGGCTGTTCGCCCATTCCATACACCAACATATCTGCTTTAGAACTTTCTAAAATTGAAGGCATGAGCTTGTCGCTCCAATAATCATAATGGGTCACACGACGTAGCGAGGCTTCAATTCCTCCAATTAATACAGGAACATCTGGCCATTTTTCTTTTAAAATTTTAGAATACACCGTCGTAGCATAATCGGGTCTAAACCCTATATCGCCATTAGGCGTATACGCATCTTTATCACGACGCTTTTTATTTGCATTATAATTACTAATCATTGGATCCATACAACCACCAGTAACTCCAAAAAATAGTTTTGGAGCTCCAAGCTTTACAAAATCCTGAAGATTATCAGTAACACTAGGCTGAGGAACAATCGCAACCCTTAAACCATAACTTTCTAAAATACGACCAATTACCGCAGGACCAAACGAGGGATGATCTACATAAGCATCACCACTAAATAGTATGACGTCTAGTTCTTCCCAACCGCGTATCTTAACCTCTTTATTTGTGGTAGGTAACCAACTCGAAAGTCTTAATTCTTGCTTCACTTTGCAAAAGTAGTTAAAAATTGCTGCTTAAACCGTATAATCTCATGAATCAGAATACAATGTGTGTTATTTTCGCGTCACCACAAGGATCGGGCTTTTCACTATATCTCTTTTCATCAAGGCAATCACTGTTTTTTTTGCGATAACACTTTGAATTTAAGCAGATTGCTTTAACTCCCCGCCTCCTACAGAAGCTTAATTACGCATTAAAAAGGATGCCGTTTCAATCCCTAACGCAGTAAATTTGCTAAGGCCACAGTATAAATTAGTATCAGTGTTTCTCAAACAAAACCTTACTGCTGTTAAAACTACAAATCAATAGCTTTCAAACTTTCAATTCTGTTTCTAGCTAAGAAATCATCAATAGTTTCAAAGTGCTCAATAACACGTTGTTCTTTAAATTCAAATACTTTTTTAGAAAGCCCTTGAAGAAAATCACGATCGTGAGACACAAGTATTAAAGTCCCATCAAAATTTTGAAGCGCTTCTTTTAACACATCTTTAGATTTTAAATCAAGGTGATTTGTAGGCTCATCAAGGATTAATACATTAACAGGTTCAAGCAATAGCTTTACCATTGCTAATCTGGTTTTTTCACCACCAGAAAGCACACTTACTTTTTTATCTATATCATCGCCTTTAAACATAAAGCGACCTAGTATATTTTTAATTTGTGTTCTTACATCACCTTTAGCAACTTCATCAACGGTTTGAAAAATAGTTAAACTTTCATCTAGCAGTGCAGCTTGGTTTTGAGCAAAATATCCCACTTTTACATTATGACCTAAAACGCAGGTTCCTTCAACATCTATATCACCTAAAATAGCTTTTATCATGGTTGATTTCCCTTCGCCATTTCGACCAACAAAGCACACTTTTTCTCCTCTTGCGATAGATAAATTCGCTTCTTTAAAAACAACATGATTTTCGTAAGATTTAGAAACATCTTTAACCGTCACTGGATAATCACCTGAGCGTATTGATGGCGGAAAACGTAATTTTAAAGCAGAGGTATCAATATCATCAATTTCGATAATCTCTAACTTTTCTAGCATTCGCTCTCGTGACGATACCTGATTGGTTTTTGAGTACGTCCCTTTAAAACGGTCGATAAATGTCTGATTATCGGCAATAAATTTTTGCTGTTCTTGGTAGGCCTTTATTTGATGCGCTCGTCGGTCTTCGCGCAATTGTAAATAATGACTATAATTGGTTTTATAATCATAGATACGACCCATGGTTACTTCGATAGTACGATTCGTGATATTATCTATAAAGGCTCTATCATGAGAAATCACAACAACAGCTTTAGCTTTATTAACTAAAAAATCTTCTAACCAAATCACCGACTCTATATCGATATGATTGGTAGGTTCATCCAATAAAATTAAATCAGGCTTTTGAAGTAAAATTTTAACCAACTCTATTCGCATGCGCCATCCACCAGAAAATTCATTAGTTTGTCTTATAAAATCTGATTGTTTAAATCCTAAGCCTTTAAGTGCTTTTTCAACTTCAGCATCATAGTTGACATCCTCCAAAGCATAATACTTCTCTCCTAAATCGGATACACGTTCAATAATTTTCATGTAATCATCAGACTCATAATCGGTCCTCGTTTCAAGCTGCTTGTTCAAAACTTCCATCTCATCTCGCATGGCAAACACATGACTAAATGCTTTAGAAGCTTCTTCAAAAACGGTCATATTATCTTCAGTTAATAAATGCTGTGGTAAATAGGCAATAATAGCATCTTTTGGAGCTCTCACATTTCCATGAGTTCCTTTTTGAACACCTGCAATAATTTTCATCATCGTAGATTTTCCTGCACCATTTTTTCCCATCAATGCAATTTTATCATTCTCATTAATGGTAAAAGACACCTCACTAAAAAGGGTGTGACCACTAAATTCTACAGCTAAATTATCTACTGAAATCATCCTATAAATTTTAAAGTGCAAAATTAACAAAACACAATCGCTGTAATGCAAATTAATTTCAGATTTATATTCATTTTAATAAAATAACTAATTATTGAATTATAAACCCCCTCTAGTTAATAGACTATCCAGTTAAACAAATTAATTACAACACCTTAACACAAACACATTATAATAATAATAATAATCCTATTGTATCAAATTGTGGTTTAAACGAAGAATACTAACCGAAAATCTATTAATAGATAATTCTTAAAGAATATAACATATATTGAAACCTAATACATAAATCCTACTATTATGGACGATAAATTAATTATCAATTTCACTCCTACAGGTATGATTCCTACTAAGGAAATGACGTCTCATGTTCCTGTCTCTGTTACGGAAATTATTGAGGATGTTCATAGAGCTAGCGAAATAGGCATTACAATGGTCCACTTACACGCTAGGGATGCTAATACTGGTAAACCAACATATGAAAAAGAAATATATGCCAAAATCATTGAAGGTATCCGTAATTATGCACCCAATCTAGTACTATGTGTTTCATTAAGTGGTAGAGATTTTAAAGAATTAGAACAACGATCTGATGCTTTATTTCTTGAAGATGCTTTAAAACCAGATATGGGAAGCTTAACGTTGAGTTCATTAAATTTTAATGCAACGGCTAGTATTAACTCCCCACAAATGGTTCAAGATCTAGCAAGAATTATGAAAGAAAAAGGGATTGTTCCTGAGCTTGAAGTTTTTGATGCAGGTATGATTAATTATGCTAAATATTTGAACCGAAAAAAACTTCTTCAAGCACCTTATTATTTTAATTTATTATTTGGGAATATCGCTTGTGCCCAAGCCGATATCTTACATACAGGAGTAATGATTAATGATCTTCCAAAAGATTCCCTTTGGAGTATCGCAGGCATTGGTAATAGTCAACTTAAAATGAACTCCCTTTCAATTGCTGTAGGTGGTGGTGTTAGAGTTGGTATTGAAGATAATATATGGTATGATGCTGCGCGAACAAAACTTGCAACCAATTCAGAATTAATAGAAAGAATTCATGTGATTGCAAAAGCTAATGAACGTGAAATTATGACTCCAGAAGAATTTAGAGTTAAAATGAATTTAGAACCAGGAAATGGCCGTTATGGTCGTGTATTTAATGAGTAATGACTACTAAAAAGAAATCCCCATATAGCTTAAAAGTCATATCTGACGTGATTAAGAATGGCTTATTCCTTCAAGGTGTTAGGCATGCTTTTGCTAAAATTGGCATAGACATCATGCCTTATTATTGGGTTGAGGAAGAAGTAATCCTTACAGAAGAACCAAAACTTAGAACTGATGAGACCTTCGTTTTTAAACGTTTAAAAAAAGAAGATTTAAAGCTTATTATTTCTGAAGCAGACTCCATAAATGAGAGTAAAATACATCAAAGCTTTACTGACGGACAAGAATGTGTTGGCCTTACATATAACAACCAAATTGCAGCGTATATGTTTATCGAACTTAATGATTTCACTATTAAAGGACGTACGTTCAAATTAAACCCTAACGAAGCTTACTTATTAAACATGTTCACACTTCCAGTAGCTAGAGGAAAAAACTTAGCGCCTTATCTTCGTTATGCTTCTTATCGGTATTTAGAAGAAAAAAATATTATTACTAAATATAGCGTGAGTAATTACTTCAATAAATCTGCAATCAAGTTTAAGAAAAAACTTAATTCTAAGCACCGTAAACTCTATATACATATAGAATTATTTAAATCGCTACGTTCTAATTTTACGCTTAAGACATACTCATAATTAGAGTACAAACCTATAGGTCGCTTTAATCAAAAACGTATTCTCTGGTTTCTGATTAAAGATTTGATTATCAATAATACTTCCAAACGAATTATTAACATCGCCTAAACCGCTAATCCCTTGTGACCACACTAAGAAAATTTCAGAGCCAGGAATGTATTCCCAACGTACAACGAGATTAGATCTAAACTGAACAAAGGCAAAATCTGGATTATCAAAACTATAATCTGTATTCCCATCCACATCTTCATCAATAAGATAACCGCCATCTACCGTTTCAATTTGATTATCGTTATACAATGTAATACGCTTATTGAGGTCATCATCTGCCGCTTTATTCACATAGTTAAAATCTGAGAATTTTGCTTTAAAAATAAATGGTTGTCCGTAATACTGAATGGTCAAATTCGGATTAATATTATAATTAACTCTTAAAGTTGCACTCAAATTTTCATTATCAATTGCTCCAAGAATGTATCTTGTAGTTCCATTAAAATCGGTTTGTGATACATATTGTGTTTTACTCGGGTTTTCTTCATACTCAAAATCAAGTGCCATATTTAATGAATTCAATGGTTGGTATCTAAATCGCAACTCATATCGCTTTAAAGAAAAATTATTTTGCTTAGCTCTCGAATCAACATAACCCGCAACAACACTTAATTTTTTTCGTCGATCTGTCCCAGCAAATAAAAACCAATAATTCTCTTCATTATATTGCCAACGAGGTCCTCCTCTTAAAAATGTATTTACAAATATTCTTGGCTTATGTGCCCCACCTCCTTCTATAAAGCCATTGTTTTTTAAATTTACTTCTCCTCTAAATTCATATTGAGTTCTATTATAATTACCTTCAAAATCAAAAGCTGTAGAGAAGTTAAATCTCAAATCGGCTTGTCTGTACCAACTTGTAGGTTTATTGAATAAACGTGTTAGGTTGATATATTGTCTAATATCATCGGCTTGTCTTAAAAAGCCAATATCATTAAGTTCTAACTCGGGAGATTTCCAGTTGGCTCCAATATTATATCTCCAATTACTATTTCCTCTTTTACCTATTTCAAACTTTCCTCCTGTTCCATTCAAAGATGTTCTGTTAGGGTCCACATCAACATGACTCGCATCAGAACGCTGAAATAAATGCGTTAACGAACGTTGGGTTATTTCGATCGCCTCTTTAGTTCCATTAATATTACTAAAGGTAAAATTTCCTTCAAAATAATAGGTTCTATCTTTCCAGTTATGTCTAAAATCCAGACCTCCTGTGTAAGCACTTTTCCGAAGAAAATCAATATTATCTTCTATTTTCCTATTAGTTGCAGTAAAAATTGCACCGATAAAAGAGTTTCGATCATTGAAATCTTTTTGAACTCTCGTTACCAAATAATTGGTAAATGGTTCAACCAATTCTTCACGTTCTGCACCAACTTGTGGAAGGCCATTAATCACTTCAGGCCTAGTATCCAATTTAACCGTACCATATTCTTTTGCAGTAATACTTTCTAATACACCAATAGCCCAACCGTTTTTAGTTTTCCCACTAAACTTTGCGGCTCCTAAAATTGTTGAGAAATTTGGAATATCTTCATACTCCCCGAAATTACTATCTGCACTTGTACCACCTTGAGGTGTGCGACCAATACGCCTTGAGAAAAACACATTATCGGCACCTCCACCTAATCTAAAATCAAATACATTTTTATTCTCCACAAAAAAGGGCCGTCGTTCCTGAAAGAAAATCTCAAAACCATCTAAAGCTATAGCGCCCGGATCTGCATCTACTTGTCCAAAATCTGGGTTTATTGTTAAATCGAGAGTCAGATCGTTAGTAATTCCAATCTTAGCATCCAAACCACCTGTCAGTTTTGAATCACTACCATCTCTAAATGGGTTTCCTGGTTCTGCTTCGTATGTATCTAATTGTGCAACTGTATAAGGTTGTATTTCTAATTGCTTTTGCGGTTTTAATCCTATAAGCCCTCTTAATTCCCCAAATTCGCTTACCCAACCTGGTGGGTTTGCCGGAATAGATTGCCATGTAGAACGTTCTTCATTATTAAAATAACGTCGCGTTGATTGTAAGCCCCAAGTTTGCTCTTGTAAATCTCCGAATCGTAATTGGCTCAATGGAATCCTCATTTCTGCAGTCCACCCATCCTCATTAATTTGTGTATCTACATACCAAATTGGGTTCCAACTCCCATCAAAGTTCCCATTGTTAGAGATAAACTCATCCCCTTTTACACCTGATGCTGAAATGGTAAACGAGAACCCTGTTCGGTCATCATTATAACTATCAAAATTAATCTCCACCCAATCCCCTGGAAAATCATCACGTCGCCCCATTCGCTTTTCAATGGTTGAAGGATCTGCTTGATAACATTTAAAAGCAACATAAAGATTTTTGTCGTCATAAATGATTTTCATTTTGGTTTGCTCTGTAGGAGCTGTCCCAACATCTGGTTCAAACTCAGTATAATTGGTAGTCCATTCAACAACATCCCAAGCTGGCTCATCAAGTTGACCATCTATGGTTGGTGGTTTTAAATTTTTTATGGATGAAGTTGTATATACTCGCTTTGACATTGTAGAATCGTTTTGAGCATATAGTATCGTTGTACTGCATAATAATACAACAAAAAGAGAATAGATTCTCATTGGTTTGATTGATTAAGTTGATGTTGTAAAGACAACAATTTAAAGCCTTTGTTACACTAAAACATTAAGTTTCAGAAAATTTTAACGAATAAGTTAAATACCAAGTAAATAGGAAAACAAAATAATTTTAATTTCCCAAGAAATATTGCGCAAATAGGGTTTGTTTATCAAATATTTAATCGTAAATTTGCAAACTCTTTTTGAGAGAGAAATGTTTAACCGGCCTATCGAGAATAGGTAATTAATATTAATAAGTGTGGACACATTAAGCTACAAAACGATTTCAGCAAACAAAGCTACTGTTAATAAAGAGTGGGTTTTAGTTGACGCTGCAGATCAAACGCTAGGTCGTTTAGCTTCTAAAGTAGCAATACTTTTAAGAGGCAAACACAAGCCTAACTTCACACCACATGTTGATTGTGGAGATAACGTAATTGTTATCAATGCAGAAAAAATCAACTTATCAGGAAACAAGTGGAATGACAAAACGTACATTCGTCACACAGGTTACCCAGGTGGTCAAAGAAGTTTAACTGCGACTGAATTGTTTGGAAAAGATCCGGCAAGAATCGTAGAAAAATCAGTAAAAGGAATGCTCCCTAAAAACAAATTAGGTGCAGATTTATTCCGTAATTTAAATGTTGTTGTTGGTTCGGCTCATACACATGAAGCTCAAAAACCAAAAGCAATTGACTTAAACAAAGTTAACTAATGGAAGTAATTCACAAAATCGGTCGTAGAAAGACGGCTGTTGCTCGTGTGTACCTTGCTGAAGGAAAAGGCAAGATCACGGTAAACAAAAAAGACATGGCGGTTTATTTTCCTACTGCAACATTGCAGTATAAGGTAAACCAACCTTTAACCATGACTAACAACGATGGCAACTTTGATATTACAGTAAACGTTTTTGGTGGAGGCATTACAGGCCAAGCCGAAGCGATTCGTTTAGCATTATCTCGCGCTATGTGTGAGCTTGATGCAGAAAACAGACTAATATTAAAGCCAGAAGGATTATTAACTAGAGACCCTAGAATGGTTGAACGTAAGAAATTCGGTCAGAAGAAAGCAAGGAAGAAATTCCAATTCTCAAAACGTTAATCCTATTCTTTTTTATTATTCTGAATTTTCTTCGGAATATAAAAAATTTCAAAAGCTGTTCTGGTCAATCATCAGAACAGCTTTAGATTACAACCGCTGATAATTTTCTCAGCAAAAATTAAAAAATCCTGAAATAATTCAGGTACAGTTTAGCATCTAAATGATAAAGGCGAGCGTAAGCAACCACTTTAGCATTGCTAATTTAACAGAATGTAAACAATTACAACATGGAAAAAGTAGAAGTAAAAGACTTACTTGAAGCAGGTGTACACTTTGGTCACTTGACAAGAAAATGGGATCCAAACATGGCTCCTTACATTTATATGGAACGTAATGGTATCCATATCATCAACCTTTACAAAACACAAGCTAAAATTGAAGAAACTTCTGAAGCACTTCACAAGATTGCAGCTTCTGGAAAGAAAATTTTATTTGTAGCTACAAAAAAACAAGCTAAAGATATCGTTGCTGAAAAAGCAGGGAATGTAAACATGCCTTACATCACTGAAAGATGGCCTGGTGGAATGTTAACAAACTTTGTAACGATTAGAAAAGCTGTTAAGAAAATGGCTATGATTGATCGTATGAAAAAAGACGGTACATTCAATTCACTTTCTAAGAAAGAACGTTTACAAGTTGATCGTCAAAGAGCTAAACTAGAAAAGAATTTAGGTTCTATTTCTGATATGACACGTTTACCTGGAGCATTATTTGTTGTAGACATCAAACGTGAGCACATCGCCATTAAAGAAGCGCAGAAATTAAAAATTCCAATCTTCGCAATGGTAGATACAAACTCTGATCCTCGTGAAGTAGATTACTTAATTCCTGCTAACGATGATGCATCTAAATCTATTGATAAAATATTATCTGTAGTAACATCGGCAGTCGCTAGTGGTTTAGCTGAAAGAAAATCAGACAAAGCTCAGAAAGATGCAAAAAGTGAAAAATCAGTAGCAGCAAAAAAAGAAGTAAAAGCTGAAACAAAAACTGAAGTAGTTGCTCCTGTAGCAACTAAAGAAGAAGAAGAATAAATTAACAATTACACAATATAAATAAGTCGTTTAATTGCTTTCTTCGCGAAATATATATTAAACGACTTTTTTTAATTTTAAACATTATGGAAGCTATGGTAAAAATAACAGCCGCAGAAGTAAATAAATTAAGACAAGCTACAGGTGCAGGAATGATGGACTGCAAGAAAGCCTTAGTTGAGGCTGAAGGTGATTTCGACAAAGCAATCGAAGTACTTCGCAAAAAAGGTCAAAAAGTTGCAGATAAAAGAGCTGACAGAGATTCATCTGAAGGTGCTGCTATTGCTAAAATTAATGCTGATAACACATCTGGTGTTGCAATAGTATTAGGATGTGAAACTGATTTTGTTGGAAAAAACGAAAACTTCGTAGCGTTAGCTAACGAATTAGCAGACGTTGCATTAAACTGCAATACTAAAGAAGAATTTTTAGCTGCTGACTTTGGTGGAGTGACTATTGCTGAAAAATTAATTGAGCAAACTGGAGTTATTGGTGAAAAATTAGACATTACTGCTTTTGAAAAATTAGATGCTCCTTTTGTTGGACAATATGTTCACATCAATAAAATTGCTGCTTTAGTAGGTCTATCTGCTAAAGTTGATAGCACTGAAGTTTTAGTTAAAGATGTTGCTATGCAAGTTGCTTCTATGGGAGCAAAAACATTATCTTATAAAGATTTCGATCCTGCATTCGTTACTTCTGAAACTGAAGCAAGAATTGCTGTTATTGAAAAAGATAACATAGAATTAGGACGTTTAGGAAAAACATTAAAAAATGTACCTAGCTACATCTCTATGGCGCAATTAACTCCTGAAATATTAGCTAAAGCTGAAGAAGCTGCTAAAGCTGAATTAAAAGCTGAAGGTAAACCAGAACAAATTTGGGATAGAATCTTACCAGGTAAAATGGAACGTTTCATTTCTGATAATACGACTTTAGATCAAGAACAGTGTTTATTAGATCAGAAATTTATCAAAGATGAAAAGAAAACAGTTGCTATGTATGTTGAATCTTATGGTGATGTTACTGTTACTGGATTTAAACGTGCTACGGTAGGATAAGTAAGTAACTTATTTAAATATAAAATCAAACCTCTCAGTATACCTGAGAGGTTTTTTTATTTACTTTATAGAGAAAGTCATAATTTACACCTTTATCAGATTCCTCTTTTTCTAATTCTAGATCTAGAACTTTAGACTTAGAGTTGCTTATTACAAGAAAAAGAAAGTGTTTTTCATCATAACTAACATTGAAAACGCTCTAATAAACAAAAAACATTTACTTCACAAAACTTAAAATACTCATAATCAACACTAATATTGTTACTTTTTCTAAAACATTACAACTGTCTTGAAAAAGCTTCTTATCAACCATAAGGTTCATTATATCTAAATTCTACTTTTCTAAATTACAATAATGATTATATTTGCTAAACTTTCAGCTTAAGTATGAAATGAGCCTACATAGATATTAATTTATAAATAAGTTAATTGTAATATGCTTAATTCTATTTAACTATTAAAAAACAACAGACTCAAAAAAATGAAATATAAAAGAATTCTACTAAAATTATCTGGTGAAGCATTAATGGGTTCACGTCAATATGGAATTGACCCTGAACGCTTATCAGAATATGCCAAAGACATCAAAGAAATTACTGATTTAGGTGTAGAAGTTGCTATTGTAATTGGTGGTGGAAATATTTTTAGAGGTGTTGCTGGCGCTATGAATGGCATGGATCGTGTTCAAGGTGACCATATGGGAATGCTAGCAACAGTTATAAACGGTTTGGCTTTGCAAAACGCATTAGAAGATACTGGTGTAAAAACACGTTTACAAACAGCTATTAAAATCAATGAAGTTGCTGAACCATTTATAAGAAGAAAAGCAATGAGTCATCTAAACAAAGGACGTGTTGTTATTTTTGGTGGAGGAACAGGAAATCCATATTTCACTACAGATTCGGCTGCTGTTTTAAGAGCAATTGAAATTGAAGCAGATGTCATTTTAAAAGGAACTCGTGTTGACGGGATATATACTGCAGATCCTGAAAAGGATTTAAATGCAGTGAAATTTGATCATATCACATTTGACGATGTATTGAGAAAAGGTCTTAAAGTAATGGATACTACAGCATTCACTTTAAGCCAGGAAAACAAACTCCCTATTATTGTATTTGATATGAATAAAAAAGGAAACCTACTTAAAGTTGTTTCCGGTGAAAATATAGGAACTAAAGTTAATTTATAATTTTTGGCTTATTTTTTGGTAAACATTTTACAAATTAAAGTTTAAAACAATGAACGAAGACATAAAATTCATACTAGACTCATCGCAAGAAGCAATGGATGGTGCAATTAAACACCTTGAAAAACAATTCTCTAATATTAGAGCTGGAAAAGCAAGTCCTGCTATGTTAGGAAGTGTAATGGTTGACTATTATGGTTCTCAAACACCATTATCACAAGTTGCTAACGTCAACACTCCTGATGGTAGAACAATTACTGTTCAACCATGGGAAAAAAATATGCTACAAGAAATTGAACGTGGTATTATGGTTGCCAACTTAGGTTTTAACCCAATGAATAATGGAGAAACTATAATAATTAATGTTCCGCCTTTAACTGAAGAACGTAGACATGACCTCTCCAAACAAGCTAAATCTGAAGCTGAAGACGCAAAAGTTGGAATAAGAAGTGCTCGAAAAGAAGCTAATAATGACATTAAAAATTTGGATGATGTTTCAGAAGATCAGCAAAAAAATGCTGAGATCGACATACAACAAATGACAAACAAGTACGTTAAAAAAATAGACGATGTTTTTGAAGCCAAGGAAACCGAAATTATGACCATATAAACCTTAAAAAAGCGACGAACTAATGTCGCTTTTTTATTAATCCATTTTATTCAACTATTAAATGCATAAGATTTTTTTCTTAACCCTCTTTATAGTATTTACTTGTGCATTACAATCACAAACGCCTAATACAAAACAAGATTCTATTGAAATCGCTAAAGACTCAACACGCAAATCAAAGTTTTTAAAGCAGTTAGGCAATGGTTATTTCCCTACAAAATTTTTAAATGTAGATTTACGATATTTAGTAAAATTTAATCAATACGAAGGATTTAGAACAGGTCTTGGCGGAGTCACTAATGATGAATTTTCAAAACGCTATAGAATAGACAGTTATGTTGTTTATGGTTTTAAAGATCATCGTTTTAAATATAAAATTGGTGGTGGATTTAGAGTCAATAAAACCACAAGTACATGGATAAATTTATCTTATACTGATGATTTGCAAGAAACAGGAAGCTCGACGTTTTTAACAGACAAACGCTTTTTTTCGTTTTTTGAACCACGTTTATTAAATATTGATCTTTTTCATAAACATATTACTAAAGCAATCGCAATTGAACATAAGTTCTCAAATCAATTACTTTCAGAAACCGAATTAGCAGTAAGTTCTATCGATCCAACTTATGATTATGCCTATAATATAGATGGGACCTCATTTGATAGCTTTGATATCACAACAGCAAAAATATCGTTACAATGGAGTCCGCTTAGTGATTTTGAAACTAAAGGTAGTGATATTGTGGAAACTAAAAATGGGTATCCAAAGTTCACTTTACAATTTACTCAAAGTTTTAAAGATGTTTTTAATGGTGATTTTAACTTCTTTAAAACAGATTTCAGAACTATACATAGATTTATATTTAATGATGACGTATTTACTGAGGCAACCTTAACTTCTGGCTTCGCTTTAGGAAATACACCACTAACTCATTTATATCACGCCTATCCCAATAATATTACCAAAGAAACTGTCTTACAACGGTTCTCTGTCGCAGGAATTAATAGTTTTGAAACGATGTATTTTAATGAATTCTTTTCAGATCGTTTTACCACATTACAATTAAAACATTTTATTAAACCTTTTAAAATTACTGAACGTTACAGACCACAACTTGTACTCATTTCAAGATTCGCCTTTGGAGACATGAGCAACTTAGAGCGACATGAAAACTTAACATTTAAGACCTTGTCAAAAGGCTACTCTGAAGCTGGTTTGGAGATAAACAAACTCCTTTTTGGTTTTGGTTTGAGTTTTGCCTATAGGTATGGAGGTTATCACTTACCATCATTTGCTGATAATTTGGCAGCAAAATTTACATTTAATGTAAGTTTATAATGGCATAATATATCGTTAATTTTATAACTTATCATTAGGTTTTTTCTACCTTTGCGCTTCTTTTATAAAACAGATGTTTAAATTGTTTACTAAGAATTTTTGGGAGGTCATTGCGCGATTAATTTTGCGTAACAAAATTGGCATACTCATTTCCATCATTTTGGCAACACTTTTCTTTAGTTATCAATGGAAACATATGCGATTTACGTATACTGAGGCCAACTTATTACCTGACGATCACGAGGTCAATGTGACCTATAATGAGTTTTTAGATATTTTTGGTGAGGAAGGTAATTTAATCATATTAGGTGTTAAAGATTCTACACTATTTACTGTTGAAAAGCTAAACGCATGGAACCAACTTTCAGAAGAATTTAAAGCGTTTGACGAAGTTGAAACTGTTGTTTCAATAAATGATTTACAAAAGCTTGTAAAAAACAACACAAAAGAACGTTTTGACTTAGAGCCTTTTATAAAGGATTCTATCACATCATTAGCGCAAATTAATCTACTTCAAGAGGAGTTATTTGAAAAATATCCATTCTATGATAATTTCTTGTTTAATAAAAACACACGAACAATTAGAACTGCAATCTATCTCAAGAAAGATATTGTAAATACATCAACAAGAAAAGATTTCATCATGCTAACTCTTGATGAAAAAATTAGAAATTTTGAAGATGCCAATGATTTAGATGTTAGGGTTTCCGGTATGCCTTACATTCGTACACTTAATGCTCAAAATATTGTTGATGAAATTGGTCTCTTTATTGGTCTCGCTTTAGGTGTTACTTCTCTAATTTTCTTTTTCTTTTTTAGATCATTTAGAGCCACCTTCATATCACTTATTGTTGTTTGTGTTGGCGTTATGTGGACCTTCGGTATTTTAGGATTACTCAAATATGAAATCACTGTTCTTACAGCCCTCATTCCTCCTTTGATTATTGTTATTGGAATTCCGAATTGTATCTTTTTAATCAATAAATACCAGCACGAAGTAAAACTTCATGGAAATAAAGTAAAATCACTACAACGTGTTATTACCAAAATTGGGAATGCAACTTTAATGACAAACGTTACAACTGCTTCTGGTTTTGCTACTTTCATATTAACAGAAAGTAAGCTTTTAAAGGAGTTTGGTATTGTTGCATCGCTAAGTATTCTAGCTATTTTTATTTTATGCTTATTAGTGATTCCAATCATATATACCTTTTTACCATATCCACAAGAACGCCACTTAGAACACCTTAACAAACGTTGGATTGGTGGGTTTGTTGATTGGATTGAGCGTATGGTGAGAGAGAAAAAAATTGCTATTTATATTACATCGCTTGTACTGATTATTGGTAGTATTATTGGTATTTATAAAATTGAAATTTCTGGAAGTCTAATAGAAGACATGCCAAAAGAAGAGGCGTTTTTCAAGGATATAAGGTTCTTTGAAAAAGAGTTTAATGGGATTATGCCTCTAGAAATCATGGTAGACACCAAACGTAAGAAAGGTGTCATGAAATTAAGTACGCTCAAAAAAATGGAAGCGATTGAAGACTTAATTGATGAAATACCAGAATTATCTCGACCAATTTCGGTAGTAAGTCTAGTAAAATACAGTAAGCAAGCTTACTATAATGGCAATCCTAAATACTATCAACTACCTACAAGTCAAGAAAATAGTTTCATTCTATCTTATGCAAAAAACTCATCTTCTGATGTTGATTTATTACAAAATTTCGTAGATAGCACAGGTCAATATGCACGTATTACAACGTTCATGAAAGATATTGGAACCGATAAAATGGAACGCATTGAAGAAGACCTTCAGAATAAAATAAATAAAGTCTTTCCTGAAGACCGTTATAAAGTAACGATGACAGGAAAAGCATTAGTATTTCAAAAAGGAACAAAATACCTTGTTAAAAACTTAGCCATATCCTTATCATTAGCCATTTTATTGATTTCTCTATTTATGGCTTATATGTTTAGATCCTTTAGAATGATTATTGTATCGCTAATTCCTAATGTATTACCACTTGTAATTACAGCTGGCTTGATGGGATATTTAGGTGTCCCCATAAAACCGTCAACCATTTTGGTGTTTAGTATTGCCTTTGGTATTTCGGTAGATGATACGATTCACTTTTTGGCAAAATACCGACAAGAATTACAAGCTAATCACTGGAAAATACGCAAATCTGTGTATGCTGCATTACGGGAAACAGGTGTAAGTATGTTCTATACATCAATCGTATTATTCTTTGGTTTTATTGTATTTACAACCTCTAGTTTTGGTGGCACAGTAGCTTTAGGCGCGTTAGTTTCGGCGACTTTACTATTAGCAATGTTATCTAATTTATTATTACTTCCTTCGCTATTACTATCATTAGAACGTAGCATTGCGAATAAAGAAGTGATGCGTAAACCTTCAATTAATATTATTCCTGAGGAAGATGATCATTCCGAAGAAAACATAAAGTCATAAATATTTATATTTGCATAAAATTTCAAACTAATGAGTTATACCGTTTCACAATTACTAACACAAGACATTACGTTCCAGCCTATCGAAATTAAAGGTTGGGTAAGAGCATTTAGATCTAATCGTTTTATTGCTTTAAATGATGGTTCTACTATAAATAATATCCAATGTGTTGTTGATTTTGAAAATACAAACGAAGCCATTTTAAAACGTATAACAACTGGAGCTGCTATTCATATTAAAGGAGAATTGGTAGAAAGTCAAGGAAAAGGCCAAAAGGTAGAAATACAAGTATCTTCAATTGAGATATTAGGCGATTCTGATCCTGATGAATATCCTATTCAACCCAAAAAACATACACTCGAATTCTTAAGAGAAAATGCGCATTTACGTACAAGAACAAACACATTTAGTGCTGTAATGCGTTTGCGTTCAACATTGTCATTTGCGATACACAAGTATTTTAATGATAATGGATTTTACTACATGCATACACCGATCATTACAGGAAGTGATGCCGAAGGTGCTGGTGAAATGTTTAGAGTAAGCGCTTTAGACCCAAAAAACCCACCATTAAATGATGATGGTGAAATTAATTATAAGGAAGATTTCTTTGGAAAAGAAACCAATCTAACCGTGTCTGGCCAGTTAGAAGCCGAAACCTATGCTATGTCATTAGGTAAAGTCTATACATTTGGACCAACATTTAGAGCTGAAAATTCTAATACATCACGTCACTTAGCAGAATTCTGGATGATAGAACCGGAAGTTGCTTTTATGGACTTAGCTGGAAATATGGATTTAGCTGAGGACTTTATGAAATCTGTTTTAAGTTATGTTTTAGAACATAATCGTGAAGACTTAGAATTTTTAGAAAACCGTTTATTAGACGAAGAAAAGACAAAACCTCAAGCGCAACGTTCTGAAATGAACTTGATTGAAAAAATAAAATTTGTTGTAGATAACAATTTTAAACGTGTTAGCTATACTGAAGCTATAGACATTTTAAAGAATTGCAAACCGAATAAGAAGAAGAAATTCAATTATATTATTGAAGAATGGGGAGCCGATTTACAAAGTGAGCATGAGCGTTTCTTAGTAGAAAAACATTTTAAATGTCCTGTAATTTTATTTGATTATCCTGCAGATATTAAAGCATTTTATATGCGATTAAACGAAGATGGTAAAACAGTTCGTGCTATGGATATCTTATTTCCTGGTATTGGAGAAATGGTTGGAGGATCGCAACGTGAAGAACGTTTAGATGTATTAAAAGAAAAAATGAAAGCTCTAGATATTGATGAGGAAGAGTTATCATGGTATTTAGATTTACGTAAGTATGGTACTGCTGTACATTCTGGCTTTGGTTTAGGTTTTGAACGTCTTGTGATGTTCGCTACAGGAATGGGTAACATTAGAGATGTGATTCCTTATCCTAGAACACCTCAAAATGCCGATTTCTAATTAAATACAACCTATATTATAAATAAAAGACCCATTAGATTTAAAACCTGATGGGTCTTTTAAATTATTCTTAAAAGCATTTGATTTTGTAATCATATATCAATAGTTTTTTTAACTTTACTTATCCCATTTGAATGTCAAAATGAATCATCAATAAATTGAATTATTTTAAGTTCAGAACTAGGCAAAAAATAGAGCATAGCAGTAGCTACGATTTATTTTTTAACGACATTATAATTTAAACGAAATAATTTATATGATTTGTTTTAGCCTTTATATGGTATCAACACCAAATTTATAGTATGCTCAAACAATATTTACAGTTTAAATTATCCCAAAAGTTGTCTCCGCAACAAATTCAACTTATGAAGTTGATACAATTGCCAACGCAAGCATTTGAGCAACGTATAAAGCAAGAATTAGAAGAAAATCCAGCTTTAGATACAGGTAAAGAAAATAATGATGATGATGAGTATGATGAGTTTGATAACTCGACAGATGAGTATGATGATGATACTGATACCATTAATACTGACGACATCAATATTGATGAATATTTGAGCGATGATGATGTTCCTGAGTATCGTACACAAGTTAATAATTACAGTGCAGATGATGAAGAAAAGAACGTGCCTTATGCGGCAGGAACTTCATTTACGCAACATTTGCGACTCCAGTTAAACACCTTTAGACTTAATGATGAAGAACGAGAAATTGCCGAATTTCTAGTAGGCAGTGTTGATGAAAGTGGATATATACGTCGCTCACTTAGCGACATTATGGATGACTTAGCGTTTACTCAAAATATATTTACTACTGAAGAAAAGATTGAATATGTGCTTAATAAAGTACACCAATTAGATCCAGCTGGAGTTGGCGCACGACATCTACAAGAATGTTTGAGTATTCAATTACACCGAAAAGAAAAATATCCAGATATAGAACTAGCCTGTAATATTATTGATCAAGCTTTTGATCAATTTACAAAAAAGCACTATAAAAAATTACTTCAAAAATTTGATATTACTGAAGTTCAGTTAAGAGAAGCTATTGAAGAGATCGAACGTCTCAATCCAAAACCAGGAGGTTCTTATGCTGGAAACAATAAAATGGTTGAACATATTGTTCCCGATTTTGCTATTAAAATCACAGATAGCGAATTAGAACTAACCCTCAACGGTAGAAATGCTCCTGAACTTCATGTATCACGTGAGTATAGTAATATGATGAAAGGTTACAAAGCGTCTAAGGATAAGAGTAGATCGCAAAAAGATGCTGTCCTATTTATCAAACAAAAACTAGACGCTGCCAAATGGTTTATTGAAGCCATTAAACAACGCCAGCAAACACTTTTTGTGACCATGAGTGCTATTATGCATTATCAAAAAGAATACTTCCTTACAGGTGACGAACGCAAACTCAAACCCATGATTTTAAAAGATATTGCAGACGAAATTAATATGGATGTTTCAACTGTTTCTCGTGTGGCTAATAGTAAATATGTAGATACACCTTATGGAACAAAACTTATCAAAGAATTCTTTAGTGAATCTATGACTAACGATCAAGGTGAAGAAGTATCCACACGTGAAATCAAGAAAATATTAGAAACGGTTATCGAAGAAGAAGACAAGAAAAAACCGCTAACAGATGAGAAATTAGCGGCTATTTTAAAAGAAAAAGGCTATCCTATTGCCCGTAGAACTGTTGCAAAATATCGTGAGCAGTTAGATATCCCAGTGGCTAGATTAAGGAAGAAAATATAATGAACCATATTCTCAAAAGCATATCGTATATTTTTCATCCCATATTAATGCCGCTACTAGGCCTGGTATTCTATTTTTCAAAAACACCTCGTTTTATTCCTGAGCCAGTGATGAAAGCCAAAGTATTTTCGATTACTATTCTCACTATTATTTTGCCTATTCTACTATTTTATTTATTAAAAACAATCAATAAAGTAGACTCTTTTCATTTAGAAACCGTTAAAGAACGTAGACTGCCTTTAATTATAAATAGCCTAATAATTACTCTTATTTTAATTCGGGTATTGCCTAGTAATGAAATCCCTGAGCTCTATTTCTTTTTTATTGGTATTCTAATCTCTACAATAACATGTTTTGCTCTTGCTCTTATTAAGTTTAAAGCGAGTATTCATATGATTGCCTCTGCAGGTTTTTTCATGTTTGCAGTAGCGTTAGCCATTCATTTTAAAATAAATATTAACGGTACTATAGCATTAATGTCTATTATTATTGGAGCTATTGCAACCTCGAGATTACATTTAAAGGCACACACGCCTTTAGAATTAGTCATTGGTTTTTTTGTGGGTTTAATACCCCAACTCATTCTACTAAATTATTGGATGTAAAATGGGGAAAGCCTAAAGAATATAGAACATTAGTCCTATTTTTATCGCATTCATTTCTACAGACTCCCCTGAGCCATTAAGTTTTGCATTAGTATCAAAAATAGCATTAAGTGCATAATATAAATGAAAATTTACATTAGAATAACCTGCACTAAATGTTACACCATATTGGAGTTTATTAAAATCTCCAATATTAGATAGTTTTATGCTATCTGGTTTACCTATAAACTTAGAAGAGCTATAGATTACATATCCCAATTTAAATCCTGTGTAAATTCTCCAGAATTCATAATCTGAAGCATTAGATGTTCGCCATCTAAATTCAAAAGGAATTTCTACAAAATACGTCGTAAATTTATTTTTACTAAACGAAACATTATCGTCTAAAATAGAATAATTTAAAACGCCAGTATCTTCAGCAATTAGTAAGGTTTGATTATAAGAGTTTGCTGATAGTCCAAAGCCAATACCTATGGCAATATTCCGTTTAGTATTTATTGGCATATCTCTAATAAACCCAAAATGAAAACCACTAGAAAAACCACTCTGAGAAACACCACTTGGTTTTTTACCTAGTAAATTATAGGTAACTGAAGCATAGAATTGATCTTCTCTATACTTATCATCAACTATAGAATCAGACACCACAAAGCCCTCTACTTTATCCTGAGCTTGAAGTATTTGAAAACTCACCACTATAATTATCACATAAAAAAACTGCTTCATCTTACAAATATAACGCATCCCTGTTATTGTTTTAATTTACTAAAAAAGAAAATATTATTTTGGCTAAATAAACGGAATAAAAAAAGCATCCAAAAAAATTGGATGCTTTTTAATATGATATAATTAATGACTCTAATTAATTCTCTAGAGCACTACCTGTAGCTACACTATAATTAATTTTTAGTGCATTGGCTTTCCTAAGTTCTTGCTTAATATCACCAACAATTCCCATATTAGCATCTCTATCTACTTTTAATGATACTGTTAGGTAATCAACTAACTCGTTTCTTATAGCGAGTCTTTCAGAATTAATAAACGCTTGTATTTCACTAATATCAGCAAATTTATCGTTAAGTTGAAGTCTCGCTTCTGTACCATACTTCTCATAACCTTTTGATGGTTTACCTGCATAGATGTAACTAATTGGGTATTTCTTTTCTAGCTTCTCAACTTGATCAGCTAATGGTAATCTATTTTGAATTAAAAGAGTATCTTCTCTCATAACTGTTACTACCATAAAGAAAAATAATAGCATAAAAACAATATCAGGTAACGAAGCAGTATTTACTGCTGGTAATTCATTGTCTTTTTTACTTTTAAACTTAGACATATTATTGCTGTTTTTATTTATTGTACTTCAGATAATTTCTCAGGATATTCGGTTCTAATTTGATCGATAACTTCTTTCAACTTATCCTTATCTCCATTAAAATTAATGTCTTTATAATTTTTCTCCATCATAACAAAATCCATTTCTCCAAAACTTTTTTGTGGTCCTACAAGCAATGCTCTTTTGTTACGTAAATCGTTATAAGCAGCAACTAATTCATTCTGAACTGATATATATGTAGAATAAGAAGTCTCTCTTTCATTCTTTAGTGATATAATTGCTTTATCAGGATTGTCTGAAGATTTTGGGTTTTTAGCGCCATTGCAATAATTACAAGAACCATCTCCTCCATTATCTAAAAACTCTATTGCAGCAGCCCTTAAATCTTTTAGCTCCATCAACTCATCTTCAACTAATAATTGATCTTTACCGTTTATTAAAACCGTAAAAATATTTTTTTGCTTAATAATAACTTCTTCATCATTTTCCGGCTCCATAGGAGGTAGCTTACGACTAATCCCAGAATCTTTAGGAATAGTTGTCGTTACTAAGAAAAATATAAGAAGTAGGAATGCAATATCTGCCATAGATCCTGCATTAACTTCTGGTGCTGATCGTTTTGCCATAATTTATATTATTTACTTAGCGTCTTTTTAACTCCAAAGAACAACATTAAACCTGCTGCTAATAAAATTAAAATATAGAATGCCTTTATTGCGCCTTCAATCATTTGTGATTGTGTTGCTGTTAATGTAGATCCATCGTTTAATATTTCTTCTTGCCCTGAAGAAATAAAATAGCCTACAAGCATAATAAGTGCAAAAACACCAACTGATAAAAGTGATTTCTTTAATTTGTCTGGATTACTTACCAGATTAACTAAACTAAAGATTACAGTTGCAATTGTTGCTATTGCTAAAACTATTAATGCTACGGTAATAAAAGAAGAAACAACTCCTTGATTAGCAACATCGGCATCAATTGCTTCATCACCAATCATAATGATTCTTACAAGAAAGTACACAGCAACTAAGCCTATTACTAAAGCAACAATTTTGATTATTTTTTGAATATCCATGTTATGTTTGATTTAATAATTTTGGTTATTACTTCTTATGTCTTACTAATAAATCCATTAGAGTTATTGAAGCATCTTCCATATCGTTTACAATACTATCTATTTTAGCAATAATGTAATTGTAAAATATTTGAAGAATAATTGCTACGATAAGACCAAATACTGTTGTTAATAAGGCAATTTTAATACCACCTGCAACTAGTGATGGGTTCATATCACCTGCTGACTGAATCTTATCAAAAGCATCAATCATACCAAGTACAGTTCCCATGAAACCAAGCATTGGTGCTAATGCGATAAATAATGATATCCAAGATACATTCTTTTCTAATTGTCCCATTTGAACACCACCATAAGCTACAACAGCTTTTTCAGCGGCATCGATATCTTCATCTGCTCTATCTAATCCTTGATAAAAGATAGATGCAACAGG
Source organism: Flavobacteriales bacterium 33_180_T64 (assembly GCA_002162685.1). Lineage (GTDB taxonomy): Bacteria > Bacteroidota > Bacteroidia > Flavobacteriales > Flavobacteriaceae > Psychroserpens. The sequence continues at coordinate 107,181 of MAAQ01000013.1, forward strand.
ACCTTTTGTGTTTCTACAAACTTCTTTCGCTGCTTCAATTCCTCCAGAATTAAGTGCATCCTCAACATTTTGAGTTAACTTCTTTGAGTTTGTAGTTGCAAGATTTAAATAAATAATTCTTTCAATAGCAATTGCTAATCCTAGGATTAAACATAGCAATACAATTCCCATAAAAAATGGACCACCTTCAATAAAACGTTCTTTTACTATTTGAGTAAAAGATTTTTCAGCATCTTCTGCTGGTTCATTTTGAAATGATGTGGTAACTGCTGTAGTTGCAGCTTCTACTGTGTAAGCATTTGTACTTGCATTAACAGTACCGAAAGCCATGATACATGCTATGGCTAAGATAGAAAATAGTCTTTTCATCGTTCTTGTTCTTAATTTTATTAGTTAAAGTGTTAAAGATATAAAAAAATTGTAATTAAAAAATAAAAATCCCAATTGAGTATGAGGTTTAACGTTGTTTAACCCTATTTGAATTTTATAATGACGAATTTAGATAAAATGTTTTGGTTTTATGGTTTTGAATTTAAAAAAACTTTTTAAAATGAGGTAATAGAACTCAGCTTCAAGCCTTATTTCAACTATCCCTCTCCTAAAATTCAAAACTCACATCCTATATATCAATGACTTAATTTAAAACTTGTCAAATTTGACCATCCATTAAAATCATCTATTTATAGAAAAAATATAATTCTTGAGGGTTAACTGTATTGATTCAAATCACCTATAATATCAGCAAACTTTGTTTGCTTATTAAAACGCACTAGCAAATTTACTGAAGCAAGCTTCGATAATATAGGGATTGACTTCGTCCATCCCTAAAAGTGTATGCTGGTAATACATGTTATCAGCAAACTTTGTTTGCTTATTAAAACGCACTAGCAAATTTACTGAAGCAAGCTTCGATAAATTTGCTAGTGCGTTTTAATGTATTCGCAGAGAGGAAGGGATTCGAACCCTCGATACCCTTTTGGAGTATACACACTTTCCAGGCGTGCGCCTTCGACCACTCGGCCACCTCTCTTTAATTAATTCAAAATTGAATTTAAAAATATCAAAACTAAATGATATTCAAAACTCAAGTTATATTTTCTATGTCATCTCACCTCTTAAAGAGGTTTCAAAAATAGTTTTGAATGCTCTAGGGGAAACTTGTTCTCCTAACATGAACATTAACTTTGCCAAAGCAGCTTCAGTAGTAATATCTTTTCCTGAGATAACTCCTATAGATTTTAATTGTGTACTGGTTTCATATTGCCCCATTAAAACACCTCCACCTGAACACTGGGTGACATTAATAATAGGAATGCTTCTTTTAATTGTTTGTTTTAATAAATCAATAAACCACGCTTCTGTTGTTGTGTTTCCGGCTCCATAAGTTTCTAAAACAATCCCTTTAATATGTTCCATAATAAAAAAAGGTTTCAAAACAGATTCACTAATACCAGGAAATAATTTTATGAGTAATATTTCAGTTTTAAATTGTTTATGAACAACAAGCTTCTTTCTAAGGTTTGGCTTGAAAAGATCATCATACTCAACTTTTAAATGAACGCCAGATTCTGCCAAGTGTGGATAGTTAAAAGATTCAAAAGCTTCAAAATGCTCTGCATTAATCTTTGTTGTTCTATTTCCGCGATATAATTTATACTCAAAGTACAAACCTACTTCTTTAATCACAGGTTTACCGCCTTTTTGTAATGATGCCATTTGTATAGATGTAATCAAATTCTCTTTAGCATCAGTTCGCAAATCTCCTATAGGTAACTGTGAGCCGGTGAAAATAATTGGCTTTGCTAAATTTTCAAACATAAAACTTAAAGCAGAAGCCGAGTAACTCATAGTATCACTACCATGAAGCACAACAAAACCATCAAAATCATCATAATTATCTTCTATAATTTCTGCAATTTGAACCCAATACTTAGGATTCATATTGCTAGAATCTATTGGGTCTTCAAATGATAGTGTTTCAATAGTGCAATCTAAAAGCTGAAGTTCGGGAATTCGTTGTAATAAGTTTTTAAAATCGAAAGCCTTTAAAGCACTTGTTTTGGGATCCATAATCATACCAATGGTTCCTCCTGTATAAACTAATAATATGTTAGGTTGCGTTTTAGACATTTTATATTCCAAATATTTCTTTAGAGTTTTCGGTAGTAATTTCGGCAATTTTTTCTTCGGAAACCGAATATATTTCTGCTAATTTTTCTAACACCTTAATTATATAAGCACTTTCATTACGTTTTCCTCTATATGGTTTTGGTGCTAGATATGGAGAATCGGTTTCTAAAACAATATGTTTTAAATCAATAGCTTTTAAAAACTGATCTATCTTTCCGTTTTTAAATGTAGCTACGCCTCCAATTCCTAATTTCATATTATAGGAAATGGCTTGATGTGCTTGTTCTATAGTTCCTGTAAAACAATGAAAAATTCCAAAGAGCTTATCATCTTTAACCATCTCTAAAATTTCAAAAATTTCGTCAAAGGCATCTCTACAATGAATCACAATTGGTAAGTCATACTGTTTTGCTAACTGTATTTGATACTTAAATGCCTCCTTTTGAATCTCAAGTGTTGACGTATCCCAATATAAATCAATTCCAATTTCACCAATAGCATAAAAATGATGTTTACTAAGCATTTCTTCTACATGCAGTAATTCTTTTTTGTAATTTTCTTTTACAGAAGTAGGATGTAATCCCATCATTAAAAATATGTGCTCTGGAAAATCTGCTTCTAATCTTAACATTGCATCTGTATACGTTGAATCTATTGCTGGAATAAAAAACCTAGAGACGTTTTGAGAAATTGCTCTCTCAATCATTGCTTTTCGATCATCATCAAAAGCTTCACTATATAAATGCGTATGTGTATCTGTAATCATCATTGTGCAAAAATAATCGTTTTATAGAATTATATTTGCAGAAAACAAATAAGAGTTATGGAAACTTTAAAAGAGTTTTTGATTAATAAAGGTTATACAAAAGTGAAACTCAAATTAACGAAGACTAATCATTTTGAAATTATAGCAACTATTAATGGTGTAAAAGGTCTTTTTATTTTAGATACTGGAGCATCAAGTTCGTGTGTGGGTTTTGAAGCGATTGAGACATTTAATCTCACAGCAAAAGATTCTAAGGTTAAAGCTGCTGGTGCTGGTGCTACCGATATGGCGACTCAGTTATCTAAAAAAAACACCTTAAATATTGGAAAATGGAAAAAAGACAAAGTCGCACTAGTTTTATTTAATCTTACTCATGTAAATACGGCTTTAAAAAATCATAATGCTCAACCTGTTGATGGCATTATTGGTGCTGATATTCTTAAAAAATCAAAAGCAATTATTGATTATGAAATGAAATACTTATATTTAAAATTGTAGAAAATTATATCTACATTTACAAAATCTTATTATATTTAGATATAAATCCCTCAGATTAATAGCAAAATGTCTACGTCAATAATAATAGCCGATGATCACCCACTCATTCTTAAAGGCCTCAACGACTTTCTTTTAGAAAAACAATTTAATGTTATTGCCAGTGCAAAAAATGGCAAAGAAGCCTTTACTCTAATAAATGCTCATCAGCCAGATATCGCGATTTTAGATATCCAAATGCCTATTCTCACAGGCTTACAAGTTGCTGAAAAATGTAAAAATGAAGGTTTAAGTACTAAAATTATTATTATCACTTTTGAAAAAAGTGAAGAGATTTATAATAAAGCAAAGTCTTTAGGTATTTATGGATATATTCTCAAAGAATTTGCTATTGCTGAGATTGAGAACTGTATCGCTTCTGTGCTGAAGGAGAAATCTTATTTTAGCCCAGAATTAATAGAATATCTAGAAATAAGAGAAACACCAAAAGCATTAAAAAACTTGACAGATTCTGAAATGAAAGTCTTTAAACTTTTGGCTGAAAATAAAACAGCTAAAGAGATTGCAGTTGTATTATTCATTTCTAATCGTACAGTAGAAAAACATAAAAGCAATATTAGAACAAAGCTAAAATTAGAATCAAAAGCAAATACCATTGTTCTTTATGCTAAAAAATACCAGGATTTTTTATCTGAATATACGTAGAACTACGTATTGACTTTATAGAATCAAATGCTAATCTTTGCTCTGCTATTAATTCTTATTGGGAGGATTACATTAACTGAAACTCTGAATCGTTGTGGATTCAGGGTTTTTTTTGTTAAAACTAAAATATACGTAGAACTACGTATTGATTCGTATTAATTTATTGACGAAGTTTGCATTGCTATTAATCAATTTCCTTTTTTACGAAAGGATTAAAGCTCTAAATCTTTATGGTTTAGAGCTTTTTTTATATTCAAATTCAAAATAACACTCAATAAACCCTTCAACAGTAAAATTTTAACATTTAAAAAGTGAAATATACGTAGAACTACGTATTGTTTGGTGTTAGTATAATAACGAATTTTACACCAGAGTTATTAGAATTAGAGGGATTTTTTTATAGTAACTCTATTAATTAATTAGGGTATATAAGGCTCTGGGTCTCTTCATAAACTCAGGGCTTTATTGAAAACGAAGCATTAAAACACATAAAAAAAATGGAAACAATGAAAAACAAACAAAGCCTCACTAATAAGATATTTATTTTAGGCTTGATTTTTAGTGCCATTTTAATTATATCAATAAATATTCTTGTAAATTTTTTTTAGTTATTAGTTAGTTATTTTTTATTAGGTAGAAAAAGCGCAATCCATACTTTGAATTGCGCTTTTCTGTATACTAGACTTATGTGAAACTGTCTACATTTCTAGCGCCTTTTTCACATCATTATTCATTAATAATTCTGTTGGGTTTTCTAATGCTTCCTTTACAGCTACAAGAAAACCAACACTTTCTTTACCATCAATAATTCTATGGTCATAAGATAAAGCGACATACATAATTGGTCTAATCACGACTTCTCCATTAATAGCAACTGGACGCTCAACAATATTATGCATTCCTAAAATTCCACTTTGTGGTGGATTAATAATAGGCGTTGATAACATACTTCCAAAAACACCACCATTTGAAATGGTAAATGTCCCTCCTGTCATTTCATCGACAGTAATTTGACCATCACGAGCTCTAATTGCTAAACGTTTTACTTCGGCTTCAACACCTCTAAAACTTAAATTTTCAGCATTTCTAATAACAGGTACCATTAAGCCTTTAGGTCCAGACACTGCAATAGATACATCTACAAAATCATAGCTTAACATTTCTTTTCCATCAATCATAGAATTAACCGCTGGATACATCTTTAATGCACGAACAACTGCTAATGTAAAGAAGCTCATAAACCCAAGACCTACACCATGCTTTACTTTAAAGTCTTCTTTGTATTGTTTACGTAATTCAAAAATTGGAGACATATCAACTTCGTTAAACGTTGTTAACATAGCCGTCGTATTTTTGGCTTCTACCAAACGTTCTGCAACTTTGCGACGCAACATTGACATTTTACTATGTGATGATCCACGGCTTCCACCTGTAGGTGTTCCCATAGAGGGCATTGCTTTAACAGCATCTTCTTTTGTTATACGACCATCCTTTCCTGTTCCCGAAATTGATGACGCATCCATTCCCTTTTCATCTAATATCTTCTTAGCTGCAGGGCTTGCTGTACCAGTAGCATATGTTTTGTTTTCTACAACTGATTTTAGAGCTTCCTTTTTAGGTGTTTCTTCTTTTTTCTCCTCTTTTACTGGAGCAGAAGACTCCCCTTCAGGCTTTGCAGCACTTGTATCAATTAAACAAACAATCGCTCCTACTTCAACAGCATCACCTTCTTCTGCCTTTAGCGTAATTATTCCACTAGCTTCAGCGGGTAACTCTAAGGTAGCCTTATCACTATCTACTTCTGCAATAGCTTGGTCTTTTTCAACATAATCTCCATCGGCAACTAACCATTCTGCAATTTCTACTTCTGTGATTGATTCTCCTGGTGAAGGAACTTTCATTTCTAAAATCATCGTTCTGTAATTTTATTTTTAAGCGTTTGTTTCAGTTTATATTTTAGTAAACCGTTCTTTACAAGAAGGTCTATTTTAAGTATTCTAACGTTGGTTATTTTTAGTTTTATCAAATACGAAATCGATAACCTCTTGATGACGTTTTTTAGAACGCACACTGCTACCAGCTGCTGGAGCTCCATAAGGCCTTCGTGTAGCTGCTCTAAATGACTTTGCTGCATCAAGATGCATTAACATATGACTATAAGCTCCCATGTTTCTTGGCTCTTCTTGGGCCCAAACAATATCATCAGCATTTTTATATTGCGCTATGATTTCATTGATTTGTTTTTCAGGCAATGGGAATAATTGCTCTACTCTTACTAAAGCAACATCTTCTCGCTTCAACTCTTCTCTCTGGTTTAATAAATCATAATAGAATTTACCTGTAACAAACACTAAGGTTTTTACGTTCTTGGCTTTTACTTCATGATCTCCAATCACCATCTGAAAACCTCCATTAGCAAATTCATCAACCGATGATACTACTCGTGGATGTCTCAATAAACTTTTAGGCGTAAATACAATTAAAGGCTTTCTAAATTCAGCCTTCATTTGTTTACGAAGCAAGTGATACATATTTGCAGGTGTCGTACAATCCACAACAAACATATTGTCTTTAGCGCAAAGTTGTAAATAGCGTTCCATACGACCAGAAGAATGTTCTGCTCCTTGTCCTTCATAACCATGAGGCAACAACATTACCAATCCGTTTTGAAGTTTCCATTTATCTTCTGCTGCTGAAATATATTGATCTAACATAATTTGAGCTCCATTACTAAAGTCTCCAAATTGCGCTTCCCATATCACTAGAGTTTTCGGGCTTGCCATAGCATAGCCATAATCAAAACCTACAACACCATATTCTGAAAGTAAAGAATTATAGATATAAAATCCCCCTTGTTTATCACTAATTTGATTGAGCAATAAGATTTCTTCTTCACTATCTTCTACTTTAACAACAGCATGGCGATGTGAAAACGTACCACGTTCAACATCTTGGCCAGAAACACGAACATCATATCCTTCCTCTAATAAAGTCCCATAGGCTAAATGCTCAGCCATTGCCCAATCTAATTTATCTTGATCAAACATCGTTTGACGTGATTGAACCAAACGTTCTATTTTTCGAATAAATTTTCTGTCCTTTGGTAAGTTTGAAATTACCTTTGTAATTTTCGTTAAATTATCTTTAGAATAAGTTGTATCAACAGGTTGAAGCATTTTTTCTTCAATTACAGTGTTGAAATTCACCCATTCATCTTCCATAAATGGCGTGATGACAGTTTTATCTATTTTTCTAGAATCCTCTAATTTTATTTCTAAAGAATCTTTGTAATCTTTTTCTAATTGCGAAACATAATCAGTACCAATAACCCCTTCAGCTATTAATTTAGCTGCGTAAATATCTCTAGGGTTTTGATGTTTCGAAATTGCTTTATATAGTTTTGGTTGCGTAAAACGTGGTTCATCACCTTCATTATGACCATATTTTCTATAGCCTAATAAATCTATAAATACATCACGTTTAAATTTCATTCTGAAGTGCAGTGCAAACAACATCGCATGAACAACAGCTTCTGCATCATCAGCATTTACATGCATTACTGGAGATAAAGTTACTTTACCAACATCTGTACAATACGTACTCGAACGTCCATCTAAATAATTGGTTGTAAAGCCAATTTGATTATTCACAACGATATGAATTGTACCATTAGTTTTATAACCATCTAATTGTGCCATTTGAACCATTTCATACACTAATCCTTGGCCAGAAATTGCGGCATCTCCATGAACAACAATAGGTAATACCTGAGAAGGATTATCACTATATTTATCGTCTTGTTTTGCTCTTACAATACCTTCAACAACAGCTCCAACAGTTTCAAGATGCGAAGGGTTAGGAGCAATGTTTAAACTAATTTGTTTTCCATTATCTGTAACACGATTACTCGTCCATCCTAAATGGTATTTTACATCGCCATCAAAAACCTCTTCCTCATAATCCTTTCCATCAAACTCACTAAAGATATCTTTAGCAGATTTCCCAAAGATATTAGTTAATGTACTCAAACGACCACGATGTGCCATTCCCATGACAAACTCCTTAACACCATGTTGAGAAGCGTTTTCAATAAGAGAATCTAATGCAGGAATTAACGACTCATTACCTTCTAATGAAAATCGTTTTTGACCAACATATTTAGTATGTAGAAAGCTTTCAAAAGAAACAGCCTCATTTAATTTTTTAAGAATATGTTTTTTTTCTTCGGAAGAAAATTTAGGCTGATTATCATTAATATTGAGTTTATTTTGGATCCATTCAATTTCATCTGGTTTCCTAATATACATGTACTCAACACCTATAGAACTGCAATAGATTTTTTCTAAATGATCAACAATATTTCTAAGCTTAGACTTTCCTATTCCTATAATATCTCCAGCCGAAAACACAGTATCCATATCTCTTTGTGATAAACCAAAGTTTTCAATCTCTAGTGTTGGCGCATATTTTCGACGCTCACGCACAGGGTTTGTCCTAGTAAATAAATGGCCTCTATTTCTATAGCTATCTATCAGTTTTATAACTTGAAATTCTTTTTGAACCTGCTCTGGAATTTGTGTAGAAACTCCTTCTACAATGTCTCCATCCATACCAAAGCTTTCGCTACCAAAATCGTAACCTTGAAAAAAGGCTCTCCAACTTGGTTCTACAGAATCAGGATTTTTTAAGTATTGTTCGTATAAATCAGCAAAGTACGCTGTGTGTGCTGCGTTTAAAAAGGAATATTTATCCATTATATGGTGTAAGTCGTTTTCGCTTCAACAAAATTTATTCAAAAATACAACATTTACTAAAAGTAGATACGTTTTTGGTATATTTATGAACCATATTTAACTCAAATTTTAGATTATGAAATTTTTAAGTCTTTTTAAACACAAAACCTTCATTATTATTATTCTTATAAATTTTTCAATGACCTTATTTTCTCAAACTAAAAATGACAATGAAACATTTTGGGAAAATGTTAGATTTGGTGGAGGCGTTGGATTGAGTTTTGGTGATGGTTTTTTTAGTGGAACACTTGCGCCAACTGCTATTTATGAATTTAATCCCGAATTCGCTTTAGGTCTAGGTCTGAATGGCTCATACAATAAACAAAAGAATTTCTATAAATCTACCATCTTTGGTGCAAGTGTAATTAGTTTATACAATCCAATTCCTGAGCTTCAATTATCGGGTGAATTTGAAGAGTTAAATGTAAATCGAACATTTGAAAACATTACTTTTGAAGATGACAACTACTGGGTTCCTGCACTTCTTGTTGGCTTAGGATATCGAACAGATAATATTGTTTTTGGAATGCGTTATGACGTGCTTTACAATAAAAATAAAAGTGTTTATGCAGATCCTTGGGTTCCTTTTGTAAGAGTATTTTTCTAATTTATACAAATCCAATATTTAAAATCAGCTACTGTAATGGTTTTTATACCACACTTTTTGCCACTCACGTTGTAAAATCAAAAAAGTAACCTCTTCAGATAATTTCAGAGTATCACTACCGTCTAATTGCTTTATTTTTTTTTCTGAAACATCAACGATATAAAGAAGATTTAAATACGCTACAAATTTCTCTTGAATAAGCTTATAAATCACTTCATGTAACACATACTTGAGACTTGAAGGTAATATATTCTCTTCAAAGTCTAGAGCTATATTTGCAAGCAAAAAATCCTTATTAACTTGTTTGATCAGTTTAGAATAAAGATTTAAATCTTCAGCCTCAGAGATAAGATTTTCAAATGTGATAGGCAATTGCATTAGACATTTCTATTCATTAAGTCATTACCAAATGCTTTTAAAGCATCTTTGTTTTCTTCTGAAATTTTAATACTATCCAAAACGGAAAATGCTTTATTAGTATAATTTTCAATTTCTTTTTTTGTAGCTTCTGCTGATCCACTTGAAGCAAACAATTGCTTTACAGTTTCAATTTTTTCGCTAGGATCTGAAGGACTAACACCATACAAATGTTCTAATTGTAACCGGTCTTCTTTGTTAGAAAACTCTAAAGCTTTTAAATATAAATAGGTTTTCTTATTTTCAATAATATCACCACCTACTTGTTTTCCAAAAGTTTCTGGATCTCCAAATACATCTAAATAATCATCTTGTAGCTGAAAGGCAATTCCAAGATTTTTTCCGAAGTTATAAATTAAATTTTGACAATCTTGAGCCGCATCAGCTACAATGGCTCCCATTTTCATAGCTGCTCCAACCAAAACCGCTGTTTTATATTCTATCATTTTTAAATACTCAGCAATCGTAACATCATCTCGCGTCTCAAAATCTACATCATATTGTTGCCCTTCACAAACCTCTAAGGCCGTTTCACTAAACAACCTCGCCAAGTTCTGAAATGTTTTAGATTCGTAATTCTCAAATAATTGGTAAGCCATAATAAGCATTGCATCACCTGAGAGAACACCTGTATTAACATCCCATTTTTCATGAACCGTTTCTTGTCCTCTACGCAAAGGCGCATCATCCATAATATCATCATGAACTAATGAGAAATTATGAAATACCTCAACACTTAATGCCGCGTTTAAAGCTTTTTTATAGTCGCAACCAAAAACTTCAGCTGTCATAAGAGTTAACATAGGCCTTAAGCGTTTTCCTCCAAGTTGCAATATATAACTAATAGGCTCATAAAGCGTTACCGGTTCTTTAGGTTGAACAAAAGCTTCGAGATGCTTTAAAAAGGCGTCGTGATAAGATTGAATATTTTGCATTGTGTAAAAATAATGCAATTGCGCAAACCTAGCACAAGACTTTAACGCAATGTTAAAAAAATATTAAAACTTAGGAAACTTTTTTTGTTTTTAAAGTTTCCTGTTGTACTTTTGCCCTCAAATTATGAGAGAAAAAATTATACATAAGTCTGCCGAGTTGTTTTTGAGTTTAGGTTTTAAGAGCGTCACAATGGACGATATAGCTAATGAAATGGGTATATCTAAAAAAACTATTTATGTCCATTTTCCAAATAAAACAAAATTAGTTGAAGCTGTTACATTTAATCTTTTTGATACTATTTGCGATGGTATTGATGGCATTTGTGATAGTTCGGTTAATCCAATTGAAGAATTATATTCTATCAAAATGTATGTAATGCATCATTTAAAAAATGAAAAATCTTCACCGCAATATCAACTCAAGAAATACTATCCCCAAATATATAGTGTACTAAAATTTAAGCAATTTGAAAAAATGCATGAATCTGTAAAAGATAGTCTTCAGCAAGGTATAGATACAGATCTTTTTAGAAACTCAATTGATGTTGACTTTATTTCCAGAATGTATTTTAATGGAATGACAGGGATTAAAGATGATGTTATTTTTCCAAGAGAAAAATTCACAATGGACTATTTAATGGAAAGCTATCTCGAATACCATTTAAGAGCGATCATTACCGAAAAGGGGATGACAATTCTCAATAATTTTATAAAAAATAAATCATAAAAAATCATAAAAAAAGAATGAAACACATTCCAATAATTCTCTTACTTGTATGCTTTAGTTTTGGGTTTTCTCAAAATGCGCCAACAAGTTTTAGTTTACAAGAAGCCATAGACTACGCTTTAGAAAATAATAGACAGGCAAAAAACGCAGCTCGGGATATCGATGCTGCTATAAAACAAAAATGGGAAACTATAGCTACTGGATTACCGCAACTGAATGGAAATGTAGAATATCAAAATGCTATTAAAAGAAACGTTGCTGTTTTTGGAGGTGATATATTTCCTATTGGCTCAAAACACTCATTAAATGCTACAGCAACATTGAGTCAGAAAATTTTTGATGGCTCATATTTAGTTGGCCTTCAGTCTGCTAAAGTATTTCTAGAAATTTCTAAGAACGCCAAAGAAAAAACAGATTTAGAAGTTAGAGAAGCAGTAATTAATGCTTATGGAAATGTACTTTTAGCAGAAGAAAGTATTAAAATTTTAGATAAAAACATCACAGTACTGGAAAAGAACCTAGATGAAACTACAAAAATTTATGAAAACGGTTTAGAAGAAGAAGAAAGTGTTGAACAATTACAAATTACGCTTTCAGGAGTAAAAAGCAGCCTCAGTAATACTACAAGATTAAAAGACTTGGCTTATCAAATGCTAAACATCACACTTGGATTAGATGTGAATTCTAAAACCATTCTATCTAATACTCTTGAAAATTTAACCACTGAAAACATCCAATTAAGTTTATTAAATATCGAAGAAAACACTCAAAACACAATAGATTATAAAATCGCAGAAAACGACAAAACGTCTAAAGAGTTATTATTAAAACTAGAAAAAAGCAAAGCACTACCAACTATAGATGCCTTTATAAATGGTGGTTATGTTGCAAATAGAGAAGCCTTTAATTTTACCAGTGGTAGCGAAAAATGGTTTGGTTCATCATTATTTGGAGTTACTATGAATATTCCAATATTTAGTTCAGGAATGCGAAGTGCAGCAACACAGCGTGCTGCAATTAATTTAGAAAAAGCACAAGACGACCTAACAGAAACTGAACAGCAATTAAAATTGCAAATGGCATCCGCAAAAAGCGATTATCAATTTGCTATTGAAGACTATGAAAATAAAAAAGAAAACTTAGCACTTGCTGAACGTATAGAAAAAAAGAATCAAACCAAATTTTTTGAAGGTATTGGTTCAAGTTTTGAATTACGACAAGCACAAACACAATTATACACAGCACAACAAGAACTTCTTCAAGCTATGCTAGATGTTATTAATTCTAAAGCAGATCTTGAAACTGTTCTTAATTCACCAATCAACAATTAAAAAACACTATCAAAATGAAACATATATTAACCTTATCATTTATCGCTCTTATTTTGTTTTCTTGTGGAAATGAAAAAACACAAAGTGTAGAAGACATCATTGCGTCTAATAGCTTAGAAGAAATACGTCAAAAGAAAACAGAACTTGATGCTCAGCAACAAAACCTTGCGGAACAATTAAAACAATTGAGCCTAAAAATTAAAGAATTAGATCCGCAAGAGAAAATCCCATTAATTACGACCGTTCCTGCAAAAGAAAGTGTATTTACTCACTATGTAGAATTACAAGGAAATGTTGACACTAAAAAAAATCTAGTTATTTACCCAGAATATTCTGGAATCATGACCAATGTATATGTAAAAGAAGGTCAAAAAGTTACCAAAGGTCAAACACTTGCTAAAATTGATGATGGTGGATTAAGTCAACAAGTTGCACAATTACAAATCCAAGCAGATTTAGCAAAGACAACTTTTGAGCGCCAAAAAAGACTTTGGGACCAAAACATTGGTAGTGAAATTCAGTACCTCCAAGCAAAATCAACTTATGAAGCGCAACAAAAAGCAGTTAGCCAACTACAACAACAAGTCGCTAGAACAATTGTAAAAGCTCCTTTTACAGGAACTATTGACGATGTAATTACCGAACAAGGAAGCGTTGTTGCTCCAGGACAATCACAATTATTCAGGATTGTAAATCTAGATGAAATGTATATTAAAACAGATGTTCCTGAAAGCTATATCACTAATGTTACAGAAGGTAAAACTGTAGAAGTAGAGTTTCCTGTTTTAGGAACAAGTATGAAAGCAAAAGTACGTCAAGCTGGAAATTTCATCAATCCTGCAAACCGAACATTTAAGGTTGAAATTGCTATTCTAAATACAGACAAAAACATAAAACCAAACCTAACGGCTAAACTTAAAATCAATGATTATACTAATGAGAAAGCTATTCTGATTCCGTTAAGTATTATTTCAGAAAATGCCAAAGGCGAACAATATGTGTATACCATCACTGATAAGTCTAAAAACAAAGCAATTGCTAAACGTTCAATTATAGAAACCGGAAAAACACAAGGTGATTTTATCGAAGTCTTATCTGGTTTATCTAATAATGATGAGATTATTCAAGAGGGAGCACGAAGTGTAAAAGATGGTCAAGAAGTAAAAATTCTTGATATTCAAACCAATTAATCTACCAACTACTAAAACGCATCAAAATGAGCAAAAAAAAGAAAAAAGTAGATAAAGAGTTTATACTGTCGTCATGGGCAATTAATAATAAAACCACAATGTATGTGCTGATTACCTTAATTTTAATTTTAGGTACAGGTGCATATTTTAATATGCCTCGTGAGAGTTTTCCTGAAATCAAAGAAACCAAAATTTACATTAGCTCTGTCTACCCTGGAAATACAGCAGAGGATATTGAAAAGCTAATTACAGATCCCATTGAAGACCAATTAAAAACAGTTAGCAATGTTGTTGAGATCATCTCTACATCACAAGAAGATTACTCTATTGTAATTGTTGAATTTGACGAAAACATCACAGTAGAAGCCGCCAAACAAAAAGTAAAAGATGAAGTAGATTCAGAAACAGCAAGTGAAGATTGGCCAACATTTAATGGTGCCAAAGTAGAACCCAATATTTTTGATTTAAGCATGTCTGAAGAAATAGCCATCTTAAATATTAATATTTCTGGCGATTACCCTGTTGACAAACTCAAAGAATTTGGAGAATATCTTGAAGGTGAAATTGAAGGCCTTAAGGAAATTAAACAAGTAGATATTAGAGGTGCTCAAGATAAAGAAGTTGAAGTTGCTGTAGATATCTATAAAATGATGGCAGCACAGGTGAGTTTTGACGATATCATCCAAACCATCAATAATGAAAATATGACAATGTCTGCGGGCAACTTGATTTCAAGTGGACAAAGACGTACTATAAGAATTCTTGGAGAAATAGAAGACCCAAAAGAATTAGAAAGCTTTGTCGTTAAAAGCGAGCACAATAATCCTATTTACCTAAGAGACATTGCTAAAGTTACCTTTAAAGATGAAGACAAAACCACCTACGCTAGAGAATTTGGACACCCAGTAGTCATGCTTGATGTTAAGAAACGAGCAGGAGAAAATATGGTGGATGCTGCAGAGAAAATTCAAGTTATAGTAGATGATGCTATTGCTAATGTATTTCCTCCAGATTTAAAAGTCACAATCGCCAATGATCAATCAGAAAAAACGATTGGTCAAGTGGATGATTTAGTAAACAATATCATTTTCGGAATTATATTAGTTGTGACCGTTTTAATGTTCTTTTTAGGGTTTAAAAACGCTCTTTTTGTTGGGTTTGCCATTCCAATGTCTATGTTCATGTCATTAATGATTCTTAACCTCTTAGGTTATACCATGAATACCATGATACTGTTTGGATTAATTATGGGACTTGGGATGCTCGTTGACAATGGTATTGTTGTTGTTGAAAATGCCTATCGTTTAATGGAAGACGAAGGGATGAATCGTATTGAAGCTGCTAAAAAAGGAATTGGAGAAATTGCATTTCCTATTATTATCTCAACACTAACTACTGTGGCTGCTTTTGTACCATTAGGACTTTGGCCAGGAGTTATGGGTCAGTTTATGATTTACTTCCCAATAACTCTTTCAGTGGTTTTAGGTTCATCATTATTTGTTGCCATTTTCTTCAATTCGGTATTAGTCTCTAAATATATGACTATCGAAGATAAAGAAATGCCTATAAAACAGATTATAAAAACGTCTTCAATCATAGCAATAATAGGTTTGTTAATTCTTGTCTTTGGAGGTGCATATCGAGGCTTAGGATCGTTAATGGTTTTTACAGCCATTATGCTTTGGGTCTATCGTATATTTCTTAGAAAATGGGCTAATAATTTTCAATCAAACTCACTACCAAAGTGGGAACGTTTTTATGAGAAAATTTTACGTGGTGCTTTAGGTGGAAAACGCCCCATAGTTATTACCATAGGAACCGTTGTTTTACTTTTCATTGCTTTTGGTTCTTTTGGAGCATCGATTGCGAGTCAACGTACAAAAGTTGAGTTTTTCCCAGACAATACACCAAATCAAATTATAGCATATATTGAGTATCCTGAAGGTACAGATATTAAGAAAACAAATGCCATAACTAAAGATATTGAAGAACGAATATATAACATCATCAATGAAGATTCTTATATCAATGATGGTTATAATTTCTTAACAGAAAGTGCTGTTTCCCAAGTTGGTGAAGGCGCAGGAAATCCCCAAACTGATGGTGGATCTGCAGCTGAAATGCCACATCGTGGAAAAATTACAGCAACCATGCGCGAATATAAGTACCGAAAAGGCGCAAATAGTAATGAGCTCTTGAAAAAAATACAAAATGCATTAGATGGCATTTATCCAGGCGTTGCTATTTCAGTAGAAAAAGACGCTGTTGGTCCTCCTGCTGGTTATCCAATTAATATAGAATTGGAAGGCAAAGACTATGAAAAACTTATAGCAACTGCTGAGCGTATGCGTGATTTTATCAATACAAAGAACATTCAAGGTATTGAAGAATTAAAAATTGATGTTAACCGATCAAAACCATCTATGCAAGTTATTGTAGATCGTAAAAAAGCTGGAGAGCTTGGTATTTCATCAGGCCAAGTGGGACAACAATTACGGAATTCTATTTTTGGAGCCAAAGCTGGCATCTACAAAGAAGGTGGAGACGACTATGACATTTACGTCCGTTTTAATGAAGAGAACCGCTACAATAAGAGCGCGCTTTTTAATCAAAAAATCACGTTTAGAGACATGGCTTCTGGTCAAATAAAAGAGGTACCTGTTTCTGCTGTCGCAAGTCAAAGTAATTCTTCGGGTTTTAGCGCTATTAAACATAAAGATGTTAAGCGTGTGGTTACTGTCTATTCTGCTTTAGCAGCAGGCTATACAGATGCTGGAGCTATTGTTACTCAAATTCAAAATGAAATGAAATCTTTTGATGACAAACCAGATGATGTCAACATTGATTATACAGGTCAAATTGAAGAACAAAATAAACAAATGGCGTTTTTGATGTCGGCATTCTTTATTGGTCTAGGGTTAATTTTCTTCTTGTTAATATTTCAGTTTAATTCGATTTCAAAACCTGGAATCATTATGCTAGCAATTTTCTTAAGTCTTATTGGTGTATTTGGTGGTTTGATTATTACTGGAAGTGCATTTGTAATTATGATGACTATGATGGGTATTATTTCACTTGCAGGTATTGTAGTGAATAATGGTGTTGTTCTTTTAGATTATACACAACTTCTTGTAGATAGAAAAAAAATAAAAAGAAATATTGATGATGATCAATATTTAGAGAAAGACGATTTATTAGATGCTATTGTAAAAGGAGGAAAAGCACGTTTACGCCCTGTATTACTGACAGCTATAACTACTATTTTAGGGTTAATTCCATTAGCAACTGGTTTAAACATCAACTTCTTTACATTATTTAGTGAGTTTGATGCCAACATATATGTTGGAGGTGATAATGTGATTTTTTGGGGACCATTAGCTTGGACTGTGATCTACGGATTGTTCATTGCAACCTTCCTAACATTGATTGTAGTACCTATCTTGTTTTACTTAGTAACACGTTTAAAAAAGTGGATGAAAGGGGAGAATACATCTCATAAAATTATTGAACAAGAAGAATTTAATATGGACAAAAGAATTGAAGGTCAATTCTAACAATATACTTTGTTTTTATATCAAAGTATGATAAACCTTTTAGGGAATTAGAAAAGGTTTGATTAATAGCAGAAAAAGCCATAACATTATGTTATGGCTTTTTTATTTTTAGTACTGCGTCTTAAGAGAATTGAAATATTTAAGACGATTTCATTCTATCTTTTTATTTGATAGTAAAATTTAATCTTGCAAACAAAAAGCGTCCATTATTACCAAACTGAGATACTCTACGAGAGTAAACAAATTGGTTACTTGATGTTAAATATGTTGGTAATTCATCTGGATAGACATCTAATAAATTATTAGCTCCAACAGTTACTCTAAATGCATCACTAAAATTATAGCCTACAGTTAAATCTGTAACAATAACTTCACCTATTTCTGGATGAATTGTATTATTTCCAAATTCATCGGTAAGTGCATCTCCATTTCCATCTCTTAATGTTCCCGTGTCTTCAACACTTCCAAAAAAGGCATTTCTTAAAAAGAAGTTCCATTTACCAACTTCATATGTATGCGATAAATTAGCTTTTACTCTTGGTACTGCTAATTCTAAATACACTCTAGATCCTTCATCAAAATAAGTATCCAAAAGACCAGCATCTGTTAAAATATCACTTCCTTTAGTTGCTCCTATTTTATATGTTTTAGAATATGTAGCAGCTAAATTATTAGTTAATTTGCCATTTTCTCCAATGGTTGCTTTATGAGACACGACTAAATCTACACCCTTAGTTTCAGTATCAATAGCATTTGCAAAAAAGGCTGCTCTTCCTATACCTAAGTTAGTAAAAATATCGGCTAATTGACTTCCATCATTTGGGCTAGAAAAATTACCTGTATATGTAATACGATCATCAATAGCTATAAAAAAGCCATCAACAGTAATCGTTAAATTTGCATCAGGTATTTTTGTTGTAAATCCTAAACTTGCATTTAACGATGTTTCTTCTTTTAATTCAGGAATACCAAACAATTTTGCTGCTCTAGAATTATTTGTAAACGTACCTACTTCTTGGGCAACACCATTATCATTAAATAAAGTATTAGACTTACTGTAGAACTGCTGATGTAAAGAAGGAGCTCTAAATCCAGTACTTACTGCTCCCCTTATATTAGTGTTATCAGTAAGTTTATAACGCATTGCTAATTTTCCATTTAAAGTACTTCCAAAATCGCTAAAGTCTTCAAAACGTACAGCTAGATTCATTAAAAAATCTTCAGATAAATCGGCTTCAATATCAGCATATAAAGCCATACTGTTTCTTTTAGCATCAATAGCATTATCTGGTGTGAACCCTGAAAAAACTTGAGCTCCAGCAGAGGCTTGATTTCCATAGAAATCGGTAACTTGTAATGTAGGATCTAAACTCGCTGTTACTGTTTCTACTTCTCCATTAATATCATATTTAGCATAAGATGATTCCTCTCCTGCTTCAATAAAATAATTATCAACGCGATATTCTGCACCAAAAGCAACGTTCAATCCAGAAAAAATATCATCATAAAATTTTGATATATCTAAGTTTACTGTGTTTTGCTGAAACCCATTTAATCCTGCATCAAACTCTGTTGGAGACCCCGAACCTAAATAAAAATTCGTTGTATTTGTAATGTTATAAGCGAATGTATTTTTCCCCCAAGTATGAGACAAATCAACATTCCAATCATTTATTTTTCCACTTATACCAAACCCAAGAGATTTATCTACAATATCAGATTCTATATTTGGTAAAAAACCATTAATGTAAGACAAGGTATTTCCTCTACCAGAACCATGACCAGCCGTTCTATAAAACCCTGAAGCATCTCCGTGTCTATATGACAATCCTCCAAAAGCATATAACTTTGCTTCATTTTCTTCATCTCCAAAAGGGATTTCTAAGTTTCCCATAAATTGCCCCTGTTCAAGGCCAGATTGACCAACACTCATATTATAATCACTACGAGACTGACCTCTAACAGCAAGTTCTGCATCTGTGACATCAATTCCACTCAATATCCCTGTAGACTGCGCTCCTGTTGTTGTATTATATCCAGATAATGCTTCAATAGAAGTTGCTCCTGCAATTTGACTTTGTAGTGCAGCATCAAAATGTGGTACTTGTCCAGCATAGAACTGTATAGCACTTAAATCATTTCTCAAATCAGACAAATTAAAACCATCTTGGTTAGCTTGCCATTCAATAGCGTTATAGGCGTGAAAAATTTGACCAGTTCTATCTCTAGCTCTAGACGTTCTCTTACGAGTTGTTAAAGAACCTGTAAGGTTAATAAACCCTCCATTCTCCCCTAAAGGAATACCATAATTGGCATCTATTTGGGTTTTTTCGCCATCAACTCCTCCATCATGATCATTAGCATTTTCAGACACATTAGCTCCAGATGTAATTGTTAAAGATAGCTCGTTTACTTTATTTTTTAGTACAATATTAATCACACCAGCAATGGCATCAGATCCATATTGTGCAGCTGCTCCATCACGCAATACTTCAATACGTTTAATAGCTGCTGCAGGAATTGCATTTAAATCTGTACCAACAGAACCTCTTCCTGGCGTTCCATTAACATTTACTAAAGAAGACGTATGACGTCTCTTCCCATTAATAAGGACTAATACTTGATCCGGTCCCAAACCTCTCAATTGAGCAGGGTCAATGTGATCTGTTCCATCAGATACAGTTTGTGTATTTGAAGAAAAAGATGGTGCCACATAATTTAAAATTTGTGTAACAGAAACCTGAGGTCCAGCACTCGTAAGTTCAGACATATCAATTACATCAACAGCAACTGCTGTATCAACAGCTGTTCGACTTGGATTTCTAGAACCAACTAGCAAGATTTGATCTAGAGCTACTCCAGATTTCAATGTTACATTTACTTGGTTTCCGGTTACTACAATTTCTTGTGTATCATACCCAACATAAGAAAAAACAAGGGTATCACCATTGTTTGCACTAATTGAATAGTTACCATCAAAATCTGTGGTTGTTCCAGTACTTGTTCCTTTAATAATTACGGACACGCCTGGCACTGGTCCAGAATCGTCTGTAACTGTTCCTGAGACTTCTTGGGCGAACAGTGATCCAGAGACGCCTAAAAGCATTAAAAACAGTAATGATTTTAAATGTAATAATTTACTCATAATTTTATTTATTTTGAATTCGTAATAGCTAATATATGTATTTAACATCCTCAATAGCAATAAATTCTAAAAAAAATACATAAAAACTTACAGATAGTGTGGAATTTTATTTAAAAAAATAAATATTTCGTAAAATCATTCTCTTAGTAATTTTCATAACTAGGACAAATATCAATACAGAAGCAACCCACAGATATTGATCTCAAAGATTGCGAATGAAATATTAGAATTTAGGCCTAAAGTAATTCAAGAGACAATAATGCTTTTAAGAAAACATAAAAAATTTGATAGATAACGAAAAAACCTCAACAATAATTGTTGAGGCCTTCGACTATAAACAACTCAATTGTTTATTGATTCTCAGTAAATGGTGTAGGAAATGCATCAAGAATATTATCTCCTGCTCTATCTAAAGGAATGTAAGTTTGATTTAATTTATTTAATCTTCTAAGATCAACCCATCGATGTCCTTCAGCTATCAACGAATATCGTCTTTGCCTTAAAACCTCATCTAACAATTCTGAAGTATCCGTTTGACTTCCTGAATAGTTTGGTAATCCTGCAGCATTTCTAACTCTATTAATCGCTGCTACAGTTTGTCCATTATCAGTACCTATATTAGCTTCTGCATATATTAAAATAAGCTCCTCATTTCTAATAAGATATACAGGATCTGTGTTCGTATCATAAACCGCAACCTGATAATTTGCTGAAAGTCCATCAAACATTGTTCCTCCTATGAGTTCAAAAGATTTATCGACAACTCGATTATCTCCTGTTTCAGCATCTGCAATCCAAGAATCATGAATCATAAATTCCTGCCCAGATTGTCCTGGAACATGAAATTGTGCATTAAGAATATCATTACCAGTAGCCCCAAAAATATGAGCAGGACCATTATATAAATCACCATTAATATCAAAAAATGAATTTCCTAATAATGAAATCACTAATGAATTACTCCCTTGATATAATGCTACTCTAGCCGCAATCGCTCTATTGAATTCTCTATAAGTAGCTGCTGTATCAAATCCTGCAAAACCAGAACTAATACTAAAATCAAAATTTGAAGAGGCATTTGTTAAATCATCATTAGCTTCATTTAATAAGCTCATGACTCCTGTTAATGCCTCAGTATAACCTACATTTGGCCCAAGGTTGTCTGGATCAGCTACATCTAATCGAATACCATTAGCATGCTGCCTATTTGCTACCATAAGTAATGCATAAGCTTTTAATGTTTTTGCGTAACCAAAGTAACTGTTCTTGACATCATCTGTAAATCCTGCTGAAGAATTTTCAACAGCCTCAATTAAAACATTTGCAGATTTAACAATCTTATACCATGCTGCATATGATCTCGTAGTTAAAAATCCATTGTTATCTAATGGGCCTTTTAATATTTCACCTGTATAACGAGGATCGACACCTGTTAAATCATAATATTCTCTTCCAAGAATACTAACGGTATTATAATGAAATGCCAAGTCACTTCTCATAATAGCCTCAAGTCCAGAAGCTAACAAATGAACATCTGCTTGACTAGCTCCATTACCAAAACTTCCAACTGTTGGAGCATTTGGGTTTTCTATTTCATCTAATTGACATCCAGCTAAAGAGATAGCTAAACTAAAAAAGATTATTTTTATAATTCTATTTTTCATAATTCTGTATATTATTAATTTTAGAAAGTAACATTTAAATGAAAGTTTATAAACTTTGATGTAGGGTACGGAGTAACTTCAACATTGTTTCCTAGTACATTATTTCCAAAGTTTGAAACTTCGGGATCATAACTATTATAATCAAAAATATTGATTAAGTTTCTTCCAGATATACCAACTTTAATTTTATTAGCATACTTTATTAAATCCTTTGGTAATGTATAAAACAAACCAATTTCTCTTAGCTTTAAATACCCTGCATCTTCAATTACAGGATCTGGATTAACAAATGCTTGACTAGCTCTATAATCTCCATTTGATAATTGACCACTTGGATCTAGCCCTGTATCATTATAATCCCATGTAGTTCCTGCTAAATCATAAAGCAATGTTGTTAAATTAATATTATCACCTCCTTTTTTCCAATGCCATAAAAATGTAAAATCAAAGTTTTTGTAGCTAATCTCATTAAACCATGACATTTGAAAATCTGGTTCAGCATTTCCATAAACAAAAAAGCCATCTCCTTCTGGATCTCTTGCTGCGATTTCTTCAGGAGTATAGGCCGATGCATCATAGGTCCCTACGATTTGAGTTGCACTTTGCCCTTCTTGAATCAAGAATGTTCCAAGTGAGGCAGCAAAACCACCAGTAGTAAACGATGGTACATCTAAACGTGTTACTTCTGATTTATTTTTCCACCATTTTAAACTCGCATTCCATGAAAAATCTTCTTTTTTAAAGATCTCAGCATTTAATCCAAGTTCAATACCTTTGTTTTCTAATTCTCCTCCATTAACCACTTGATTTGTAAATCCAGATGATGTTGGTATTTGAGATCTAATCAACAGGTCATCTATCTTTTTATTATAAAATGAAATTTCAACGTTAAAACGATTGTCAAGAATTCCAAAATCAAGACCATATTCTAATTCAGATTGGCGTTCAGGGCCTACATCTGGATTTCCACGTAAATTCCCTGGACTTAAACCAGATTGTCCTCCAACAAACTGAGCGTTCATTAATGTGAATCGGTCATTAAAATTAGAGAATCGCCCCGATTGACCATAAGCAATTCTTGGTTTTATATACGTAACTTTATCATAACCCCAAAAACCAAACTTATGTAAATTCACAGCCAAATTTGCTTTAGGATAATAATACATCTTATTAGCATCTCCATTATTTGTTGACTTATCACCTCTTACACCTACTGTACCTATAATTTTATCATTGAAATTAATTTCTTCCTGAGCAAAAAACCCAGTATCTTTTTGTGGTCTAATAACTTGTTGTGTAGACACGTTTGATGATTGCCCTAAATTAGTTTGAGATCCATTTAATCCAGTTGCAATAGTAATAACTGTATTACGATCAAAGTTTTGATAGAAACTACCAACTTGAGTTGTAAAACTTAAACCATTGTCTAAATCTAAATCATGTACTAAAAAGGCCGATAAATTATAATTTGTATTAATTGTTGTTCCAGAAATTGAAACACCACCTAAAGATGTAGAAGAAGCAAAATAAGATAGTGCTTTAGGAAAAATACTTGTCGTTCTTAATGTGTATTGATCAAAACCACCTTCAAAAACAAGTTTTAACCTGTTTTTATCTGTTGTAAGTAACTTCATATTTGATTTAGCACTTCCAATAAATCGATTGACTTCTTCTCTATTTGTCGTTATTGCTATAGTCTCTAAAACATTAGAACCTGCTCCACCTTGAGGGTAAGCACCATCAACAGGAGATAAATTTTCCCACGGATAAGTAAACGCTAATGCATATCCTACCGTTCTATTAGCATTTCCATTATTGAAGAACCCTCTATCTGATTTCGAATTAATATAATTAGAAGTCACATAAAGGTCTAACCAATCATTAAACCGTTGTCCAACATTAAGTCGAACAGAGCTTTTAGTATACCCTGTATTATCGACTAAACCAGGCTCATCTCTATGTGTAACACCTAAAAAGTAATCTGTATCTTCTTTAGCTCCAGATGTTGAAAACCTTGTTGTGCTTGAGACTCTAGTGTGATCAAATATTTCTGCTTCATAATCTCTAAGTGTTGGATTATTTGGACCTCCAAGTGCTGTAATCTGAGCCTGCGTATAATCTCTTAAACCTAAGAGTTGTGTCGGACTTCTTAAACCTACAACTTGTGAAAATTGCACTATTGGCTTACCTTGTTTTCCTCGCTTAGTTTTTATTATTACAACACCACCTGCTGCTCGAGACCCATATATAGCGGCTGCCGAAGCACCTTTAAGAATCTCAACACTTTCAATATCTTCTGGGTCAATATCTGCAATCCTATTAGAAGCATCATCTTGATTTGTTGAAGGATTACCTCCACCAGCAGCTTGACTTACTATATTATTTCCTAAACCAATTGAAGAGTTATCTACATAAACTCCATCAACAACAAACAAAGGTTGCTGATCACCAAATATTGATGTAACACCTCTAAGCCGCATTGAAATACCGCCACCTGGAGCTCCAGAATTAGCTTTAATCTCTGCGCCATTAAACTTACCATAGAGTGCTCCATCTAAGCCAGATTGAACAGTCACTCCTGTTAGATCTGATGCAGCAATTGTTGCAACGGCGTTTGCAGAATTAGATCTTTTTGTAGTTGAAGCTAATCCTGTTACAATAATCTCGTTTAATGCAGTAGTAGATTCTTTAAGTGTAACATTTACTACTTTAGGTTCGTTCACTATTTCTTCAACCGTTTCAAAACCTAATGAGGAAATAACAAGTGTTACTGGAAAACTATCAACGTTAAGAGAGAAATTTCCATCAAAATCTGTTGTTGTTCCTGTAGACGTTCCCTTTATGATGACATTAGCACCAAGTAAAGGTTGATTTGTACTCCCATCCAACACCTTTCCCGTAACATTCTGACTATAAGTCAATAACGGAATAAAAATAAATGAAAAAAGAAGCAACTTCAATGATAAAGTGTAGTTCATAATGTTAATTTTTTGAATTAATCTTGTTAAAGATCATAATAAAAACTTAAAAAGCTTGTTTTTTTTGTTAAAAATATGCAAAAATCAATTATTTGAAATATCTAAAAATCAATCTCTTTAAGCAGAAATTATAACGAAACATGGAAATAAACATATTAACTTATTAAATTTGCAGTTCAAATTTTTACTATGTACAGAAGTCATAACTGTGGTGAATTAAGAGCATCACATATCAATACAGAAGTTACCTTATCAGGTTGGGTTCAAAAATCACGTGACAAAGGGTTTATCGTTTGGATAGACTTACGTGACCGCTACGGAATGACACAACTTGTGTTTGATGAAGAACGCACACCAAAAGACATGATGAAGCAAGCACAAGGCTTAGGACGTGAGTTTGTAATTCAAGTTAAAGGTCAAGTTATTGAGCGTGCTTCAAAAAACCCAAATATGCCAACTGGTGATATAGAAATCTTAGTTTCAGAATTAACCATTTTAAATGAAGCTCAATTGCCTCCATTTACAATTGAGGACGAAACCGATGGTGGTGAAGAATTACGAATGAAATATCGCTATTTAGATATTCGTCGTAATCCTGTAAAGAATAACTTAATATTTAGACATAAAGTAACTCAAGAAGTGAGAAACTATTTATCTAAAGAAGATTTTATTGAAGTTGAAACGCCTTACTTGATTAAATCTACTCCTGAAGGCGCTCGTGATTTTGTTGTTCCTTCACGTATGAATGAAGGTCAATTTTATGCCCTACCTCAATCACCTCAAACGTTCAAACAACTCCTTATGGTTGGTGGAATGGATAAGTATTTTCAAATTGTAAAATGTTTTAGAGATGAAGATTTACGTGCCGATAGACAACCAGAATTCACACAGATTGATTGTGAAATGGCGTTTATTGAACAAGAAGATATTTTAAAGGCATTTGAAGGCTTAACACGCCACCTACTTAAAGAAGTAAATGGTGTTGAGGTTGAAAAATTCCCAAGAATACTATACGATGATGCGATGCGTCTCTACGGAAATGACAAACCAGACATCCGTTTCGGAATGGAGTTTGGAGAACTTAATGAAGTCGCTAAACACAAAGACTTTAAGGTTTTTAATTCTGCAGAATTAGTTGTTGGTATTGCCGTTCCTGGTGGCAACACTTATACCAGAAAAGAAATTGATAAATTAATAGATTGGGTAAAGCGACCTCAGGTAGGTGCTTTAGGAATGATATACTGTAGATGTAATGACGATGGAAGCTATAAATCTTCAGTAGATAAATTCTACGACCAAGAAGATTTAGCAAAATGGGCAGAGGCTACAGGGGCAAAACCTGGTGATTTAATATGTGTTTTATCTGGAAACACAACTAAAGTAAGAGCGCAACTAAGTGCATTACGTATGGAATTAGCAGAACGTTTAGGTTTACGTAAACCAAATGAATTTGCACCTCTCTGGGTCTTAGACTTTCCTTTATTAGAATGGGATGAAGACACAGAACGTTACCACGCTATGCACCATCCATTCACCTCTCCAAAACCTGGACAATTAGAATTATTAAAAACGAATCCTGGCGATGTAAAAGCTAATGCTTATGATTTAGTACTTAATGGAAATGAAATTGGAGGTGGTTCAATTCGTATTCATGATAAAGAAACACAAGCTTTAATGTTTGATTATTTAGGATTTACTCCAGAAGAAGCAAAAGCACAGTTTGGGTTTTTAATGGACGCCTTCCAATATGGAGCGCCTCCTCATGGCGGACTTGCTTTTGGCTTAGATAGATTAGTCGCTATTCTTGGCGGACAAGAAATCATTCGTGATTTTATCGCTTTCCCAAAAAATAATAATGGTCGAGATGTCATGATAGATGCTCCTGCTCCAATTGATGATCAGCAATTAACAGAGCTAAGTTTAAAACTTAACTTAAAATCATAAATTAAAAATCCTGCTTCTTGCAGGATTTTTTAGTAGATTTAAGACATGCCAACTCAAAATTTCATAAAACGATTGCACATTTTGAGATACAAACATATCTCGCAAAAAAACTTCGTTTTTATTTTAGCTATACTTATTGGACTGCTATCTGGTTTGGTTTCTGTAATCATTAAAAATATTACGTTTGCTATTGAATGGCTTTTAGAAAAAAGTATCATCCTATCACAAAACAGTATTTATTTCATTTTACCTGTTATTGGTCTTTGGCTCGTGTATTTATTTGTTAAACATGTTTCTAAACGACCCGTTGAACATGGTATTCCAAGCATCTTATTTTCGCTTTCTAAAAAAAGTGGCTTATTAAAACGAAGTAAAATGTATTTACCACTAATTACAGCACCTTTAACGGCTGGGTTTGGTGGTTCGGTTGGATTATTAGGACCTGCAATTGCTTCGGCTTCGGCAATAAGCTCAAATATTGGCCAATTATTTCATGTCGATAGAAAAACGCGGTCTTTACTTATTGGTTGTGCAGCAGCAGGTGCCATTGCTTCTATCTTCCAATCTCCTATTGCAGCTATTCTTTTTGCAGTAGAAGTGTTTAGTCTCGACCTAGCGTTTGCATCACTATTACCATTATTAATTGCTTCTGTATCTTCTGTTTTGACGTCTTATTTTTTTCTCGGAAACGGTGTACTTTTCAATTACAACATATCAAATCCATTTGAATTAAGAGACACCTTATTTTTTATCGTTTTAGGTATCGGAACTGGAATAGCTTCTATATACTTTTCAAAAATATACTTTGCAGTCTATACGTTTTTTGAACGTTTTAAAACCAGTGGTCAAAAACTTATTGTAGGCGGCTTAGCTATTGGAGTAATGCTTTATTTTATTCCTCCTCTATATGGTGAAGGCTTTGGGTTTATAAATGATTTGCTCGATGGAAATCATTTACATGCCTTAGGAAAAACACCTTTTGATGATTACTTAGACAATATTTGGATAGTGATTGCTTTACTTATAGGCATTACTATTTTTAAAGCTGTTGCTATGAGTACAACCTTTGCAGCAGGTGGTGCTGGTGGAATTATTATACCAACCATGGTAATGGGAAGTGCTTTAGGAAATGTCATGGCAAAAATTATCAATAATATCGGATTAGGGTTCCAGGTTTCAGAATCAAATTTCACACTTATTGGTATGGCAGGATTAATTGCAGGTGTTTTGCATGCACCTCTAACAGCAATTTTCTTAATTGCTGAAATTACTGGTGGCTATCAATTGTTTGTTCCGTTAATGATAACGGTTTCTATGTCGTTTATTATTACTAAAAATGCCATTGAACATACAATTTACACTAAAGAGCTCGCCGAAAAAGGAGCGCTCTTAACACATGACAAAGATCAATCGGTTCTAACCCTAATGTCTTTAGATAGTGTTATCGAACAAGATTTCACAATTCTAAACCCAGAAATGTCTCTTGGCGAAATGCTTCATAAAGGGGTAGCAAAATCAAATAGAAATTTATTTCCAGTAGTAGATGAATCTCACTATTTAGTTGGTATTATTTTACTTGATGATATTAGAACTGTGATGTTTGATCAATCGCTTTATGAGACAACTTCAGTCGATACCTTTATGCATAATCCGCCAGATTATATATCTTATGAAAAAGATTCTATGAAAATGGTCATGCGCAAATTTCAAGATAGTGGTGCATGGAATCTTCCAGTAATAAAAGATAGTCATTATTACGGATTTGTTTCAAAATCTAAATTATTAACTGCTTACAGACGCGAATTGATTAATTTTACAACCTAGTCATTTAGGTTTATATTTAATTATAAAAACAATAAGTATTAACACATGAAATACATTATTCTTATAGCATTTTTAGCCTCATTAGGAAGTATCTTATGCGGTTACTTTTTAAATGTAGCCTATTCTGAAAAGTTAATAGGTTTTGGTGTTATTGGTCTTTTTATAGTTGTTTTTCCTCTTTTTGCATTTTACAGGTGGAAAGGCAAAAACATCAAAGATTACATGCTAACTCAAGAAAATTTGGAAAAAATGCGTCATCACAAAGAAAAATAATTCTTTCCTTCTTGGCGATCTTAATCTTTAACACACCTACAACTATTCATAATGCCAGAGCTGGCTGCTGCATTTAACCCTACAGATTCTCCAGGATAGAACGTTAAATATTTAAAAGAATTCGGAAGCCCTCCATCTGTAGCTGTGTAATAATACCCTCGGGTAGTAACATCTTGAAAATTTGCAAAATAACGTCCTCCTGCTAATAAATTAAAATTTATTTCATTTCCTTGTTGAGTTCCGTATGGTGCTAAAAAAACATGAGCAACATCAATACCTCCCAAATAGTCTATTAACACTTCCCACTCTTCTACAGTAGGCAAATGCCATCCTTCTGGACAAATCGTTTGAACAGTATTTCCCTCATACAATCTTCCATATACAAAACAATTAGCCAGGTCGTTTTCATAGCATTTGCTCGTATTGTCTATTGGATCATAATTTAAATTTTGGGCAAACCATGTCTGTGTGCCAATCTTAACTGTCTGGTAAACCTGTCCATCTCGAGCATCAATCATCTCATTTTTCATAACATGTCCATCATCATCGCTTGAACAAGACCAAAAACAAATTAAGCCAATACTTAAATATTTAAAAAACTTCATCTTCAAAAATTGAAATTAGATTGCTTCATACAACCACATAAAGTTACTAAAAAAACAATGTACTCAACTGATATCCAAACGAAATGCATCTATTTAACGTAAAAACTATCATTTTAAAAATTTTAGAATCTAAAATACCCCTTAAAAAAGAACGAATCTAAAATCATTGACCCTCAATATTTTAAAAAATCACCATTTATTAACACATCGCATTATTATAAATCTTACATTTGCAGCTTAATTAATATATTTTTTTTACAATGACTGGAACAGTTAAATTTTTTAATGATTCAAAAGGATTTGGATTCATTACCAACGAAGAAACAGGAAAAGACATTTTCGTACATGTATCAAACCTTAATGGTGTTGAGTTACGTGAAGGCGATAATGTAGAGTACAACGAAGAAGAAGGAAGAAAAGGACTAGTAGCGGCTAACGTGCAAGTACTTTAAGAGATATACTTTATATTACAGTTTCAACGTCTAACGAAAGTTAGGCGTTTTTTTTGTGCGTTACCCAACTACGTTAGGTCAGGCTCTCGGCAGTCGCTCTTTTCAAGGAGCTCCAACAAAGCCTCTATCCTTAACGCGAATTTCAACTTAATTCAAATTTCGTTTTTCAATAAAAAATCGTTTTAACAAAGCTGAAGCTTCATCAGCCAAAACACCACCAATCATTTTAGTTTTAGGATGCAACTTTGTTTCAAGAGCGATACAGCCACGTTCTTTATCTCTTGCGCCATATACAATTTTTGAAACCTGACTCCAATACAAGGCGCCAGCGCACATTTGACAAGGCTCTAGGGTTACATATAAAGTACAATTGGTTAAATATTTTCCACCTAAGAAATTAGCAGCAGCTGTAATAGCTTGCATTTCGGCATGTGCTGTAACATCATTTAGCAATTCAGTAAGATTATGAGTTCGTGCAATAATTCTATCATTAATCACCACAACAGCACCAACAGGAACTTCTCCTTTACCAAAAGCTTCTTCCGCTTCTTGTAAAGCTTTCTTCATATAATAGACGTCATCAAAAGGGTTTTCCATAAATGCAAAAATACAATTCTAAATGAATCCATAACAAATCGGCAAGAAATTTGATACATACATACAAATCATAACCTCATGAAATCACACTACGCTATTTCCATTCCAAAACCTTGTCATGAAAACTGGCTGGAAATGACACCTAATGAAAAAGGTAGATTTTGTCAATCCTGCTCAAAAACAGTTATTGATTTCACCCAAATGAATACCAGCGATCTTCAAAAATTTATTCATAACAACAAACAACAACGCATTTGTGGCTATATAAAGCAAAGCCAATTAAACCGTATAAATTTACAAATTTCAAATGTTGTTTTTGAACAAAGTATGAGTTTTCACAAGCTATTCTTATTAGCTTTACTATTAGCTATGGGTACATCCCTTTTTAGTTGTTCAGATGACAAAGGGAATACACAAAAAATTGAAAGTGTTAAAATTATTGAAAAGACTATTGATTCTACTTTAGTTAAAAAGACACAAAAAATAGATACAACGACAAGTTGTTCCCCAAAGCAAAAAAATATGGATAGCATTATTTTTAAAAAACCTAAAACTCATCAAATCATAACAACCGGATTAATTATAATAGGAGATGTCATTACCACTATAAATGAGCCTACTTCACCAGATTCCATTAAGGAGCCTCAATACGACGATATTGAAGGAATCATTGAAATTGAGAAAAAAAACAATCATCCAATGATTTGTTGGACTACCGACCTATTTGTTGAATTTCCAGAAACTCCAAGTCATTTATCGCGAACAAACAAAAAAGACTATTTCAATAACAGAATGCAAGCATTTGTTTTAGAAAATTTCAATCTAAGCACAACCAAAAACCTAGGTTTATCTGGAAAACAAAAAATATATGTAAAATTCATTATAGATGAACTTGGAGAAATACAAGCTATTGAAACAAGATCACCTCATCCTATATTTGAAAAAGAAGCAAAACGCGTAATAAATCTATTACCACGATTTATTCCCGCGCAACATCGCAAAAAATATGTTGCTATAACTTATAGCCTACCTATTATTTTTACTATTGAAGACTAATTAATTCTCGTATTTTTGTGATGTGAAAAAACGACTA
The DNA here is from genome assembly GCA_002162685.1 of Flavobacteriales bacterium 33_180_T64. GTDB lineage: Bacteria > Bacteroidota > Bacteroidia > Flavobacteriales > Flavobacteriaceae > Psychroserpens. The sequence continues at coordinate 139,406 of MAAQ01000013.1, forward strand.
TTAGACCATATCAATTTCCCAAAAGATTTAAGACAATTAAATTCTAATGAATTACCTCAACTCGCAAAAGAATTACGGGAGTTTATCATTACTATTGTAGCAACTAAAGAAGGCCATTTAGGGGCCAGTCTAGGTGTTGTTGAACTCACTTTAGCATTGCATTTTGTGTTTGACACCCCTAAAGATATCTTGGTTTGGGATGTTGGTCATCAAGCTTATGGTCATAAAATACTCACTGGAAGGAAGGACAATTTTCACACAAACAGACAACAAGGCGGGATTAGTGGTTTCCCAAAACGGGATGAAAGTGATTATGATGCATTTGGTGTAGGACATTCTTCGACCTCAATTTCTGCTGCCTTAGGGATGGCAATTGCATCTCAGCTAAAAGGTGAAGACAAACAACATATTGCTATTATTGGTGATGCATCAATAGCTAGCGGAATGGCTTTTGAAGGCCTCAATCATGCTGGTGTTACTAATGCTAATTTATTAGTGATTTTAAATGACAATGCTATTGGTATTGACCCAAGTGTTGGAGCTTTAAAACAATACCTCACCAATGTCAAAAAAGGAAAAGAAAAACAAGACAATATTTTTGAAGCTTTAAATTTTGATTATTCAGGACCTGTTGACGGTCATGATTTGCCCGCTTTAATTGCAGAATTAGAACGATTAAAAACTGTTAAAGGGCCAAAGTTTCTTCATGTAATTACGACTAAAGGCAAAGGTTTAAAGCAAGCAGAAGACGATCAGGTAAAATATCATGCGCCTGGAAAATTTAATGCTAAAACAGGTGATCTATTTCCGAAGGAGGCTATAGAACAAGCTCCAAAATTTCAAGACGTATTTGGATATACTATTGTTGAATTAGCTAAAACCAATCCAAATATTGTTGGTATTACACCTGCAATGCCTACTGGTAGTTCTTTAAAGTATATGATGGAACAAATTCCTGAACGTGCTTTTGATGTTGGTATTGCAGAGCAACACGCTGTGACTTTAGCTGCCGGAATGGTTACTCAAGGTTTAGTCCCCTTTTGTAATATTTATTCAACATTTTTACAACGAGCTTATGATCAATTGATTCATGATGTAGCGCTTCAAGATCTCCCTGTTATTTTTTGTTTGGATCGAGCTGGTTTAGTTGGCGAAGATGGTGCAACACATCATGGCATTTTCGATTTAGCCTATTTAAGATGCATTCCGAATATGATTATTTTCGCACCTCGAAATGAGATAGAATTACGTAATATCATGTATACCGCTCAATTAGGATTAAATCATCCTATTGCTATTCGATATCCTAGAGGGCGTGGTCATATTATAGATTGGAAACTGCCGTTTTCAACAATTGAAATAGGAAAAGGTATTCAGCTTAAAAAAGGAAAAAAAATAGCAATTTTATCAATAGGCACCATAGCTAACAACATTAAGGAAGCTATTTTAAGCTGTAATACTCCAGAAATGATATCACATTATGATATGCGTTTTATTAAACCTATAGATGAAACTTTATTGCATTCTATTTTTAAAACTCATGAATACATAATCACTGTTGAAGATGGTACAATAACTGGTGGTTTTGGAAGTGCTATTTTAGAATTTGCTTCTAACTATGATTATAATATCCCACTAAAAACACTAGGAATCCCTGATAATTTTATTGAACATGCCTCTATAAAACAACAGCATCAATCTATAAAGATTGATGCTGAAAATTTATGTGTTTTATTTAATTCTATTATTCTTCATTATCAGTTGTAACAATATCTGATTGGTTGTTTACATCTGATGAATCATAAACTTCAACATTATTTCGCTGTTCATGATTACCATTACTTGTAATATCATCTAACATCAATAAAAAGGCTAATGTTACGAAAAAAATGACTGTAGCTCCAAAGATATTCTTTTTCATAATTGATAGGTTTAAAAGATTAAGGTTAAACAAATATAACTAATTGCCGCTTAAATACAAATTTAATCGATGAAATGCACTAAATAAAAAAGGGAGCCCTTAAAAGGCTCCCTTCTCTCAGCAACAAATGTGCTGCTTATTTAATAATAATTTTTTTAGTTTCAGAATAATTATCAACACTAATGTTAACAAAGTAGATTCCTGAATTTAAATTAAGTTTAATATTGTAATTAGATGTCGACAAGTAGAGTTTAGTATTGAATACTCTTTGACCATTTAAACTATAAACTTCGATATTAGCATCACCTAAATCTTTTTCAGATTTGATCGTTATCTCTCCTTCTGAAATTGTAGGAAAAAGTGTTACAATATTTGTTGTAAACTCACTTTCTATAACACTTAATGGTTGTGCTGTAAATGTACTGGTAAAGAACCCTCTACCATGTGTTGTTGCTAAAATAGTATTATCTAATGCTCTTAAATCTAAATCTACAACTTTCACATCACTCATTCCATTATAAGCCTGAATCCAAGTAGGATTAGCAACTGTATAATCTGGAGTTGCCCAAACACCAAGGTCTGTCCCTATAATAAGTTCTTCAGGAATTAATGGATTCTGCAATACACATTTCACAGGAACATCAGGTAAATTTCCTTCAAGACTTCTCCAACTAGATCCTCCATCATCAGTAAACCAAATACTTTGCACACCGTAGTTATGCATCGTAACAAACATTTCCATTTCAGTTTGTCCAAACTCTATATCTGAAATACTTCCAACAAAACCAGGTCCAGAAATATTAGTCCAAATAGGATTAAAATTAGCAAGAATACATTTTAATAGACGCCCGTTTCTTAATCCTGCAAAAAGGGTTGATGATCCTGTAGTGAAAGGAGATATCTTCATTGCGCTTGGAGAAGAATTAAGTAATGCATTGGTTAAAGCCACATTTGTTTGTGGAGCTCCACCTGGTATAAACTCAGCAATACGTTCAATTTGAGCAGTACCCGTAGTTGCATTAACATATAGTATATCAAAATTTTTATCTAACTCAGCTTCATTTATAAAATTACCACCACCTAAAGTAGATAATGATAAACCTCCTGCAACATTAGGGAATCCATATAAAAAATGGCTATTTCCTGGATTAGATAAGATCGCGTAAGTTCCACTATCATCAATTTCAGTATAAGCACCATCTCCACCACGTTCTTCATTGAAATTATTAGCTCCAGCACCTGCTCCAATAACAAACATAGATCCATTATCTTGCAACCCTCCACCTATATTATCATTCAAACTTGATTCATCAATAGCACCATAATAAAACTGAGTTGTATTGTAATCTTTATTTCTTGTTTGGATGATATTTGTATTATTAACTGCCGCAGCCATATTTGCAGCATAATAAACACCGCCATCATTACCAAAAACGGCTTCATTACCATTTGTACCTGGTCTAAAAACTATAGCATGTTGATCTGCATGTACTAAAGACCCTGTAAAACCACCTACATTATACCATTCAGAAATTTGGGACCAAAAAGCACCATTAGTAGTTGACACGAATAAGTCGATTCCACCAACATAAAGCTTATTATTTTCATCGGCTTCAATAGGTAGATCATAAAAAGCTTGCCCTCTAGTAAAATCTCCAGCAGGAATAGTTGCAGCATCAGCATCAACAGGAAGGTTCATTGCTGTAAAATTAGCAGGCATTGTAAATGCATCTGATGTTGTAAACAATCCAACTCCATTTCCGAGATCGGCAGCAACCCAAAATCTATTAGCATCTGTACTAGACACTTCTAACTCTGTTCGTCTTGCACCAGGAACATTTTGGACAAGATTAAATGTAACACCATCTGTAGAACTATAGATATCTCCACCTAGATTCCCAAAGGCATTACTCGTTGTAGTAAACCAAATATTATTATTAATATCGATTTCTATATCGCTTGGGTTTTTAAAACTCCCATCAGCATGTGTAATATTAAAACGGCTCCAGTTAGCACCATCATCTACAGATTTATATAATCCTTGTTCGGCTAAACCTTGAAAGTTTACTGGACTACCTGCATCAAAATATTGCCTTCCAACAATTCCAGCATAAATCTCTGTTACACCTCCATTATCTCTTGCAACAATATCGTTTACATAAAAAATACCGTTTACAAATCCTTGTCCTCCGTTAGAAGTAAAACTATCATAACCACCAAAAATATTAGTCCATGTTAACCCTGCATCAGTAGATTTCCAAACACCTCTACCAACAGCAGTAGCTTGAAATGTAAAAGATTCTCCAGAAGCGATATAAAAAACATTGCTATCGTTTGGATCTGATATAATTTGAATAACCGATATGTTAGCTTGTAATCCTGTAAGAAGAGTCCATGACGAATTAGCATCTGTAATATCATCATTCACCCATAATCCACCAGAGACACCACCAGCAAACACACGAGTATAATCATCGGCAGGATTTGGATTCCCTATATCATTAGGATCAAACATGATACCTCTTGTACGACCACCTTGATTATTTGGACCTCTATCTATCCATGGATTAGCGCCATCACCTCCAACACCTCTTGAGACATCTCTTTGTGCTCTTAATTCTTCTTGTAATTCTAAAACACGTTCTGGCATTGGTCTTCCAGTTACTGGATCCATAGTTAATTCCCACAATTGCTCATTATACGCATTTGGAGGTAAACCTTGAGCCTTTCTTTCGGCTCTTGTTAATTTTAAAGATTCTATAAAAGGACTATTTTTTAGATGTGATATATGCTGTTGCCTTAATTCTTCGACAGCATCATTATTTTCACTATTAGATTTGATTAGTACTACAGCGACAATTGACAACGTTACAATTGAAACTAAAGCTAGTAATTTTCTTTTCATCTTTTTTACAATTTTTGTTTATAAATGGTTTCCTTTTAACTTTTGATAGGTTAACATAGCATTACTATCGGACATTTTTGAGACGAAAAAGCAGACAGACAATAAACTATTATATGTATTATCTTTTTTTAAGTCTACATTAGGCTCTAAAACTTTCAAAATAAGTCTATCAAAGTTAGAGATTTCTCCTTTCAAATTATTTATAACCGATTTTGTAAAGATATTTAAAAGTTCATTAATAACCTTATAACCCAAAATCTCTTTATGTATGACTTCTGTAGATTGATATACATTAGCAACACTTAGTTTTATGATATCATTTATTTGAGCTTCATAGGCACTATAATCCATTAATGCTTTAGAAAATTCACCAGACAAAATAGCCTCTTCATGTTCCATAAATAAATCAACAGCTTCATTAATTAATGTATTAATTGCTAATGACCGTAAGTAGCTCAATCTATCTTGTGTACTTTGTAAAGCGTGATAGGTTTTTGTTTGAATATCATCACGAACCAAATTAATAAGATACTCTAAAGCATACTCTTCTTGAATAAGACCTAAATTTATACCATCTTCAAAATCTATTATGGTATAGCAAATATCATCAGCGGCTTCAACCAAATATACCAATGGATGTCTGCAATAACTAATATCAATATTCTCTCCTCTTTTAATTAACCCTAACTCTTCAGCAACATCTTTGAATAAGTCTTTTTCATTTTGAAAAAACCCATATTTTTTATCTGCAATGTGTTTGGTAGGTTTCTTAGGAAGTGATTCTTTAGGATACTTTGCAAAAGCACCAAGTGTCGCATAACTGAGTCTTAAACCTCCAATACGTCCTTGTCTACTTTCGGTTAATATCTTAAATCCATTAGCATTACCCTCAAAACTGCAAAGGTCTTCATATTGTTTTGCTGTTAACTGATCTTCAAAATAACGTCCTTCTCCTGTTTTAAAAAATTCTCCAATTGCTTTTTCTCCTGAATGTCCAAAAGGCGGATTTCCAATATCATGTGCTAAAGCAGCTGCTGCGACAATAGCACCGAAATCATTCATTTGATATCCATGAACATCTCTTAAATGAGGGTGCTTTTCTAATAATTTCTGGCCTACTTTTCGTCCTAAAGATCGCCCTACGACACTTACTTCTAAACTATGAGTTAATCGTGTATGAACGAAATCGGTTTTTGACAATGGCACCACTTGAGTTTTATCCTGAAGACTTCTAAATTCTGAAGAAAAAATGATACGATCATAATCAACCTCAAAACCCAATCGCGTTTCGTCTTGTTCTTTTCGTAAGCGTTTATGAGTGTCTCCAAATCGTTTTAAAGAGAGTAATTGTTCCCAGTTCATAAATAAGTTTTAGTAGCAGCAATATAAGCTATTTCAATGTTAATTTAATGTTTCCAATTAACAAAAAACAGCAATTTCATGTAACACTTAATTAACCTTTTTATCACTTAGGTTTAATCTGTCATTAACACAAAATTTACACTACGAACCTTTCTTTGCATCAATAATTAAAAACACAAAAACTATTTAAAAATAATATCATGAAAAAATTAGTATTATCCGCTTTAATCGTTTCTTCTTTAATATTTACTGGCTGTTTTAAAGATGATGACACTCCTATCATTATAGAAGAGACAACGATTATCAATCAAAATGGTAACGGAACTAGTGGAGAAGAATGTCCTATAGTAAATATTACTGGCTCTATCACTGAAAGTACAACATGGACGAATAATAATATTTATAGATTAAACCAAAAAGTAGTTGTTGATAACGGAGCTACTTTAACAATACAAGAAGGAACAATTATTAAAGGTTCTCCAGGAACAGGATCTTTAGCTTCTGCTTTAATTATTGCTAGAGGAGCAAAAATTAACGCTGTTGGTACTGCTGCTCAGCCTATTATTTTCACATCAACAAGTGATAACATTTCTTGCGATGAAACTGCAGGAACAAATCTTGACGAAAACGACAGAGGTCTTTGGGGAGGCTTAATCATTCTTGGCAATGCACCTTGTTCATTCTCTGGAGATATTACTGAAGCTCAAATTGAAGGCATCCCAGCCGATGACAGCTTTGGATTATATGGTGGTACTGATGCTGCTGATAATTCTGGTGTTGTTTCTTACATCTCTATTCGTCATGGTGGCACTTTAATTGGTGAAGGAAATGAAATTAATGGATTAACATTAGGTGGTGTTGGAAACCAAACTGTAATCAACAATATTGAAGTTGTTGCTAATGTTGATGATGGTATCGAGTTTTTTGGTGGAACTGTAAATGCTACTAATCTATTAGTATGGGCTCAAGGTGATGATGCATTGGATATTGACCAAGCCTATTCAGGAACAATTGATAATGCAGTTGTAGTATTAGGTAATTTCTCTGATCATGCTTTTGAAATTGATGGCCCTGAAGGCTCTGCTCTTGGTTCATTTACATTACAAAACGCAACTATTATTGGTAACACTGTTACTGAAAATGGAGAATATGCTGATTACAGAAGTGGTGCAACAGGAACAACTAACAATATTTATGCTTTCGGATTCAAAACGTCTTCAGATATTGAATTAGATAATGATGGTGTAGCAACAAACTATAACAACTCAAATTTAATCTTCGGAGCTTGGGAAATTGTATTACCATCAGGCGTTACAGATGTAACTACTCCTTTTGTAAATAAAGCTGAAATTGTAACCGTAATAGGATTTGGCTCTACTGCAACTGCAATAACTCAAGGAAATAATACTGTTGGAGCAACAACTTCAGATTTAAGCTGGACTTATTCTAATACTGCCGGAAATTTAGGATTCTAACTGAACAAATAAACATAATCCCTTTGAAAACAAAACTACTACTCATCACTTAAGCTGAGTAGTAGTTTAAATAATTAAATAATCATGCAAAAAAACATATACTCACTTCTTTTCTTTTTATTTATAATTACTGGTTATGCCAATGCTCAAAAAGGAAAAGTAGCAGGAAATGTAATTGATGGTGAATTTGTAGAGCCTATGGCTTTTTCCAACATACTTATAAAAGGCACTACAACTGGAACAACTTCTGATTTTGATGGTAAATACGAGTTAGAATTAGAGCCAGGAACTTACACTATAGTATTTTCATTTGTTGGATATAATACCCAAGAAATTAGTACTGTTATTATTAAAGCCGGAGAAGTAACCATTTTAGATGTAACCTTAGAAACTAATTCGCTAGACACGGTAATTGTTACAACAAGCGTAAAACGAAATACTGAAAATTCTGTTTTAAATTTACAAAAGAAATCGGCAGTTGTAATGGATGGCTTATCTGCTCAAGCTATAAAAAGCACAGGTGCTAGCAACTTGGCAAGTGCCGTTAAAAGTGTTCCAGGCGTTTCTATTGAAGGTGGTAAATATGTATATGTTCGTGGTTTAGGTGACCGTTATACAAAATCTATTTTAAATGGAATTGATATTCCTGGTTTAGATCCTGATCGTAATACAATTCAGATGGATTTATTTCCTACTAATATATTAGACAATGTTATCGTACTAAAATCTGCCTCAGCAGAATATCCTGCAGATTTTACTGGTGGCATTATTGATATTGTCACTAAAGATTTCCCTACAAAAGCAGAATATACGATTTCATTAGGCACAAGTTACAACCCAGATATGCACTTTAATGATAACTATCTTAGTTCAAAAGGGAGCAATACAGACTTTTTTGGATTTGATGACGGCACAAGAGATTTACCAATACATAGATACCAACAAATTCCTGGCACTTTTGAAAATCAATTATTATTAACATCTCTTACTAATAGATTTCAAAAAGAATTACAAGCTAAACAAGAAACTAGCGGTATGAATTTCGATTTTGGTTTCACATTAGGTAACCAATACGACATTGGAGATCATAAGTTAGGATATCAAGCATCATTCTCATATAAAAACGAAACAACCTTTTATAAAAACAGAGAAGACGGTGCTTTTGTAAAGAATAATGCAGATTCATCTGATAATGATTTAAATTTTGTTTTAAACTCAAATGGTTCTGAAGGTATAAATAATATTATTCTTAACGGAATGCTTGGACTAACTTATAAAACCGATAAAGCAAAGTATAAAGTCAACTTATTACACATCCAGAATGGAGAATCGTCAGCAGGTTTATTTAACCAAGTGATTTCCCAAGATGGTGTTGGAGGAGGCTTAGAGCCATTAACTAAAAATTCTATTACTTATACAGAACGCTCGATTACTAACTTATTACTAACAGGTAAACACCGTTTAAGCAATAACGAAAATGCTTTTAATTTAGAATGGAAACTATCACCAACCTTTTCTAAAGTTATGGATAAAGCACATCGAATTACGCCATTTCAACAATCTGGAGAAGGCGATTTTTTTATTAGTCCAAGTGCATCAACATATCCAATTCAACTGTGGAGAAATCTTATTGAAGAAAACTGGGCTGGAAAAATAGATTTAAACAAAACAGTAGAATTATTTGGAAGACCTGCCAAATTAAAATTTGGAGGAGCTTACACCTATAAATTTAGAGATTTCAGTATCGATGATTACACCTTTAATATTCAAGGTGATGATTCTTTTATAGCAAATGGAAATGCTAATAATTTATTAGTTTCTGAAAATATTTGGAACCCTACCTCAGATTCAGGCACATACTTAGTGTTTGGAGATCAATTCAATCCAAACGATGCTTATGAAGGTGAGCAAACTATTGGAGCAACTTATTTTTCTGCTGAATTTAATGTGTCTGAAAAACTTAAATCTGTTTTAGGTATTAGAACCGAATATTTTCAATCATTCTATACAGGACAAAATAATACCACTCAATTTGATAGAGAGCGTATTTTAGACGAACTAGATATATTCCCTTCAGCTAACTTAATCTATGCTGCAACTAATAATTCAAATATAAGAGTGTCATATTCTCGTACAACTGCTCGACCTTCTTTTAAAGAAGCTTCAGTCGCACAAATTTTTGACCCAATTACGAATCGTTTGTTTATTGGTAATATTAATTTAGCACCTACTTATGTTAACAACTTTGATTTAAGATTCGAACGCTTTGGTGATAATGGACAAATGTTTGCAATAAGTGGTTTTTATAAAGATTTCAAAGATCCAATTGAGCAAGCATTCTTCTTACAAGCACCTACTCAATTAACTGTTGGTAATTTAGGAAACGCTAAAGTTTATGGCGCAGAATTAGAGTTTAGACAACGTCTTGGTTTTATTACTGAAGGTTTGAACAACTTAAAATTTAACGCTAATGTTTCTGTCATAAAATCTGAATTAACAATGTCTGAGGCCGAATTTACGAGTCGTCAATTAGCAGCTAGAGATGGTGAAAGCATAGATAAAGAAAGAGAATTACAAGGTCAAGCACCTTACCTTATAAATATTGGTTTAGATTACAACAACAAAGATTTAGGTCTTCAAACAGGTTTATTTTATAACGTTCAAGGTGAAACATTAGAAGTTGTAGGCATAGGCTTAGTTCCAGATGTATTTACACAACCTTTTAGCAGTTTAAATTTCACTTTAAACAAAGCTTTTGGAGAAAAAAAGAACTCATCTATAGATTTAAAAGTATCAAATATTTTAAACAGTGTTAGAGAAAGTGACTACCAATCCTTTGGAGCACGTAATCAAACATTTTCTTTGAGAGAACCTGGAACAGAAATATCTCTAGGATATACTTTTAAATTCTAAAATTTAATTTAACCTACAAACAGAAAAGGTTCCAACACTGTTGGAACCTTTTTTATAATATTAGAATTAGTTTACTAATTGTTAACTGCTAATTGAACTTTATCTGTCCATTCACCTACGCTAGTAATTCTCGAATCGACATAATCCACTTCTCTTAGTTTGTCTCCCGACCAAAATAACCATTTACCTACCTTCTTTCCATTAAGATATTCACCAACAGTAACCTTATTTCCTTTTATATCATAACTTGTCCAAACACCTTGAAGCTCACCTTCTGCGTTAAAAGTTCCTTGTTGTTCAATCATTCCATTATCATAAAAATATGTTGCAACAGTTAATTTCCCTTCTTTTTTTAAATCTACTTTAGCGTCTTTTTGAGCATAAGTAAAAGTGACACTTAACATGAACACTATTGCAAATAACTTTTTCATCTCTTTTCTTTTTTAATTAAACATCTCCTATCAAATTTAATAAAAAATTTACATTTTACAAACATTTACTTAACATTAAATTAACATTGAATTAACATTGAAGATGCAATTAACTCATAAATAGCGTTTTATACAAAATCAAAAAATATTAATAATTACATAATATTAGCATTACAATTAACTTACGTTAGTTAATCATATTTGTATAGTGTTTAAAACACACTATTAGTTTTTCATTTTTAAATCTATTAGTTTTTGTCGACTAGGTAAATATGATTACTAATAAGGCTGCTTTTTTTAGCAGCCTTTTTTTATTTAAAGTTAATCATTAGGAAACATTAAGTTAACATAAGAGTTGGTTATTTGCAGCGACAAAAACTAATACATACTAATGAAACTTAAATTCACACTTGCACTATTGTGCATTGTATCCTATGTAAATTCACAAGAAATTAGTGATACTTCATTCGGAAAAGGACTAATAAATTTTACAGCAAAAGACAGCTCATTTAGCGTAAAGTTTGCGCCGCGTTTTCAAGTACGCTCAATTTCATCATGGGATCATGATGGAAACCAATACGGAAGTCCAGAACATAATTTCATCGTAAGACGAGCACGTTTAAAGTTTAGCGGTTTTGCGTATAGTCCAAAATTAAAATACAAAATTGAACTAGGATTATCAAATAGAGATATCTCTGGCGCAAACGAGTTTAATAGAAATACGCCTCGCTATATATTAGATGCAGTAATAATGTGGAATTTTTCAAAAAACTGGGAGCTTTGGGCAGGTCAAACTAAACTACCAGGAAATGTTGAACGTGTTGTGTCTTCAGGGAATCTACAATTAATTGATCGCTCTTTACTAAATAGCCGTTTTAATATTGATCGTGATTTAGGAGTTCAATTACGTCATAAAAGTAATTTAGGAGGTGAATTTTTAATGCGTGAAAAAATCGCAATCACACAAGGAGAAGGTCGTAATGTAAGTGAAGGAAACCAAGGTGGTTTACAATATACAGCTCGCGTTGAATTTTTACCGTTTGGAACCTTTAAATCTAAAGGGGATTATGTACAAGCAGATTTAAAACGTGAGAAGAAACCAAAACTAATGCTTGGTTTCACATACAATCTTAATCAAGATGCAGTTAGAGAACGTGGAGTAGCAGGAGATTATATGTTTAAAAGTGATGGATCGCTTTACGAAACAGATATCACAACTGTTTTTGCTGATGCAATGTTTAAATACAACGGCTTTTCTTTTATGGGAGAATATGCAAAAAGAACAGCAGACAATCCAGCAGCTATAGACATAGATGACACGACTCCAACAGGTGATGTTGTATTAGCTGGTAATGCATTAAACCTTCAAGCAGGTTACTTATTTAAAAGTAATTATGAAATCGTAGGTCGTTTTACAACTGTAGATTATGAGTCTATTACTGGAACACTACCAAAAGAGCAATACACTATAGGAGCCTCAAGATATATTGTAGGACATAAACTAAAAGTTCAATCAGATATTAGTTACACTACTTTAAATGGAAATGATGATAACATTACATTCAGACTAGGGTTTGATATTCATTTTTAAACTATAAAAACATAACAATTAGGTAACGTCTTAAAGAGAAATAATAAAGATATTTGCAGGCCTTTTTAAACTATTTAAATTAAAAGATTATGGATAATATTTATTTTTATATGATTATAGCGTTGGCCATTTTAGCAATAGCTGATTTGGTTGTAGGTGTTAGTAATGATGCAGTAAACTTTTTAAATTCAGCAATAGGTTCTAAAGCTATTTCATTTAAAACTATAATGATTGTTGCTAGCCTTGGTGTTGCTGTTGGTGCAGTATTCTCAAGCGGCATGATGGAAGTTGCTAGAAAAGGAATTTTTAATCCGAGTGAATTTATGTTCAACGAGATTATGATCATTTTTATGGCTGTCATGATTACAGACATACTTCTTCTTGATTTTTTCAATTCAGTGGGTATGCCTACTTCTACAACTGTATCTATTGTATTTGAATTATTAGGTGCAGCAGTTGCTATAGCCTTGATAAAGATTTATGCAGGTGGAGGTAGTTTTGGAGATGTTATAAATTACATCAACACTTCTAAAGCCTCACAAATAATATTTGGTATACTGCTCTCGGTCGTCGTCGCGTTCTCCATTGGAGCGCTAGTACAATGGATCTCAAGACTATTATTATCCTATAATTTTGAAAAGAAAGCACACTGGGTTGGTGCCTTATTTGGAGGTTTTGCTTTAACAGCAATAACTTATTTCATTTTTATGAAAGGTTTAAAAGGCACTTCATATGCAAAAGAATCATTTGATATTCTTGGAGGAGGAACGATGAAGAATTTCTTAGAAACTCAAGTATTACCTATTATTTTGGTGAGTTCTGTATTCTGGTCATTATTTTCTTATGCATTAATCCACTTTTTAAAAACAAATATTTACAAGCTTATTATCATTGTTGGGACTTTTGCCTTAGCATTAGCTTTTGCTGGTAATGATTTAGTGAATTTTATTGGTGTTCCAGTAGCAGCATTCAATGCTTTTACAGAATGGACGGCATCTGGATTAGCTGCTGATAAATTTCCGATGACTGTTTTAGCTGAAAAAGTGCCAACTAATAACTGGTTATTGTTTGGAGCAGGAATGATAATGGTATTAACCTTATGGTTTTCTTCCAAAGCAAAAAACGTTGTAAAGACATCTTTAGATCTTTCAAGTCAAGGAGCAACTCAAGAGCGTTTTCAACCAAACTTTCTATCTCGTGGATTTGTAAGAACTGCGATAGCCTTATCCCAGTTTTCAGCTTACATATTGCCAACAACTTGGCAGGCCAAAATTGAAAAACAATTTGAGACTCCTGATGTTACCCTAACAAAAATTGAAGACAAAGATCTCCCTGCTTTTGATATGGTTCGTGCTGCCGTAAACTTGATGGTTGCAGCAGTATTAATTTCAATTGCAACTTCATATAAATTACCATTATCTACAACCTATGTAACCTTTATGGTTGCTATGGGTACATCTTTAGCCGATCGTGCTTGGGGAGCAGAAAGTGCTGTTTATAGAGTAGCAGGTGTGTTAAATGTTATTGGAGGTTGGTTCTTTACCGCCTTTAGCGCCTTTACTGCTGCTGCATTAGTAGCATATCTATTAAACCTTAATTTAGATGTCATGTTTCCAATTTTATTGGTTACTGCTTTTGGGTTACTAATTAGAAGTTCAATAGTTCATAATAAAAAATCTAAAAAAGGGAAAGCTGAAGACAGTTTAAAAGAAACTGGCAGTAGTTCTGTACAAGGTGTTATTCTTGAAAGTGCAAGTAATATTTCAAATGTTGTAAAACGCGGAAATAGAATTTATACAAATGCTGTAAAAGGATTAGCAAAACAAGATTTAATTTTATTAAAAAAGAATAAGAAACAAATTGACAAACTGTCTGACGAAGTAGATAGCTTACGTGATAACATCTTCTATTTTATTAAAAACTTAGATGAAACTAGTCTTAGAGCAAGTAGTTTTTACATTAATATCTTAGGCTATTTACAAGATATGACTCAATCTTTGGAATACATTTCTAAAACAAGTCATAAACATATTAATAACAATCATAAAAAACTTAAGTTTAGTCAAATTAAAGAGCTTAAAGAAATTGATGATGCCCTTGAAGCCCTTTTTAATGATACTAAAACTGCATTCGATTCTCATTCATTTGAACAGATAGGCTCTATTATTAATCGCAAGAAGGAACTCTTTGATTTAGTAACAGATAAAATTGTTAAGCAAGTTGCTAGAACAAGAACTGAAGAATCTAGTCCTAAAAATACAACCTTATACTTTGGCTTATTATTAGAGACCAAAGATTTACTAACTGCAACTATGAATTTATTAGAAGAGTATTACAACTCACATGATAGCTCTGTAGAGCCAGCAAAGGTTAATGATACTGAAGAATAGATTTCTTTAAATACAGGTCATATAAAAGCCATCTCTTTTGAGATGGCTTTTATATTTATTCGCCTATTCTTCCTATTTCACTAAGACCTTCAATAGTCTGCTTTTTAGCTTCAAACTTCTCTATATCTACAACATAAGTTTTAGACATTGTATCGTGCCATCCTTTACCTATATCTCCTAGAAATGAAAGCCCTTCTAAAGGGATCATTCGACATAATGTTCTCACCAAAACTTCATTAAATGTTGGTTTAGAACCATCAAATAAAACCACTTTAGTTTTAGTTATATATTTACCTATTGACCGTCCAGTAAGTGTTTCAACTGTTGTATAATACACTAGTAGTATCATGTATGCAAATACATAATCTACTATTCTGCTATCAGATTCAATAATGATATCATACAATGCATAACTCCCTGTTAATTCTGAAATTATACCAATAAGAATACCTACAATAAAAATTAGTATCACTCGTATAATATAATCAATTATTAGATTTGCAAACCGTACACCTTTTGTAGCTAAGACATCTTCTGTAACAGTATATTTTATATGATTCATAAAAATTGTGTTAATTAGTTAATTTCAAATATAATATTCTACAAATAAAATCAAATAGTTTAACTTAGAATATTCAAATTCATCTGTATGAGGTTTCTTTCAATTATAATAATTGCAATTATTAGTATTCAATCTTTAGTCGCTCAAAATATAAATGGCCAAATGCTTTTAGAGCGTAGCATTGAGTATCATGATCCAAATCAAAAATGGACAACTTTTAGTGGCGAACTTTATATAACTATGGAAACGCCTAATAGTCCAAATAGAGATAGTAAAATTCAAATAAATCTACCTTTAGAATACTTTTATATCAATTCTATTCAAGGAGACATAAGTTATGAGTTTACAGTTAATAAAGGAGATTGTGGAACTTCAACTATGAATGCTGGAGCTATAAAAAAGTTTGGAACCTTGCCAAAAGACGCATGGTGTGACAAAGCTAAACTTTATAAAAATTATTATACTTACCTCTATGGATTACCCATGAAATTGAAAGACCCAGGAACCATTATAGATGACACTGTAGAACGCAAATCTTTTAAAGGCAAAGATTTCCTCGTATTAAAAGTGTCTTACGACAAGAGTGTTGGCAGTGATGTATGGTATTTCTATTTTAACCCTAAAACTTATGCCATGGAAATCTATCAGTTTTTTAAAACGGATAAGAATGGTGAACTAAAATTAGATAGTGGTGAATATATTTTACTAACTGATACTAAAACCATAAATGCTATTAAAATACCCAAAATAAGAGCTTGGTATTACAATAAAGATGATACGTATTTAGGAACAGATATTCTAAAAGATTAAAGCTCTTGCCCTATTTGTCCTATTTGATCTAACTCAAAAACAGAATCCTTTTTTTCGTTGAATTTACCAGCTTGAACAACATAAGTTTGTGCGATAGAATCATGCCATCCTTTTCCATTTGCTCCAAGAAAAGACAAGGCGTCAAAAGGAATCCATCTACTCAAACTTCTCTTAAGAATTTGTTTTGTAGTTGGCACTTCTCCATTAAAAGAGACGACCATTGTATTGGTTACAAGTTTACCTAAAGTTTTATAACTATATTTTTCCATTGAAAAATAGTACAAAAACATCAATAAATAACTTACTACAAGGTCTTCAAAGCCAGACATCTCATTCCAATAATCATTTAAGGTATAATTTCCTGTAAATTCACCTAAATAGTAAAAGCCATATGACAAGCCATACATTACAGCATATTGCGGAATTAAATCTATAAAATGATGTAATAATCGCTGTCCTTTACTTGCTAATAAATCTTTAGAAACATAAAACGAATTATTAGACATTATTTAATTGGTATTAGAAACATTCAAACATAAAAAAACCATCCTTAAAAAGGATGGTTTTTTTATATTAATACAACACTATTAAGATCCACACATTAAGCAGTCATCACCTTCAGCTTCTTTAGCTTGAGCAATTAATGCTTTCATTTCATCTGCACTCATTGGTTCTACTTCTATTTTCTCTGTAGTTTGCTTTGCAAATTTCACAGCAGTTTCAGCAGCTTTTTGTTGCTTTTTCACAATATTATCGACTTCAACCTCCTGCACTTCTGCTACAGGCTCTGCTTTTTCTGCTCTAGTAATTGTTATTTTTTTCGCATCAACTGCACTCTTTGTACGCAAATAGTACATCCCTGTTTTTAATCCGCTCTTCCATGCATAGAAATGCATTGACGTTAATTTCGCCATAGTTGCACCTTCCATAAATAAGTTTAGTGATTGTGATTGATCAATAAAATAACCTCTATGACGAGACATATCTATAATATCTTTCATCGATAATTCCCAAACCGTCTTGTACAACTCTTTTATGTCTTTAGGAATATTATCTACCGCTTGTATAGAACCGTTGGCTCTCATGATTTCATTTTTCAAATCTTCATTCCAAAGCCCTAAATCTATTAAATCTTCTAATAAATGTTTATTAACTACGATAAACTCACCAGATAAGACACGACGTGTATAAATGTTAGATGTATAAGGTTCAAAACACTCATTATTTCCTAATATTTGAGATGTAGATGCGGTTGGCATTGGTGCAACTAATAATGAATTACGCACGCCATTTTTTAAGATTTGCTTACGTAATTTTGCCCAATCCCAAAGTCCGCTCAGTTCTTCATCTTTAATTCCCCAAAGGTTAAATTGAAATTCACCTTTACTTATAGGAGAGCCTTCATAACTTTGATAAGGCCCATCAACTTTTGCTTCTTCCATACTTGCTGTAACAGCAGCAAAATACAATGTTTCAAAAATATCGTGGTTTAATTTTTTAGCTTCATCACTGGTAAAAGGCATTCTCAATTTGATAAATGTATCTGCTAATCCTTGTACACCTAAACCAATTGGTCTGTGGCGAAAATTAGAATTCTCAGCTTCTTTTACAGGATAATAATTTCTATCAATAACTTTATTTAAGTTTTTAGTAACACGTTTTGTAATTCTAAATAACTCTTTATGATCAAACTCTCCGTTTTTAACAAACATTGGCAAAGCAATAGATGCTAAATTACATACAGCAACTTCATCTGGAGAGGTATACTCCATAATTTCTGTACATAAATTTGAAGAACGAATGGTTCCTAAATTCTTCTGGTTAGACTTACGATTTGCTGCATCTTTATACAACATGTAAGGCGTTCCTGTTTCAATTTGAGATTCTAATATTTTCTCCCAAAGTTCACGTGCTTTTATAGCTTTACGCCCTTTACCTTCTGTTTCATATTTGGTATATAATGCTTCAAACTCTTCGCTATGCACATCACATAACCCTGGACATTCATTAGGACACATTAAGGTCCATTCGGCATTTTCCTGCACACGTTTCATGAATAAATCTGGCATCCACATTGCGTAAAACAAATCACGAGCACGTAATTCTTCGGCTCCATGATTCTTCTTTAAATCCAAGAAGCTCATGATATCAGCATGCCATGGTTCTATATACATTGCAAAACTTCCTTTTCGTTTTCCGCCACCTTGATCTACATAACGTGCAGTATCATTATACACTTTAAGCATTGGCACAATACCATTACTTGTTCCATTTGTTCCTGCGATATAACTTCCTGTCGCTCGTACATTATGGATAGATAAACCTATTCCACCGGCAGATTGTGAAATCTTAGCGGTTTGTTTTAATGTATCATAAATACCATCTATACTATCATCTTTTATCGTTAATAGAAAACATGATGACATTTGTGGTTTTGGTGTACCTGAGTTAAATAATGTTGGTGTAGCGTGTGTAAAATACTTTTTAGACATTAACTCATACGTCTCAATTGCTGCTTCTAAATCGTTAAGATGAATACCAATAGACACTCGCATTAACATGTGTTGTGGTCGCTCTGCAATTTGTCCGTTTAATTTTAAAAGGTATGAACGTTCTAAAGTTTTAAATCCAAAATAATCATAACCAAAATCACGATTATATATGATAGCTGAATCTAATTGTTCTTTATTATCCTGAATTACTTTGTAAACCTCATCACTTAATAAAGGTGCCTTTTTACCATTTCTAGGATTTACATAAAGATATAAATCTGTCATTACCTCGCTAAAGGTTTTTTTTGTGTTTTTATGTAAATTAGAAACCGAAATACGGGCAGCCAAACGCGCATAATCTGGATGAGCAGTTGTCATTGTTGCTGCTTGCTCTGCTGCCAAATTATCCAATTCACTTGTAGTTACACCATCATATAAGCCATCAATTACTCGCATTGCTACTTTAATTGGATCAACAAGTTCATTAAGTCCATAACACAGTTTACGTACTCTCGCAGTAATCTTGTCGAACATTATTGGCTCTTTTCTTCCGTCTCTTTTTAATACAAACATACTTTACACATTTTTAGTTTTTTTTCTGAAGCCATCTTTCAGAAAAAGGGTTAGTTAGTTACCATTAATCAGCAGGAAACTGATTAGTAGTTGAATTAATTATTAGGTTTTATATTGAAATTAAAACCGGTTTTGCCTTTTTGAGGTCAACAAGACACTCAAGCGATTATCAAACCAGTTAAAATATTTCTGTCTTAGATTTACGTTTTGGTTTTAGAAGTCGAAACTATCTGAACCAAAATCGTACTTATTTTCTTCTTCTTCTTTGTTAAGAACACCTGCTTTTTGGTATTCAGAGACGCGTTTTTCGAAGAAGTTAGTTTTTCCTTGTAGTGAAATCATGTCCATGAAATCAAAAGGATTGGCTGTATTATAAACTTTTTCACAGCCTAGATCGGCAAGTAAGCCATCTGTTACGAACTCTAAATATTGTGCCATTAACTTCGAATTCATTCCTATTAAACTTGCAGGAAGAGATTCTGTAATAAACTCTCTTTCAATATTTAATGCATCTACAATAATTTCTTTAATACGTTCTTTTGGCACTTTATTTACCAGGTGATGTTCGTGTAGATGTACTGCAAAGTCACAGTGCATACCTTCATCACGAGAGATGAGCTCATTAGAGAACGTTAAACCTGGCATTAAACCACGTTTTTTTAACCAAAAAATCGAACAAAACGACCCAGAAAAGAAAATACCTTCTACAGCTGCAAAGGCGATTAAACGCTCAGCAAAACTTGGAGAGTCAATCCACTTTAATGCCCAATCTGCTTTCTTTTTAATTGCAGGAAATGTTTCAATAGCATTAAAAAGCATTGCTTTTTCCTTTTCGTCTTTTACATAAGTATCAATTAACAATGAGTAGGTTTCACTGTGAATATTTTCCATCATAATTTGGAAGCCATAGAAAAACTTAGCTTCACTATACTGCACTTCATTCACGAAATTTTCAGCTAAATTTTCATTTACAATACCATCGCTAGCCGCAAAAAATGCTAAAACATGCTTGATAAAGTAACGCTCATCATCAGTTAATTTGGTTGTCCAATCTGTAATGTCTTGATGTAAATCAATTTCTTCGGCAGTCCACATACTTGCTTCAGATTTCTTATACCATTCCCATAAATCATGATGCTGAATAGGAAAAATAACAAATCGGTCTTTATTTTCTTGCAAAATTGGTTCTACAACTTGAGACATATTTAATTGGTTTTTTAATTAAAAAATTAACTGAAAAAGTTAGTGTGATTTGGGACTAACAAATATTGAAAAATGTATGAGATATTTCACTGTTTTTCTAGAAAGCTTTTCAACAAGTTTTTAACAATTGATAAATTAGCAAAAAAATTAAAGAATTGTTAAAAATAATTTTAACTAATTGATAGTTAAATACTTACAAATGTTTTGTTTTACTAAAAAAAGTAGGTAATATCCTATTAAATAGACTGTCGCAAGTGATGTTTACTATAGATGTATAGCATCTAAAACAGCGTGAAAATTGAACAAAAAAAAGAGAACATTCTATTGCTCTCTTTTCTTCCTTATAATTAACTAAACTAACCAAAACGACTTACTAATAAGGTTTTGCTAATTGAAACTAAAATTAAAAAAAGTCAGGTTTCACCCTGACTTTTTAATGACTAATAGCATTAATCAAAATAGGAAATCCCCACGATCACCCTATATTCTTTATTCAACTTGGCCTTCTTAATTTCAATTCAAATATGACAAATTATATCTGATTCTTCACTTCAATTTGTATCGTTGGTTACAAAAAGTGTATAATTGGTAATCGAATATTGTTATTTATAACTCTACACATCCTTTAAAACACATTATACAGGAAATAGTGCTAACTATACATAATACAGATCGAAATATTATATTATATTCTATATTTGATATTATGATTAAAGCAGTAATAGTTGACGATGAACCTAAAGCCATACAAGGGCTATCTTGGGAACTCACAAACTTTAGTAATGATATTGAGATTATTAAGACCTTTTCAAATCCCGAAGAGGCCATCATCTATTTAAATACGACTACACCAGATTGCTTATTTCTGGATATCCAAATGCCAACAATGGATGGTTTTCAGTTTCTAGAAAAATTATCTAATAAAGATTTTCCAGTAGTAATTACTACAGCTTATGATGAGTATGCAATAAAAGCATTAAAACACGAAGCTATTGACTATTTATTGAAACCGATAGATTCTGACGATCTAGAAGACACAATACAAAAAATAAAAAAGTTCAATTCTAGATCAATAAGCTCTTCTAAAATAGAAGAAGTATTATTGAGTTTTAATGAAAAGTTTGACAAAAAGAAAATCACTATTAATACTGATGGAAAACTCATCTTTCTCGATATTGAAGACATTATATTTGTAGAATCTGACGGCAATTATAGCACTATAGTCACAACCAAACAGCAAAACATTGTGATTACAAAAAAGCTTAAAGAAGTTGATGCCATTTTACCTGAACATTATTTTTTTAGAATTCATAACTCTTTTATCATTAACTTGAATAAAATTAAAGAATTCATCAAGAGTGAAGGCTATGTTGTTATGGAGTCAAATCACAAAATACCTGTTGCCAGACAACGTAAATCTGATTTTTTAGAAAAGCTATAGTTTGAAATCCTTTAAAATAAATACGATTAATATTAGCACTAATTCTTTATTAGCTATACTCTTATTCTGTTTTATAAACTTTAACACATTATGTGCTCAAAATGAGAGTAACACAGAATTTGATAAAAGCATCGCTAAACTCACATCGCTAAAACCCACACAGTATGTAACCTTAGATTCTTTATTTAAAAAACACACTCGAGATAGCATTAAAATGAAAACCTTAATTAATGCTTCTAAATCCCTTAACTACATTGAAGGCGAGAGTTATGCTCTAAACGCATTAGGTGTCATTTATAGAAACACCTCTTATTATGAGCAGTCTATAGAAACTCATGAAAAAGCCAAAACACTTGCCGAGCAAGTCAAGAATACAGAATTAACAATAGTTAGTTTAAATAACATAGGTGTTGCATATCGTAGAATGGATCTTGTAAAACCTGCCTTAGATTTCCATACAAAAGCCTTAGATATTGCGCGCTCTGTTAAAAATCCTTCAAAAACTATATCCTACAATATTGCTGTTTCGCAAAATAGCATTGGAAACATTTATCTTGTTTTAGAACAGTATGAATTAGCATCTAAGCAGTTTCAAAAATCATTAGTAATAGAAAAAAAATCGGGGAATAGATTAGGCTTAGCTATCAATTACCAAAATATTGGTTATGCTTATGAAGCACAAGGTGATTTAAAAATTGCGCTTCGCAACTACAAACTATCTTTAGAATATAACGAACAAATTAATTCTAATTTAGGTCGTGTAATATGCTATAATAGTATTGGGCAAGTCTATATCAAACAAAAAAAATATACTGATGCTAAAGCCATTATAGAAAAAGCTCTTGAGAAAGCATTATTAATAGGTGATCAATTTTATATTGCATCCTCTTATATCAATTTGGGGTGGACTCAAAAGGAAATGGGAGAGCTTTTGACTTCAGAAAAGAATCTAAAAGCTGGATTAGAAATTGCCAAACAATATAATCTTAATTTATCTATTGTTGAGGCAGACAAACATCTTTCAGAATTATATAATAAAACAGGAGATTATCAAAGTGCTTTTAATCACTATAGAGAATCTATTGTCATAGAAAAGACTATCAATAATGATCGCAACCTAAGGTATGTTAACGATGTAATTATTCAATATGAAAATGAAGCCAAAAACAAAGAAATAAAGGCACTTGCCAACGAAAATCAAATCGTAAAATCTAAACTAGAACGTAATAAAAAAATTTTCTGGTACTCTATGTTAGCCTTGGCAATTATTATAGGCATATTGGTAGCCCTTTATAGAAACCGTCAATTAAAACAAGAAAAACAAATACTGACATTAGAACAAGATATGTTACGAAGTCAAATGAATCCGCATTTCATCTTTAACTCCTTAAATTCCATTAAGCTATACATTATTAATAATGAAAAGGAAAATGCTGTTTATTACTTAAATAAATTCTCTAAACTCATTAGGAAAATTTTGGTGGCTTCCTCAGAAAAGGAAAGCTCTTTAGAAGATGAGTTAGATACCATGAAGCTTTATATGAATATTGAAAATATTAGATTTTCTAATGAAATAGATTTTGAAATTATTGTTGACAATATCATTAATACAACCAATATAAAAATACCTTCATTAGTACTACAGCCTTTTCTAGAAAATGCGGTTTGGCATGGATTATCATCAAAAAAAGATAATAAGAAAATCATACTACATGTTTATAGAGTTAAAGAGGATTTTGTAAGGATTTCTATTGTAGATAATGGTATTGGCAGAAAAGAGGCGGAAAAAATTAACAGAGACAAACTCCTTAAGCGAAAATCTGTTGGTATAGCTATTACAAAAGCTCGATTAACAAACTTCTCTAAAAGCTACACCAACGATTATAATATTGATATTGAAGATTTATATGATGACAATCAAACACCTACTGGAACAAAAGTTATTGTAGATATTCCAACTCGCTCAACGAACATACGAACAGTTTAATTAGCTACCAAAAGCAGACATCACTGAATCCCATTTTGATTTTCAATTGAAAAGCTAGTATTCTCCCAAATCAACACAATACAGTGTCATACTGTTTTTATATTTCTTTTTATCAACATAAATTATTACGCTAAGGATATTATCCACAAACATAAAGATTTTCGCATCTGTACTTGACTTGCTCATTTCTGGAAAATCAAAACACTTACCATCTTCTTTTAAATAATAATATCTTTTTTTTGTATGTCATTGGGAATTATTCCATTAAAAAAATAAATTTTATTTAAGGTCTTGCTTCTAATATTAAATTAAAAGGCGTTTCTGTTGCGCGTTTAAATCTTGAAAAACCACCTTTAGAAATCACATCTTTTAATTGCTTTTCTCCTGCTTGAGCGCCTAAAGCCATTCCTACTTCTTGATTTAAAGAACATGGTGTGCAAAGCATTGTTGAAAAAGCGTAAAAAGCTCTTCCAACTGGGTTTAGATTTTCTTCTAAAGTATCTTTTGCAAAAGGCTCAACAATCATACATGTTCCGTCTGGCTTTAAAGCTGCTTTTGTATGCGCACAAGCACCAACTGGATCTCCCATATCATGCAAGCAATCAAAATATGTGATAAAATCATAATCCTTTCCTGGGAAATCTTTAGCGGTAGAGACTTCAAAAGACACATTAGATAATCCAGCATCCTTTGCTCTTTCTTTAGCTTGGTCTATAGATGCAGCATGAAAATCGAAGCCTATAAAAGTAGAGTTTGGAAATGCTTTTGCCATTATAATTGTAGATGCAGCATGACCACATCCTATATCGGCTACTTTTGCACCTTTTTCTAATTTTTCAACAACGCCTTCCATTGAAGGAAGCCAACTCGAAATAAGGTTACCTTCATAAGACGGGCTAAAAAACTTCTCTGTTCCACAAAACAGACAAGAGTTATGATCTCCCCAAGAAACACCTTCTCCGGTTTTAAAAGCATTTTCTATTTTAGATTCATCGTGATATAAAGAAGATATCGCATAAAAGGCACCTGTCATAAACACAGGACTTTTTCTGTTTCCAAAAACCATTGATTGTTCTGGTGTCATAAAAAACTTCTGACTAGAAGCTTCATATACAACATACCCTGAAGCTGCTTGAGCAGACAACCATTCTCTGACATATCGTTCAGCTGTATTGGTTTTTGCCGCCAACTCATGAGATGTTAAATGGCCTGACTCAGACAACGTTGTATACAGTCCCAGTTTATCTCCAATTGTTATTAATGGCCCATTTGCTGCTGCTCCCATTTCGGTTACCACTTTACCTAATAAGTCGTGTAATTTATCTTCATTTAATTCCATTATGATATTATTTAATTGATTAATAGTTACTTATTAGTACTTTATTTAAAAAAAAGTAAACAGGTCTTATTCATTTTTTTATTTTTACTCTTCATGTTTACTTTAAAAAGAAGCCAACACTAATATTATGACAGATGCAACTGTTATTGAAGCCTTAAAAAATAGAGATCAAAAAACGCTTAAATACATTTATGAAGATAATAGATTGGCTTTTATAAGCTTTGCTAAAAAATATCCTATTGTAGAAGACGATATTTTAGATATCTATCAAGATGCTATTATTGCATTACGAGAAAATGCTATCAATGGAAAGATTGACAATCTAAAAAGCGAATTAAAGACCTATTTATTTAGTATTGGCAAGTACATGATTTATGATAAACTAAAACAGCAAAAGAGAATGCATTTAGTAGAAGACAATTCTAGTTTTATTGAAAATGAAGACACTTTTACTTTTAGCATTAATAACGATGAGCTAACTAGTGAACAAAAGCAATTGCAAGTAGCTTTTAAAACCTTAGGTCAAAAATGTAAAGATGTTTTAACCTTATTTTACTATAGAGGGTTTGACCTTGAAGACATAATGAATGCTCTAAATTACACAAATAAAGACGTTGTTAAAAGTCAGAAATCACGTTGTGTAAAATCCTTAAAAAGGATGATTTTTAAAAATTAATTATGGACAAAAAAGAATTAATAGCACAATATCTCACTCAAAAACTCTCCCACGAAGCACAAAAAGAGTTTGATCATTTGATAGCCACTGACACTGAATTTGCTAAAGAAGTGACTTTTCAAAATAACTTAAAAGCTGTTATTAAAAAAGAAGAATACGAGACAATAAAGTTACAGTTACAAGGTTTTGAAGCTGAAAAAAAATCAACTTTTAATTATAAAAACTGGTTAGTAGCAGCAACTGTAGTTGTATTATTAGGATTGTCTAGTTTTTGGTATTTTAATACGCCTATTGATACAGAAAAACTCTATAATGAACACTTTGAACCCTATAGAAATATCGTGCAACCTATTGTAAGAGGCGAAGTAAAAACCGATTTAAAAACAAAAGCTTTTACTGCTTACGAAGCTAAAAATTATGATGAGGCATTACAGTATTTCAATCTGATGTTACAAGAAAGCTATGATGAAACTATTGCATTTTATAAAGCGAATACGTTGTTAGAACTTAATAAAACAGAAGATGCAATTGCTATTTTAAAAACTAATTTAAAAACCACAGATAGCCTTGATGCTAAAAACAGTTGGTATCTTGCTTTAGCACATTTACGTTTAAATGATATTAAAAAAGCTAAGACTATTTTAGGTTCCTTAAATGCTACTTCCTCATTTAAAAGTAAAGCGATAAAGCATTTACTTAAACAACTTGAATAATTGTTTTCTAAATAAAAACACCACAAGAATTATTATAAAAATTAATACAATTAATCTACTATTTGAATTAGACTCCAATGCAGAGACATCTCCAGAAACCACAAACCCAGACCAATAAAAAGGATGTTTTAAAACAGTGTCATCTGTTGTTTCCAGATACTTCATTTTTGCTTTTTTAAGCGCCTCATCTTTTGAGTTTCCAGCTATTAAATACTTATAAAATAATTCCATAAGTTTAGCGGTTTCTTTATCTGGCACTTTCCACAAACTCATTACTGTGCTTCGTACACCTGCATATTGAAAAGCTCTAGACATACTCATGACACCTTCACTTTTTTCTAACTTCCCATATCCTGTTTCACAAGCACTCAACACTGCTAATTCGGCATTAATTGTTAGTGTATAAATATCTGAAGCTGTTAATACCGAATCTTGAGAGAATATTAATTTACTATACAATGGATTATTCGCATCAATCTCTGCATGCGTAGCCAAATGCAAAATGGAAGAATTTTGAGCGCATTTTTTAAAATTATTTAGGGTTGCTTGTTCCTTCAAAAACACATCCCCTTTCATTAATTTAGCAACAGATTCTATTTCTATTTCACTTGAAACAAGCGTGTTATTCATTTTGAAATCTGGCGCAAAACCACTCCAATTAGTCGTAAACTTAAAATTGGTAAAATCTTCCTGTTGGATTTTTAATAAACTTGCAGAACCCGAATAACAAATGATATAGTCTTCAATTAAAAAGGCATCTTCATACATTAAAGCTTCAAAGGGTAAATGGTTTAGTTCTTTATCGGGAATTATAATCAATCGCTTTGTGACTAAATTCAATTTTTTTACTAACAGGTCGTATAACGTTTTTGATAGTTGTGTCACATCTTCTCTTTTATCTAATCGCTCCCTATATTCTTGTAAAACAGACCTAATGTCTTGAACTTTTGGAAGCTCTAGGAAATTAATCTTAGATTTAGATATTGTAAAAACATACGCTTGATTTTTAGTCAAAAAATATTCAATTACAGTTTCATCATCTTTTAATATATTGTTTTGAAGTGCCGAAATACCAATTCCTTTCTCGCTATATTTTAACTGATAATACTTTGGGTGTTCTATTTCAATTTTTGTAAAAAGACTATCTAATGTTGCCCTACAAATGAGCTGATCACTTAATAACTCGTCTATATATTCACGTTCTGGGTTCTCTGCATTTTCCTCATTATAGATTTCCTTTTTTAAACGCGCTAACTCATGATTTAATTTGTTCTCTTTTAGTAATAGTAGCTCAGGAACATGTGCCATTTTTTTAAATCGAACATCTTGTATCCCTGAAACGAGGGCACTACTCCTATTTAATTCAGATAACTCAAAAGCTTTTTCAACATACACAGAATTGTTAGTTATACTATATAATATATATGATGCTTTAATAGCTTTAGCTACAAAATCATTCATGCCATTATTGACATAAATTCTAGATTTACTACTCGGATAATCTTTCTTGATCTTGAATATTAATTGTGTAGCTTTATCAATATTCTGAATGTTTTTTTCGAGAAGTTTCATATCTTCTGTTTCATTATAATAATGTAAAGCAATATCTAGTTCTAATGTTAAGGCATCTAAACCATAAAATAAATTAGAATTTGTAGCATTCGCTTTTATAACTTCAATAATTTGCAATGCAATCTCTAACTCTCCTTTTTTAAAATAATTCTCGGCTTCAAGTACTAATACACTTAAATGTGTCTCATGATAATTTCCATAAGCATTTATAAATTTTTCTTTTGCTGCTTTTAAAACTATTATTGCCATATCATGCTGATTCGTTTCAACATAAATAGTTCCTAATCCAATTTCTGCGTAAGCTTGAATAAGATTATTATTAATTGACTTTGCAATGGTAATGACTTCATTATAATTTTTTTCGGCTTCAACAAACCGCTTAAGTTCTACTTGACTTTCAGAAATAGACAATAAGCTTTCAGCCGTCCATCTATGATTGGGTCCATAGGTTTTTCTTCTTATTTCAAGTGCCTTTTTCACATATTCAATACTCTTTTTATAATTGCCTTTTAATTCAAAAATATTAGAATATGCTATATATACAAAACTAGTATTTGGGCTGTCTTCTCCATACCTTCTAATCGCAATTTGTAATGCTTTTTCGGCAAACTCTTCTGCTTTTTCAAGGTCGTTTTTTTTAAAATAGGTGTTTGTAAGTGCTGCATAAATATCTGACAGAAACCCGACTTCTTCACCTCTATCTAATAAATCATGATATGCGGCTTTATTATAAAACTTGATAGCTTTGTCATAATCCCCTAAATCTTCTTGTACAATTCCAATATTGTACGTTGCTATAGCAAGTTGGTAATTATCTGCATTTATATCTTGTTTTATTTTATAAGAGGCATTATAATAATAAGAAGTACTATCTAATTGATCCTTAAAATAAAATCCTACACCAATGATATTTAATAAAGCAGCCTTTCGTTCTTGACTCTCACCGTTATTGTATGACAACGCTTTTTTCGCCGAAATAATTGAGCCCTCATAATTTCCTAAATCTATTTCTACACGGCTTTTAATTTGATAAGCATTAGCCAAATATTTATTGGTTTCCTTTTCTGTTTCTAAACGATTGATTAATGAGTTAGTAGTAGTAAATGCGTGCTTAAACTCTCCTAGAAATCTTAAGTTTAAAGCTTTGCTCGACATTAATTCAGCATAAATGCTATCATTATTAATCTTATTCTGTTTTAAATAAGACAAGGCTTCAATACTATAATTTAAAGAAGACTTATAATCACTTTGAAGACTTTTAATCGTTGAAATGTATGATAGACAAATAACAACATTTAAAGTGTTTTGCTGATTTAAAAATTGCGTTTTAGCTAATTGGAAGTTTTCTAGAGATTGCTGGTAGACTTCAGCACGATACTGTTCAAGTGCTTTTTTGTAATAGGAGTTATTGTTTTGCGAGAAACAAGGAAACGTTCCAATAAAAAAAAGAATGATTATTAAACTAAATCTCATATAGAATAAATATTTAATAAATATACTAAATGGATTGTTGTTTAATAAAACTTGCTACTTATGTTTTTCAGCAACCTTTTCTAGTTCAGCATACCAATCTTCACCAAATTTTCTTACAAGAGCTTCTTTTACGAATTTATAGACAGGCACTTGCAATTCTTTTCCTAAAGTACAAGCGTCATCACAAATATCCCATTTATCATAATTAACAGCGGAGAACTCTGAGTAGTCTTTAACACGAATAGGGTACAAATGGCATGACACAGGTTTTTTCCAAGAAACCTCACCTTGATTATACGCTTCTTCTATTCCGCAAAGTGCCGTATTCTTATCATCAAAAATCACATAAGCGCAATCAGCACCATTAATTAAAGGCGTTTCAAAATCGCCAAAATCTGTAACTACAGACGTGCCTTGTTGCTCAATAACCTTAATACCTTCTTGACGTAAAAACGGCTTCACGTTTGGGTATATGTCTTTAAGAATCTGAACCTCTTCAGCATCTAATGGAGCACCAGCATCACCATCAATACAACAAGCACCTTTGCATGCTGACAAATTACACACAAAATCTTTTTCGATGATGGCCTCTGAAACTATTGTTTTTCCTAACTGAAACATGCGTTTATTCTAAAATATTTGAGACAAAAATAGCTAAACTTTACGATTATTTAATGTTATAAATCACTCTTAAAGACCTATTTTTGCGGAAAATTTAGATATCATGGATATTCAATTAAACTTTAAAGAGATATTTACGGCATTTATGATCTTATTTGCTGTAATTGATATTATTGGAAACATTCCTATTGTTATTGATTTACGTAAAAAAGTAGGTCACATTCAAAGTGAAAAAGCATCTATCATTGCTGGTGTAATTATGATTTTGTTTTTATTTCTGGGTAAGACCATCCTATCGTTTTTAGGTGTTGGTGTAAACTCATTTGCGGTAGCTGGTGCTTTTATTCTATTTTTTATAGCACTTGAAATGATTTTGGGGATCACCTTGTATAAGCAAGAAGAAGGTGCTGCTATGACTGCATCTGTATTTCCATTAGCATTCCCACTTATTGCAGGACCAGGAAGCCTAACAACACTATTATCATTAAGAGCAGAATACAGAATTGAAAACATCATAATTGCAGTTATATTAAATGTTCTTATTATCTTTATAGTATTAAAAACATCAACTAAAATTGAACGCTTAATTGGGCAAAACGGAATCAATATTATCCGTAAAGTATTTGGAGTTATCCTTTTAGCTATTGCTGTAAAATTATTTGCTCATAACATTAAAGCGCTTTTTGAATTGGCTTAATTTTCGAACTCGAACAGATGAAATATTTCACCATTTTAGTAACTATTATTGCATTAGGACTTATTGTTTATAATGCCACAATGCTTGACTTTGATAATTTATTTGAAGGTAAAAGCATCATTGCACTTATTACTATTTTAGCATCACTTTGTGCTATAGCTTTATTGCAAGTTTTAAGATTATCAAAACGCGTAGATCAAAAACTAAAAGGACGTAATTAATGTTTGATGTTTTTATTATTGGAGGTGGTGCAGCAGGAATGTCTTGTGCTTTAGTTTTAGGCTCTGCAAAATCAAAACCTTTTGCAGAAAATAAACGTATTGGCATTGCCATGCATCAACGTAATTCGCATTTACAAAATGCATTATTTAATAATGTTCTAGGCTTGACTCCTGGAACATTAGGGACCGATATTTTACAAGATGGAAAAACACAACTCCACAATCTATATCCTCATGTTGAGCAAATCGAAAATGAAAAGGTAAACGCTATAGTAAAGTCTTCGGAAGGTTTTACCATCACAACAAACAAAGGCTTTTACCAATCAAAACTTGTTGTAATTGCTGTAGGTTACACCAATTTATTAACTATAGAGGGATTAGAAAGCTACATAGAACCACACCCAAAAGCAGTAACTGAAAAAGAACGCATTTGGTTAAAAAACGAAAATCATTTAATTGATAACGGGTTATACGTCGCTGGAACTTTAGCAGGCTGGAGAAGTCAATTTGCTATCGCTTCGGGAAGCGGAGCACAAGTAGCCACAGATGTTTTAACACTTTGGAATAATGGAAAACATACTAAAATTCATGATAAAATCTAAAACCTAATCTTCATTATCTTCCGAAAGGTTAACTTCAAAATAATCATCGCCTTGACTTAATGAGATTACTTCTTCAATCATACCATCAACTTGGTTAAGAATTTTTTCAGCAACATTACTACCATAAAGCTGTTGTGCTAATTCCGATTTTATAAGGCGACGCATTTGATCATGATACGCTACAAATGCAATATTAGTCCGCTCTTTTAGATTTACATAATCCTGAAATTTAATAACAATATCATCACTTATTTCAACGGTTTTAATAAAATCATTTGCTGCTACGTCTTCATAAATACTTCGGTCTTTATCTAACTCTTCAAACACAAAATTACTAATGTATTCTTGACGTTTTAAATAGTTTAACGTTTCATTTTGATGTGCCGTATTTATAGGCACAAAGATGTCTGGAATAATTCCTCCTCCTCCATAAACAATCTTTCCTCCAGGTGTTTTAAATTTTAAAGAATCTGCAACTTCAATACGTTCTGCATCTTCAAATTCGCCACTACTTAATCGTTTATTATAATCATTATAATAATCGTTGTTTTCACCATTATTATATGGCCGTTGAATAGAGCGACCTGTTGGTGTATAATATCTAGAAACTGTTAATCTCACTGCGCTACCATCTCCTAATGACATTTCCCGTTGCACCAAACCCTTACCATAACTTCTACGCCCAACAATGGTTCCTTTATCATTATCCTGTAATGCTCCAGCAATAACCTCACTAGCAGAAGCTGAATTTTCATTTATTAAAATATAAATTTCACCGTCTTCAAAATCACCATGTTGAGTTGCGTAAACGTTCTCGATTTTTCCAGTCTTATTCTTAGTAAACAAAATAAGCTTGTCATCTTCTAAAAACTCATCTACAATTTGCTCTGCGATACCTAAAAAACCTCCTGGATTATCACGTAAATCTAATGCTAATTGCGTAGCGCCTTTATCTTGAAGTTTATCTAAAGCCTTTTTAAATTCTTTATACGTTGATTCTGCAAAACGGTTAATTTTTATATAGCCTAATTTATCAGTAAGCATATAGGCAGCATCAACACTTTTTATAGGTACAACACCTCGTTTAACCTTAAATTCTAATAACGCATCTTCTCCTTTTCTGTAAACTCCAAGCTTAACCTTTGAACCTTTTTCGCCCTTTAGTTTTTGAATGATATCTTTATTACTCCATTCTTTTCCGAAGATAGAATCGCCATCGGCCATTAATATCCGATCGCCAGCTTTAATTCCTGCTTTTTCACTTGGTCCTCCTTCAATAGTTCTAATAACTGTTAT
This sequence comes from Flavobacteriales bacterium 33_180_T64, assembly GCA_002162685.1. Taxonomy (GTDB): domain Bacteria; phylum Bacteroidota; class Bacteroidia; order Flavobacteriales; family Flavobacteriaceae; genus Psychroserpens. The sequence goes on from MAAQ01000013.1 coordinate 172,672, forward strand.
TGTATCGTTATAAGTGTAAAAATTAACCCCTAAACCAACAAAATCACCTTTCATATTATTAGTGACACGCTCTAATTCACTCTTAGGAATATATGTAGAATGTGGATCGAGATTCTTTAAGATTCCATTTACTGTAACATCAACAATACTATCTGTATTAATATCATCAACATACTCATAATCGATATAATCAATAAGCCTATTAAGTTTATCTTTTTTACTGTTTGAGGTAAATAATCGATCGGAAGTATCAGTAAAATTTAATTTTCCGCCAATAAAAACACCAGCTGCTATTGCAACACCGATGATGAATGGTATGTATTTTTTATCAAATGCCATTTATGCTTTGACGTCTTCTATTAACTCTAGTTCTATTCCTGCTTTTTCTAAAAAATCTATTCCAGAACAATCTTTATATGCTTCATGGTATACGACTCTTATAATACCTGCTTGATGAATAAGTTTACTACATTCTTTACAAGGTGAAAGTGTTATGTACAATGTTGCTCCTTTACATGATTGCGTTGATGCTGCAACTTTTAATATGGCATTAGCTTCTGCATGCAACACATACCATTTTGTATAACCTTCATCATTTTCACAGTAATTATCAAAACCAGTTGGTGTACCATTAAAACCATCAGAGATTATCATTCTATCTTTAACAATTAATGCACCTACTTGCTTGCGTTTGCAATGGGATAATTTCCCCCACTCTTTTGCTATTCTTAAGTAAGCTTTATCGTATCGTAATTGTTTGTTTTCTAGCATTATTTAGGTTTAGCATCAAGTACTTTCCGTAGAAAAAGACCTCTTATAATTCAAATGTAATAATTATTCAAAATGTTTCTTAGATTTTAAGACTTTGATAACATTAAAATTTTATCAAAACTTACATTTGAAGAATAATTTAAGATAATAAATCGCTATGAATTAGCATTGGTAATATAAATCCAACTACAATTGCCGAAATTACCATAATCCAATCACGTTTTGAAAATCTAAATATAGTTTGGCAAAGGAAGCTTAAAAATATCACAATAAAAACAACAACTAATTGACCGACTTCAATACCTAGGCCTATTTCTAAAAGGGCAAGTAATTTATTTTCTGAATTTAAAATCATACTCTCAAAAGCGCCCACAAAACCTAAGCCGTGTATTAACCCAAAAAATAGGGTTATGAAAAACAGTAATCCTATTGTATTTCCATGAGATTTCTTTCCCGCAGTAAACACATTAAAAAGCGCCACAATTAAAATAGTTAATGGAATTAGGAATTCTACTAATTTCACATTTACACTAATAATACTATATGACGTTAATGCTAATGACACACAGTGCCCAATAGTAAAAACAGTAACTAATAACAATACACGTTTCCATTCTTTAAAAAGATAAGGCAAGGCGAGTACAATTAAAAATAGAATATGATCGTAGGCATTTAAATGAAGTACATGAAACACTCCATCTTGAAAGTTTGACAGAAAGTTATCAATCATAGTAATTTTATTTGGGTTGAACCAAAGTTACATTTTAAAATTGATTTTGAAAACAAAAAAGGCTTTAACATTAATGCTAAAGCCTTTTGTACTCAAGGTGGGAATCGAACCCACACGACCGAAGTCACTGGATTTTGAATCCAGCGCGTCTACCAATTCCGCCACTTGAGCAATTTCAGACTGCAAAATTATAAAATATTTTTTTACAATCTATCAAAAATAGTAGGTTTTATGCTTTTTCAGTTGAAATAAATTCCTAAATTTGCACCTCGTTAAAAGAAAGCGTTTTACAAAACACAAATAATTCATTACCAATGCCAAACGGAGTAACAGAAGCAAAAATTTTTGCATGTGGACAAAGTAAAGAACTCGCAAAGAAAATTGCGACAACTTTCGGCGCTCCTTTAGGTAATGTAATTACATCAACATATAGTGATGGCGAATTCCAACCGTCTTATGAAGAGTCTATAAGAGGTACACGAATTTTTATTATTGGCTCTACTCATCCTGGTCCAGAAAACTTAATGGAAATGTTGTTAATGATTGATGCAGCAAAACGTGCATCGGCAAGACACATTACTGCTGTTTTACCTTACTTTGGCTGGGCAAGACAAGATCGTAAAGATAAACCTAGAGTTCCAATTGCGGCAAAATTAGTCGCTAAAATGCTAGAAGCTGCAGGTGCTACTCGTATAATCACTATGGATTTACATGCCGATCAAATTCAAGGATTTTTTGAAAAACCTGTAGATCACTTATTCGCTTCAACTATATTTTTACCTTACTTAAAATCACTAGCATTAGATAATCTTACTATAGCTTCACCTGATATGGGTGGATCAAAAAGAGCTTATGCATATTCTAAAGCCTTAGAGAGTGATGTTGTAATCTGTTACAAACAACGTGCAAAAGCCAATGTGATTTCTCATATGGAACTTATTGGAAATGTTACTGGGAAAAATGTTGTTTTAGTAGATGATATGGTAGATACAGCTGGAACGTTAACTAAAGCCGCAGATTTAATGATGGAAAAAGGAGCACTTAGCGTTAGAGCTATTTGTACACATCCAATATTATCTGGCGATGCTTATAATAAACTAGAAAACTCTAAACTAGAAGAATTAATTGTAACAGACTCAATTCCTCTAAAACAAAAAAGTGATAAAATTAGAGTTTTAAGTTGTGCCGATTTATTTGCTGAAGTGATGCATAATGTACACTACAACAAATCAATTAGCTCAAAATTTTTAATGTAATTTAATATTAATATAAACACAAACAATGAAATCAATTACAATCAATGGATCTCAAAGAGAAAGCGTAGGCAAGAAAGCAACAAAAGCCTTACGTAATGCTGGTCAGGTTCCTTGCGTATTATACGGAGGAGAACAAACTGTGCATTTCTCTGCACCAGAATTAACATTCTCTAAACTTGTATACACGCCAAATGCGCATACAGTTGTGATTGCTATAGAAAATGGCGAAACTTACGATGCTATCTTACAAGACATCCAATTTCACCCTGTAACAGATAGAATCTTACACATAGATTTCTACCGTTTATTTGAAGACAAAGAAATATCTATGGATATTCCTGTACACGTTATCGGAACATCTAAAGGTGTTTTAAATGGAGGTGTTCTTCGTAGAAACAAACGTAAATTAAGAGTAAAAGCTTTACCTTCTAATTTACCCGATTTTCTAGAAGTTGATATTACACCTCTTAAAATTGGTAGTAAACTTTACATCACTGCTTTAGAAAACGAAGCATTCAAATTCTTACACCCAGATAACACTGTAGTATGTCAAGTAAGACGTTCTAGAGCTGCTGTTGTAGAAGATGAAGATGAAGATGAAGAAGAAGGAGCAACTGCAGAAGGAGGAGCAACTCCAGCAGCCGAAGCTCAAGAATAGAACATATTTATTCTATAATTATATAAAGCATTCTATTTATTTAGAATGCTTTTTTATTTTTACACAAATAACATATCAATTATCTGGAAATTTATACGTAATCTATTTAAATGGAATTCAATAGTAAATCCTATTGAAGAAACAAATTCTATGAAAAAATTTCTCATTGTCGGACTTGGCAATATTGGCGACAAATATGCAAATACCAGACACAATATAGGGTTCAAAATTTTAGATGCTCTAGCAGAAAAAGAAGACCTTAAATTTGAAACTCAAAAACTTGGGGATCTTACTACTTATAAATTTAAAGGGCGAACTTTTATTCTCTTAAAACCAAGCACCTACATGAATTTAAGTGGGAAGTCTGTTCTATATTGGTTAACAAAAGAGAAAATCCCTTTAGAAAATGTCCTTGTGGTTACAGATGATCTAAATCTTCCCTTCGGAAATATTAGATTAAAAACTAAAGGTAGTGATGGTGGGCACAATGGCCTAAAAGACATTCAAAACAAACTTCAAACAACAAAATATAACAGATTCAGATTTGGAATTAATGACGAATTTAGCAAAGGAAGACAGGTTGATTATGTATTAGGTGAATGGACTGATGATGAATACAAACAACTTCCCGAACGTTTTAATAAAGCTATAGAACTCATAAAATCTTTTGGTACAGCTGGCATCAATAACACTATGAATGCATTTAATGGAAAATAACACCAGTTTTCCTGTTAATTTCGAAAAATAGACGTGTTTTTTATTGAAAAATTCTTAATTTGGGAAAATTAATTTTTTTAAATAAATCTATAATGAGAAAAATTACCCTTAATTTCCTATTAATGAGCTTTTTGTTGGGAGCATTTTCGCTTCATGCACAACAAGAAAAAAGCACTAATATGCCAGAACCAGTAAATGGTTTTATTAGATGTGCTGCTGATGAATATAATAGTTCACTCTTAGCAAACAACCCTAGAATGATGGGAAGTGATGCTTATGAGCAATTATTGGCTCCAAAAATTGCTGCTGCAAAGGCACTAATGCAATCTAGCCCACAACGTGTTTTACAATTTACAATCCCTGTGGTTGTTCATGTAATCCATAATGGAGAAGCTATTGGAACTGGTGCTAATATTTCTGATGCACAAGTGATCTCACAAATACAAGTTCTAAATGAAGATTTTAGACGTATAGTTGGTACAAGAGGATTTAATACAGATCCAAACGGAGCTGATATTGAAGTTGAATTCTGTTTAGCAAAACGTGATCCTAGTGGATGTATTACTAATGGTATTGACAGATTAGACATGTCTGCAGTAAGTACATCTTGGGGAGGATCTGAAGCAACGAGTAATACAAATACAATTTTAAAACCAACAACAACTTGGGATGCATCTCAATATATGAATATGTGGTCTGTGAATTTTTCTAATGGCACATTACTTGGGTTTGCTCAATTTCCTGGAGGACCAGCTAATACTGATGGCGTTGTTTCTAACTACACTTATTTTGGTAGTAACGATGCTGCTGGTGTATCAATTCCTGGTGCTTTTAACTTAGGAAGAACAATGACTCATGAAGTAGGTCACTACTTAGGACTATATCATACTTTCCAAGGCGGTTGTGCTGCTCCTGGTGATTTATGTGATGATACTCCTGCTGTTGATGCTCCAAACTTTGGTTGTCCAACAACACACCAGTCTTGTGGAACTTTAGACATGGTAAGAAATTATATGGATTATACAGATGATGCCTGTATGAACGTATTTACTAATGATCAAAAAGCAAGAGTTATTGCTGTAATGAATACGCAACTAAATAGACCAAATACTGTAACTTCAAATGTATGTACACCTCTAGCAGATGTTAGTCAGGATGGTAGTATAAACATTATTAGTTTAACTGAAGGGTCTGCATGTTCTGGAGAGTTAACACCTAGTGTTAGAATCCAAAATTTTGGAACTACAACCTTAACTTCTGCAACAATTTCTTATGATGTTGATGGAGGTACACCTACTAACTATAACTGGACAGGAAGTTTAGCAACTAATGCTTTTGAAGATATAGATTTACCGGTATTTAATTCAGGTGGTGGTGCACATACATTTAACATCTCTGTATCTGCTCCTAACGGAACTTCAGATGAACGTGCTTGTAATGATACTGATGATATTGCTTTTACTGGTACAGATTCTTATGCCGAAACTACTGAAGTGAGGCTTACTATCACTCCTGATGATTACGGTACTGAAACTACTTGGTCATTTAGTGATGAAAATGGGGAATTATACGCTGGAGGACCTTATGCTAATAATGACTCTACACCTATAAATCAAGTATTCCCAGTTGTTCCTGGTATGTGTTATACATTTACAATTAATGATGCATTTGGTGATGGTATTTGTTGTGCTTATGGAGTTGGATCTTATAACCTAAGAACAGATGATGATACAGTTATTTTCTCTGGTGGAGAATTTAGTGATGCTGAATCTACGCAAATATCAACTTTTGCACTTAGTGTAGATGATTTCTTTGCTAATAACAACCTATACCTTTACCCTAATCCAGCTGGTGATCAGTTAAACATTAAGCTAGACAACGCTAATGATTTACCTACTAGCTATGAAATTGTAAATATTTTAGGGCAATCTATTACTAGAAATACTATTGAAACTAATGAAGATCTATCAATAAACACATCTTCATTAAGTAATGGAGCTTACTTTATTAGAATTACGAAAAATCGTTCTTCAGTGACAATACCTTTCATTAAAGAATAATTCATATTTCTTAAAATATTAAAAAAGAGGGTTGATTTTTTCAACCCTCTTTTTATTTACCTCCGATTATAACTATTTTTACCAAAAATCAGAGTATTGAAATCTAACTCTTCAAATACAGAACCTGTAAAAGCTTCAGTAATTACCATAGGCACTTTTGATGGTGTACATATTGGGCATCAAAAAATTATTAAAAAGCTAGTTAAAGCAGGACAAAAGAAACACCTCAAATCGGTTGTTTTAACGTTTTTCCCTCACCCAAGAATGGTGCTTCAACCTGATTTCGAAATTAAGCTCTTACATACTATAAATGAACGTGAAAGCATATTGTCTAATTTTGGACTAGATGAACTAGTTATCAAAACATTTTCCAAAGAGTTTGCTAACTTATCAGCTCATGATTATGTAAAACAAATACTTGTTACCGAGCTAAATGCTAAGCATATTATAATAGGTTATGATCATCACTTTGGAAAAAACAGAACAGCTAACATAGACGATCTTAAAGCTTTTGGTAAAGAATTTGATTTTACTGTTGAGGAAATTTCGGCACAAGATATTAAAGACGTTGCAGTAAGCTCAACCAAAATAAGACAAGCACTCTTAGAAGGTAATATTAAAACAGCTAATTCATACTTAGGCTATCCTTACTTCTTAACTGGAAAAGTTATTAAAGGCAAAGGTATTGGCAAAACGATAGACTTTCCAACAGCAAATATTAATATCGAAGAATCATATAAGCTAATCCCAAAAAATGGCGTTTATATTGTAAAATCAATTATTGAAAACAAACCTGTTTTTGGAATGATGAATATCGGTACAAATCCAACCTTTAATGAAAAAAAACAGTCTATTGAAGTTAACTTTTTTGATATTGACACTAATCTTTATGATGAAATATTAAAAATTGAAATCTTACATCGCTTAAGAGACGAGCATAAATTTGAGTCAATAAAACTCTTACAAGCACAACTTAAGGTTGATAAAACCAATGCCTTTGAATTTATTAGAACCTATAATGAATAAATTTTTATTTAAACATATAGATAATAGTTCGCTTATTGTTTTTAGAATATGCTTTGGTGCATTAATTTTTTTAGAAAGCTTTGGCGCAATACTCACTGGTTGGGTAAAGCGTACACTTATAGAACCACAATTTACTTTCAATTTTATAGGCTTCGATTGGCTTCAACCGCTTCCTGGTCAATGGATGTATGTATACTACTTCGTTATGGCAATCTTCGGGTTTTTTGTCATGGTTGGATACAAGTACAGATTAAGTATGTTAAGCTTCACTTTACTTTGGGCTGCTACATATGCAATGCAAAAATCATCTTACAATAATCATTACTACTTTTTAATGATTTTAAGTGCTATTATGGTGTTTTTACCTGCGCATAAATATGCATCTATTGATGCGAAACAAAATCCAAATATCAAGAGTTTATCTATGCCTAATTGGTGTCGTTGGATTTTCATCATACAACTATTTATTTTATACACATACGCATCAATAGCGAAAACATATCCAGACTGGTTAGACACAACGGTAGCTGAACTCTTAATGAAAAGCAAAAAACATTATGTTCTAGTAGGTGACCTACTTCAGCAAAAGGTTGTGCACTATTTTGTAGCTTATGGAGGCATCCTATTTGACGGACTCATAATCCCACTGCTCTTGTGGAAACCAACCCGAAAAATAGCATTCTTTGCATCTATCTTTTTCCACTTATTCAACTCATTTATTTTTCAAGTTGGAATTTTCCCCTATTTATCATTGTCATTTGCACTTTTCTTTTTCGAACCAAAAGTAATCCAGAAGCTATTTTTAAAACGAAAACCAATATATTCTAAAGAACAAATAGTTCTACCTAACTATACTAATCTATTTAAAACTGTATTTGTTCTCTATTTTATAGTTCAAATCATACTTCCATTACGACATCATTTCATAAAAGATAATGTATTATGGACAGAAGAAGGTCATAGACTATCTTGGAGAATGATGCTACGCTCAAAAAGCGGGAACACGAGTTATAGAGTTATTGATAAAGCTACAAAAAAAGTTATCCAAATAAATCTCAATGATTTCCTCACTAAGAAACAAATTCGTAGTGCAAGTTCTAAACCAGATGTTATGTGGCAATTTTCTAAACGCCTTAAACGTATTTATACCGAAAAAGGTATGGATGTTGAAGTCCATATAAGATCTTACATTAGCATTAACGGAAGACAAAGTCGACGCTTTATAGATCCAAATATTGATATTGCAAGTGTTAAATGGAGTCATTTTAAGCATCATGATTGGATTTTACCCTCAAATCTAGATGAGAATAACTGACAATTCATTAAATTTGGCGTTTTAAAAAACATAGCCATCGTTGAGAGACCTTGACATATTTAATCTAAAAGAATACCATGTTACAAGTTGCTTTTATTAGAGAACACAAAGAAGATGTTATTAAACGTTTAACAAAGCGAAATATTGATGCATCTCAAATGATAGAAGAAGTAATTACACTTGATGAAGAGCGTAGACAGCTTCAAACTCAACTTGATAATACACTTGCTGAATCCAATAGTATTTCAAAAGAAATTGGTGCGCTTTATAAATCTGGGAAAGCTTCTGAAGCTAATGTATTAAAAGAAAAAACAACACAGCTTAAAGACGATTCTAAAACATTAAACGAACAGCTTAATGACAAAGAAGAAGCCTTAAATAATTTACTGTATAAAATACCAAATGTTCCTCATATATCTGTCCCTACAGGTAATACAGACGAGGATAATGAAGAGGTTTTTAGAGAAGGAGCTATTCCAACACTTCACCCTAACGCAAAACCGCATTGGGAATTAGTAAAAGAATATGATATCATTGATTTTGAACTTGGTACTAAAATTGCCGGAGCTGGCTTTCCTGTCTATAAAGGCAAAGGTGCAAAATTACAACGTGCATTAATTGCTTATTTTTTAGATAAAAACACAGCAGCAGGCTATAATGAAGTTCAAGTTCCTCACTTAGTTAATGAAGCCTCTGCACTTGGAACAGGGCAATTACCAGATAAAGATGGTCAAATGTACCATGCTGCTAATGTTGACCCTAGCCTATATTTAATTCCTACTGGAGAAGTTCCTGCAACAAATATCTATAGAGGTGATTTATTAACCAATACTCAACTACCACAAGCTCTTACCACATATACACCATGCTTTCGTGTAGAAGCAGGTAGTTATGGTGCTCATGTAAGAGGTTTAAATCGTTTACATCAATTTGATAAAGTTGAAATTTTACGCGTTGAACATCCTGACCGCTCATATACTGCTTTAGATGAAATGGTAAATCACATTAAAGGAATTCTTCAAGAGTTAAAATTACCATATAGAATTTTACGTTTATGTGGAGGTGATTTAGGATTCACTTCTGCGCTAACCTATGATTTTGAAGTGTTTTCAACAGCACAAGATCGCTGGTTAGAAATATCAAGTGTTTCTAATTTTGAAACATTTCAAGCAAATCGCCTAAAATTACGTTTTAAAAATCAAGATGGTAAAATACAATTATGCCATACACTTAACGGTAGTTCTTTAGCATTACCGAGAGTTTTGGCTGGTATTTTAGAAAACTATCAAACCGAAGATGGCATTCAAATTCCAGAAGTTTTAATCCCATATACAGGATTTAATAAAATTTAATTTGTAAGAATTTTACTTATATTTATCGTTTAAATGCTAAAAAATAACGTTATTCAACGATTTTTTAGCATTTTTCTTTGTTTTATAAATAATAATGATGAAGTTAGTATACCCAATAAGAACTAACCTACTTATTATGAAAAACATCAAACGCCTCGTCTTATTAGCAACATTAATTGTTATAGCAAGTAAAGTCTTTTTTTAACAGACAAGACACTATATACAACTTTAAAAGCCATTGCAGAATAACTGAATCATTTGAAAAAACTGATTAATAGCACATTTATTTTGTTGGTAATGCCTAAACTCTCGTTTAGGCATTTTTTTTCCACTTCATAGAATTAATTATAAAAACATTCACAATATCTAGTAATCGCATTTGTTATATTTACATAAATTATTGAATATGAATCGCTTTTTAATTTTACTAACCTTCTTTAGTTCTGGACTACTATTTTCACAAAGTGAACAATTAGCCGAGGACTATTTTAATCGTGGTGAATTTGAAAAGGCTCTTCATTCATACCAAAAATTAAACGAGAATAAAAAAAGCTCAAAATATATCTATAAAATTATTGAAACACTTCAACAATTAGAACGTTATGATGACGCTCAAGCGGTCATTGAGCAACGTATGAAAGAAATAAACTATCCAGCACTTTTAGTAGAGTTAGGTTATAATTACCAACTTAAAGACAGTATAAATCTGGCAAATAAGTACTATAAGGACGCCTTGTTAAAAGTTGAAGAAAAACCTAGTTATACTTACGGAATTGCCAAAAAATTTGAAGATCATTCCCTTTTAGAAGAAGCGCTTCAAGCTTATAAAAAAGGAATGGAACTTAATCCAGATTTCAATTTCAATATGCAAATGGCTCGCATTTATGGAGAGCAAGGAAATATAGAATTACTCTTTTCAAATTACATAGATTATATTGAAAAGAAACCCAGCTTTCTTAGTAATGCTAAACGAGCATTTAGTGATTTCGTTTCAGAGAATAAAAACAATGAAAACAACCTTATTCTAAGAAAATTGCTACTCAAAAAATTGCAATCTAACCCAGACCCTTTTTGGTATGATTTATTAAGTTGGTTATATATTCAGCAAAAAGAATACAATAAAGCATTTACTCAAGAAAAAGCATTATATCGCAGAAACCAGGAAAGCCTTAGCAGAATTTTAGATTTAGCATTAACAACGGTTAAAGAAAAAGAAAATGATATTGCAAATTCTATTTTTGAGTTTATATTAAACAATTCACAAGACATAGAAACGAAACTTACAGCACATCAATATATGCTAGACATTGAGATTGAAAATGCAGATAAAAAACAACTTGAAATAATTGACAAAAAGTTCAATAACCTATTTACTCAATATGGTAAGTACGAACAAACCATTGCGTTGCAAATTGCCTATGGAAATTTTCTTGCTTTTAATAAACACCAACCAAAAGCAGCTAGTGAGTTCTTAAAAAAGAGTTTAGGTTTGCAGCTCTCTACATTTCAAGAAGCCACAGTAAAATTAAAATTAGGAGACATATTAGTACTTCAAGAACGGTTTAATGAGGCTTTAATTTACTATTCTCAAATTCAAATAAATTTAAAAAATAGTACCATTTCGCAAAACGCACGTTTTAAAGTGGCAAAAACAAGTTACTATAAAGGTGATTTTGAATGGGCAGAATCACAATTAAAAATATTAAAATCTTCAACATCGCAACTAATTGCTAACGATGCTTTAGAATTAAAACTACTTATTTCAGATAATAAAGATGAAGACTCTTTGCAAACCGCTTTAAAATTATATTCGAAAGCAGATTTAATGTCCTTTCAAAACAAGAACGAAGAAGCCATTTCTCTTTTAGAGAAAATCTTAGTAGAGCACAAAGGGGAAACCATTGAAGATCAAGCTTTGTTTATGCAAGCAAAACTATTTGAAAAAACAAAACAAATTGACAAAGCAGTAGCGAGTTACGAATATATTATCGCCAATTATAGAGATGAAATTCTAGCAGATGATGCCTTATATTTCTTAGCTGAATTATACCAAAACAAACTAGCACAACCCGAAAAGGCAAAAGTACTCTACGAGAGTATCATTTTTAATCATGAAGACAGTATCTACTTCATAGAAGCGAGGAAACGCTTTAGAATGTTACGTGGTGATGTGATAAATTAAAATCAGAGAAGATGATTATAGCCGAAACTTCCAGACTCTTAATCTCCAAAATCTCAGTAGACGATGCACCTTTCATTCTAGAATTAATGAATTCGCCGCATTGGATTAAATACATTGGAGATCGCAATGTAACAACTCTTGAACAAGCAGCGACTTACATAACAAACAACCAACTTAAAAGCTATGAAACCTACGGGTTTGGGTTTTACAAAGTTCAAGTAAAAAGCGAAAAATTAAAATCTATTGGTTTTTTCGGATTAATAAAACGGGATGAACTTGAGCATGCAGATATTGGGTTTTCACTACTTCCAGAACACGAAGGAAAAGGCTATGGTTTTGAAGCTGCTACCGAAATTATGAAACTCGCCAAAAACACCTTCGATATTAAAATACTCTATGCTATTACTATTCCAGAAAACAAACCATCCATTCATCTTTTGGAAAAATTAGGCTTATCTTACCAAAAAAGAGTAAAACCTTTTGATGACAACGAAGAACTTCTGTTATTTGCAAAAGATTTATAAAATATAGCCCTTTTTGTATCACACAAAATCTTTAAATAAAATGTACATATATAACGTAACTATTAATGTTGATGATACCATTCATGATGAGTGGTTACTTTGGATGAGAGCACATATTCCTCAAGTATTAGCAACTGGAAAATTTGAAAAAGCGACCTTGACTAAGGTTTTAGTTGAAGATGACATAGAAGGCCAAACTTACTCTATTCAATACCGCTCATACTCAAGAGAAGCATTAGACGCCTACTATAAAGAAGATGCTGAAAGATTAAGAGCAGAAGGTTTAAAAAAGTTTGCAGATAAAATGCTAGCCTTTAGAACCGAACTTCAAATTGTAGACGAATACAACGTAAAATTTAAATAACGTGGCAAACAACCATCAAGTTAAAGCAAAAAAATATTTAGGTCAACATTTCTTGACAGACGAATCTGTAGCTCAAAACATAGCAGACACCTTAGATTTAAAAGGGTACAAGCATGTCCTTGAAATTGGACCAGGAATGGGTGTTTTAACTAAATACTTACTTGAAAAACCTATTAAAACTCACGTTATAGAAATCGATACAGAATCGGTTGATTATCTAAAAGCAAACTATCTCAACTTAGCTGATCGTATATATGAATACGACTTTTTAAAATACGATTTGACCGAGATATTTAATGATGAACCTTTTGCTATTATAGGCAATTTCCCCTATAATATTTCAACTCAAATTGTTTTTAAAACCTTAGACATGCGTGAACAAATTCCTGAGTTTTCTGGAATGTTCCAAAAAGAAGTCGCTAAACGAATTTGTTCTAAAGAAGGCTCTAAAGTCTATGGAATTCTTTCAGTTTTAACACAAGCATTCTACGAAGCTGAGTATTTGTTTACAGTACCACCAACAGTGTTTAATCCGCCACCAAAAATAGATTCTGGTGTTTTACGACTTAAAAGGAAAGAGAACTTCACACTTCCTTGTAATGAAAAATTATTTTTTAGAGTGGTAAAAACAGCATTTCAACAACGCAGAAAGACCTTACGAAACAGTTTAAAAACCTTCAATCTTTCAGATAATTTAAAAGCAAATGTTATATTTGACAAACGTCCAGAACAACTGAGTGTAGATTCTTTTATAGAACTTACACAATACATTGAAAATGACGATGCTTAATAGCAAAACCTTCAAGTTTGATCGAAGAGAAAGAAAATATCCAATTTGAACTTACCAATGAACTCATTGAAAAAGTAGAACTTCTTGTTACTCATAATGAAGACAAAGAATTAAAACTGCTTTTAAAAGAGTTTCACTATGCTGATGTTGCCGAAATTTTAGATGAACTCGATTTAGACGATTCAATTTACGTTATCAAATTGTTAGATTCTGAAACGACATCAGATATCTTAACAGAACTTGATGAGGACATCAGAGAAAAAGTACTTGAAAATCTTTCAGCAAAAGAAATTGCCGAAGAAGTTGAAGAGTTAGATACCGATGATGCAGCCGATATTATTGCCGAACTACCCGAAGAACGTCAAGCTGAAGTTATTTCTAGAATTGAAGACGAAGAACATCGAGAAGAAATTACAGAACTTCTAACCTATGATAAAGATACAGCTGGTAGCCTTATGGCAAAAGAATTGGTTAAGGTTTATGAAACCTGGACCGTAGCAGGATGCTTACGTCGCATTAGAAGCCAAGCAAAAGAAGTTACGAGAGTACATTCAATTTACGTTGTAGATAAAGAAGAAAAATTAATTGGTCGCTTATCCCTAAAAGATTTAATTGTCGCCAAAAGCGAACAAAAAATAGCCGAAATTTCTAATAGTAATGTAGATTATGTTAATATAAATGACGATGTTGAAGATGTCGCTAAAGTGATGGTGAAATATGATTTAGAAGCCATTCCTGTTATTGACGATAAACATACCTTATTAGGTAGAATTACTATTGATGATATTGTCGATGTATTAAAAGAAGAAGCCGATAAAGATTACCAATTAGCAGCAGGTATTACACAAGATGTAGAAGCAGATGATAGTATTTTAGAACTTACTAGAGCACGTTTACCTTGGTTGTTTTTAGGACTCGTTGGCGGTATTGGTGCTTTTTTAATCATGAAAAATTTTGATGATTTATTTAACGAATATGTTATTCTCTTTTTATTCACACCACTAATTGCAGCCATGGCAGGAAATGTTGGTGTACAATCCAGCGCTATAATTGTACAAGGTTTAGCTAATGATGATGTTAAAGGAAGTATCAATAATCGATTGATAAAGGAAATGTTTTTAGCTGCCCTTAATGGTATTATTCTCGCCATATTTTTATTCCTTTTTGTATGGATTTATAAAAACGATATTTATACAGCATTAGCCATTTCTGTTTCGTTAGTTGTTGTTATCATCGTCGCTGGAATAATAGGCACCTTTGTTCCATTATTTCTAGACAAACGAGGTATAGATCCAGCCATAGCTACAGGTCCATTTATTACCACAAGTAATGATATTTTTGGAATTCTTATTTATTTCTGGATTGCTAAATTGATTTTAGGTATTTAAAATTCTGGCGTTCCCTTTCAGGTCGTGCTTTTCGTTACAATCTTTTACAAAAGCAAAAGGATTTCCTCTACAATCACTAACGCAAAACTTCGTAACTTTAAACACATAAAATCATTTTATCATGCAACCCATAAACATTAAAGAAAAGCATTCCCTTTTTACCAAACAATGGCACCCACACCGTATTGCCACAGTAGATAATATGCAAGTTCTGCTCGCTAAAATAAAAGGCGAATTTGTATGGCATAGCCATGATGATGAGGATGAATTATTTCAAGTCATAAAAGGAACGTTATACATGCAATTTAGAGACCGAACTGAAATTATAAAAGAAGGCGAAATGATTGTAATCCCTAAAGGTGTAGAGCATAATCCATTAACAAAAAATGATGAAGAGGTTCATTTACTCCTTTTTGAAAAACTCAATACTGCTCATACTGGAAACGTAAAACATGAACGTACGCAAACAGAATATCCTTTAATATAATTACAATAAACATCATGCTGAACTCATGTGTTCATAACTATTTATTTTAAATTATAGTACTCATGAATCTTCAATCTCAACAGCTCATTATTTACATATGAAAATCCTTCACCTAGATACCAATCATCCATTACTAATAGAGCAACTTAATACACTTGGTTTCACCAATGATGAGGATTATACGTCTTCAAAAGAAGCTATTGAAAAAATTATTCATCATTATGACGGATTCATAATTCGTAGCCGATTTAAAATTGATTCCACCTTCTTAGATGCAGCAAAACATCTAAAATTTATTGGTCGCGTTGGTGCAGGATTAGAAAACATAGATTGTGAATATGCTACACACAAAAACATTAAACTCATTGCAGCTCCTGAAGGGAATCGTAATGCAGTTGGCGAACATAGCTTAGCCATGTTATTATCCCTTTTTAATAAATTAAATAGCGCCAATAACGAAGTTCGAAATGGCAAATGGCAACGAGAAGCAAATCGAGGTATAGAACTCGACGGAAAAACTATTGGTCTTATTGGTTATGGAAATATGGGAAAAGCTTTTGCTAAAAAACTTAGAGGTTTTGATGTTACTATACTTTGCTATGATATTAAACCAAATGTTAGTGATACAAATGCCATACAAGTGTCGCTAGAGGAACTTCAAAGCAAAGCCGATGTGTTAAGTTTACATACTCCTGAAACGCCTTTGACCATCAATATGGTAAACACTACATTTATTAATGGATTTAAAAAACCGTTTTGGCTCATTAATACAGCTCGTGGAAAAAGTGTTGTTACAAAAGATTTAGTTTCTGCATTAGAATCTGGCAATATATTAGGCGCTGGATTAGATGTTTTAGAATACGAAAAATCATCTTTTGAAAACCTATTTACTTCAGACATACCAAAAGCTTTCAAATATCTTACTTCAGCACCAAATGTGATTTTAACACCTCATGTTGCCGGTTGGACAGTTGAGAGCAAACAAAAATTAGCACAAACTATTGTCGATAAAATAAAAGCAAAATTTTGCTAAATTTAAAACGTGAAAAAAACTATTCTTATTTTCGGATTGCTCATTTTGGCATTACTACTGCTCTTTCGGCTTAGTAAATATGCTATTATGTCAGGGGATTTAAATTTAGAATTTGCCATTGCAATAATTGCTATTGTTTTCTTTTTTGTTGGCACCTATCTTAATAAAAAGAGTTTTCAAAAACACTCAAAAGTTTCTACTGAGATTAATCATAAAAAAATTAAAGCTCTTGAAATTAGCAAACGCGAATACGAAGTGCTTTTAGGAATTTCTGAAGGGCTATCAAATAAAGAAATTGGCGAAAAATTATTTGTCTCAGAAAGCACGATAAAAACTCATGTTTCAAATCTACTTTCAAAATTAAATGCAAAGCGCCGTACGCAAGCACTTCAAATAGCAAAAGACCTTCAAATCATATAAAAAAACAGACCATCAGTACTAAAGAATGAGTCTTTTGGTACTAAAGTATGAATCCTATATGCTCTAGTAATTCTACTTTTGGAGTCTTAATATTAAACCCTTCACATTATGAAAAACACAGTTATTAAATTTGGACTTTATGGACTTCTTACAGGTTTTGTTATTTTCGCCTTACACTTAATTTTAGGCATTAAAAACCTGGACTCTTCAACGAATGAAATTCTAGGGTATATTTCTATATTCCTCTCGCTTTCATTTATCTTTTTTGGCATAAAACATTATAGAGATCATGTAAATGATGGTGTGATCTCAATAAGTAAAGCTATTATTATTGGTCTTCTTATTTCGATTCTAGTCGCTATTGGAATAGCAATTGCCGATTTTATTTACACAAAGTTTATTGATCCTTCTTTCTTCAGTAATTATGAGCAGCAACTTATTGAACAAGGAAGAGAGAGCGAAATTATTAAAATGACAAGCACAACAGCCGCTTTATTTATGCTGGTACTCGTAACTATCATCGGATTTATCATATCTTTAATTTCCGGATTAATCCTTCAACGCAAATAAAATATCATGCAATACAAAGCAACATCTCCCGAAGATTATATTAGTCAATTACCAGAAGAGCGTATAGCTCCAATACAAAGAATTAGGCAAATTATTCTCGACAACCTTCCTAAAGGAATGGAAGAACAAATGAACTATGGTATGTTGGGTTTTGTGATACCGCATTCAGTATATCCAGATGGTTATCATTGTGATACAAAACTACCGCTTCCATTTATGAATTTGGCGTCACAAAAAAACTTTATTGCAGTATATCATATGGGAATGTATGCAAAAAAAGAGGTTTTAGATTGGTTTACTTCAGAATATACCAAACGTTGTAAATACAAATTAGATATGGGCAAAAGTTGTGTTCGATTTAAAAAAATGGAAGATATTCCTTATGATTTAATAGGAGAACTCACTGCAAAAATGAGTACTGAAGAATGGATTACTATCTATGAAGCAGCAATTAAGAAATAAATTTAATACAATTATTTTATCAACAAGAACAAAATAAAACGATTCAAATGGAAAAACGTGTTACAGGAATTGGTGGTCTTTTTTTTAAAACTAAAGATCCAAAAGCATCAAAAGACTGGTACAATAAACACCTAGGTTTTAATACCGATGATTATGGCAGTACTTTTTGGTGGAAAGACAAAGAAGGCAACGATTGTTCTACACAATGGAGTCCATTTAAAGAGAATACTAAATACTTTGAGCCATCAAAAAAAGAATTCATGTTTAATTATCGTGTTGAAAATTTAAAACAATTATTAGTGACTTTAAAAGAAGAAGGTGTCACAATAGTTGGAGAAATGGAAGAGTACGATTATGGGAAGTTTGGATGGATACTTGATAATGAAGGACATAAAATAGAACTTTGGGAACCCATTGATCAAGCTTTTAAGTAAGAGTAGTGTAACAAAATTCAAGTTTATACTACTCATAAAATAAACAATTACAATGGCTGAAGAAAACATCAATCTTGAAGACGATCTCAATAATGCTATTGAACCTACAGAAGAAACGAAGAATGATTCTTCTGATCCCATTAATGATAAAGCCACAGATATAAAAGAGAAAGCAAAAGAGCTAGCTTCTAATGCGAAAGAAGCACTCGTAAATGCAAAAGATAAGGCCCAAGAATTTATTCAAGAAGATGCTCAAGAACTACTTAGCAATGCTAAAGAAAAAACTTCAGAATTAGTCAATGATACCAATAAAAAACTAGAAGAACTCTCAACTTTTGCAAAAGAAAAAACCTCTGAACTTATTGATGAAACTGAAGAAAAACTAGAAGATTTAACCGAAGACGCAAAAGAAGCCTATACCGACGCAAAAGACAAAACTAAAGGATTCTTTAAAAGGCTATTTGGAAAAAACTAAATGTAATTAGTTGATTTTTATTAACTTTATAACTTAACCATAATACAAACAAAATGTCTGACGATAACAAAAATTTAAGTGATGACCTAAACGACATGTTAGGAGATGCAAAAGAAGGTGCAAAAAAAGCAGCTGATAAAGTAAGCGAAAAAGCAAGTGAATTTGCCGATGATGCTAAAGAATTTGCTGGCGAAGCCAAAGAAAAAGCTGCAGAGTTTGCTGAGGAAGCCAAAGAGGTCTTTAGCGATGGTAAAAATGTAGCAATTATAGCACACTTCACTTTAATAGGATGGGTTATTGCTTTAGTAATGAATAATGGAAATAGAACTGAATTTGGTTCTTTTTATATTCGACAAGTTTTAGGCTTAGCAATTTGTAGCTTAATCAGCATAATTCCATTAATAGGTTGGCTATTTGCAATTGTTGTATTTGTAGCATGGATTATTAGTCTAATAAATGCTTTAAGTGGTAAAATGACTCCAACATTCCTTTTTGGAAAGCAATTTCAGGAATGGTTTAAATCACTATAAATTTAGAGCCAGGAAAAGAATATTTCTGGCTTTTAAATTATTTTTGTTATCGTAATATTGCAATATTACGATAAATTGTATTATCTTTACACTAAATTAGAAATAATGGGAGTGACGAAAAGATTTATTTTTACCGATAGTATTAATGAAATAGCAAATATTGCAAAGGTGTTTGCACATCCTGCTAGAGTAGCAATTTTAAAACATATTAGCGAACAAGAAGGGTGTATATGCAATGATTTAGTTCACGAAATTGGCTTATCTCAAGCGACCATTTCACAACACTTGTCTGTTATTGGAGATGCAGGATTATTAAAAGGCAGGTTTGAAGGTAAAAAAAAATGTTACTGCATTAACCTAGAACGCTTTGAAGAATTTCAAACGTTATTAAACTCATTCTTTATTAAAACAACGGCTAACTGTTGCTAATTAATAATCGACTTATAATAACTCATACTTAAACTAAACTATAAATTAATATGAAAACGCAAGACTTATTTTCAATATTAGAGCAAAATCAGGATAAATCTTTACACTTTGAATATGCTCCAAATGCTTTTGTAGGTGCAAATTATCACATTACTGAAGTAAAACATCTTAAGATAGATTCTGTAGATTGTGGAGCTCAAACCGATTCTTGGAATGAAACAATTATACAATTATGGGAAAGCCCTATGGAATCTTATAAAACAGAATATATGTCGGTTTTAAAAGCGCTTGGAATTCTAAAAAAAGTAGGCAAAATAAAACCTTACGATTTTGGTGCTGAAGTCAAATTTGAATACAGTAATAAAACATTTAATACGGCTCAACTTTTTGTTAATGATTATATAATTGAAGACAACAAACTTATAATTAAATTAGGCGTAGAAAAAACAGCTTGTAAAGCAAATGATATTTGTGGTATTGTAGATAAAACTAAAGAGCTTATATCTGAAGTTGAAGCTTGTTGTTCTCCAGAAAGTAACTGCTGCTAATTAATAAATTATATGAAAAACATTCTCGTTCTCTGTACTGGCAACTCCTGTAGAAGTCAAATGGCTCATGGTTATCTAAATAAATTTGCAAAAGAAAAAGCTGCTATTTATAGTGCTGGCATTGAAACTCATGGTTTAAACCCTGGAGCAGTTTCTATTATGAAAGAAGATGGTATTGATCTTTCTAATCATACATCTAACCATGTTGACGAATATGAAACAATAGACTTTGATTATATTATAACCGTCTGTGATCATGCTAATGAAAATTGCCCATTCATTCCTAGTAAAAATGCACTAAGATTACATCATAATTTTTTTGATCCATCAAAAGTAAATGGAACAGATGAAGAAAAACATGCTGCTTTTCTAAAAGCTAGAAATGAGATTAAAGTATATTTTGAAAATTTTATATTTAAGTATCTTTAAGATCCTTCTGTATTTCCATTAGAAAACTTTTGTTCTAACTCAGCTTGAAACTCTTCCATAACAGGTTTTACAGTACTTTCTGGCAAGTCGGCAATTTTAATATACATTAATCCGTCAACCGAATTATTAAACAATGGATCGACATTAAATGCAACAAGTCTTGCATTTTGTTTAATGTATTTTTTAAGAAGAACAGGTAATCGTAATGCTCCTGGCTCTATCTCATCAATTATTTTATCAAACTTATTTAAATCAGCTTCAGTAGCATCAAAAACAAAATCTTTATCTGCATCTTTTAGTTTCACCTTAAATTCTTTTTTAGGGTGTACATATTGAGCTACATAAGGATCATAATAATGTGATTTCATAAATTCAATCATTAACGACTTTGAGAAATTTGAAAATTGGTTACTTATACTTACACCACCAATTAAATATTTATGCTCAGGGTAGCGTAAAGTTGTATGAACAATACCTTTCCAAAGCAAAAATAAAGGCATTGGCTTTTGCTGGTATTCTTTTATGATAAAAGCTCTACCCATTTCAATAGATTCACTCATCATCTTATAGAGTTCAGGCTCAAACCTAAAAAGATCTTGAAGGTAGAACCCATCAATACCATATCGTGCATAAATTTTAGATCCTAATCCCATTCTGTAAGCTCCAGCTAGTTTCTTAGCTTCTGTATCCCATAAAAACATATGATGATAGTAAGTATCAAAACTATCTAAATCAATAGCTTCATTTGTACCTTCTCCTATCTCTCTAAAAGTGATTTCACGCAAACGTCCAATCTCATGAAGAATATTTGGAATATGTTTAGTATCGGTGAGATACACTTCGTAGTTTTTACTTACAAGTAATCTAAAATCACTTTCTCTAAGTGCATCAACCTCTGCTGCCATTTTTTCGGTACTTACCGAACCAACTATACGTTTTGGTGACTTTGCTGGTGGTTTTAAAGTGTTAGATAAGTTATCAAAAATCTTAGATTTATCCTCAAAAGTATTAGACAACATATATGTTTTTCTTCTAATGAACTCTGAAAAATCGGCAATAGTTTTTTGCTCCTTTTGAGCATTAACTGAAATAGGTTTTCCTATTCTAACTTTAATAATTCGATTTTTTTGGGTGAGTACTTCTGAGGGGAGCTTTGCTGTTCTAAACGTATCACTAATTTTTGATAATTTATAAAACAACTTGCTGTTTTTAGCGTGAAAATAAATTGGAACCACTGGTACTTCAGCCTTTTTTATAAGCTTCATTGCGGCTTCTTCCCATGGTTTATCAACAACTAATTTTCCATCTTTATATGTAGACACTTCACCAGCAGGAAATACGCCTAAAGGATGACCATCTCGTAAATGCAAAATTGAACTCTTAAAACCAGCAATACTCGATTTCACATCTTTACGATCCTCAAAGGGATTAACAGGCATGATATAAGGCTTCAAAGGTTCTATTCTATGTAATAAAAAATTGGCTATAATTTTAAAATCTTGTCGTTGCTCAATCATGAGTTTAAGCAATAAAATTCCATCAATACCACCTAGCGGATGATTAGATACGGTAATAAATGCACCTGATTTTGGTAAACGCTTTAAATCTTCTTCTGGAATTTCAAACTTAATTTGAAAATCATCTAGAATAGCATCTAAAAACTCAACATCATTTAAATGCTTATTGCGTTTATAAACTTTATTTATTGTCGATATTTTTAAGACTTTCATGAGTAACCATCCAAAGAATGTACCTACAAAACCATACTTATCTGCTTTAATTGCTTTTGCAACTTCTTTTGCGGTAACTAATCCTGTGTCTTGCTGTTTGGTCATGAGTGTAAATGTACTAAATAAACTATTTAGTTACTATTTGTATTGTTTCTTGTGTTAACTGTTTTAATAGCAATTCCTTACCTGTCTCTACCGAAGAAATTGCCTGTTCATTATAATGTCTCACAGTATAAAGACTAACATTTTCATAAGATGTTACTTTAAATTTTGCTTTTAAATGCTGAAGCAATCGCTCAAGATTACTATAGGTGTTTTCAAAACATACTGAAAAACTAATCGCTGAATTTTGAATGACATCTACTTTCATTTTGTAATGGTGTAGTAACTTAAATATTTCACTAATATTTTCTTCAACTATATAACTAAAATCTAAAGAGGATAACGATACTAACACCTGATCTTTCTTAACAATAAAACAAGGGACATTAGGTTCTATTTTCATGCCTTTCCCTACCCTTGTTCCTGCGTTTTCAGGTTCTAGAAAAGATTTCACAAACAACGGGATTTCCTTTTGTTGCAAAGGCTGCAATGTTTTTGGGTGAATGACAGAAGCGCCATAAAATGCTAACTCAATAGCTTCTCTATAAGAAATACTATTAAGTAATCGTGCATTTTCAAAATAACGAGGATCTGCATTTAAAACACCTGGAACATCTTTCCATATCGTAGCGCTTTCGGCATTAAGGCAATAAGCAAAAATTGCAGCCGTATAATCACTTCCTTCACGCCCAAGAGTTGTGGTGAAATTGTTAGCATCACTTCCTAAAAATCCTTGAGTAATATTTAAAATTTTAGTGTTAAAATTTGCTTTAATACGTGATTGTGTTTGTTCCCAATTAACATTTGCTCTACGGTAATAATCATCTGTTTTAATAAACTCACGAACGTCTAACCATTTATTTTCAAATCCGATGTGGTTAAGATACCTGCTTATAATTGTTGTAGACATTAGTTCTCCAAAACCGATAACTTGATCATAAACAAAATTGTAATCGGGAGATTTATTTCGACCAAAAAAGCTATCTAAATCTTTAAAAACAGAAGCGATATCTTTAAATATTGGATGATGGGTGTTCTCAAAAAGGTCTAATAAAATTTCGTTATGATATTTTTTTACATCTTGAATTGAACTCTGTAATTCAGGTTTGTTATCAAAATAATTTTTAATTACAATTTCAAGTGCATTTGTGGTTTTACCCATTGCAGAAACAACTACAAGCGTGTTTTCATAACCAACTTGTTGTAATACTGCCGCCAAATTTTTAACACCCTCAGCATTTTTTACTGATGCTCCTCCAAATTTAAATACTTGCATTCTAGATATTTTCTAAATAATTTTCTATTGCCTTTTCATTCATGTGTACGACATACCAATCTCGTTTTACATCTGCACCTTTTTTCTCATAAAATTTAATTGCAGGTGTATTCCAATCTAAAACCTCCCAACTCACACGTCTAACACCTAAACTATAACCATATTTTACAACCTCATTTAAAAGTGCTGTCCCCATACCTGAACCTCTTTGTTTTTGACTTATAACTAAATCTTCAAGATGAAGTACACTTCCTTTCCAAGTAGAGAAACGGTTATATACTAAAGCAATCCCTTCAATTATGCCATCACATTCTGCAACAAAACACACAAACTGTTTTGGAACTTCAAAACCACCTTTTTCCAAATCTTTAACTGTAACTTTAACAGCATCTGGCTCTTTTTCAAAAACAGCAAGTTCAACTATAAGCTCTAAGACTCTAGACATATCTGTTTTGATTGCTTGACGAATTGAAAATGACATAAATTTTCTTTAGTTCAAAGATAGTTTAAACTTGATGATTTTATCATATAATAATATAGCGATAACGTTGTAGTTGATTAAAAAAATGAGATATTTGCAAAAACATCTACACTATATGTCTCGGAAAAATCAAACTCTTGGTGAATTTATAATTGAAAATCAATCTTCTTTTAAATACACCTCCGGAGAATTATCTCGTCTCATAAATTCTATTCGTCTTGCTGCTAAAGTGGTAAATCACGAAGTTAATAAAGCTGGTTTAGTTGATATTATTGGTGCGGCAGGTGACACTAATATTCAAGGTGAAGATCAACAAAAATTGGATGTTTATGCTAACAATAAGTTTATCCAAGCAATGACTAAACGAAATATTGTTTGCGGGATAGCAAGTGAAGAAGAAGACGATTTTATTTCTATTAATAGTCAAGATGAAAATCATCAAAACAAGTATGTTGTTTTGATTGACCCTTTAGATGGTTCTTCAAATATTGATGTCAATGTTTCAGTAGGAACAATCTTTTCTATCTATAGAAGGGTTACTCCTGTTGGAACTCCAGTTACAATAGACGATTTTCTTCAAAAAGGAAATCAGCAAGTCGCTGCAGGTTATATTATATATGGCACTTCAACAATGATTGTATATACTACTGGTGATGGTGTTAACGGATTCACACTAAATCCTGCAATTGGAACCTTTTATTTATCACATCCTAATATGTTATTCCCAGAAGACGGAAAAATCTATTCGGTAAATGAAGGGAATTATAGTCACTTTCCTCAAGGCATAAAAAACTATATTAAATATTGTCAAATGGAAGAAGGAGATCGACCTTACACTAGCAGGTATATAGGTTCTTTAGTTTCAGATTTTCATAGAAACATGATAAAAGGAGGCATTTACATGTATCCAAAAAGCTCTAAAAACCCTAACGGTAAATTACGTTTATTATATGAATGCAATCCTATGGCATATATTGCTGAGCAAGCTAATGGAAAAGCTAGTGATGGATTTATGAGAATTATGGATATTGAACCTACAGAACTTCATCAACGCGTACCATTTATCTGCGGAAGTAAAAATATGGTAGAAAAAACTGAAGAATTTATGCGTAATGCATAATATTAACTAGATATAGCAATAAAAAAAGCCACTAAAATAGTGGCTTTTTTTTATATTATAAAGATGAAATCTTATCTATTCATCGTTTTAATCTCTTCTGTAAACGTATCTAAATCAACACCATTATTTACAAGTGTTAAAGCTTTATCAACAACATACTTTACATTTTCTGTAGAAAACCCTAAACCAATAGCAATTTTACGTAGCACAACCTCTTCGTGATCTCCTTTTATATGATCTACATAAACCATACGTGATAAATCATATAAACGTTCTAAACGTATATCATATGAACTCGGAGGATTAATTGGATGTGTTTTATAATTTTTTAGTATTTGCTTATACTCGATATCGCTTACATCTAAGCGTCTTGCCAAACGGTCTAAAAAAGCGTGTTCTTCATCTGTTATAATTCCATCGTCCATAGCAACTCTAACGATTGCTGCAAAGTGATCTTCATTACGTTTTTTAAATCCGCTATCAAATAAATCTGAAAATGACATATATATATTGTTTTTTTTAAGAGCCACAAAGATAGTTTTATTAATACATTTTAACAATATACGATAGTACAAAAATTTTATATTTGTATAAAATTAAAATGCCTTGAGTAAAACCAGTCTCTTGCAAACGTATGCACAGACTTTGCAATTGCAAAATCTGCAAACATCTATTGCCAATCCTCAAAATAAACTCCATTTAAAAGGTCTTGTTGGCTCCTCATTATCACTCATAATTAGTGAAACTTTTAAAAACTCAGCCTTACCTTTTTTACTCATATTTAATGATAAAGAAGAAGCTGCTTTTTACCTCAATGATTTAGAAGCATTACTTAATAATAAAGATGTTCTTTTTTATCCAGGAAGCTACCGTAGGCCTTATCAAATTGAAGAAACGAATAATGCCAATGTCTTACTAAGAGCTGAAGTTTTAAACCGAATTAATTCTCGTAAAAAACCTGCAATTATAGTTACGTATCCTGATGCACTTTTCGAAAAAGTAGTGACGCGTCGTGAGTTAGAAAAAAATACTCTAAAAATTGCTATTAATGATAAGTTATCTATAGGTTTTGTTAACGAAATTTTATTTGAATATCAATTTAAACGTGTTGATTTTGTAACTGAACCAGGAGAGTTTTCTGTTCGTGGTGGCATTGTTGATGTCTTTTCTTTTTCACATGATGAACCGTATCGTATCGAGTTTTTTGGCGATGATGTTGATAGCATTAGAACCTTTGATGTCGAAACACAACTCTCTACAGAACAAATTAAAAAGATTAGTGTCATTCCAAATGTTGCTAATAAATTTCTAGAAGAAAATAGACAAAGCTTCTTAAAATATATCGCTCAAAAAACGGTTGTATTTTCAAAAAATACAGACTTACTTTTCTCAAGAATTGATAATTTTTTCGGAAAAGCAAAAGATACATTTAAAACCTTGTCTTCAGAATTAAAACATTCAGAACCTGAAAAATTATTTTGTGATTCTGAATTATTGAAACGACAATTATTAGATTTTGGTTTAGTCGAATTTGGAACGACGAGCCTGTTTTCAGCAAAACAAATAAAATTTAACACCACTCCTCAACCCTCATTTAATAAACAATTTAATTTATTAATTGACGATTTAAACTCCAACCATAATAAAGGATACACTAATTATATTGCTTGCTCAAGCGAGCAACAGGCCAAACGTTTTCATGATATTTTTGAAGATGTAGATCAAGAAGTACATTACAAAACTATTGTATTATCCTTATATCAAGGATTTGTAGATCATGATGAAAAAATAACGTGTTATACAGATCATCAAATTTTTGAGCGTTACCATAAATTTCATCTTAAAAACGGTTATGCAAAAAAGCAGGCTATTACTCTTAAAGAGCTAACCAATTTAGATATTGGAGATTATGTCACACACATAGATCATGGTATTGGAAAATTTGGTGGGCTTCAAAAAATTGATGTTGAAGGAAAAAAGCAAGAAGCAATAAAATTAGTTTACGGCGAACGTGATATCCTGTATTTAAGTATTCACTCATTGCATAAAATAACCAAGTTTAATGGTAAAGATGGTAAGCCTCCAAAAGTATACAAACTTGGGAGCAAAGCATGGAAAACTCTTAAACAGAAAACAAAATCTCGTGTAAAAGAAATTGCATTTAATTTAATTCAAGTCTATGCAAAACGTAAACTAGAAAAAGGATATCAATACAAAACAGATAGCTACCTTCAACATGAATTAGAAGCGTCATTTATTTATGAAGACACACCAGATCAAATCACTTCTACTGCAGATATCAAGGCAGATATGGAAAGTGAACGACCTATGGATCGTTTGGTATGTGGAGATGTAGGTTTTGGAAAAACCGAAGTCGCTATTAGAGCCGCTTTTAAAGCTGTAGATAACGGAAAACAAGTTGCCATTTTAGTGCCTACAACAATTCTTGCCTATCAGCATCATAAAACAATTTCCGAACGCCTTAAAGACTTCCCTGTCACTGTAGATTATCTTAACCGCTTTAGAACCGCTAAAGAAAAGCGAGAAACACTCGAGAAACTTGAGAAAGGGCATGTAGATATTATTATAGGGACACATCAACTCGTTAATAAAAAAGTAAAATTTAAAGACATTGGTTTACTCATTGTTGATGAAGAACAAAAATTTGGTGTTGCTGTAAAAGAGAAACTAAAAACACTTAAGGATAATGTTGATGTCTTGACATTAACAGCGACTCCAATACCAAGAACATTACAGTTTAGCTTAATGGCTGCTCGAGATTTGTCGGTCATAACAACTGCACCACCAAACCGATACCCTATTGAGAGTCACGTCGTTCGTTTTAATGAAGAAATCATTAGAGACGCAGTCTCTTATGAAATTCAACGTGGCGGACAAGTGTTCTTTATTCATAATCGTATTGAAAATATCAAAGAGGTAGCAGGTATGGTTCAACGTCTAGTACCTGATGCCAAAATTGGGATTGGTCATGGGCAAATGGAAGGTAAAAAGCTAGAGCAATTAATGCTCGCTTTTATGAATGGTGAATTTGATGTTTTAGTGAGTACTACTATAGTAGAAAGTGGATTAGACGTTCCAAATGCAAATACTATTTTTATTAATAATGCCAATAATTTTGGTTTAAGTGATCTACACCAAATGCGTGGCCGTGTTGGTAGAAGTAATAAAAAAGCCTTCTGTTATTTTATTACGCCAGAACATTCTGCAATGACTAATGATGCTAGAAAACGTATTACTGCGTTAGAACAGTTTACCGAATTAGGAAGTGGCTTTAATATTGCTATGAAAGATTTAGAAATTCGTGGCGCTGGTGATTTATTAGGTGGTGAACAAAGTGGTTTTATTAACGATATTGGATTTGACACCTATCAAAAAATATTAAATGAAGCCATTGAAGAACTCAAAGAAAATGAGTTTGCAGATTTATATAATGATGAAGGAAAAGAAAAAAATTACGTTAAAGATATTACTATCGACACCGATTTTGAGCTTCTATTTCCTGATAATTATGTCAATAAT
Source organism: Flavobacteriales bacterium 33_180_T64 (assembly GCA_002162685.1). Taxonomy (GTDB): domain Bacteria; phylum Bacteroidota; class Bacteroidia; order Flavobacteriales; family Flavobacteriaceae; genus Psychroserpens. The sequence goes on from MAAQ01000013.1 coordinate 201,871, forward strand.
ATTACTGAACGCCTTAATCTCTATACCAAGCTAAACACACTCAAAACCGAAGACGAGTTACAAATCTTTGAAACCGAAATTATTGACCGCTTTGGTGAATTACCAATTCAAGTTATTGACTTACTAAATAGTGTTCGTATAAAATGGATTGCTACAAAAATTGGTTTAGAAAAAATCATCATGAAAAAGGGGCGTTTTGTTGGCTATTTTATAAACAACCAACAAAGTGCATTCTATCAAAGTGATTATTTCACTAAGGTGTTACAGTTTATACAAACACGACCAAAAGATTGTAAGATGAAAGAAAAGCAAACCCGAAACGGATTGCGTCTCCTATTAACTTTCGAGCATATTAAATCGGTTAAACAAGCGCTAAGCAGACTCCAGGAGATATGAAAAACGCACATATAAAACATGTGTTTTGGCTTACTCTTGCTACTATTTTTATTAGTACATCTGGAGCATTAGGGAAGTTTATTGATATGCCAATTCCTGTTATTATATGGTGGAGATGTGCCTTAGCTGCCCTTTTTTTATTTGCCTTTTGTAAGTTTAAAACGATTAAATTAAAGGTACATTCTAATCAAGACAAACTTACTTTTTTTATCGCAGCTCTATTTTTAGGAGCGCATTGGATTACCTATTTCTATGCTTTAAAATTATCTAATGTGGCTATTGGAATGTTGTCATTATTTACATTTCCTGTATTCACAGCTATTTTAGAACCCTTGTTTTCGAAAGTGAAATTTGATCCAATTCATATCATTCTTGGTGGGTTAGTGTTACTTGGTATTTATATTTTAGCTCCAGAATTTAATTTAGAAAACTCGCAGTTAAAAGGTGTACTCTTTGGTTTGCTTTCGGCTATTTGTTTTGCGATTAGAACATTGATGCTTAAACAACATGTTTTGGTATATAATGGTAGTATACTTATGTTTTATCAGGTTTTAATTCTAACTATTGTATTAGTGCCTGCACTATTTTTAATGGATACTTCTGCGATAAAAACTCAATTCTCTTATGTTATGCTACTGGCGTTTTTAACAACAGCCGTTGGTCATACAATGTTTATTAATAGTCTAAAACACTTCAAAGTAAGTACAGCAAGTATTATTGCAAGTACGCAACCTGTTTTTGGAATTATAATCGCGTTTTTATTCTTAAATGAAATTCCAACATGGAATATCTTTTTAGGAGGAACATTAATTATATCTACGGTTATTATTGAAAGTGTTCGCTCAAATCGCACAACAAAAGAATAAAATTCTGATATTTGGCTTGATATTTGAAATTGAAAATGTGTTTAAATAAAGATAAATACCAATGAAAAAACTGATACTACTCTTAGCGCTTATTCCAACACTTATATATGCTCAAAATACTATTAGTGGTGTGTTCGTTCCTGCCGAACAATATACTTACGCATTTTTATATCATGCAACTCCTACTGGAGCAGAATATGTTAATAGAGCTGAACTTTCTGAAGATGGTAGCTTTAGTATTGTTCTGGACTCTACAATGAATGCTGGAATTTATAAAATTGTATATGCCTTACCTCCTGAGGAAAATAATTTTGATTTTATTTATAATGGAAAAGAATCGGTTGCATTCTCTTTTAATCTAGATAACGGATTAGAATTCACAAAAAGTAATGATAATAAACTTTGGGCTTCCTACATTAAAAGTATGGATATGGTTAATATGACCATTAGTAATTTTTACACACAAGAAAGCACAGATAAAAAAGCCTTTGCAGATATTATAAAAACACTAAGCAACACTCAAAAAGCTTATGAAGAGTCTTCTAAAGACATGCTGTCTTCTGCTTTTGTAAAAGCAAATTCACCTTATATTCCTGAAACTTTCGAAGACTTATCAACCTACTCAAAAAATTTAAAACGCACCTATTTAAAAAATGTTGACTTTAGCAATACCTTATTACAAAGTTCAGACTTTTTAGTAGATCGTGTGTTGGCTTATATCTTCGGAATGTCTGCCAATACAAGTAATGAGACCTATAAAAAAGATGTAGATGATTTAATGGCTAGTATTGGTGAAGGTAATATTCATATTAAAACCATTTTATTTGAAATGATTTGGACACGTTTTAAAGATCTTGATAATCCAGAATTAGCAAATTACGTTTCTGACAATCATTTATTAGAACTCTCTAAGCAAACAGGATATCAAGCTTTAACAGAACAGCTCATAGTTTATAAAAATAATAGTATTGGTAATAAAGCTGGAAACTTTGATTTGACCATCACTAAAGATGAAAAAACTATTACAACAACCTTACATGATTTAGATATTGCCAATCAATATGTACTGCTTTTTTGGAGTAGTACTTGTGGGCATTGCTTAGAAGAATTACCAAAAATTAAAGCATTACTAGCCGATAAAAAAGATGTAAAAGTTATTGCATTTGGTCTTGAAGATGATGCTATAGGTTGGCAAAAAGCCATCGTTAATTATCCAGATTTTATTCATGTCTTAGGCTTAGGAAAATGGGATAACCCAACATCTAACACCTATGGTATAGAATCTACTCCTTCGTTTTTTGTACTAGACAAAGACAAGACAATTATAGCTAAGCCTTATGATGCTGAAGCTTTAAAAGCTATTTTAGAATAAAATCGTTTTGGGTAATTCCGTAAATGACTTGTACAGACAAAAAACAATAAAATTTGACGCTAGTCAAAACTGAAAGAATGAATAGTTTACAGTTAACTTTAGGTTTTTTTATACTAAGTGTCTTGGGTTCACAACAATTGATTTATGCACAAAATTCTGAAATTGCAAACAACACAAACTTAGCGAAATTTGAACCTGCAGATGGAAAATGTCTTTTTTTTATTGGTCAAGATCTAGGAGCTGTTGGCGGACTTGCTACATACAATAATGGTTACTGTGATTATTTTGATCCTCCTGCTGGATTTACAACCTATACCAATTTATCTCCAGGAGATCAATCTTTCGGATATACCAATAACGGTAATGACGGTCTTAAGCGTGTATCAAACTGGGGCGCTGGAGATGTTTGTGCACAATGCTTAGTAGACGATCCCGATTTTAAATATAGTGCAATCTCTATTGGTTTATCTATAGTAAACCACGAGAAAGCTATCGCTAAAGGCAAACACGATGAGCTTATAAAAGAACTGGCTCTCTGGATTAAAGGCTTAGGACAACGACCTGTGTTTCTTCGAATTGGTTATGAATTTGATGGATGGGAATGGAATCACTATACAAAAAAGCATTATTTAGCTGCTTGGAAACATATTCATAATATGTTTAACGAAATGACGGTTTCTAATGTTGCTTTTGTTTGGCAATCTAAAGGAGTAGGATCAAATCAAAAAATTCTTGAAGACTGGTATCCAGGAGACGATTTGGTAGATTGGTGCGGGTATTCCTATTTTGGAAATCCAGATGAAGAGATGCTAACTTTTGCTAGAAAACATAAAAAACCGGTGTTTATCGCCGAAGCTACACCTGTATTCCAGATTGATAATCTGTATTTCAACACACAGCTTACAGATACTAAAATAGCAGAACGCGCATGGAAACAATGGTTTATTCCATTCTTTGACACCATAAATCAAAATTCTGATGTTATAAAAGCGTTTAGCTATATCAATGTAAATTGGTCTATTCAACCCATGTGGATAAATAATCCAACCTTTCAAAAAGTCGATTCTCGAATACAAGCTAGTGACTTAATCTCAAAAAAGTGGACTGAGGAAATCAAAAAGCCGCGATACCTAAAATCGAATCCTGAATTATGGAATCAACTAGGGATAAGCTATTTAATCGACGAACGTAACAACGATTAATCTTTTTTTACAAAATTTACTCGAAGTTAAAATACCTTAAAGTTAGCCTCTTTTAGAATCAACACTACAGAAAAACGCCCAACTCAAATACATGAGATGGACGTTTCTGGAGCTAAATAACCAACCAAAACTTAGCGCCTTGTGTTTACCCTAGGGTTATCTTTTTTAGCAGATTTCTGCTTACGTTTTTTTAATTGTTTTGTGCCTTCAATACGCTTTCCTGTCGCATCGGCTTCTCTTAAGAATTCAATATATCCACGTCCTGTAAATTCATATACAGTTTCTGATGATGGATGAAACAATTCTATCCTTTGATCATTAATAACGCTCAACTCGAAATATTCATTGTCGAAGAAATCATAATCTAGTGTTAATGTTTTTAAATACATAGTATTGCTAATATCTCCCACACCATAAATGCCTGTGTAATCCCAGTAAATATTATCTGGATTTCCAATGTTTACATCTTGAGAACTTTTAAACTCTGAATCATTACCGCCAGCTAAAAACTGAAGGTAGTTTTCATTATCAAACTCATTAATCGCTCCCATGTCACTTGTATATGTTTTTTCCCAAGCTTCATATTCTTGTAAGAAATAATGAATGTTATCATAAAACACATAATCATAATCAAATGTATTTCTCTGGTATCCATTTAAGAAATATGACGTGTCATTAAACGGATTATATAACTCTATAGTATTACTGTCTATTTGGTATACATCAAAGGTTTCATAACCATCGATATCGTGATTAATATCTAAAATCATATTATAGGCATCATAGGTTCCTACATCAATACCATAACCATTACCTTGATTTCCAAAGCCAACTAAATTATTATTTGCATACAAAACGCCATTTCTAAACGACACCGTAAATGCTATTTGCAAAAATGGTGTTTCTCCATTTCCTAGCGTTTGATTAATGTCTACATACCATAACTCGTGAGAGCTTAATAACTGATTTAATGTAATACCAGGTTGATTATCTAAATCATTTACAATAATCTCTTCGGTATAACACGATGTAAATAATGTTGCTATTAAAGCAAATCCTAAAAGTAGTTTTAGTGTTTTCATAAGTCCCTTTTTATCTAAAAACTGATTTTGAAATCTAATTCATAATCTTATGTTTTTAGGGTTATTACTTCCAGAGTTTCAAAACGCGTGCCAAAAATGAAAGTCTATTGTTTTCAGTACGACAAAAACCCTATATTTTATGTATTTTTGAATGACACTAATTATATTCCATTTATGAGTCAACCATTAAAATATGCAGTATTTGGTGCAGGAAGTTGGGCAACAGCCATTGTAAAGATGCTAAGTGAAAATTTAGATCCCATCGGTTGGTACATGCGAAGTGCTTATACTAAAGAGCATTTACTAAAAGAACAGCACAACCCTAGTTATTTAAGTTCTGTTGAGTTTAAAACTGAGCAACTAAAAATTAGCAATGATATTAATGAAATTGCTGAATGGGCTGATGTACTAATTTTTGTGATTCCGTCGGCTTTTATACATAGTGAATTAGAAAAACTTACCATTGATATTTCTAAAAAAACAATTGTTTCTGCTGTTAAAGGTATTATGCCACAATCTGGATTATTAGTAGGTGAGCACTTTCATGATATTTATAATATTCCGTTTGAAAACATAGCCGTTATTGCTGGACCTTGTCATGCAGAAGAAGTCGCTCTTGAACGTTTATCCTATTTAACAATTTCATGTGCTGATGCCGAAAAAGCGCAAGCCATTGCTGATACACTCTCAAGCAACTATATCAAAACTAAAATTAGCGATGATATTATTGGTACCGAATATGCTGTTATGCTCAAAAATATTTATGCAATTGCTGCTGGTATTGCGCATGGTTTAGGTTATGGAGATAACTTCCAGAGTGTATTGATGAGTAATGCTATTCGTGAAATGAAACGTTTCATAAAAAAGATGCATAAAATGAAACGTAATATTAATAACTCGGCCTATTTAGGTGATTTATTAGTAACAGGATATTCTACATTTTCGCGTAATCGTATGTTTGGAAACATGATTGGCAAAGGCTATACCGTAAAATCTGCTCAGATGGAAATGAGTATGGTTGCTGAAGGCTATTATGCGACTAAAAGTGCACATGAACTTAATTTAAAGAACCAGAAAAAAACGCAATTACCAATAATTAATGCGGTTTATGAGATTCTTTATGAGAATAAAAATCCTAAGAAAGTATTTAAAAAACTAACGGATAAGTTGGATTAAAGCATCTTGTTTTATACGAATTATTACTTCACCAAAATCCCTTTTAACTGCATCAAAGGAATGGTCTGTAAGGCATTTGCGTTTATCGTATTCTTTCTAAATACATAGGTCTTGTCTAACATTTGATTGCCCTCAAAAAAAGTGACTCTAAACTCATTATTAAGTTTAAGCACTTCGTTTTGCATAAATTCTATTTTGGCATAACTTCTTGCAGGCAATAGTTTTATGGTATGACGCATTACTGGTGTGATCTTCGCTTCGGAATATCCTTTAGACACAATTAAAACGGTATCTAGATCGACATCTTTATTGTTTATAATATAGGCATTCCAATCATCAGTTTTATATTCTGGATGCTGTTCTTGTACTACAGCAACAAACACCTCTTCTACTATTGGAATTTGAATGTCTTTTTTCACAACTTACAAGGCGCTTTTAAACTGCTCTAAAAAACGAACATCATTTTCACTTAGCAAACGAATATCGCTAATCTGATGAAGTAATAACGCAATACGATCGATTCCCATACCAAAAGCAAAACCTGAGTATTCTTTAGAATCAATACCACAGTTTTCTAATACATTAGGATCTACCATACCACAACCCATTATTTCTAACCAACCTGTCCCTTTAGTCATTTTATAATCGGTTTCAGTCTCTAATCCCCAATATACATCTACCTCAGCACTTGGCTCAGTAAACGGAAAATATGATGGACGTAAACGAATTTTGGATTTCCCGAACATTTCGGTTGTGAAATATTGTAAGGTTTGTTTTAAATCGGAAAAACTCACATCTTTATCAATATACAAACCTTCTACCTGATGAAAAAAACAGTGTGAACGTCCAGAAATAGCTTCATTACGGAACACACGACCAGGTGAAATGGTACGAATTGGTGGTTTATTATTTTCCATATAACGTACTTGTACCGAACTTGTATGTGTTCGTAACAAAACGTCTGGATTAGTTTGAATGAAAAACGTATCCTGCATATCACGCGCAGGATGATATTCTGGCAGGTTTAATGCGGTAAAATTATGCCAATCATCTTCAATTTCTGGGCCTTCACTAACATTAAATCCTATACGAGAAAAGATATCAATAATTTGGTTTTTGACAATAGAAATTGGGTGACGCCCACCAATCTCAATTGGCGCTCCAGGTCGTGATAAATCACCATATATACCTGCAGTTTCTTCTTTACTTTCTAGGTCTTCTTTTAAGGCATTTACCTTTTCTTCAGCCGTTTTTTTAAGCTGATTTATGGTTTGACCAAACTCTTTTTTCTGCTCGTTTGCTACATTTTTAAACTCAGCAAAATAATGTTTTAAAAGTCCTTTAGACCCTAAATATTTAATACGGAATGCCTCAACCTCTTCTTTAGATTGTGCCTTAAAAGCGTCAGCTTCTGCGATGAGTTCTTTTATCTTATCTATCATAATACCTGAAAATGGAACGCAAATTTAATGATTTTATCGAGATTTGCGTTAAGGATGGAGGTTTTGTTGGAGCTCCTCAAAGAGAGCGACTACCGAGAGCCTGACCCTCTGAAGTACTTTGCGCAAGAGGGTAACGCCCAGTTTTTAATCTATAAATTGTGTTTCTACAAAATAGTTAACAATAGCGTCTTTCATTAAAATGCTTTGCTCTCCTGCTTTTAAAGGTGGTAACTGCTCTTTAACTTTATAATGTGGCCAACCTTCATCATCAACAAAATCGAATTCATAATACCCATAAGGTGTTAACAATTTGCAAATAGCAATATGCATTAAATCAAGTTTATGATCTTTTTTAAATCGCCTGTCTAATTGTCCTAACTCCTGTACGCCAATTAAATAAATAATGGCATCTATATCTAGAGCATCACCATCTGCAAATTTTGCTGATAATTTCTCGACTACTTGTTCCCAACGCTCTTTTAATTGTTCGTCTCTTGCCATATGTTTTCTCTAAAGAAAATTAATTTACAAAGTTAGTAAACTATAAATGGATGATTAGCGTTATTATTTTAAAATGAGAAAAATTATGTACGTTTGTTAAAATTGACTACACCATGGCATTGATTGATATAATTATAGGAGCGCTATTACTTTTTGGGCTTATAAGAGGAATTATGAAAGGACTTTTTGTTGAAGTCGCATCACTTGTTGCACTTATTGCTGGTGTTTATGGTGCCATCCATTTTAGTAATTTTGCTGCAGAATTTTTAGAAAGCAAAGTTGATTGGGATGAGAAATACATTAACATTGTTGCGTTTGCAATTACTTTTGTTATTATCGTTTTAATCATTGCACTTGCCGGAAAAGCCTTAACTAAACTAGCTGATTTTGCTGCTTTAGGTATTTTAAATAAGTTGCTTGGTGGTGTATTTGGTGCTCTTAAATTTGGGTTGATTTTAAGTGTGCTTCTTATTGTTTTTGACAACTTAAATAATACAATTCCGTTTGCTGATGAAGACGATTTAAAAGACTCTATACTTTATAAACCGGTTAAAAGTTTAGCGCCTATGTTATTTCCTAGTATTTTAAATAAAGGAAAAGAAGATCCTAACGATGTTGAAGAAAATACTACTGAAACATAAAAAACTGCCTACTTATGTATAGACAGTTTTTAAATTCAATGTATATAATATGATTATAACATATTTACTTTTCCTGTATGAAGACTATACACAGCTCCAACAATTTTGATCTCTCCATTGTCTTCCATTTCTGTTAAGATTTGGCTCTTTTCACGAATACGATCTATCGTTAATTTCACATTATTCTCTACTGTTTTAGCAACAAAAGCTTTGTTTGATGAATTAGCTTCACCTTCAACTTCATCTGCTGATTGCTTTACAGCTGGCATAATATTAGCTAACATTGCAGTAATATTTCCCAACTCAACACCATCACAAGCTGCTTTTACAGCACCACAACTTTCATGACCTAGAACGAGTACCAATTTGCTTCCTGCGGCTTTGCATGAATATTCTAAACTTCCTAAGATATCTACGTTCTCAAAGTTTCCTGCTACTCTTGCAACAAAGATATCGCCAATAGCTTGATCTAAAACAGTTTCTACAGGTACACGAGAATCGATACAGGATAATACTACTGCTTTTGGAAATTGTCCTCCAATAGTTTGATTTACTAAAGCAGCATTATCTGTTGCTTGAGAATTTTGATTTATAAAACGGGTATTCCCCTCTAATAAATCTTGTAATACACCATCAGGTGTTAATGCGACTTGTACGTCTTTTGTTATGGCTCTATTTTTCATTTCGTCTTTGTTTTAATATTTATTCTTAAAATAATAAGTGATTCGTTACTCGTTACTTTCTACATTTGTTTTAATCCACTCTACACATTCATCAAAGGTTTTAAAAATACACTTTTCTGAAATAAAATCTGGAATAATATCAATACGTTCCATCATGTATCTTGGTTGCTTTAATAGCTCTACAAATACAACTTGAATGTCTCTGCTTTTTAGATCTTGAAGCATATCTTCCATAGCATACAGGCCTGATTGATCCATATATTGCATACGACCTAGTCTCATAATTACCGTTTTAGCTGTATCTGGTATTTGTGTTGCTAATTGTTGAAAATCTGACTTAGAACCAAAAAACAAAGGGCCTCTTAAGTGTTTGATAAAAACTTTATTTTCTAGCTGCTTTGGGAAATCTTTTTCATCTTTCCAAGCTTGCTCTTTTAATGGTTTTACATTCGATCGTTCAGCAGTTAAATCGCCTATCTTTTTCATAAACATTAACGATGCAATTACCAGCCCTATACCTACTGCATAAATTAAATCCCAAAACGTAGACAATACTAAAACGATAAGCATTACTAATACTTCTGAGCTTAATTTAATACGTCCTAGTTTAATATCTCTTGGCAAAGCAGGAATGGCCTTTAAGCCTTTATAATCCATCACACCTATCCCAACTGTGACCAAAATTCCCGCTAAAACAGCAGCCGGAATTTTAGAAGCTATGGGACCTAATGCAAGCATAATCACTAATAACATAATGCCTGCAATCATTCCAGACAATTTGGTCTTTCCTCCTGCATTAATATTTACAACAGTTCTAATTGTTGCTCCTGCTCCAGGAATGCCTCCAAAAATAGCAGCAATACTATTACCAATACCTTGACCTATTAACTCCTTATTTGGTTTATGTTTTGTCTTAGTCATATTATCTGCAACCACAGATGTTAATAACGAGTCTATAGCTCCTAAAAGAGATAAAGTAAGTGCTGTAAATATGTATGGTGTAATACTTCCCAAACTAAAACTAGTGAACATTTCCAGCTTAGGAATTGGAATACCACCAGGAATTTCTGAAATTGGCCTATAACCTAAGTTAAATCCATAGGCAATACCAGACATAACAATTAAGGCAACCAATGTACTTGGGACGACTTTCGTAATACGCTTAAATCCATAAATAATAAATATAGTACCTAAAGCTAATGCCAGTTCTAACCAATTAATATTCTTTAGTGCTCGTGGTAATACCTTAATTGCACCTATTGTACCTGAGGCTTCTGCTGCAGCTAAAGTTTTTGATTCATTTAAAATTTCCTCCGGTTTAATTTGATCGGCTCTATCTATAGTTTCTTTAAAATTTTCAAGCACTAAAACACCTTTGCCTGCTTCTTCTTTTAAAATATTTTTTAATATGACCTCTTCTGCCTGTGGTTTAAATTGCTCTACAAAAGCCACATCTTCTTTTGGATAATATCCAATTGAAGGGAATATTTGTGTAAGTAAAATTATAACGCCAATAGCAGTCATAAAACCAGAAACAACAGGGTAAGGAATATATTTTATATACTTTCCTAAACCTATAAAACCAAGGCCTATTTGTATTAAGCCAGCAAAGAGAAATACAATTAAAATAACAGGTAATGCTTTTTCTACACTACCATCATTTGCAGCAACAATTCCTGCTATAAACACCATACTTACTGCTGTCATTGGTGCTGTTGGCCCTGAAATTTGAGTGCTAGTCCCGCCAAAAAGAGCGGCAAAAAAACTGATGAATATTGCACCATATAAACCTGCTTCAGGTCCTAAACCTGAAGATACACCAAAAGCAAGCGCTAAAGGTAAGGCTACTATTCCTGCTGTGATACCACCAAAAGCATCTCCTTTGATATTTGAAAATAAATTTCTCATAATTTAGTTTTTACACATTCTCTAAGTTATCTTAATTTTTTAAAAATTCCAACTTCATTTTTATTTAGAAATTAACAAATGCTATAATATTAATTTGATCTCTCCCAGAGCTTTCAAAAAACTGATTCATATAACCTAACTCTAATCGTAATGCTTTTGAGAATTTATAACCTAAACCTCCATAACTTCTATTTCTATCAAAAATAGAAGCTTCAGTATTCAGAAATATCTCATTATATACCGAAAGGTATAATGGGTTCTTTTGATCTTCTTTATCTTGAAGTGGTATCTTAATTCCTAAAAAATACCTGAAACGCATTTTAAAATTATCTTCAACGAAACGCTGTTCAAGTCTATAACGATGACTTAAGCCGAACTTACCAATCCTTTGTTTTGTTACAAACTGTTGAAAAATACGATGCTCTTCTACTGATTCTTTATCATTAGTATCAGATATATAATTTTTAGACAAAATATAACCGTAACCCAAGAGGATATTATTATTGTTTTCGGTTAAATTATAACCCAAGCCTGTACGCAATAATAACTGTTCTAAATCACCAATAACATCATAATTTCTATATTGAATTTCGCTATGGATATTCCAGTTTGTATTGAGCTTTTTATTACCAATATAAATGAGCCAGTTTCCAAGATTGCTGTCTTGTGCTATAACTGTTTTTGGTAATATAAATACCATGAAAAGAACAAAAATTAAGGTAAGGTTTAAATGTTTCATATATAATTTTTGTGCTTAGTTCGTGATGATATGTCTTTCATTCGTCAAGAATAAAGAAACGCTAACCTTATTAATAATATTATTAATTTCAGATTTTATAATACTTTGTTTTTCTATATTACTTTCTCTATTTATACATAATAGATTAACCTTGTTTTTTATCAAATAGCTAGAAAGTGTATTAAATGCACTATCACTTTTTTCAAATACATAATCTACAGTTTTATTTGTGGTACTAATTAATTTTTCTTTGTTGCAATTCGTTTTATCTACAATGCGAAACGATTTCAAAGGTAGATTTGTATGACCTATTAATTCGTTCGTAAAATTTAAGCTTAATAGTTGCTTTTCATTATTAAAAAAGCCTAATATAAATTCTTCATTAGGCTCCAAACCGTATGTATCTGATACAATCAACACTGCTCCTTTGTGTACATTTAAAACAAAATCAGTAATATTTTCTCTAATAAAACTCAGTGGTTTGTGGTTTCTTTTCCCTAAAACAATGACATCTGGCTGAGATACTTTGATGTAATTTTCTATTTCACTTTTTAGGTTTCCGAAAGCAAAAGACCTACTGATGTTTACATTATAATCTTTAGAAATAGGTTCTATAAGATTTTGTATTTTCTTCTTAATTACAATGTATTCTTTATTTATTGTTCGTATTGCAGATAATTGACTGTCTGTTTCTACGATATCTATTGGTTTTTTTACATGAAAAAACTCAATATTTGCACCTATCATTTTAGACAAACTAATTGCATTTTTTAATGTACTATTTGTTTTTTCTTTTAAATCTGAAAGCACCAATATTTTATATTTATTATTCTTCATAATGCTTTTATTTTAGGCTGTTTTTGATCTTAGCTTAAAGAATTCTATAAAACTATTTGGGTTTTCAATGATTCCTAGTTCTGAAATCAACTGAATATCAATATGCCGCTCTCTAGCTTTATATGCAAAATCATCTAAAATTTCTATGATATCGTTATCTAAATATCTCGTTTTTCTAACATCTAACTCTAAATACGTATCTCTAGGTAAACTGTTTAGTTCCTTTAAAATAGCTCCTTTATTAAAGAACGTTACCTCTTCAGCAAGTGTCATCTTTATTTTATGCTTTCCATTACTTCTGTCTTCAATATGTAAAAAGTGAGAGTTTTGATAACTTTTTATCAATATCACAACGACACCAACGGCTAATCCCAATCCTATACCTAACAATAAATTTGTAAAAACAATACCAATAACAGTAACAAAAAATGGTATCGATTGTTTCCATCCTAAACTATACATTGTCTTGAATAAAGATGGCTTTGCTAATTTAAATCCAACAATAAATAAAATTGCTGCAAGAACAGATAATGGAATCAAATTCAATAATCTAGGAATTAAGATTACTGAGATTAACAATAAAAGGCCATGAATAATGGCCGACATTTTACTACGTCCTCCAGATTGGATATTTGCTGAACTTCTAACAATTACTTGAGTAATTGGTAAACCGCCTATCAAACCAGAAATAATATTTCCTATCCCTTGCGCTAACAGTTCTTTATTTGTTGGTGTTACATTTTTATTTGGATCGATTTTATCGGTTGCTTCAACGCAGAGTAATGTTTCTAAACTTGCTACTAAAGCTATAGTAAATGCAACAATCCATACCTCAGGATTAGTAATAGCCGAAAAATTTGGAAAACTAAATTGCTCAAAAAAGGAAGCTGCATCTTCTGGTATTGGCACAGTAACCAAATGAGATTGATCAATCGCTAATATTTCATGTGATTGAGTTAACGCATAAAAAATAATTCCAACAACAACTACGACTAATGGACCTTGAATTATCTGAAATAACTTTCCCTTTTTTGAAAGCACTTTATCCCATAATAACAAAATACCTAGTCCTATAACTCCAATTAAAGCAGAGCCTAGAGTTATGTGGTTTACAGCATTTATTATTTCTAAAAATGCATTTTCTCCATCTAATTGAAAGAAAGCAAAATTACGCTCAGTATCTGGGTCATAACCAAAAAAATAAGGGATTTGTTTTAAAATAATAATGATCCCTATTCCTGTTAACATCCCTTTAATAACCGAGGAAGGAAAATAATAAGCAATAATTCCTGCTTTAAGAAAACCTAATATTAACTGAATGACACCTCCAATGACAACAGCAAGTAAAAAATTCTGATAACCACCTAAAGTTCCAATAGCAATTAAAACAATAGCAGCTAAACCTGCTGCTGGCCCACTAACTCCAATTTTAGAGCCACTTAATCCACCTACAACAATCCCTCCTATAATTCCAGAAATAAGTCCAGAGAAAAGAGGCGCTCCACTTGCTAATGCAATCCCAAGACATAAGGGTAATGCAACAAAAAATACGACTATACTCGCAGGTAAGTCATTTTTAATAGTTTTAAACATATATAAATTCATTTATACTAAAGAGCAAGCTCAATAGTTATTTTTAATAATTTCTTTGTGGACGGTTTCGTCCATTTTTTAAAAATTATAAAATGAATTCAGGTGGTGGAGAAATTAAATTAAGGTGTGGTTTAGGGTAATTTTTATAAGAGTAACCTAAATACTCTTTATCATCAGTTATTGATAAATCTTCTGTTTCTGAATTTAATTCAAAAACACATACTTCGAATTCTTTATTTTTTTCACTCCCTTTATCTTCTTCTTCTTCAGAAATATCATAAAGTAGAGATATATCTATAGAACTGTCAATAGTCATAAGTATCGTTGGCGCAGTAATAAGCGACAAAAATAGTATTGAAAAAAAAGCGACTATTATAGTTCTATTCATAGATTAAAAATATAAGCGACAAATATAAAATTTGATTTTTATAATTTCGTTAAAGAAAATCTAAAAGGCTTTTAGCATTTTAATATCAGTATTCAAAACCCAACCTGTTTTTCCATCGGTTATTCTTATTTCTTTCCAATTCTTAATCGTATCAATAATCTGAACCTTTGTTCCTTCATGGAGTTTAAAAGCCTCTGAGCTTCTTAAATTAGGTTCACTCTTAATTTGTGCTTCTTGCGCAAAAACAATTGCTGGCTGATCACTTTCTACAAGCTTATATTTATTAAATGCTAATGTTACAGCAATACTTGACAAAAACAAACAAGCAATGCTAGAAATAAATGCAATTCTTTTTTTAGAGGTGCTTAGAGAAAAATAGTATATTAAAAATAAGATGACAAATGCAAAGACTAAACCAACAGCTAGTTTTGCCCAATTATCAAAACTTGTAGTATTTGTGACATTCTTAATGAGTCTAGAAAATCCAACCTCAGGAAGTATATCTATCGCATCTATGGTCATATTTCTTGCGTAAGCAATATTGTTTTTAATATCCTCATCATTAGGTCTTAATAACAATGCTTTTTCATAATAATAGATACTTGGCGCAATATGATTTAACTTATAATGTGCATTTGCAATATTAAAATATAAATCTGCCGAATGTACATCTGTTTCTAAAATAGCATTGTACTCTTCTATAGCTTCGGTGTAATTCCCTTCAGTATATAAACTATTAGCGTGCTCAAAAACTTTATTATTTTGAGCAAAAAACGATATGCTATATAGAAATGCGAGTATGTAAATCAATGGTTTCATCTCTACTTTATTTCTTTATCAATAATTGAAATTGTTGAAGCCGCTTTATCGTAATCTTGTTGCATTTCTACATTAGTAATCGGTGTATATCTTGCCAATTCACAATGCTCTAAAATACTAATAAACTCTTTTACGGTAGGCACATTAACCTGGCGCTCGACTAATACATTTTCTATTTTTTCTTTACTAAATTCACTGGTTTCAATATGAAGTTTAGCTTTTAAATAATTATGTAATGCTTTCTCAAGAGCGATATAAAAAGCGTCTTTATGACCTAACGCTTTTTTAGCTTCACTCAAGTATCGTTTCGCTAATTTATCGGCTTTTCTAATTTTATTTCCAAAGACATCTGCATTTCGTTCCTCTTTTTTCTGGCGATAGACCATGGCTAATGGAATGGCTAATAGCGGCAATATTAGTGAACTCCAAAACCCAGTAGATTTAAAGAAATTATTGGTTTGAATCGGTTTTAAATTTGCATTTGTTTTTATAAATGCGAACTGATCACTATTTAAGGTTATTTCTTTGCTACCATTTGCTATAGCGATGTGATTATCACCTAATGAATTATTAATTGGACCTTCAATAACATCTATAATAATTTCTCCAGAAGACACACGCTTATAGGTTTCTGTTTCTAAATCAAAATATGAAAATGAGATACTTGGTATTGGGTATTTTCCTTGATACTGAGGAACAATTGTATAACTATCTGATATAGAACCTTGCATTCCGCTAAGATTTGTTCTAATATTTTCATTATGCTCTGGCTCATAAACTTCAAGAGAGCTTGGAACCGTTAATTTTGGTAATTGAAATAAACTTAAATTTCCTTTGCCTGTTACCTCAACTCTAGCCTGTAAAGATTCGGATGCATTTAATTCAGATTTAGAAGTAATCACATTAAACTTAAAATTTCCAACTGCTCCAGTAAAATCATCTGGCTTCCCTTTTTCAGGTAAAGGTTTTACTTTTATCGTTCTACTTCCAGCAGAAACCGTTCTATTCACTTGAGCCATATGTCTTCCTCCAAAAATATCACGTCGATTTGTTGGAACTTCTACAGTAACATCAAGTGTTAATGGTTCAATTTCTAAGGCTCCTGTTTTTTGTGGGTAGAGTACCGTTTTTCTAAGAACTACATATCTATAATCTTCTCCTTTATAAGTTCCGTTTTGAATTCTAAGCCCTTTAGTTTCAATTTTTTGACTCCAAAAATCATTATACCTAGGGTTATTAACTTCTCGCCAGTTACTCACACCTGTAGTTGCAGATACATATAATTTATATACTACTGTAACGGCTTCGTTTATATAAGGATCTGATTTAGATACTTCAGCAACCAAATGTATGTTTTCAGATGCAACACCTTCAACATTATAAGGGTCATTTGGTCGTTTTACTGCATTTATAATTTGAATACTAAAAGCTTGGGTTTTGTATACTTCACCACCAATTTCAATACTTGCTTGTTTGATTTTAATGTTCCCTTTTTTCTTTGGCGCTAAAAAATAACTATATGTTTTTGTATAAGCATGTACTCCATTACGCCAAGAATTACTTACTGATGTATTTGGACCTCCAACAACATTAAAGTTTGCAAAATCTGGCGGATTAAAATTATCGCCATCTTTATTCATAACGAAGTCAATACGTAATCGCTCGTTTACACCTAATTTCTTCTTACTTACTTTAGCTTCAAATTTCACTTGAGCTGTTGCTATACTTGTTATAAGTATAATAATTAGTAATGCTATGTGTTTTAAGATTTTCATCTCAATATCTAGGTTCTTTTTTATTTAACTGTGATTACAATTATATTCGTCTCAGGGTCAATTTTTACCAATCTTTTTCTGGCTTCACTTTAACCCCTTTTTGTTTTTGAGCATTGATTTTATCAAGAACTTTCTGTTCTTGATTGTTCATTGCTTCTAACAAATTTTTAATTTGCTGTGGTGATAATTGACCTGGCTGCGGCTTGGGTTTACCTTTTTGTTTTTTATCGTCTTGTTTATCTCCTTTGTCTTGATCTTTTTCATCCTTAGGCTTTCCTTCGTCATCCTTTTGATCGTCTCCATCTTTTTTGTCTTGGTCACCTTCGTCTTTAGGGTCTTCTTTTTTCTGGTCGTCTTCTTTCTGGTCTTTATCCTTATTTTCGTCGTCTTTATCTTCGTCTTTGTTCTCCTCTTCTTTATCTTTCTTCTCCTGTTGTTGAGCAGCACACTCCTTAGCTACTACTAAGTTATAACGTGTTTCATCATCCGTTGGGTCGTTTCGTAAGGCACTTTTATATGCTTCGACGGCTTCTTTACATTGCGCTTCTTTCATTAAAATATTACCAATATTATGATAAGCCTTATGTTTTTCAGTTTTGGTAATTGCCTTTTCTACAGCTTGTGTATGACGATATAAAGCTTCGTCATAATTTCCTTTCTCGTAATGTGTATTACCTAAATTATAAGTTCCTGCAACTATAGAAGGGGCTTTAGAAATGGCCTTTCTATATTCTTTTTCTGCGGAAATATAATTATCTGCTTCAATCAACTCATTACCATCATAGACATAGCTATTGGCTTTTTCTAATGTTAATTGCTGTGCTCTTTCTCTAGCCTCCTTGTCTTGAGCAAAAGAAAGTGTTGTCAATAAGACTGCACAAATGATAACTAATTTTTTCATCTTTATTTCTTTTCTTTAAAAACGGAGTCGATATATACATCGCTCCATCTACCATCAATATATGATCCTATTTTGAAGTTATACGTCGAATCATCAACATATTCCCACATTTCGGTTAACATCTCTCCTTCATAATAATATTGATATACAATATTTTTATCTTCAGCAAAAACAGTTCCTTTTGTTAGATTTCCGAAGGCATCAAACTCCCAAAACTTTATGGTTTTCGAACTCCCATCGTATTGTCTAATACCATGATTACGATTTCCTAATTCGGTCTGCTCTTCATCTACAAACCCTTTGGTTTCAACAACGACAAGTGTTCCTTGCAAATCGTATTTCATTCGAACTTCTTGCTTAAAAGCTGTTCCGCTTTTCCATTCGCCTTCGATACACCACGTTTTATCAACTAAATTTTCAAATAACGATAGCTCTTTTAATTGCCCAATAGCCAGCATTGGTACAAAAAGAAGCAATAAGGCTATTTTAATTTGATTTACGTTCATCATGTGTAAATGCCAAGATAAAAAACTAACAGTTTGTTATAGTTAAAGATTTTATAAAATATATATAACGACTACTGGATTACATATTCTCATTAAAAAGATTTAAACGTTTTAACCATCCCGTTTTACGTTCTAGGAAGAAAATATCAATGAATAAAAAGAAAAAACCAAAACCTAAAAACCATTGAAACTGATCTTTATAATCTGCAAACTCTTTAGCTTCAAATTCGGTTTTATCCATACGGTTTAAAATATCTTTAATTTCTTCTATAACATCAGACGTATTATTCCCTTTTATATACACACCATTAGCTTCATCGGCAATTTCTTTGAGTGTCTCTTCATTTAGTTTTGTGACAACAGTTTCACCTTGACTATCTTTTTTATAGTTTAAAAGCACACCATTTCGTTTAATAGGAATAGGTCCGCCTTTGACATCTCCAACACCAATAGTAAAAATCCTAATACCTTCGTCACTGGCTTCTTCAGCTACATTACTTGCTGCATTACTATGATCTTCCCCATCAGAAATAATAATAAGAACACGATTAGTTTGTTCTTCATCATCAAAATAAGTCTTTGCCAATTCTATGGCTTCATTGATTGCTGTTCCTTGAGAGGACAACATATCTGTATTCATATTTTGAAGAAACATTTTTGCCGAAGCGTAATCTGTTGTAATTGGTAATTGCGGAAATGCTTTTCCTGCGTAAGCAATAATACCAACACGATCACTTGCTAAATTATTGATGATTTGCGTGACGAGTTGTTTTGATTTTTCTAATCGATTTGGCGCAATATCTTCTGCTAGCATGCTTTTAGATACATCTACAGCAAATACAATATCTACACCTTGACGTTTTACTGTTTCTAATTTGGTTCCTATTTTAGGGTTTACCAAAGCGATAGCTAAACATGAAAAAGCCAAACACAATACAATCACTTTTAAAATAGATTTTAATAAGGACTGATTAGGGCTTAATCGTTTTAATAACGTGCTATTTGAAAATCGTTTTTGCGTTCTGTATTTCCAGAATTGAAGTACAGCAAATAGCATGATAACTGCTGGAATTAACAGTAGTATCCAAAACCAGACTTTTTCTTCTAATTGAAAATCAAACATATCTTTTATACAAAACTTCTAAAAACGGTTAATCGAAGTAGGACTTCTAAAATCACGAAACCTAATGCTAATAGTACCAACGGACGATATTTTTCGTCGTAAGTTGTATACTTTATTTCTTCAATTTCGGTTTTTTCTAATTTATTTATTTCGTTGTAAATTTCTTTTAACTTTTTATTATTGGTCGCTCTAAAATATTTTCCGCCAGTGACGTCTGCAATTTCATTTAATAAATCTTCATCTATTTCTACTTGTACTCGTCTGTATTGAAAACTTCCGTTGGGTAAAATAGAGTATGGTGATAGTGCCATACCATTGGTACCTAAACCAATCGTATAAACTTTAATCCCATATTCGACGGCTAATTCACTAGCAATTTTAGGGTCTATAAAGCCTGAATTATTAACACCATCTGTCAATAAAATAATCACTTTGCTCTTAGCTTTACTCTCTTTAATACGGTTTACAGAAGTGGCTAAACCCATCCCTATGGCTGTTCCGCCTTCAATAATTGTATTGTATTTAATATCTCTTAACGAGCGTAACACAATCGCTTTATCACTTGTTATGGGTGTTTTTGTATAGCTTTCTCCTGCGTATTCCACTAAACCAATTCTATCGTTTGGTCGCCCTTGAATAAACTCTGCCGCAACTTTTTTTAAGGCTTCTAAACGGTTTGGTAATAAATCTTTTGCTAACATACTTGCCGATACATCAATTGCCATAACAATATCAATACCTTTGGTTGTTTTTGTTTTGGTTGTTTCGTCTGATGTTCTTGGTCTTGCTAATGCTGTTATTAAGAACGCTAAAGCCAATAAACGAAACACAAATAATAATGGTCTTAGTTTTGGTAAAAATGAATTTCCAACCTTAAATCCTTTTATGCTTGAAATTTTAAGTTCTGCCGTTTGACGTTTTCTTTTGAAAACATACCAAAGAATAGCTAATGGTAGTAATAAAAATAACCAGAAAAACTCTTTATTTAGAAACTCTACACCTTCAAACATTAGTCTTCTATTTTTTTAAGTTCTACAGAATTTAAAACGCGTTCCATAATTTCATTAGCATACTCATCTTCATTATTCCAAAGTAAAATGACTTGTTGTAGTACATTTTCTCCTGTAAAAGCTAAAATAATATATTCACCTGATCTAAACTCATCTTCAACACCTGTTGGAAAATCACCAGTTCCATAGGCTTTTAAACCTTCGGCTGCATTTGGAGTAATAAACTGTTCTTTTTTAACAATTAGATTTTTAACACCATTGTTTTCATAGCTTTTAAGGTTACCCTCTATCGCAAGGTTTAAATCTATTTTATGTTCTTCGCCTTTTTCTTCGCCTTCACTTTGGTTTTGGTTTTGAAACTTTGTGGTACTCACAACAATATTCATATTGCTATTTAAATCACCATAATTAAACATGGTAATTTTAACGTTTTGAACGGTGTCTATAGACTGACTTTCAATACGTTCTAAAACCACAGGAGTATCAATCATTATTGGTGGTACACCATAATCACTATTCACCCAATCTCCTTCTAACAATGCTTTACTCTCATTACCTATAATAGTATCTGTTACATGTTTAAATCCGTATTTAAGTCCAAAACCAGCAAATGTTGCAATTAAAATTAAAACACTGGCTGCTATAGTTAGCCAAACTTTCTTCCGTTTTTTCTTCCGTTCTTGTTCTTCTCTATATTGCTGATCTAATAATTTCTCTTCTTCAGTTGGTTCAGGCAATGCCTCTTTTACCTGATCAATCTCAACATCAATTGTCGTTCTATCTAGTTTAGCGAGTTCTATATCAGGCGCAGATTTAGCAAATTTTACTAAATCGGCACGCTTCAATATGGTTTCAATATTTTTAATATCGTCGCTACTCAATTCAATTTGATTGGCATCACGAAGTATATTTAATCGATCTACTAATTCGTCTGTTGTACTTTCTAAAGCGCGATCGTAGACCTTTTCGTCAAGATACTTTCTAATAATAAAGGTTAATTCTGAATAGTAATCTTTTAATTCTGATCGCTGAAGGTAATTGCTTTCATCTAATTTTTTAAGTGCTAGTTTTGCTCTATCATATGGAGGAAGCAAAGCAATTTCCTCTTCTTCTGTCAATGGTTTTTTTCTCCAAATAAACCAGTACAATAAGAACCCAACTAGAACTAAAATTAGCAAAACAATAACAAGGTATATCCACCAATTGCTCGATGCTTTTTTGACCTCAATCATTGGTTTAATATCATACAGTTTCTGTTTTGAAGTATCTACAACAATTGTATTAACCTCAACATTTAAAGAATCTGTAAAAAATGTCTTAGTGCCAATAATTATCTTTTGCTTCGGAATAACATAAGATCCAGAATCAAACTGTGTCAATCCATATGTTTTTATCAAATTTAGCTTAGCATTATTTTTTGTTGTATCTATCTTATAAGATTCAATCATTTCTAAAGGCAAAAAGGATTGGCCTTCAGGAAACACAACTAAATCTGTAGTATCTACTTCAACTTGAATTTTATAGGTGATTTGTTCCCCAATTCTAATTTCAGTCGTATCGATTGTAGCTGTAACTTGAGCATTTAAAGTAATACTAAACAACAAACAGCAAATAATAAGCAAGATAACCTGCTTACTAGTATTCTCAATTCTATTTTTAAGTATTAATCCTTTCACTTTAATTATCCTCTTCTTTTAAAATATCCAAGTAATTTTTTTACATAACTTTCATCAACACGACAATCTATGGTTCCAGAACCAGATTTAGTAAATACGTCTTTGAAATAATTTACCTTCTCATTATAGTATTTACTATAGTTAAGTCTTACTGTTTTTGAAGCCGTATTAACTAATACTAATTCTCCAGTCTCTTCATCTTCCATTTGAACCATTCCTAAATTTGGAATCGTTTCTTCGTGTTTATCATATACTCTTATTCCTGTAATATCATGACGTCCTGCTGCGATTTTTAAGTTTTGTTTATAGTCTTCAGCAATAAAATCACTAAGAACAAATACGATCGCTTTCTTTTTCATCACATTAGATAAAAACTTAAGAGCTTCAGCAATATTGGTCAGCTTACTTTTAGGTTTAAATTCTATAAGTTCACGAATAATTCGCAATACATGCGAACGTCCTTTTTTGGGAGGAATGTATAATTCGATACCATCAGAAAACAAAATGAGACCAATTTTATCATTATTTTGAGTTGCAGAAAACGCTAATGTTGCTGCAATTTCTGTCACAATTTCATTCTTAAACTGTTGATCTGTTCCAAAGAGTTCTGATCCTGAAATATCAACCATTAACATCATTGTTAATTCACGTTCTTCTTCAAAAATTTTGATATAAGGCTCACTATAGCGTGCGGTAACATTCCAATCTATATTACGAACATCATCACCAAATTGATATTGTCGAACTTCAGAAAAAGTCATACCACGACCTTTGAAAGTCGAATGGTATTCGCCTCCAAATATATGATCAGACAAACGACGTGTCTTAATCTCTATTTTTCGTACTTTTTTTAATAATTCTTTAGTATCCATTTATATCCTTTGTCATTTTGCATTTAAAGCAAAATCTATCTAATTAAATTGCTAACAACTAATAATGAGATTCCTGATTTACACAGGAATGACAATTTTATGGCACTTCGATTTCATTTACGATCTTATTAATGATATCTTCTGAAGACACATTTTCAGCTTCAGCTTCATAAGTAATTCCAATTCTATGACGTAATACATCATGTACTACAGCACGAACATCTTCTGGTATTACATAACCACGACGCTTAATAAAGGCATAACATTTTGCTGCAGAAGCTAAATTTATACTACCACGAGGTGAAGCTCCAAAAGAGATAAGCGGTTTTAAATCTGCTAATCGGTATTGTTCTGGATAACGCGTTGCAAAAATAATGTCTAAAATATATTTTTCAATTTTCTCATCCATATAAACCTCTCTAACAGCCTCTTGTGCTTTTAGTATTTGAGCAACAGAAACTACAGGGTTTACTTTATCCCATGTTCCTTTAAGATTGGCTCTCATTATGAGTTGTTCTTCGGCCTGTTTAGGATAATCTATAACTGTTTTCAACATAAAACGGTCAATTTGAGCTTCTGGCAATGGGTACGTTCCTTCTTGCTCAACGGGATTTTGAGTTGCCATAACCAAAAATGGTTTATCTAAAATAAACGTCTCATCACCAATAGTTACTTGCTTCTCTTGCATCGCTTCAAGTAAAGCAGATTGTACTTTGGCTGGAGCTCTATTAATCTCATCGGCAAGTACAAAGTTTGCGAAAATTGGACCTTTTTTAATTGAGAAATCATTCTCTTTCATGTTGTAAATTAATGTCCCAGTGACATCTGCCGGCAATAAATCTGGTGTAAACTGTATTCTACTAAAACTACCATCAACGGCTTGAGATAACGTGTTAATAGCAAGTGTCTTTGCTAGTCCAGGAACACCTTCTAATAAAATATGTCCTTGTCCAAGTAAACCTATAAGTAATCGTTCTACCATGTGTTTTTGTCCAACGATGACTTTATTTATTTCCATCATCAACAAATCAACAAAAGCACTTTCTTTTTCTATTTTCTCATTAATGCTCTTAATGTCAATCGTACCTGTTTGTTCCATTATTTATATGTTTTAAACGTTATGAGTCGCTCTGTTTAGTTTAGGACGCAAATTGTTAAAAAAATTTCTGTGTTGCTGTTAAGAATTGGTTAAAACTTAAAAAACAGCACTAATAGCGCTGTTTTTTGTTTTTTATAAAAAAATAATCTCTTACTAGAATAGTTCAAATCGTCTTAATAATGTGTTCATTTTAGGGTTGAGGTTTGCTTCTCCTTCAGTAGAAAAACTAATAGACTCGTCAATATTAAATTCTATTAAAAAATCGTATAACCTATTAGCGTTCAGTTGTTTTTCAATAACATTAATTGATGCATTTTGATATTCAGGAGCTATATTCAGAACATACTCAAGTCCGTTTTTAACAGTCGTGTTTTGATTTCCTAAAACTAATTTGATGTTATAAATAAAACCTATTGGTACTTCTTCAAAATCGACTAAGGTTATCACATGATCATCAGTAATTTCTGTTAAATCATGAATTCCAGTATTAACTGTATTTAAACTTACCCAAGCATTAGGATCTGTTTCATCTTCCAAAATTCTAAGTTGTACATCTAATATTTCAATATTTGCTTTACTTAACACGCTTTGGGTACCTTGAATCTTAACGCTAACTAAACTACTATTCTCGAAAGTTTCTGTTTCAAATTCTTTAGAACAACTACTTAACAAAAACACGAATAAAACGCTATAAATTGCAGCTTTGTAATGGCTTAAAAATTTCATGATTTGGGAGTTTTAATAATTACATAACAATGATACTTTCTTCTTATAGATTTGACTATTTTTATACATGAATTGCATAAAAACCTATATAAACAGAAAAAAAAGTGAAATATTCTCGATTAATTGCAGGCACTATGACTTGGGGCGTTTGGGGTAAACAACTTCAAAAAAATCAAATGATTGAGCTCATGCAACATTGTATTGACCAAGAAATCACAACTTTTGATCACGCAGACATTTATGGAGGCTATACTACTGAGATTGACTTTGGTATAGCGTTTTCAGAAAGTGGCATCAAAAGAAATACTATTGAACTCATAAGTAAGTGTGGTATACAACTTGAAAGTGACAATAGAACAAATACAGTCAAACATTATGATTATAGTAAATCTTATATTATCTGGTCTGTTGAAACGTCTTTAAAAAATTTAAAAACTGATTATTTAGATTTATTATTATTACATAGACCAAGCCCATTAATGCAACCTGATGAAATTGCAGAAGCTGTTTCATATCTAAAGGAAAGAGGGTTAATTGCAAATTTTGGAGTCTCTAATTTCACTCCTTTACAAGTAGATTTACTCTCTAAATCTGTTGAAATTTCTGTTAATCAAATCGAATTTTCCTTAACACAACATACAGCAATGCATAATGGGTCTCTAGACCATATAACGACAAAAGCTATTACACCAATGGCTTGGTCGCCTTTAGGAACTGTTTTTAGAGAAGATAACGAACAAACAAGACGAATTCATAAACAACTTGGAGATTTATTAGAGAAATATAATGCTACAGAAGATCAACTATTATTGGCTTGGGTTTTAAGGCATCCATCGAAAATTCACCCCGTAATTGGAACCACAAATAAAAAAAGAATTTCTGATGCAGCAATTGCTGCTACTATTAACTTAGAATTAGAAGATTGGTTTAAAATCTTAGTGGCTTGTCAAGGTCACGAAGTCCCTTAAGCATTAAAAAACACATGAACTAAACAGAAACAACAAATAGAATTAAGAAAGCTACAAGTCATAAATTTGTCATGTTTGGTATTAATTCTATATAGAATACGATAAAAATAATTACTAAAACTAGCTCTATAGTAGCGGAAAAAAATTATGATTAACAGGTGACAAGATATAAGATGAAAAAAAATGGAATACTCTGTGCTTTAGGAATTACTATTTTGGCTATTGTTTTTTTTGCATTTAAACGCAATCAAGACATTAGCGATTCTCGGTTTATTACTCACGTGGTCGATTTAAAAAAACAAACGCTAAAATTCTACCTACAAAATAATGAAGGTATTCGCTTCAGAAATCATAAGGCATTAAAAGAAGAACTTAATAAACGAAGTCAAAAACTCATTTTTGCAATGAATGGTGGCATGTACTTAAAAGATGGATCACCACAAGGTCTATATATAGAAAATGGAATTGTAAAAGCTCCAATAGACACAATAAAAACAGCTTATGGTAATTTTTATCTACAGCCTAATGGCATCTTTTATATTACTAAAAAAAACAAAGGTGTAATTTGTAAAACAATAGATTTTGCCCAAAGCCCTAACATTTCTTATGCTACACAATCTGGACCAATGCTTGTAATTAATAATACTATTCATCCGGTATTTTCAAAAGGGTCTAAACACTTACATATAAGGAATGGTGTTGGTATTTTACCTAACGGAAATGTATTGTTTGCAATGTCAAAAGAGTTGATAACATTATATGATTTTGCTGAGTTTTTTAAAAGCAACGGTTGTAAAAATGCGTTATATCTCGATGGATTTGTGTCGAGAACTTACCTTCCGAAAAAAAAATGGGAGCAATTAGATGGGAACTTTGGAGTTATCATTGGTGAAACTGAAACTATGAATTAAAAAATTTCCTCTTTAGCAAAAGCACTATGATTAATAAACGACTACTTATTAAAAACTTATTAGCTCACAATGATGAGAATAGTTTTTATGACAAAAAACGAAAAGTCGACATTACTCATAAAGAAGGTAAAGCAAAGTTTTTAAAACATGTTTGTGCACTGTCTAACAGCAACCCGAAAAACAATTCTTATATCGTTATTGGCGTTGAAGATGAAGATAATAAAATTATAGGTGTTAATTTTTTTGATGATAGTAAAATTCAAAACCTTATTAATGCATATCTCACAAACCCTCCAATTGTTCAATATGAAAATATACCCTTTCCACATTTACCAGATAACAAAGTTGTAGGCCTAGTTACTATTAGAGCTATTAATAAAATTACTTCGCTTCGTAAAAATATTTGGAAATATTATGGTGGTTCGGTGTTTTTTAGAGATGGAAGCATAAGTATGCCTAAAGTTTTTGATTTCGAAATTAAAGATGCAAACTCTAAAACTGTAAGTGAAATAGAAACTCATGCTCAAAACAATATTGAATATACTTTAGATGGTGTTTTTGATTTTATGAATATGAGAAAAGATTTTAATCCACAATATAAAGTGTTTAAAGAGTATTTTGTGTTATGCTGGTCTGGGCAAGAAAAAATGATTAAAGGGGAGGTGTTCTTTTCTCGTGTTGACATTGAATTAATTAATGAACAGGTGCGTTTGTTTTTTTCTACTTTAGATGAAGTCTCAATCACTTATAACAACAACACATTTAAGATTATAGAATATGTAAGTCTAGGGTTTCAAAATGAAAATAAATATTACAAATTAGAGGAAACCATTATTAATTTTGAAGATAATGCACATTACAATATTGAAACAAGGTTGCTCTTTAAACCACCACAATTTGACAAAAAAATATTACATCATTATTATAATGCGAACAGTGCTATACTAGACAAATTAAAGAAAGGTTTAACACTAAGCAAAAATGAAGAACTAGATCTTAAAAATATTCCTGCTACTTATCTTATTTGTTACTTTAACCAATTTCAAGATGCTATCATTAAATTAAATGAAGCTAAACCTTATTTTAAAAAACATAGTAAAGACGTTTACAATTCTTACCAAGAAGTGGTTCGGATTTTGCGAAAAGTAAAGTACAGTTAAACAGTCACTTAATTAGCTTTAATATTCTATTTAACTGTACTCATCATTTAATTTACATTATTATTCTCTTCTTTCTTAAAAGGACAAACAACAGCATGCGCAATAATATAAATTTCACCTTCAACGTCATCTACCTTATAAGGATCATTTGAAGTGCCTTCTGGGATATCATGACTATAAGGGTATTGCCCTGGGGCTACAGTAAATTGCCCATTCCTTTTTCTTGGGTATTTTTCATTTCCAACATACAAATGTGTCTCAAAGAAACCAAACCCTTCACTAGCAACAAAATCTACCAAAACATAACCATCTTCATACACAACATTTAAAGTTCCTATTAACGTTCCGTTTTCAAGAAGACATCGACCAGCTGCTTGATAAATTTGATAAGACTCATTATGTATTTCAGTAATAGGCCCTATAGACCAACCCCATCTATTAGAATTTAAGTCTTGATCATTTAAAAAGCACGTAGCTTCATCTTCTTTGCCATAAGCAAATGCTGTTTCACATCCTTTTTCATCTTTTAATTCTCGATTTAAATTATTTTCATTATTTAACTCTTCTTTAGAACAAGAAGAAAAAAAAGCAAAAGAAGAAATAATAATTAACTTGAGTAGTAATTTCATAATTCATTATTTATTGATTAATAGCACTTTAAAATAAAAAATAAAACAAAGTAAAACAACTTAATTCGCTGAAAACCTAACAATTAGGCGTCAAAAACTAAATCCTAAACTAATTGTATGAAAAACCTGATTATTAATTAGGTGTCAGTTGTTGACATATTCAAAAAAGCAAAACAAAGAAATTTACAATTCTCACCAAGAAGCAACTCGAATTTCACAAAAACTAAGTACAGTTAATCTATTAAATTTTCAAAAAAAAACCATTCATACAGTTTTTTTTACCTCTTATAGTTTTTTTTCTAGAGCATCCTTAATTTTTACGATTTTAGCGCTGCTATTAATCAATTCACATAACCTTATTTTCACCTCGATGTTATCGAAAATAAAATAAGGTTTTTGTTTTTCTGTCTTTTTTTATCTGAAATTGGATTTTAAAACTAATTAATATTATCTTATTGTTTATAACATAATTACCATTCATACAGTTTTTTTTACCTCTTATAGTTTTTTTTCTAAAGCCCACTAAATTTTTCCGATTTTAGTAGTGCTATTAATCAATTATATGAAACCTTATTTCGCAATCGACTTGTCGATATTGAAATAAGGTTTTTGTTTTTTTTAAATTAAATGAAATCTAATTTTGAAAATGATTTGTTTAAAATCGTTTTATCTTCAACAGCTAACCATTTATCTAGAACTGTTGCATAAACAGATCTAAAGTCTACATTATATTTTAAATCACCATTATCATCTAAATCTGATAAGCTAGCAAGTTTGTTATAAAAGCCTGGTGTTTTTAGTTGATTTCCAATAATAAACAAATTACTTGCTGCACCATGATCGGTCCCATTAGCAGCGTTTTGTTTTACACGTCTACCAAACTCTGAAAACGTAATAATAAGTGTATCATTAAAAGTGCCTTGTTGTTTCAAATCGCTAACAAAAGCTTCAATACTTTCAGCATAAACTTTCAATAAACGGGCTTGACTATTCAATTGTCCTGCATGCGTATCAAATCCATCGAGAGATGAATAAAACACTTTAGTTTCTATTCCTGAATTTATCAATTTAGCCGTCGTCTTTAATTGTTTTCCAAAGGCATTACCTGGATATTCAAATGTATTGGAAACGGTTTTATGTTTTTCAAAAATATACTTTGCCGATGACTCTGCAGCAATCATGGTTTTATATAAATATCCTAAATTATGCTCACTTAAATGTTCGTCTTGATAATATTTTAATACGTTTTTAAAATAGGGGTCCTGTGACGTTTTAAAAAGTATATATGGATCTTTAACAGCTATACCATTAGATTTTTGCCCTTTTAAAACTAACGATAAACTATCGTTTATTTCAATAGCATTGTAAGGCTTACTACCATATTCATCTAAATATCGTCCAATCCAACCTGTTTGCCAATTTTGATCTGACCCACTTGCTGTTTGCCAAATATCTGTAGCTCTAAAATGTGATCGATTTGGATTTGGATACCCTACGTTGTTTATAATTGTTAAATACCCTTTATCATATAGTTTTTTTAATGGCAATAAACTTGCATGAAATCCAAGTTCATCGGTTGCTTTTATAATATCATTTTTACCTAAAGCAATGCTTGGTCGATTGCGATAATAATCGTCATTATTAAATGGTATAATTGTATTAAGACCATCATTTCCTCCCGAAAGCTGAATAATCACTAAACGCTTATACCCAAAACTAGTTGTAAGTGAATTCTCAAATGCTTTTACAAAACTTGGCACAAAAAATAAGCTACTTGCTAATGATGATTGTTTTAAAAAATGTCTTCTATCCATAATTAACACATTTGATATTCGGGTAATGACATTAACTGCACACAAAAATCTCTTTTTGAAGATTTGCTTAATGTTTCGGTATAAGTATTTGTTCCTTTACTTAATGTAGGTATGATAAGATAAGTCCTTAACGTATTAAAAGATTCATTTTCAAAATGCCCATCAAATGTTCCCCAGTCTACTTTTACACTAACAAACTTATTTTTTCTTTTCTTTTGGTAATACTTTTTAAAACGATCTTCAAACTCACCTTTCTTTTTTATTGAAATTTCAGCGTTAGCTAAAAGAATTGATGGTAATTTTAAACGTACCATAATTGTATTACTATTAATCCAATTTTTTCCACCTTTCCATCCAGCAACATTTGGAGGGTTTAAAAGTATTTGGCCTAAAAGGCTTTGTATTTTTAGAAGGTCCTTTGTGTTTTTAAACTGCACAGGAACGGTTCTACATATGCCTACTATAAGCTCTACTGGAGATTTTATTTTTGTGCCAATATGATCTTCAGAATAAAACCAATCTGACATAAATATATGTCGCATAAGATTTTCAATATTATAATCTTTATAGAAAATTGTTGTCAATTCTTCTACACGAGTTTCATCAATACTTTCATTTACAAAATAGCTAAATATTTTTCGACATACGAAACGAGCACATTGCTTTTGTTTTAATATGATATCAATAATATCATCACCATCATAGCGACCTGTATGCCCAAAAAATGTTTTAAAATCGTAGTCATGCTGACGATCTCTTAACACAAACTCGCCTTCAAAATTGTTGTTATAACCTGTAAAAGCTCTCGCGCTTTCTTTTATATCTTGTTCAGTATAATGCCCCTCTCCTAACATAAACAACTCCATCAGCTCTCTTGCAAAATTCTCGTTAGGCTTTTGCTTTCTGTTTTGCTTGTTGTTTAAATACTTTAACATCGCTGCTTCTTTAGAAATAGCTTTAACAAAACCACCAAAATCACCTAAAGCATAAGCTCTTAATGTGTTATTATACTGTTGTACATGAAAAATATTCTGGTCACGACACACAAAATGATTGGCCCAGAATAATGTCATTTTCTCTCTTAATGTTTCATTTGAGGTTATAAGTCTGTTTACCCAAAGCACATTAAATTCTTTAAGCTTTTCTGTGCTTTTATCAATAAATTCTTTTCGCTTACTCTTTTTGTCTATCAATATCTGTGCTGTAAAATGATCTAATTCCGAAGTATTGACTTCCAATCCTGTTAGACTTGAAGATTCTAAAAACAGCTGTTCTATAACTTGATGTTTCTGCTTTTTTGATAAGAGATGACGTTGATTTGGTGTTATTCCAAAACCTGCTCTCCAGTATAAATGCTGAATATCTTTCTGTTTCATATATCTAAGACCTAAAAACGTTTTATAAGTTTAATTATATGCTTTCAAAAATGGTTCCAAAGATAAAAGCATAAAAAAACCGTCTTATATAGATGAAACGGTTTTTCTTATTAATTATTTTTATAAGTGTAATTAGGTTACTCCATCAAGGAGCAACAACCAAATAGATATTTATCTAAAAAAACTCAATGCTACATAAATAACTACCATTCATACAGTTTTTGTAACCACAGGTAATTTTTTTTATTAAACACCCTTATGTGTTTCCGACTTTTGTAATGCTATCAACAAATATTATATATATATTTTACTTAACTGATATTGTTTATAAACCAATTTTAAAGACCACAAATTATGAAAACAACATTCAAACTAACCAAAATATTAGCTTTTGCATTAATACTTATTGGATTTGCATGTAGTAATAATGATGATGATGTAGAAAATGCCGGAATTAGCGTTCAAGATCTAATCCTAAATTTTGATGAAAACCCAACTATAAATAACATTGTTGGCAATATCCAAGCTACAAGTAATACTCCCTTAAGCTTTAGTATCACCTCTCAAACACCTTCTGGAGCATTAAGTATTAATCCAAGTACAGGAGAATTAACAGTAGCCAATGCTTTTGCATTCGACTTTGAAACCAATCCAATAATTAATGCTGTAATTTCTATTAGTGATTCTAACACTTCTACCACATCGAATGCTACTATTAATTTAAATAACTTAGATGATATAGCTTCTTTTTTAACGACCTCTGAAGCAGCATATGTCGCTGCAGAAGATGGTAATTGGATTGCCGTTACAGAAGCTGAATACAATACACTTGCCCTACGTTTAAATAACGTTTCTAAAGACGCTACATCTGATAGTGAATATAATTCTGAAATTATAACTACGTTTTCAAGCACAAATTTCACATTAGCAAGTGATAATGGTCATAATATTCCTAATGCTAGCTATGTGTTTGCCTTTAAATATAACGCTCAAGCAGCTGGAACAATAAATAATAAAGTGCTTATATCTGATGATACGGTATCGGGAACATTTTCACAATTAGGAAATGTTCTCCCTAGTTCAACAACTGAAGACCAATTTTATGTCCTTAAGGGTAATAACAATCTAACTAATGCTACAGGTTATCTTGGGTTTTATAATTCAACAGAAATGGGAATAAAAATTATAGATAATACTGGGAATTACGCTTATGGAAATTTAGAAGTCATGGATCTCCCTAGTTATTTCACCGAAGCTTATTTTTTATATCAAAGCTTAAGTACTACCCAAAAACAATGGTAAAACTTAATAGACTGAGTTAGCTCAAAAACCTTTCTTTATTATATAAAACCCGCTTTAGAAAACTAAAGCGGGTTTTTACAACTAACTAATATAAGTCTCTTTTAAAGATTAAATTCACAGACTATTAGAAGTGATATTATCCTTTAAAATTTATAAATCACAGTCTTTCTCGAGTGTTAATATATGTTCAGATTCGCCTTCTAAGCCAAATAACATGCCTTCTAAGTGAAATACACCAACATCTAAAGATGTGATAAAATAGAAATCATTAATCTCATTAGTAAATGTAGTCGCTGAGATTGCAAGTACAATTTCACCAGTATTAACTTGCTGTGCCACCCAAATTCCAAGATGTGTTGTTGTACCATCTGTAGCTACAAATGTTTCATCTACATTAAAACTAAAGGTATAATCAGCATATTCTAATGTGATGTCATTGCCTTGGGCTAATAAATAAGTAATTACCCATTCACATTCTACTATAGTTGCATTTACAGTTTCTAAATCTAACTCTAACTGCGGAGGAATATCGATTTGGGATTCGTCATCGTTACAAGATGTAAAAAACATTAATACAAATAGGGCCAAAAAGGCAATCATTTTAATACTTGTAAGTTTCATGTCTAATTTCATTGTCTAATAGGTTAAATTTCTTTTTCGTTTAACTATAAAACAACTTAACGCTTAAAAGTCCTTAAAATAAAATCAGCCTTTAACACTTCGATTTTTAAACTCTCACAGCATCAATTATTGTTATACTTCCCTTTGTATCAAGAGTATTAATAACGATGTTTAAACGAATAAAAAGTTTGCAACAAAGAAATACCAATAACAGAAACAAATAAGAATACCAACTAACATAAAAACAATGAATTGTAAAGTGTAATATTTTTCATCCCAACGATTAGAAATAACTGTGAATAAAAATATATAAACAAGCATTATAATAATAAATAATACTATAACACCTAATAGAATGAGAGCCTTAACCATACTGAATAAGTACATTACTAACATTAAATGTTACAAACCAATTAAACTGTAATAAATACGATATGAAATAAAAAAGCCACATCAATTGATGTGGTTTTTTTATTTATTAAAACTACAGACTATAAATCAAATTTAATCCCTTGTGCTAAAGGTAATTCGTCTGAATAGTTTACTGTATTTGTTTGTCTTCTCATGTATACTTTCCAAGCATCAGATCCAGACTCACGCCCACCACCTGTTTCTTTTTCACCTCCAAAAGCACCACCAATTTCAGCACCAGACGTTCCGATATTTACATTAGCAATACCACAATCTGAACCAGCATATGATAAGAATTTTTCAGCTTCTTTCATTTCATTTGTCATAATTGCAGATGATAATCCTTGAGCAACACCATTTTGTTGATCAATAGCATTTTCTACCTCTCCCGAATATTTCATTAGATATAAAATTGGCGCAAATGTTTCGTGTTGTACAATTTCAAAATGATTCTCAGCTTCAATAATAGCTGGTTTTACGTAGCATCCGCTTTCGTATCCTTCACCTTCTAAAACACCACCTTCAACTAAAACATTTCCTCCTTCAGCTTTTGCTTTTTCAATAGCAGCTAAATATGTATTTACAGCATCATGATCAATTAATGGCCCAATATGATTCTTCTCATCTAATGGGTTTCCTATTGTTAATTGTCCATAAGCACCAACAATGGCATCTCTAACTTTATCATAAACAGATTCGTGAATAATTAGACGACGTGTAGAAGTACAACGTTGTCCACAAGTTCCAACTGCACCAAATACAGCACCAGGAACAACCACTTTTAAATCTGCAGAAGGTGTAATAATAATTGCATTGTTTCCACCTAACTCTAATAAGGATTTACCAAAACGTTCTGCTACTGTAGCTCCAACGATTCTTCCCATACGAGTAGATCCTGTTGCAGATACTAAAGGAATTCTAGCATCTGTAGTCATCATCTCACCTACTTTGTAGTCTCCATTGATGATACAAGAAATTCCTTCTGGTAAATTATTTTCTTTTAATACATCAGCAATTATATTTTGACAAGCAACGGCACATAAAGGTGCTTTTTCAGACCCTTTCCACACACATACATCACCACAAATCCAAGCTAAAGCTGTATTCCAAGCCCAAACAGCAACAGGAAAATTAAAAGCAGAGATAATACCAACAACACCAATTGGATGCCATTGCTCTCTCATAACATGTCCTGGACGTTCAGATGGAATTGTTTGTCCGTTTAATTGTCTTGATAACCCAACAGCAAAATCACAGATATCAATCATTTCTTGAACTTCACCATAGCCTTCCTGTAGAGATTTCCCCATTTCGTAAGATACTAACTTACCTAACGGCTCTTTTAATTCTCTTAATTTATTTCCAAATTGACGAACGATTTCACCTCTTTGTGGCGCTGGCATATTTCTGAAAGATTTAAAAGCTTCAGTTGCTGTAGCCATTACTATTTCATAATCTTCTCTTGTTGTCGTTTTTACTTTACCTATTAATTGCCCATCAACAGGAGAATAAGATTCAATAATATCACCATTAGAAAAATTATTTGAACCTGTAGAAGTTCCATCATTTACTTCATTTACACCTAATTGTTTTAAGGCGTCTTTTATTCCGAAATCGGTAGCAGTAGCTTCCATATATGCTTAAATTTTATGAATTATTAAATTTTGATGCGAAGTTACTAATAAAAAGTCATTTCTACTTGAAGCATCTTACTTAAAAATGTAACTTTAAAGCACTTATAAATTCGATCTAAACATGAGACCATCTATCCTTTTAATTTTTCTTTTTTTAATCTGTTTTAGCTGTGGTGAATTAGTACCAAATCCCGATGAGCATCCAGAGAATATAACTAGAAATTCTTCAGAGAATGACAAAATACCAAAAGCTGAATTTGCCATTATCATTCATGGAGGTGCTGGGACTATTCTAAAAAAGAATATGACTCCAGAACGTGAAGCCGAATACAAAAAGAAGCTAGAAGAAGCAATTAGAGTGGGTTATAACATTTTAAAGAATGGAGGAACCAGTCTTGATGCTGTTCAAAGAACGATTAATGTAATGGAAGATTCTCCGCTCTTCAACGCTGGAAAAGGAGCTGTATTTACCAATGCCGAAACCAACGAACTAGACGCATCTATAATGGATGGAAAAACATTAAATGCTGGTGCATCAGCAGGAACAACAAGCGTTAAAAACCCTATAAATTTAGCAAGAATAATTATGGACAAATCGCCACACGTTATGATGGCTGGAGTTGGAGCAGAGACCTATGCTAAAGAACAAGGCTTAACACTTGTTGAACCAAATTACTTTTTTACTGATAAACGATTTAAATCTCTTGAACGTGTAAAAGCTTCCGAAGCTAAAAAAGAAAATGATGCTAAAACAGCGTTCTATGATGCCGATATTAAAAATTCAAAATTTGGAACTGTAGGCTGTGCTGCACTCGATAAAGATGGAAATCTTGCAGCTGGTACTTCAACAGGTGGCATGACTAATAAACGCTATGGTCGTGTTGGTGATTCGCCAATTATTGGAGCAGGAACCTATGCTAATAATAATTCATGCGCTGTATCAAGTACTGGTTGGGGGGAATATTTTATTCGTGCGATGGTAGCACATGATATTTCGGCATTAATGCAATACAAAGGCTTGACACTTAAAGAAGCTGCTCAAGAAGTGATACAAAATAAAGTCCCAGAACTTGGTGGTGATGGAGGTATTGTAGCTGTTGACCAAAACGGGAATATGGTTGCCGAATTTAATACCGCTGGCATGTATCGTGCTACAATGAATGATAAAGGTGAATTAAGAATTGGGATTTATAAAAAATAATCCATTAAATTATTTCACCTACTAAAAACGAATTCTATCCAATTGATAACGAATTCTATTTTTTTAATTACACATAACAAAACCTAAACCAAAAAGCTTATTGAATACTTTAACTTTATAGTATTCGACTATCAAATGATGGTTTGAACTTTTAAAATACAAACCAATAAACAGATCCAAACCATGAGACTAAAACAGCTTTCCACACTCATTTTGTGCTTCACTCTAATTCTTTCCTGCAAGAAAAAAGATGAAGTTACTCAAGAAACTGACAACTTATTTAAGTTTAGAGATTATATAAGTTATACATCTTCTGGTTTACAATCGGTTACCCAATCCATTACAATTAATTTAGCTAACGATGTTCAAGGTTGGGAAATAGACAAAGAAATTACAGATCATATTATACGTATTTCACCTCATACTGATGGCACATTAAAAGCAACCAATAAGCATACATTAGTTTTTATTCCAGATGAGTATCTAGATCCAGGAACAGAATATACTGTTGTGGTAAAACTAGACAAGATATACAAAGATATGCCTAAGGATTATGAAGATTATGTGTTTCGATTTAAAACTATAACACCAAATTTCAGCATAAGCACAAACGATTTGCAATCTTATAGTAAAAAATGGCAATACTTAGAGGCTGTTATTAAATCTGCCGATATCATTTCTATAGATAATGCCAAAACTTTAGTAGAGGCTACTCAAAATGGAAAAAAATTAAAATTACAATTCAATGAATTAAGTGATTATTCAAAGTATTTTGAGTTTAGAATAGATAGTATTAACCGTTTAGTTGAAGATTCTGAAATTTTAATCAAATGGAATGGAAAGTCAATACATGCTGAAAACAAAGGCGAAAACAAAATTCAAATCCCTGGCATTAATAACTTCAAGATTGTTAATGTAGAAGCCTACAAAAGTCCAGAGCAATTTTTATACATTAACTTTTCTGATCCAATTAAAGCACAGCAAAATTTTGATGGTTTAGTCACGATTCAAAACGTAAAAAATCCAAAATTTATTGTTGTTGGAAATGTTTTAAAAGTATATCCAGACAGAAAGTTAGTCGGTAATATTCAAGTTGATGTTTTTCAAGGCATTAAAAACTCTGATGGTTATAAACTAAAGCATCCATTTTCCGAAGCCATTTCTTTTGAAGAATTAAAACCACAAGTTCGCTTAATTAGCAACGGAACCATTTTACCTAATTCTAACGAGCTTAAATTCAATTTTGAGGCCGTTAATTTAAGTGCCGTAAACCTTAGAGTCATTAAAATATTTGAAGATAATGTCCTACAATTTCTTCAAGACAATCCAATGAGTAGCAATAATCAACACGAAATAAAACGTGTTGGTCGTCGTATTGCAAAACAAACCATACAATTACAATCTGCAGCAGAAAACTTAGGAAAATGGAAAGCCTACAGTGTGGATTTATCAAAAATTTTTAAAGCCGACCCTGGAGCTATTTACCGTGTCGAATTAGATTACAATAAAAACTATTCATTGTATGATTGTGAAGCAAATTCTAAAAGTGCTCTCAACGAAGATGATGAATATGATGACTACTATTACGAAGAAGACTATTATTATGAAGGTGATTATGCAGACACTAATACTGAAGATGAAGATCTAAAAGAAGAAGAATATTGGGATAATCGCACCTATAGATATCGAAACTACACCTACAATTGGAGACAACGTAAAAACCCTTGTAACGATGCTTATTACAACGAAAATAAGATCATATCGCAAAACCTCTTAGCTTCAAATTTAGGCGTCATTACAAAACAAGGTGCAGATAATACATACTATTTTGCCATCACTAATATTTTAAACACTAACCCTGAAGCAAATGCAACAATTAAGTTGTACAACTTTCAACAACAAAAAATTGGTTCTATATCTACTAATAATGAAGGTTTAGCAACATATAAAGCCAATAAACATGCTGCTTTTGCAATTATTGAAAAAGGAAACAATACAAGTTATTTAAGACTTACCGACGGAAATTCGCTGTCCTTAAGCAAGTTTGATGTCTCAGGAAACAGATTGCAACGCGGACTTAAAGGTTACATTTATGGTGAACGTGGTGTATGGCGTCCTGGAGATTCATTATTCTTAACCTTTATGTTAAATGACAAAGCTAACGAGCTTCCAAAAGGACATCCTGTAAAAATGGAAGTCACTGACCCAAACGGCAAACTCGTTTACAAAAACGTTACAACAAATAACGTCAACAACTTCTATACGTTTATTGTACCAACAGTTTCCGAAGGAAAAACAGGGAATTACAATGCAAAAGTATCTGTAGGAGGTGCTCAGTTTTATAAATCCTTAAAAGTTGAAACTGTAAAGCCAAATCGACTTAAAATTAAAGTCAACTTTGAACAAGATATACTTTCAAGCACAACACCATTAAACGGAACTCTTGATGTGAAATGGTTACATGGAGCTCCAGCAAAAAATATTAAAGCTGAAATCAAAGCCAAATTCAGTAGGTCATATACTAGTTTTAAAAATTACAAAGGTTACACCTTTACAGATCCTACACGTCAATTTAATACCGAAGAACTCAATGTTTTTGAAGGTCATCTAGACGAGAATGGTCTCACTAAAATTGAAACAAAATTAGATATTGGCAAAAATGCACCAGGAATGCTCAACGCGCAATTTTTAGTAAGAGCTTTTGAAAATGGAGGTGATTTTTCTCTAGATGCCTTCACCAAAACCTATTCACCATATGAATCGTATGTAGGGTTGCA
Organism: Flavobacteriales bacterium 33_180_T64; assembly: GCA_002162685.1. Classification (GTDB taxonomy): domain Bacteria; phylum Bacteroidota; class Bacteroidia; order Flavobacteriales; family Flavobacteriaceae; genus Psychroserpens. The sequence goes on from MAAQ01000013.1 coordinate 242,008, forward strand.
GTCTCCAAAAGGCAACTATTATGGTTCTTATTTTACAGACACTAATCAAACTTTTGATTTAGCAGTTGTTGATAAAGATGGTAAGCCTGTAAAACGTGATAATCTTGAAATTAAAGTCTATAAAGTAGAATGGCGTTGGTGGTGGAATTCTTCTTACGACAACTTATCTAATTATGTGTCGAGCAGCTATCACAGACCCATTTTAAATAAAAAAGTATCAACTAATACTAACGGAAAAACAACATTTACAATTAAAATTCCAGAAAATGAAAGAGGCAGATACCTGATTAGAATTTATGATCCTGTGAGTGGTCATGCTACTGGACGTACAGCTTATTTCTACAAAAACTGGTCAGGTATGTCAACTGGAAATGACAAAGAAGCGGCAAAAATGTTAGTCTTTGCATCAGATAAGAATAAATATAATGTTGGGGAAACCGCAACAATTAAATTCCCCTCCGGTCATGAAGGACGTGCATTAGTAAGTATCGAAAACGGTTCTGAGGTTATTGAATATAAATGGGTAAAAACAAAAAAAGGAGAAACAACAGTTGCTATTCCTATCACTTCAGAAATGGCACCAAACGTATTTGTTAACATTTCATTATTGCAACCACACGCTATAACCAGTAACGATTTACCAATTCGATTATATGGTGTGATTCCTATTTTGGTAGAAGATCCTAAAACAATTTTAGAGCCAGAATTAAGAATGCCTAGTGTACTAAGGCCAGAACAAGAGTTCGAAGTTGAAGTTTCAGAAAAAAACAAAAAATCAATGACTTATACTATCGCTATGGTAGAAGAAGGATTATTAGACTTAACACGATTTAAAACACCTAATGCTTGGAGTAAATTCTATTCTCGTGAAGCCCTTGGCGTAAAAACCTGGGATATTTTTGATGATGTAATAGGTGCGTATTCAGGAAGCATAGACCAAGTGTTTGCTATTGGAGGTGATGGAAGCGCAGCTAAAGGTAAAAACAAAAAAGCCAATCGTTTTAAACCTGTAGTCACCTATTTAGGTCCTTTTAAATTAGAAGCTGGAAAACGAAAATTCCATAAAATTAAAATGCCTAATTATGTTGGAGCAGTTCGTACTATGGTTATTGCTGGAAACAATGACACTGAAGCTTATGGAAGTACAGACAAATCGGTAGAAGTTAAAAAACCTTTAATGGTATTAGCGACACTTCCTAGAAAACTAAGTCCTGGTGAAAAAGTAACGCTTCCGGTAACTGTATTTGCTATGGAACCAAACGTAAAAAACGTGAACCTCAGCTTGAAATTAAGTGACGGTATTTCAGTTGTTGGAAACAACTCACAACAACTCACATTCGCAAAACCCGATGAGCAAATGGCTTACTTCAAGCTAGATGTAAGCAAAGCAAAAGGCATTAATACAATAGAAGTTATTGCCACTGGAAATGGTGAAAAATCGACATACAAAGTAGAATTAGATGTTGTAAATCCAAACCCAATAACCTCTAAATATGAAAATGCTAAATTAAGGGCAAAAACATCCCAATCCCTAGAATTTTCAACCTTTGGAGTTCCTGGAACAAATACAGCGACTGTAGAATTTTCAACATTGCCTCCAATGGATTTCTCAAAACGACTAGAGTACTTAATTCGTTATCCACATGGCTGTGTTGAGCAAACGACATCTAGTGTGTTTCCACAGTTATACTTAAGCGATATTTTTGATTTAAAATATGAAAAGAAGCAAGAAATTCAATCTAATATTGAAAACGGCATTAAACGTTTGGGGAATTTCCAACGACCAAATGGTGGTATGAGCTATTGGATAGGAGAACATACAGCCAATGATTGGGGAACAAGTTATTCTGGTCATTTTATGATAGAAGCTGAAAAGAAAGGGTTTGTATTACCACTTACCTTTAAAAGTAACTGGTTACGTTATCAAAAACAAGCTGCTAGAGATTGGCGACCTAGCTATAGAAATCACAATTCTGATTTAGCTCAAGCCTATCGTTTATATACATTGGCACTAGCAGGAAATCCAGATTTAGCATCTATGAATAGATTACGAGAGTTTAGTGAAATTTCTAATGAAGCTAAATGGCGGTTAGCTGCAGCCTATGCTTTAGCTGGTCAAAAAGAAGCTAGCGAACACTTATCAAGATTAGCTAATATTGATTTTAAACCGCCAAAATATAATTACTATACTTATGGTTCGGTAGATAGAAATAGAGCAATGGCTTTAGAAACGATGATTATTACTAAAGATCCTAAAGCAAGAGAGCTTTCAGAATACATCGCCAAAGCCTTATCAAGTGATCATTGGATGAGCACGCAAACCACTGCTTACAGCTTATTAGCCATGGCGAAATTAGTAGATGCTAACGGAGGAAAAGACATGAAGTTTAGCTATACTTTTAATGGTAAAACAGAATTTATTGAAACCAAAAGCACCATTGCACAACGCGAATTACTAGTTAATGGTGGATTCAATACTTTGAAACTAGAAAATGAAGCCAGTAATTTGGTTTATGTACGGGTTTTAAATTCTGGAAAACTACCTTTAGGACAAGAATTAACAGAACAACGTGGTTTGAGTGTCTCTGTAATTTATCAAGATTTAAAAGGAAATCGTCTGGATGCATCTAAGCTTCAACAAGGGCAAGATATTGTGGCTAGGGTAAGTGTGAGTAACTTAAAAAACCAATCGCTACGAGATGTGGCATTGACTCAAATTTTCCCTTCAGGCTGGGAAATTGTCAATACCCGTTTTACCGCTTTTGGAGATACTACAACGAGCTCAGCGCGTTATACAGATATAAGAGATGATCGCGTGAATTTCTATTTTGATTTACCTTCAAAAGGGAAATATGGCACTAAGGTTTTTACCGTTATGCTCAATGCTGCTTATCTAGGCACTTATTATTTACCAGGAACTCAAGTTGAAGCCATGTATGACAATGACTTCTTTGTAAGAAACAAAGGCCGTTGGATAACCGTTGAGAAATAAATATATAAATGACTTCACAGACTTTAAAACCTGTGAAGTCTAATTTTAAAGTTATGAAAGATAATAGCAGTACCTATTACGCAGTCATCTTCACTTCAATGCCTACCGAATACCAAGAAGGTTATACTGAAATGGCTAAGCAAATGGAGGTTTTAGCAAAACAACAAAACGGATTTATAAATATTGAAAGTGCAAAAAATGATATAGGAATCACTGTTAGCTATTGGGAGAATTTAGAGGCTATTAAAAACTGGAAACAACAAACCGATCATTTATTTGCGCAACAAAAAGGGCGACAAGATTGGTACAATTGGTATAAAGTAAGAATTTGTAAAGTAGAACGCGAGTATGAATTCTTTAAAAAGTAGACTATTCATTTTAACGCTTTAAAGTAAAGTGCCCTCTAAACTCCTGTCCTTCAATAATAATTAAATACCAATAATCTGAAGCTGGTAAAAGGCTACCATTAAAAGTGCCTAACCAGTTGACAGAGCTGTTTTTTGCAAAGAACAATAATTTCCCATAGCGATCAAAAATGTAAACCTGTGATGAAGCGTAACATTCAATACCTGTTAAGCTGAAAACCTCATTAATTGTATCTCCATTTGGTGTGAAAAATTTAGGAATAAAAAAGTGTAAGTAATTAAAAGTTACTAAGTCATCACAATCCAATGATTTTACAACAATCTCATATTTTCCTCCATTAACATTATAAAAGACATTCTCTAATTGAAAATTTACGCCATCTAAAGAATATAAATAATCACCAGGATTAGACATATATATCACGATATTATTTCCATCTGATTGAACACTTTCAATACTTGGTACTTCTGCCTGCTCCACAAAAATTGTTTTCTCCACGATTGAACATCCATTAGTGGTTACTACAGTATAAGTTCCACTGGAACTTACTGTTATAAATTCAGTAGTATCTGCCGTATTCCATAAATATGTTGCATTAGCAATGCCTGTACTCGCTTGCAAACTAAGATTTTCTCCTATACATAGTATTACAGATTCTTCAATGAAGTCAATAATTTGAGTCCCACTTATGTCCCAAACACAAGTTGTATCGTTAAATGCAGCTATCTCCCAACATTCTAAATCTGTTGGTGCTTCAGGTTGTGTTCCGGTAATTTCCCAATCACAAATTGCATTATTAAAGGTTACTAATTCCCAGCACTCTAGACTGGTAGGCGCTTCAGGTTGCGCTCCTATAATTTCCCAATCACATGTTGTAGCATTAAATAATGTTGTTTCCCAACACTCTAAATTGGTTGGTGCTTCTGGTTGCGCTCCTGTGATTTCCCATGTACATAATGTATCATTAAAAGTTGCCAATTCCCAGCATTCTAAATTAGTAGGCGATTCAGGTTGTGTTCCGGTAATTTCCCAATCACAGGTTATAGCATTAAATAATGTTGTTTCCCAACACTCTAAATTAGCTGGTACTTCAGGTTGTGTTCCAGTGATTTCCCATGTACATAATGCATCATTAAAAGCTGTTATTTGCCAACACTCAAGCCCAGTTGGTTCTAAAGGTTGTACTCCTGAAATTTCCCATGAACACGTAGTATCATTAAACGCAGCTATTTGCCAGCACGCAACGTTAGGTTGAGCTGGCTGTGTTCCAGAAATATCCCAACTACATGTATTTGTATTAAATGTAGCGACTTCCCAACATTCTAATACTGGAGGCAAAGGCTGTACTCCAGTAATATCCCAAGTACATGTTGTGTTATTAAATATTGTCGTTTCCCAGCACTCAATTGTAGGCTGTGTTGGTTGTGTTCCAATAACATTCCAATTACAAATTGCATCATCAAACGTCGCTGTTTCCCAACATTCTAAAGTTGGAGCATTTGGTGCTTGATCTATAGAAACCACATAGGAGCTTGAAAAAGTGATACAATCTGAATTATTCAGATTTGTAGCAAATTCTGCCACTTTTGCTCGATAATATGTTGTGATTGTTACTCCTGATACATTCAAAGTTACATTTGTTGCTCCCAAAATATCTGTCCAATTGGTACCATCAGTGCTTTCTTGCCACTGATAAAAGTGATTGCTAAAAACAGCATTATCAGGCATTGCTGTTAATGTACTTGAATATGGTGTTTGACTACTACACAAAGACACCGTTGTACTGTTGGCAGTATCTGTAACAGAAATAAAATCGCCACAGCTTTTAAATACAATATCATCAATTGCTAGATCATTTCCGCAGCCACCACTTCCATTGTTAATCATTTTGAGGATTACAGATGTTTGACTTGGTATAGTTTGAAAAACCAAAGCATACTGTTGCCAGTTTGGTGTTACCGAACTCCCAATATTTCCGGTATTTCCAGAAGCTAATAAATTAGTATCAGTATTATCCCATATTTCAAACCTAACATTTACTGGTATAGCGCCTGGACCACAGAACCCTCCTGTTGGAGTTAAGTTTATTATCCATGAAGAAAACTCATAAGATGTATTTTCACATAAACCATTGATAGTTGTTCTATAAAACTCACCTACCGAAAAATCGGAATTTACTAAAAGCATTCTCCCATTTACATCATCTGGTGTTCTATCATCAACATCAAACCAATCGAAATAATTGGTATTACTCGTTACAGTATAAAGTCCGTCATCAGGAGCAATTCCATTCGCATATGTATATGTTGTAGCACCTAATGGTAAAGGCGAATCTTGAAGTCCTGTTCCAAAATTATCTTCAAAGATAGGATCTCCAGAATTCCCTTGACAAAACCCTAGCTGAGCGCTTACCTTTTCCGAAGAAAAAAAAATGCTGAAAATTATGATAAGATTAAGAATATTAAAGTACTTTCCCACGTATCTATATAAGATGAAACACTCAAACTTAATTATATTTAGAACAGCAAACTAATGAAAAATCAACTACAACGTTATAGTGCAGTACATGTATAGATTATTTAACTATATAAAAGCCCACAAGAAGAAATCAATAGTGCTTTTAGTGCTTTTGGTTGTTTACTATTTTTGCTTACCAAAAGAGCTTTTTAAAGACCCTACGGCTACAGTAATTACTAGCAAGAATAATAAACTATTAGGCGCACATATTGCATCGGACGGACAATGGCGATTTCCTCATAATGATGGCATTCCTGAAAAATTTAAAACGTGTATTGTTCAATTTGAAGATGAATACTTTTATGACCATCCAGGTTTTAATCCCATTTCAATTGTAAAAGCATTACGTGATAATATTAATTCTGGAGAAGTAAAACGTGGAGGAAGCACATTAACGCAGCAAGTTATTAGACTCTCTAGAAAAGGACAATCTAGAACCTATATAGAAAAGATTAAAGAAATTATTTTAGCTACACGATTAGAATTACGTGATTCTAAAGAAGACATACTAGCCTATTACAGTAGTAATGCTCCTTTTGGCGGAAATGTTGTTGGTATTGATGCTGCATCTTGGCGTTATTTTAATAGAGATGCACAGCAACTTTCATGGGCAGAAAGTGCAACATTAGCCGTTTTACCTAATGCACCAAGTTTAATTTATCCTGGTAAAAACCAAAAACGTTTATTAGAAAAACGTGATCGATTACTCAAGAAACTACTCGAAAACAAAATTATCGATTCATTAACTTATGACTTATCTATTGCAGAAAATTTGCCACAAAAACCATATGCATTACCGCAAATTGCTCCTCATTTATTACAAAAAATAACACAATCTAATAGAGGTCAGCGTATCCAAACTACGATAGATACAAAGCTTCAAGAACGTGTTAATCATATTGTAAAAAATCAATACAATATTTTAAAACAAAACGAAATTCATAATGCAGCTGTTTTAGTTCTAAATGTTCACACTAGAGAAGTATTAGCTTATGTTGGCAATACTCCAACAGATAGAGCACATCAAAAAGATGTAGATGTTATTGATAAACCTAGAAGCACTGGTAGTGTTTTAAAGCCTTTTTTATATGCAGCTATGTTGGATGCTGGAGATCTATTACCAAATACATTAGTTACAGATGTGCCATCACAATTTGGAAGTTATAATCCAGAGAATTTCAATAAAGAATTTGATGGTGTTGTTCCTGCAAGCCGTGCATTATCACGCTCTTTAAATGTTCCGGCTGTACGATTATTACAAGATTTTGGATTAGATCGTTTTCATCAATATTTAAAACAATTACAACTCAACGATTTAAAATATAATGCCAATCATTATGGTTTATCGCTCATTCTTGGTGGCGCAGAAAGCAATTTATGGGATTTAAGTAAAAGTTACGCAGCGATGTCTTCTACTTTAAATCATTTTTCTGAAACCTCAAGTGAATATTATTCAAACGAATTTACAGAACCTACGTTTATAGCTTCGGAAACCGTTGATTTTGGAAAAAGATCTACTAATAAAACATTATTTGATGCCGCTTCTATTTATCTCACTTATGAAAGTTTAAAAAAAGTGAACAGACCTGAAGGAGACGAAAGTTGGGAGTTTTTTGATAATTCCAAACAGATTGCATGGAAAACAGGAACTAGTTTTGGTTTTCGCGATGCTTGGGCTATTGGAACCACTAAAGATTATGTCGTTGGAGTTTGGGTAGGAAATGCAGATGGAGAAGGAAGACCTGGATTGGTTGGAGTGCAAACTGCAGCTCCAATTTTGTTTGATGTATTTGATATTCTTCCAAATAGTGAATGGTTTACAAAACCTTATGACGAAATGCAAGAGGTAACTATTTGTATAAAAAGTGGTCATCGTGCATCTTCAATATGTGATGAAATAGAACTCACTTATATTCAAAATAGTGGTTTAAAAACAAAACCTTGCCCATATCATATTTTAGCCCACGTTGATGCTACAGAAACTTACCAAGTTAATTCTTCTTGTGAAGACTTAAGTCATATTAAACACAAACCATGGTTTGTATTGCCACCTCTTAAAGCCTATTACTACAAAAGTAAAAACCCGTTGTACAAAGCACTTCCAAAATTACGCTTAGATTGTATGGGAGACGTTCAAGTTTCTATGGATTTTATTTACCCCAAGACTAATAACTCTGTTTTTCTTCCGAAGGATTTTGATGGCGACACTAATGAGCTTATATTAAAATTAGCACATTCAAAACCTGAAACTAATGTGTATTGGTACATAGATAAAACTTACATTGGCTCTACTAAAGACATACACGAATTAGCAATTCTTCCAACAACAGGAAGGCATCTTATCACAGTTGTTGACGAATTTGGAAATGAAGTAAAACGGCAGATTTCTATTTCAGAATAGAAACATTAAAAATTCAATCACATAAATTACTTACTTTTGCGTCACTAACTAAATTATTTATATTATGTACGAAACGGTTAAAATACTTCATTCTTATTGGGCTTATTTAGTATTAATAATGCTAATCTTAGCATCGTTTAATGCGCTAATAAAGTTTTTTGGCGACAAAGAATTTCAACCTGTAGATTTTAGAATTTCTTTATTTACTTTAATAGTAACTCATATTCAACTTTTAATAGGTTTAGTAATCTATTTCACATCACCTTTTGGATTTAAAAACATTAGTGCAAATGGCATGGGAGGATTGGATTCTTTTTCTCGATTATTAGCTGTAGAACACCCTTTTGTTGGGATTTTAGCTGTTACCTTAATTACTATTGGATATTCAAAACACAAAAAGAAATTAACATCTAAACCTAAGTTTAAAACATTAGCTATCTTTTATACATTAGGTTTAATTCTTGTGCTATCTAGAATTCCTTGGGCAAATTGGTTTTAAAATTTTTATAAACAAAAAAATGCGCTATTAATAATTTAATAGCGCATTTTTTATATCCATTTTTGACTAATTTTTTACTTCCTTAATTAAGTAAACATATACAGGAAAGTGATCACTAAAACCTTCTGTAAACCCACCATCAGCAAAACTTCTAAATGGGTATCCTTTATATCTTCCTCTTTTATTAGTTAGATACACTTTGTTATAAATACCTGCTTTATATAATCTAAATGATGAATAATCATCTTTTTCTATTAAAGGCTTAGACATTAAAATTTGATCAAACAAACTCCACGCATCTCTATAAGCTGTTGTTCCAAAACCGCTCTTTCTGAACATGTTTTCATAAGGATTATAAATCCCTTTTAATTCAACATCTTCTTTTTCACTTTTAGCTTTTAGTACCTCTTTAACGCTTTCATTTGTTGGATCATCATTTAAATCTCCCATAATAAAAACCTTTGCATAAGGGTCTTTAGATTGTAAAGAATCTACTAGAGATTTACTTACTCTAGCTGCTGCGACACGTTTTGGTCGACTTCTAGCTTCTCCTCCACTTCTAGATGGCCAGTGATTAACAATAATATGAATAAGATCACCATCTAATTCACCACTTACCAAAAGTTGATCTCTAGTTTGTTTACGTTCTCTTGTTTTATCATCATAAATTTTCACTTCATGTGAGCTATGATTCGTAGGTCTAAATAATTCTTTTTGATATAATAGGGCAACATCAATACCTCTAGCATCAGGAGATTCATAATGTATAATACCGTAATTTTTAGCCAATAATAAAGGATCATTTACAACATCAACTAATACTTGTCTGTTTTCAACTTCACAAACTCCAATTATTGCTGGTGTATTACCTGTAACATCTACACCAATATCTGAAATAACTCTAGCCATATTATGCACTTTTTTAGCATAAACACCTTCTCGGTCTGCTTTCATTTCCATTATAGGGCTTCGTTCATCTAATTTCGTTGTATCATTAACTGTGTCAAATAAATTCTCTAAATTATAAAATGCTACAGTATGCACTTTAAAGCGTTTCTCCTTTTTCTCTTCTTGTGAAAAGCCATTAAATGTCATTAAAAAACAAATAATCGCTAAAGAAAAATGTAGTGGTTTCATAGTTTATATATTATGTTATTGTTATGATCTTTTACAAATGTCGAGCCAAAAGTATGTATTTATTATAAATAATGTAAATTTGCTCGCTTAAATAATTTTTATTTAAAGCGTAAGAACTATTAATCTTATAAATAAGGCATGAAAAAAAGTTTTTTTATTTTTTTATTCGGACTGTTCTCCGTGTTCACATCCTTCTCACAAGAGACTATTGTTAAAGGTAGCGTTTTTGATGGAACCACAGGGGAACCAATTTCCGATGTAACTATTACCATTGAGGAGACTTCGCAATCAGTTAAAACTGATGCCAATGGTGAGTTTCAATTTAAAACTATTGTTCCATTAGGAGAACAAGTACTTAAAGTTGAAAAAGAGGGTTATGTTACAAAACGTTATCCTATTGTTGTTAATGAAGGGCAAACCGTTGATATAAGCGGCATGACTCTTGATTTTGACAGTGGCAATTCCGATTCTTTCGTTATTTCAATTTCAGATGATAATTTAAATAGTGAAGATGATGGTTTAACAGATAATATTTCTGGATTACTACAAGCATCAAAAGATCAATTCTTAAGAGCCGCTGCATATGACTTTAGCTCTACATTTTTTAGACCTAGAGGTTTAGATAATGCTAATGGTAAAGTACTTATTAACGGTGTTGAAATGAACAAACAATTTAACGGTAGACCACAATGGGGAAATTGGGGAGGAGTAAATGATGTTCAGCGTAACCAAGAATTTACAATTGGTATGTCTGCTAATGATTATACTTTTGGTGATATAGCAGGTACTAATAATATCGTAATGCGAGCTTCTAAATATAGAGAAGGTGGTAGAGTTTCTTATGCTTCGGCTAATAGAAGTTATACTGGCCGTATTATGGCGAGCTATAATTCAGGCCTACTTGAAGGTGGTTGGTCGTATTCTGTACTAGCATCTAGACGTTATGGAGATGAAGGTTATGTTGATGGGACACTTTATGATTCTAATTCATTTTTTGCTGCTGTTGAGAAAAAAATCAACGATAAACACAGCATTAACTTTACAGGTATTTATGCTCAAAACAGACGTGGTCGCTCTACAGCTATCACAGATGAAGTCCTTAATTTGAAAGGAAGAGAATATAACCCATTTTGGGGTGAATTAAATGGAGAAACTAGAAACTCTAGAGTTAGAGAGATTGAAGAACCAATTTTAATGTTAAACCATTTCTGGGATATTTCATCTAAAACAAAATTAAATACAAACTTAGCTTACCAATTTGGTAAAATTGGGAACACTAGAATTGATAACGGTGGAACACGTTTAGTTAATTTTAATGGAAATACTAGTTACTTAGGTGGTGCAAGAAATCCAGACCCTTCATATTATCAAAATTTACCAAGTTATTTCTTAAGAGATCAAAACCCAACGGCTTATGATTTTGAGCAAGCTTATTTAGCGGAACAAAACTTTAGAAATAATGGTCAGTTAGATTGGAATGCTTTATATCGTGGTAATGCTACAGTAAGAGCTCAAGGTGGAAATTCTATTTATGCGATTCAAGAAGATAGAAATGACGATTCTCAGTTTACAATTAATACTATTTTAGATGCCGAATTATCAGAACGCGTGAGATTAAACGCTATGGTAAGTTATAGAAAACTAAAAAGTGAAAACTTTGCAAATCTTAAAGACCTTTTAGGAGGAACAGGATATTTAGATGTAGATTTCTTTGCTGAAGAAGACTCAAATGTTATTGGATCTTTAGAAGATGTTGCACAAAGTGATTTAAACAATCCAAATAGAATTGTACAAGAAGGTGATCGTTATAAATACAATTATGAAATAGATGCAAACGTTGTTACTGGATTTGCTCAAGCACAATTTAAATACAACAAAATAGATTTCTATTTGGGTGCAAATATTTCGCAAACAACTTACCAAAGAAATGGTTTATTTGAAAACGGAAACTTTCCTGGATCACGTTCATTTGGAAAAAGCGAAAAGTTAGATTTTTCTAATTATGGTGTCAAAGCTGGAGCGACCTATAAAATTACTGGTCGTCACCTTATTGATGTTAATGCAAGTTACTTTACTAAAGCACCAACAATTAGAAATTCTTTCAATAATGCAAGACAAAGCAATGATATTGTTATTGGTTTAGAAAGTGAAAAAATTCAGTCTATAGATGCAAGTTATATTTTTAGATCTCCAATTATAAAAGCTAGACTTACTGGTTTCTATTCAGGGTTTGAAGACGGTACAGATATCGGTTTCTTCTTTACTGAGGATCTTGCAGGTCTTGGTTTAGACACAGGAGATGCTTTTGTACAAGAAGTCCTTACTAATGTAGAAAAAAGACATATTGGAGCAGAACTAGGTATTGAAGCACAGGTTACACCAACAATAAAATTAAAAGCAGCAGCTTCTATTGGTCAATACACTTATAATAACAATCCAAATTTATACTTAACAAGTGATGATTTTGACGGTCCATTAACTTTTGGAGATGGCACAACAAATATCAAAGATTATCATGTAGCTGGTGGACCAGAACGTGCTTATCAAATTGGGTTTGAATATCGTGATCCTGATTTCTGGAATATTGGTGTAACTACTAACTATTTCTCTAATGCATACATTGATGTAAGTAATTTAGCAAGATCAGCAAACTTTACTACAGATTTTGATGGTCAACCAATTGTTGGTTATGATGAGGATATCGCAAGAGATTTATTAAAACAAGAGGAATTTAATGATTATGTTCTTGTAAATGTTGTAGGCGGAAAATCTTGGAGAGTAGGCGATTACTTTATCGGTTTCTTTGCTACTATAAACAATATATTTGACCAAGAATACAAAACTGGCGGATTTGAACAATCTAGGCTTCCAAAGTATACTAGATTATTAGAAGATCAATCTAGAGATAATGGTCCTGTTTTTGGTTCTCGTTATTTCAACGGAAATGGAACTACTTACTATTTAAATGTATATCTTAGATTCTAAAAAAATAAATTTCAAAATAATATCCTTTTATAAGGAATAGATAAAAAAAGAAAAAATGAAAACAATTAAATTAAACAAAATCATACTACTTGCTTTAAGTTTAGTAGTATTTAATGCTTGCGTTCAGGATGATGATTTTGACACGCCTAGTGTTATCGTTATTGACCCTGTAATTAACGGAAATATTATTGACATAGATGCCGTTATTGGTAACCTAGTTCAGTCTGGTGATGATATCATTACATTTGAAGACACAAATAACTACATGGAAGGTTATGTAATCTCTAGTGACGAAGGAGGCAACTTCTTTGAAGAAATTGTATTACAAGACAGATCAGAAAACCCTACAGCTGGTATTGTTGTTCAGGTTGATGTTAATCCACTCTTTACAATTTATGAATTCGGAAGAAAAATTTATGTAAAACTTGATGGTTTATCAGTAGCTGTAGATAACGGTGTTGTACAAATAGGTAGAGCTAATGGAAATGAGTTAGATAAAATTTCTGCAGCTAAAATGACAGAGCATTTAATTCGTACTTCTGAAACTGCTACTATTGTACCATTAGAAGTTAGTATTAGTGATTTCTCTAACGACTTAGAAAGTTTATTTATTCGTCTTAATGACGTTCAGTTTAATAGAGATGATGTCTTAGGAGATGATCTAAAAACATTTGCAGCTGAAGATGGAGATGAATTTGATGGTGAACGTCTTTTAGAAAGCTGTGCTGGTAGCTCATCTGTGATCTTAAGCACAAGTACCTTTTCAGATTTTAAATCGTTGTTATTGCCTGCAAATAGAGGATCTATTGACGGTATCTTAACAAGAGATTTCTTCGATGAATTTTACACTTTAGTTCTCAATACTCCAGAAGATATCAACTTCACTAATGATGTACGTTGTGATCCAATTGAATTGTCTTGTGGTTTAGCAACTACAATTGGAGCGAATAACTTATTTGAAGATGATTTTGAATCACAATCAATAAATTCTTTAATTTCAGGAAACGGATGGACTAACTTTATAGAAGAAGGTTCTGAAGGATGGGAAGCTTACACTCAAACAGGTTCAAATTCTTCACAAGGGATTTCTGCTAGAGTAGGTTCTTTTAATTCAGGTGATGCAAATTCAGTTGCTTGGTTAATTACACCACAAATTGATTTAGACGCGAACTCTGATGTGACATTTAACTTTGAAACTTCTAATAGTTTCTCAGATGGAAGTACAATGGAAGTTTTATTCTCTAATGATTGGGATGGAACCGAAGCTGGAATTACAACTGCAACTTGGGGAATTCTTCCTGACGCTTATGTAACTCAAGATAGTGATTCATTTGCTAATTGGTTTGAATCTGGAAATGTAGATCTTTCTTGTGGATCAGGTCAAATCTATATTGCATTTAAATATGTTGGTAGTGGTCAATCTGATTTTGACGGAACATACGAATTAGATTTTGTTAGCATTGATGCTCAATAAAAAAACCTTATATATAAAAAGCCACATCAAATTGATGTGGCTTTTTTCTTTTATAAATAAACAAGTATGACTATTTTCGATTCGTTTTTTTTTAATGTATTTCAACATTATAAACCTACTCAAAAAAAGAACGCTAACTCTATTGCGTTATTTTATATCTCCTCACTTCAGTGTAGTTTATTATTGTTTTTGGGGATTCTAGTTGCTCTATTTCTAAATGAAATGAATAGTACTACAATGTCTTCAACTAAAGCTTGGTCACTTTTTATAATGGTTAGCATTTTTATTTACTTTAAAAATTGGATACAGTATAGTGGTAAAAAAAGAAAGATATTAAATGCTAAGAGAAATAGTAAAGCTCAAATTACACATTATAATATTTGGTTGCTTTGGTTATTATTAATAGGTAGTATTATACTTTCTATTATTATGCTTTATGCTTTATAATCTTAAAACAAAAAACATAAAAAAGGCTCTAACAAAATTGTTAGAGCCTTTTTTATTATAAGTGGTTGTTTAATTTAAACGTTGAATATAAACCCAAGCACTTCTTCTTTTACCATTTTCATATTCCATAGTATAGAAATATGTTCCAACTGGCAACTCATCTCCATCATTAGTTTGTCCGTGCCATTCATCAGTATAGTTCGTTTTAGAGTAAACTAAGGTTCCTAATCTATTAAAGATTTCTAACTTGCTTACTTGGTAACTACTCAAATTAAAGGTATCATTCATACCATCATTATTTGGCGAAATACCTTGAGGAATAACACAACTTTCTAATTCGATAACAGTTTGGTTGGTAATACTTGAACATCCTGTATCATTAAAGATTACTTCTATTTCATAATCACCTGCAATTAATACTGGAAGCGTCAATCCATTCTCTCCTAGCTGTAAGACACCATCTAAATACCAATTAATACTTACCTCAGACGTCGTATAATTAACAGGTGTTGCTTCAATTATAATTGGCACTGTTGCATTAGGACACACTTCATAATCAAAATCTTGAGTAAATGTCGTTTCTGGCTCAATACCTAATACTAAACTAAAACTCGTTGTATTTACACATCCAGTACTATTATCGACCACTAAAGCATAAACTACTTGCGGATCAGACACACTTGTATAAGGGCTTGTTAACTCACCAACACCATCAATAGCATCTTGCTCAGTTAAATGATATGTCACTGTAAAATCAGCAGGATTTTGGCCTCCTAAAATAGCTAAATCATTATCTGGTAAATTAAATAAAGCTGTATCATTTCCTATAGAACAACCTACTAAATCTGGAGGTGTATTAGCTATTGGTAATGGTAAAAATTCTACAATAATATCATCAGATATAATACATGACGGTGAAAATATAATTTGAGTTGTATAAACACCATCTTCGGTAACAACTAATGTGTTAGACGTTTCTCCATCAATTACGAATCCATCTTTAAACCATACATGAGCTACAGATGGCGCTTGCGTTTGTAAAATTATTTGCTCTCCAATACATGCTGCAGTTCCTGCAGCTACAGTAATATCTGCTCCTAACTCAACTTCTCCAATATCAAAACTACCTGCTTTTAAGAATACGCCAGAATCTAATGCTGTATCTGTTGCATCAGCCATTACTAACTTAATGTGATACGTTTCTCCAATATTAACAGGAGAAAATGCAGTAAATACGACAGTTCTACCATCAAAAGAAATTGGAGGGAGGTTTTGAGGTATATAACCACCAAAGAACTCTTCATTTATAGCAGCACAACCAGGGTTTTCTGGGTGAATGTTTGTTACTAATATAGGCGTAGTTGTTCCTGGTAATACAGCTAAATTAGTCGTAATATTATTTTCATCTGTTAATAAAAATGCAAAGGCATCAGAGAATGTACACTCAAATGTTCCTCCTGTGCTTCCGTTATATTCTTCGGAAGCCATTAAGAAATCAAAACTTATTTCATCTGATAATGGCACAAAGTCAAATTCAATAACACTCGCATTATTAGAATTGATACCTACTGCTGCATCTAAATCGGCATCACCAGGCCATCCAAAACCACCATCACTCATTGCATCAAAGTTTGGTCCTGAAGCTCTACTCGCATCACCAGATGTTAAAATAATTCCATCTTCAAAAGGGAAACTTCCTTCATCAGAAGAGAAATAACCTATCCCATTAACATCTCCAAAATCTGTTCCTGTTGAAGACGTAATATTTGTAATCTGAGCACAAGGGCTATCAATTAAAATATCGACAACTAGCTCTTCAATAGTATAAGTTGTTTGATCTACAGATACATTACCTGATCCTGGTCTAATACATAAATCAAAAGTATAATCTACACCTTCATTTCCTGCGGAAAACACTCTTACGAAATAGGTATTACCTACTGTAAGCGATGGTGTAAGACTTGCATCGGCATCAGAACAGTATAGTTCTACTGGTGCATTACAAGTCCCTTCATATACGGCATGATCAAGATTTTGGAAAAACCCGCTGCCATCAATATTTATAAATTGTATAATTTGAAATTCATTTAAAGCCGTAAACTCAAACCAAACATCATCGTCTGGATCTCCAGCACAACTTCCTGATGGAATCCCAGAATCTGTCGCTTCTAATAAAGTTCCAGTTGTAATGATATCACAACTGTCATCTGCATTTACTCCAGCTACCGTTGCATTACAAGGGTTGTCATTATCTGGAGGACATGCTAAGAGTTGAATTGCAGAACTATTAATAACACAATTAATATCTTGGTCATTATTTAAAGTAATTATAACATCTACACCAAACGGGAATGGTCCAACTTGATATACACCTGTAGCAGACGCAGCAACTGTATTCGCATCAATATTATTAGATATTGTAAGTGATGTTGCATCCCCTAAAGAAGTTACGTTAACATCAACTAAAAATTGATTTCCATTTGCACAGTCATCAATAACCTGATATGTAGCTACTGGATTAATACACGTTGCACATGAGACTGTATAATCTATACCATTAGGAAAACTTCCTGAAGTACAACTTACAGAACCATCTGATGTAATTTGAATTGTAATTGTATCTCCTGGTGACTGAAAAGTTAAACCATCAAGAACACCATTGTTTCCTTCATCATTATATAATTCTGTTCCATTACCATCTGTAACAACTAAGAAATCAAAAGGCGCACCTTCTATTTCACCAACATTTATTGTTAAGTTTAATGCAGAACCATCTGAACTTGTATAAGTAAATACATTTGGATCATTATTATCGTAGCAATAAAATGCATTAATTGGTCCTGCAGAACAATCTACAATATTATCAATACAAAATTCTTGTGTTAATGTACTACTCGTTAAAACACAATTAATATCATCATCATTAGCTACTGTAATTACAACAGGAACATTATTATCAAAAGGTCCAAAAGTAACAATTCCTATAGCACTAACAGTTTGAGCAGGACTCCCTTGATCATCACTAATAGTTATTGAAGACGCAGAACCTAAGTTTGTTAAGTCAACATCAACAAAAAACTCTGGTCCAACAGTACAATTTGACACAACATTATATGTTGCTTCCGGGTTCACACATGTTGCACAAGCAACAGTAAAATCCCATTCTGTAGTACAACATCCACTTCCAGATGCACAACTCACAGAACCATCTGCATCAATCTCCATATATAATGAATCGCCTGTAGAATCAAACTGCAATCCTGAAAGATCACCGCCATTATTTCCCTGATAAATTAATGCAGCTGTATTGTCTTGTCCATCGTATACTAATATATCATCGCAACAGTTTTCTATACCACCTGCATTAAATGTAAGTCGTACAGGACTTCCATCTGTAGATTGGAATAACCATGCAGTATCATCATTATTATCATAACAGTAATTAAACTGTAATGGTGGTTGTGTACAATCTACAAGGTTTAAAACACATTGATCTTGCGTTAAAGACGGGCTTGTTAAAGTACAATTTGTATCATCATCATTTGCAACCGTAATCACAACTGGTGTTCCATTAGTAAAAGGTCCAAAAGAAAACAATCCAGTAGCAGTTGTATTTTGTGCTGTACTTCCTTGGTCGTCTGTAATTGTTATTGACGTTGCAGAACCTAAATCTGTTAAATTGACATCCACAAAAAATTGTGGCCCATTAATACAATCTTGTCTAACGGTATAGTCGGCAACTGGATTCACACAAGTTGCACAAGCAACAGTAAAATCCCATTCAGCAGTACAACATCCACTTCCAGAGGCACAACTTACAGAGCCGTCTGCATCAATTTCCATATATAATGAATCTCCTGTAGAATCAAATGTTAATCCTGAAAGATCACCGCCATTATTTCCTTGATAAATTAATGGCGCAGTATTGTCTTGTCCATCGTATACTAATATATCATCACAACAACTCTCTATACCTCCTGCATTAAATGTAAGTCTAACAGGACTTCCGTCGGTAGATTCAAATAACCAAGCAGTATCATCATTATTATCATAACAATAATTAAACTGCAATGGTGGTTGTGTACAATCTACAATATTAAGCACACATTGATCTTGAGTTAAAGCACTACTATTAAGATTACAATTAGCATCGTCATCATTTACGACAGAAATGATAATTGGTGTTCCATTAGCAAAAGGACCGAAAGAGAATATCCCAGTCGCAGATGTATTTTGTGCGGCACTCCCTTGATCATCAGAAATTGTCATTGACGTTGCAGAACCTAGATCTGTTAAATTGACATCTACAAAAAATTGTGGCCCATTGATACAGTCTTGTCTAACTGCAAAATCTACAACAGGATCAATACAAGTGTTTTCAGTAATATCTAAAGTGTAAGCGACACTTTGAGGTGCTGCCCAAGTTGAAATTACGATATAGTATGTTTGTCCATTCGTTACAGGTAAATTATCAATTAATAAATCATCTTGAGTAAACCCATTGATTGCTCCAGTTTCACATTGCGTACCAATATTTGCACAATCGGTATATACAAAAACACCTGTAAAAGTATCTGACAAAGCAGAAACTGTAATATCAATAGAAGTATCAGCAGTTGGTGTATATGAATAAACGACATCATCACCATTTAAATATCCGTTACCAGATCCACAATCAGCTCCTGGAGTTCCTGCGTAATCATCGGAATAATTTGCTGTATCATCAGTTGTATTATAAGGTAAAGGCGTTGTAACTACTATTGAACTCTCACAAAGCTCTCCTGGCCCACCTATTCTATACGCAAATGGTCCAATCCAAATACTTGTTCCATCAGGTCCGCAATCGGCTCTTACATAAAACTCATAGTCTGTTCCTTCTATTAACCCTGTAACTTGATAAGGGTTATTAGTTGTTATTGTACCTGTATCAGTATCAGTGGGAACTGGTCCTCCTGCGACTTGATTAATAACTTCCCATGATGTTTCTGTTCCTCCTGCTATCCATGA
The DNA here is from genome assembly GCA_002162685.1 of Flavobacteriales bacterium 33_180_T64. Classification (GTDB taxonomy): domain Bacteria; phylum Bacteroidota; class Bacteroidia; order Flavobacteriales; family Flavobacteriaceae; genus Psychroserpens. Next base: position 261,833 of record MAAQ01000013.1, read on the forward strand.
TAAATCAGCTGTAGATGACGTTAAATTAGCAACAGTTAAATCAGAAGGAAAATTACACGTAGAATTATAAACTTGAACATTATCTACTAACCAGTACCAAGCCCAAATATTTCCGTCATTATAGACAAATCTAATTTGCATAGCAGCATTAGAGTATGCCGTAAGATCAATATGTTGTTGATTTGGCGCATTAAATGCTCCAATATCTGCTGTTTGATTTAAAACTTCAATCCAGTTAGTACCATCAAAAATTTCAACAACAGCTGAATCTCCACCTCCATTATTATAAAACTGATCAAAATCTAAAAAGAGGGCTATTGCTCCTGTAGTATCAAAAACTGGTGATGTTAATGTTTCAATCATTTCAACACCATTACCATTGGTGTCACTATCAACAATAGCGGTATTTGTACCATTAAGGCTATTACCAGCTCCTTGTTGACCAGAAATCCATGAATCACCAGTAGCAGTACCTGCATCAGTGATTGCCCAAGTAGCTGGAATTTCGGCATCAAAGTTTTCTTGTAAATACGTTTGAGCATCTACCCACGAGCAGGTGAATATAAGCGCAATTATTAAGATTATTTTTTTCATTTTCGTCGGTTGTTTATTCTTTTTTTTACATAATTATTTTAGCAATCCTATGTATAAACAATAAAAGCCCTGTTGATTAATTCAGGGCTTTAAATTGGTTAGTTTATCATTTATGTCTTATTTTATTATTGTGCTTGTGGACCTCCGCTTACGATAATAAACTCTGATCTTCTATTCAGTTGATGTTCTTCATCAGTACAATTAGAACCGCAATTAACTTTTGGTTCACTTTCTCCTTTCCCTGTTCCTGATATTCTAGCTTTATCAATTCCTTTTGAAATCACATATTGAACTGTTGTTTTAGCTCTTCTATCAGATAATTTTTCATTATAAGGAGCAGAACCTCTACTATCAGTATGAGACGTCGCATTAATTATTAAATCTGGATACTTAGTCATAATTTGAACTAGTTTATCTAATTCAAAAGCGGCCTGAGCAGTAACATTTGATTTATCGAAATCAAAATAAATTGGATCAAGATTAATTGTTTCTGGCCCAACTATTTCTTCAATTGGATCTAATGCAATATTTACTTCAACTTCTTCCTCCTCTGAAGCACTTACAGTAACCTTTCTGCTTTCAAAGCCATCCATTGATACTTCTAATTCAGATTCTTTTCCACATTCAACAATAAATTCTACAGTACCATCAGAATTAGTTACTTTAGATAAAACACTGTTTCCTTGGTCATCGTAAAGTGTTACTGAAGCTGCATTAATAGGATTTCCAGTACTTGAGTCTGTAACAGTTCCTGTAATTAAAACATCACATAAAGGTTGTAATTTCTTAATCGCATAAACATCATCGCCTCCTAAGCCACCATCTCTATTTGAGGATACAAAACCTTCTTCTGTTTCTTCATCTAAATGAAAAGCAAAATCATCAGCGCTACTATTAATTGGAATTCCTATGTTTCTCACAGGGCCCATTTTATTATCAACTACTTTAGAATAAAACACATCTAAATTACCTAGTCCTAAATGACCATTAGATGAGAAGTAAAGCGTATTATTACTACTAATAAAAGGGTACATTTCATGACCTTGAGTATTCACTTTTTGTCCTAAGTTTTCTGCTTCTCCTAAAGTACCATCATCATTGATATCTGCTTTATAAATATCAAATAATCCAAAACCTCCTGGCATGTTAGATGCGAAATAAAGTGTTTTTCCATCTGAACTTACTGACGGATTTTTTACCGTATAGTTCTCACTGTTAACTGCAAATCCTTCAACATTACCCCATGTATCACCTGTTTTCATTGCTTTGAACAGTTGTATCTGGCTAATTCTGTAGTTCGTTACTGAATCTTTTTCATATTCTTTTTCAAAATAACTCTCTCTTGAAAAGTACATTGTTTTTCCATCTGGAGAAAATGACACTACACCTTCGTGATACTTTGTATTTACTTTATCTTCTACTAAAGTACCAGCCTGATATGTTCCATCATCATTTTTTGAAAACTCATAGATATCTAAAAATGGCTCTTGATTCCATCCATAAGTTCTACGGGCTGTATTTCTCGCAGAAGTCACATATAATTTTCCATCTTGAAGTGTCCCTCCAAAATCTGCATACTTAGTATTAAACCCTAAATTTTGAATATTGAATTTTTTCCCTTTTTCTAAAATTTTAGGCAAGTAACCTGGATTTTTATTGAATGCAATTGCTCTATCATCACTTGGGCGCATTTTAGCGAATTTTGCCATTTGCACATTAGACTCTTCATATTTTCCATTTGCTTTTAGCATCTGAGAATATTTAAAAATCATTTCTGGACTATCAGAACCTTCTAAAGCTTTGACATACCAACGTTCTGCTTCTTGAGTATTAAATACATTATAATATGCTTCTGCTAATTGCGCATAAACGTAAGGGCTTCCTTTTCCGTTTTCAATTAATTTTGCATAATCTTCAGCAGCTTCAACAAATTCAAATCTATTAAAGTGTTTGTCTGCTTTTTTAGTATTACTATTTTGAGCAATTAAGCTAAAACTACTTAATGCTGCTATTGTAAAAAGTGTTATAATTTTTTTCATAATGTTTTCGCTTAACTGTTTAGAAATATCTTGGTGAACGTGAAACTTTTTTCGGGAAGTTTAAATCAAATAACAATAAAAACTCGTGAGATGCAGGAGCGTATTTTTTAATATCTGAATTAACGCTATCGTATGCATATCCAATTCTTACCGAAGGTGTAATTGCAAAGTTTATTAAGCCTGAAAATGAATCGTCTAATCTATAAGACGCTCCAATTTCAAGTTTGTTGTAAAACAAGGCGTTCATATTAACATCAAAAGATGTTGGTGCACTAAATGCAGACTTCACTAAAAATGAAGGTTTCAATTTCGCATTAGCAGATAATTCAAAAACGTATCCACCAGTTACAAAGTAATGCGCTTCTTCAGATCCTAATTTATTCCCATTAGCATCTAAATGCACAGAATCTAATATGTTTGGAACAGATGCTGCAAAATAGTAGTTGTCTGTATAGTAAAAGAAACCAGCTCCAACATTTGGAGTCGTTGTATTTATATTTTGAAAAAATGGATCATTCGGATCTATCAAATCAATATCTGCTAATCCGATATCATGAAATGTTGCTCCTGCTTTAACACCAAAAGCTAATTTATGTTCACCTCCTAATTTTAAAGTATAAGAGAAATCGACATATGCATTAGTTTCTTTAACAGGTCCTACCTCATCAGAAATAATAGATAGACCTAAGCCTACTTTATCTCCAACAGGTAAATGTCCAAAAAAGGTAGCTGTTTTAGGAGCGCCTTCAATACCTGTCCATTGCGTACGGTATAATAATCCGAATGAAAGGTTTTCTTTTGAACCTGCATAAGCTGGATTAATTACATTCATATTATACATGTACTGTGTATATTGAGGATCTTGCTGTCCATACACCTGTGTTGCTATAAGCAATACAATAATGATATAAAATTTTTTCATTTGTTAGTTATTTGATTTAGTTGTTTTGGATGAATTCTTTATTGTTGATTATAATTGGTCTTAATTAAGTCTTTGTATGTAAACCCAAGCAGTTCTTTGTTTACCGTTTTCATATTCCATTGTGTAGAAATATGTCCCTACAGGCAACTCATCACCATCATTAGTTTGACCGTACCATTCATTTGTATAATTAGTTTTAGAATATACTAATGTTCCATTACGGTTAAATATCTCTAGTTTACTTACATCAAAACTACTCAATTCAAAGAAGTCATTCATACCATCTCCATTAGGTGAAATCCCTTGAGGTATAACGCAGCTTTCTAATTCGATAACTGTTTGCGATGCACTATTAGAACATTGAGTTCCATCATTAAATGTAACCTCTATTTCATAAAGACCTGCTTCTAAAACTGGTAATGTTAAACCATTTTCTCCTGCAATAAGACCTCCATCTCTATACCAAACAATTGAGACTTCAGTTGCTGTATAATTATTAGCAGTTGCAGTAATTAAAATTGGTACAGTTGCATTTGGACATACTTCATAATCAAAATCTGTAGTAAATAATGTGCTAGGTAAAGGCTTAACTACTAAGTCAAATCCAGTTGTTGAATAACAATCAAAAGCGACATTACTCTCTACTCTTGTATAAATCGTTTGCGAAGTACTACTATATAACACCGAAGTGTCTATTGCATTTGTACCTGCTTCAGCATCTGCTTCATTCAAGTAATAATTTACAGTGAAATCTGCAGCATTTTGCCCATCTAATACATTAGCATCGTGAGCAGCCAAATCAAATAGTGTAACGCCATCAGTATCATCATCACACTCTTCAATAGCAACACTTGTTGCAGTAGGAGTAGGTCCAGAAATAATCAACTGGAAACTTGTTGTTGCAAAACAGAAGGTTGCATTAGCATCTTCAACACGCACAAAAATGGTTTGTGGATTTGAGATGTTAGTATATATTAAAGGTAACTCCCCTGTATTTGCTTGCGCTTCTGCTAAGGTTAAATGATAGGTTACATTAAAATCTGTATCAGATTGAGCTCCTAAAATCCCAGCTGTTTGAATACTTAAATCAAAGTCTTCTATTTCATCTGCTGAAATATCATCACAAGTCACGATATCTGCTACTGGATTTGCAACTGGTTCTAGGCCAAATACTACCGTTACAGAATCTTGTGCTTGAGAATCACATTGTTCGTCATAAGCAATTACGGTATAAGTACTTGAATTTGAAACGGTCAAAGTTGAACCTGTTTCATCTGGAATAATAAATCCATTTTCATACCACTCATACGTATCTGCGAATGGAGAATCTGCATTTAATTCAAAATCAGGAAAACCACAAAAGTTTTGATCAATACCAAGATCAACTTCAATTTCAGCGGTAATATTACCATCACCTGTAGTACCACCATCATTAGTTTGACTAATTGAAATTGTACCTGGATTATCAGAGAAGTTTGTTACTAATAAAATATAAATTTCGCCTGATAACGCATTATCAATCGTTAAGTTTTCAGTTGGAGCAGCAGAATAACTACAATCTGCAATATTTCCAAACGGATAAAAATTAGGATCATTTGTGTTATTTGGACAATCGCCACCTGGATTAGGGCATCCAAAATCTAAATTACCACAAGCATCTTCTAAAGACGTAAATGGTCCCCAAAGCACGAAATCAACATCTAATCCATTACCATTCTCATCTACTTGATCGATTTGAATTTCAATTAATCCAGAATCACCAATTTGGAGAATATTCCAAGTTGGGTTTGGAGCAGAGAATAAACATGCTATATCTGTTGGATCTGGTATCCCAACAATATTAGATGTTGTTAATGCACCTCCTGCTTCTGCACAGAAATTTTCAGCGTTTTCACATATAATATTTGTTGGTGCTTCTTTAATACACAAATCAAATGTTGTTGTTTCAGAATTATTTCCACCTGAGAATACTCTAATATAATAGGTGTTTCCTATAACCAATTGCGGCGTAACACTTGCTGTACCATCTGTACATTCTAATTCTATTAAACCATCACAAGTTCCTTCGTATAATGCATGATCGGTATTAAACCCACCACCAGCAACATTTACTAATGAAATTAACTGTACTTCACTAAGTGCTGTAAATTGAAACCATACATCATCATCTGGGTTACCTCCACATGATCCTGTTGGAACACCTGAATCTGTAGCTTCAATTAATGATCCTGCTGTCAATAAATCACATGATGAGTCATCATTAACAACAGCTACAATAGCATCACAAGGGTTATCATTTTCTGGAGGACAGGCTAAAAGTTGAATTGGGCTACTGTTTATTTCACAGTTAACATCTTGATCGTTACTTATAGTTACCACTACATCTACTAAGAATGGAAATGGACCAATTTGGTATACACCAGTTGCAGTAACTGGTACTGTTGTCGCATCTATATTATTAGTAATTGTAAGTGATGTTGCATCACCTAAACTTGTTATATTAACATCAATCAAAAATTGATCACCATTAGCACAATCATCAATAACTTGATAGGTTGCCTCTGGGTTAATACACGTTGCACAAGCAACTGTATAATCTATTCCGTTTAAACAACAACCACTTCCTGATTCACAACTTACTGAACCATCAGATAAAATTTGAATTGTTATTGTATCAGTTATAGATTGAAATGTTAATCCATCTAGAACACCATCATTACCTTCATCATTATATAATACAGTACCATTTCCATCTGTTACAAGTAAGAAATCAAATGGCGCTCCTTCTATTTCACCTACATTAATTGTTAAGTTAAGAGGTGACCCATCAGAACTTGTATATGTAAATATTTCAGAGTCGTTATTTCCATAACACATAAAACTATTAACTGGTCCTACAGCACAATCTACATTAAAGTTTAATTGAACTGAAGTTGAAAAATTAACTGGTCCAGACCAAATACTAAACTCACTACCACAATCTGCTCTTACCCAGACTTCATAGTCTGTTTCAAAACTTAAGCCTGTAATATTTGCTGAAAGTGTTCCTGATGTTGTACCTGCTCCTGTTGGCTCACCTGTTCCTGCTGGAACAACCACATATTCCCATGATGTTTCACCATTGTTAGCATCCCAGTCTATATCTGCCGAAGTACCAGTTATATTTGTTACTGATATTCCACTTGGAGGAATACAAAAAGAACCACAAGATTCTACTCTAACAAAATCGATAGACATATCACCTTCAAATCCTGTTCCTGCACCACCATAATTAAATTCTATATAAACGACCTGTCCTAAATAAGCATCTAAGTTAACACCTACTGGCACCCAAGCTTCATTGTCTGTTAATTGTAAATCTCCAATCCATGTAAAAACATTTGTAAATGGTCCTGCAGCGTTATTTGAAACACCAACATTAAGCGTTCCCATATCATCACCAAAAGCATGGAAGAAGAATGATAATTCTGCACCATCCATAGCTGCTGTTAAATCGATTGCTGGACTTATTGCCGATGCAATGTCACTTGAATTACCTGAAGCTTCATACTCTAAATGGTTTCCTGTTCCGCCATCATAAGCATTAGCTGGTCCTGTTCCACCAGAATTAGCTCCAGCTCCCGTAATATCCCAATTTCCATTATCACCATTAAACGTATTACCCGTCCAACCTGCTGGTGGATCTTGATCAAAATCTTCTGTAAAAATAAATGAAGACGATCCAGAAGCACAAGTTACTCCTACTGGAGCTGGTGGAGGCGTATTTAATGTTGAAAAATTAATTGGTCCAACCCAACTACTTAAACCATCAACACCACAATCACTTCTTACATAAACTTCGTAAGCTGTACTTGAGTTTAGAGGAGTTGCAGTATAAGGATTATCTGTTGTCGCTATTCCTGGTCCTGTTGGAACTCCTGTTCCTTGTGGCTGAATAACAACTTCCCAAGAAGTCTCTGTTCCTCCTGGTGTCCAACTTATTTCGGCAGATGTATCTGTAACATTATCTACAACAACACCTGTTAATTCTTGACATGATGGAATAGCGCGTACTCTAAAATTATCAACAAAAACATCATTATCTTCAGTATCATCTACTGTTCCTTCAGATCCTAAGATTCCAAACTGAACTATTTGTCCTGCATAAGCTGTTAAATCTGCTACAACTTGTGTTCCTGTTGCAGGAACCACACTCGTATTATCAAAGGTTATTAAACTAGTCCATGTAACACCATTATCATTTGATATTAATAATTGAACCGTATCATCAGATCCTAATGTACCTGCATTTGTGTTACTTCCAAATTGCATGATTCCAAAATCGAAATCGACTTGAAATGGTCCACCTGTTAAATCAAACTGTGGTGATAATATCCAATCACTCTTAAATGCTTGCCATAAATTAATTTTATATGCACCATCAAATCCATCATTTAAAAATCCATCTGGACCCCAATCTCCTGCACCTAATCCTGTAGGTCCTGTAGTTGCATCTCCATCTCCTGCTTCATCCCAACAGTTAGGTATAATCGTTGTAAAACTCTCTAAATAATCTGGTACAAATACATCACAGGCTGACAAGAAGTTTATAGGTCCTACCCAAGCACTAAGACCATCAGGTCCACAACTAGCTAAAACATACACTTCATAATCTGTAACAGCAGTTAAACTACTTACTGTATAAGGATTACTTGATGTCGCTGTCCCTGATCCTGTTGGAACTCCTGTTCCTGCTGGTTGTACAACAACCTCCCAGTCTGTTTCTGTTCCTCCTGCTGTCCAACTAATATCTGCTGATGTCGCTGTAATATTTGAAACAGTTATTCCTGAAGGTTCAGGACAACTTACTTCAAAAACTGTAACGGTATCAAACGCAACACCTTCATCTGTGACAGAGCCATCAGATCCAAACGCAACTCTTAAAATCACATTTGCTTGTCCTCCTAATCCGCTTAATGCGTGTCTTGCAACAACCCATCCTTCAGAACCATTTGCAGCACCTCTTCCTGTCCAACCTTCTTGTTGTCCTCCTGGGTTACCTGCAATAGTTCCATCATTATACCAGTTATTAGGATCGCCTTGCGCTCCTACATTTTGCCAAGATGTTCCACCATCGATAGACGATTGTAAAACCATTCCATCCCAACTAAATTCTGAATTCCACCATACACTCATTTCTATTGAAGGAGCGCTTAAAGATGATAGATCAAAAACAGGACTTGTTACAATACCATTTTCATTACTATTATAGTTACCTGTTAAATTTGTAACCCATGCATTAGTACCAGTATCAGCACTATTAATCACAGCTGCTGCAGGCGTTCCAAGAGCCCATGTCCCTGGGTTTGCGGCATCAACAACCCAACCTCCATCTCCAGATTCAAAATCTTCTAAATAGGGGTATGTTGTGATTTGCGCATCAGCACACCAAATTGAAAACGTAAATAAGAATGCCAACGAGAGTAAAAATTTTTTCATATCAATGAATGCTATTAAATTATTTTAATTGATTGTTAATTAGTCTCTTAAATTTAATCCTTAGGAAAGAATGAATAATTAAGATTGAACAAGTCTAGTACTTAAACTCATTATAAGCAACCGAAGATAAAAAAAATGATAGTTAACATACTGTTAACAGTGTTATAATAGATAAAAGGCAGTTTTTATCGACAAAGAGAAAAAGACTTTAAGAACTTACAATTCTGTAATATTTAATTGAACGTAAACTGGAAAATGATCACTATAGCCTCCTTTATATTTTTTACCCACATAAGTTCTAAAAGGTTGCCCTTTAAACTTGCCTTTATATTGTGTCAAAAACTTTTCATCAAAGATATCTGCTTCATCAAACTTTAATTTATTTTTTTGAGTTTCAAAAAAATTAGTAGAAAACAATATTTGATCAAAAAGATTCCATTTGAAATTATGATTTAAACTCCCTCTACTATAAGACAGTAAGGTTTCCATAGGATTGTAAAGTTCACTTTGCTTTACCATAAACTTAACACTATCATTACTTGGGTTGTCATTAAAATCTCCCATGACCAGTATTTTTGCATTGGCATCTTCAGTTTTAATCTCATTCATTATTTCGACAACCTTTTCAGCTGCTTTCATTCGTTTAGGCATCGATTCCTTTTCGCCTTCTCGTCTAGAAGGCCAGTGATTAACGATACAGTATATTTTTTCAGAATGAAGAATTCCAGACACTAACAAAATATCTCTAGTATAATCCTGTTCCCCAATGTCATCTTCTAAATACACAGAATATGTTTTAGATTGTTCAACAGTAAAAACCGTTGTATCATAAAGTAAAGCAACATCAATTCCTCTTTCATCTTGCGAATCATAATGTACAAAACCATAGGGATATTCTTCTAAGTCTTTACTGTCTATCAAATCTTGAAGAACCTTTTTATTTTCAACTTCAGCTAAACCAATTAAAGCTGGTGGTTTTTGCGTTTCATCAAAACCTATTTTAGAAATAACCTGACCTAACTTGTGGAGTTTTCGATCATAGCGTTTTTTGGTCCAACGTTTTTCTGTACCAGGTAAAAAATCGTCATCATACGTTGTTGCATCATTATAGATATCGAAAAGATTTTCGAGGTTATAAAAAGCAATAGTATAGGTTGTAGTTTTTAAATCTATAGAATTCACATCACAAATTTAAGTTTTAAAATGCAATAGACGAACATTCAATTATGTAACTTTGTGTTTTATTTAAATTTATGATTGAAAAAAAAGACATAACGCTAGAAAAAGCGGTTCTTATTGGTGTTGTAACTAGAGATCAAAATGAAGAACAATCTAGAGAATATCTAGATGAATTAGAGTTTTTAACCTATACTGCTGGTGGTGAAGTTTTAAAACGTTTTACTCAGAAAATGGACATGCCTAATCCAAAAACTTTTATTGGATCTGGTAAAATGGAAGATGTACAAAACTATATTAAAGACAATGACATTAGCACAGCTATTTTTGACGACGAACTCTCTGCTGCTCAAGAACGAAATATTAGTAAAATATTAGAGTGTAAAGTTTTAGATCGTACAAATTTAATCTTAGACATTTTTGCACAACGCGCTCAAACAAGTTATGCTCGCACCCAAGTGGAACTTGCACAATGTGAGTATTTATTACCAAGGCTAAAAGGAATGTGGACACACCTTGAACGACAAAAAGGTGGTATTGGAATGCGTGGTCCTGGTGAAACTGAAATAGAAACTGATAGACGTATTGTGCGTGATAAGATTGCTTTACTAAAATCAAAGATTAAAACCATTGATAAACAAATGGCAGTACAACGTGGTAATCGTGGTAAAATGGTTAGGGTTGCACTGGTTGGCTATACAAATGTTGGCAAATCTACATTAATGAATATCGTTAGCAAGAGTAATGTATTTGCAGAAAACAAGTTGTTTGCTACATTAGACACAACGGTTAGAAAAGTAGTGATACAAAACCTTCCTTTTTTGCTAACCGATACAGTAGGATTTATTAGAAAACTACCAACTCAACTTATCGAATCCTTTAAGAGTACACTAGACGAAGTTCGTGAGGCAGACTTGTTATTACATGTTGTAGATATTTCGCATCCAAATTTTGAAGAACATATCGAATCTGTAAATAAAATTCTTGGCGAGATTGATAGTTCTAATAAACCAACAATAATGGTGTTTAATAAAATTGATGCTTATCAACCAGAACCTTTTGATGATGATGATTTAATAACCGAAAGAACATCTATACATTACAGCTTAGACGAATGGAAAAATACTTGGATGAATCGCGTGGGAAATAATGCACTTTTCATTTCAGCTTTAAACAAAAAAAACCTAGACACGTTTAAAAAACGTGTTTATGATGAAGTTAGAGAAATTCATGTAACGCGTTTCCCTTACAATCATTTCTTATATCCTGATTATACTGTAGAAGAAGAAGAATAAATAGGTGTCATTCTATAAAAATAAAAGCACCTCAATGAGGTGCTTTTATTTTTATAGAGTGTATTATTACGGCTTAAAATTTATAAGTCAATCCTAAAGTATAATACGTTTGTAAGTCATTATCAACATTATCGAATGTTGGGACAGGATCTGTTCCCATAGGATCAAAATTAGCTAAAGCAAAACTTAAAGCTTCTTGTTTATTGCTTCTTAACCCGAAGTCGAAACCAACTCCAATCATTTTCCATAGAGTATAACTAAAAGAGTTTGTCCATGTTACGTTTGACAAATCTCCACTCTCATAACTTTGAAACATTGATACGTTAGATTTAAAAGCAACTGCTCCAATTTGACGTGTATAGTCTGCAACAATCTTAGCACCTAACGATGATTCAAAAATATTATCATTATCTGTAAATACAAAGTTGTAGTTTAATGGATGGATGACTACTATTAAATTTTCAAGAGGTGTCCAAGTTGCACCAACCCCAAAATCTAAATACCCAGGATCATTGAAGTTATTTAACAGTGTCGTTCGATATTCCATTAATGCAGAAGCAGCTAATTTTGATGTAATATTTCTTCCGTATAAAGAAGAAATATTAAAGACATCTGTTGTTGGCTCAAAGTTGTCACTATCTAAATCTGTATCTTTATTATCTAATTTTGTCCAGTTTAAATTAGTTGTTAATGCATTTCTCCAGAAAAATTTCTCCTGAATTAAGTTCGCATAACCATTAACAGTAAATCCGATATTTCCAGATGAATTATTTGGAGCACCTTGAGAATACCAGTTATTAAAGTTAGATAAACTTCCTCCTATAACACCAAAAGCTCCAACTCTCCAACCTGGCAAAGCATCTATTTGGGCTTGTAAAGCATTAGCCTCTGCTTGTGCAGCATCAGCAACAGCTTGCTTCTCTGCTTTTTGAACTTCTAATTCTTCTTTAGTTTGAGAAAACCCAAAAGAAATAGACAACATAAGTATAGCTGTTAAAAGTAATTTTTTAATCATAATTAGTGGTTTTAATCGTTTTTGAATTATTAATTAGCCGTAAATACAACTATTTAGATCGCTGAATAACAGTGATTTGAATTAAAAGGAATGCTTGATAATTTATAATCCTAGTATTAGACTCAAATTAAATTACAAAGTCACAACTCATAAGTATTATTTTCTTTTGAAAAGTGGCACAGACGAACAAGCCTCACCATACATGATAGATTTAGCAACTGGTTTTAATTTTGCTAGTAGCATTGTATAAGCATTTGTTGGAACAGGTTTATGAGCACAGCCTTTAATAATAAGTGGCCGATCTTGATAAGGTGCTACATCTAGATGCGTTATAATATCTTGATAAATTGAAGTTTCTAAATGTTCTAAATCGCCAACCATTACTTTTTTAGCATACGATTGCAATTCAACCATAAGCAACATATAAGCCCAAGCAGGAATTATAGCATCGGTAGAGCATGTTAATGCTACAAATTGATTTTGATGTTTAGACCAGTCATAATCTTTTACAGATAATCTAAACGTTTTTTCCCTTAAAACTAAGCCTTCATATAACCAATCCTTAATATCAAAAACAAAACGCTCTCCTTCTGGGTAGTAATCTTCAAGATCTACTACCATTAACTTACTTAATGCGACTTTATTTATGATTTCTTCGGCCATATTATAGCATCCCTAATTCTAATTTTGCTTCTTCACTCATTAAGTCTTGAGTCCAAGGTGGATCGAATGTAATTTCAACTTCAGCAGATTTTACATCATTTAAAGACTTTACTTTCTCTTCAACTTCTAAAGGCAATGTTTCAGCAACAGGGCAATTAGGTGTTGTTAATGTCATTAATATTTTTACATCATAATCTTCATTTACAAATACATCGTAAATAAGACCTAATTCGTAAATATCTACTGGAATTTCAGGGTCATAAATTGTTTTTATAACTCTTACTATTTTTTCACCTAAAAGGTTTGTGTCTATTACTGATTCGCTCATTGTGAACTAATTTAATTGTGTTTGGTATGCAATCGCATACATTTTAATTTGCTTTATCATACTTACTAATCCATTAGCACGTGTTGGTGACAAGTGTTCTTTTAGACCAATTTGATCAATAAATTCGGTATGGCTTTCGATGATGTCTTTTGGGTGCTGATCAGAAAACACACGAATTAAAATAGCAATGATTCCTTTGGTAATAATAGCATCACTATCTGCTGTAAATATAACCTTATCAGCATTCATTTCAGCATGAACCCAAACCTTACTTTGACACCCTCTTATGATATAATCTTCGGTTTTATATTGTTCATCTATTAATGGTAGCGTCTTACCAAGATCTATCATATATTGATAGCGTTCTTCCCAATCATCAAACATTGAAAATTCATCGATAATTTCATCTTGTATTTCTGCAATTGTCATATTAAATTTCAAATTTTTCAGCCTCATAAAAAGCATTCATGATTATCGCTGCAAAGATACAATATCTCTATTGTTTCTCTAGCATTGTTTTTATGGATAACATTTTCTCAACAAGGTCTTTAATTACTACTGAAGGGTTTCCATGATCAAAAGCACTGGTTTTGTAGATCTCTTCATCTTTTGAAATCTCAAACGTTGCTATAGCAGCGCCATCATACTGATGCGCTTTTGAAGGCGACTCTAATCCTGGAAGTGCAGTTGCATCAATATTATTAAGTAATGTTAATAACGCTTCTTTTTCTTCTTGAGAAATTTGATAGGTGTTCACCTCTTTTAGATTATAATCACTTGTAAATGATAGCGAATCCCCTTCAACCCATATTTTTAGAAAAAAACCTCTTGACACAGCTTGATAAGTCAATTTCATATTCTCTTGCGTATTTCTATCAGACATTTCCATTGTCGTTTCTGTTGCTATTTGTGTTTTATTTTTATCACATTCCTTTGCTGAAATCAGCATAAAGATTAAACATAGAATTAGTTTCATAGTTTTAAATTTTTAAGTGTGATAGTAATATTACAAAAAAGAAGCCAAAGTTAATTGTTGACAATATTAAATAAAAAAGGATGCCATATAGACATCCTTTTTTATAGTTAAAAACTAAAACTTAGTTTATCATAGACGCTCTTGGTCCTCCAGATTCAAAAATCGTTCTCATACGCGATTTTTGCCCTTCAGAAAACATATACATACAAGCATCATCAACATAATCCATATAGTTCATAGTCATATCATTTGATCTACAGTTTACAGTTGGATACGATGGGCAACCATAATTTGGTGCATCAGATTTTGGAGTATCAGAAACAAAATCGTCTCTATTACATCTTCCATCGCCCCAAATATGGCGTAAGTTTAAGTAGTGACCTACCTCATGAGTTGTAGTTCTACCTTCATCAAAAGGAGCAGATACAAAACCTGTATTTCCAAAATACTGAGGAGAGACAACAACACCATCACTACTAATTGGTCCTCCGGGGAATTGTGCATATCCTAAAATTCCACCACCAATATTGCAAACCCAAATATTTAAATGAGTTTCTGGGGTTACTGGAGGATAAGCAGATTTCATTGCATCATTAGTTCCCCAAGAAGTTCTAGAATCTGAATGCCTATATGTTCCCGCTAATGTAAATTCAATTTCACTATCAGCAACTAATCCAGAAAATTCACCTGGAACTTGATTAGCATCATTATTTGTTGCCCTAAAATCTTCATTTAAGATTGTTATCTGAGAGTTAATTTGTGTGCTACTAATATTTTGTTGTGAGTTACTATAAATAACATGTACATAAACAGGGATATTGATAACTCCTAAATCATCAGTAGAGCCACCATCTCCGCCATCTCCGCCACCGTTTCCATTTCCGTTTCCGTTTCCATTTCCTGCTCCGTCTGGCTTTTTAGCCATCATATCTTCTCTTATTTGATACTCTATGTCATACATTTTTTTGTACAGTTTTGGATCTTCTTCAAGGAGACGATTCAAATTAGTCATCGTATGACAGGCAACAGTACCATTTCTTTCTCCCTCTCCATTATCAGAATCCGTATGAACAAAGAAATCACTCATATCAACTTGGTTTTGATCTTGAGAAAGATCATTTTTATCAGATTCACATGATGTAAAAATAAGGGCTAGAGCGGCTAGGCTCAAAAACATTTTTTTCATTATTCGTGGTTTTTAGTTAAAAATATTGTTGAATATATACTAATTTCACAAAATTTTAACAAAAAAAACATGTTTTTTAGATGAAATACATGAAAACAGTAAATTACTTTACAATAACATCATTTTTGCTTTCTTAACACCCTCAACTAAAGCATCAATTTCAGCTTTTGTATTATAAAAGGCGAAAGAGGCTCTGATGGTTCCTGGAATTTTATAGAAATCCATAATAGGTTGTGCACAATGATGACCAGTTCGTACAGCAATTCCCATTTTATCAAGAATAGTTCCAATATCATAAGGATGAATCCCTTCAATATTAAATGAAATTACTGATGTTTTTTCTTTAGCAGTTCCATAAATTTTTAAGCCTTCAATTTGTAATAATTTGTCTGTAGCGTATTCTAAAAGTTCATGCTCGTAAGTAGCAATAGCATCAAAACCAATAGCAGTCATATAATCTACAGCTGTACCAAAAGCGATACCGCCACAAATATTTGGTGTTCCAGCTTCAAACTTATGTGGTAAACCTGCATAGGTGGTTTTTTCAAAAGTAACCTCATCTATCATTTCTCCTCCTCCTTGATATGGTGGTAATTTATTAAGCCATTCTTCTTTACCATAAAGTAACCCAATCCCTGTTGGTCCACACATTTTATGAGCAGAAGCCACATAGAAATCAACATCTAATGCTTGAACATCGGGTTGTACATGCGGGCATGATTGTGCGCCATCTATCAAAACAGCTGCACCAACCTGATGTGCTTTTTTAATCATTTCTGCAATAGGGTTTATAGTTCCTAAAGCATTTGAAATATGATTTACAAAAACCAATTTTGTGTGTTCGGAAAGTAATGCTTCATAGGCACTCATAATGAGTTCTCCATTTTCATTCATTGGAATGACTTTCAAAGTCGCACCTGTGCGTTCGCATAACATTTGCCATGGCACAATATTACTATGATGCTCTAAAGCTGAGACTAACACTTCATCCTTTTCACCTAATAACGTAGAAAAGCCATTAGCGATAAGGTTGATACTGTGTGTTGTTCCAGAAGTTAAGATTATTTCATGGTTGAATTTAGCATTGAAATGTTTTTGGATTTTTAATCGCGCTTGTTCATATAAATCAGTGGCTTCTTGACTAAGCGTATGCACACCTCTATGAATGTTAGCGTTGTAATTTGAATAATAATCAACAATAACATCAATCACCTGTTTTGGCGTTTGAGATGTTGCTGCATTATCAAAATATATTAAGGGTTTCCCATTAACCTCACGGTTTAAGATTGGGAAATCTTCTCTGATTTTATCAACGTCAAACTTATTGTAATTTAGCATAGTATTTTTTACAAGTCAAACCCAATTTTAACACCTAGCTTTGTAGCAATAATTTTAGTAATACGTTGTTTAATTTCAGGGATTTTAACCGAATTTAACACGTTGTTACTAAACGCAAACATCAATAGGGCTTTAGCTTCTTTTTCTGGAATTCCACGAGAACGCATATAAAACATGGTGCTTTCATCTAATTGACCAATGGTACAACCATGAGAACATTTTACATCATCAGCAAAAATCTCCAATTGAGGTTTTGTATTAATCGATGCTTTATTACTCAATAATATGTTATTGTTAGCTTGAAATGCATTGGTTTTTTGTGCTATTTTATCGACCAGAACTTTACCATTAAAAACACCTGTAGATCTATCAGAAAAAATACCTTTATAATCTTGGTGACTTTCACAATTAGGCTCTATATGATGTACTAAAGTATTATGATCTACATGTTGTTTATCTCCAATTATAGTAACACCTTTTAATGTTGAGTCTATGCGTTCGCCTTCTTGATAAAAATTAAGATTGTTACGTGTTAATTTTCCGCCAAAAGAAAATGTATGTACAGATACGTGACTTTCTCGCTTTTGCTTAATAAATGTATTATCAATTAAAGATGCACTTTGCTTATCATTCTGAATTTTATAATAATCTACAATAGCACGTTTATTTGCAAAAATCTCAGTAACACTGTTTGTTAGTACAGGGTTTTCAGTTAAACTTTGATGACGTTCAATAATTTGAACATGAGAATTTTCGTCTACAACAATTAAGTTGCGCGGTTGTAATAATAATGCAGATTCATTTCCTGTTGAAAAATGAATAATCTGAATAGGTTTTTCTACAATTTTATTTTTAGGAATATGGATATAAGCACCTTCTTGTGAAAATGCAGTATTTAAAGAAGCTAAACTCTCTTTTGTAGCAGCTTTATTAAAGTAATTTTCAATAATAAGTTGATACTTTGGTTTAGATAATGCAGATGACATTAGGCATACATCAATACTATCATGAGTTGTTTGTGATAAATGAGATGAATACTTCCCATCAATAAAAACAATTTTATATGTGTCGATATCATGAATAAAGTATTTTTTAATGTCTTTATAATCAAGGGCTTCTTCTTGCTTAGGAAACACACTATAATCGTGCTTTAATATTGTATTAAGCGATGTATACTTCCATTCTTCATCACGCTTAGAAGGAAACCCTTTAGCTTCAAATGACTTTATCGCTTCACTTCTTACATCATGAACTGGAGCATCTATATCTACCGAATTCTCAAATGCCATAAATGACGATACTAATTTATCTTTTAAATCCATTTTTTTTGTCATTCCTACAAAAGCAGGAACCTTTTATTTAACTGTGCCATTTTTATTTTGGATTCCTGCTTTCACAAGAATGACAACTATGCGTTTACCTCTTCTTTAATCCAATCGTAACCTTTTTCTTCTAGCTCATGAGCTAACTCTTTAGTTCCTGATTTCACAATACGTCCATTGTATAATACATGGACAAAATCGGGTACGATATAATCTAATAAACGTTGGTAATGTGTAATTACAATCACCGCATTATCCTTACTTTTTAATTTATTTACACCATTAGCAACAATACGTAAAGCATCAATATCTAATCCAGAATCTGTTTCATCCAATATGGCCAATTTAGGTTCTAACATTGCCATTTGGAAGATTTCATTTCGTTTCTTTTCTCCTCCTGAAAAACCTTCATTTAAAGACCGTGATAAAAATTTTCTATCAATTTCTAAAAGTTCAGATTTTTCACGAATCAATTTCAGCATTTCCTTTGCTGGCATATCGTTTAAACCTTTTGCTTTTCTAGTTTCATTGATAGCTGTTTTTATAAAGTTAGTTACACTAACACCAGGGATTTCTACTGGGTATTGAAATGACAAAAAGACACCTTTATGTGCGCGTTCTTCTGCTGCTAATTCTTCAATATCTTCTCCTTCTAAAAGAATTTCTCCTTTTACTACTTCATATTCTTCTTTTCCAGCTATAACAGATGCTAATGTACTTTTACCAGAACCATTAGGTCCCATTATAGCATGAACTTCTCCAGGATTAACTTCAAAATTAATACCTCTTAAAATTGCCTTTCCCTCTACACTTGCATGTAAATCGTTTATTTTTAACATAATTATTTACTTCCTAATTTTACAATGTCGTTCTCTTCTGGGTTAGGTTTAGAAACCTTTAAAACCTCTTTAATTTCAATTTTGTTTTTCCATTCATCTGTAGCCTCTTCGTTTTTGAAAACTCGTACTCTAACGGTTACAGGAACCATTTCAAATGGCTCACTTTTGTACTGTTGTACCTGCTTATTCAGAGCTTTCATTTTGTCGTCAACAATCACTCCATACATCTGTGTTGGTGTTTGTAAAACAGCAGCATTGTCTTTCTCAACGTAAAGAAAATTACCTTGCAGAGCTACAAAACCATCACTTTGTTTTAGGGTCTTACCGTCTTCAGCAGTAACAGTGTCTTCTTTAACGTCTGTTATATTTTTTTTATCCTCTTTACAGCTTACTGTTACTAAGATTGTAACTAATAATAAAAATACTTTTTTCATCTTTTTAAATTTTGACTTTTATTTAACCAACCGAACCTTCTAAACTTATTTCTAATAGTTTTCGAGCCTCTACAGCAAATTCCATTGGGAGTTTATTAAGAACTTCTTTACTAAATCCATTAACAATTAAAGCAATGGCTTTTTCAGTATCAATACCACGTTGATTACAATAGAAAATCTGATCTTCACCAATTTTACTCGTTGTAGCTTCGTGTTCAATTTGAGCCGATTTGTTTTTTACTTCTATATATGGAAACGTATGAGCTCCACAGTCATTCCCCATTAGCAAACTATCACATTGAGAGAAGTTTCGAGCATTATCTGCTCTTGAGCTAATTTGAACTAATCCTCTATAAGAATTTTGAGATTTCCCTGCAGAAATTCCTTTTGAAATAATTGTTGATTTTGTGTTTTTACCAAGATGAATCATCTTAGTTCCGGTATCTGCTTGCTGATAATTATTAGTCACAGCAATAGAATAAAATTCTCCAACCGAATTATCTCCTTTTAAAATGCAAGAAGGATATTTCCATGTGATTGCGCTTCCTGTCTCTACTTGAGTCCATGAGATTTTTGCGTTTTTCTCACACAGGCCTCTTTTTGTTACAAAATTATAAACACCACCAACACCTTCAGTATTTCCTGGATACCAATTTTGAACTGTAGAATATTTAATTTCTGCATCATCTAGTGCTATCAGTTCAACAACAGCTGCATGCAATTGATTTTCATCACGACTTGGTGCTGTACATCCTTCTAGATAACTTACATAGCTTCCTTCATCTGCAATAACAAGTGTTCTTTCAAATTGACCTGTTCCAGCCTGGTTAATTCTAAAATATGTTGATAATTCCATAGGGCAACGTACGCCTTTAGGAATATAACAAAAACTCCCATCACTAAACACAGCACTATTTAATGCTGCATAGAAATTATCTTTTTGCGGAACAATGGTCCCTAGGTATTTTTTAACAAGTTCAGGATGTTCCTTTATGGCTTCGGAAATGCTCATGAATATGATTCCTTTTTCGCCTAAGGTTTTTTTGAAGGTTGTCGCTACTGAAACAGAATCTACAACAATATCCATAGCGATATTATTCATTTTCTTTTGCTCATCTACAGATATGCCTAACTTTTTGTACATCGCTAATAAATCTGGATCTACATCATCTAAAGTTTTATTTGGATCTACAGATGTTGGGGCAGAATAATAGGCGATTGCTTGAAAATCTGGTTTTTCATATTGCACATTTGCCCATTCTGGTTCAAGCATTTCTTTCCAAGCACGAAAAGCTTCTAGTCTCCAATCTGTCATCCACTGCGGCTCATCCTTTTTCTTTGAAATTGCACGAACAATGTTTTCATTTAAACCTATAGGGAACGTATCAGATTCGATATCTGTATAAAAACCATATTCGTATTCTTTGGTTTTTAACTCTTCGCGAAGATCGTCTTCTGTATATTTATTGGCCATATCTTTTTTTAAAGTGAGAATGATTCTCCACAACCACAAGTTCTATTGGCATTAGGGTTATTAAACACAAACCCTGCTCCATTTAAACCACCAGAATACTCTAAGGTTGTGCCTATTAAATATAAAAAACTCTTTTTATCAACAATAATTTTTACGCCATTATCTTCGAAGACTTTATCATCTTCTTTTTGCTCTTTATCAAATTTCAAATCGTATGACAAACCTGAGCACCCACCACTTTTCACTCCAACTCTTACAAAATCGGCAGTAGCATCAAATCCATCATCACTCATTAGTTGAATGACTTTCTTTTTAGCTGTTTCTGATACTTTAATCATGTGTTATATAGCTTTTATCTAAATAGATTGCAAATATACGATATAAGTAGGTTTTTTCAATAGAACCTAACATTATATTAGCAAATGATTAAATAGGAATTTCTAATACTAAGGAGTTAATTAAGCATGGCATTACAATTGTAAATCGAATGGCTTCTTATATGGAAATTCTTTGATGTGAATATTGGGTATTTAAAAGAAAAAGCTGTCTTAAAGCAGTACTGATTTTACGATTTTTAATGGGTAGTATATTATATTCGTCAGTAGCATTGACAAACACCTTAGATTTGCACGTTTTACATATAAGTTCGTGAGTTTCTTTAGGCGCTAATGAAGAACGCTCAAGGTTGTGTCCAAATACCGAACACGATAATTCGTTCGTAGTAGAGGTTTGCATAGTAGGTTAATAAGATTTGGGACAACTAACTTATAGGTTTTATTTTACAATACCGGTTAAATACTTATTTTTTCGCTGAAATGCATTGTTTTTTATTCTTAAGGCCGATAAAATAGCTCTAGTAACAATGTACTTCTAAAAAAGCTACTTACTTTTGCACTATGATAGAAGACAAAAACCCACAACGCACCTCATTAGAACAACTTGGAGAATTTGGTCTTATAGAGCATTTAACTAAAAATTTTGATGTCAAACACAAATCAACAGTTAAAAGCATTGGAGACGACGCAGCTATTTTAGATTTTAAATCTAAACAGGTCGTTGTAACTACAGACTTATTAGTTGAAAATGTTCATTTTGACTTAAGCTATGTACCACTAAAGCATTTGGGGTATAAAGCGGTTATTGTAAATTTAAGTGACGTATATGCTATGAACGCAAATGCAACACAAATTACAGTATCCATAGCGGTTTCTAATCGATTTCCTCTTGAAGCTTTAGAGGATCTTTATGCTGGAATTGAAACAGCTGCCAAGATTTACAATATTGATGTTGTTGGAGGTGACACAACATCTTCTACAACTGGTTTAATTATTTCTGTGACAGCAATAGGAGAAGTAAATAAAAACGATATCGTTTATAGAAATGGTGCTAAACCAAATGATTTATTAGTAATTACTGGTGATATTGGTGCAGCATATATGGGTTTACAAGTTTTAGAACGTGAAAAAGAAGTGTTTAAAGTTAATCCTCAAAACCAACCTGACCTAGATGCTTATACTTATATTATTGAGCGTCAGTTAAAACCTGAAGCTAGAAAAGATATTGTTGAGCTTCTCAAAAAACTAGATGTGAAACCAACCTCTATGATTGATATTAGTGATGGGTTATCTTCTGAAGCTATTCATATTTGCAAGCAAGGTGACGTTGGTGTTGAAATTTATGAAAATAAAATTCCATTAGACCCTCAAGTCATTTCAACTTGTGAAGAATTCAATATTGATAGTACAACCATTGCATTAAATGGCGGTGAAGATTATGAGTTATTGATGACCATTTCTCAAGAAGATTTCCCTAAGATAAAAGGCAACCCAAATCTTACAGTAATAGGTTATATTACAGAAAAAAACAGAGGTATGCATTTAATCACTAGAGACGAACAAGCAGTTCCTATTATTGCAAAAGGCTGGAACGCTCTGAAAAATGAGGCGTAAAATCTGTAAAGGAATGCGCTTTAGTATTTGAAATCACATTTTGTTTTAGTCTAGAGACACGTCGATTATGAATACGTTCTAATACCGAATTGATTTCTTGAAATTTAGGAGTTAGTAGTGTTAGACCACCGTTTCCGTTTGTTGTTACTTGAGTTTTACAATGCGTACACTTGTATTCTTTTACATGATACGTAATGTTTTTTGAGACTTTGTATTGATGTCCAAATAATGAGCAGTAGAGAGCTTTCACTTTTTTTAAAGTATTTAGTTATTAATTTAGAGGATGACTAAATATATAAAAACACTTCAATACTATATGATTTTACACTAACATATCGACAAACTGAGTGTTTTGTTCTTTAAACGAGACATTCGGCGCATATAAATGTCTTCTAAAATAGCATTTATCTCTTGATACTTAGGTGTTAATTCGGTAAGTTTTCCATTTCCACTTGTTGTTAATTGTCGCTTACAGCATTTACAAGTATACTCTTTAACATGAGATGTCACTTTTTTTGTCATTTCATAATTGTGACCAAAAATATCACAATAAATTCTTAATGAATTAGAAGTCTTAGAAGTCGTATTTTTCATGGCTATAAGATTTGGGGACTATAAACTTAGAGAAAAAAGTAATAAAATACGCTTAAAAGTATTATTTTTCGCTAAAACACATTAATAAGTAGGATAATTCTGATTTATTTTCAATATGACTCATATGTCCATACAATAATTCTTCACAAACAATTTTGGTTTCTTTAGTTTCGCTCAGGATTCGTTTACCATCAATTACGGGATCTTTCAAGCCTATGATTATTAATTTATCAGCTTTTAAGTTTTTAAAAAACTCAAACTTATCTGTCCTAACACGCATACCTTCTTGAGCAGCTATATAACCCTGAAGCGATGTTTGTAATGCTTGATTAAGAGCTTTCTCTAATTCAATTTTATGTGATGATAAACTTTCCGAAGAAAATAAATTTGTAAATGACATGCGAACCATATTTCTAAAATTGGTCTGCACCATTTTATTAGCCCTTTTACGCAATGCTTTACGCTCAACATCATCTGCTTGATAAGTAGAATTCATTAAGCATAATCCTGAAACACGTTTTGGACTAATTTCAGCTAGAGCTAGAGCTACATAACCACCCATAGAATGCCCTATAAGTTTAAAATTTTCAACACCTAAGTGATCTAGCACAGTATTAACAACTTGAGCCATATCTGGCATTGTATGTATATATCCTAAACATCCTGTTTGACCATGCCCTAATAAATCAACACAAATAACTCTATGGGTTTTAAGTAATTGTGATTTTATATTATCCCACATTGAAGAATTTTCCAGAAAGCCATGGAGCAAAACCACAACCTCTCCGTTACCTTCGTCTTCATAAAAAACCGGAATCCCTTTATACTGTAAAATCATAGAAAACAAAGATACTATTTGAATAGAATTTGCAAACCTACTATGACGAAGTATTTATTATATTTGAACATAATCAGCTAAAAGACACTTCATGCTCTTGAAAAGATTCGCTCTATTGATATTTCTTCTTTCGTTTATTATAACAAACGCTCAAATTGAAGACAAAAATAATGAAACGACCTTTGTTGCCAAATGGAATAATAGAAGCTACGATGCTGATGTATTTATACTTTTCACTTTTGATGAATCTGGAAATGCAACTGGAGTAACTATAAAACACATTGCTCCAATAACAGATTTTAGTTTCGACTTTCATAATCTCAACCTTAAAAAACAAAGTAATTGAATTCTAAAAAAGAACTTTTCATAACCAGTTTTGGTTTGTTTTCTCTGTTTTTTGGAGCAGGAAATTTATTGATCCCTCCGCTTTTAGGTTATACTGCTGGTGAAAATTGGTTTTGGGTTGCTATTGGTTTTATGATAACAGCTGTTGTAATTCCAATTATAGGAATCCTAGCTCATGCAAAATTACAAGGCACGCTCTATGACTTTGGAAAAAAAATATCGCCACGGTTTAGTCTTATTTATTGCATTCTTATCTATGCCATTTCTATTGCCATTCCGTCCCCAAGAACAGCTGCTGCAACTCATGAAATTGCTATTCATCCTGCTTTTGGAACAAGTCCATTATTAACAAGTACGCTTTATTTTACATTAGTATTAATCTTTGTGCTTAATAGATCTAAAATTTTAAGTTTTATAGGGAAGTTTTTAACACCATTAATTGTAATCATATTACTGATGGTTATTGGAATTGGTTTATGTTCTTCGGAAATGGTCACAAGCACTTCTCAGATTAAAACACCTTTAGTATCTGGAATTCTAGAAGGTTATCAAACCTTCGATGCTATTGGAGCTGTTGTTGTTGGAGCAGTCATTATTATCTCTATTGATTTTAGAAATAAAGGAAGTTTTAAAGATAAAAAAGCATTAATTGCAAAATCTGGATGGATTGCAGGATTGGGCTTATTTATTATTTATGCTGGATTAATTTCAGTTGGTGCGTATTATGGTTCTCAAATTGATATCAATTCAGAATTAAGTAGCGACATGCAACGCGCTAACTTATTGAGGAACATAAGCATCACTTCTTTAGGAGCTTTTGGAAATACCATTTTAAGTGTTTTGATTTCTTTAGCATGCTTCACAACTGCAGTAGGAATTATTGCAGGAACTGCCGATTACTTTAAAGGGTTACTTGGCAACTCGCAACGTATTTATCGTATCACAGCCATAATTGCCTGCGTGTTAGGCGTAATTGTTGGCCAATTAGATTTCCATTCTATTATCGTCATTGCCTATCCCATTTTACTCTTTATTTACCCTGTCACTATTGTATTAATTATCCTCAATGTACTACCTACCCAATTTGCAACATCTCTTGTTTTTAAAACTGTAGTCATTGTAACATTGCTTTTTAGCATACCTGATGTCATTGGATTTATTAGTCCGAGTGATTCATTAAAAAGGTTTATTTCATATATCCCTTTTGCTAAATACAGTTTTGGATGGGTATTACCTGCTTTAGCAACATGCTTGGGATTTGGAATAATTGACTTAAAATCAAAAAAAGCCTAAAACAATTGCTTTAGGCTTTAAACTATTTTCAATCTTTTTTTAAGCATTCATCAATGCTTCAATCTCTTCAACTTCAATAGGGATATTACGCATTAAATTAAACGGTTCGCTTTTATCTTGTATAACGACATCATCTTCTAAACGAATACCAAAACCTTCCGCAGGAATATAAATTCCAGGCTCAACAGTAAATACCATATTAGCTTGCATTGGCTCGGTTAGAATTCCGTAGTCATGTGTATCTAATCCCATATGATGCGAAGTCCCATGCATAAAATATTTTTTATACGCTGGCCAGTTTTTATCTTCATTTTGGACATCGGCTTTATCTAATAATCCAAGACCTAATAACTCTGAAGTCATTAGTTTCCCAACCTCAACATGATACTCTGCCCAATCAGTTCCAGGAATAAGCATTTTAGTAGCAGCGTTCTTCACACGGTTTACAGCATTATAAACTTCTTTTTGTCGCTTTGAGAATTTACCAGACACAGGAATTGTTCTAGTCATATCACTACTGTAATTAGCATATTCTGCACCAACATCCATTAATATTAGGTCACCAGATTTACATTGCTGATTATTCTCAATATAATGTAACACATTAGCATTATTACCAGAAGCTATAATTGGTGTATAAGCGAATTTTTTTGAGCGATTTCTTAAAAACTCATGCATGAATTCTGCTTCTATCTCAAATTCCCAAACCTCAGGTTTAACAAAATTTAAAACACGACGAAATCCTTTTTCTGTAATATCACATGCTTGCTGCAATAGATCTAACTCAGTAGAATCTTTTACAGAACGTAAACGCTGTAAAATTGGATTACTTTTAGCAACCGAATGTGCTGGATATTTATCTCTTAACCATTTTGTAAAACGATCTTCGCGAGTTTCCGTTTCTACAGAAGCTCTATAATGTTCATTAGTATTAACATAAACCATTTCACACTGCGTCATTAACTCAAACATGATCTTCTCCATATCCTGAAGCCAGTACACTGTCTTTACACCACTAGTCTTCAATGCAGCTTCTTTAGTAAGTTTCTCACCTTCCCAAACTGCAATATGCTCGTTCGTTTCCTTTAAAAATAAAATCTCACGATGGTGTTCTTTAGGGCAATCAGGAAATAACACTAAAATACTTTCTTCTTGATCGACACCACTCAAATAAAAAATATCACGATGCTGCTCAAAAGGCATTGTGCTATCAGCACTTATTGGATATATGTCATTAGAATTGAAAACCGCTAAACTACTTGGTTTCATTTTTGACATGAAATTTTTGCGATTTTTTATAAAAAGGCTATTATCTATTTTATGATATTTCATTAAAAAATGTATTTATTATTCCTGCTTCCACAAGAAACTATGAGTACTTATTTCTTCAAAAATAATTAAAGAAAAACGTATTTAACTAGCCAAATGGCATTAATTTATGTTTTTACGAATACGACTCATATGTCTGGATGAAATTCCTAAAAAAGAAGCCAAATAATGTAATGGAACTTGCTGTAATAATTTTGGCTCATTACTTAATAACTTTTTATAACGTTCTTCAGGAGTGAGTGTTAATAAATCTATACGATAATCATCTATAAGGTAAATTTGATTTTCAATTAAGTTATAATAAAATCTATTAAACCCTTCATTTTTATCAAGTAGATACTTAAACGTTTCTTGCTTAATCACCCAGAGATCACAATCACTTATAGCCTTAATGTTTTTTCTTGAAGGCGCTTTATATATAAAGCTTTTTAAGGCCGAAGTACAGGAGTTTTTTAAGGCTAGGTACGTTGTTTTCTCCTCTCCTAAAACATCTATAGAATGTTGTAAAACGCCACTTTCAATAAAACAGAAATACATACAAACTCCTCCTTCTTTAACAAGAAAATCATTCTTTTTTAATTGAATAGGATAAAATGAATCTAAAATTTCAGAAACAAAACCATCAATTTCCATATCATTAATGATACGTCTTAAATAGTCTTCAAAATTATTTTTTGGCTCTCCCATTTAACGTTCAATATTTATACAACCTTCTAGGACGCAAATGTAAATAGATTAAATAGCTATATCAAATTATCGATTAATTGCTATATTTAACCGCTGAAATACATGATTTGTTTTCGGATTTAAATTCTATACCATGAAAAAAACTACACACATTACATTGCTTTTATCAATATGCTTAGTATTGATAATCACACCATGTTCTTTAGCTCAAGAGCTATTCTACGAAGTGCCTTTAACCACTCAGGTTAAGTCTTCTAATCAAATTATTGAAGGAAGGGTTATTTCAAAAGAATCATTTTGGGATGAAAATCATTACAATATTTATACAATAAATACTGTCAAAATTCACAAAGTATTTAAAGGTCAAACAGGAATACAAACTGTTGAAGTAATTACTCCTGGAGGAATGGTTGGTTTTGAATCTGAAGTTGTAACTCCAAGTTTATCTCTAGAAATTGGTGATACTGGAATTTTCATGCTTCATAATAATAACATTGTAATTAACGCAGGAAATACTCAGAATAAATTTAAACCATATGCATCTTCTCAAGGATTTTATAAATATGACTTAAGGCATAATTCTGTTTCCAATCCTTTTCAAACAAGACAGGGTATTACCGAAAATTTCTATAAAGAAATTAAAAGTCTAAATAATAATACCTCAATAGTTAAAATTTCAAAATTTGATGTCAATCAAATTTTACAAAATAATGTTACGAATAGAGATAGTAACGGTGTTATAAATATTTCTAATATATCTCCAACAACTTTAAATGGTGGTGTAAGAGACCTATTAACTATTTCTGGTACTGGTTTTGGAACTGCTGGAACAGTAGCGTTTAGAGATGCTAATGCTGGTGGTGAAGATGATATGGGAACGCCCATTTATTATACTGCTATAGCTAGCCAAATTGTAAGTTGGACTGATAGCGAAATTATTGTTGAAGTCCCTTCTCGAGCGGGAACTGGAGATGTTAGAGTCACTCCTACAGTTGGAGGTGGTGGAAGTGAAGTCGTTTCAACGCAAACTTTAACTGTTTTTTATTCTCAAATCAATCCTTCAAATGGAACCACAGACTTTCCTTCTCAACACTTTGACACTAATGGAAATGGAGGCTATACATGGCAAATGAATACAGATTTTGATGCAAACACCGCTGCAAATGCTTCTTTTTTAAGGGCTTTTGATACTTGGGTTTGTACCACAGGAATTAATTGGGAAATCGGTGCTGTGACTACACTTGACATCATTGCTTCAGATGGTGTAAATATCATTCGTTTTGATGATGGTGCTGAATTACCAGAAGGTGTTTTAGGTAGATGTACATCTAGATTTGGAACATGTGCTTCTGCATCACCAGGTGGATTAGATGTTGTAGTTACTGAACTTGATATTGTTTTTAACGATGTGTTTACTGGAGGATTCTCTGTATTATCTTGGGAATTCGGACCAGGAATTGCTACAGGTTTCGAAGTTGATTTTGAAAGTGTTGCTGTTCACGAATTAGGTCATGGACATCAATTAGCTCATATAATTAATTCGGGAGAGGTAATGCATTACTCAATAGCTAATGGCCAAAATAGCAGAGATTTAGGGAGTAGTGATCTTTCTGGCGCTATTGATATGATGAATAGAAATACTATAGACCAAGTTTGCGGAACAGGTTTAATGACCTACTCTATATGTTCTGGCTTAACCTTATCAATAGATGAAAATATATTAGAAGAAAACATAATTATTTACCCAAATCCAACTAAAACTAATTTAAACATTTCTAGCGCAGCTTTTATAAAAATAGACAATGCATCTATATATGATGTTAGAGGTCGTTTGATCCTTTCAAAAGATATAAATTCATCTAGTAATCTAAATACTATTAATGTTAATCAACTTAATTCTGGAATCTATTTTATCAAAATTAATGTTGAAAACACAACAATTAGCAAAAAATTTATTGTTCAATAAATTCAAAATTATATAACAAAAAAGGCGTTCAATGATTTGAACGCCTTTTATCATATTTATACTATCAAGTTATTTCTTCATAGCATTCTTTATCATTCCCACAATTGCCATGAGAACACCTCCTCCTACACCACCACTAGCAACACTACCAAGAATACTGGATAAATCCATACTGGTAGTAGCTTCTGCTACTTCTGCACCTCCTAATCCTA
The DNA here is from genome assembly GCA_002162685.1 of Flavobacteriales bacterium 33_180_T64. Lineage (GTDB taxonomy): Bacteria > Bacteroidota > Bacteroidia > Flavobacteriales > Flavobacteriaceae > Psychroserpens. The sequence goes on from MAAQ01000013.1 coordinate 292,125, forward strand.
GCATTCCAAGAAGCTGACCACCAAGTCCGCCACCTAAAATTCCTAAAATTGAGTTTCCAAGTGTTCCTAAAGAAAATTTCTTCATAAGAGATCCAGCTAGGTTTCCACCAACGGCTCCACTTACTAACTGGATAATTAAAGGTAAATACTCTTCCATTTTAAATATAGTTATTAGTTAATATTTTGAAAAATAGTAATTTTTTTAGTTAAAAAAATGAATATAAAATAATTTAATTAACATTTTTAATTACAATTCTCAACAACGACACTCTCGAAGATGTTTTTTTTCACATCCATCACCTATATTTATTATCTTTAGTGCACATTATAAACCAACTCACATGTTAAGACAAATCTGTTATTTATTCTTTTGTATTTCATTATTTATTAATGCACAACAACCCGCAACGCCTTCTTCAATAGTTGAAGATGGACTATTAAAAAAACAACAACTTTCCAAAACGTCTTTAGTAAAAAATGTTGCTTTTGAAAACATAGGCCCAACAGTTATGAGTGGCCGTGTAACAGATCTAGCTGTGAATCCTAATAACCCGACGGAATTTTATGTTGGCTATGCTTCTGGAGGTGTTTGGCATACAACTAATAATGGTACAACTTTTAGTCCAATATTAGATGCTTCAAATACGCAAAACGTTGGTGACATTGCTGTAGATTGGAAAAACAGAACTGTTTGGGTTGGTACTGGCGAAAATAACTCATCTCGTTCTAGTTATGCTGGAATTGGGATATTGAAATCTACAGATAACGGAAAGACATGGCAAAATATGGGACTTAAAGACTCACACCATATTGGTCGTATTTTAATTAACCAAAACAATCCAAATGAAATCGTTGTTGGTGTCACAGGGCATTTATATTCTCCGAATCAAGAACGTGGTATTTACAAAACTATCGATGGTGGAAAAACATGGTCTCAAAAACTTTTTGTAGATGACAGCAGTGGTATTATTGATGTACAAAGCAATCCAAATAATTTCAATCTAATGTTTGCGTCTTCATGGACTAAAGATCGTAAGGCATGGAATTTTGATGGAAGCGGAAATAATTCTGCAATTTACAAAAGTACAGATGCTGGCAGCACATGGACTAAAGTTTCTACCGAAAAAAGTGGTTTTCCAACAGGTCAAGGTGTTGGTCGAATTGGATTAGCCGTTTACGATGACACAACCATTTATGCTGTTCATGATAGTCAATTCCGTAGAATTTCCGACGAAAAAAAAGAAACATCTAACAGCTTATCTAAAGATGATTTTAAGACAATGTCAAACGATGATTTTTTAGCATTAGATAACAAAAAACTCAATTCGTATTTAAAAACAAATGGTTTTCAGGAAAAATATAGAGCAGACAATATAAAGCAAATGGTACGTAGCGGAAATGTAAAACCTATTGATCTTGCTAAATATTTAGAAGATGCCAATTCTATGTTATTTGACACACCTGTTATTGGTACCGAAATCTATAAAAGTATTGATGGAGGAACGACCTGGAAAAAAACTCATGATGATTATCTAGATGATATTTATTACAGCTATGGCTACTACTTTGGTCATGTTTATGTTGCTCCAAATAACGCGAATCATATTTACATCTACGGTGTTCCAATTGTTAAATCTAAAGATGGCGGAAAAACCTTTACATCTATAAGTGCAGAAAATGTTCATGCCGATCATCATGCACTTTGGATAAACCCTAAAAACCCTAACCATCTTATTAATGGTAATGATGGCGGTGTAAATATCACGTATGATGATGGTGAAAACTGGATAAAAAATAACTCACCATCTGTTGGTCAATTTTATGCAATTAATATTGATAATGAAGAGCCTTATAATGTTTATGGAGGACTTCAAGATAATGGCGTTTGGGTTGGAGCACATAATGCACCAGAAGATAAAGCTTGGCAACAACACGGAAAATACCCTTGGCAATCAATTATGGGAGGTGATGGTATGCAAATACAAATAGATTCTAGAGATGCTAATATTGTATATACAGGTTTTCAGTTTGGAAACTATTATAGAATAAACAGAGAAACCGATGATTTTAAACGTTTTGATATAAAGCATGAATTAGGCGAAAATCCATACCGTTTTAATTGGCAAACACCAATTTTATTATCGCCTCACAACCAAGATATATTGTATTTAGGTGGAAACAAATTAATGCGTTCTATGAATCAAGGTGATAATTGGACGGCTATTAGTGATGACTTAACCAATGGTGGAAAGAAAGGAAATGTTGCCTACGGAACATTAGCATCAATTAGTGAATCGCCATTTCAATTTGGATTAATTTACACAGGAAGCGATGATGGATTAATTCATGTCACTAAAAATGCCGGTGGCAGTTGGGAAAACATATCTAACACATTACCAAAAGATCTTTGGGTAAGTCGAATTATAGCTTCGCAACATAAAAAAGAACGCGTTTATGTAACACTAAATGGCTATCGTTGGGATGATTTCAAAGTCTATGTTTATAGGAGTGATAACTATGGGAAAACATGGGAAAGTATTAGCTCAAACATCCCTTCGTCTCCTGTAAATGTAATTAGAGAAGATTCTGAAAATGAAAATCTTTTATATTTAGGAACAGACAATGGAGCTTACATATCATTCAATCAAGGGCAAAATTGGGAAGCATTTAGTAAAGGTTTACCAAACGTAGCTATTCATGATATCGTGATTCAACCAGATGCTAAACATTTATTATTAGGAACTCACGGACGAAGTATTTACAAAACTGACATTGCTCCACTTCAACAAATGAATGATAACATACAATCTAAACCTGTCACTCTATTTAAGGTCAATAGCACTAGATATTCTAATCGTTGGGGAAGTTCATGGAGCAAATGGTTTGATGCCTATGAGCCAGGAGTAGATCTTACTTTCTATTCTAATACTTCTGAAGAAAAAACAATTAAAATCTTTTCAGAAAAAGGCGCTTTGCTTAATGAAATAATCATTAATGCTGATAAAGGGTATAATTACACGAGTTATGATTTAACATTAACCCAAAAAGGCAGAAAGGCACTACTTAAAGAAAACTCAAGTTTAGACATTAATAAAGCTAAGAATGGAAAATATTACATTCCAAAAGGCATGTATGCGATCCAAATTGGGAATGAAAAAACTGATTTTGAAATAAAATAAAACTTTAATTTTTCTGTTATTAATTTTTTAAAAGGTCTAATTCTTTAAAAGCAAATCGCGATAGTTGATGAAACTTACATAACCATTAAACCTAAGCTTGATATTTTAAGCCCATATATTGCGTACTATTATTTTAATGTTTCAGAGGAAAAAAATTACACCAAAGAATACATCTTCTATCCTCACTATAGAAATGCAATAACTATTTACAAGAATTCTGAAATTAACTTTTCTAAAAACCGATCTATAGTAATTCCTAAGCCAGAAAAAGACTTTGAAATTATTTATACAGGAATCCATCTAAACAGTAGAATAGGAAAAATAGAAGCGCCTTTTAATAAAATAGGTATTGTATTTCATCCTTTGGGTATTAATAATTTTATATCAAAACCTTTAAGCACCATAGTTACCGAATGCCCAAAACCAGATTTTGATTACTTTGGAGATGAATTCAAAAATATTTTAGAGAATGTCTACAAAACAACAGACACCTCCGAAAAAGTAAATTTATTAGATCTTTTTTTCGCATCTAAAATCAAACCATTTGATGACGAACGATTGCTTAAAGCCATTCATTTATTATTTGAAAAAGAGCGTAGTATTGCTGAAATTTCTGAAACAATAGTCATTAATAGAAAAACATTACTGCGTCTTTTTAAAAAACACTTAAACTGTTCTCCTAAAGAATTTTCTAACCTTATAAAGTTTAGAAAAGCCCTAAATACTTACCAAGAACATAAACCTGCTTTAACAGATTTAGCCTATCGTAATGACTATTATGACCAATCCGATTTCATCAAACATTTCAAGAAAGTAACCGGTTTTAATCCAAAAAAATTCTTTACTGATTTATCCCACTTAGGAACTGAAGACACCTTTTGGACTTTATTAAACTCTAAATAAACTGTCCCATTTATACAATTAAGTAACTCTTATACAGTATATCTTTGTGTTTATTATCAATAAAACCGAACATAAATGACTAGATATCTTGTTATAATTATCCCATTATTATTTTTAAGCTGTAAAGAAAAAACAACTATAGAAACCGAATATTTAATTTCTGACAATACCGAACTTATTGAAATATATAAGAATGACCAGTTAGATAGACAGAATATTAATTTAAATTCTAGCACTCCTATTGACTGGAGTATTGTTTCTAAAAGAGATCACCTAAGACGAGAACGCATTAGTCAATTACTAGATTCAAACAAAATTCACACATCATTAGACTATCATAATGCTGCAATGATTTTTCAACATGGTGAAGATTCTATAGCCTATGGGATGGCTGTAAAATTAATGCAAAAATCTATTGAATTAGATCCCAAAGCAGATAAATGGTTATTGGCTGCTGCAATTGACAGAAACTTATTAAGTAGAAATAAGCCTCAAATTTATGGCACTCAATATCAAAAAATAGGAGACAACAATCCTTGGTCTTTAAGAGAAATAGATACTGCTCAAATTAGCGATTCGCAACGAATTGAATATGGCGTAGAAACTTTAGCTCAACAACGAGAAAAAGTAAAGAACATGAATAAAAAAGAACTTTCAGATTTAATTGCAAGCGGAAAATCAATAGATGAAATTATAGCATACATTCATTCTAGTAACAATAAAAACTCTAACTATGATTTATCTGAAAATGGTATCAACAATTTTGGTTATGACCTTATTAGTAACAATAAAATCTATGAGGCTTTAAAAGTTTTTAAACTTAATACTGAATTATATCCACAAGCATATAATACATATGACAGTTATGGAGAATGCCTTTTGCTAACAGGTCAAAAAGAAAAAGCAATTCATGCTTATAAAAAATCTTTAGAGTTAAATGCAAAAAACACCAATGCAAAAAAAATTATTGAAAACAATAAAGTATAAAACTTATAAATATCATATTATGAAACATATCACTATATCAATACTCATGCTTTTTACCTTTCTCTCTGGTATTTCTCAAAACTACTCTGGTATTTCAAAAACACATAAAATCGGCTCCAAAGTTTTTGAAAGCGACCGCGAGATAAGAGTATTTGTTCCGTTTTCTTATACCGAAAATAGCACACAAAAATATCCTACAATCTATTTGTTTGATGGTCAATTTGATGCATTGTTTGATATGACAAGTGGTACTGTTGATTATATGTCACAAATGGGAGAACTCAATGAATATATTATTATAGGTGTAAAAACAACACATCGTCCCAAAGAATTTACACCTATGTATACTGATGACAGAACTAAAGAAAGTTGGGGAGACACCGAAATTGGGAAAACTAATCTTTTAGAAGATCACTTGCGAGATGAAATATTTCCTTTGGTTGAAAAAAATTATAGAGTGCATCCGTTTAGGCTTGCTATTGGCCATTCTCTTGGCGGCACATTTGTTTTAAACGTTCTGCTAACAAAACCTGATTTTTTTCAAGGTATAATTGCTATTAGTCCAAATGTATCTTATGACTATGATCAACTCGTTTTACGCTTTGATGACTTTCTAAAGGTAAATGACACCTTAAAAAAATTCATCTTTGTATCTGCTGGTACAGTTGGTAATATGGAAAATAGGTTTAGAAAATCTGCAGAAAAATTAGACCACGTAATCAAATATCATAATCCAAAAGAATTAGTATATCGATTTAAAGTTTATGATGGCGAAAATCATTCTACAACACCTTTATTAACGATTAGTAAAGGCTTATTAGAAATTGCAAAAATCTGGACGCTTTCAGAAGAAAAAAAAGAAGAATTACTCAACGATGACACAAAACCTTTTGCTGACGATTTAAAAGCATTTTATTCTAATCTTTCAAGTTGGGCTAATTACACAGTGAATCCATCAATTAATCAAATCAACACTTATGGATATGACTGCTTAAATGCTGATAAGATAAAAGAATCCTTAACTGTTTTTGACTGGGCAATAGAGCTCTATCCAAATGATGCTAATCTTTATGATAGTAAAGCTGAAGCGCTTGAAAAAAACAACGATTTAAAGCAAGCTAAAATGTATTACAAAAAAGCTTTAGAAATATTGGAAAACACTAAAGAAGATTATGATAGTGAAAATTACGAATACTATAAAGGCATCTTTAGCGATCACCTCAACAAAATTAAAAGCCCTTAAACATTATGCTTTTTTGCTAGTTTTAGAGTTTTACTAAAAAACGATACCTCAATAAAAAAACTCAAAACCATTACAGTAATAGTTTTGTATGGATAGAAGTTAATACAGGTAAAGACACGAATCTCAAGCTAGCGAATAATTAGTAGGAGTAGAATTTCGTGGATTGATTTCTTGTGTTAAAAATTAAATACTACCTAAAAAAACAAACCTGTTTTTAATATTAAAAAAAGTTTAAAAATAATTGACACTTCTTTTACATTTTTTTGACATTTCTTAAACCGCATAGATTTAGTTTTACCATAAAAATAAAATCTTATAACGAGCTAGACACAATATATAATGCTGTTTTCAACCAAATAAACTCAAATTATGCTAAAGTCTGCTTTATTACTTATCGCATTATTCATCTCTTCTTTTGCGCTTTCACAAGATGCGTTAAGCAATGAGCTTAAAATATTTCTAGACTGTAATAGCTGTGATAACACCTATATAAAACAAAACCTTGGCCATGTTCAGTTTGTTAGAGATCAAGATCTTGGTGATGTTCATTTGTTTTTTATTACTCAAAGAAATGGAAGTGGTGGTCGTCTTTATGAAATAGATTTTATTGGCAAAGATAGATTTGAAAATATTAACTATAAACTAAAATTCTCTACAGACTCTAACATGACAAGTGATGATATTAGAAAGCGAACTTTAGAACATATAAAAATTGGCCTAGTAAGGTTCTGGATTGCTAATGGCAATTTATCTAATATTAGTGTATCTGTTCCTGGTCCAGAAACAGAAACGGAGGATACATCGGAAAAAGATCCTTGGAATTACTGGGTGTTTAGATTTGGGGCTAGTGGTTATTTTAATGGAGAAGAAACCAATAATAGTAGTAACTTACATTTTAATCTTTCAGCAAAAAGAGTTACAGAAAAAAACAAGTTTTCGATGCGCCTTAACTTTAGTGAAAATAAATCTACATTTACTTTTGATGGTGATGACATTGTTTCTGTAAACAATAACAAATCACTTAATGTTAGTGATATACTAAGCATTAATGAACATTGGTCTTATGGGTTCTTCGGAAATATTGGAACGTCAACCTATCGCAATTATGATTTATTTTGGAGGTTTAGACCAGCCATAGAATATAACTTTTTCAACTATGAAGAATCTGCTAAAAAACAGCTTATTTTGTCCTACCGAAATGGATTAGTTTTTAATGATTATATCGAACGTTCCGTTTTTGGTAAAGACAAAGAACTGTTGTTTCAACATTCTTTTCTATTAGGCGGAAGTGTACGTCAAGAATGGGGAAATATTAACGGAGAAGCGTCCTTCAATCAATACCTTCATGATACCACTCTAAACTCATTGGGGTTTTATTTAGGTGCAAATATTAGAATGTTTAAAGGGTTTAATTTCAATGTTGGTGGTAATTATAGAATTACACGAAATCAAATTAATTTACCTGCTGGAGATGTCTCTTTAGAAGAATTATTATTACAACAACAACAATTACAATCTGGTTACAACTATTGGGTTAATGTTGGTTTTAGTTATCAATTTGGGTCTATTTATAACTCTATTGTAAACCCAAGATTCAACTTTTAATTAAACCCATTCTAAATAACTAAAATAAAGGTTAAAAGTTGTAGCGCATACTTGTGAGTCTTATCTTTGTTGTACAAATAATTAACTACAATTATAATGAGCGGAATTTTAAATTCGTCAATTGGAAGAAAGTTTGCCATGGCACTTTCGGCACTCTTCCTAATGTTTTTCATTTTACAACACTTTGCAATTAATATTCTTTCTGTATTTAGCCCAGATACCTTTAACGAGGTTTCTCACTTTATGGGAACATTTTGGGCAGTTCAATACCTCCTACAACCCGTTTTAATTATTGGTGTTATTTTTCATTTTGCAATGGGATTTATACTAGAATTTAAAAACTGGAGCGCAAGAAAAATTAATTATGCAAAAAACAATGGTGCTGCAAACTCGTCTTGGATGAGTCGTAATATGATATGGAGTGGTGGATTTATCCTCGTCTTTTTAATCATTCACTTTATTGATTTTTGGATTCCTGAAATTAATACGAAATATATTGCTGGTGACATGTCTGGATTAGTAGACCCAAATGTTGCAGATAGCGGGTTTAGATACTACGAAGAATTGGTTCATAAATTTGTTCCCATCTGGAGAGTTGCTTTGTACTGTTTAGGGTTTATCTTTTTAGCACTTCACTTATTACATGGTTTTAACTCTGCATTTCAATCTGTAGGCGCAAACAATAAATATACAAAAGGTTTAAAAGGATTTGGAAAGGCATATGCAATTGGTATTCCGTTAGGATTTATCTTCATTGCTTTGTTTCATCATTTGAAAGCATGTTGCGGTTTATAATCTTTTAATCACTAAAAACACATCTAAATATGGCTTTAGATTCTAAAACACCTGAAGGTCCAATTGCAGACAAATGGACTAATTATAAAAATCACATCGACTTAGTAAACCCTGCAAACAAACGTAACATTGATGTTATCGTTGTTGGTACAGGACTCGCGGGAGGATCTGCTGCTGCTACTTTAGCCGAATTGGGCTATAATGTAAAAGCATTTTGTTTTCAAGATTCACCACGTCGCGCGCACTCTATTGCAGCACAAGGAGGAATCAATGCTGCAAAAAACTACCAAGGTGATGGTGATTCAACATACCGTTTATTTTACGATACTGTAAAAGGTGGAGATTACCGTTCTCGTGAAGCTAACGTATATCGTTTAGCAGAAGTATCAGCAAATATTATCGACCAATGTGTTGCTCAAGGTGTTCCTTTTGCACGTGAATATGGTGGTTTATTAGATAACCGTTCGTTTGGTGGCGTTTTAGTATCTAGAACATTTTATGCTGCAGGACAAACGGGTCAGCAATTATTACTCGGAGCATACTCTGCAATGAATCGTCAAATTGGACGAGGAAAAATCAAGATGTACAATCGTCACGAAATGTTAGACATTGTTAAAGTTGATGGGAAAGCACGTGGTATTATAACTCGTAATTTAATTACTGGAGAAATTGAAAGACATTCAGCTCATGCTGTAGTTCTAGGAACTGGTGGTTATGGTAATGTATTCTTCTTATCAACCAATGCAATGGGAAGTAATGTAACAGCGGCTTGGAAAGCTCACAAACGTGGTGCCTACTTTGCAAACCCTTGTTACACACAAATTCACCCAACATGTATTCCTGTTTCTGGAGATCATCAATCTAAATTAACATTGATGTCTGAATCCTTACGTAATGATGGACGTATTTGGGTACCAAAACATATGAAAGATGTTGAAGCTATTAAAAATGGCACATTAAAGCCAAAAGATTTAAAGGAAGAAGATCGCGATTATTATTTAGAGCGTCGTTATCCAGCTTTTGGAAACTTGGTTCCTCGTGATGTTGCTTCTCGTGCAGCAAAAGAGCGTTGCGATGCTGGCTATGGAGTAAATGCAACTGGGGAAGCTGTGTTTTTAGACTTTGCTTCTGCAATTCAACGCTATGGAAAAGAAACAGCTCACGTTAAAGGTTTAGATGAAAATGACGCAGTTCTTATTAAAAAATTAGGACAGGAAGTTGTAAAAAATAAATACGGGAACTTATTCCAAATGTATGAGAAAATCGTAGATCAAGATCCATACAATACACCAATGATGATTTATCCTGCAGTTCACTATACCATGGGCGGGATTTGGGTAGATTATAATTTAATGACAACTGTTCCTGGATTGTACTGTATTGGAGAAGCAAATTTCTCTGATCATGGTGCAAACAGACTTGGTGCTTCTGCCTTAATGCAAGGTTTAGCAGATGGTTATTTTGTTTTACCTTATACTATTGGTGATTATTTATCTGATGATATTCGTACTGGCCAAATTTCAACAGATACCAAAGAATTTGATGATGTAGAAAAAGAAGTTCGTGAAAAAATAGATTTCTTTGTCAATAATGACGGAAGTCATTCTGTAGATTATTTCCATAAGAAATTAGGAAAAATTATGTGGAATAAAGTTGGTATGTCTCGTAATATAAAAGGTTTAACAGAAGCTATTTCAGAAATAAAAGCATTACGTGAACAATTCTGGAAAGAAGTGAAAGTTCCTGGAGCCAATGAAGAATACAATGAAGAATTAGCAAAAGCTGGTCGTGTTGCAGACTTTTTAGAATTAGGTGAATTATTCGCTAAAGATGCTTTAAACAGAGAAGAATCTTGTGGAGGACACTTTAGAGAAGATGCTGTTGAGTTAGATGGAGAGCAAAAAGGCGAAGCAAAACGTGACGATGAAAATTTCGCTTACGTATCTGCTTGGGAATACAAAGGTGAACCTAGCGATGCTATTTTACACAAAGAGCAGTTAGAATTTAAAGACATCGAATTAAAACAAAGAAGTTACAAATAAGGAAAGCTATGAATTTAACGTTAAAAATATGGCGTCAAAAAAACGCTAATGATAAAGGACAACTCGTAGATTATAAGGTCACTGATATTTCACCAGACATGTCTTTCCTTGAAATGTTAGACGTTTTAAACGAACAGCTAATCAATAAAGGCGACGAACCGGTTGCTTTTGATCACGATTGTCGTGAAGGTATTTGTGGTATGTGTTCTCTTTACATTAATGGAGAAGCACATGGGCCAGATCGAGGTGTAACAACATGTCAATTACACATGCGTATGTTTAAAGATGGTGATACTATTTATATCGAACCATTTAGAGCTGCTGCTTTTCCAGTGATTAAAGATTTAATTGTAGATAGAACATCGTTTGATCGTATTCAACATGCTGGTGGGTTTATTTCTGTAAATACTTCAGGAAACACTATTGATGCCAATGCCATTCCAATTAATAAGCAAGACGCAGATACAGCATTTGAAGCGGCAACTTGTATTGGTTGTGGCGCCTGCGTAGCCTCATGCAAAAACTCTAGCGCTATGTTATTTGTTGGCGCTAAAGTATCTCAGTTCGCTTTGTTACCACAAGGTCAAGTAGAAGCTACAGATCGTGTTTTGAATATGGTAAAACAAATGGACGATGAAGGTTTTGGAAACTGTACTAATACTGGAGCATGTGAAGTAGAATGTCCTAAAGGCATTTCTTTAGAAAACATCGCTCGTATGAATCAAGAGTATTTAAAAGCAAGCCTTAAAGGATAAACTAATCTTTTTACATTACATTAAAACAAAAAATCCCAAGATTGCTCTTGGGATTTTTTGTTTTAATGTTACAAAGTTAGCATCCTTATCTATTACTACTTCCAGGACGTCTTGCCTTATTATTCTTCGTCTGGTTAAATCGATATACAAATGTTAAACTATACTTTGGGCCTAATAGTTTGCGCTGCGATTCATAGTAAAAATCTGTACCTGTTCTGGTTGAAATCTGCTCTCTGGAGTCCAACATATTTCTCACATTAAATGTTAAGGTTGCCTTGTTTTGAAAGAAATTCTTATTAACACCCATATCTAAGCTATGGCTAGACTTTGTAATACTTTGTGCGTTTTCATTTCTTGCATTGTAATTAAAACTTGTTTGCCAATTGATCTCATGAGGCAATTTAATTCTAGAATTCACTCTAGTAAACCATGAACTATTATCAAAATCGAAGTTTACATCATTATAACCACCTCGTTGTTCAAATGAAAAATAATTGAACTCCCCAGATAATTGCACCCATTTTGCAGGAGAATAAGAGGTAGAAATTTCAAAACCTAGTCTATTTTCATGATCAATATTAATTGGCTTGGTAACCAACACATCGTCTTCATTTCTCTCTGTTATAAACTGAAACGGATCTAAGGTGTTTTGATAATATACAGATGGGTTAATTCTAAGTTTTCCTATTCTAGTTAAAAGCCCCAATTCAAGTGAATTAGTTAGTGCTGGGTCCAAATCAGGGTTTCCTAATCGTTTGGTATTGATTTCTGCAAGTCCTCCAAAGGGGTTTAGATGCCAAAAACTGGGCCTATTAATACGTTTACTATAACTCAACTGCGCTGTAGTTTTATCTGAAAACTTATAAGTTAAATGTACTGTTGGAAACAGTTTTGTATATTTTTTAGTAGCGTTAAATTCATTATTCTTATCATTAATACTAATTTTTGTGAATTCTGTTCTTAACCCTAACTGGTACCCAAATTTGTTTAATTTACTTGAAAACTGTGCATATACGCCTCCTATTTCTTCTTTGTAATCTATAGCATTCTCGATATTGTTTAAAATATTCCAATCAATACCATCAAAAATTTCAGCTTTATAATCACTCGTAATAACACGTGTTTCTCCTCTTAATCCGGTTTCAAAAGTCGATTTTTCATTTACAGGATTCACAAAATCTAACTGCAATAAATAATCCTTACTACTTTCTATGTCTCGCGTTCTAGAGAACACATCATCTTCAAGCACTGGGTACAATGACTGGGTTACAAATGTTTCATTTTCATCATCATCCCAAAAATCATATTGAAAGTCTATCGTCAATTTTTTACCTTCTTTTTCAAAGGTTTTTGTATAATTAAATTCTAATTGATTATGATCTTGAGGTTCTTTATAGCCCTCATGTCTTACAGTAGTACTGTCTAACTCATTTTGCGCATCAAAATAATCATACTTATAGTTTACAGAATTATTTCTTTTGACCAATACCTTATAATAAGATGCTGTTATAGTCTGTTTTTCATTTAAAAAATAATCGAACCCAAAATAGAACCTTGATATTTTAGAATTTCTGTAACTATCAACATCTTGATTTAATTGTACAATGTCATCATTAACTAAATAATTTTGATAAACATCCTGAGTCATTTTATTATCTACAAATCGATATCCCATTGTAGAAAACATATTAAACTTGTCTGTTCGATAATTTAAATTTAAGCTGGTATTAAAATCTGCTCTAATAGAATTACTCATACTTACAGATCCACTAAGACCACCATTTTTATTCTTTTTCAAGATGACATTTATAATCCCTGCAGTTCCTGCAGCCTCATAACGAGAGGATGGGTTAGTAATAACTTCTACGCGTTCTATTTGTTGTGCCGAAATTTGATCCAATCCATTATTGGCAACCAATACAGATGGTTTTCCATTGATTAAAATCCTTACATTAGCATTTCCACGTAAACTTACACCACCATCCAAATCGACTGCAACAGAAGGTACATTTTCTAGTATTTGAATTAACGACCCGTTTTGTGATAGTATGTCCTTACCTACATTAAAAACTTTTTTATCTAGTTTTAGATCTACTGTAGAACGCTCTGCTATAACCTCAACCTCACCCAAAGCTTCTACATCAATATCAAGAGTAATAATCCCAAGATTAATGTCTTGCTTTAATTCAACTTTAGTTTCATAACTTTTATAAGAGATGTATTCTACTTTAATAAGGTAGGTTCCTGGATTAGCTTTAATCGTAAATTCTCCATTTTCATTGGTAATTATACCATCTATTAATTGACTATCCTTAGTAATAGAGACTGTGGCAAACTCTAGAGGTTGTCTCGTCTCTGAGTCAATTATGACTCCAGTAATATTCTTTTTTGCTTCCGAGTTGTTCCCAAACATTAGTGCTGAAAGAGAACAAAAAATTAGTGTGATTAGTACTTTATTCATTGTTATTGTTTTAGATTGATACAACAAAAGTCCCCTTTAAATGGCTACGTTTCTAACTTTATGGATAAGCAACCGTTTGGTTCGCATACATAATGCTTAACGATGGTTCACTTAAATTTGTCTGTAGTTTAGTAACATTCGTTTGTAGTAACGATTAATTGGTCGACATAGATGCCTCTCAAATTGAATTCTTCTTATTTTTGAATTATGAAAGATTATTTTTCAACAACTATAGATTACATCCAAAAAAGGCTATGGCTTGGTCATGTTTTATTTTGGGTAATTCTGTATTTAATCCAATCGCTCGGTATTGAATCACAGCATCACCAACAAGAGATATTCACACATAAATTCATTATGTTGCTCCCTAAAATTTTGGCTGCTTATACGTTTATCTATTTTCAGGTACCCAAATTACTATTCAAGAAAAAGTATGTTTTGTTTATTCTTTCTTTTATTTTATCAAGCTATATTCTTACGGTAGCCGCACGTGTGCTCGTTGTGCATGTTATAGAAGAACTCTTTAGACCAAGACCTTTTGAACAAGAATCATTCCTTGAGATCTTAACAGACTTCAAAGCGTTATATGCACGATACTATTTAGGTGTTTATTTCCCGGCTCTTATTCTGTATATGATTAAACTCGTTCAGGAACAGTTCAGTAAAAAAAATATCGTAGAACAATTAGAAAAAGAAAAATTCTCTGCCGAGCTTAATTTCTTTAAAGCTCAGATTCATCCACATTTTTTATTCAATACATTAAACAATTTATATGTGCTTACATTACAAAAATCTGAGAAGGCATCTGAAACGGTTTTAAAACTCTCAGAAATGTTAGATTACATGTTATACCAATGTAATGATGATCGGGTTACTATTGATAAAGAAATAAAACTCATTCAAAATTATATTGACCTAGAACAATTGAGATACGGTGATCGATTGCAACTTAAATTTGATCAAAATATTGATAACACACAAACACAAATTGCCCCATTAATTTTAGTTTCCCTTATAGAGAATGCATTCAAACATGGTGCAAGTGGTGCTATAAAAAACCCGCAAATAAAAATTAATATTAAAATAAAAAATAGCCACTTAGACTTCTCTGTATTTAATACAAAGACTAAACTTAAGCAAGAAGATAAAACCAACTTTAAAAAGGGAATTGGAGTTAGCAACACTAAAAGGCAGTTACAATTACTATATCCAAATAAGCATGAATTCAAAATTAATGAAGAAGATCTTTCGTATCACGTGAAACTTCGAGTAGATTTGGAATAATAAAGCATCCTTGTTGCTCTTTTGTATGACCCATAATAATCAATAAGTGTAAACTCATGAAAACAACATGCATCATTATTGATGACGAACCCTTGGCACTAGCGCTCATAGAAAATCATGTTTCAAAGTTTTCTACTTTGAAAATTGTAGCGACATGTCAAAACGCTATTGAAGGATTTGAGGTGCTAAAAACACAACAGGTAGACCTGATTTTTTTAGATATTCAAATGCCTATGCTTACCGGAATTGAATTCTTAAAATCATTAAGCAATCCTCCTAAAGTTATATTGACTACAGCCTATAGAGAATACGCTATTGAAAGTTATGAATTAGAGGTTGTTGATTATCTTTTAAAGCCCATTTCATTTGACCGTTTTTTCAAAGCCATCAACAAGTACTTTAAATCTAAAGAAAAGGAAACTATTGTGATTCCAGCTGAATCCAAATTAGATGCTGCAACTAGACATATTTACGTAAATATGAACAAAAAGCATCACAAGCTATTGTTTACAGATATTCTTTATGTTGAAAGTTTAAAGGATTATGTGAAGATCCATACCAAGGATGCAACCATTATTACTAAAGAAAAAATTAGTGATTTTGAAACAAAACTTCCTTCATTTTTTTTACGCACTCATAGATCGTATATTGTTAATAGAGAAAAAATAACAGCTTATACGGCTCATGATATAGAATTAGGGGTTATCGAAATCCCAATTGGAATTAGTTATAAAAAAGGGGTTTTAGAGATTCTAAAACAAGATTAGTACCTCTCGCAATTCTTCAATAAATCTTGTTGGTATTTTTTGTTTCTTTACGTTCTCAAAACAACACATGAATAACCCTATCTCATTTTATAAAGACGAATTAATAAAGCACCAAACCGAAGTGACAATGCTTCAAAAAAGAATGCTCTTATTAAGCACACTGCGTCTAGTGGTATTTATTATTACTGGTATTGCATTATATATTGCGCTTCCTAACTGGCAAATAGCAACAGTCGTTGGGCTTATTGGATTGGCAATATTTATATTTTTTCTTTCAAAGTACACATCTATAAAATCAAAAAGAGCGCTTCATAAAGCACTAGTTCATATTAATAATGAAGAACTAAAAATTGCTTCAAATGATTTTCACCATAGAGAAACAGGAGCCCAGTTTCAAGACCCAAAACACTTTTATTGCTTAGATATTGATCTCTTTGGAACGGGATCTTTCTTTCAATATATTAATAGAACCATCTCTTCTGAAGGTCAGCTTAAATTAGCTAACGAGCTTAAAGCAAATAATATCACACAAATTGAAGAACGCCAAGAAGCAATTAAAGATTTATCTCAAAAAACAAAATGGACTCAACATTATGCGGCTACAGCTAGCTTGATAGAAACGGAAACACCTGCTCTCAAAATTATTGATTGGCTAAAAAATCACAAACCATATATTCCAAAGCAAATGAAATGGATCTCTTTCATATTTGCTATACTATCCATCGTTCTATTAGGACTTGCAATATTCAAAATCATTAGCATTTCCTTTTTTGGATATTGGATATTTGCAGGATTAGCAATTACTGGAAAATATCTAAAAAAGATAAATATTCTCGCTTTAAATTCAGATAAAACGAAAGATACCTTTAAGCAATATGCCTCGTTATTACTTCAAATAGAAAACGAAAACTTCACATCAAATCTCTTACAAAAGAAGCAGCAACAAATTAAATCTGAAAACAAAAAAGCTTCTGTTATTTTCACAGAGTTTTCAAAGCATTTAGACGCCTTAGATAATCGTAATAACCTCTTTTCTGCGATCTTCGGAAACGGATATTTCTTATCAGATATCAAAAATGCTTATAAGGTTGAACAATGGATTTCAAAATATGCTCATAAAGTAGAAGATTGGTTTGAAGTCGTATCTTTTTTTGATGCATACAACACTTTAGGCACGTATGCTTTTAATCATCAAGAGCACGTGTTTCCAAATATTTTAAATAAAAAATCTGTTATTGAAACAGCACAATTAGGTCATCCATTATTAAATATATCTAAGCGAATAACTAGTGATGTAATCATTAATGATCAAGAGTTTTTTATTGTCACAGGAGCTAATATGGCAGGAAAGAGTACGTTTTTAAGAACCATGTCTCTACATATTGTCATGGCTAATATTGGATTACCTGTATGTGCTAAATCGAGCACATATTCTCCCGTTAAACTTATTACAAGCATGCGTACAAGCGACTCATTAACAGATGACAGTAGTTATTTCTTTTCTGAGTTAACACGCTTAAAATTTATTGTTGATGCTATTGATAAAGAGCCCTATTTTATTATTCTAGATGAAATACTAAAAGGAACAAACAGTACAGATAAAGCTATTGGTTCTCGAAAATTTGTTGAGAAACTAGTTGCAGGAAATGCTACAGGTATTATTGCCACTCACGATTTAAGTCTTTGTGAAATTTCGGAAGCATTGGACGATGTGAAAAATTATTATTTTGATGCTGAAATTGTAAATAATGAACTCTACTTTGATTACAAATTCAAAAAAGGTATTTGTCAAAATATGAATGCCAGTTTTCTATTAAAGAAAATGGAAATCATTTAATACTAAAAACCCATTCTCAATGAGAATGGGTTTTTAAATATTATTGGGTAAAAAATTCTAAAGAATATATTCAATTAAGCTTCAAAAGGCTCAATAGAAACAAAAGATTTACCATCTTTTTTCTTTGTGAATTTTACTAAACCATCAACTTTCGCATGTAAAGTATGGTCTTTTCCTCCATACACATTTACACCTGGATGATGTGTATTACCTCTTTGTCTTACGATAATATTTCCAGCTATAGCAGCTTGTCCACCAAAGATCTTAACACCTAAGCGTTTCGATTCTGATTCTCTACCATTTTTAGAACTACCTACTCCTTTTTTATGAGCCATTGTCTTAAGATTTTATAGTATTAATAATTAACTTAAAGCAGCAATTAAATCGCCTTTCTTCATAGAAGAAATTCCTTCAATCCCTTTAGCTTTTGCCATCTCTTTTAACTGAGCAACAGTCATTTTGCTTAAGTCTTGTGTTTCCACTTCAACTTTTGCAGCTGGTTTAGCTTCTGCTTTAGGTTCAACTTTTTTAGTTTCCTTTTTTGGGGCTGCTTTTTTAGCTCCCGAAGTCACAATGTTTTCAATCACGATTTCAGTTAAAGATTGTCTGTGTCCATTTTTTACACGGTAACCTTTTCTTCTTTTCTTTTTGAAAACTATCACTTTATCACCTTTAAGGTGCTTTAAGACTTTTGCACTTACTTGTGCTCCGTCTATAGCTGGGGCGCCTAAAGTTATATTGCTACCATCTCCAATTAAAAGAACGTTATCGAAAGAAACTTTCTTACCTTCTTCTGTTGTTAAACGGTTAACAAAAACTTTTTGGTCTTTTTCAACTTTAAATTGATGCCCTGCTATCTCTACAATTGCGTACATAGCGTAACGTTTTTATTAATTATTTTTATTCAAATTAGATACTTTCCCTTCAGAAAGCGGGTGCAAATATACATGCTAATTAATTAATCCACAAACGATTTATACCTTTTGATGAATATTGTAGCTTTTTTTAAAAAGTTGCATAAATGCTAATGATAAAATAATGGTAGAAGATACCCCTTCAATAAAAACAGTGAAAAGCAAAATGTTTGCTCCAACTCCTAAATCGTTAAACCAATCTCTAAGGATTGTTTCTGTAAATTCAACATCTATATGAAAGATATAAATTGCCATAAACGCTGTAAATACAATAGTAGCAATAAAACCACAAATTAAACCGGTTTTAATACCATTTATATAGGAGAACTCATTTTTGGAAATACGTTTATAAATCTTGATTGCATAATAAATTCCTATTGACATTACAACTCCATTGAGAAGCCTCAACCATATTTTTTCATGTAAATCAAATAGCTTTAAAATCAAAAAATACGCAATTAAACTAATTGCAATAAATAGCCCATATTTTAAAGCGACCTTAAAAGAAATGTTCATGATTGCGGTTTTAAAATTTGTGATATTACTAAAGTTCGCAAAAAAAGAGCACTTATTCACTATATTTAAGATATTTTTTTCAATTAAAATCTAAAAAAAAGAAATGCTATTCGCTATTTTTGTGGAAACTATGTAACATTTTTTAAAAATGAGACACCAATAACGCGTGTTGAAAAATTAAAACAAACTCACAATTAAATTTAAAACGAACTCACAATGAAAAAATGCCTATTATTTTTAACTTGTTTGATATTTGTTGGTTTTTATGCCAATGCTCAAAAAGTTGAATTTGAAGAATTTGATTTAGATAACGGACTTCACGTTATCCTACACCAAGATAATACTGCTCCTGTAGTAACTGTAGGTGTAATGTATGATGTTGGAGGAAAAGATTTAGGAGGAAGTCCTGAAGCACCTCGCACAGGTTTTGCTCACTTTTTTGAACACCTCTTATTTGAAGGAACTAAAAATATAGATAGAGGAGAATGGTTTACAATCGTATCTTCAAATGGAGGAAGTAACAATGCAAATACATCTCTTGATAGAACATATTATTATGAAGTATTTCCTTCTAATAATTTAGAATTAGGCCTTTGGATGGAATCTGAGCGCATGCTACACCCAGTAATTGATCAAGTAGGTGTTGATACTCAAAATGAAGTTGTAAAAGAAGAAAAACGTTTACGTTATGATAATTCTCCATATGGACAGTTTTTATTTGCTGTAAGTGAAAATCTATTTAAAAATCACCCATATAAAAATAAGAATATTGGTGAAATGTCAGATTTAGATAATTCTACTTTACAAGAATTTAAAGATTATTTTAAGAAATGGTATAGCCCTAACAATGCGGCTTTAGTTGTTGCTGGAGATATTGATGCTGATGAAGCTAAAAAATTAGTAAGCAAATACTTTAAAGATATTCCTAGAGGTACTAATCCTGTTAGAAGCTTTCCAAAAGAAGAGCCAATAACCAAAACAATTGAAGCTCAATTCCACGATTCAAATATTCAAATCCCAGCTATCATCACTGCTTATAGAACTCCTGGTTTTAAAGAACGTGATGCTTATGTACTTAGTATGGTTTCTACATATCTAAGTGATGGTAAAACATCTAAATTATATAAGAAAATTGTAGATGAAAAGAAGATGGCGCTACAGGTTGGTGCTATTAACATAGATCAAATGGATTATAGTATTTATGCTATTTACGGACTTCCATTAGGTGAGACTTCTTTAGAAGATTTACTCGTTGAAATGGATGAAGAGATTGTGAAAATGCAAAATGAATTAATTTCAGAAAAAGATTATCAAAAACTTCAGAATAAATTTGAAAACAGATATGTTAATTCAAATTCTAGTATTCAAGGTATCGCTAATTCTTTAGTAAGAAACTATATGTTATATGACGACATTAATTTAATTAATAATGAAATAGACATCTATAGATCAATTACGAGACAAGAAATTCAAGATGTTGTAAAAAAATACTTGAATCCTAATCAACGTGTTGAGTTAGAATATCTACCAAAAGAGAAAAGTGACAACTAAAAAATAAATGAAAATGAAATTAAAAATATCAGTATTTATAGTAGCGTTTTTAATATCTGTTGGTGTATTTGCACAAGTTGACAGATCAAAAATGCCCGAACCAGGTCCAGCTCCAAAAACCTCTTTGAAAAAACCTGATGAGTTTACATTAAAAAATGGTTTAACCGTTTTAGTCGTTGAGAATCACAAATTACCTCGAGTATCTTACTCTTTAACATTAGATAACAAACCAATGACTGTTGGTGAAAAAGCAGGTGTTGAAAGTTTAATTGGTACAATGTTAGGTAATGGTACTACAAACATTTCTAAAGATGAATTTAATGAAGAAGTTGACTTCTTAGGGGCACGTCTTAATTTTGGATTTAGTGGTGGTTTTGCAAGCTCATTATCTAAATATTCAGATCGCATTTTAGAACTTATGGCTGATGCAGCTATTAACCCTTTATTAACTGAAGAAGAATTTGAAAAAGAAAAAGCAAAACTTCTTGATGGTTTAAAAACTCAAGAAAAAAGCGTAGATGCAGTTGCTGGTCGCGTTGGTTCAGCTTTAGCTTACGGTAAAAATCATCCTTATGGTGAATTTACTACCGAAGAAACTGTAAAAAATGTATCCTTTGGAGATGTGGTTTCTTTTTATGAGAAATATTTCAACCCTAATAATGCTTATTTGGTAGTTGTTGGAGATGTGAATTTTAAAACTGTAAAAAAGCAAATCAAAAAGCATTTTGAAGGATGGGAAAAATCTATTGGAATAGATTACACTGTTCCTGAAGCATCTGCAAATGCACAATACACGCAAATCAATTTTGTAGATATGCCTAATGCTGTGCAATCAAATATCTCATTAACAAATAATGTTGATTTAAAAATGAATGATGCAGATTATCACGCTGTATTAATTGCTAATAAAATTTTAGGTGGTGGCTTTAATAGCTACTTAAACATGAATCTTCGTGAAGAGCATGGATACACTTATGGCGCACGTTCTAGTATTGGTACAGACGAGTATGCATCCCGCTTCAGAGCAGGTGCTGCTGTAAGAAATATGGTTACTGATAGTGCTGTTGTAAATACCTTAAAAGAAATCAACCGCATCAAAACAGAGCCTGTAGAGCAAGACATGCTTAAAAATGCAAAAGCTAAATATCTTGGAGATTTTGTGTTAGCATTAGAAAGCCCTCAAACTATAGCGCGTTATGCTTTAAATATTAAACTTAATGATCTTCCTGAAGATTTTTACACAACATACATACAAAAAATCAATGCAGTTACTGCAGATGATGTTAACCGTGTAGCAAATAAATATTTCAAAACTCAAAATGCTCGTATTGTTGTTGTAGGAAAAGGAAGTGACGTATTAGAAAACCTTGAAAAAACAGGGATTCCTATCAAATATTACGATGCTTATGCTAACGAAACTAAAAAACCAGTTTTCTCTAAAGAGATTCCTTCAGGAATGACTGCTCAAAAAGTCATTGATAATTATATTAATGCTGTTGGAGGGAAAAGTAACTTAGAAAAAGTAAACACGGTTTTAAATAACGCAGATGTTACAATTCAAGGAGCACCTTACAAGCCAAAAGCTATAATTAAAGCCATGGCTCCAAATAAGATTTCTATGGAAATGGTGATTGAAGGTATGGGTACTGTTATGAAACAAAAGTTTGATGGTGCTTCTGGATATCAAGAACAACAAGGAATGAAAATTCCAATGACAGATGAACAAATTTCTGACAAACAAGCTGAAAAAGGATTGTTCCCAGAAATTCACATGGAATCTTCTACTTTAGGTTTAGAAGCCATTGTACCTATAAACGGTGTTGATGCTTATAAAATAAAAGTAACAAAAGGAGATGATGTTTCATATAGGTTTTACGCTGTAGATTCGGGACTTTTAATTCGCTCAGAATCGACAACAGAAACACAAGGTCAAAGTTCTACGACTATAGAGGAAGTTTCTAATTATAAAGAGGTAGATGGTGTTATGATGCCTTTTACACAAAAAATTACTGCAGGACCACAAGTTGTTACATTTAATACAACCAGTATTAAATTTAATGAAGGTGTTACTGATGCCGATTTTAATTAATCTCAGCAAATCATTTAAATTAAGAAAACCTGAAGTTGCAATGCTTCAGGTTTTTTTTATGTGGTTTTCTTATTGGCCAAATATACTCCAAGCAGGATAATTGTACTAGCAATAATTTGCAAGACCCCAAATGTTTCGCCATCCATTAATCCCCAAACCAATGCAACAACTGGCATTAAATAGGTTACCGACGACGCAAAAACAGGAGTCGAAATTTGTACCAAAGTATTAAATAAGACCTTAGCAAGTGCCGTTCCAAAAAGAGATAATATCACCACATACACCATTGACATCTTAAAATCTTTATGTGTATAGGTACTTTCAGAAAAGAAATCTGTAAACAATAATATCACAATAGCTGGAATTATAATCGCAACATAATTTCCTGTAGCAATACTTAAAGGTTTTGTATTTTGAAGGTATTTCTTTATAATATTAACATTTAGCGCATACATCACAGTCGAAATAATAACAAATCCAGCATATAAGTAATTTTGATTAGGATTTAGATCTGCACCACGTAGAATCAAAATACTCGTTCCTATAAAACCAATAATGACACCTAAAAATTGTCGTTTTGTAAACCCAATTTTGAACACAGCAAATCCTAATAAAATAGCATTTAATGGCACTAAAGAATTTAATATAGAGGTAATTGCACTATCAATTTCGGTTTCTGCAATAGCAAATAAGAACGACGGAATAAAAGACCCTAAAAACCCTGAAATTACAACCCATTTCCATTCGCTTTTTTTAATAGACTTTAAACTCTTTAAACCTACAGTAAACAAAAACAACCCTGTTATAATTGTACGTAAAGCTCCTAATTGATACGGACTGAGACCTAATAATGACTTCTTAATTAAGATGAATGAACTTCCCCAAATAAGCGATAAAATCAATAAATAAAGCCACTTTAAATTTGCATTTCCCATAAGATCCCTTAACTAATTCACAAAATTCGTTAATTTTCATGCAAGAAACATCAATATTTATTAAGTTTGTTCAAAACATCATTACATATAACTATGAAGACATTTAAAAACATATTAGCTATTGCATTCATCTCTATTTCAATGGTTGCGTGTAAAAGTGAAACAACTCCAGAAATAAAAACAGTTGAATCAAAAACAGAAATCAATACGAATGCTGCAAAAAAATTAGATCCTAATGCTACGTATGCGAAAGCTGAATTTGGTATCGAAGGAATGACTTGCGCTATGGGTTGTGCTAAAACTATTGAAAAGAAAATTGCGAAAATGGATGGTGTAAAATCTGCTAAAGTAGACTTTGACAAAGAAATTGCAATGGTAGAATATGATAAAGCTATGGTAACTCCTAATTCTCTTGAAGAAGCGGTTGCAAAAGCAGGAGATACTTATAAAGTAAAAGACATGAAAACTGTAGCGTCTTTTTCTAGTGATAAAAAACATGAATGTAAAGCTGAAGGAAAAGCATGTTGTGCTAAGAAATCAGCAAAAGAAAAAACAGCTTGCGCTGAAGATTGTAAAAAAGCATGTTGTGCTGATAAAGCATAATCAATCTAAAACACCTATAAAGCCACTCAATTGAGTGGTTTTTTTATACCCAAATTTTAAAAGGAAATTGACTCAATTGTGAATTATAATAGCGATTATCACCAGTTACTTCTTCACCTAACCACTCAGGTTTTTCAAAAACTTCATCTTCACTATTTAATTCTACCTCAGCAATGATTAAACCTTCATTATCACCGTAAAATTCATCAACTTCAAATACATGTTTCCCAACATTAATTTCGAAACGCGTTTTATCAATCACACCATTTTCGCATAATTGTAAAAGCGCTTCAGCATCAGGTTTAGAAATCTCTTTTTCCCATTCAAAACGTGATAAACCATCATGAGTTGATTTTCCCTTTACGGTTAAAAACCCCTTTTCACCTTTAAGTCTTACTCTAACCGTTCGCTCTGGATTGGTATTTAAAAACCCTTGAACAATTCTAGTTTGTATGTGAGATTGGTTTTTAAAATCTTCGGAAAGCACTAAAAATTTACGTTCTATTTCTATCATAAATAACCCTATTTAATGTCTAAATTTACAGTATGCTAAACGATTTACCAATAAGAAAAATTATTCATGTAGATATGGATGCATTTTATGCATCTGTAGCGCAAATGGATAACCCTGAACTTAAAGGTAAACCTATAGCTGTTGGTGGTGGCGGAACACGTGGAGTCATTAGTGCAGCGAGTTATGAAGCTCGTGAATTTGGTGTTAAAAGTGCAATGTCTGGTCGATTAGCGATTAAACTTTGCCCTGAACTTATTTTTGTACGAACCAATTTTGCGCGTTATACTGAAATATCCAAAAAAGTTAAAAGCATATTTTATGAGTATACAGATCTGGTAGAGCCTTTATCTCTTGACGAAGCCTATTTGGATGTTACTGAGAACAAAAAAGGAAACCCTAGCGCCTCTTTAATGGCTCAAGAGATTAGAGCACGTATTTTTAATGAAGTGGGCTTAACGGCTTCTGCTGGTATTTCTATTAATAAGTTTATCGCTAAAGTCGCTAGTGATTACAATAAGCCTAACGGACAAAAAACAGTAAACCCTGAAGAAGTATTACAATTTCTAGAAGATTTAGATATTCGGAAATTTTATGGTGTTGGTAAAGTTACAGCCGAAAAAATGTACCAAAAGGGCATTTTTACTGGTAAAGATTTAAAAACAAAATCATTAGATTATTTAGGTGATAATTTTGGAAAGTCCGGACGTTATTATTATTCTATAGTTAGAGGTATTCATACGAGTGAAGTGAAACCAAATCGCATACGAAAATCACTCGCAGCCGAACGTACATTTAGCGAAAACTTATCTTCGGAAATTTTTATGCTCGAAAAACTAGATCATATTGCTGAAGAAGTTGCTAAACGTCTTAATAAAAATAAAATTGCTGGAAAAACAGTCACTTTAAAAATAAAATACAGCGATTTCACCTTACAAACCCGAAGTAAAACATTACCGTATTTTGTAAGTGACAAAAGCATTATTCTAGAAACTGCCAAAGATTTGTTATATCAAGAAAAGCTTAATAATT
The DNA here is from genome assembly GCA_002162685.1 of Flavobacteriales bacterium 33_180_T64. Classification (GTDB taxonomy): domain Bacteria; phylum Bacteroidota; class Bacteroidia; order Flavobacteriales; family Flavobacteriaceae; genus Psychroserpens. The sequence goes on from MAAQ01000013.1 coordinate 318,134, forward strand.
CGGTACGCTTATTAGGCATTTCTATGTCTAACCTAAACACCGAAACAAAAAAAAAACCAGAACAAAAAAGTGTGAGTATGCAGCTGCGGTTTGATTTTTAAACAGGTATTAATACCCAATCAAAAAACCAAGTATTAATACCCGTTTAAAAACACTTCTTGTATATTCTTGCTATTTTATTTATCCTTGCATCTCAACCAACTAATAATCAACCTTATTTATTATGAAAAAACTTAAGCCTAATAATATCCTTTTAGTTTTATTATTTATTCTAAGCACAATACAATTAGAAGCTCAAACACAAATTGGTCAAGATATATTAGGCGTTCCTAATCCTAGTGGTCCTAGCACCAATAGTCCTGATAACCCTATAGGTGATAATGGTGCTATTAGTATAAGCGCTAATGGCTCGATAATGGCTATAAGTAATGTTAATACAATAATTACTGGCACTAAAAAGGGAAAAGTGACAGTATACGACTTTAATGGCACTAATTGGGTGCCATTAGGAGGAGATATTCATAGCATACATAGGACTAGTGGTACTTTTGGCGCGGCAGTAAGCCTAAGTGACAATGGAAAACGATTAGCAGTTAGTGACCCTAGTTATCATTTACCGGGTAAACTTACGGGTCAAGTTCAAGTTTACGAATTACAAGGCAGTGGTAGTACAGCTAGTTGGACCCCATTAGGCAACAATATTGTAGATCTCGAAATGTTTACAGCAGGGCTCTCTGTAAGTTTAAGTGGTGATGGTAACACACTTGCTATTAAAATAAGAGATAACTACAGAAAAGAATATGAAGGACTTACGCAAGTTTATAAACTAAATGGAACCACTTGGGAACAAGTAGGCTCGAACATTTTAGGTAAAAAAATTAAAAAAACATTGTTCATTGTTAGTGTTAACGGCCATACAACTAGCACCGAAGTCAGCCTAAATACCGATGGCACCAAATTAGCTGTAGGAACACATTTAAATGATGAACCTGGAAAAAAAGAAGCAGGACGTGTTTGTATGTATGAGTTACAAGGAACAGGAACTACAGCAACTTGGAATAAAACCGGGGAATTTGTTGGAGATAATAAAAAGGATCTTTTTGGAAAATCTGTAAGCCTTAGCGATGATGGAAATACTGTAGTTGTTGGTGCCTATACATATTTAAACACGCAACCTGGTTACGTTAAAATTTACAACTATAACGGCTCTACTTGGACACAAAAAGGGACTACTTTAAAAGATCCTAATAACCTTAACGGTTATGGATTTGGAAGATCTGTAAGTATTAATGCAAATGGTAACACCCTTGCAATAGGAGCTCGTAAAGCAGACCCCGTAAATGGTACTGTACATATTTATAAATGGGATGGTACTGATTGGATTAATTCTAGTTCTAAAATCACCGATAAATCTGCTACTGCGGTAAGTCTTAATAAAGATGGACAAAAGGTAGCAATTGGAATGGCTGAGTATACTATTCCTGGACCTCCTAAAAAAAGGACAGGCCTTGTACAAGTATATAAAATGGCAACTAACCAAAGCCCTGTGGCATATATTAAAAGTGGCATAGTTGCAAATCTAGATGCTTCGGGAAATGTGACTATATCACCAACTAATATGGATAACGGTAGCTCCGATCCAGATGGTGATCCTTTAACACTATCATTAAGCCAAACCAATTTTAACTGCTCTAATATTGGAGCTAATCTAGTAACATTGACTATAAGTGATGGTAAAGGAGGAACAGATACAGCAATGGATTTTATTCATATAGAAGACCCAATTATAATTAATAATTGTCCTTCAAACATTACTCTAACAGCAGCGCCTGGAGATACTGATATAGTTGCATCATACATAACCCCAACCGGAACATCTAACTGCTCAACACTAATCAAAGTTGAACAGATAGCTGGTTTAGCTAGTGGAGATTCGTTTCCTATTGGAGTAACTCCAAATCTTTTTAAAATAACTGATGACAATGGTAGTGTAGAATTCTGTAGTTTTAACGTGACAGTAAATAGCGCTCCCAATGTTTCTCTTTCTGCAGCAGGTGATTTGATATTTAATGATACTGCAGGAATTGACAACGATATTACGCTAAGCATAGATAATGCAAATTATCGTCTGAGTAGTAATACCCCAGGGTATCTTACTGCAAATTCTGGAACGACCCAAGATGGAAATGATGTTTTAATTCCCATTGCTTCTGTTACAGGAAATATCCAAATTAACACAGGTGCAGGAAGTGATAGACTAATTATAAATTTTGATGGAGGATTTTATTCCCGTCCAATTACCTATAATGGTGGAAACCCTATAACTTCCCCAGGTGATTCTTTAGAATTTGAGGGGTCTCTAGCAATAACGACAATAGCATATACTGCATTAAGTGCTGATTCTGGAACAGTTAGTTTATCGGGACATAGCTTAATTAGCTATACAGGTTTAGAACCTATATTTGACTACTTAACTGCAGACCATAGAGTCTTTACCTATAGTGGTAAAAATGAAGGTATTTCATTAAATAAAGGAACTATGCAAGACACCAACATAATAGACTCTAATTTTTCAGAATCTGTGGAATTTAAAAACCCGAAAAAATCATTAACTATTGACGCAACAAATGGAACTGGAGTAAACACAATAAACGTGGAAGGTCTTAATGATTTTTTCGGTGCTAATCTTAGCATTAAAGGAGGTAATGAAGACACAGTCACATTTACTCAACAACGAATTACTATTGGTTCTGGAAGTCTCTTGATTACAGGAGGTCTCGTTTATTTTAATACAAATTTTTTAACAAGTAACGCAGGAATCTTCAAAATAGAAGCAGAACATTTAGTTAAACTAGACGGAAGTATTCAAACAAGCAATGGCGACATTACTGTTACTGTAAACAACCCAATTAATCTAGGTGATAAAAGTGGAATTTATAGGACTGATGATATAATTATATCAGCAATTGGAGATGGGAAGATTTTAATAGGTAAATTAGATTAATTTAAAAAACACAATACTCTAAAACACATATAAACTTATATCACTTCTTGTTTTTATAAAAAGTGATAAGTAGTAATTTGGATAACTTACCATGCCTATATTTTGAATAGGCATGGTAATTATCGTGCTTTAAATACACTTTATTAAATGCAATCGCGTTTCGTTTTAATATGTGATGGTGATTGTAGGACTTGAATCAAGCCTAAATTTTCAACGCTTCTAATGATATTAAGTATTTTACTATCTAATTTAAACACCGAAATCTCTTTAACGAAAACAAGCAAAACCAAACGACATCTGCGTTAGCGATTAAACGGCATGTTTGAGCTCCTCAAAGAGAGCGAGTAGAGAAAGCGCGACCCTTGTGGTAACGCCAAAATTATAATTCTAAATCTCAGTTACTCGCAATGTATTTACCATGCCTTTTTCTTGAATAGGCATTGCCGCTAAGCTAATAAGCATATCGCCTTGCTCTAAGTATCCCTTTTCACATGCAATAGCGTTTACATCTTCAATCGTTTCATCTGTACTCACATATTTATCATAGAAAAAAGCTTCAACACCCCAAAGTAAACTAAGCTGTGTTAAAATACGTTTATTAGATGTAAATACTAAAATATGAGCTTTTGGTCGCCAAGCCGAAATTTGAAATGCTGTATATCCACTATTGGTTAATGTAGAAATCGCTTTAGCACTAATTTCGTTTGCCATATGCGCCGCATGATAACAAATGGACTTCGTAATATAACGTTTCGTTTTAATATGTGGTGGTGATTGTGGGACTTTAATCAAGTCTGAGTCTTCAACGCTTCTAATGATATTAGCCATTTGACGAATAACCTGTACAGGATAACTTCCAACAGAGGTTTCTCCAGATAACATCACAGCATCTGCTCCATCCATAACAGAATTAGCAACATCATTAACCTCAGCACGTGTAGGTGTTAAACTTGTAATCATTGTTTCCATCATCTGCGTGGCAATAATTACGGGGATTCTAGCGCGTTTGGCACGTAGCACCAATTTCTTTTGAATTAATGGCACTTCTTCTGCAGGAATCTCTACACCTAAATCACCACGAGCTACCATAAGTCCGTCACAATAAGCAACAATCTTATCGATATTCTCTACAGCTTCAGGCTTTTCTATTTTTGCTATAATTGGAATTTTATGATCACTATGCGCATTAATCAATTCTTCAAGTTGCATTAAATCTTCTGCATGACGCACAAATGATAATGCCATCCAATCGACTTTTAAGCTACAAGCAAAAATTGCATCTTCAATATCTTTTTCTGTTAAAGCAGGTTGTGAAATATTAGTATTTGGAAGATTAACTCCTTTTTTAGAGCGTAATGGCCCTCCTTGTATGACACGTGCTTTTACTTCCGATTTTTTATCGGTAGAAACAACTTCAAAAATTAATTTACCATCATCTAAAAGAATACGTTCGCCTTGTTTTGCATCTTGAGGAAACTTGTCATAGGTCATATAAACACGTTCTTTTGTACCTTCAAAACGCTCTCCTGTAGCAAAAACAATCTCATCACCTTCATTAACAATAACTTCACCTTTCATAACACCAACCCTCAATTTTGGACCTTGCAAATCGGCAAGAATAGAGGCATTATAACCAAATTCTTCATTAAGTTCTCTAATCATTTGCACGCGTTCTTCTACGTCTTTATAGTCGGCATGAGAAAAATTGATTCTAAACACATTGGCGCCTTCTTCTAGCATTCCTTTAAGTACTTCCTTACTACTCGTCGCTGGTCCTAATGTGGCTACTATTTTGGTTTTTTTGCTTTGTAACATTAATCAAAAATTAAGTGATCTTTAGATTTTATTTGGTCAACATCTACACTGTAAGTCGTAATCACCTGAGGTATAGATTGTATTTTATTTAGAATTATTTTTTCATTAAAAGTTCTTTGTTCATTAGATACTTTAATGAGGTAGTCTACTGTTTTTAATTCTGGTAATAGATTAAATGTTCTAGTTATTGTTGATGGGTTTTGAAACAATGATCCAGAACTTTGGAGTGCAGCTTCTTCTTTTTTACAAATGTTAGAAACGAGATTCCAAACCGTGTCTAATTTTGTGTTTTCCCATTCATAAATAGAAAATGATGCTGCAAAATAATTGTAATCTAAATCTTGTGGTTTCCTTTCTAAACTAAGGCCTAAACATTTATTTAGAAGATAGGCTAATCTATAATCTTCCAATCTACAATGAATAGCTAGGAGTGAAAAAGAAGCATCATAAAAATCGTCAACAAGTAACTTGTGTAATGCCATAATTAATCGACTACAAGTTGTAAATATACTATATAAAAGCTATAAAATTGTGAAGTTTTGATTAATCTTATTTCAAGTATACTTACGAAAACGTTATCGTTAGTAAATTTTAAACTAAAAATAATATCTCGCTTAAATTACCTTACTTATCTCTTTCTGAAATGCAAAAAAAGCACGTTTTGACGCTTTTTCTTCAGCTTTCTTTTTAGAGGTTGCTCTTGCTTTAGCTATTACTTTTTCGTCTATAGATAATTTAACTGAAAAATGCTTTAATTCGTCATTACCAGTATCTTCATAAACGTTATAATCAAAAGTCTTTTTCTCTTTTTGGCACCATTCTATCAATAAGCTTTTGTAGCTAATCACCTTCCCTTCTAAAGTTTCGATATCTACATGTGGTATAATGACCTGTTTATGAATAAACTTCTCGCAGTCTTTATATCCTTTATCAAGATAAATAGCTCCAACTAGAGCTTCAAAAAGATTTCCATGAATATTATTTCCAAAATTAGATTTAGGGATTTTACTTTCTACTAAATCAATAAGGCTGAGTTCTTTTCCAAGTTCGTTAAGATGTTCTCTACTTACAATTTTAGAGCGCATTTTTGTGAGATAACCTTCGTCTCCACGAGGTACTTCCTCAAACAAGTACGAAGCAATAACAGCACCTAGCATAGCATCACCAACAAACTCTAACCTTTCATAGTTAATTGCATTTCCTTCATTGTCCTTGATATTCATTGAACGATGTGTAAATGCTTTTATGTATAAGCTCTTTTTTTTAACTTTATAACCAAGAATATCGTTGAGTAGTAAAAAAAAATTCCCGTCTTTATTGGTACGGGAATTTTTTAGTATGTTACGAATGAAGTTCATTCGGGATTTAATCTAATTTTTTGAATAATACACAAGCGTTGTGACCGCCAAATCCAAACGTATTACTCATTGCGACTTTAATATCTCTTTTCTGAGCCTTATTGAGCGTTAAATTTAATTCTGGATCTATGTTTTCATCAACCGTTTCGTGGTTTATTGTTGGTGGTACAATACCTTGCTCCATTGCCATAATTGACGCTATTGCCTCAATTGCTCCTGCAGCACCCAACAAATGACCTGTCATAGATTTTGTTGAATTAATATTAATGTTTTTAGCATGACTGCCAAATACTTCAGATATAGCTTTTAACTCAGCAACATCTCCTAAAGGTGTTGATGTACCATGTGTATTAATATGATCTACATCTTCTGGATTTAAACCAGCATTTTCTAAACAATTCTTCATAACTGCTACAACACCTATTCCATCAGGATGTGGTGCTGTCATATGATAAGCATCAGATGATAATCCTCCACCTACAACTTCAGCATATATTTTAGCTCCTCTTGCTTTAGCATGTTCATATTCTTCTAAAACAATAGCTCCAGCGCCTTCACCTAATACAAAACCGTCTCGGGTAGCATCAAATGGTCTTGAAGCTGATTTTGGGCTATCGTTACGAGTACTCATAGCATGCATAGCGTTGAAACCTCCCATACCTGCAATAGTAACTGCAGCTTCACTTCCTCCTGTAATTATAACATCACAATGTCCTAAACGTATGTTATTTAGAGCATCAATCATTGAATTGGCAGATGAAGCACAAGCAGAAACAGTAGTATAGTTAGGGCCCATAAAACCATATTTTATAGATATGTTTCCAGGCGCTATATCAGCAATCATTTTTGGAATAAAGAATGGATTGAACCGAGGTGTACCGTCACCAGCTGCATAGTTTAACACTTCTTGTTGAAATGTTTCTAGACCTCCAATACCAGCTCCCCAAATTACTCCTACTCTTAATTTGTTTACAGCATCTAAATCAAGTTTTGAGTCTGCTATTGCTTCATCAGAGGCAACCATTGCATACTGCGAAAACTTGTCCATTCGCTTCGCTAATTTTCTATCAATAAAGTCAGTAACTTCAAAGTTTTTTATTTCACAAGCGAACTTCGTTTTGAACTTTTCAGCATCAAAATGTGTAACAGGCGCAGCACCACTTTTACCACTTATAAGGGCGTTCCAATATTCATCTTTGGTATTTCCTATAGGTGTAAGTGCACCTAAACCGGTAACTACTACTCGCTTTAATTCCATAAAATAAAGTTCTTATTTTGCTTCTTCTATATAAGATACAGCTTGACCAACTGTTGCAATATTTTCAGCTTGATCGTCTGGGATTTGGATATCGAATTCTTTTTCAAACTCCATGATTAGCTCGACAGTGTCTAATGAATCTGCTCCTAAATCGTTAGTGAAGCTTGCTTCAGTTACAACTTCGTTTTCATCAACTCCTAATTTGTCTACGATAATCGCTTTTACTCTTGATGCAATGTCTGACATAATTTTTTAATTTTAAGTTTTAATTAGGTCGCAAAAATAAAAAAACTTTATCTCAATACACACCTTTACGTTAAAAATGTGTTTGTAATTTACTAAAATTACTTTGAAGGATTTATCTTTGACACTCTAATTGTTAATTATTATTCATTTTTTTGAATAACACTAATCTGTTTGTCTGTAAATGAAACGTATTGTAATCTTTGCGTCCGGGAGTGGCACTAATGCTGAAAATTTAATTAAGTTTTTTCACAACAGAGAAAATGCTTCTGTCATTCAAGTATTATCTAACAATCCTCATGCCAAAGTTTTAGATCGCGCTAAAAAACTTAAAGTTAGCGCATTATCCTTCAACAGAATAGCATTTACACGAACGGATGATGTGCTTAATATTCTAAAATCAAGCCATCCAGATTTAATTGTACTCGCTGGTTTTCTCTGGAAATTCCCTGAGAATATCTTAAAAGAATTTCCTAATAAAGTCGTTAATATTCATCCTGCCTTACTACCAAAATATGGAGGGAAAGGTATGTATGGGATGCATGTTCACGAAGCAATTGTCGCTAATAAGGAAAGAGAAACAGGTATCACTATTCATTATGTAAACGACCAATATGATGAAGGTGCTATCATTTTTCAAGCGAAATGTGTTGTTGATACCATTGATTCTGCTCAAGATGTTGTTAAAAAAATTCATAAATTAGAAATGGAACACTTTCCGAAAGTAATAGAACAACTTTTAAATGAGTAAGAAAAAAAAGAAATATTACACCGTTTGGAAAGGTCATCACACAGGTGTTTTTGAGTCTTGGAACGACTGTAAGTCACAAATTAAAGATTTTCAAGGCGCACAGTATAAATCCTTTGCCACATTTGATGCTGCAAAAAAAGCCTTAAAAGGAAACTATAAAGATTATATAGGAAAAAACAAAAGATTCACCAGTGAATTAAGTCATGAGCAACTCAAAAAAATTGGACGTCCTAATTATGTTTCTATTTCTGTTGATGCAGCATCATCAGGAAATCCAGGGAAAATGGAATATCGTGGTGTAGAGACCAAATCTAAAAAACAGCTTTTTATTCAAGGACCTTTTGAAGAGGGCACCAATAATATTGGTGAATTTCTCGCCATTGTTCATGGTCTTGCCTTTTTAAAAAAGAAAAATAGCAACCTTATTATGTATACCGACTCTAAAACAGCCATGAGTTGGGTTCGTAAAAAAACTTGCAATACAAAATTAGAACGTAATGCTAAAAACAAAACATTGTTTGAATTGGTAGATCGCGCAATCGATTGGCTAAAGAAGAACACCTATACAACAACCATTGTAAAATGGGAAACTAAAGCTTGGGGTGAAATTCCTGCGGATTTTGGAAGAAAATAAATTCGCTTTTTAGAGCTTAAAAAATGTATATTTGCAGCAAATTTTAAAACGCTTTATGAGCAAATTAGTTATAGTGGGCACAGTGGCCTTTGATGCTATTGAAACGCCCTTTGGTAAAACAGACAAAATTCTTGGCGGTGCAGCAACCTTTATTGGCTTAGCAGCTTCTCAATTTGATATAGATTCTACTGCGGTATCCGTTGTAGGTGGAGATTTTCCTCAAGAATATCTTGATTTATTATCTAACAAGAACATCGATATTGAAGGTATTGAAATCGTGAAAGAAGGTAAAACATTTTTCTGGAGTGGTAAATACCACAACGATATGAATTCTCGTGATACTTTGGCAACTGAACTTAATGTATTAGCTGATTTTAATCCTGTTGTACCAGAATCATATAAAGATGCAGATGTAGTAATGTTGGGGAATTTACATCCAATGGTACAAATGGGTGTTCTAGATCAAATGACTAAAAAACCTAAATTAGTTGTTTTAGACACCATGAATTTCTGGATGGATTGTGCTCTTGAAGATTTACATAAAGTTATCAAAAGAATTGATGTTATTACTATTAATGATGAAGAAGCTAGACAATTAACTGGAGAATATTCTCTTGTCGTTGCCGCTCGTAAGATTCATGAAATGGGACCAAAATATGTAGTGATCAAAAAAGGAGAACATGGTGCATTGTTATTTCATAATGATCATATGTTTTATGCACCAGCTTTACCTTTAGAAGAAGTATTTGATCCTACAGGAGCAGGCGACACATTTGCTGGTGGATTTGTAGGTTATCTCGCAAAAACTAAAGATTATTCTTTTGAGAATATGAAAAATGCAGTTATATATGGTTCAACACTTGCATCGTTTTGCGTAGAGAAATTTGGAACAGAACGCATGCAGAATTTAACAAAAGACGACATCAAATATCGATTGAAAGAGTTCAAACAACTCACTCAATTTAATATTGAATTATCATAAAAAAAACGCGCTCAAAATTGAGCGCGTTTTTTATTTAATACTAAAAACCACACTCAAAACAACAACACAACAATGAGCGATGCTTTAAAACATGAATGCGGAATAGCACTCATAAGACTTAAAAAACCATTAGAGTATTATAAAGAGAAATACGGAAGTGCATTTTACGGCGTAAATAAAATGTATCTACTGATGGAAAAACAACACAATCGCGGCCAAGATGGAGCCGGTTTTGCAAGCATAAAACTTGACACCAAACCCGGAGAAAGATACATTAGCCGTGTACGGTCAATTGCGCAGCAACCTATTCAGGATATTTTTGCTCAAATTAACGAACGCATCAATGAAGAACTGACAGAGCATCCAGAATATCAAGACGATGTTGCACTTCAAAAAAAACATATTCCTTATGTTGGCGAATTACTATTAGGTCATGTACGCTATGGAACCTTTGGGAAAAATAGTGTTGAGAATGTTCACCCTTTTTTGAGACAAAACAACTGGATGCACAGAAACTTAATTGTTGCGGGGAACTTTAACATGACTAATGTTAATCAGCTATTTGATGGATTAGTACAACTTGGTCAACATCCAAAAGAAAAGGTAGACACCATAACTATCATGGAGAAGATTGGTCATTTTCTAGACGATGCCGTGTCTAAAATATATAAGAACTTAAAAAAAGAAGGTTACAATAAAACAGAATGTTCACCATTAATCGCTGAACGTCTCAATATTGCCAAAATATTAAAGAAAGCATCAAAAAATTGGGATGGAGGTTATGCCATGGCTGGTTTATTGGGTCATGGAGACTCGTTTGTTTTAAGAGATCCTTCAGGAATTAGACCTGTATATTATTATCAAGATGATGAAATTGTAGTTGTAGCATCAGAACGACCTGTCATTCAAACCGTTTTTAATGTAGATTTTGAAGATGTAAAAGAGTTAGATCCAGGTCATGCTATCATTACTAAAAAATCTGGCGAAGTATCTATCAAACAAATTCTTGAGCCTTTAGAGCGAAAAGCATGTTCTTTTGAACGCATCTATTTTTCCCGAGGAAGTGATGCCGAAATCTACCAAGAACGTAAAAACCTTGGTAAATTATTAATGCCAAAAGTGTTAGAAGCTATTGATGGTGACACTAAAAACTCAGTATTTTCATATATTCCAAATACTGCAGAAACCTCTTTCTTCGGAATGATCGAAACAGTAGAAGAACATCTTAACGAACAAAAAACAAAAGCCATATTAGATGGCAACGGAAAACTTTCCGCAGAAAAAGTTATCGAAATTCTTTCTGAAAGACCTCGTATTGAAAAAATTGCTATTAAAGATGTAAAATTAAGAACATTTATTACTGAAGATAGTAGTCGTGATGATCTTGTTGCCCATGTTTACGATGTCACCTACGGCGTGATTAAACCAAGCGATAATTTAGTTATTATTGACGATAGTATTGTAAGAGGAACGACACTCAAAAAGAGTATCATTAAAATGATGGATCGCTTAAATCCAAAGCAAATAATTGTGGTATCATCTGCGCCACAAATTCGTTATCCTGATTGTTACGGAATTGATATGGCAAACCTTGAAAGTCTTATTGCCTTTAGAGCTATGTTAGCATTATTAAAAGAAAACAATAAATATTATCTCGTTGATGATGTATATAAAAAATGTAAAGCACAATTAAAATTAAAAGATGCTAAGGTAAAAAACTTTGTAAAGGATCTATATAGTGAATTTACTGCAGATCAAATTTCTGATAAGATTGCTGAATTAATCTCTGACGAAACTGTAAAAGCTAAAATTAAAACCATATTCCAACCTATTGAAAACCTACACAAAGCTTGTCCTAAAAATTTAGGCGATTGGTATTTTACAGGAAATTATCCTACAGCTGGAGGTAATCGAGTGGTTAACAGAGCTTTTGTTAATTTCTATGAAGGAAACAAGGAACGAGCGTATTAGATAAACTGCTGATTTTTGGCACTTTATCCTAAAAAAAAAGCTTTTCGTCTGATAAAAATGCTTTTCATCCGATATTTAACAAGCCTTACCCAATAAACACATACATTGGTATCACCATAACATAAGTAGGTTAAGTTCATGGTAGATTTGGGGCAAAAAAAGGTGAACTCTCGTTCACCTTTTTTTATTATAATAATTTCAACTTTTTCTACTCCCTAACATCAAAATCTTTATTTTTTCATAAACATCTATTAGTCAACTCATTTACATGATTATCTATAATTGAAGTTTATTTTACATTCTGAATCTATTAGAAATACTGATTTTTCCGTTTAAGCCAATTTATTCGTCGTTGGTCTAAAAAATTAAAATATTAAATAAATCTCCTGTTATATTTGTTTCACCATAACATAAGTAGGTTAAGTTTATGGTAGATTTGGGGCAAAAAAGGTGAACACTTGTTCACCTTTTTTCATTTTAACTCATTTTTAAAAGACATTATTCCATATAAAAAAAGCAAACTCGAATAAGTTTGCTTTTTATTTATAGTTAATTGAAGTGCTTATTTCGCCTCTTCGTAACGTCTTTCTACTTCATTCCAGTTAATTACTTTAAAGAAAGCATCTATATAGTCTGGTCTTCTATTTTGATAGTTTAAGTAATAAGCATGCTCCCAAACATCTAATCCTAAAATTGGTGTTCCTCCACAGGTAACTCCTGGCATTAATGGATTGTCTTGATTTGGTGTAGAACACACCTCTACCTTTCCGCCTTTATGAACACATAGCCAAGCCCAACCTGAACCAAATTGAGTTGCTGCCGCCTTACTAAAAGCTTCAATAAATATCTCTTTAGAACCAAATTGAGCATCGATAGCGTCTTTTAATTCTCCTGAAAGATAACCTCTGTCTTCAGGGTTCATTACTTCCCAAAATAACGAATGATTATAAAAACCTCCTCCATTATTCCTTACGCCTTTATTATCCATATCAAGAGTATCTAGGATAGCCTCAATAGATTTTCCTTCTAAATCCGTTCCTTCAATTGCTGCGTTTAGCTTTGATGTATATCCATTATGATGTTTAGAATGGTGTATTTCCATTGTACGAGCATCAATATGTGGTTCTAACGCATCGTATGCGTATTTTAATTTAGGTAATTCGAAAGCCATAATATTGTTAGTTTTATTATTAATATTTAATTCCCTCAAATTTAAGCATAAAACAGCGCAATTAAAAATATTAAATAGCTATGAGTTCATAGCTATTTTTTATAATTTTAAGCGTGCAAAATCAATCTCCTTTTATAATTTACAACGCTTCTGCAGGAAGCGGGAAAACCTTTACACTAGTTAAAGATTACCTTAAGATTTTATTCAAATCTCAAAGTCGTTTAGCTTTTAAAAATATTCTTGCGCTCACATTTACCAATAAAGCTGTAAGTGAAATGAAAGAGCGCATAATTGAAACGCTCAAAGCCTTCTCTGAAGAAACTATTCTAAATTCTTCAAATGATATGTTTAATCTTTTAGTTGAAGAACTTGATATTGAACCACAGCAACTTCATAAAATATCAAAATTAATCTTGCAAAGAATTGTACACAATTATGCCGCTTTTGATATTTCTACAATTGATAAATTTAATCATAAACTTATTAGAACATTTGCCTATGATTTAAAACTTCCTGTAAATTTCGAAGTCGAATTAGATACAATAACCATACTTGGAAAAGCAGTAGATAAGCTTATTGATAAAGCTGGAAGTGATTTGGAGCTAACTAAAGTATTAGTTGATTTTGCTATTGAAAAAACTGATGATAATAAAAGCTGGGATATCTCATATGACTTCAATAACATTGCAAAATTACTCGTTAATGAAAACGAAATTCCTTATCTAAATAAGCTTAAAGACAAAACTCTAACTCATTTTAAAGCCCTTAAATCTAAACTGCAAAAGCAACAAACAGAGGTTGAGCAACAAATTATTCATTTAGCAGAAAGCACCTTAAGTCTTATAAAGACAAATGGCTTAGATTATGAGGATTTTAGTAGAAAAACATTACCAAATCACTTTAATAAAGCTGCAAATTTAGACTTCAACAGACTCTATGACAATAAACTCCAAGAAAATATAGCAAATTGCAATTCCATTTATAATAAAACACTAGACCCTAAAAAAGCAGCTACAATTGATAGTTTACTACCTCTAATTAAAACCAATTACTTAACAGTTAAACAATTAGTTTATACGTCTAAGTTTCTGAAAAATGCTCTAAAAAATATCACACCTTTATCTGTTTTGAGTGCTATTAACAAAACACTTCAAGATATTAAAAATGAGGAAGATTTGTTACTGATTTCAGAATTTAATTCTATCATAAACACTGAAATCAAAGCCCAACCTGCTCCTTTTATTTATGAACGTATTGGCGAAAAATTTAAACATTATTTTATTGATGAGTTTCAAGACACATCAGTTTTACAATGGGAGAACTTAATTCCGTTAATTGACAATGCTACTTCTGGTCAAAACCTTAAAGGTGAAATAGGTGGAGCTATGTTAGTTGGTGATGCTAAACAAGCTATTTATAGGTGGAGAGGTGGACGAGCAGAACAATTTATTGATTTATATTCTAAAAAAAAGCAACCACTAGCTGTCAAACAAGAGGTGAATGATCTGCCAGCAAATTTCAGGAGTCATAAAACCATTGTAGAATTTAATAATGCCTTTTTTAATCATACTTCTAGCTTTGCCTTTTCAAATCCACAGCATGAATTTATTTACAAAAATGCTAAACAAGATATTATTTTAAAGGAACAAGGTTATATTGAATTATCATTTTTAAACATTGAAGATGAAGACAAAAACGAATGCCACTGCGAAGCTGTATTAAATGCCATAAAAAAAGCAAAAAGCAATGGTTTTAAAGGAAAAGACATCTGTATTATTGTTAGAAAAACTAAAGAAGGTATCGCAATCGCTGAATACCTTAGTGATTTAGATATTGACATCATTTCTTCTGAAACCTTACTCCTAAAAAATGCCCCTGAAGTTCAATTTATAAATCAACTCATTACTTTAAGTTTACAACCCAAAAATGATGAGATCAAAACCCAACTTTTAAGTTTTATTGCTAAAGAGAAATTACACCTAAGCAACACTCATGAGTTTTTTGATGGTTTGGTGCATTTAAAAACAAAATCTTTTTTTAAAAATTTAAACAGCTATGGTTTTGATTTTGATTTTACGGCCTTTTTACAACTCCCCATATACGAAGCCGTTGAAAGCATCATAAGAGGATTTCATTTAAACAACATTCCTAATGCTTACATCCAATTCTATTTAGATGAGATTTTTGATTATTCTCAAAAATACAACGCAAGTTTTTCTGGGTTTTTAGACTATTGGGAACGTAAAAAAGACAAACTAAGCATTGTTTCTCCCGAGAGCGAAAATGCTATTCAGATTATGACGATACACAAATCAAAAGGATTAGAATTTCCTATTGTGATTTTTCCTTTCGCTAATCAAGATATTTATTTTGATATCAATCCAAAAGTTTGGTTTCCTGTTGACGAAAAACAATTTGAAGGATTTTCAAATTTATACATTAATATAAATAAAGACTTAGAAGCATTTAATCAAAAAGGTGCAGAGATATATACTGAATACCGTTCACAACTAGAACTTGATAGTCTCAATTTGCTTTATGTTGTTTTAACTAGAGCTATTGAGCAACTCTATATAATTTCAGAATGTGACTTAGATAAAAAAACACAAGAGGAAAAATTAACGCATTACTCAGGGTTATTTATCAACTATTTAAAGTCAATTGGAAAATGGAATACTAATGAAATGGAATACCGTTTTGGTGTGCTTAATAAATTTTCAGAAAACAAAAAAAAATCAAATAAAACGATTAAGCAAACTCAGTTTATTTCAACTAAAAAAGAAGATCTTAATCTTAATATTATAACGAGTTCAGGTGCCCTTTGGGATACCGCTCAAGAACATGCTATAGAACGTGGTAATTTAGTACACCAAATCATGTCATTTATTAAAACTAAAAATGATGTTGATTTTTCTTTAAATCACTTTTTAGATTCTGGGATTATAAACGTTCAACAATTTAAAACACTTAAACCAATTATAGAGAGCATTATCAATCATAATCAACTAAAATCCTTTTTTAATAGTGATCTCATTATTTACAACGAAAAGGATATAATCTCTAAAAATGGAAAATTATTAAGGCCAGATAGAATTGTTATTAATTCTAATAATCAAGCCACAATTATAGACTATAAGACAGGATTAAAAAACTCCAAACACAAAGAACAACTTTACGATTATCAATATGTTTTAGAAGAGATGAATTTTGAGGTTATAAAAAAGGTTCTTATTTATATAAATGACGACATTATAATAAAAGAATTTTAAATTTGTAAAAACTAAAAACCAACTATGTACGGAAATATACAACAGCACTTACAAAACGAGATAGAATCTATAAAAAACGATGGCTTATTTAAGGAAGAGCGTATTATTACATCTCCTCAAGGCGCAGAGATTACGTTAAGTACAGGTCAAACCGTTTTAAATTTTTGTGCTAATAATTATTTAGGCTTATCATCACATCCAGATGTAATCCAAGCAGCTAAAGATGCAATGGACACGCATGGTTTTGGAATGTCATCTGTACGTTTTATCTGCGGAACACAAGATATTCATAAGGAATTAGAGCAAAAAATAGCAGATTTTTACGGAACAGAAGATACTATACTTTATGCTGCAGCATTTGATGCCAATGGTGGTGTTTTTGAGCCTTTGTTGAGTAAAGAAGATGCTATTATTTCAGATTCTTTAAATCATGCCTCTATAATTGATGGTGTTCGATTATGTAAAGCGGCTCGCTATCGTTACGCCAACAATAATATGGAAGACTTAGAGCAACAACTAATTGCAGCTAATGAAAATGGTGCTCGATTTAAGATTATTGTTACAGATGGCGTGTTTTCTATGGATGGTTTAGTCGCTCCATTAGATAAAATTTGTGATTTAGCAGACAAGCATGACGCATTAGTTATGATTGATGAATGTCATGCAACAGGTTTTATTGGAAAAACTGGACGCGGAACACTAGAAGAAAAAGGTGTTTTAGGTCGTATAGATATTATTACTGGAACTCTAGGGAAAGCAATGGGTGGTGCAATGGGTGGTTACACTACAGCAAAAAAAGAAGTTATCGAAATTTTACGTCAGCGCTCAAGACCGTATCTATTCTCTAACTCTTTAGCTCCAGCAATTGTAGGCGCATCAATTAAGGTTTTTGATATGCTAGCAAACGACACCGCCTTAAGAGATACATTAGAAAGCAACACCGCCTACTTTAAAAAAGGAATGAAAGCTGCTGGATTTGATATCATTGATGGTGACTCGGCCATTGTACCAGTAATGTTATATGATGCTAAATTAGCGCAAACTATGGCTAAAATGTTATTAGATGAAGATATATATGTAATAGGCTTCTTTTTCCCAGTTGTACCTAGAGATAAAGCTAGAATACGCGTGCAACTTTCTGCTGCTCACACAAGAACACATTTAGACAAAGCTATAACGGCATTTATCAAAGTTGGTAAAACACTAGAAATTATTTAAATTACTCTAACTCCCTATTTTTAGTACAAGTAATCAATATTTTTATATATTTGTCTTTGTTAATAAAATTTAACAACTTACTTTTGCCTTTAATTAACACTTAAAATTAAAATTTAGAATATGAAAAATCTTAGCAGATTATTTTTCGCTATGTTAATCGTATTAAGCTTCAACGCTAATGCGCAAGACGAAAACAATCCTTGGAAATTTGAGATCGGCGCAAATGCAGTTGATTTTTATCCAGTTGGAGAAGAAGCTCCTTTAGGTGAATACTTCGACGAATTCTTTAACGCAACTGACCATTGGAACTTTTTACCTTCTCTATCAAGAGTTTCTGTCTCTAGATACTTAAGTGATGGTTTCACTTTATCAGCTGCAGGTACAATTAACAGAATTGATAAAGTTGGTGATTCTTCTGCTGATGAATTATCTTACTACGGCTTAGATGGTACAATTTCTTATAGCTTTGCTGATATAATCAACTCTAAAAAATTCGAGCCTTATTTAGGTGCTGGTGGTGGTTACACTTGGATTGACGAAATTGGTGCTGGAACATTAAACGGAACTTTAGGTTTAAACTATTGGTTCTCTGAAAACATTGGTGTTACTGCTCAAACTTCTTACAAGCATGCTTTTGAAGATTACTTACCTACGCACTGGCAACATTCTTTAGGTTTATCTATCAAATTTGGTGGAAAAGACACAGATGGTGACGGTATATATGACAAAAATGATGCTTGTCCAGACGTACCTGGATTAGAAGCATTTAATGGTTGTCCAGATTCTGATAACGATGGTATCGAAGATTCTAAAGATGATTGTCCTAACGAAGCTGGTTTAGCTGAATTTAACGGTTGTCCAGATTCTGATAGTGATGGTATTGCTGATAAAAATGATGACTGTCCTACAGTTGCAGGATTAAAAGCTTTAAATGGTTGCCCAGATGCTGATAGCGATGGTGTTGCTGATAAAGACGATCAATGTCCTAATGAAAAAGGCCCTTCTGCTAATAAAGGATGTCCTTGGGCAGATACAGATGGTGATAGTATTTTAGATAAAGACGACAAATGTCCTAATGAAGCTGGAACGGTTGCTAATAATGGTTGTCCAGAAGTTAAGCCAACTGAAACAGTAATGAAAAGTTTAAATGAGTACGCTAGATCTATATTATTTGATTCTGGTAAAGCTTCTTTTAAATCTGAAACTGACAAGGTATTACAAGCAATGGTAGCAATATTTAAAGAATATCCACAAGCAGATTTCTCTATTGGAGGGCATACTGACAGTGTAGGTTCTAAATCTACTAACCAAGCATTATCTGAAAGAAGAGCTAACGCAGTAAGAGATTACTTAATCGCTAATGGTATTAATGCAGACAGATTAACTGCTGCTGGTCATGGTGAAGATTACCCTATCGCTACTAATAAAACTAGAGCTGGTAGAAAAGAAAACAGACGTGTTGAAGTAAAACTTAAATAAGTTTCACTCACAAACATAAATAAGTAAAAAAACGCTCCGATATTCGGAGCGTTTTTTATTTTTATACTATGAGAACATTCATAGACGACGTCATTATAGATTTAATTGAAAAGGGCCTTGATATTTCTCAATTGACCTTTATCTTACCAAGTAAACGCGCGGGTACATTTCTAAAGCATTCCATCTCCAAACATGTTAATAAAACAATTTTCTCTCCTGAAATAGCCTCGATTGAAGAATTTATAGAGACCCTTTCAGATTTTCAATATGCCACAAATGCAGAATTACTCTTTGAGTTTTATGATGTCTATCTAAAACATACACCTAAAGAGCATTTAGAAGCATTTGATAAATTTTCTAAATGGGCTCAAATAATACTACAAGATTTTAATGAAATAGATCGTTATCTTATTCCTCCAAACCAAGTATTTGACTACTTAAAGGCTATCAAAGAAATTGAACATTGGTCATTAGATGAACAGCCCACAGAGTATATTAAAAACTATTTACAATTTTGGAATCGCTTAAAGTTTTATTATGCCGAATTTCAAAAGCAATTAAAACAAAAAAAGAAAGGCTATCAAGGATTAGTTTATAGAGAAGCTGTACATAATATAGAACAGTATATTGCTATAAATAATAACAAGACCTATGTTTTTGTTGGATTTAATGCACTCAATAGAGCTGAGGAAATAATCATACAAGAATTATTACAACAAGAACTAGCAATTATATATTGGGATATTGATAAGGCCTTTATAAACAATCCTATTCATGACGCTGGATTGTTTGCTAGAGCTCATAAAAAGAATTGGCCTTACTTCAATAAAAACGAATTTAAATGGATTGGTAATCATTATTCTGAAAAAAAAGACATTCAGGTTATTGGTACACCAAAAAACATTAGTCAAGTAAAATATATTGGAGAGCTTCTAGAAAAGATATATTCTGAAAAGAAACATCTTCAAAATACAGCCGTTGTATTAGGTGATGAAACCTTGTTATTACCTTTACTTAATTCAATACCAAAATCTATTAATGCTATTAATATTACAATGGGTTTGCCATTAAAAGTAATTCCTTTAGCATCGTTATTTGAAGCGGTTTTTAATATTCACAAATCTTCTTCTCAAACATTATATTATAAAGATGTAATTAATGTATTATCAAATCGTTTTTTGATTTCGGTATTTGAAAATGAAACAAGTAATAGTGCCGAAGAGATTATTAACCACATACGGCTTAATAATAAAGTATATTTAACTCTTGATGAGATAAAAGCAGCAACAACACATCATAAAGATATTATAGAATTACTCTTTGGTTTTTGGGAAAACAACACCAATAAAGCAATTAATAATTGCTCTAAACTGATCGCGAAGATAAAAGCAAAACTAGATGAAGATAAGTCTAATAATTTACTCGCTCTAGAGTATTTATATCGGTTTCATCAAGTCTTTAATACATTAGAAACATTAAACTCATCGTTTTCACATATAAATAATATTAGCACGCTTTTTAGTTTATATCGTGAACTTTTAAAAAGTGAAACTCTTGATTTTAAAGGTGAGCCGTTACGAGGTTTACAAATCATGGGAATGCTAGAGTCTCGTGTACTCGATTTTGAAACTGTAATTATTTCTTCTGTTAATGAAGGTGTTTTACCTTCAGGAAAAAGTAATAATTCATTTATTCCATTTGATGTTAAACTAGAAAATAAGTTACCAACTTATAAAGAAAAAGATGCCGTTTACACATATCACTTTTATCGTTTATTACAACGTTCAAAAATCGCTTATATTCTTTATAACACAGAACCAGATGTGCTAAATGGCGGAGAAAAAAGTCGATTTATTACACAATTAGAGATTGAGGGCATCCATAACGTTAAACACTATATGGTTTCTGCTCAAGTTCCGTCAATAGAAAAAAAATTAAAACAAATAAAAAAAACACCTGAGGTTATAAAATCTTTAGACAAGGTCGCTCAAAAAGGGTTCTCCCCTTCTTCTTTAACTAACTATATGAGGAATCCAATTGATTTTTATTACGAAAAAATATTAGGAATCAAACAATACGAAGACGTAGAAGAAAGTGTTGCTTTTAATACCTTAGGAACTGTTATTCATAATACTCTTGAAGATTTCTACAAGCCTATAGAAGGACAATTTCTTACTGTAGAACTCATAAAAAAAATGAGATCTAAAATAACCCAAACTGTATCACATCATTTTAAAATTGAATTTAAAGATGGTGATATGACCAATGGCAAAAACCTTATCATTTTTGAAATTGCTAAACGTTATATTTCTAACTTTTTAAAGTTAGAAATTGAAGATCTGAAAAAAAATAATCAAATTCAAATTGTTGCTATTGAAACAAAAAATGATGTCACTATCTATTTAGATAACATATCAAAAACAGTAAACCTTACTGGAAAAGTTGATCGCGTAGATAACTATAATGGAACACTTAGAATTATTGATTATAAAACAGGAAGAGTTGAGCCTGGAAAAGTGCAAATCACTAATTGGGAAGACATTACTACTAATTATGATAAGTATAGCAAGAGTTTTCAAATTCTAATGTATGCATATATGATGCATAAGAATAATAAAATTTCATTACCTGTTGAAGCGGGTATTATATCATTTAAGAGCTTAAATTCTGGCTTACTAAAATTCGCAAAAAAACTACCAAACAGCAGAACTAAAGACTATGCAATTACTCTAGAAACGCTTATCTCGTTTGAAATAGAACTTAAAAAATTAATTAGCGAAATTTATAATCTCGATATAGATTTTATAGAAAAAGAAGTGTAATATGAAATTAAAAAATCAAGTTTTACATAGGACTCATAAAAAACCTATAGTTTGGGATGCTTTTTTTAAAGAAAACTCAAAACCAAAACAATTAGTCATATTTTGTCATGGTTATAAAGGATTTAAAGATTGGGGGAGTTGGAATTTAGTAGCCGAGCATTTTAGTAATGAAGACTTATTTTTTGTGAAATTCAATTTTTCTCATAATGGTGGTACTATTGAGAATCCATTAGATTTTCCAGATTTAGATGCTTTTGCTGAAAATAATTACAGTAAAGAATTAGAGGATTTAGATAGTATTTTAGATTTCATTCTTTCTGAAAACTTTGAATATGAAAATGAAATTAATAAAACTAATGTAACTCTAATAGGTCATTCAAGAGGTGGTGGAATTTGTATCATTAAAACTTCCGAAGATAAGCGCATTACTAAACTTATAACTTGGGCTAGTATTTGTGATTTCGAAAAGCGAACAGCAACTACTGGAGGCTTAGATAAATGGCGAGAAAATGGTGTTAAATATGTTTTAAACGGAAGAACAAAACAGCAAATGCCTCATAATTTTCAGTTTTATGAGAATTTTATTGAGAATAAAGCTCGTTTACATATTGAATCTGCAGTAAAAACCATTATACAGCCTTTCATGATTATTCATGCAAAAGATGATCCTTCGGTTAAATTTGAAGAAGCCGAAGCATTACATGCTTGGAATACAAAAAACAAACTTGTATCAATAGGGAACTCAAATCATGTGTTTGATGCTAGCCATCCTTGGGGAAACACTAAACTTCCAAAAGCGCTACAAACAGTAGTAAATAATAGTTTTGATTTTATAAAAAAGTGACTTTTATTTCAGGCCGCTTAATACTAAAACTGGTAAACTAGAACTATGAAAATCTTTCTTTAAGATCGTATTGCTTTCCCATAGCTTAACAAAAAATCCACGTTTACGTCTCACAACACATAACAAATCTGGTTTGTTCTCCTTATGATGTTCTAGTACACCTTGAAATGTTGTTGGATTTTCAGAGTGTGTTATTTTTGTAATCATTACTGATAAATCTTCATTCACATCAAAATCACCTTCAACATGAAAAGGTGTTTTTACCAATAATAAATTAAGAATAGATTTAAATTGATTTTTAATAGTCTTTAAAGGTGCAAGAGCATTATCATTTTTAATTATAGCAGATTTTAAAGCCATTAATATATATATGATAGGTCTGTACTTATATCCTTCAGGAACAATTAATGCTGGAATATTAGTTTGCTTAATAATTTTACCTGAAGTCTTACCTAAATATACTTCATCTTTAATAGAATTTGTTCTTGGCTCTAATAAAATGAGATCAACATCTAATGTCTTACAAGCTAGTTCTAAAGTATCAATAAGTTTACCCTTAAACGTTTTTACAATTACTTCTACACCTTTAGTGTCTATTTTATTAACGTGGCTTTTTAAAAATGTTACGCTTTCACGTTCTAATATATGATCTATTTTAATCATAGTTCCTGCCTTTGTATATACATTGTAGATTTGTACTACATATACTTTAGCGCCAAAAGTTCTTGCGAAATCTACAGCATACTGTAGGTGGCTTTCTGCATTTTTAGAGGATCCAACTGGAACAAGAATAGACTTCATAATCAAATATTTAAAAGTAACTTTGTGTAAATATTTGGCAAATATAACCATTAAATGATACGTAAAGCAACTCTCAACGACATAGATGCTATTTTAGAAATCACGAATGCATGTGCAACACATATGATTAATCAACACATTTTTCAATGGAATCAACACTATCCCAATAGTGCTGCTTTTGAAAAAGACATCAATAGAGGTGAACTTTATGTACTTGAAATTAAAAACAATATAAGCGGTTGTATTGTTATTTCAACGCTAATGGATAAAGAGTATTACCCCATCAAATGGCTAACTAAAAATGAAAACAACATCTATATTCACCGCTTAGCTATAAATCCTCAATACCAAGGCCAAGGTCAAGCGCAATACCTTATGAGTTTTGCTGAGAGTTTTGCTAAAGAAAATGCATATACTTCTGTAAGGTTAGATACTTTCTCTCAAAACAAAAGGAATCAAAATTTTTACGACCTTCGTGGTTATCATAAATTGGGTGATATTTATTTTCCAAATCAAAGTAAATTCCCTTTTCATTGTTATGAACTTGTCTTTTGAAAACAGAGATTACACTAAAAAACATTAATAAACTTGCTATTCCTGCATTAATTTCCGGAGTAGCAGAACCTGTTTTATCACTAACAGACACTGCTATTATTGGTAATGTAGATTATAATGCTGCAGAATCTCTAGCTGCCGTTGGTATTGTAGGCGCATTTATTTCTATGCTTATTTGGGTGTTAGGCCAAACCCGAAGCGCTATTTCATCAATTGTATCTCAGCATCTTGGCGCTAATCAATTAGATAAAGTAAAAAACCTACCAGCTCAAGCTATTTTTATTATTACATCAATAAGCATCTTAATTATTATAGTAACATTGCCTTTTGGGTCTCAAATTTTTAAACTCTATAACGCTTCTGGTCTTATCCTAGATTACAGTATTGAGTATTATAATATTCGCGTTTTGGGATTCCCTTTTACATTATTCACTATTGCTATTTTTGGAACATTTAGAGGGTTACAAAACACCTTTTTACCTATGATTATTGCCATCATTGGTACTGTTGTAAATGTTATTTTAGACGTTGTTTTTGTTTATGGCATCGAAGGCGTAATCAATCCAATGCATATTAAAGGTGCTGCATATGCAAGTGTGATTGCTCAAATCATAATGGCTTTATTTTCGGCTTACTTCTTACTTAAAAAAACCGATATTTCTTTACGCATCACATTTCCTTTTAATAAAGAAATTAAGAATTTCACTTTGATGATTCTTAATCTATTTGTAAGAACATTAGCATTAAACACAACACTCTATTTTGCAACACGATTTGCCACATCTTATGGAACCGAATATATCGCAGCTTACACCATAGCTATTAATCTTTGGTTCTTAGGTGCATTTATTATTGATGGTTATGCAAGCGCTGGAAATATTCTATCTGGCAAATTATTAGGCGCAAAAGATTATAAAAAACTCGTGAAATTAAGTCGGTTATTAATTAAATGCGGAATTGGAGTTGGTGTCCTTATAACAATTTTAGGATTGATTAGTTATAATTTTGTAGGCTCTATATTTACAAAAGATTCATTAGTGCTTAATGAATTCTATAACGTATTTTGGATTGTTTTAATTATGCAGCCTTTTTGTGCACTCGCTTTTATTTTTGACGGGATGTTTAAAGGCATGGGTAAAATGAAATTTTTAAGAAACCTCTTGCTATTATCTACCGGTTTGGTTTTTATTCCTGTTTTATTTCTATTAGATAGTTATAACTTAAAACTATACGCTGTTTTTATAGCTTTAACCTTTTGGATTATCGCCAGAGGAGTGCCTCTTATTATAAAATTTAGACAACTATTTTTGTCCCTTTCACAAAAGACGTAACTTTGAGCGCATAATGCACATTCAAAATGGTTTTTCTACATTTTAATGTTTCAAAATAATCTAAAAAGATACTATGGATATCATGTCATTTATAAGTGGAAACGGTCTATTCCTTATTTTAGGAATCGTATTAGTGATTGTTTATTTCTATAACCGTAACAAAAAACGATAATGAGTAATATTCGCATTACAAAACAATTTTCTTTTGAAACCGGCCATGCTTTATACGGTTATGACGGTAAATGCAAAAATGTTCACGGTCATAGCTATAGATTAGATGTCACTGTTATTGGGCAACCTATCACAGATAATACCAATGTGAAATTTGGGATGGTAATTGATTTTAGTGATCTCAAAAAAATTGTTAAGGAAGAAATTGTAGACGTATTTGATCATGCTACCGTTTTTAATAAAAATACGCCTCATGTTGAATTAGCAAAAGAGCTTAAAGACAGGGGTCACAACGTTTTACTGGTAGGTTATCAACCGACAAGTGAAATGATGGTGATTGATTTTGCGGAAAAAATAAAACAACGCCTACCTAAAAACATTAAATTATACGCTTTAAAACTTCAAGAAACAGCAAGCTCATATGCACAATGGTTTGCTTCTGATAATGACTAAACCAACTCACATAACAGTTCCAGAAGGGAAGAAAATCTATTTCTCATCAGACAATCATTTAGGAGCCCCAACCAAAGAAGCATCATTACCTCGTGAAAAAAAGTTTGTAGCTTGGCTAGATGAAGTGAAACAAGATGCTGCAGCTATTTTCTTGTTAGGAGATTTATTTGATTTCTGGTTTGAATATAAAACCGTTGTTCCAAAAGGGTTCACAAGAACACTTGGAAAACTCGCCGAAATTAGTGATTCTGGTATTCCAATTTATTTCTTTGTTGGTAATCATGATCTTTGGATGAATGGATATTTTGAAGACGAACTTAACATTTCTGTCTATCACCAACCAAAAGAATTTACCTTCAATAATAAAACTTTTTTTATTGCCCATGGTGATGGTTTAGGGCCTTTTGACAAAGGCTACAAGCGTATGAAAAAAGTATTCACCAACCCTGTTTTTAAATTCTTATTTAAATGGCTACATCCAGATATTGGAGTAAAAGTTGCTCAATACTTATCTGTAAAAAACAAGTTAATTTCTGGCGAACATGATGCCACTTATTTAGGAGAAGATAAAGAATGGTTGATCCAATATAGTAAATCAAAATTACAAGAATTTCATCGTGACTATTTTATCTATGGTCATCGTCATTTACCCATGGAGGTTGACCTTGGTGACAATTCAAAATACGTTAATCTTGGAGATTGGATTACGTATTATACCTATGGTGTTTTTGATGGTGGGTCTTTTAAGTTAAAATCTTTCGAGATCCATTCTAAGTAAAAATTACTTACTTTAAACCTTTTTCTTTTTAATATGTCTTACATAAAACTCTTTTTATGAAACGTGTCAAGTTATATACCTCAATAGTCTTTATTTCATTATTACTGTCTTGTGAAAATGATGATTCAGGAACAACCCTAACGCCATCACAATCTAAACCAAACATTATTTTAATTATTGCTGATGACATGGGTTTAGACGCCTCTCCTGGATATAGTATTGGAAGCATAAAACCCAATATGCCAACATTACAAAACATGATGAATTCTGGTCTTCGATTTAATAATTTGTGGTCAAACCCAGTATGTACACCAACCAGAGGAAGTATTCTTACTGGTAAATACGGATTTAGAACAAATGTTTTAAAAGCTAATGATGTTTTAGCAACGTCTGAATTATCATTACATCAATACCTAGACAATACTAATTCAGGTTATAACCATGCTGTTATTGGAAAATGGCATTTATCTTCAGATGCTAACCATCCAACAACTATGGGTGTTAACTATTATGCTGGGCTTTTAAATGGAGGTGTTCAATCTTATACTAATTGGAATCTAACCGAAAACGGATTAACCGCTTTATCTACAGAATATACAACTACAAAATTCACCGATTTAGCAATAAATTGGATAGAACAGCAATCTGATCCTTGGTTTTTATGGCTAGCTTATAATGCGCCACACACGCCTTTTCATTTGCCACCTAACAATCTACACGATCAAGGAAATTTACCAACAGATCAAGCAAGTATAGATGCCAATCCTTTACCATATTACCTAGCCATGCTTGAAGCTATGGATACAGAAATGGGCCGACTTATTAATTCTATGAGCGAAGCGGAAAGAGATAATACTATTTTTATATTTATTGGTGATAATGGTACTCCAAACCAAGTCGTTCAAGACTATGGTAGTTTTCGCGCCAAAGGCAGTGTTTATCAAGGAGGTGTTAATGTGCCAATGGTTATTTCAGGAAAAAATGTTACACGTATCAATGCCATTGAAAATGCTTTAATTAATACCACCGATTTATTTGCAACCATCTCTGAATTAGCAGGAAATAGTACTCCTGACATAAATGACAGTAAAAGTTTTAAAAGCCTATTATCCAGTTCTAATACAGAAACTAGAGACTATGTTTATGCCGAAATTGGAAATGATGCTGGAGGTTCAAATTATACCATAAGAAACAGTACACATAAGTATATTTACTTCGATGATGGCACTGAAGCTCTATATGATTTAAGTATTAATCCGTTTGAAAACCCAAACTTATTAAGCCCAATTCAACTCCCTTTGAGTCCTGAAAACAGTTTGATAAAAGATGAATTAACTATGAGGTTAAATGAAATAAGAGAATAAATTATTCTTTTTCATGTTCCTCTATATCTTTAGTTAAATCTAGTTTTCTAAATGAAGGTGACATAATAGCTGTTGTGAACACAGTAATTAAAGTCATTGTGCCTCCAAAAACCACAGCTGTTGCAGTTCCCATTAATTTAGCTGTTAGACCGCTTTCAAATGCTCCAAGCTCATTAGATGACCCAACAAAAATAGAGTTTACTGAAGAGACGCGCCCTCGCATATGATCTGGCGTTTTAATTTGAAGAATGGTTTGTCGAATTACCATTGACACACCATCAAAGACACCACTAAAAAATAAAGCCATAACAGATATCCAAAAAATAGAAGATAAGCCAAATGCAAGAATACTTAAACCAAAACAAAAAACAGCTACAAGTAATTTTACTCCAGCCTTTTTAACAATAGGAATGTAAGCTGTTACCAACATTGTTAAAAATGAGCCTACGTTTGGTGCTGCCACCAAAATACCAAAACCTTCTGGACCAGCATTTAAAATATCTGTAGCAAAAACTGCAGCTAATGCAATAGCACCTCCAAATAATACAGAAATCATATCTAAAGTCAAAGCACCTAAAATGGCTTTAGTTTTAAATACAAAATTCACGCCCTCCTTAAGGCTTTCAAATATTGGTTCGCCAATGTTCGGATTTAAAACGGGCTTCTTTTTAATTTGAAATAACATCAGTAATGAAAACATTACTAATCCAAAAACAATACAAAGCGACCAATGCACTCCTGTCTGATTATCTTTACCAAGCCAACTAATAGAAAACCCAGCAAAGGCTCCTCCTAAAACACGAGCCATTTGCCAAGTCGAACTATTCCAAGTGGCTGCATTTGGATAAATCTTCTTTGGCACAATTAACGCCACTAATGAAAATATAGATGGCCCAAAAAAAGATCGTAAAAGACCTCCAAAAAACACAAGAGCATAAATAGAATACAGTATCTGTTGTGTAGACCATTTTTCAGATATCTCAGGAGAAGTAATCCAGAATAATCCAAAACTAATTATAGAAAACAAAGCAATACATATTGCAAGTAAATCCCGCTTTTCTTTTTGATCTACAATATGTCCAGCAAAAAGGGCCATAACAACAGCAGGAACAAATTCTATTAAACCAATTAAACCAATATATAATGGGTCTTTTGTGAGCGCATAAACTTGCCATTCAATAATTATAAATTGCATGGACCATGCAAAAACTAATGCAAAACGGACTAATATAAAAATATTAAACTCTCGGTATCGTAATGCTGCATATGGATCTTTTTTTGACATATCTACCCTTTAATATCTCGTAATTTTAACTGTAAACTCACACGACCTTGCCAATGATTTTCATCAATAGAATACACGGCATCAAAACGATTTCTATTCTTAATTAAATCTATTTTATTTCCTAAATTAAACCCTATACTTATTATTCTTTCATTGCCTTGCTCAGCAGTTAACCGTAAATGTTTATCGTCTTCACCAACACATTTCCCATAACCTGTATCTCTTAAATTTTCAGTCATAAAAATTGGCGCCATATTTCCTGGTCCAAAAGGCGAAAACTGATGGAGTATTCTATAAAATTTGGGTGTAATCTCTCGTAGTTCTATTTGAGCATCTATCTTAATTTCTGGGCTCAATAAATTTCTATCAATTGTGTTTGAAACCTCAGCTTCAAAAGCCTTTTTAAAAGCCTCATAATTTTCTGGCTTCAGTGTTAATCCGGCAGCATATTTATGTCCACCAAATTGTTCAATATGTTCTTTACAAGCTTCTAATGCATTATACACATCAAAACCCGAAACCGATCGTGCTGAAGCCGCCAGCTTATCACCACTTTTAGTAAATACCAATGTTGGTCTGTAATAGGTTTCAATTAATCGAGATGCGACAATACCAATAACTCCTTTATGCCAAGACGCATCGTAAACAACAGTTGTTAGTCGATCTTCTTCTTTATTTTCCGTAATTTGAATTAAGGCTTCTTGAGTAATTTGCTTATCTGTTTCTCGTCTATTGAGATTAAACTCATTGATTTCTGCTGCAAATTCTTTTGCGAGCATTTCATTAGTTTCTGTTAATAAACTCACCGCATAATTACCATGTTTCATACGTCCCGCAGCATTAATTCGAGGCGCCACAATAAAAACAACATCTGTAATCGTAAGTACCTTTTTTTCTATTTGATCAATAATAGCTTTTATGCCAGGTCTAGGGTTTGTATTAATGACTTGCAATCCAAAATAAGCAAGTGCTCGATTCTCTCCAGTAATAGGGACAATATCCGCACCTATCGCAGTAGCTACTAAATCTAAATATTCTCCTAAATCTTCAACCGTTTTATTTTCTTTTGATGCTAATGCTTGAATGAGTTTAAACCCAACGCCACAACCACAAAGCTCTTTGTACGGATAGTCACAATCGTCTCGCTTTGGATCTAAGATAGCTACTGCTTTGGGTAATTGACTTCCTGGTCTGTGATGATCACAAATGATAAAATCAATGCCTTTTTCCGAAGCATAATCCACTTTATCTATAGCTTTCACACCACAATCTAAAGCTATAATAAGAGAAAAATCATTATCATGTGCAAAGTCAACCCCTTTATAAGACACACCATATCCTTCATCATAACGATCTGGAATATAAGTGGCTATAGTTTCTGATTTTGTTTTTAAATAGGATGATAATAATGCGACTGATGTCGTTCCATCAACATCATAATCACCATAAACCAAAATATTTTCATTACTTACTAAAGCCAATTCGATACGCTCAACTGCCCTATCCATATCTTTCATTAGAAATGGATTATGCAAATCATCTAAACTTGGTCTAAAAAAGGTTTTAGCATCATCATAGGTTTCTATACCGCGCTGCACTAATAATGTTGCAACAGAGTTATCTACCTGAAGTGCTTTTTGTAAATCTTCTACGGTTTTCGAATTTGGTTTTGGTTTGAGCGTCCATCGCATATACTAATATAGAAAATTTTCGCTAAATATTATGATAATGAATTGATGTTTTTACTTCGGAAAACTTCCTAAACATTTCCATTACGCCACAGTATTTTTCTATAGAAAGATCTACCGCTTTGTTAATTTTACCTTCATCTAGGTTTTCACCATACAAATGATATTCGACAGAAACCGTATGATAATATTTTGGATGTTCATCGGTTAACTCTCCGTAAGTATCTATTCTAAAATCTGAAAAAGAAACTTTCATTTTTTTTAAAATAGACACGACATCTAATCCTGAGCAACCAGCAAGCGAAGACAGCATCATCGCTTTAGGTGACAATCCTGAATTATGACCACCATGCTCAGGAGAAGTATCCATCAAGACAAGCTTTCCATTAGGATTATCTGATTCAAACTGTAAGTTTCCTTTCCAATGTGTGACTACTTTATGAGACATAATTAAAGATTTTTTCGTTAATTGCTAACTCAAAAATACTACTAAAACACAACATATGGCATTAGTTACACCATTATCTGCGGAACATGATCCGGAAACAAAACAACTCGCTGAATTTTTTAATGAAACCTTAGGGTTTTGTCCAAATTCGGTACTAACAATGCAACGTCGCCCTGCCATTTCAAAGGCATTTATAAATTTAAATAAAGCGGTTATGGCTAACGAAGGCCGTGTTACCTCTGCATTAAAACGTATGATTGCATGGGTAAGCAGTAACTCTACAGGTTGCCGATATTGTCAAGCACATGCTATTCGTGCTGCAGAACGCTATGGCGCAGAACAAGAACAACTAGATAATATTTGGGAATACAGAACACATGCTGCATTTTCTGATGCAGAACGTGCTGCTCTAGATTTTAGTTTAGCTGCGTCTCAAGTACCAAATGGTGTAAATGCTGATATTAAAAAACGATTATATGACCATTGGAATGAAGGTGAAATTGTAGAGATGTTAGGCGTAATTTCATTATTTGGATATCTTAACCGTTGGAATGATTCTATGGGAACCTCAATAGAAGATGGCGCTGTAGAAAGTGGCAACCAATATTTAGGGAAACATGGTTTTGAAGTTGGGAAACATGATGGGTCGCAATATTAAATTTTTAAATCATCTATAGTTATATTATATTTTAACCTCTTCAAAAATGGAGAGGTTTTTTATAAAATAGTATTCACTTTCTTTTGAAGCTGTGTAACAACGGTCTCTTCAAACCAAGGGTTTTTAGTTAACCAGAATCGATTTCTAGGACTCGGGTGTGGTAATGGGAAATACTTAGGAAGGTAGTCTTTAAAGTTAGCAACAGTTTCGGTTAACGTTCTTTTAGCCAACTCTTTTAAATAATATTTTTGCGCATACATTCCAATTAAAATCACCAATTCCACATTATTCATATAATCAAATAATGGTTCATGCCATTGTGGTGCACATTCTGGTCTTGGTGGCAAATCGCCACTTTTCCCTCTTCCAGGATAACAAAACCCCATTGGGATAATAGCAAACTTAGTTTCATTATAAAAATCTTCATCAGAAACATTTAACCATTTACGCAATTGTCTCCCACTAGCATCATCCCAAGGAATTCCAGATGCATGCACCTTAGATCCAGGCGCTTGACCTATAATTACAATTTTAGAATCGGAATGCCCAGTTGCTATTGGTCGTGGACCAAGTGGTAGATACTGTTCACAGATTCTGCATTGTCTGATATCTTGAAGTAGATCTTGCATTACTAATACATTAAACTTTTGTTTTTATTAAACTGAAAATAAATTCAGAATGATAATTATGAATCAAGGCCTATTTTTTCCCTCCAACAACGATAACAATTTCTCCTTTAGGTGGTTTATTGACATAATGTTCAAGAACTTCTTTTGCTGTTCCTCTTATCGTTTCTTCGTAAAGCTTTGTTAATTCTCTTGAAACTGAAACTGGTCTTTGGTCTCCAAAATACTCACAAAAACTGGTTAATGTTTTTATAAGTTTGTGTGGGCTTTCATAAAAAATGATGGTTCGCGTTTCTTCGGCAAGTAAAAGTAATCGTGTTTGACGTCCTTTTTTAACAGGAAGAAAACCTTCAAAAACAAACTTGTCATTAGGTAAACCCGAATTGACTAATGCAGGAACAAAAGCAGTAGCTCCTGGCAAACAATCAACCTCTATCTTATGCTCTACACAAGCTCTCGTTAACAAAAAACCAGGATCAGAAATTGCAGGTGTTCCTGCATCACTAATAAGCGCAATTGATAATCCGTTTTTTAGTTTCTGTACTAAATTATCTACCATTCGATGTTCATTATGCATATGATGACTCTGCATTTGCGTGCCAATTTCAAAATGCTTGAGCAGTTTTCCAGAAGTTCTCGTATCTTCAGCTAAGATTAAATCAACGTCTTTTAATACCTCAACAGCTCTAAAAGTCATATCTTTCAAATTTCCAATAGGTGTAGGTACAATATATAGTTTACTCATTTGTAAGGGATTTCATTTCAAATTTACAATGTTTTCAAGTATATTGACGCAACCTTTAGTGATATTTAGCATCTTTCTAAAAACCATATGTTTATGACTGGAAAAATTTTCCGCTTAATTTTTTTCATTTTAATCAGCACTCACTTATATAGCCAAACTACAGACTTATCAATTGTCGCACAAGCTCAAAACACAGTTGGAACAGATGTTTCTCAGGTAGAAATTTTTCAAGATTTTCAATATATAGTTACTATTATTAATTCTGGAAACGCTGTTGCTAATGCAACGTTTGTTATCACAATGGATAGTGATTTGCAAAACCTTGACCTAAATAATATTACATCTCAAAATAATACAGGAGGTGCGTCAAATGCTTCTGGTTTAATATTAAATGGTAGTGTTCTAACAGGTACAATTGATAATCTGCCTACAGATTCTAGTGTAGAAATAAAAATTGAAATCACAGCACCTTCTATGGTTGGAGGTATTGCTATTAACGCTATAGTTTCTCCGCCTGATGGCACTTTAGACTCTAATGAATCTAATAATCAATCGTTAATATCAATTGACGTTATAGATGTAGAAATCGATTTCACAGTAACCTATTCTCAAATTTCACCAGCTGAAGACACTCCTATTCCTGCTTGGAATAGTCTTGTAACCTATCGTTTTACAATTACAAATAATAGCGCTATAGATTTCCCGCTTCAAAGTTTTTTAGGAGAGGTAACTTTGCTCTCCGATTTAAACTATGGTAGACCAAATGTACAACTTGAATCTATACAATGTGTTGGTACAACAGGAGGAACAGAATGTCCTGACATTTCTAATGTTCCAGTAGGTTCAATGTTTTTAGTAAGTGGAGCGTCTGAAATATTTTCTTTTA
The DNA here is from genome assembly GCA_002162685.1 of Flavobacteriales bacterium 33_180_T64. Lineage (GTDB taxonomy): Bacteria > Bacteroidota > Bacteroidia > Flavobacteriales > Flavobacteriaceae > Psychroserpens. The sequence continues at coordinate 352,742 of MAAQ01000013.1, forward strand.
ACTCACCTCATGTATATACAGCTGGTGGCTCAGCTACTTATGAGATTGCATATAGATATTTAGATCCCTCTTGTGCTTCTGAAATTCAACCAATTGAAGTTTATAGCGTTATAAAAATAACATTAGACCATGCTAATGAATCATCTAACGTTTCAAATAGTATTACAACAGATTTATTAGAATCTGAATTATGTCAAATAACGGATATCTGTATTGATACAATACAAACCGATCCTGACCCTACAACACTAGTCAATTGGAACCAAGAGGTTACATTTGAAACTACGGTTTGTAATAATGGACCACTAGACGCAAACATTGCGTTCTTTCTTCAAAATTTATCTCCAACTATAGATTGGAATATTATTTCAGTAACCTGCATAGGGACTACAGGAGACATTACTTGTAATGATATTAATTTCAATATCGAAAACATTTATTGGGTTACGAATCCATTTATTATGCCTGTAGGCGCAACTATTACAGTTGTTACAGTTGTAGAATTCCTTGAACCCGAATGTTCCTTAAATTCTAATAATAACCAAGCTCACATAAGAAGTAGTACTAATGTTTTAGAACCAAATATTTTTGATTCTATTGTAGAGAATAGTGCCCAGAGTGATTATGTCATTCTTCCACCAACCGATGAATGCCCAAATAGTGACATAAGCATAACAAAAACTCAAATTAACCCTGAATTACCAATTGGAGGAACAGCTAATAATCCTGCACAAGCTGGAAATGTAACTTATGAGATTACTGCTTCAAATCTTAGTAATGAAGATGCTATTATTCAACTTATAGATTTTACAAATCATTCAGGAGCTACAGGTTATACTGGAACCCTTATTTCTGTAGAATGTGTCTCAACTACAGGAAATGCAGAATGTTTTACAATCATAAATCAAAATATAGGTATTCCTCTTGACGGTATTCCTCAAGCTGGAAATCTTGATGTTTTTTGGGAAATTACAGTAGATGACAACTGGAGTTTACCCGCAAACAGTTCGGTTACTTTCCAAGCTACAGTGTTATGGGAAACAGAGTGTTCTATCGACCCAATACCTGTTAATAATTATGTAGAAATAGAACATGCTAATGGTGCTATAGATAATGACACAACAAATAACGAAGCTCAAGTGACGACTTATTTTGCGCCTTGTGTAGACTTAGTTGTTCAAACATTCCCAGAGTTCACTCAAGTCAATGTCAATCAAAATTTTGATTGGATTATAGATATTACTAATAGTGAAACCAGCTCTAATGCTATAAATATTGCTTTTGAAGATACCGTAAACGATGTGTTTACAATTACAGGAACGCCAACCTGTGTTGTTACTAACGGAAATGCAACCTGCATTACAAATCTAGCAATCAACACCAATATTGTCACAGGATTAATTAGTAATATGGATGCAGGATCTACAATAAGAATTAGAATTCCTGTTACTGCTCCAAACTTTGGTGGTGCTTATAATAACATCGCAGTTGCCACGCCAAATGAAACTGATCAATTTGAGGTTTCACCAGAAACAAATACTTCAATAAGCAATGTTCAAATTGTAGCCCCAGTTCTTGATAAGAGTTATGACCCAGAAACTATAACTATAGGAGAACAGAGTACACTAACATTTACCATTACAAATTTACCTTCAAACCCGTCACAAAGTAACATTTCATTTACCGATGTTTTTCCTTCTGAAGTTACACTTATCTCAGCTCCAAATTGGGTAACAAACAATGGGTGTACTGCAACTTTTGTTGGGAATACTGGTGATAATTTTGTAGGTGTAACAGACTTAATTTTCCCTGAAGGTGTAGCCTTTTGCTCTTTTAGTGTTGTCGTAACATCTAATATTCCTGGAATATACCTTAATGACACCACTAATTTTGAATCCCAAAATAATATTGACACATCACAGGCTAATGCTACGCTTACAGTTTTAGATGACACCTCAAATGTAGATATCGAAATATTAAAAGATGTTTCTCCTCAAGAAGCATCCATTGGAGATCAAGTTACATTTGTAATTACTGCAACTAATTTAGGAGCATCTGAAGGGACTGAAATTGAAATCCTTGATGTATTTCCAGACGGAATGATCTTTGTATCTGCATCCGTTTCCGAAGGGACGCTTAACCCGTCTACACTTATCTGGTCTATTGATACGCTTGCCAGTAACCAATCTGAAACATTAACTATTATTGCTCAAATAACATCAAGTTCAAACCTATTAAACATCGCTTTGCTTAATAGTTTAGAACAACCAGACAGAGATGAGACTAATAATAGAGATGAAGCCGAAGTTGTGGTTGGGTTCTGCTTATATATTCCTCAAGGTTTATCACCAAATCAAGACGGTTTAAATGATGTGTTTTCAATTGAATGTATTGAAGAATATCCCGATAACCTTATCAAAATTTATAACCGCCTTGGTGTACAAATCTATGAGAGTCGAGGCTATAGAAATGATTGGGATGGCAGACCAAATATGGGGTTTCCAACGACATCAGGACTGCTTCCTGTTGGCACATATTTCTACATTCTAGATTTAAATACTGGAGAAAAACCTATTTTGGGTTGGGTTTATCTTAATTATTAGATCGTACTTGTTTTCCTAGAAAGTAAGAAATAAATAATACCAGAATTCCAGCTACAGATAATCCTAAATCATGATTTGCTTCTTGATGAGCAGCAGTTGCTAAAACCAAATCAAAGAAAAAACCAGCATAAGCCCATTCGGTTAGCCAATTACTTTTTCGCCACAATACCATAACAACACCTAACACTTTTAATATTGCTAATGGTATAACAATATAAACAGGGTAATTAAAAAACTCGAAAAAACCTTTAATCATTTCGGTTTTAAAAAAATACATCTGTGCAGAATACAGAAATATTAAGGATAAAAGAATTGTAGAAATCCAGTAAGTTATTTTAGCCCATTTCATTAAAGAGTTGTCGAAAAAAATTAATTAAACTTACGCTCTACGATATTTAAAAAGCGTTCTTCAAATTCTTCTTTCCCTTCCCAATTATTGTATTCTGACTTTACAATATCATTTATAAGATGTGATGCTTCCTTAAAAGAGCTTATTGTTTTTAATTGAGACAATACGCGTTCATAATCTTCAACTTCGCCATTAAACAAATGTTTAATGAAAGCTAACTTATCGTTAAGTCCAATATTAAACTCATCATTTTTGAGTTTATCATTTAATGACTTCCTTAGGTTCTCATTAGCTTTTGCGTCTTCAACAGGTTCAAAAACAGGTATCTCTTCAAAACCAGCAGTAATATCTTCCAAATGAGTCTCATGAATTTGTTGTTGAGTAGCAGCTGTTTCAAACATTTCATCAACTTGTTGACCTTCTTGTGGCATTTGAGCAACCATATCTTTAATTTTCTCCATTACGGGTTCATAGAGATCATCTTCTTCTGCTTCATCAAGATTTACGTATATTTTATCTTCAATTTCAATATTGTCACTCACTTTATTATTAAAAGCTGTATCTAACATCTCAAAAAAAGAAGAATCACTTCCAATTGTTGGTAAATCGCCTTCAAAATTCTCATTTGCAAATTTCAAAACACTTAATTTCTCATACAACGCACCAGCTTCTGCATGCAATTTCACTACATCTTCTTTGCCTTTAAGTTTTAAAACTCTATGAGCAATGCTTATTAAATCCGCCTCAAGTTTCTTCTTCATAACTTTTATTTTTTATTACCAGATAGGTTTTTGATTTTTAATAAATTTACGTCACCTTTATACAAAACGAACTACAAGTTAGTTTTAGTGTTAAAATTACAAAATGTTTCTCGAAAATACAGTAAATCATAAAGAACAATTTGGATGGATTGAAGTCATTTGTGGCTCAATGTTTTCTGGTAAAACCGAAGAATTAATTCGCCGGCTTAAACGTGCAAAATTTGCAAGACAAAAAGTTGAAATTTTCAAACCCGCAGTAGATATTCGCTATGATGATGAGATGGTGGTCTCTCATGATTCTAATGAAATACGTTCTACTCCTGTTCCTGCGGCTGCCAATATTCCTATTTTAGCAGATGGATGCGATGTCGTTGGTATTGATGAAGCACAATTTTTTGACGATGAGATTATACGTGTTTGTAATGATCTTGCTAATAAAGGTATTCGCGTTATTGTTGCTGGATTAGATATGGATTTTAAAGGAAACCCCTTTGGGCCAATGCCAAGCTTAATGGCAACAGCAGAATATGTTACTAAAGTCCATGCTATTTGCACTAGAACTGGAAATTTAGCACAATACAGTTATCGTAAAGCCGCTAGTGATGCTCTTGTATTATTAGGTGAAGTTGATGAATACGAACCATTAAGTCGAGCTGCTTATTACAAATCTATGTTACGAGATAAAGTAAGACAAATGAAAGTCAACGATGCCGAAGATATTTCTAATAAAGACAGTAAATCAAATGCCCAAAGCTAAAGAAACTGTTTTAGAGATAGACCTAAAAGCACTCAAACACAATTTCGAGTATATTAAGTCAAAACTTAAAAACAACACAAAAATACTGGCAGTTGTTAAAGCATTTGCATATGGAACTGATGCTAATCTTATTGCAGATTATCTTCAAAAATTAGATGTTGATTATTTTGCAGTAGCCTATGTAAATGAAGGTGTTGCTTTACGTGATGCCGGAATTACAACACCTATTTTAGTGTTGCACCCTCAAACAGTAAATTTTAAAACCTTAATCGAACGTTGTCTAGAACCAAATTTATATAGTGTAAAAAAACTAGAAGCCTTTATTGCAATAGCGTCTAAAGAAAATCAAGTAAATTACCCTGTTCATATTAAATTTAATACAGGATTAAATAGATTAGGGTTTTTGGAAAACGATGTAGATTATATTATTACCCAATTAAAAGAAACATCCTCTATTAAGGTGAAATCTCTTTTTTCACATTTGGCAGCAAGTGAAGATATAAAAGAAAAAGAATTTACTATAAATCAAATTAAAACGTTTAAAACTATTTCTGATAATTTCTCAAATGCTATTGGTTACCAGCCAATACGTCATTTAACTAACACCTCTGGAATTATCAATTACCCTGAAGCTCATCTTGATATGGTGAGAACCGGAATTGGCCTGTATGGCTTCGGAAATTCCGAAGAGGAAAATAAAAAACTAAAACCTATTGCAACACTTAAATCTGTGATTTCTCAAATTCATAAGCTTAAAAAAGGAGAAACGGTTGGTTACAATAGATCATACAAAAGTGAAGGCTTTGAAAAAACAGCAACTATACCAATTGGTCATGCTGATGGTATTGGAAGACACTATGGAAATCAAAAAGGGTTTGTAACTATTAACGGTAAGCGTGCTCTTATTGTTGGTAATGTTTGCATGGATATGATTATGGTTGACATTTCTGATATTGACTGCCATGAAGGAGATGAAGTTATTATTTTTGGAGATACTCCAAACGCATCGCAGTTTGCTAACTCAGCCAAAACCATTTCTTACGAAATTATTGCAGCAATTTCACAACGTGTAAGACGCTGTTTTACAAATGGCTAACAACCTGCGCTTTGGGTTATCGCATTTTTAACTAACTTAGTATTATACTAACATATTAACTAACTAATAAAACATTTAAAATTATGTTAAAAGAATTTAAGAATTTTATCATGACAGGTAACGTGATTGATTTCGCTGTTGCAGTAATTATGGCTGGTGCTCTAGGTGCCGTTATTAATGGTTTTGTATCAAACATTGCCATGCCGTTTATTGGGTATTTTGCAGGTGGAATGAATTTTGAAGACCTACATTATGCTATGGACGGAAAAGAGTATGCTTCACTTGCAGCTGCAAAAGAAGCAGGCGCAGCAGTAATTGCTTACGGGTCTTGGATTAATACAATTATCAATTTACTTATCGTAGGTTTAGTAATGTTTTTAATTGTAAAATCATATAATAAAACTAAAGCTCCAGTAGAAAAGCCAGCTCCAGCAGGACCATCTGAAATTGATTTATTAACAGAAATCAGAGATGCTTTAAAAAAATAGAACGTTAAATACCGCTACATTATATATTTAATTTTAACCGCTTCTATCATGAGGCGGTTTTTTTATATCTCTTTTTAACAAAAAAATGGTATCATGAAGCCTCTTTAATCTAATAAAAACTATAATTTTACATTTGAAAATCATTATAAAATGAAAGTAGCTATTGTTGGTGCCACCGGTCTTGTTGGTGAAGTTATGCTTAGAGTTCTTGACGAACGTAATTTTCCTGTTTCTGAATTAATTCCTGTTGCTTCTGAACGCTCTATTGGTAAACTCATTACCTTTAAAGAAAACGAGTATAAAGTTGTAAGTCTTCAAGCTGCTATTGATATGAAACCAAACATTGCTTTGTTTTCTGCAGGCGGAAGTACATCTTTAGAATGGGCTCCAAAATTTGCTAAAGCAGGTATTACCGTAATTGATAATTCTTCTGCTTGGAGAATGGACCAATCAAAACAATTAATTGTTCCAGAAATTAATGCAAATATATTAACCGCAAGAGATAAAATTATTGCTAACCCAAACTGTTCAACTATTCAAATGGTTATGGCATTAGCCCCTCTTCATAGAAGATATAAAATTAAACGTATTGTTGTTTCAACATATCAATCAATTTCTGGAACTGGAGTAAAAGCTGTAAAGCAATTAGAAAATGAGCTTGCTGGTATTAAAGGAGAAATGGCTTACCCTTATCCTATTCACCAAAATGCAATTCCGCATTGCGATGTTTTTGAAGAAAATGGATACACGAAAGAAGAAATGAAATTAGTACGAGAAACACAAAAAATATTAGACGATCGTACAATTGCTGTAACCGCAACAGCTGTAAGGATTCCAACAGCAGGAGGTCACAGTGAAGCTGTAAATGTTGAATTTGAAAGTGATTTTGATTTAAATGAAGTGAGACATTTATTAAATGAATCTTCAGGCATTACAGTACAAGACAATATAGACGTTAATACTTACCCAATGCCAATTTATGCTAATGGTAAAGATGATGTTTTTGTTGGAAGAATTCGTCGTGATGGGTCTCAACCTAATTCTTTAAATTTATGGATTGTAAGCGATAACCTTAGAAAAGGTGCTGCAACAAATACAATTCAAATTGCAGAATATTTACTTACAAATAATTTATTATAGTTTTTAAGGTAGGGTTTTAGTACTTAAAGTTGTTCTAATAAAAACAAGCCTTACAAGCTCAAACGTACTGTTAACTATTTAAAGATTTTTGGCGTATCTTGGCTCTTGTTGTCTGATAAAAAGTGTATTATAACTAATTAATAGTAGAGATTAATTGGTTTGTAATTATATTTACTATCCAAATTTTGCTGTAAATGTTAAAAAATTACCTAAAATTACTTAGCATATTTGTCTTGACACTGCATTCATGTAGTGATGACGATAATTATGTTGCTGTTACTATTACGGCAAATGATGATACTATAACAGTGTCTCAAAATAACTCTGTCATAATAGACGTATTATTAAATGACACAAATATTCCTAACAGTGGAACTCTATCTGCTAACAATCCTCAAAACGGAACGACACAAATTATAGATTCTAACTCAACGCCAAACAATCCGTTTGACGACAAAATATATTACACACCTAATCCTGATTTTGTTGGCACAGATGCATTTCAATATACAATTTGTAATGCAAGTAATAATTGCTCAACTGCAACAGTAATAGTAACTGTTATTTCTGGTGTATCTCCAGTAATTTTTAATCTAGATGAAATTCCATATGCAACACTTTCTGAATATAATTTCTTTGAAGGTGTCATGAAAGACTTAAACCCTGTTTTTGGGGTATTACCTTATGATCTAAATTCACCTTTATTTAGTGACTACGCTCATAAAAAACGATTTATTTGGATGCCAGATGGAACAAAAGCTAATTACAATAGTGATTTCACTCCTTTAGATTTTCCACTTGGCGCAGTACTTATAAAGAATTTTTATTATGATAATGTTCAACCAAGTAATACGACTAGAATTATCGAAACTCGATTAATGTACATGACAGCAGATGGTTGGGATTTTGCAAAATATGTTTGGAATGACGAACAAACTGAAGCCACTTTTTCAAACGATGGAAGTTTTACGGATGTTGAATGGATAGAAAATGGAGTAACTAACAATGTAACGTATAGAATTCCTTCTAGAAATGAATGTTTTACATGTCATAACAAATTTGGCACACCTATCCCAATTGGACCAAAACCACAAAACTTAAATAGAGATTTAGATTATACAAACGAGACTATTAATCAATTACAAAAGTGGATTAATGTTGGCTACTTAGAAAACAATCTTCCAAACGCTATAGTATCTACTGTAAAATGGGATGATGAATCGCTAGATTTAAACTTAAGAGTACGTTCGTATTTAGACATCAATTGTGCCCATTGTCATTCAGAAGAAAGCTATTGCGAATATCGACCAATGCGTTTCGGCTTTAACGAAAATGATGATGACACAAATAAAGGTGTTTGCGTACCACCTGACACTCAGATTTCTGGAACAACTTATATTGTTACTCCAGGTAATATAGATGCTTCTGTGCTTCGATTTAGAGTAAATTCTATTGAAGAGCAAAACAGAATGCCAATTATTGGTAGAACACTAAAACATGAAGAAGGTGTTAGACTAATCGAAGAATGGATTAATTCTCTTAATGGAGAATGTGAATAAATTAAACAACACATTATGAAATCAAAATTACTTTTACTTACAATTTTATCACTAGCATTTTGCACTCAAACTTTTGGGCAGCCAGCTAATGATGATGTTAGTGGGGCAACTCCAATTACACCTTCACCAGAAGGAACAGGATGCTCTACTGCAACTTTCTACTTGCCATTTTCAACAGATGGAACAACAGATAGTGGTGTGCAAGGAGGCTGTAGATTATCTGGTTTAGATCAGTTTTTTACATGGACCGCAACCACTAATGGTTTATTTTTCTCTTCTGACAGTCCTGGAAACCCTGGAATTGTCGTTTGGGATTCTACAGGAACAACAGAAATTGCATGTGCTGATACTTTTGAAACAATAAGCCTTAACGGATGGACTATTGGAGACGATCTTGTACTTCAAATCTATGATTTTCAAGGAACTGCGCTTTCAGATGTTGCATTCTGCTTAGAAGCTATAAACTTTGTTGCTCCTCCACCATTGCCAGTAACATTTACATCTCAATCATCAGGTTCATCTGGTAGTTACAGAATTGCTGTTGTTGATATGAATGGTGATTTCCTTGATGATATGGTTTCTATTTCACAAACGAATGTAAATATTAGAGAACAAACTGCAGGAGGAGGCTTCACTACAAAAGACATTACAACTCCTAGTGCCGATTTCCTTCCTTCATGGAGTTTAGCGGCAGCTGACTATGACAGAAACGGTTATACTGATTTATTATATGGAGCAGGAAGTGGTGTTACTTTCATGAGAGCAAATAGTACAGGAACAGGTTTTACTGAAGTTTCTGGTCCGCAAGATGTGTTTTCTCAACGTTCAAATTTTATTGACATCAATAATGATGGTAATCTTGATGCTTTTGTTTGTCATGATGTTGCACCTAATGTTTATTACATAAATGATGGTAGTGGTAACTTAACTTTTAACCAAGGAGGTTTAGGAGATTATTCTTCAGGAGGAAACTATGGCTCAATTTGGATTGATTATGATAATGACAGAGATTTAGATATGTTTATTGCAAAATGTGGTGGTGAAACAGCACGAAGAACAAATCAAATGCACACTAATGATGGTAACGGAAATTACACCGAAAATGCTGCAGCTCTTGGTTTAGCAGACCCTATGCAAACATGGTCTTCGGCTTGGGGTGATTTTGATGGTGATGGTGATATGGATGTTTTTATTGGTGCAAGTTCAGGCCCACATAAACTTATGAGAAACGATAATGGTACATTTAGTGATATTACAGCTGGATCTGGAATAAGCGTTTTAACAAGTAACTCTACAGAAACCGTAACTTTTGATTTTGATAATGATGGGAACTTAGACTTAGTATCTGGAGGCAACATTTTATTCGGAAAAGGAGATATGACATTTGATGTTTATACATCAGTCTTTCCTGGCTCAGGAGCCTATGGTGATTTAAATGATGATGGGTATATTGATGCTTTTAATTCTGGAAGTTTATTTATTAATAATGCTGAAAGTAATAATAACTGGATAAAAATTAATACTATCGGTACAGCAAGTAATATTAATGGCATTGGAGCTCGTGTTGAAGTACATACTAACGCGGGTATAAAAATTAGAGATGTAAAAAGTGGTGATGGCTTTAGATACATGAATTCTTTAAATACTCATATAGGGATTGGTTCAGAAACAACTATTAATAGTATTGTAATATATTGGCCATCTGGTATTATTGATACCATTTCTAATCCTTCAATAAACAATTCTTTACAAGTTATAGAAGGGGATACCTTAAGTTTAGAAAATTCATTAACCAATGAGTTAATAATCTATCCTAACCCTGTTAAAAACCTATTAAATATTAGTTCTTTAGAATTAAATGATTCGTCAATTTATACTGTTTTTGATATCACTGGTAAGCGCGTTTTAAATTCAAAACTCCAATCATCAACAATTGATGTTTCAAATCTAGCTCCTGGGAATTATATTTTAAGAATTGTTTCAGGGCCTTCTATAAAAAGTCAAAAATTTATCAAATATTAAATAAAAAGGCCTCTAAATTAATAATCTAGAGGCTTTTTTATTACTTTTATGAACTTTCTTAATTAATACAACGTAACCTATGAAAAAAATTACTCTAGCACTTTTTCTTTTAAGTGCATTTTTTACTTTTTCACAAACCTTAAATCAACCTGCTAACTGGCCAAATGCTAACTGGTCACTAACAGGTACTTATTTAACCGATTCTAATGTCTTAGAAGCAAATCCTCTGGTAGATGATCGTTTCGCCTATGATGATGATGATGCTCAAAATGGACATCAAGATAATATTGCAGCAGAATCTCCTGTTATAGATTTAACAGCAGCCTCTAATGCTAATGAAAACTGGATTAACGTTGGGTCTAGTTATGTCTTTCGCGATATTGGAGAAATATTAATTTTACAATATTGGGATGATGACGCTAGTGCATGGACAGATTGGGGAAATGAGCTAAGTGGAACAACATCATCATTAAATGATAATTTTTGTACTGGAACTTACAGTTCATATAACTCTGACCCATTAGATATTTCTTCCTTTACCACTAACCAACTAAGTAACTTTAGATATAGAGTTTCTTATGATGACATGAACGCAGGCGGTTTCTGGGGATGGGGATTCTGTTTTCAATCTCCAACAATAAGCTCACAAACAGCTCCTGCTTGTCCTAATGTATCTAACCTTTCGGTTTCTAATGTTACGACAAGTTCAGCAAATATTTTTTGGCAAGCTGGTAGCAGTGAATCTAGTTGGGAATTTGTATTACAAAACTCTGGTTCTGGAGTACCTACAGGCTCTGGAACAGCAACATCAACTAACAATCCACACGCTTTATCAAGTTTGAATTCAGGAACATCTTATGAAATATATGTTAGAGGTTTTTGTGGTGGATCAGACTATAGTAATTGGGTCGGACCACTTGCTTTCACAACATTATCTCCTGCTCGTGTTAATTTTATAACACAATCAATGCCTTTAAGTGGCTATGACTTAACAGTTGTAGATATGAATGGTGATCATTTAGATGATATTGTGTCTGTATCTAGTACTAATGTAAATATTCATTACCAACTTGCAGGCGGAGGTTTTAATGAAATAAATGCACCAACTCCTAATGCTGATTTTTTACCTACTTGGAGTATGGCTGCAGCTGATTTTGATGGAAATGGTTATACCGATTTACTTTATGGTAATGGTTCTGGTGTAACATTTATGAAAGCAAACAGTACAGGAACTGCATTTACTGAGATTTCAGGTTCTGAGTATGTGTTCTCACAACGTTCAAATTTTGCCGACATCAACAACGATGGTCATTTAGATGCTTTTGTTTGCCATGATGTGGCTCCAAACGTATATTATATTAATGATGGATCAGGAAACTTAACATTTTATCAGTCTAATGTAACTGCTGGCGCTCCTGTTAATTTAGGGGACTATTCATCAGGTGGTAACTACGGATCAATTTGGATAGACTACGATAATGATAGAGATTTAGATATGTTCATTGCTAAATGTGGTGGTGAAACCGATAGAAGAAGAAATAACATGCTAACAAACAATGGTGATGGCACGTATTCTGAAAATGCTTCTGTTTTAGGTTTAGATGACCCTATGCAAACATGGTCTTCTTCTTGGGGAGATTATGATAATGATGGCGATATGGACCTTTTTGTTGGCGCAAGCTCTGGAACTCATAAATTAATGAGGAATGATGGTAGTGGTGTCTTTACTGATGTAACCACAGGAGCAAACATTGGCTCTGCTCCTAATGGTCATGAAAATGTAAGTCATGATTTTGATAATGATGGGTTTTTAGATATTGCTTGTAATGGTACAATCATGTACGGTAAAGGTGATATGACTTTTGAAGATTTAGATTCTTCTCAAATAAATTATAAAAATGGATCGTTTGGAGATTTAAATAATGATGGGTTTATAGATACTTATTATAATGGTCTAATTTATATGAATGCGACAACTCCAAACAATTGGATTAAAATCAATACTGTAGGTGTTGTAAGTAATATAGATGGTATTGGAGCAAGAGTAGAGCTTTACACAGATGCTGGTGTACAAGTTAGAGACGTAAGAAGTGGCGAAGGTTTTGAATACATGAGTACAATTAATTCTCACTTCGGAATTGGTTCTCAGACAACAATTAATAGCATTGTTATTTATTGGCCTTCTGGTGTTATAGATACTATAAATAATCCAACTATAAATACTCCTCTTGAGGTTGTAGAAGGAGCAACTTTGAGCTTAGAAAATTCTTTTGTGAATGACTTAGTTATCTATCCTAACCCTACAAAAGATGTTTTAAAAATCTCTAGTAATGATAATTTACAAGGAGCTGTTTATACTATTTTCGACATCACTGGTAAACGTGTTTTAAATTCAAAATTAAATCAAAATACTATTGACGTAACTGCTCTCGAAACAGGAAATTATATCCTAAGAATTGTTTCTGGAAATACTATAAAAAGTCAAAAATTTATTAAGCAATAACAGTCTTAATAAGATATTAAAAAAGCCTTTACATTTATGTGTAGAGGCTTTTTTGTTTACTTTTGAAATACAACTAATAAACACACTTGCTTCATGAAAAAAATTTCATTATTACTAATCGTTATAATTGCATTTGTTGCCTGTAAAGAAGAAGTTAAAGAACAAAAAAAAGAAATTGTGGTTGACTATCCTGAATCAAAAAAAGTAGATACTGTAACTAATTACTTTGGCACCAATATTAAAGATCCTTACCGTTGGCTAGAAGATGATAGAAATGAAGAAACAGAATCTTGGGTGAAATCTCAAAACAAAGCAACTTATGGATATTTAGATAACATTCCATATCGTGAAGAATTAAAAGAACGTTTATCTAAGTTATGGAATTACGAAAAAGTAGGAGCGCCTTTTAAAGAAGGTGATTACACGTATTTTTATAAAAACGATGGATTACAAAACCAATACGTTATTTATCGTTACAAAACAGGTGAAGACCCAAGTGCAGCATCTGTATTTTTAGATCCAAATACTTTTAAAGAAGATGGTACTATCTCACTTGGTGGTACAAGTTTTTCTAAAAATGGGAAAATCTTAGCATATTCTATTTCGGAAGGAGGCAGTGACTGGAGAAAAATTTTGGTCATGAATACCGAAACAAAAGAAATCGTTGAAGACACATTAATAGACATTAAATTTAGTAGCATGTCTTGGTACAAAAACGAAGGGTTTTACTATTCTAGTTATGACAAACCAAAAGGGAGTGAACTGTCTGCTAAAACAGATCAACATAAGGTCTATTACCATAAATTAGGTACGTTTCAAAAAAACGACCAATTAATTTTTGGTGGTACCGCTTCAGAAAAACATAGATATATATATGCAAATGTTACAGAAGATAATAACTACTTATTAATATCGGCAAGTGTATCAACTTCAGGGAACAAATTATTTATAAAAGACTTAACAAAAACCAACAGTCCATTAGTAACTATTTTAAACCACACAAATAGCGACACTTATCTTATTGAAAACAAAGGAAGCAAATTGTTTTTAGTAACAAATCTTAATGCACCAAACAAGAAAATCGTTACTGTTAATGCTTCTAACCCAACTCCCGATAAATGGATTGATGTTATTCCAGAAACCGAACATGTCCTTTCTCCAGGAACTGCTGGAGGTAATTTTTTTGCTGAATATATGGTCGATGCTATTTCAAAAGTAAAGCAATATGATTACAATGGTAAACTTATTAGAGATATAGAATTACCTGGTATTGGAAGTGTTGGAGGCATTGGTGCTAAAAAAGAGGACACAGAATTTTATTATTCATTTACGAATTATATTACTCCTGGAAGTATCTATAAATTCAACATTAAAGACGGTACTTCTGAGTTATTTCGAAAACCAGATATCGATTTCAACCCTGAAGATTATGAAAGCAAACAAGTCTTTTATACGTCAAAAGACGGAACAAAAGTTCCTATGATTATAACACATAAAAAAGGATTAAAGCTGAATGGTAAAAACCCAACAATTCTTTATGGGTATGGTGGTTTCAATATCAGTCTCACACCATCTTTTAGTATTACAAATGCCGTTTGGATGGAACAAGGAGGAATTTATGCAGTTCCTAATCTTCGTGGTGGTGGAGAATATGGTAAAGCCTGGCACGATGCTGGAACGCAACTAAAAAAACAAAACGTATTTGACGATTTTATCGCTGCTGCCGAGTATCTCATCGAAAACAAATTTACCTCTAGTGATTATTTAGCAATAAGAGGAGGATCTAATGGCGGTTTATTAGTTGGCGCAACAATGACACAGCGCCCAGATTTAATGAAAGTTGCACTGCCCGCAGTAGGTGTTTTAGATATGTTACGCTACCATACGTTCACAGCTGGAGCTGGTTGGGCTTATGACTACGGAACATCAGAAGATAGTAAAGAAATGTTTGACTACCTAAAAGGCTACTCACCTGTACACAATGTAAAAGAAGGAGTGCAATATCCGGCAACTTTAGTAACTACTGGAGATCATGATGATAGAGTTGTACCTGCGCATAGTTTTAAATTTGCTGCAGCTTTACAAGACAAACAAACAGGTAGTAATCCAACACTCATTCGTATTGAAACAGATGCTGGGCATGGTGCAGGAACACCTGTAAGTAAAACTATTGAGCAATATGCAGATATATTCGGGTTTACATTATATAACATGGGATTTGATGTGTTACCAAGTAAAACTAAAGAGAAAATAAAAGGGTAATTTTTCCTAATTGAATAAAAAGTCGCTCAAAATAGAGCGACTTTTTTTATAGTATTTTTGCAACATCATGCTAAATGTAAAAAATCTTACCTTTTCGTATAATAAAACACCCGTTTTAAAAGATATCTCTTTTGAAATTAATCCTGGAGAAAACTTTGCTGTTATCGGTGAAAGCGGTTCTGGAAAAAGCACACTTTTAAAAGCTTTATACGGTGAATTTGATTTGAGTTTTGGAGAGGTTTTTTGGAAAGAAACCGAAATATTTGGGCCAAAACATAATCTTGTTATAGGTTACGATTTTATGAAATACGTTGCTCAAGAATTTGATTTAATGCCATTTATTTCAGTAGAAGAAAATATAGGAAAATTTCTCTCTAATTTCTTTCCTGAGGAAAAACTAAAACGCACCGCAGAATTACTAGAGGTTGTTGAGCTTACTACTTTTGCAAAAACAAAAGTAAAATCCCTTTCTGGCGGACAGAAACAACGCGTAGCTCTTGCTAGAGCACTAGCCAAACAACCAGAAATAATTTTACTAGATGAGCCTTTTAGTCATATTGATAATTTTAAAAAACAATCGCTTCGTCGACGTGTTTTTAACTACTTAAAAGAAAAAAATATTACTTGTGTGGTAGCGACACATGATAAAGATGATGTACTCGGTTTTGCAGATCAAATGATTGTCTTGCACAACAATAAAATACAAGCAAACGCGAAACCTGAGCAGTTATACTATAACCCAAAAACACCTTTAGTAGCCTCTTTTTTTGGTGAATTTAATATCATAAACAAAGGCATATTTTATGCGCATCAATTGAAAATAGTTGAAAAATCAAATCTAAAGGCCACTGTAATCCGAAGCTATTTTAAAGGTAATTATTATTTAATTGAAGCGGTTTTAAATAATCAAAATGTCTTTTTTGAAAACGAAACGAAACTAGAAAACAATCAAAAGGTATTTCTTCAGAAACACTTATAAATTTTCTAATCAAAAACTTCCTTTTTAATAAAATAGGAGTCATTCACTACTGGATAAAACTACTATTTTATTGCTTTTTGATATACTATAAACTTACGGGTTTTCAAAATTTCGAGGTTAAATTAAAAAAAAGAACTACAAAATTTTGATTTTTAAAAAAAATATAATACTTCGTATTATGGGAGCTGATTTTCTAGGAAAAGAAAAATAAATTTGGAAAATTCAAAAAATAATCTAAATATTTGCAACACATTTCAATCAGAATAGAAGTTGAATTAACAATTAGAAACTATGAGTTTATTTATAACATATCAAAACAATCCAAAAGGAATTATGCCTTTTGTGATGCTTCGTGATTATCGTTAGATAAACTTTTCAAAATTATAAATGAAAAATCCGAAGCTAGTAAAACACTGTTTCGGATTTTTTGTTTTCAGTCATTAGCAAGCCTGCTAAGCCATTATCCAAAACAGTAATAATACAATCAGAATGCTATTTTGAATCCAATCAACGTGTTTCAAAATACATTTCAAAAACAATTTAAAAATGACTAAAAATATAGCATTTAATCAACGATTTCAATAATTGGGAGTAATTACTGGAATCATTTAAATAACAAAATTTAAATTTTAATGAAACCAGAATATCATGGGAAAGAAATTAAGCGGAAAAGACTTAATCAAGTTAGGTTTTCCGAAAAACAATAGCATCAATGTGACATTGGGTCAGATTAATCGTTATCAGAAACGCGTAAAAAAAGAAAAAATATTAACAGAAGCAAAAAAAGTATTATTACATCCAGAACAGTATAAAGGTGATGGTGTTTGGGGCAAAATAGCCGAAAGTTTATTAGATCCTGTTATCGTAAAAAAACAAGTATTAAAAACCAATCGTGTTCCATTTCAAATTTATGGGGAAAATGAAATTGAAGATCAAGCCAAGTATCAGTTATACGACGCTTTAAAATTACCAATTTCTGTGGCAGGAGCTTTAATGCCAGATGCGCATGTAGGTTATGGCCTACCAATTGGAGGTGTCTTAGCAACAAAAAATACGGTTATTCCTTATGGAGTAGGTGTTGATATTGGCTGTAGAATGTGTTTAAGTATTTATCCAGTAAAAGCCTCTTATTTAAAAGGGAAAAAGCATCAATTGGAGACTATTTTGTTGGAACACACCAAATTTGGAATGTATGAAACACATAAAATAAAACATGATCACCCGGTTTTTGAGCGAGAGGAATTTAAAACTATTCCACTTGTAAAACGCTTAAAAGATAAAGCTTATAAACAATTGGGGTCCTCGGGAGGTGGTAATCATTTTGTAGAATTTGGGATCGTAAATATTCTAGACGCTAACAATGAATGGAATTTACCAATTGGAGAATATTTGGGCGTTTTATCTCATAGTGGTTCACGCGGATTGGGTGCTAACATAGCAAAACATTATACGTATTTGGCAACAAAACAATGTCCGTTACCAAAACAGGTAGTTTACAATCGGCATCTCATGGCGCTGGACGATTATTATCTAGACGACAATGTAAAACCACATTAACGCAAAGTGCTGTAAAAAAAGAATTACAAAAACACGATGTTTCTTTAATAGGAGGAGGAATTGATGAAGCGCCAATGGCTTATAAAAACATTAATAATGTCATGAAAAACCAATTAGAATTGGTAGAGGTTGTTGGGAAATTTACTCCTAAAGTTGTAAGAATGAACAGGTGAGAAATTCACTAAAAAAAAATAAAATTATGGGAACAAATCATAACATAAAAAGATACGGAGAGCAATGGCCTAGCTATAGAATAAATCAAGGCTTGGATATTTTAAAGCAATTAAAAGCATGGATTATTGTTTCTGGAGGTTGGGCATGGCACTTCATGTCGCCAGAAGATCATACGGAGTACAAACATGCACACGATCATAAAGACATCGACATTTTTGTGCATCCAAAAAATGTTTCAAAAGTGATGGTGATACTAGAAAAAGAAGAGTTTAAAAAAGTATGGACAAAATATGATCATCTACCAAGTAATGAGAATTTTAGACGTTATGAAAAAATAGATTGGTTAGAAACAGGAAAACAGATAAGAGTAACTATAGATTTTTTTGAGTCTAAAACAGTTGACACAATAACAGTAAATAACTGGACATTAGTAGAACCTAAAACGCTATTAAGTTATTACTCTAACATTCATTCTAGCGATAAATGTTGGGCTGTTAAAGCAGCGCTACTATTAATAGAAAAAGGCGAAAGTCCTATTGGTAGTCTATTGTTATCTAAAAATCCTTTGGAAAAAACGTAAAATAATTGAGAGTGTTCCTCTTTTTAAAACGGATGGTATCGCTCTTTGGTAATTCTTAGAGCATCCGTTTTATTATGAACAAACACTTTTAATAAAAAAATAAAAAATGGAAATAAAAACAATACAAATAACCTCTGGCCGTGGGCCGGCAGAATGCTGTTGGGTTGTAGCTCAAGTTTTAAAAAAGTTTTTAGTAGCAACAAAAAATAGCGCTTTAGATTATAAAATATTACAAAGAGAGAAAGGAATTGAAAACATGACATTACAATCGGTTACAATTCAGTTAAAAGGAAAACATCTTGATATATTTTTAAATCAATGGCTAGGAACGATACAATGGATAGGTATATCTGTTTTTAGACCTCAACACAAACGTAAAAATTGGTTTATCGGTTTATATGAAATAGAACAGAAACAACAGTTTCAAATTAATGAAAAAGATATTACATATCAAGCCACGCGAAGTTCTGGTCCAGGAGGACAACATGTTAATAAAGTAAGTTCAGCTATTAGAGCTATTCACCAACCAAGTAATGTACAAGTATTGGTTATGGATAGTCGCTCACAACATCAAAATAAAAAAATAGCAAAAATACGCTTACAAGAAAAAGTGAGCCAATTACAATTAAATGCATTGCAATCGAGTATAAAAAACCAATGGGAAAATCATTTAAAATTAGAACGTGGTAATCCCATACAAATTTTTAAAGGCTCAGATTTCAAAACAAATACTATTGTAAAAACATATAAAAAACAACGTAACGTATTAAAAAACGATTTGAGAGATCAATTAAAAAAGTGATTTTTCAAACATAAAGGAATAAAAATGGAAACAAACTTAATAAACAATTATGTTCTTAAAGCTATAGATGCTTACCCGTATGAGTTAGAAGAAGCTGTAGAAAATTTAAACTATGCTTTATCCTACGAATCAAACAACGCATACGCCTTATACTTAATGGGACAAATACATGCCGAGCAGTTAGGAGATTTTGAACAAGCCAAAGTTTATTATTCAGAAGCGTTAGCTAATAAAATGGATTTTCTAAAAGTATACTCAAAATATATACAAGTACTATTATGGAACGACGATTTTGAAGAGGCTCAAAAACTCATCAATTTCGCATTAACCGTAAAAGGAATATGTAAAGGTAGTATTTGGGAAAGACAAGGACAGCTTTTTGAAATGAAACAAGAGTATAAAACAGCAATTAAAGCTTTTAAAACAGCAAAAAAAAATGGTTTTAATGATTGGTTCATAAGTCATATTAGTTCTGAAATTAATAGGGTTAAAAACAAGATAAAACCTAAGAAGAAAAAAACTTCAAAATCTAAAAAAGGGAAGCCTAAAAAAACTAAAAAAAACTAAAGTAGATCAACATTGATTGGTCTACTTTTTTGTTTCAACCCAAAACATTAATTTCATCATTAGGAAAAATCAAATGCCCAACCAAAGAAACAGAGGAAAAAACAGTAATGACGATAGTCTTTTTGGCTCAAAAAATAATCGCCAAAAGTTTAAAGACGCTATTGTTGACATGCGGTATTTACTAACTAGAGGCTATGCCGAAAAATCATCGTTGCAACTCGTTGGAAATAAATACCGCTTAAACGTTAGACAACAACAAGCAATTCAAGGTATGAGTGCATCTCAACAACAAATTGAAAGACGTACTGCTCATGTTGTTTTGTTTGAAAACATACACTCTAAAATCATTAGTATTGACGGATTCAATCTTCTTATCATATTAGAAAGCACATTGTCTGGAGCCTTTATTTTTAAAGGTTTAGATAATGCATATCGCGATTTATCTAGTGTTCATGGTAGCTATAAACGTGTACAACAAACTGAAACAGCGTTGCTTTTGGTTGGTAATCTTCTCAGAAAAAATAAAGTGATTTGGGTGTTTGATAAACCTGTTTCCAATAGTGGACGGCTTAAAACCTTACTTCGAGAAACGGCAGAACAACATGGTTTTGACTGGGAGATTATTCTTGAGAATAATCCTGACAAAATCTTAGCAGAAAGTAACCATATTGTAGTAAGCTCTGATGCTTGGGTTTTAGATCGTGCTGAGAATTGGCTAAATCTTAGTGCCTTTTGTATTGAAAATCATATTCCAAATTCAAATATCATCCAATCTCAGTAATTGTAAATTTCTGGTCTCTAAAACGAACTTCATCGCCTACTTGTTTTCCTAGTAATAATTTCGCTATTGGTGTCTGGGCTGAAATTGCATAAAATGATTGGTTTTCTTCTTTTAATTCTCCAGCACTAATCGTAATAAAATAATTTATATTAGATGTAAAAACTAAACTTCCTAGGCTGATAATTTCTGTGGTTTTCGAAATATCTATTTTAGACAATAACTGATTAATTTTCTGGATTTCTGCTAATTGCTGGCCTGCTTTTTCGCGTTCCAATTGTAACATAGCGCGTCCTGTTTCGTGTTTATCTCCAGCTGAACTTTTAGTTTCAGAGGTTAACGACTCTTGAATTTCATTAATTGTCTTTTGAATGGCTACTAGCCTATCATTTACAAACGCACAACACTGATTGTATAACTCTTGTTTTAATTGACTCTTATTCATCATCGCGTTTAGGATAATTTAATGGTCCAAAATAGCGCATTTGCGCGATAATCCATGACTTTCTTCCTTCAATATATGGTGTTGCAGGGTTCGCTTTATATCGTAACGGGTTGGGTAATATTGCAGCAATAGCAGCGGCCTCTGGCTTTGTTAAATTGCTAGCCGATTTTTTAAACCAATACTGAGATCCCGCTTCAACCCCATAAATACCAGGTCCCATTTCTATACTATTAAGATACACTTCCATAATACGCTCTTTACTCCAAATAAGTTCTATCATAAACGTAAAATAGGTTTCAAGACCTTTACGTAACCAACTGCGTTTTGGCCATAGAAAAACATTTTTTGCAGTTTGCTGGCTAATTGTACTCGCTCCTTTTAATGATTTTCCTTTTTTATTACTTTCATAAGCCTTTTCTATTGCTTTTATATCAAACCCGTGATGTGTTAAAAATAATTGATCTTCACTACAAATTACTGCTAATTGAAGATTTACTGAAATTTCCTCAATGGATACCCAATCATGTTTCCATCCTGTTTTATTACTTGTGTTAGAGTGTTCAATATTACGAATAACCATAAGTGAAGTTATTGGTACTGGAACCCATTTAAATATAAAGACAATAACTATTGAACATATAAAAAGCCAAAACAGAGTTTTGAAAATGAATATAAAAAAGCGCTTAATCAATTTCATATATCTCTTTATGTCAAATCTGCTAACTCTTTTCCAATCAAACTTCCAATAGCAACTCCCATTCCTCCTAAGCGTACACCACAAAACACATTATTACTCAGTTGTTTTACAATTGGTTTTTTTTGTTTTCCTACACCCATAATTCCGCTCCAGCGATGGTCGATTTCAAAAGGAGTATCTGGTAAAATCGTTGTCTTTAAAAGCGCTTCTAATTTGGTTTGAATACGTTTAGTTTGAGTTAAAGCTGTAGTTTCTTCACCTTTAAAGTCAAGGTTCCGTCCGCCTCCAAATAGAATTCTATCATCTATATTTCTAAAATAATAATAGCCTTGATCCAAATGAAACGTGCCTTTAACATGTAAATTTTTTATTGGTTTTGTAATAAGCACCTGTGCTCTAGCTGGTTTTACTTCAGGAATGTTTAACGCTGAAGCAAAGCCATTTGTAGCTATCACTAATTTTGAAGTCGAAAACTCAAATTGATTCGTTTTAATTTTTACGGTATTTAAATCTTCAGAAAAAGCTTTTACTGTAATATTATTTAGGATTTTGATATCGTTTTTATACGCTTTATTGAGTAGTGACACCATCATTTTACCTGTGTCGATTTGGCCTTCAAATTGATTAAAACTCAAGGTCTCTTGACAGTTTTTAAAACCAAACGGATTATATTTAAAACTAAAAACATCTTGATTAAACAAAGGGGTTAAAAGTGTATTAATAACCTCTTTTTGCGCTTTACACTCTTCTAATAAATCATCAGTATGAGTAAACAACTCAAAACCGCCTAGTTGCTGATAATTAATAGTATCATCTCCGAGTGTTTCTCTTAATAACTGTAAACCTTCAACGCGTTTTTGTACTAGTTGAAATACTTCATCTTCGGTGTGTGTTTTAAGATCATCTATAATTTCACTTAGACTTCCAAAACAAGCAAAACCTGCATTTTTAGTACTTGCGCCTTGAGGTAAGGTGCCTTTTTCTAGAATTAATATTTTAGCTTTTGGAAACCGCTCTTTTAAATGCAACGCACAGCTTAAACCCACAATACCACTACCTACAATAGTGTAGTCAATATTAGTAAGCCATGATTTTATTTCCCAATAACTTAAATTCATAACTCTAATGTAATGGTTTTTGTGTTAAGGATGGAGCAATTGTTGGAGCTCCTCATAGAGAGCGACTTGCGAGAGCCTGACTTTTACCTCAACACTTTGAGATAAAAGCACACCCAAATATAGAGGATAAAAAAAACTCCGAAACATGAATTTCGGAGTTTATATATTAATCTTCTGGAATTGTCTCAATGACAAAGTCTTCCATAAATTTAGTGGTATAATTACCTGCTAAATAATCTGGATGCTCCATTAATTGTCTATGGAATGGAATGGTTGTTTTAATGCCTTCAATAACGAACTCATCTAATGCCCGTTTCATTTTATTGATAGCTTCCTCACGAGTTTGCGCAGTTGTAATTAGCTTTGCGATCATTGAATCATAATTTGGCGGAATCACATAACCAGCATAAACATGTGTATCTAAACGAACACCGTGTCCACCTGGAGCGTGTAATGTTGTGATGCGTCCTGGTGATGGCCTAAAATCATTAAATGGATCTTCAGCATTAATACGACACTCTATAGAATGAAGTTTAGGTGTGTAGTTTTTACCAGAAATTGGCACTCCTGCCGCAACCAATATTTGTTCACGAATTAAATCGAAATCGATAACTTGTTCAGTAATTGGATGTTCAACTTGAATACGAGTATTCATTTCCATGAAGTAGAAATTACGATGTTTATCTACTAAAAACTCAACGGTTCCTGCTCCTTCATATTTGATATATTCGGCAGCTTTTACAGCAGCTTCTCCCATTTTATCACGTAATGCCTTAGTCATAAATGGAGAAGGTACTTCTTCTGTTAATTTTTGGTGACGTCTTTGCACAGAGCAATCACGTTCTGAAAGGTGGCAAGCTCTACCTGTAGAATCACCAACTATTTGAATTTCTATATGGCGTGGCTCTTCAATGAGTTTCTCCATATACATATCATCATTTCCAAAAGATGCTCTAGATTCTTGACGTGCAGATTCCCAAGCTTCTTTTAACTCTTCGGGTTTCCAAACGGCACGCATTCCTTTTCCACCACCACCAGCAGATGCTTTAAGCATTACTGGGTAACCGGTTTCATCTGCCACTTTTATGCAGTCTTCAAAATCTTTAATAATACCTTCACTTCCTGGAACACAAGGGACTCCTGCAGCTATCATTGTTATTTTTGCATTTGCCTTATCCCCCATTCTATCAATCATCTCTGGAGTTGCACCAATAAACTTAATATCGTGTTCTTCACAGATTTTTGAAAACTTAGCGTTTTCTGATAGAAATCCATAACCAGGATGAATGGCATCAGCATTTGTAATTTCTGCTGCTGCAATAATGTTAGGTATTTTTAAATAAGATTCACTACTTGAAGGTGGTCCAATACACACTGCTTCATCTGCGAATTTTACGTGTAAACTTTCGGCATCAGCAGTAGAATATACAGCTACTGTTTTGATCCCCATTTCTTTACAGGTTCTAATAACACGAAGTGCTATTTCACCTCTATTGGCTATTAATATTTTTTTAAACATAACTTAATACTATTTAAAATTTCAAATTCCAAATTCCAATAAATATTAGGAACTGTATTTTGGAATTTTAAATTTGGTTATGATGGGTCTACTAAAAATAACGGTTGATCAAATTCTACCGGAGAAGAGTCGTCTACTAAAATCTTAACGATTTTTCCTGATACTTCAGATTCGATTTCATTGAACAACTTCATAGCTTCAATGACACACAAAACATCACCTTCTCCAATTGTAGATCCTACCTCCACAAATACTGGTTTATCAGGAGATGGTTTACGGTAAAATGTACCAATAATTGGTGATTTAATTGTTATATATTTTGAATCTTCTGAGGCTGCTGGAGCTGAAGCTTGAGGTTCTGCTGCTACAGGAGCTACATTTGGCAAAGCTTGAGTGACAGGTTGACTCATTGGTATTTGCTGAACATAAGTAGGCATATCTGCCTTATCATCTGTACCTGTTTTAATGGTAATCTTAATATCATCCATTTCTAATTTAACCTCACTTGCACCAGATTTGGCTACAAATTTGATTAAGTTTTGAATTTCCTTAATATCCATAATTATTAGTCTTTTTAATTAGTTAGTTAAAAGTTGGTTATGAATTATAGGCCCATTTAAAGTAAATAGAGCCCCAAGTAAATCCGCCACCAAAGGCTGCGAATATAATTTTATCCCCTTTTTTTAATTGTGATTCGTAATCGTGTAATAGTAGAGGTAAGGTTGCTGATGTTGTATTCCCATATTTATGGATATTCATCATTACCTTTTCTGGATCTACAGCTACTCTATTTGCAGTAGCTTCTATAATTCTCTTATTGGCTTGATGTGCTGCCAACCAAGAGATATCGTTATGGGTTAAATTATTACGTTCTAAAATACGTTTAGTCACATCTGCCATATTAAAAACGGCGTTTTTAAACACTGTTTTTCCTTCTTGAAATATGTATTGCTTTCCTTCTTGAAATGTATCTGCAGTAATTGGATATGATGATCCTCCATAAGTAGCTTGAAGAAATTCACGTCCTTCTCCATTGCTTTTCAATAATTCATCTTGTAATCCTAATCCTTCATGATTGGGTTCAAATAAAACGGCACCTGCGCCATCTCCAAAAATAATACAAGTTGCTCTATCTTTATAATTGATAAATGAAGAGTTTTTATCTGCTCCAATAAGCAAGACATTCTTATATTTCCCAGATTCAATATAACTTGAAGCAACAGACATTCCGAAGAGAAAACTCGAGCATGCAGCTTCTAAATCAAACGAAAAAGCATTGACAGCACCTATCTTAGTTGCAGTAAAAGCTGCTGTTGAGGCCGCTTTCATATCTGGCGTAGCTGTTGCAACGATTACTAATTCTATATCTTTAGGATCAATTCCTTTTTTATCAATAAGGTCTTGTGCGGCTTTAATAGCTAAAAAAGAGGTTCCTTTTCCTTCTTCTTTAAGAATTCTACGTTCTTTAATACCTGTTCGTGAAGTAATCCATTCGTCATTAGTATCGACCATAGTTTCCAAAATTTGGTTGGTCAATTTATATTCAGGTAAATAAGCTCCTACTCCTGTAATTGCAGCTGTGATTTTACTCATACTATATTTTTAAAATAGTCCTAAAAAGACAAAAAACGTCAAAAAAAAGGTAAAATTTTAATGAATTTACTGAATTTCGAACGAATATGACGCAAAGTAAGTCGTTTTTAAGACTTAGAGAAATTAAACATAAAAAAAACGCTCAGTACTGAGCGTTTTATTATATGCGTGCATAATACTTATGCTAAATTTTCTTCTTTTTCAGAGTTGTCAATCAATACTTGACCTCTATAATATAGTTTACCTTCATGCCAGTGTGCTCTATGGTAAAGGTGTGCTTCTCCTGTTGTAGGACACGTAGCAATAGTAGGAACAGATGCTTTATAATGTGTTCTTCTTTTATCTCTTCTTGTTCTAGAAATTTTTCTTTTAGGATGTGCCATTTTATATGTTATTTATCCGTTAATAGTTTTTTTAATGTATTCCAACGAGGATCTATATCCCCTGATGTTTCTTCTTTTTCTTCTAAGTCTTTTGGACTTAATTCTTCTAACTTTTTAAGTATTTCTGAATCTAATGTTCCGTCTTCAACTCCTGGGTGAACACGTTTTGCAGGCATTGACAATATGATTAATTCATATATATATTGTGCAATGTTAATTTCATATTCACCATGAGGGACTATTAATATATCCTCAAACTCATCATTATAATCATCACCAAACTTAACTACAAGCTTAAAATCACCTTTTACGGTTTGATTATAAGGTTCATTAGTAAGGTCACAATTAACATTTACAACACCTGAAATTTCAAAATGTAACTCTAATAAGGTTGCTTTTTTTTCAAAAAGCATCTCAGTATTAACGTCTACATCATTAAAATCATCATACTCAAAATGTTCAAAGAACTTTTTATCAATCTGATAATCAAAATGATGCTTTCCTTCTTTGAGACCAATAAATGGTATCTTAAATTCCTTTAAGGGCTTCATCATCGCATTCATTTTGAGCCCGCAAATATATAAAAAATTTTAATAAAAATGCGGTTATAAACAAAAAATGTTTATATCTTTTTTGGCGCTTTTTTTAAGGGGTTTTTAGAGTATTGATTATACTCCTTTCTATTTTTAAAAATCGCTATAGCTGTATAGACAGCCTCCTTGAACGAACCATTGTCTGCCTGACCTTTTCCTGCAATTTCAAAAGCTGTACCATGATCTGGTGACGTTCTAATTTTACTGAGCCCTGCTGTATAATTCACACCATGACCAAATGCTATTGTTTTAAATGGAATTAAACCTTGATCATGATACGAGGCTATAATCGCATCAAAATTCTTATAATTTCCAGAGCCAAAAAAGCTATCAGCCGAATATGGTCCATAAACCATTTTACCTTTTTCTTTTATTTGTTGAAGTGTTGGTCGTAATATTTCATCATCTTCTTCTCCTATAACACCATTATCTCCTGCGTGAGGATTAATACCTAAAACCGCAATTCTTGGTTTACCAATTCTAAAATCTTGTTTTAAGGATTTATAAACCGTGTCAATCTTTTCATTAATTAGCGCTGCAGTAATCTGCTTAGGAACATCTTTTACAGGAACATGATCAGTAAGCAAGCCCACTTTTAATGTGTCTGTCACCATAAACATAAGGCTTTTTCCTCCTAGTTTCTCTGCAAGATAGTTTGTGTGACCTGGAAATTTAAAACTCTCGGACTGAATATTATGCTTATGTATTGGAGCTGTAACCAGCACATCAATAGCTTCGTTTTTTAGAGCTTGGGTTGCAGCTTCTAAAGATTTAACAGTATATTCTCCAATCTTTACATCCTCCTCACCAAAATTTATAGAAAGGTTTTCCTTCCATACATTAAGCACATTGATTTTACCATCTATAACTTGGTCTATCGTATTAATGCCATGAAAATTAATCCCGCTTTTAAAGTGTTTTTTAAAAAAGGTCATTGTTTTTGTTGAAGCAAAAATAACAGGTGTGCAAAACTCAAGCATTCGATTGTCCTCAAAAGTTTTAATAATAATTTCAGATCCAATTCCATTAAGGTCTCCAATTGAAATTCCAAGTTTTATTTTTTTATCTTTTTCCATTAAGATGTTATCTATTGTCCGTAATTTTATAATTGCAAATTTAACCAATTATTCGACACTATGTTTACAGGAATTATTGAAGATCTTGGCATTATTACAAAGCTAAAAAAAGACCAAGGCAATCTTCACTTGACGATACAAAGTAATATTACTTCTGAATTAAAAATTGATCAAAGCGTTGCTCACAACGGAATTTGTCTCACTGTTGTTGAAATTTTAGAAGACACTTATACTGTTACAGCTATTAAAGAGACTCTTGAAAAAACTAATATTGATGGTTTACAAATTGGAGACGCTGTTAATTTAGAACGAGCCATGAAACTTGGCGACCGATTAGATGGACATATTGTTCAGGGTCATGTAGATCAAGTAGGGGTTTGTGAAACCATTAACGAAGACAATGGTAGTTGGGTATACACGTTTAGCTATGATGATAGCTATGGAAATGTTACTATTGAAAAAGGTTCAGCAACTGTAAATGGCGTAAGTTTAACCGTAATAAATTCTAAAAAAAACAGTTTTAGTGTTGCTATCATTCCTTATACATATGAGCATACTAACTTTAAGCTCCTAAAGAAAGGATCAAAAATTAATTTAGAGTTTGATGTTCTAGGCAAATACATACAAAAACTTTACAGCGCTAGATTATAACTAGCGTTTTGTGTTTTTAATTGCTTTTTTTACACCAAAAAAAGTTCCTACGATTAACGCTAAAGTGGTAAATCCATCAATAGGTAAACCTGGAGGTGGTGGTGGCATAGGAGGTGGAGGGTTACCACCTTGGGCTGCACATACAAAACTTATTAATACAAATAAGATCGAGGCAAGGATTTTCTTGTTTTGTATTCTCATTACGGCATAAAAGTATAAAAAAAAGGGTCTCAACAAAATTAAATAGCAAAAAAACATCTATAAACCGCAAAAAAAATCGACAAACTACGCGTTTTCCTGATTTTGCGCCAAATACATATTAAAATCAAATATATGCTTTTTTACGATAATCAAAAGAATATCTAAGTTTTTTTAGTTTTAAATAATTGTTACTATGTGTCTTACAAATTTCACAGATTAAACAGTTGATTTAAACACAGATAAATTTAACGATGCATTTGATCTAAAATATCCATAACCTCTGTCTTTTTTCTTACAGAAACAGGAACGTTTTCACCATTCTTTAACATTATATAACCGCCATCGGTTTTTATAAAAGCGCTAATGCATTGCAAATTTACAAGATGGCTTTGATGTATTCTTAAAAAACCATAAGGTTTAAGCATATCTGCAAAATACTTTAAAGTTTTAGTTACAAATATTTTTCGTCCATCTTGAAGATGAAACATGGTATTATTACTGTCAGATTCACAACGTATAATATCATCTAAATTGACAATTATAATTTTATCAAGTGTATGTAATGATATCTTATCTGGTTTTTTTTCTGGTGCAGATAGGGTTTCTTTTAAAATATTTAACCGCTCTTTATTAGGTTGTATTTGTTGTTTTGCTCTAACTATCGCTTGAGATAATTCTTCTTTAGCATAAGGTTTTAAGACATAATCTATGGCTGCAAACTTAAATGCCTTGATTGCAAACTCATCACTTGCTGTTACAAAAATAATTTTTGATTTCAATTCAGGGAAAATCTCAAGCACATCAAATCCAGTTCCATCTCCTAGCATAATGTCTAGAAACAAAATATCTGGCGGCGTTTTCCGAAGCACTTTAGCGGCTTCAACAACACTCTGTGCGGTATTAATAATTTTTATCTCTGGATGATTGACCTCTATATCGCTTTTCAAAAGCATTAGAGCGTCCTTCATATCTTCTACTATAATTGCTGTTAACATATTAATAATCGGTTTCTAATGGAATTTTAAACCGTATAGTTGTACCAACTATACTTCCATCATTAAGTTTTATTTCTTTTATTTCTAAAGCTTCTTTTCTTGAAATTGACTCCAATCGTTCTCTTGTAACTTTAAGCGCCATGGATTGATGATCTGTTTTCTGTTTTTGGTTTTGTGAACTATAAATTCCAATACCATTATCAGTTATTGTAACGATTAAAAGATCATCTAAAGTATCAAACTGAAGTTTAAGT
Source organism: Flavobacteriales bacterium 33_180_T64 (assembly GCA_002162685.1). Classification (GTDB taxonomy): domain Bacteria; phylum Bacteroidota; class Bacteroidia; order Flavobacteriales; family Flavobacteriaceae; genus Psychroserpens. The sequence goes on from MAAQ01000013.1 coordinate 383,244, forward strand.
TCACCATCCCTTGGGCCTTTTAGAATTCCATGACGAATTGCATTTTCAACAAAAGGCTGAATAAGCATTGGTGGAATCAAAATTTCTTCTGCATCTAAATCGGTATTCATTATAATGTCATATTGAAACGATGTTTCAGCCATTAAGCGTTCTACCTCAATATAATGACGTAATGTTTTAATTTCTTGATCTAAACTAATTGTGTCTTTTCTAGAGTTTATAAGGGTCTCTCTCAATAATGTCGCAAAACTATTAACTGTTTCATTCATCTTTTCTGGTTTTGTTGGCGCCATAGCCTTGATACCATTAAGAACATTAAAAATAAAATGCGGGTTCATTTGTAAACGCAAAGCCTTTTGCTCAAGTGTAAGAAGGTGATTTTCTAATTCTAACCGTGTTTTATCTTCCGTGTTTTTACGCTTAAGACGCTTTATATATAGAGAAACGAAAGCCAATAGAACAATAATAGTTAAGCCAATAACCATCCATTGAAACCATCCTTTTTTATATAATGGACTCTCAATATAAAATGAAAACCGAAGGGGTTCTCCCTCTTTCCAACGGTGATTTCTAGATTGAACCATAAATTGATGAGCTCCAAAATTGAGTTCAGAAAAATCTTGGGTATTATATATGGACCATGGGCTCCAACTATTATCATTTAATTTATAACGATATTCTACAGCATTTGGATGATCTATATCTATCGTTTTATAAGAAAAACTTATTTGTCGCTGATCTGGATTTAATTTTAAAACCTTCTCCGAATTCACCCATGATGACAAGTTTAAAGTATCAATACTTTGATAAGCAACTTTTATATCTTCTAAAAAGAGATTTGGTTTTTCTGTTTCTTCATTATTTTCTGTTGGTCGGTATTCGGTAAGTCCGTAAAGCGCGCCAAACCATAAATGCCCTTTTTGATCTTTATCAACGGCATTTAAACAGGTTTCAATTCCCAAAAACCCATCATTTCTTCCAAAGAAGAATACATCTTTAATCTCATTATCCTTATTTAATTCTAGTTTATCAACACCTCGCTCTGTACCAGCCCAAAGATAGCCTTGTTCGTCAAAAATGAGTTGATATATGTTTTCAGAAGCTCCATTTTTTATGCCTTTCAATTTTTTAAATGTGTTGAAATTTTCATCATTTGACCACCAAATCCCTTTTCCTGCAGTACCTAAAAACATCGTTTTATTTCGAATTAATATCGTGTTGATCGGAACTTGCAAGTCTAAAATTTCTCCCAAATGTGTAATCTTATCGTTTTTCAAGTACCCTAAATGACCATTTCGAGTTGCATACCAAAGCTGGTTATTATCAGCTTTAACCATCTCTCTAATATAAAGATCATCAATACCTTCATGAATTGCATATGTTTTAAAAACCGTTAAGCTATCCGTTTTAGGGTTATAATTAAACTTTACAATACCGCTAGAATACGTGGCCGCGTACACCGTATCATTGTCAACATATATTTTCCGAATCCAATCAAACGGGAACCCATTTTCTGTGTTCAATACTTTTGTAACCTCAACAATTTTAGGGATCCTTTTTTTACTTCCCTTTAAGGTGTCTACCGCAAAAGAATCTATGCTTATTTTTCCTTTAAACAATACTCCTCTACCATCAGAACCTGCCCAAATGTTTCCATTTTTATCACTTGTTATGGTTTTAATTTTTACATCAGAAAATGCTTCAGGAATAGCAATCTCGTGAATACCAAAATCATCTATTCGTATCAATCCTTTTTCAGAATTAGAAACCCAAATCGCATTTTCAGAATGATGTACTGCGTAAATACGGTTTCCATTTAATCCAGTTTCTGTATCAAAATGCTTAAAATTATTTTGAAAATATTTATACAAACCACCACCAGATGTTGCTAGCCATATATTTGATTGTTTATCTTGAAATACTTTTCTAACATCAGATACTGAAAGGCCATTAGAATTATTGAATGAAAATAATTCGATGTAAGTTTCAGGATCAATAACAGAAACACCATTCGTATTGGTAGCTATCCAAAGTTGATTTCCATTTTGAATTGAAGTACTATTAATTCGTAAAGGTTCTCGAATTAAAATAGCATCATCAAAATTTTGTGGCTCAAAGGCTAAGGTGCCATCATTAAAAGTAGATGCATATACTTTATTATTAAAACCTAATAGTGAGGTAAAGTCATTACGTTCTAATTTTTCAATATGTTCGGCATTAGTTTTAAGCTCACTAAATTGCCAAAGCCCTTCCTGAGTTGCTAACCAAAAATACTTATCAAAGTATATCAGGTCTTTAATATGTATGTTATCTATTTCGGAGTGAAGTTTTATTTTTTCTACGGAAAAATCTTTATTAAGCTCATAAAGCCCTTCAATAGTTAATAACAGTAATCTATTTTTGTGCTGATAGATTTTATTAACTTGAGGTATTTCAATAGTGATAAATTTGTTTTTTAATTTAATTGATAACCCGCGTTTTGTTCCAATATAAAGTCTATTATTAATTGTTTTTAATGCATGAATATAGTTAGATGCTAATCCGTTACTTTCATTAAACACTTTAAAATCATTACCATCAAAACGCGCTAACCCACCGCCTTGAGTTCCTAACCACAGATATCCTTTTTCATCTTGGGCCATGGCATAAACTTGAGATTGTGGTAACCCATCTTCTAATGTAAATGCACGTAACTGTCTGTTTTGAGCATTTAGCGTAAGTATCATTCCGAAGAAAAAAAATAAGAGTTTATATGATATGTTATATTTCAATACGGGTTTAATTATCTATTGCAACTTACAATTTTGAACGCAGTTTTTGCTGTAGTAGTATCTACAATTTTACGAATTATAAAAAGCGCTGTACTCCTCCTAAAGAGATACAGCGCTAAAAACATGAATAACAACATCAACTAATTTCTTATTCGTTATCAAGTTCGCATGAGAACGCATAACTAGCTTTTTTAAATTTCACTTTTTCTAATGCTGCCAAAGAAGACGTTTGCATAAGCTTATTATCTTTAAAAACAATATATGATTTGCTATCTGCTACCTCACAACTTTCGCCTTCAGTGTTACATAAGGTAATAACATCAGTTCCATAAGTATTATCTTGCTTATTTATTAAGCTTATTAAATTATGATTTAGTGTTTCTGATTTTACAAAGATTTTATCAATCTCTACACCATTTCTAACAGCTCTTATTTGGAAACGCTTATAACCTTTATAGTCTACTCCGGCTTCACCAAATACAAATTTAATTTCTGGGTTAATAGCACTTACCATCGTTTTTTGTGAGATGAGTCCTCCCCAAATCCATCCTACTTGTGGTCCCATTTTTATTTTATAAAACCTACTGGTTACACCATTAATGGTTTGAGACGTTTCACTTTTAGCTAGTAATCTTACATTAGTTCCAATATTTATGGTTGTTAATTTTTCGCAGTGTGTCGACGCGCAATCACGTAAAGCGACATCATCTCCTAATAAATATTGTGACGCATTGGCTGCAGAATTAGTGTACACATCAAATTCTACTTCTTTGCTTTGACTGTAAATATCTGATGCGATAAATAATACAGTAACCATCAATAGGCTTTGGAAAATTCTAGATAGCGTGTTTTGTGTTTTGTTTTGTTCCTGGGTGTTCTTTAAGGTTTTCATGGTATACTGTTTTAAGGGTTTGTATTTATTTGATACTTCAAAGATATATTGACGATTAAGTAAAATTTGGATGCTTTTAGAATTCGTTAAGGATGGTTTAGAATTCGTTGAGATTTGGATTTACGGCATAAAAAAGCCTCACATTACTGTAAGGCTTCTATCTTATTGAAAGTGGCCCCACTTGAAATCATAGTTTTGGGAGACTATTACAATGATCTAATAACATAGCTCATATCTATTAGTATCTGTGTATGTCAGTTAATGTTTATTCTATTTTTTCACAATCTTAAAACTCTTAATCGTCTTATTATTTTCAACAATTTGTAGCAAGTACACGCCTATTTCATATCTATCCATCGGTATCGTTGTTACACTTTCTTTTAACGCTCCTTTCTTTAATAATTGACCATGTAGACTATACAATTGATATGTCAAGTTTTCTTGATTAAAGTCTGGGATTTTTAAATTTACAATATTCGTTGTTGGGTTTGGGTACACTAAAACATTTAAATCTCTTATACTTTCTTCTATTCCCAGAGTATAAGATACAATGGTTACAATTGCATAACCAATGGAAACATTGCCTTCACTATCAGTTACCGTTAACTCCACTGTGTTTTCACCAATATTACTAGTATCAAAACTTGTTATATCTAATTCTAAAAAAGTAATACCACAGGCATCATGAGACCCATTATTTATCTCATCTGGTGTTATTGTTGCGTTACCAGTTTCATCTAATTGTACTGTTATATCTTGTGTTATCACTATTGGCCCAGATGCATCAACCACATTTATAACTTGTAGGCACGTATTAGTATTACCACTGGTATCTGTTGTGGTCCAGAAACGATTAATACTATAATTAACCAATGAACAACCATCAGTCCCTTGAAAGCTAACGTCTGAATATATTGTTATAGCAATAGAACAATTATCAGAGACTGTTGGACTTCCTGTATTTTCAGGTTCTAAACTTTCTCCGTAGGCTATAGTAACAGATTCAATACACTCAATACTTGGGGTGATATTATCTACAACATTTATAATCACTTCGCAATTCGCCGTATTTCCATTATCGTCGGTTGCCGTATAAGTCACTATGGTTTCACCAATAGGGAATTGATTATTTAATGGTGTATTACTCGTTATTGCAGGTTCTAAACTACAGTTATCTGTAGCTGTAACATTAAGTGGTATTGTTGCATAGCAAGAATTTGAATTGGTATAATACACCATTTCTACTACTGGACATTCAATAACTGGTGGAACCGTTTCCTCACTAATTGCACTTGCCTTAATATCGAAACTGTATGTAGCAGCACTACAATCGTTGGTTGCAATATGAACAGTTGTTGTAGCAACACCTAGAGCATCTGGTGTAAATGTTACTGTAAATGTAGCAGACTCATTTGCTGCAATAGATATTGGTAATGTGATATTTCCAATTTCAAATAAATCGGAATCACCTCCGGAAATAGTAATGGCATCTGCATCTAATATTAGCTCTGAAAAACCTTTATTATTTATTGTGAATGTTTTTACTATGGTGCCCGTTGGACAGGTATTGCCAAAATCGGTGTCATTTAAAACCAAAGGAGTCGTACTGCCATCTACAATGGTATTTGCATTACCATGTACTGCAACCTTAGAACCTGAACCAAATAAAATACTAGTTGACTGATAAGAAAAAAATTGACTATATGCAATGTCTTGCCTACCATCTGTATTAAAATCCCCTACAGCTAGACTACCAATGGAAGTCTGATTAATATTATTACTAGATACTACAAATCCGCCTGCACCATCTCCTAAGAGGATAGGTAAACTGTTTGAACTGTTAAAATAACTAACTACCATATCTTGATTGCCATCTGCATTAAAATCACCACTAACTAATTTCCAAGCATAATCAAATAGAGAAGGATCATCAATTAATTGCATTACACTTAAAGGTGTAGAGGGAAATATTCCATTAGAAGACCCATTGAACACTAATATTCTTTGATTAGCAATGATATTAGTGATGGGACTTGATGTATCTGGATTTGGAATAAAATCATAAGCACTTACTGCAATATCTTGTTCGCCATCATTATTAAAATCACTTAAAACAAGGGCTGTGGGGTTATCAATAATTAACGTTGTTGTTTCTGTAAAACCTGCCAAACCATCTCCTGAAAGCACAGAAAGCTTATCATCATCTATACTTACAATTACTAAATCTTTATTGCCATCATGATTAAAATCGCCTACACTAACTTGCATAGCATCAATAAAAATATCACGTTTAAGGGAAAAACCATCTACACCATTTCCTAAAAAGACGGCTAGTTTAGTTTCATCTGTAGTCGTATTTTCTTCTTTTATAAGAACATCTAGTTTACCATCATTATTAAAATCTTCAGCAATAGCAATAGATCCTATTAAATTTTCTAATACAATAACATCTCCTAAACTAAAGCCCCCTGTACCATCACCTAAATACATAGCCAATCTCCTGTTTGAAGTTGTAACCATGTCTTGATGACCATCGCCGTTATAATCACCAATTGCAATAGAATGATAAGCGCTATTAAACCGAGGGCCTTCTAAGATAATTTCATTATGTAAGTTAAACGTACCGTCTCCATTTCCTAATTGTATGCGCATTTTATTATTTGGATTATCTGCATTAGAAATAACTAAATCCTGAATACCATCTTCATTAAAATCGGCCACGTACAATTCTTTATTGTATTCATTAGAGTCATATTCAAAAACGGGTACGTTTTCAAATGTTGCTGAACTACATGCTGGATTGTCTACAATAAGTTGAAAAGTGGTGGTTGCAGATGTGCATATACCAGATGCTTCAATTGTAATTTGGTATGTTCCGGCAGGATACGCGTTAGTAACCATAACCTCTCCTGTATCTGGATTTACCCTTAATAAACCCTTAAAACTAGAATCTGTATATGCTCTCGTGTTTAATGCAGCTCCTGATGCAGGAACATCTGGTTGTACAGTAATATTGCCTCCACTTACCGTGCTTGCAGCACTATAGGCACCTACCGAAGATTCAGATTGTGGTGCAATACCTTGACCTTCTATTACAAAATCAAAGTCTTGATCACTACAATCGTTATTTTCAATATGCAAGGTTGCCATTACTACATTTGTTGTGGTAGGTAAAAAACTAATTGTAAATGTGGTAGAACCATTTGCGCTAACGTTGGTAGGGAAATTGTCTAATTCATCTAATACAAATGAACCTGTATTATCTCCTGTTAAATTTATGGCCGTTATCGTCAATATATTAGACGATCTATTTTCTATAGTATAGGTTTTAGCTATTGTTGAATTTATACAGGTTTCAAAAACGGTGTTGCTTTGTTCTGAAGCGATTGTTTCTCCATCGTTTAGGTAGACATTGCCCGCTGTTACATTTGCAGAAAAAACATCTATTCTACCTGCTCCTAATAAGACTTCAAAATCGTTTTGTACACTTACATAATCTTGTTTTCCATCTTTATTAAAATCACCAATAACAGCTTGGTATTCTCTTATAAAACTAGGAGAGCTTATAACTGGAATCACAGGGAATGTACCATCTCCTTCACCCAAAATAACATCTTTATAGTTTACGAGAATGTCTTGGTTACTATCTCCATTAAAATCACCTACATTTAAGGCACCAATTTCACTATAATCTGCTGCAATTGATGGGCCAGCGTTATAGTTAGCATTTCCATCTCCAAAATAGATTTTAAAACTTCCAATTTCAGCTTCTTGGGTATAATCTTGTGAGCTAACCGCAATATCTAGAATAGTATCGTTATTAAAATCGCCCATTGCATAATATGCAGATAAGCCGTCAATATCTATATTATTGGCGCTATTATGATGGAAAAGTCCGTTTCCATATCCTCTATAAACGTCTATACCTCCATGGTCTTCTAAAACAATAAAATCGAGATTACCGTCTTTATCAAAATCCCCTGCTTTTAACTCTACAGGGTTACTAAAAGAGTGACTACTGGTTATTGCAACAAAAGTGCCATCACCATTACCTGTAAGGCATGTTAATGTGCCACTGTACTTTAAAATAATATCTTGTTTACCGTCATTGTTAAAATCGCCCACTTCATGTGACCTAAATTGACTACTTATTGAAAAATCAAGACTTGTACCAAAACTACCGTCTCCAGCACCTAAATTTAAATAGAGTTTACCTATGGCTCTTGTTAATAAATCTTGATGCCCATCTCCATTAAAATCACTTACAGAAACCCCTTCTAACCCATTACTACCAACAGTAACAAATTGTGGGTTTTGAAATGTACCATCGGGATTTCCTAAGTTTATATTCACACCGTTAATTGCCTCCGAAAAATTACTAGTTAAAATAGACACTATATCTGTGATCCCATCCTCATTAAAATCACCTTCTGCAATTGCATTTCCCCGACCACCATTTAATTCGTTTTGTATTTCTCTAAAAGCAGCATCACTGCATTCTGGAGAAGTTACCGTAAGTGTAAAGGTTTTAGTATCTTCTGCGGCTGTAGATAAGTTCTGTAACCCTCTAACATTTACCGTATAAACCCCTTCTGGTTTGGCATTAATTACATTGATGATTCCTGTTTCTGGATCTACAACAAAAGACCCCTCAAAATGTGGTGAAGCAACACTGCCGCTATAATCTACTGAAGCTATCGCACTAACAACGTTTATTGGCACATTATTAGAATCTGGCATGATGCTAATATTATTCCCTGAAATTACTGAGTACGCTCCTTGGTTTGTATAATTAGGCATTGAAAACGCAGCGCCTTCTCCCTCAATAGCAAAACTATAATCTGAAGTATTGCAATCATTATTTAAAACATGAAGTGTTGTTTCTTTCATGCCTTCAGAATCTGGTGAGAATTGAACCTCAAAACTGAAGACTTCATTTGGTAAAATGGATGTAGAAGGTGTCATATTAATAACGTTAAACAAATCCGCATCATTGCCTATAAAGGAAATGGCATCATTTAAAATAATCAATGATGCGTTCCCATTGTTTTCAATAGTAAATGTTTTAACAACACTTTCACCAGTCTGTACTCGGCCAAAATTTGTGTTATTTTCAAATGAAGTAACTGCTTCACCTTCTTCAATAGTAATATCGTTCCCTTTAAGGTTAATTTCGGGGCCTGAACCTATTAAAAGTGTAATAAACTGTGGATTTACCGAAGTTAAAGCCGTATCGGTTATCCCATCACTATTAAAGTCTCCTATAGCCAAAGAAGATATGTTAGAACCAATATTTGAAACATAATAATTAGTAAAAACACCTGCACCATCGCCAGTATAAATAGTAATTGCAGTGCTTAAATAAGGTTTAACAATTAAATCTTGTATGCCATCGCCATTAAATTCGCCCACTTTTATAGCTGCAGTACCTGAAGTGGTTACTTCTGAAGCTATGGTAAAACCACCTGTATCGTCTCCTATTAGAATCGTTAAACTTTCTAGGTTTGCTGTGGCAATATCTTGTATGCCATCGCCATTAAATTCGCCAATCGTTAAACTGCTAGGTCCCTGGCCCACAGTAATAGTTGTTGCGGCTGCGAAACTACCATCACCATTGCCTAAACGTATAGCGACTGAATTGGTATCGTAATTTGCCGTAGCCATATCTAGATTTTCATCAGAATTGAAATCTCCAAGAATCACCTCTTTTGGTGCAGTGCTAATTATTTGAACAGTATCACTTTCAAAATTACCTGCTCCATCACCTAAAAAAGTATAAACAGTACTATCTAACTCATTTGAAAGCAGCATATCAACAAAACCATCATTATTTAAATCTCCTAAAGCAATTGATCCTGGATCTACACCCACAGCAGTGACTATAATAGTTTGAAAAGTACCATCGCCATTACCTAAAATAGCATATACCTCGCTATTGGTAGTATTTACAGCAACAATGTCTAAAAACCCATCGCCATTAATATCATTTACTGCTAACGCCACTGTATTTAATGTGACAGGGATTGTTGTGTTCGCACTAAACCCATTACTACCATCACCGAATTTAAGCGTTAGAAAATCGCTATTTGTATTTACGTTTATAATATCTTGAATGCCATCATTATTAAAATCACCTATTGTAATTGCTGTTGGCGCGATACCAGTTTCGCTAAAAGGAGCGTCCTCAATTGTATTAAATAATGTAAGACATCTCTCTGAATCATTTATGGTAAGTGAAAAGGAGGTCGTTGTAGAAATATTGCCTAAAGTAAATGCTTGGACCGTTATTGTATAGAGTCCTGGTTGACTAGCATTGGTTACTGATAACTCACCCGAAATAGGATCGACTAATAATGTGCCTTTAAAATTAGAATCTGTATATGCTATAGTTTGTAACGTATTTATAGGAGCTGCATCAGGTAAAATAATGCTGTTATTACCAAATGCTAGTTCTATATCTGGATAATTACCCAATACAGGTGGTGGCACAACCGTTGCTTTTATAGTAAAACTGTAATCTGTAGTGTTTATACAATTAACATTAGTCACTGTAACAATTGCTGTTTTTTCACCTTCAAATGTCGGCTCAAAATCAACATTAAAACTAATTGATTCGCCTGAAGCTATAAATATAGGATATGAAATGCCGCTTAAACTAAACAAATCGCTATCTACTCCATCTATACTAATTGCTTCTTCTCCAAGAGTTAGTGCTGATTCTCCGGAGTTTTCTATAGAAAATGTTCTGGAAATACTATTGGCATTAAAAGCCACATATTCAAAATCTGTATGATCTTCAAGACTTGGTGTCGTATCATTATTTTCAATAGAGATCCCATTTCCTGATAGTGCAAATTCTTGATCGCCAAAAGGAATCCCTTGTAAAATGCTTACAGTATTTTTATTAGCAACAGCTAAATCTTGAATATTGTCTTCATTGAAATCTCCTACTACTAGTTTTACAGGTGCTTCGCCAACTTCAAATTGTGTGGTACCATAAAAACTTCCGTCACCATTACCAAAACGTATAGACACATCATTACTATAGGTATTTGTTACTGCAAAATCTTGAATCCCGTCGCCATTAAAATCACCTACTTTTATACTTGAAGGATTTAAACCAACTTCGACCTCATTATTATTAGACGAACTAAAACCTCCATTACCATTTCCTAGGCGTATGGAAACAAATCCGTTATTTATATAGGTAATGCCATCTGGTAAAGATTCGCCTCTGCATGCCACAGCAAAATCCTGTTTTCCATCTCCATTAAAATCGCCTATTACCATAGATGACGGACGCATACCTACAAAAACATCAACTCCTGTATCAAAACTCAAACCTAAAATATCGACTAAATCGCTATTTTCATTCGACTTCCCTAATCGTATAGAAATCTTATTATCATATGCTGATGCTGTAGCAAAATCTTGGAGGCCATCACTATTAAAATCACCAACAACAATGGATACTGACCCATTCCCTACAATATGAAATCCACTCTGGGTAAAATTATTATCTAAAGATCCTGCTTCTAACGCGCTACCTAACTGAATAGATACGATACTTGGAGTTGCTTGATTTGAAAATGGAATAATGACACCTTCGCTCACTATTGCTAAATCTTTTATACCGTCATTATTAAAATCGCCAAATGCAGTGCTTTTCGAATAGCTTTGCCCTAAAGGCACAGTGGGTACTATCACATTGCCCATACTAAAATCTTGAGGGTTTAATATAGGTGGTGCAAAAAGAGAAAGTCCAAAGCCCGTTCTTGCAAAAACATTAGTTTGAAGATTAGAATTTACAGCTACAATATCATGGAATCCGTCTCCATTATAATCATCTACATATATGTTTCTAGGATCTAGACCAACCATTAATCTATTTTGACCAGCATCACTAAAACCAGCACTACCATTACCAAAGCTTATGAAACTACTATACAATTCGTCTAATAATAACGAAGGGTCCCCTAAAATTTGGTCATAGCTAGGTAAATTGCTATTTGAATATGTGGTAATTAAATCCTGGATTCCGTCAAAATTAAAGTCCCCAATAGCCAAGGCGGTTAAATCACTAATATCTGCATCTGTTTCATCTATAGTACTAACAATCTCAAAGGCACCACTACTACAATTTGGATCTTCTACGATTAAATTAAATGTGGTAGATGCCAAAGGAAATAATGATGTCTCAGAACCGAAGCCTTCATCCGGATCAAAAGTGACCTCATCTGACTCCACAAAACCGGTTACTTTAACCGTATAGGTTCCTGCTTTTATGGCATTGGTTACTGTTAATTGACCTGTTGGACCTACACTTAAAATACCATCAAAATTGGTATCAGTTGTTGCCGTAATCCTAGCAAAATCAAAAACACCTCCTGAGGAAGTTATATTTACGTTTTCTCCTGATATTATAGTTGTATCTTGATAATTACCCATTATTCCGGTGAAAGTTGAAACACACGATTCTATCATTTCTACACTTGTAACTGGGTTATCACAATCGCCTTTACTGATATTAAGAAATGCTGAAAACTCTCCTGTAGTTTCAGGCTCAAAAAGAACAACTATATATTTAGGCGGTTGAGAAACACCTAAATTAAATGGGAAAACTGTACTAAACTGACCTTGATCTGAGTGTCCAATTATAGTAAATAAAGCTGCATCTGGTCCACTTACTGTCAAGGATTCTCTATCGATGACTAAATCAGTATCTCCTAAATTTTGTACAGTTATATATTTTAATCTATTACTCCCTAATTCGGTCTCAATACCATTATCTGAACTATTAAGATAAACTGAATTATTGACAGCCAATAAAATTGAATTACCCATATTATTAACTAAACAATCTTGGTTGTTATCACCATTAAAATCTCCTATGGTTAAAGCACTTGGATCTTGGACTCCAATCGATATATCTTCCACAAACCCACCTGTACCATCACCTAATAAGACCGTAATTTTATCAGCTTCAGTAGAACTTATAATGAGATCTAAAAAACCATCGCCATTTTTATTAATGATCTGTATGTTGTTATAGGCATCTTCTAAAGGAATAAATTGGTTAGGGTTTAGGTTATTGACATTGCCATTGAGAAATATTTCAATACCATTTCTAGTTAAGGCAGCTACATCAAAAGTGCCTTGACCGTCAATATTACCACTGGCTATAGCCTGAACACCAAAGGAATTTAACGCAATAAAAGACTCCAAATCCCCATTAGCATTTACCTGAAGTGCTTCACTAGTTTCTCTGCCTTCATCAACTCCGCTAGTCGTTAAATAGGGGTCGTAAACTACAAATAATTCATCTATGGAATCGTCATTAAAATTTCCAGAAATTAATGATTTTATTCTAACATCTGTTCGAACTAGTGGTATTGATGATAAAAAAAAGTTGCCTAAATTAAAACCATTATATTCTCCAACGCCATTAGCACCATAATATATTTTAACGGAAGCCGTATCATCTAATATATTGTGGTAACCAACAGCAATATCGATAATTCCATCATTATTAAAATTTCCGGCTTCTAAAGATGTGATATTATCGAAACCAGAAGGAAGAATTATTCGTTTTATAGATGTTATACTTCCAGAACCACTACCAAAGTGAATAAATACATTATCATATGCTCCTACAGCAATATCAAGATTGCCGTCACTATCAAAATCAGCTGTAGTAATATCGTGAAGATTCTCTAAGTAACCTTCTGGCAATGCTGGGTCAAAAAATGAAGGTTGTGTTCCAGTTGAATCGAACCCTCCAATACCATCACCCAATAGAATTTGTACTCTTGCCTCACCACTTATGAACGCCACATTTGCTATATCTTGAATGTTATCATTATTAAAATCGCCTATTATTGCATTTTTATTAGTAATCTCTGGGCCACTTCGGGTAAGTTCATTAAATGAGGTGCTACACTCATTAGACGCATTAATGGTTAATTGAAAGCTTCTATTTAAAGTTGCACTTTCCGATTCATCAAATCCAAAAACCGTTACTGTATAAATACCCGATTGTTTAGCGTTGGCTATCATAACATCTCCCGTATTAGGGTCTACCAAAAGATTCCCAGAGAAATTATCACTTACAGCCGACGCACTGGTTATATTTTGCGGTAGCATATTAGGCACTACGGTTACATTTCCCCCTTCAGTAATAGTTGCATCCGAATACTCACCCATTACTGGAGCATTAAAAACGTTAACTGTAAACGTTATTTCAGGATTCGTATAATTTATAACTTTAAAATAGTGTAGCGCTACGACTTGAAAATTTGAAATTGTGATAACTCCTGTGTCTTGGTCTATACTTAAATCTCCTGGAAATGGAATATTAGTATTAAAATCATAACCAAGATATTCTAAACTCAGTACTGACCCTTCGGGTGAAGCATTAGGCACTTCTGAAGGCGAATACGGAGGTGTAATAATTACAGTACCTCCTATAATAGAATTTTGGTTTTCATAATGTTGAGCACTAGCAGAATAAGAGAACAGCCCTAGACATAAAAAGAATAGTACATACCTCTTAATAAGCGAATTACAAATTGATTTCGTTTTCATAATGGTTTTAGTTTTATAAAAAATAGGATAACCTATTCATCCAATTGTGAAGCGAAGATAAATTGACTCTTAAATCATAGCAATACGTGTAGAATGCAAAAACTACGTGTTACCACGTAGTTTTTGTGAAAAATCATAAAAAAAGATTATTAGAGAACGAGCTCTAAATTTTCTTTTGCCCATATGGAGAGTATATCTTTCTCTTTAGTAAGACCTAATTTATCAATAATATTTGAACGGTGTTTTTCTATAGTTCTGTAAGATAAAGTTAAAAATTCACCTATTTCTTTTGAAGATTTTCCTTGGCCTACCAATCTTATAATGGTACGCTCTGATGGTGATAATAGCTTCATTTTTTGTAGTTGTGGTGAAACCTCATCATCTAAAACAGTTTTAACAATAGCGCTAAAGTAAGGCTCTCCTTTGCTTACACTTTGTATGCAGTTATGTACTTCTTTAAAAGGTTCATCTTTTATGATATATCCTGAAATATTTAATTTTTTAGCCTTATAAATAAACGCTTTTTCTTTATGTGACGTGAGGATAATAAATTTAGTGTCAATATCTTTCTCTTTACATTTATTAATAACTTCAAAACCCGTTAGTAATGGCATTTCTTCATCTAATATAGCAATGGTAGGCTTTAGGCTTATAATCATTTCTAAAGCCCTTGCTCCATTTTCGGCAGTTGCTAATATCTTATAATTATATTCATTAAGTTTATTTACTAAACCATCTAATAATAAAGGATGGTCATCTGCAACAACAAGTGTAATATTGTTCATCATTTTTATACTGGGATTTGAACTAGTATAGAGGTTCCTTCTTCTCTTTTGCTTTTTATAGACAGGTTTCCTTTTAGCATAGTAATACGCTCGGTCATCGTTTTTAAACCCAAACTATTTTGTTTAATCATTTTACTAACTTCAAAACCTTGACCATTATCTTTTATTAAAACTTTAATACCATCGTTTTGCTTTAAGATATTTACAATTAAGGTTTTGGCATTGGCATGTTTCAATACATTATTTACTGATTCTTGAATAAACCTATAAAAATTAAGAGATTCTACTTCATTAAAATCAGTGTTGACATCATCAATTTCAACAGAAACAAACAGATCTGTTTCTTCATCTAAATCTAATAACAGTTGTTCTATACTATCTGTTAATCCTAACTTTTTTAAAGTTATAGGGTATAAGTCTCGAGAAATACTCCGCACTTCTTCTAGAGCGTTATGCGCCAAATTAGACAGTTCCGTTTGTTCCGTATTTTGGGCTTTCATTTTAAGAAGCGTTATTTGCTGACCAACACCATCGTGCAAATCTTTAGCAATACGTGTTCGCTCTTGCTCTTGTGTTTTAATAAGCTCTTGAGAAAATTCTTGTTGTACAAGTTCACGCCTTTTAGCGTTTATGAAAGAACGGTAAAGTATAATTCCTCCAAACAGTATCAGAAATCCTAATGAGCCAAAAATTAAAAGCTGCGTTTTATTTTTATTTTGAAGGTTTAACAACCCAATACTTGCTTTTTGGTTTTCAATTTCGAGATCGCGTTTTTCTGTTTCGTATAGTGTTTGATAGTAGGCCAAAGATTTTACATTTTGAATACCAGAAATAGAATCTTTAATTGCGTAATAATTTATTAAATGCGTATTGCTATTGGTCTTTTCACCCAAGGCTTTATAAGCTTCAGATAAAGACTTTTCTGCATTCATTATTCCGTAGATATTCTTCCTCTTATTTTGAAGCTCTAAGTATACTTTACTATATTTTAAGGCTTCTTGATAATCACCTTTCACAAATGAAAGTGTCTTTTTTGCATTTGAATAATACAAACTGTTTCTCTTAGACTTATTCTTTTTATAAATCATTTCTAATTCCTTAAAACTCTCTTGAGCCAAATATAAACTATCACTTTTAGCATATGATACTGTTAATTTAGCAAGTAATTTAGGCTTGTAATAAGATGCATCACCTCTACCTCTCTTGTTATCTGCTTCTAATGCTGCTTTAAAATATTCTGTTTGTTTCTCTAGATTTTCGACTTTACTATAATCTACTGCTGTACTAGAGTAAAGAGACACTAAATTGCCATAATCATTAATACTCTCAGCTAGTTCAATAGCTTCGTTACGTACTTTTCTGGCCTCCTCAAAAAAGGCATTCTTACTATAAAGGTTTGCTAAAGCATTTTTTGCGCTTAGTATATAACTCGTGTCTTTAGCTTTAATAAATAAATTAACGGCAGCCTTATAACTGATAGAAGCTTCTGAAAACTTACCTCTGTCTGATTCCATAAAACCTAAATATAGATTAGAAATACCTAACAATCTTTTATCTCCAGATTTTCGGCTATATTCTTTTGCTTTAATATAACATTCTAAAGGTTCATCTACATGTCCTGTAAAATCATAACTATCTGCTAGATTTAAATAGAGTCTAGCCCAAGTGCTATTATTTTTTAGGTTTTTTAAATCGTTTGAATAAGTATCGAAAATTATTAATCCTTCTTCAGGTTTTCTTGTAACACCATTGCTATACCATATCCAGTTAGCCACATGATTAGCGGCTATTCTCAACGAATCTAATTCTATAGCATAATTAATTGTTTGTTTTGTTATAGAGTCATAATTAAATTGAGGTTTATTTTTCGATGCATATTTATAAATAATTGTGGATAGACTATCCATCAAGCGCAAGCGTTCGCCTTTTTCTGTTTGCTGAATTTTTGAATTAAAAAAATCTATTTTAGATTGTATCTCTGGATTTTGAGCTGATAATTGGGATGCAAGTAATAAACTAATTACAAAAAGGGCGTGTTTCATAGCGGTGCTTAATAATTTTAAATATAGGCCTTTTATTTGATTCGCATAACTGTAAAAAACAAACACGTATAAGTTTTGTGTATAAAAAAAGCCTCACATCTCTGTAAGGCTTTGGTCTTATTAGAAGTGGTCCCACTTGGGCTCGAACCAAGGACCACCTGATTATGAGTCAGGTGCTCTAACCAACTGAGCTATGGGACCAATAAGGCTGCAATATTACTACATATTTTAAAACTCTACAAGAAATTTATTCCTTAATATCTTGACACAACTCAATGAGAACACCATTTGTAGCTTTTGGATGTAAAAAAGCGATGAGTTTATCATCTGCTCCCTTCTTTGGTTTGTCGTGTATCATTTTAAAACCCTCAGCCTTTAGGCGCTCTATTTCCTTTTCAATATCTGTTACAGCAAAGGCGATATGGTGAATACCTTCACCTTTTTTTTCTATAAATTTTGCAATCGGACTCTCTTGAGTTGTTGCTTGTAATAATTCTATTTTATTAGGCCCTTTTTTAAAAAATGACGTCATAACACCTTCGCTTTCTACAGCTTCAATTTTATAATGCTTTTCCCCTAAGAGCGAAGCAAATAAATCATTAGACACTTCTAGGTCTTTAACTGCAATACCAATATGTTCAATTTTCTTCATGTATAGTAATTTTGGTTTCCATATAAACGGAAATCATATAATAAGGTATGAATTTTGCTATAAAAATAAGATAATACTTAAATATCATCTACTTTTGCAGATGATTACTTATTATAGTAACTATGGAAGAAACACAAAGACAGAAAAAAATAGGAGGAATACTTCAACAAGACCTTGCAGAAGTACTTCAAAAAGCAGCTACTGATGGCGGATTGCGTGGTATAATTATTTCGGTAAGTAAGGTTAACGTTACTACTGATTTATCTATTGCTAAAGTATACCTCAGTATTTTTCCTAACAAACAAGCCGACGAACTTATAAAGGGTATCCAATCAAACACTCCTTTAATTCGTCATGAACTCGCTCAACGCACTAGACATCAACTGCGTCGTATGCCAAACCTTGAGTTTTTTATTGACGATTCGTTAGCATATATTGAAGGTATCGAAAAGTCTCTAAAAGGAGAAG
Organism: Flavobacteriales bacterium 33_180_T64; assembly: GCA_002162685.1. Lineage (GTDB taxonomy): Bacteria > Bacteroidota > Bacteroidia > Flavobacteriales > Flavobacteriaceae > Psychroserpens. Next base: position 401,438 of record MAAQ01000013.1, read on the forward strand.
ATAACCCAATTAAAGACCAAGACCTATTAGATGATCGTAAAAAGAAATAGGTGAATTTCGCACTTTACATAGCGAAACGGTATTTATTTTCTAAAAGCAGTAATAATTCCATAAATATTATGACAATTATTGCCGCTTCAGGAACAGTCATTGCTTCTGCTGCTTTATTTATTGTGCTTTCTGGTTTTGCTGGACTAAAAAGTTTTAGCTTAGAATTTTCATCTTTTGTAGATCCAGACCTTAAAATATTTCCTACGGAAGGAAAATCGTTTGCAGTTACTAAAGAAGATTCAATTGCTATACAATCTATCGAAGGTATTGAAGCGTATTCTAAAACGATTGAAGAGCGTGTTATTTTAGAGTTTGACAACAAACGTCAAATTGTTACCATGAAAGGTGTTGATAAAAACTTCACTAAAGTCACGGCTATCGACTCTATGGTTTACTACGGAAATTGGCTAGAATACGGTACTGATCAAATTGTATCTGGAGGCGGAATTTCAATCAAATTATCTTTTGGCGTTCTTGATTTTTCAAAACACCAAAAAATATATGTCCCAAAACCTGGAAAAGGACAAATTTCCTCAATAAAAAGCGCATTCAATTCTGTTAAAGCTTACAATATTGGGTTATTCGATATTAATGAAGAACTCAACAACGAATATATTTTTGCTAATATTGAAACGGCTAGACACCTGCTTAATTATAATGACAATCAAATGTCATCTATCGAATTTAAACTAAGCCCTGAAGCAGATCAAACACAAGTCATCAGCGCATTAAAAACTGTTTTTGGTAGTAAAGTTCAAATTAAAGATAGAGCACAACTTAATGATGCGCTTTATAAAATGCTCAACACAGAAAACATGGCTGTCTATCTCATTTTTACGCTAGTCATTATTATTGCTTTATTTAATGTGATTGGCGCTTTAATTATGATGATTTTAGATAAAAAAGAATCTATAAACACCCTTTTTAATCTTGGAACAACAACAAAAGACATCAGACGTATTTTCTTTCTACAAGGAAGTTTAATGACAATTATAGCTGGAACAATAGGTGTAATTTTAGGGTTTATCATTGTGTTTCTCCAAAAGGAATTTGCCTTACTAATGCTAACGCCTTCATTACCATACCCAGTAGAATTGAAAACCATCAATTTTGTGGTCGTAATTTTAACTATTCTAGTTTTAGGGATTTTAGCGTCTAAATTAGCCTCACAACGAATTACAAGAAACTTAGTTAAAGGCTAATTAAATAAACTGATGATTAGCAAACTTATCTAGTACCTCATCAAAAGCTACAAACACATCTTTTGAATCATCACTGGTTACCATTTTCATACGGTATTCTTTAAAATCTGGAATACCTTTAAAGTAATTTGTATAATGACGTCTGGTTTCGAAAACACCTAGTTTTTCACCTTTCCAATCAATAGCCATCTGAAGGTGTCGTCTAGCTGCATCCACACGCTCTGCCATAGATATAGCATCTAAATGTTCTCCTGTTTCAAAAAAATGTTTCACTTGTTTAAAAAACCAAGGGTTTCCAATTGTTGCACGACCAATCATACAACCATCTAAACCATAACTATCACGCATTAGTGCTGCTTTTTCAGGAGAATCTACATCTCCGTTTCCAAATACAGGAATATGCATTCTAGGGTTGTTTTTTACCGCAGCAATAGGTTTCCAATCAGCTTCACCTTTATACATTTGGGCACGTGTTCTTCCATGGATAGAAATTGCTTTACAACCCACATCTTGAAGTCGCTCAGCAACCTCAACAATTTTTATAGAATCGTGATCCCAACCTAAGCGGGTTTTAACGGTTACAGGAAGGTTTGTGCGTTTCACCATTTCAGCAGTAAGGCTTTCCATTAGACAAACATCTTTTAATATACCTGCTCCAGCACCTTTACTCACTACTTTTTTTACTGGACACCCAAAATTGATATCTATAATATCGGGATTAGACTTCTCGACAATATCAATAGTTTGAAGCATACTTTCCATATTCGCACCAAAAATCTGAATGCCTACAGGGCGTTCTTTTTCATAGATATCGAGTTTCATAACGCTTTTTGCAGCATCACGAATTAAGCCTTCGCTAGAAATAAATTCGGTATACACTACATCTGCACCTTGCTCTTTACACAAGGCACGAAATGGTGGATCACTAACATCTTCCATTGGCGCTAACAACAATGGGAAATCGGGAAGTTCTATGTCGCCTATTTTTACCAAATTCAATTTATTTTGTACAAAATTACAGCTTTTATTCAGCATATAAAAAAGCCTCTACATATTGTAAAGACTTTGTGTTTTACTGTATTGACATTTATCTATAAATGGATACTATTATCTCATCTTATTGAAAACCCATAATCCATAGGTGCCTAGAAATAGTTCAGCTACTGTTCCAAATATATAACCTGACGTAGGAACTCCATCAATTACAATACTTAATACTCTTCCCAATCCTAAACCCAACATAAAAATGATGTTAGTAATAATAGCTATTTTTAGATAATTGATTTTAAAAATTCCTAGAACCCATATCGTAGAAAAGCCTAGATACAACCCCATAATAGCCTTGTGAAAATTATGCTCATCAACTGTTTCAAGAAACATATCAAAACAAACTTCTGGTTTAAAACCATAAACAAAAGCTACAGGAACAACAATACATACTGAAATGATTAAATGTATCTTATTAATGATGTTTTCCTTTGTTTTCATTTTAACTTAAAACTCAATATTAGCTTCAACCTCAACGTCATTTCGTTTTACAACAACCTTTGTTTTATCTCCAGTATCAAAAACAGACAATGCTCTCATATAACTCATCATATCTGTGACTAAACTATCGCCTAGTTTAATAACAATATCGCCTCTTTGAAGTTCTGCTTTTTGAGCAGGCCGATCTTCACTTATACCATCAATTCGCATTCCTTTTCCGTCAAATAAATAATCGGGTATAACGCCTAAACCAACTTTAAATCTTGGTACATCTTCACTTTCGTTTTTTGTTTTTCTAAAAGGCAACTTCCCATTATTATCTAAGTCTGAAATAATATCAAAAATATAAGTTGAAATCGTTTCCATCCCTTCATAATTCAACTTCTCCGAATCGTCTCCTGGTTTATGGTAATCTTCATGTTGACCAGTAAAAAAATGTAACACAGGAATATCACTATTATAAAATGACGTATGATCACTTGGACCAACGCCTGATTCATTTGTAATAATTTTAAATTTAGAGTTATTAGCTTTCACTACTTGTTTTAAAATTGGAGATGTACCAACCCCATAAACAGCAAGTGTACTATCTTGTTTTAAACGCCCAACCATATCCATATTAAGCATATAGTTAGCCTTTGATAAATCTATAGTAGCATTTTTTGTAAAATAATTAGAACCTAATAATCCCATTTCTTCACCAGAAAAAGCCATAAACAAATAATTATTGCCTTTATTTTCTAATTTGAGTTTTTCTGCTAAGCTTAATAATACTGCTACACCACTTGCATTATCATCTGCTCCATTATGAATTTCTCTTGTTTCTCCCCTAAACAATGATCCTTCAGCACCATATCCTAAATGATCATAGTGTGCTCCAATAATTATAGTGTTTTCTGCCTTATTATCTAAATAAGCAATCACATTGGTTCCTGTAATTGTACTATCTCCATTTTTGACCGTATAATTTACTTCTTGATGCGGATCGGTTTTAGGCTTAAAAGAAAACACTTGAAAATAACCATCGCCACCTTTACCTTCAAATCCTAAATTCTCAAAACGCTCAGCAATATAATCTGCTGCTACTTTTTCACCATCACTTCCTGTTTGACGCCCTTCGAGCTTATCGTTTGCTAAAAAAGCAACGTCCTCTTTAATGGTAATAGACTTATTGATATGTTCAGAATCTATTTTACAAGACAATAAAAGCATTAAAAAAATGATTGCTATTAGGTTTTTCATTACGATAAGTATTAGTTTTGTTCAAAACTAAACAATAATTACCATTATTATATTGAACTAATTATGAAAATTAATCCTTTTATAGGCCTATTTCTTTTACTTCTTATTACGGGATGTAAAACAGATAAACCTCAAAAAACAGACACAATCTCTGAAGCAACAAAATGGGTGGATTCTTTAATTTATCCTGAAGAAAGCCACTTTAAAGCTATTCGTCAAGTTACTTTTGGAGGTGATAATGCTGAAGCTTATTGGAGTTTTGATGATAACCAATTAGTGTTTCAGTCTAATAATAAAAAATGGAATGTGTCCTGTGATCAAATGTTTTTAATGAATGCAAACGAAACATTTAGTGATAGTATTGCTCCTCCAATGTTAAGCACGGGAAAAGGGCGTACAACATGCTCCTATTTTTTACCAGATAATAAACACATCATTTATGCCTCTACTCATTTAGGAGATGAAAAATGCCCTGAAGCTGCATTAAAAAAAGACGGAAAATACATTTGGCCGATTTATGATAGTTATGACATTTTTATTGCCGATTTAGAAGGTAATATTGTAAAACAATTAACCAATGAAGTTGGATATGATGCAGAACCAACCGTTTCTCCAAAAGGAGATAAAATTGTATTTACTTCAACACGAAGTGGTGATTTAGAATTATACACCATGAATATTGATGGTACTGGTGTAAAACAAATTACTAATGAATTGGGTTATGATGGCGGTGCTTTCTTTTCTCCAGACGGCACAAAATTAATCTTCCGCTCATCGCGTCCTAAGACTGAAGGCGAAATAAAAGAATATAAAGATTTACTAGCAGAAGGCTTAGTGCAACCTACAGAAATGGAGCTTTATATTTGTAATGCTGATGGTAGTGATTTGCGTCAATTAACCGATTTAGGAAACGCCAATTGGAGTCCGTTTTTTCATCCTTCAGGAGAGAAAATTTTATTCTCTTCAAATTTTGAAGCCGAACGCGGATTTCCGTTTAATTTATACTTAATTGATTTAGATGGGAAGAATCTAGAACGCGTAACTCATGGTGAAACATTTGATGCATTTCCAGTGTTTTCTAATAATGGTAAATATTTAGCCTTTTCTTCAAACCGAAATAATGGAGGTGGTCGCGATACGAATTTATTTATTGCAGAATGGCAAGATTAATCGATCTAGTTTCAATTCTTATCTAAACGATCTCTTTCTTCCAAATCACTAGTTCTCGCATTCGTGTATAATTTAGTATTTCCAAACTTATAACGGAAACCTAATTTAATATAACGATTATCAACATCAATAAATTGTGTATTAAATTGATTCTGATATTGAGTGGTGACATCAAAATTTTGGGTATTAAACAAATCGCTTACTGTTAGTGATATTGTTCCTTTTTTCTTGAATATTGTTTTAGATAATGATAACTGACTAAATAAACGATCTTCAACGATTTGAAGTCCTTGAAGGTTTTTCCCTATCCAAGTCAAATCTAAAAATAGACTTAGACTTTTATCTTTTAATAATGACACATTATTCGTTAATGATGAATAATTAGACCATTGATTTTGGTTTACAAATCCATAGCCAAAATCGGCCTCTTCTTCAATATTATAAAAAGAGGTTACAAAATAAGTATTCCAATCTTCAGTAAGGTTAAAACCTATAGAAAAATCAAAGCCAAATTCAACTGTTTTGTCAAAATTTACCGATTTGTATTCTATAATATTAGTGTTATTATTTTGTCTTGGGATTTCAGAAATTGCGCCATCATAATTTTGATAATAGGCTTCAATCGTAATCAAATCATTAAATAGAGCAGTCCCTACCACATAATGGTCGAGAAATGTAGGAACTAATAGCGGGTTTCCAACCACTACATAATTATCGTTTAAGAAAAAACGAAACGGATTTAAATCTGCATAACCAGGTCTCGCAATACTTCGTTTATAATTCGTATAAACACTATACTCATCTGAAATATTATATCGAAAACTTAGATTAGGAAACAGTTCTAAATAATCTTGAGTATTAGTCACATTAGTTAAAGGAGACTTTCCTTCTAGACTAGTTTGTTCTACCCTTAAACCTACATTAAAATCATAGGTATCTGTGCCCAATGAATAATTAACATAACCCGCAAAAATACGTTCATCATAATCAAAATCATCAGAGTTTAAAGGGTTAATAATTTCATTTCCCGTATTGAGGTCCACATCAAACTGCGTGATATCACTTTTGGTTGTAATATTAGAAAATTTAAGCCCTGTTTCAAAACTTGATGTATCATTTAAAGGTAAACTATAATCTAATTTTGAAGCTATAATCTGTGTTTCTTGATTTGCATTTGTATTAAATGCTGAAGCGTTTTGAAAGTTATCATTCACATCAAAAAAAGCGCTTATTACCATTTGATTTCTATCGTAATTGTAGGCTGTAAAATGTGTGTTAAAAGTTAATTCTCCAGAAGCAAAACTATGATTAAAGTCTAAATCAAAACCTAAATTATACTTATTGTCTCTTGATAAATTATCGGCTGTAAACCTTGATAAATTATCACCATTGTTATCACTAATAATAGTATTGTTGCTAATGCGATACTTAAAATATGGCAGGTATAATGCATTAGATGATAAACTTATTGTATTGTTGTCATTAATTGAATAATCAAAATTTGCATTAAGGTTATGGGTCTCAGACCAAGTGTTCCTGTTTGTAAATGATCGCCAACGTTGTTCAACTGTATTTGTATTATCTAAATAATTTACAGTATCATCACCATCTCTATTAATCTTATTTTTAACGTAGTTATAATTGACATTAAAACTGATATTCTTTTTTTTAAAAAAATGACTTGTTCCTACATTATATCTTGGAAAAACACCTTGAGTGTAGTTTGTATAAACACTTCCTTGATAACCTGTAACTAGGTTTTTGCTCATTACAATATTCAATACAACACCACTTTCGGCATCGTATTTTGCTGAAGGATTTGTTATGACTTCAATAGATTTTATTGCATTTGCTGAAGACCCTTCTAATAATTGATTTAAATCTTCTGAAGATAAATGTACTTTTCTATTATTAATATAGACTGTAGGGTTGGAGTTTTTAACAGTAATTTCATCACCAATAACCAAAACACTTGGTGTGCTTTTTAATACATCTAATATATTACCCTCTACTAATGCGGTGTTTTCTATATTAAAAATGAGCCGGTCTGCTTCTCTAGTTAATGTTGGTTTTTTAACAGTGATATTAACTTGATCTAAACTTTCGGCATCTTCGCTAAGTTTAATTGTTTTTAAATCTAATTGACCATTTAAAACAATTTTTTGTTTATAATCACTATACCCCAAATAACTCACTTTGATAACGTAGTTGTTAGGTTCAAGATTATTTAGGCTAAATAAACCGTTTAAATCTGTAGAAGACCCTTTTAAAACCTCACTCTCATCTTCATTGAATAAAATAACGTTAGCAAACTCTATTGGCTTATTATTTACATCAACAATAGTTCCAGAAACAGATAAATCTTGTCCATAGCTCATTAATGAACATGCCAAAAAAAGGACAATATTGAGTAGGGGTTTCAAAATTAGCTAGGGTTTTGCATTGCAAGATAACATTTGTTTTTAAATAATATTTACGGTTTTTCCATACTTATTCGGGTTTTTGTAAACATTTATACCTTTTTATGCATAATAAATCAATTATATTTGCAAATCTTTATTGAGATGAATTAGGATATTATGAAGCATATTAGAAATTTTTGCATAATCGCACATATTGACCACGGAAAAAGCACACTAGCAGATCGCTTGTTAGACTTTACTGGTGCTGTTACTGATCGTGAAAAGCAAGACCAACTCTTAGATAGTATGGATTTGGAACGCGAACGTGGTATCACGATTAAGTCGCATGCGATACAAATGGAATATACATTTGAAGGTCAAGAGTACGTGTTTAATCTTATTGACACGCCTGGTCATGTAGATTTCTCATACGAAGTCTCTCGTTCTATTGCTGCCTGTGAAGGCGCTCTATTAATTGTAGATGCTGCTCAAAGTATACAAGCGCAAACCATTTCTAATCTTTATCTCGCCTTAGAAAATGATTTAGAAATCATCCCTGTTCTTAATAAAGTAGATTTACCTAGTGCAAATCCTGAAGAAGTAACTGATGATATCGTTGAGCTTTTAGGATGTAACCCAGAAGAGGTAATTCATGCCAGTGGGAAAACTGGCTTTGGTGTTGATCATATTTTAGAAGCTATCATAAAACGTGTTCCTGCACCAAAAGGAGATCCTAATGCACCATTACAAGCCTTAATTTTTGATTCTGTTTACAATACGTTTAGAGGTATTGAGACCTATTTTAGAGTTTTTGATGGTGAAATTAAAAAAGGTCAGAAAATTAAATTTGTCGCTACAGATAAAGAATATTTTGCAGATGAAGTTGGGACATTAAAACTTAGTCAAGTTGCTAAAAAAAGTGTAAAAGCTGGTGATGTTGGGTATTTAATTACAGGAATTAAAACAGCTAAAGAAGTAAAAGTTGGAGATACCATTACTGATTTTGCAAATCCAACAACAAATATTGTTGAAGGTTTCGAAGATGTAAAACCTATGGTTTTTGCTGGTATTTATCCTGTAGACACCGAAGATTACGAAGAGCTTCGTAACTCTATGGAAAAGCTACAATTAAATGATGCCTCTTTAGTATTTCAACCAGAAAGCTCTGCCGCTTTAGGGTTTGGTTTTCGATGTGGATTCTTAGGAATGTTGCATATGGAAATTATACAAGAACGTTTAGAGCGTGAGTTTGATATGACTGTTATTACAACAGTTCCCAATGTATCGTACCATGCGTACACCAATAAAAATCCAGATGAAGCTTTTATTGTAAATAACCCATCAGATTTACCAGAACCAACAACAATCAATCGTGTTGAAGAACCTTTTATTAAAGCTACCATTATAACCAAGGCCGATTTTGTTGGTAATGTGATGTCGCTTTGTATTGAGAAACGTGGTATGATTTTAAATCAAACCTATTTAACTCCAGAGCGTGTTGAATTAACTTTTGAAATGCCTTTAGCTGAAATTGTTTTTGATTTTTATGATCGTTTAAAAACAGTATCAAAAGGGTATGCATCATTTGATTACTCTCCTATTGGAATGAAAGTCTCAAAACTTGTACGTTTAGATATTTTATTAAATGCACAAACCGTTGATGCGCTATCTGCTTTAATCCATGCAGACAATGCTCATAATATTGGTAAAAAAATGTGTGAAAAACTTAAAGAATTAATTCCACGACAACAGTTTGATATTCCTATTCAAGCAGCTATTGGAGCAAAAATTATTTCTCGAGAAACTATTAAAGCCTTACGTAAAGATGTAACAGCAAAATGTTATGGCGGTGATATTTCTCGTAAACGTAAGCTTTTAGAAAAGCAGAAAAAAGGTAAAAAACGCATGCGTCAAGTAGGTAATGTAGAAATACCTCAACAAGCATTTATGGCTGTTTTGAAGTTGAACGATTAGCCTTATAAATAATTTTTATACCATAAACCGAAGTAAAATACTTCGGTTTTTTTGTACATTTATATTAAATCAACCTTATTATACACATGAGTTTTAGATTAACATTTCTAAAATTAATAGGTCTTACCCTGTGTTTTGTTTCTTTAATAACATCAAAACTCTATGCACAACAACTAAGTTTTTTTAAATATGGAGTTGAAAAAGGATTATCTCAAGAAACAATCAATACTGTTTTAAAAGATAGTGATGGTTTTTTATGGATAGGTACTCAAGATGGCCTAAACCGTTATGATGGTCATGCTTTTAAGGTCTATAAATTTCAAAAAAGCAACCCTAAAAGTATTTCAGGTAATTTTATAAACGCACTAGTTGAAGATAATAATGGTAATATATGGATTGCCACTAAAAACAATGGGGTTTGTTATTATTCACCAAAAACAGACGAATTCACGAAAATCACTATTCCCGATTTACCCAGTAATGCTCAGTGCAATAAATTAACAATTGATGGTAATGGCCATGTTCTTGCCGCATTTTTAGATCAAGGTTTAGCAACTATTATCATTTTAAACAATACAATAAAGGTTACTAAAATCTCATTCTTTGATAAAGTGCCCGCCAATATTACTGCGTTAAATGTTATAAAAAATAAAATTTGGGTTGGTACTCGAGATGGAAATATTTATACGACCAACATGGGGCGTTCTAATTACAATTTTAAGCAATTAGATTACAATTTCAATAAACATAAGATTCATACATTTTATAGTTCTAATAAAGGCTTATGGATTGGCACAGATAATGGATTGTCTCATTTTAATGAAATCACAAATCAAATTAATTCTGTTGCTTTAGAAACTAAAAAAACACCTGCCGTATTCGATATAAAATCAAAAAATAATCAATTATTTTTAGCTACAGATTCTGGGTTTTTTATCTGTAATAATTATAATTCAGATTATAATTCATTTTTAGAGATTAAATTATTTGATACGCGTTCTAGTGACGAAACCGGTTTATTAACAAATAGAATAAATTTTGTTTTTGCCGAAGATCATTTCCTATGGCTAGGTGCAGATAAACTCTATCAAGCCTTATTAAAACCTTCTACATTTGGTTTAGTGCAAAAAAACAAACCTCAAAAAAACACATTAAAAAATGAACATATTTATTCATTTGCTAAAGGGGAACATGGGCTTTGGGTTGGAACACTTGAGGGGTTGCATTTGCAAACTAAAGACACTACCTATTATTACAATAACTTTCCTCATAACACCGTGAGAAGCGTTGCTATAGATGCTAAAAACCACCTTTGGGTTGGGACTCAAAAAGGCATATCTATAGCAAATCTCAATAATTTTAGTCCTGAAGCTCCAAAATTTTCTATGGTTGAAAAACATAGTATAGATTCGCTCAGCTTAAATAATCCTAAAATTAGAGATATACATGTCGACAGTAATGGTGACATTTGGATAGCAACATTAGGAGGCGGAACACATCGTTTCATTGGAAATTTAACACTTAAAGATTATAAATTTCAGCAATTTAAAAATAACCCGAATACGAGTAATAGCATTAGCACTAATGTTAATTATGTGTTTTATAAAGATCGCTCTAACACCTATTGGATAGGAACTGAAAATGGTTTAAATCGATTGCAATTTCCGTCTTCTAAATTCATTAACCCAAAATTTGAATGGTTTAAAAATGAAGAAGGAAACTCGAATTCAATTAGTAACAATACGGTTCTTAGTATTTTTGAAGATACAGATAATATTTTATGGGTTGGTACATTAAATGGAATAAATAAGTACAATCCTATCACTGGTGTTTTCAAAAATTATAATGAAGTCCATGGCTTAACAAATGGTGTTGTTTATGCCATTGAAGAAGATCAATCTGGCCTCTTATGGCTAAGCACAAATGCTGGACTTTTTAGTTTTAATAAAGTCACAGAACAGTTTACTAATTATAATGCTAAAGACGGCTTACAGGGTAATGAATTTAATTTAGGTGGGAGTTATATTGATGACAATGGCATTTTGTATTTTGGAGGCACCAACGGTTATAATTATTTCAATCCTTTTGATGTTAGCAATTTAGACAAAGAGGGAGTGCTAACATTTACCAATGTAAAAATTAACAACACCAGTCAATACTTCAAAGCACTCATGAATAAAAATATTGATCGCGCTTCTGAAATTAAATTAGCATTTGATCAATTTCCATTTTATTTAGAATTTTCAGATTTAGATTTCAACCCACAAAAAAACAACAGCTATGTATACAAGTTGCTACCTAATGATGCAAATTGGAATGATCTTAAAGATCGAAAGGAAATTCAGTTTTTAAATTTAGCATCAGGAGATTATACCCTTTTAGTACAAGGAAAAACGAGAGGAGAAATTTGGGGTACTAAACCTTTAAAAGTAACACTAAAAGTAACGCCGCCTTGGTGGAGGACGCATCTCGCTTATGGTGTTTATGCATTATTACTATTAGCTTTTATTTTTACTATATATTATTTTCAATTACAAAAAAAATTACAAGAGCAGCAAACACAAAAACTAAAAGAGTTAGATGCTTTAAAAACAAAGTTATATACTAATATAACACATGAATTTAGAACACCTTTAACAGTGATTAAAGGTATTGCTTCTAATCTTAGTGATGCTTTTCAAAAAAATAAGGATCAAGGTTCAGTAAAATCATTAAAAACTATTGAACACAATAGCGATACGGTTCTCAAATTGGTAAATCAAATGCTTGATCTTGCTAAAATTGATAAACAAAAAATGACCTTAAAACTAATTCAAGCCGATTTAGTATGGTATTTAAAATATATTATCAATCATTTTTCATCGTATTCGGAATCAAAAGAAATAAGACTCACTTTTTATAGTGAAGACAATGAACTTATAACCGATTTTGATGCTCAGGCTATTCAAAAAATTATAGGAAATCTTTTAAGTAATGCCATTAAAAATTGTGACAAAAACGATCAAATTATTGTGCATTTAAAAACCAATACTACTTATGTTTCTATTAATGTCAAAGATTCGGGCAAAGGAATACCGTCCAAACATTTGCCCTATATTTTTGATCGTTTTTATCAAACTGATAATATTAGTGAACACACAGAAGGAGGATCTGGTATAGGATTAACGTTAACCAAAGAACTTATTCAATTAATGCATGGCTCTATAACTGTAGAGAGTGAAATTCATGTTGGAACGACCTTCAATATTAACCTTCCTATTTCTAATAATGCTCCATTAGAAACTTTAAAACAACCTTTAATTGACGCATTGATTACATCTAATTCTTTAGAAAATAATGTTGATGAGTCTCCAATCATACTAACAAAAGAAGATGCTATAATTTTAATTATTGATGATAACAAAGACATTCTTGACCTCTTGCATTCGTCTCTAAAAAACCATTACACCGTTATTAAAGCTGTTAATGGAAATGACGGCGTTAAAAAAGCAATTGAAACGATCCCAGACATTATCATAAGTGATGTTATGATGCCAGAAAAAAACGGTTTTGAACTGTGCCAAATCCTTAAGAATGATGAAAAAACATCACATATCCCAATAATATTACTAACCGCCAAAGCCTCTGAACAAGACAGAATTAGAGGACTCTCAAATGGTGCAGATGCTTTTATTACAAAGCCTTTTAATAAGGCAGAGCTTTTTGTAAGAATACATGAGCTCATTAAATTAAGAACCTTACTCTATCAAAAATACACTAGCGCTTCTTCTTGGGATGCAATTCCTAATAAGCAACTTATAGACAAAGACGCTGCTTTTATGAATAAGGTATTATTTTGTATCGAGCAACACATTGAAGACGCCTCTTTTAATTCGATGCGACTATCAAGAGAATTAAACCTCAGCGAATCACAATTATATAGAAAATTAAAAGCAATTACCGATACTTCAACGGCTGTTTTTATAAGAAGTGTTCGACTTCAAAAAGCTAAAATTATACTTCAAAACTCAGAATTTACTGTTTCTGAAGTTGCCTATCAATCTGGCTTTAATAGTCCTGGGTGGTTTAGTAGAGCTTTCAAGGAGGAATTTGGCTTCTCGCCAAACGAAATACGTAACTAGCTAAAAATCAAATGCTAATATGTTTATTTATACTGTAAATGCAAAAATAGTGTATGTCTTTTTGTGTTCATACAATATTACTACAAGGCTTTTTACAAATACTTAAAGCGCTTACAATCAAATTCTTATAATTTTATTTCATCATGAATTTTAAATCACAGTTGTTGTGGTCAAAAACACGTCTTTGTCTTTTAATAAAAAAGCAATTGTCATTTTAGATGGTTATCATTTTTGCAGTATTTCAAAAAAAAAACTAATCCAGTTTAAAGGTTTTGTATGGTGCGAGGGTAATTCAAAATGCAAAAACAGTTCATGTTCTACTCGATTATTTAGTAGAGACAAAGAAGCACCAGAAAATGAACCAGACTCCTGGGAGTTTGAAGGAAAATCTAACATTAAGATACGTATAAAAGAAGCAAGGATATATTATGCTTTTTGTGTCGATGAAATAAAAATTTAACACAATTAATTAAATCTTATTACAATGAAAACTAAACAATTACTCTCAACATTACTAATCGTGTTTTTTGTAAGCATTTTTAGTCAGTCCTTTTCTCAAAATATCGATGAGCCCGTTTTAACCGATTTTAATTTTACAATTCCATCGGAACAAATAGACATTAGAACTTATGAAATTAATTTGACTGATGACATCCAATACGACTTTTCTAATGCCCCTAAAAGTGTTACTCAGTACGATGCTCAAAAAAATAAAGTTGCTTTTGCAATTAGTATGCTAGCTATGGGTGTAGGGTTTGGGTTTACAGATGTTGAAACACTTTGGTGTTTACATGCTGAATACTACCTTAGGTTGGCTCTTCTAAAAAATGCAGCACTTTATGGCGCCTTTGGCCTTGCATATAACGGCATAAGTGCCGATAATTTCACAAATAGTGTTACAGATGTGTTTCTGAAAATTTTGATGGTTAGCATTCTTGCCAAACAGTTTCAACAAGTGTTTTTACAATATGGATTAATTACTAAATATGGTTTTGGCAACAATAAGTTTGATGATGGTTATAAAACAGATATAACAACATTATCGGCAGGATTAATTCTCGGGTTACATATACTGTTAACAGCACAATGGTCACTGATGGTACAAACCAACCTCTTAACGTATCAAGAACAAACTAACACGTTTGAAGGTAATGAAACTAAAAGTGATTCAACTTTTGGACTTATAAATAAAAATAATCTGCTCGCTCTTTCTTTAGTCTACACGTTTGGTAACCGCAACCGTTAATTCTAATTTTAAAACCACATATTATGAAAACAAAAACTATTTTTTCGAGATTAATTTACACGTTACTATTTGCTATTGTACTATCTGTGAATTTTGGATGTGCGGCGCTCTTAGATGCAGAGTTAAACGGTAGAGAAACAATACCCTTTACGGCAAATGGTCTTCTTGATTTAAATGAACTTAACAACAGAGCTGAAGCTACTGAAGTAAAATTAGAATTAAGAGATTTTTATTCAAAACACCTCTTAGGAACATCGGCAGGGTTTGGTCTAAATTCTACCGAAGGAGAAAGTGAAACCTCATTTTGTTTTGGTGGAGAATATAATTATAGAATATCTGAAGATAATTATAATCATGCTAGTTACTTAGGTGCATTTGCAAACTACCACACCCAAAATGCAGATGAAAGAAAACTAAATACCTTTAGGGTTGGAGCTCAATATACCTACTTTGATCGTATTACAAAAAACTCAGAGCTAGATCTAACTTATGGAATAAAAACACATTACGAATTTGGAGATCTTGAAAACTTTGGAAATAAAGAAGATATCACTGGTTATGGAGCTTCGTTAACAATTGGAGCTAATTATAATGTAAATGAATGTTTTTCTATAGGAATTGTGGCGCCATTAGCATCTTGGTCTCAACAAACCTTTGAATATGACGGAGGTGAACTTGAGCAGGAAAATACTTGGATTGGTCTAAACAAAGACAATATGGTAATGGGTTATGCCAGATGGAGACTATAAGAATTTAAAATTGATACTTTTAGCTTCATCTTTTGAGAGAGGTTCTGGTCTAGATTAGAGCCTCTTTTTAATCTTCAATAGCCACTTTTTCAACATCAAAAGGCTTTCCTAGGTAAACTAATTTAAGCTTTTTACCAATAGCTGTAATATCTGTATTATATGATGTAATAATATGAAACTCATTATTGTCATCTTTTATAAATAAAGGGATAATATCTTTATCTGCATTTGTAATTTCAATAAGTGTGTTATAATGAGCCCTGTCTATAAGTTCTATTTCATTGATAGCAGGAAATTTTCGCGTCACTTCAGCTAGTTGAAAATAATCATCAGTGTGTGAAAATAATCCTTCTTTTGGATTGTTTTGATCGTCATTCATTTCTTCAGAAGTTACTAATCTAAAGCTTCCATTCTCTCCAAACTGTTTGCTAAACTTATTAATTGCGTACTTATTAATATCTGCACTTCCTGTTAATGCCATAAGGTATCCAACATCATTAAGTTCTATATTGTCAAGCAACTTATCAGAATAAATATTAGTATTCAAAGCTTCAAGTCCAAGATCTTTTGCTTTTTTAATATTGGTTTCATTACTATCAATTAAAACAACATGTCTTCCGTTAGATTCAAGATAATGCCCCAATAAACGAGACACTTTAGAAGCACCTACAATTAATATTCCATTAGACTTGGTTAAAAACACACCTACGATTTTAGCAAAAAACCGTGCTGTTGTAGCATTTAGTAAAACTGTTCCTAGAACAATCATAAATACTAAAGGTGTAATATACTCTGCGCCAAGCACCCCATTTTTAGCCAGCTTTAATCCAAATAAAGAGGCGATTCCTGCAGCAACAATTCCTCTTGGTCCAACCCAACTTATAAACAGTTTCTCATTTAACTTTAAGTCTGATTTATAAGTGCTTAAAAACACGCCTAAAGGTCTAATTATAAAGATAACAACAGCAAATAAAACAGCAGTTCTCCAATTGTAAATGAGTAGTAAATCCTCTATGTTGATATTCGCAGAAAGAAGAATAAATAAGATTGAAATTAATAATACGCTTAGTGATTCTTTAAAATAAAGTAATTCTTTTAAATAAGGTGAATTAGAATTCCCCAAAACCATTCCCATAACAACGACAGCTAACAATCCTGATTCGTGTGCAAAACTATCTGATAATACAAAAACACTTAGAACAGCTGCTAAGGCGAATACATTTAAAAGGTAATGTGGAATCCATTTCATATTGATTGAAAAATTAAGCGCGTGCGCAAAGGTAAATCCAAAAGTAGAGCCAAATAATACAATTTTACCAAACTCGATAAAAGCTGTTTTTGTAAATTCTCCTCCTCCACCAACGCTTATAAATTCAAACACTAATACAGCAACTAATGCGCCAATAGGGTCAATTAAAATGCCTTCCCACTTCAACACAGCAGAAACATCTTTTTTTAATGGAATATTTCTTAGAATAGGCGTAATTACTGTTGGTCCAGTTACAATAATCAAACCTGAAAACAAAAATGAAATCTCCCAACTTAAATTAAAGATAAAATGTGCTGCAACAGCCGCTCCTATAAAAGTAACCAAAGATCCTAGTGTGATGAGTTTACTAATTACTGGACCTACATTTTTAATTTCACTAAGCTTTAGTGTTAACCCTCCTTCAAATAAAATAATGCTAATAGCAAGGGAAACAAAATAAAATAAGCTTTCTCCTGGAAACAATCCTTCGGCTCCATTCCAAATAGGTTCTATCCATTTCGTGCCATCTTCAGACAAAAACTCGGCAGCGATTGGCCCAACTAAAAGTCCAATTAAAATTAATGGTAAGATTGCTGGAATTTTAAATTTCCATGCGACCCATTGTGCTAATATTCCTAAGATAATTATTCCTGCTAATTCTAACATTCTCTCTTTTTTGTGAAAATACTAAATAATTATAAGATTAAACATCAAGTCTATATTCCTTGGGTCTTTAATTCATCTTCTGTTTTAGGAAAATGTTTTTAATTCCATATGACCTAATAAATCATACGAAAAAGCAAGCATGTTTTGTACTTCATCGGTACGTGCAATATGTACATATTTAAATATCATAAGCGCCTCTCCATTACTTTCTATATGATGAATTTCATTTTCTTCTAGAAATTGGATAAGGTCTTTAGTGAAAAAAGATTTAATAGCGCTTTCATCTTCTCCACTTAATTGAAACTTCCCTGAAAACCCTGGGTATTTCACAAAATTAATATCTCCTTTTGACCCAGAAAGCGCCTTTACTTTATCAAAAATTTTATCAAAAAGCCCTTCTTTATCAATTATAAATTTAGGTATCGAAGAAGGTAATCGAACAACCTGAACTGTGGTTTGATATACTTCTAGTGCAAGCATTGCTCCTTCGTCAAATACAATATCTGCAATTTCCCATTGTGCATTATTCTTAACATCTAAACCTTGTAAAGAATTACTTTTCATTTCTATTGGACGTGAATCGAAAAACTTAAAATTTCTTAAATAAGAAGTGTTCCAATCTACCTCTCTATCAAAAGACCACCCATTAGTAATAGCCATTTTTTGTAAACGTATTTGACGTTGGGTAATACGTTTTTTCATACGACCCGTTATAATTCTTAACGCTCGATTATGACTTGTAGAGGCAACATGATTATCTAATCCAACTAACTTTACATCGCCTCCACTATTATCATGAATACGCTTAAATTCAATCAAATTTTCCATTATTGTAAGATCTACCAAACGTGTTTGTGACATATCTATACGCACTGTTGATCCCACTGGAATATCTTTTAATAATTTATCAAGTTGTAAAGCATATAAGAAATTTGAAACCCCTTTTAATTTCACATCATAAGTGCTATTTTCTAGGTGATATACCTTCGAACCAGATTTATAAATCTTTTTAAAGAACGCTAAAAATCCTACTTTAGCCAATAACATATGGAGTACTAGTGTCACTAAAATTCCTCCTACAATTCCATAAAGTAAATCTGTAAACAACGTAATAATTAACGTAGCCGATAAGAACAATAATTGCTCAACTCCTTGATCATATGCGTGCTTAAATACTTTAGGAGAAGCTAATTTAAACCCTGTGTGCACTAAAATTGCGGCTAGTGCAGCTAAAGGAACGCTCCTTAAAATTGGTGCTAAAATCAAAACAAATAGAATTAAGAAAATTCCATGGTAAAGATTAGACCATCTTGTTTTAGCATTACTATTAACATTAACCGTGCTTCTAACAATTACTGTAATAATAGGAAGTCCTCCTAAGGCTCCTGAAACCATAGTACTTAGTCCAACACCAATTAAATCTTTATTTAAATTGGTGGTTCGTTTATAAGGATCTAACTTATCAACAGCACGAGCACTAGCTAAGGTTTCTACCGAAGCAATCATGGTAATAGATAATACAGTAAGCCAAAAAGCAGAGGTTCCAATCATACCAAAATCAGGATGCATTATACTATCTAATGGGTTGTCTGGAATATCTATTAATAATTTAGGGCCAACATCATAAGTGTTTCCAAAGAAAGAAATACTATGTTCATTGAAAAAATCAAAGCCAAACACAAAAGGTATAGCTAGTAATAAAACCCACATTGGAGCTGGAATAATTCGAATAAATTTATGTTTAATTTTTTTATAAAAAACAAGAACTAATATTCCAATTAATGCAACTAAAAAAACAAAAGGATTGGCTTCTGGTAGCTTGTAAAAAATATCAAATAAAGTACCAATAGTAGTATCGGCATTAGAGGTGGTTCCAAGTGCATAATGCGCTTGTTTAGCAAAAATAATTACACCAATCGCGGCTAAAATACCATGCAAAACAGACGATGGTAATAATTTAGCAAAACGCCCCATTTTAAGAAATCCTAATATGGTTTGAATCCCTCCAGAGACGACAATTGCAGCTAAAACGTAATTAATATTACCATCTAACACAACAAGACCTCCTAAGATTACCGCAATCAATCCAGCGGCAGGGCCATTAATTGCTAAATGTCCCCCTCTAAAAAATGTTGTTACCACACCTCCAATAATTGCCGAAAGAACTCCTGCCATTGGTGATACTTCAGAGGCAACAGCAATCCCTAATGCTAAAGGTAGAGCTACAAGAGATACACTTAATGCAGCCGAAAGGTCATTACGCCAGTTTTCTTTTAATCCTTTAATTCCATTTGCGGGTATAGTTTTGTTAGTTATCATAAAATAAAAAGGTTATTAAGGGGTTAATATACGTTTTTCAAAAAAATGAAATCCATTAAAAGTCTATTTTTTTTGTTTTTTATATCCCAATCACCTTATCACCAAAAAACTAACACTTTATAAAAACATGAATTAATAATTTGATCCATTTTTAATCATTATTTAATTCTAGTAAACACTTAAAGTCTATAATTTCATAATAAATTATTAAAACCTATCGTGTTGACAATCCTATTTATTATTTTGCAACCATGAATTTATATCCTATAAACTCTGGAAATTTTAAGCTTGATGGTGGTGCTATGTTTGGTGTGGTTCCAAAATCTTTATGGACTCGTACAAATCCTGCCGATACTAATAATATGATAGATATCGCGGCACGTTGTTTGTTAATTGAAGATAGTAACCGATTAATTTTAATCGACACAGGTATGGGAAACAAACAAAGTGATAAATTTTTTGGCTATTATCATCTTTGGGGAAATGATACTATTGATAACTCTCTAAAGACTTTTGGGTTTCATCGTGATGACATAACTGATGTGTTTATGACACATTTACATTTTGATCATTGTGGGGGAAGTGTTCAATGGAATAAAGACAGAACAGGTTACGAACCTGCATTTAAAAATGCTAATTTCTGGAGTAACGAAAATCACTGGAAATGGGCAACTCAGCCTAATAGAAGAGAAGTCGCTTCCTTTTTAAAAGAAAACATTTTACCAATGGAAGAGAGCGGGCATTTAAAGTTCACATCACTCCCAGAAAACGATATTTTGAAAAACTCTGAACTTGGTTTTGACATTTTTTTTGCTAATGGTCATACCGAAAAACAAATGATTCCAATGATTCAATATAAAGGAAAGACTATTTGTTTTATGGCCGATTTATTACCTACTGTTGGGCATTTACCCTTACCATTTGTTATGGGATATGATACAAGACCATTACTTACATTAGATGAAAAAGAACGTTTCTTAAATTTAGCAGCAGATCAAAATTACTATCTGTTTTTAGAGCATGATGCTCACAATGAGATTATTACTGTACAACACACCGAAAAAGGTGTTAGACTAAAAAACACTTATACAACAAACGATATATTTAATTAACTATGAAATACGCATTTAAACCTTTCTTATATTCAATGTTTTTATCTGCTGCCTTATTGGGTTGCGGAAGCTCAACTGGAGTTTTATCAACACCAATAGAAAATATAGACACATCGCCATTAAAAGTGTCTGAACTTAGCAAGACTGAAAAAAATTCATGGTCCCTTTTAGATTTAGTTCAAGATACTATTCCTGGAATGAGTGTTAATAAAGCTTATAATAAAATTATTAAAAATAAAAAAGGGAAAACAGTTATCGTAGCTGTTATAGATAGCGGAACAGATATTGATCATGAAGATTTAAATGATGTTATCTGGACTAATAAAAATGAAATTCCAAATAATGGAAAAGATGACGATAACAATGGTTATATAGATGATATTCACGGTTGGAACTTTGTAGGCGATGGTTATAATGAACAATTAGAATATGTAAGACTATTGGCTTCGGGTAATACAAATGATCCTAGGTATGCAGAAGCTGAAACTGAATACAATTCAGAATATCAAAAATATACGGGTTACAAAACACAGTACGATCAAATTCTTCAGCAAGTCACTACTGCTCACGATATGATTTCTAAACATCTTAATAAGGAAGATTATAACCTAGAAGAAGTAAGTGCTATAGCAACGCAAGACGACGCTTTAACCCAATCGATTGCAATTATAAAATATGTATACAGCTTAGACGCTGATAGTGTTCCTTCGTTTTTAGATGACATTAAAGATGGGTTGGTTGAAATTAATGATCACCTTAACTTTAATCTAAACAAAAACTTCAATGGTCGTAAAACGGGTGACGATCCAAACGATTTAACAGACAAAGTAGGCTATGGTAATAATAATCCAAGACCGTCTAAAAAATCTGAAAGCCATGGGACTCACGTCACAGGAATTATTGCTGCAGAACGCAACAATGGAAAAGGTATGGATGGTGTTGCTAATAATGTGAAAATTATGGCTATTCGCTCTACACCTAATGGAGATGAGTATGATAAAGATGTGGCTTTAGCTATTCGTTATGCAGCAGATAATGGTGCAAAAATTATCAACGCAAGTTTTGGTAAATCATTTTCTCCACATAGTGACTGGGTAAGAGATGCTCTTAAATATGCCGCCGAAAAGGATGTGCTTTTTGTTCATGCAGCAGGAAATGATAGTAAAAATATCGATATAGAAAAAAGCTTTCCAAATGATGCTATTGGTACTGGGCCAGAAATTGCAGATAACGTAATAACTGTTGGGTCTTTAACTGAAAAATATGGCTCAAACTTAGTTTCTAGTTTTTCTAACTATGGAACCATAAATGTTGATGTATTTGCCCCAGGAAGTGATATTTATTCAACTATACCAGAAAACGAATATAAGCTTAATAGTGGTACATCAATGGCTGCTCCAAATGTTGCTGGAGTTGCTGCTTTAATTCGTTCACAATACCCAAGTTTAACCGCACCCCAAGTTAAAAAAATCCTTATGGATTCTGGGCTTCCTATAAAAGCTAAAGTTACTGTTGGTGAAAATAAAGCTGTAAAAACACTTTCTGAAATATCTAAATCAGGAAGAATTGTAAATGCTTATAACGCCTTAATACTGGCATCACAAATGGCTAACTCAAATTAATTTCGAAATAAAAACAAAATTTATGACACTTAAAATCAGCTCTTTATTGTGTTTGTTTATGCTATTATTTTCTTCGGAGATGTATGCTCAAGATAAACCGATTACCTATAAAACAAATCATTATTGGCAACAACAAGCCGATTATACGATGGATATTGATATGGATGTAAAATCCTATCAGTTTAAAGGCACGCAAAACATAAAATACACTAACAACTCTCCTGATGTTTTAAATAATGTGTTTTATCATTTATATTTTAATGCCTTTCAGCCAAACAGTGAAATGGATGCCAGACTTCAAAGTATAGCAGATCCCGATCGAAGAATGGCAACTAATGTTGGAACCAAAGAAAATCCTATTTATGAAAGTAGAATAGCCAAATTAAATGCAGATGAGATTGGTTATATCAAGGTAAAATCTTTAAAACAAAACGGGAAAAAATTAACATATGAGCTTTCTGGAACCGTTTTAGAGGTTAAACTTAACTCACCTATTCAACCAGGAGAAACTGTGAATTTTGATATGGTTTTTGACGCACAAGTACCGGTTCAAATTCGTCGTTCTGGTCGTAACAACAAAGAAGGGGTTGCATTATCTATGGCGCAATGGTATCCTAAATTAGCAGAGTACGACGACGAGGGTTGGCATGCAGATGCTTATATCGCTAGAGAGTTTCATGGTGTTTGGGGTAATTTTGATGTTAAGATTACCATTGATAAAGATTATACAATTGGTGGTACTGGGTATTTACAAAATGCCCATAAAATTGGACATGGCTATACAGAAGAACCTGTTAAGACCAAAGGAAAAAAACAAACCTGGCATTTTATTGCGCCTAATGTTCATGATTTTACTTGGGCTGCAGATCCAGATTTCATTCATGATACTATGCAAGTTCCTAATGGACCAACTTTGCATTTTTTCTATCAAAACACCATGCCAAAAGAGAATCTCGACAATTGGAGAAAATTACAACCAAAAACAGTTGAGCTGATGCAGTATTTTAGTGAGCATGTGGGGATGTATCCTTATAAACAATACTCTGTAATTCAAGGTGGTGATGGTGGCATGGAATATGCGATGTGTACACTTATTACTGGTGAACGTAAATATAGTAGCTTAGTAGGTGTAACAGCCCACGAAATGGCACATAGCTGGTTTCAATTTTTATTAGCTAGTAACGAGTCTAAACACGAATGGATGGATGAAGGCTTTACCAGTTATATTTCTACTTTGGCCATGAATGAAATTATGAATAAAAATGCAAGTAATCCACTAGCAGGTTCGTACCGTAGTTATAGTGGCTTAGCTAATTCTGGAGTAGAACAACCTTTAACCACTCATGCAGATCGTTACAATGTTAATCGTGCTTACGGTGCTTCTGCCTATAGTAAAGGTGCTGTGTTTTTAGCGCAATTAGGTTATATTATTGGTGAAGATGATTTAAAGAAAACCATAAAAAAATATTTTACCGATTTTTCATTTAAACATCCAAAACCCATGGATGTCATTCGTACTGCTGAAAAAATATCTGAGATAGAACTCGATTGGTATTTAATGGATTTTACGCAAACTACAAATACAATTGATTACGCTGTGAAAGATGTAGAAGAACATACTATAACCTTAGAGCGTATTGGTATTATGCCAATGCCTATTGATCTTAAGGTAATGTATACTGATGGTTCTACGGAAAATTTTTATATTCCATTACGACAAATGCGAGGAGAAAAATCGACCTCAGCAACAATGAAAGATGATTGGGCTTGGGCCTATCCAACCTATACTTTAAAAACATCTAAATCTATAGAATCTGTACAAATTGATCCTGACGGCATGATGGCAGATATAAATAAAGATAATAACGTGTTTTCTGCTTCTAAATAAGTATAGCACATACAAAACAAAAAAGCCTCAAGTAATATGCTGAGGCTTTTTTTACACTATAAAGTTTCTAAAATGGCTCTAGGATCAGCTCGTAATTTATAATCTTCGTCTAGAAAATGATAGGTTATTCTCCCTGTTTTATCAACAACATAAGTTGCCGAAATAGGTAATTCATTATTGATATTATTCTGACTTTGATTTAAATCAATTTTAAACCTTTCGGCATAAAGAGAGACTAAGTCTTTCGGTAGCTTATATACAAGGCCTATTGATTTCGCGAAATTATTATCCTTGTCAGTTAAAACCTCAAATTCTAAGTTGTTTTTTTCTATTGTTGACAATGAGTTATCTGGGCTTTCAGGGCTAATAGCTACCAATTGAGCGCCTTTTTCTTTAAACGCTGGTAATGCATTTTGTAATGCTTTTAATTCTATATTACAGTAAGGACACCAGCCACCTCTATAAAACGCAATAATTAATGGGCCGTGTTCTAATTGTATTTTTGAAGATACCTCATCACCTTTAGCATTGTGTAAAGTAAATAAAGGAAAGTGATCTCCTGTTTTTAATGCTTTATTGGTAAGTTTGGAAGTGGTTAACTCATCTATAGCATTTCGCATAATTTGTTTTACGCCTTCTGGGTATTTTGCTGCAGATTGATCCGCATGTGCTTTCAATGATTCTGTTAATAACATGTATTCCGTTTCTAAGTTTGTCTGTGTTATTTAAATAACCTAACACCAATACCTATGTTATGAGTAGGCTGTTGTAATTGATTAAGGTTCGCTCTGTAACTCACAAACCATTTGCCTTTTCTATTGTACTGTAAACCAAGACTGATATTATCAAATATTGCTTGGTTTCCTCCTATTTCAGAAAACAGATATAATCCGCTTTTATACGTTTTAGGATATTCAATGGTTTTGGTGATTGTGATTTCTCGAGGCACTTTCAACTTATATAAAATCTCGCTACCTAATAAGTTCCCCTCTACTAAGTTGTAGCTAAAAATATCGATATCGTCATTACTTAGTGTGTCTTTATAAACTCTAGCTTTAACTAAGAGTGAGGAGTCTTTGGTTTGCGGACGATTCTCATAAATGGTTTGCATTTCATCTTTATTTACATAAACTGTTTGATACTTCAATGTTTGCACTTTAAACGTATCTGTTTTAGTTTGCCAAACGGTGTCTCTTACAATAGTCGTTTTTGGTGAATTATTATGATGTGGTGCCTTACCGCATTGCTTGACTAGTAAATTAAAACTAATCATTACTAGAATTAGTAGCAGCAAGGTTTTTTGACTAGATATCTGTTGTGATTTCATTGTTCTGCGGTTTAAATTTTATGCTTATTTATTTGAAATAAGCCTCCTTTCTTGGTCTGTTTCGCTTCCTAAAACTAGACCAAGAATATCACTGGCTTTTTGATACCATGCGTGTGTTAAACAAACTGGTATCCTGTTTTGTTACTTCACTCAGAATCGGTGTTTTGCTTCGATTCATCATCTTCTGTAAGCGTTTCTATAGTGTCCTTAAGTGGTGATAACTTAATAAAGTTAATTAAGGCCTTAAAAGGGTTTACACCATAAATTGTATTGTAGTTCTCAAGTATGGATTTAATCTCTGTAATAGCGATAAATCCAGCTATAATCTTTAAAAATGGTACTTCGTTGACAATGTATTGTTCTAAAAAAAACGCTGCCAAAATGACCAAATTGTAGATAAAGAACTTAGAAATGGTATGACCAATTCTAGAACTACGAATAGGTATATGATTTCTTATCGAGACGTAAGCGCCTGTAATAAAATCGACAATGATTAAAAATACCATTGTTACCATAACTGCATTAACAGGAGACATGAGTGCTAGCAACCAAAACAAAAATTTGATTACTTTTTCCATATCTATTGTTTTATAGGTTATTTAACACGTGTTAGCTCTCTATAATCTAACACCCTGTGTTTTGGATATGCTTTAATGCATACCATGTTTCGTTGGTTACCACCAAGGACATACACATAGTTTTTGGTCGCTTTAATGAAAAATCCAACATGGCCTTTCCAACTGCTAGGTGATTCGCGCCAAAAGACAACAATATCACCAACTTTTGGTGTTGATGTTGATGTCCCAATACGCAGCCAGCTTCTTGCGGTTAGTTTCCCAGAATATTGATATCCTGAGGTTTTTGCTACCCAATTAGAATAAGCACTGCACCAAGCGGTTTCATCTTTGAGTTTTGAGCCATCAAAACCAATTTCATTAAAGTAATTTAAAATTCTAAGGTTGTCTTTGGAGCCAACAGTTTCCTTAACGCCATATTCAGATAGCGCTTTAGTGATTATGTTCATGGTTTAAAATAGTATTGATTTAAGTGAATAAAAATAGATTCACCCCTAGAAACAATGTGCTATAATTAACACATATGTTTAAATTAAATTTTAAGTAGACCAAACTCATTACCAAAGATTACTTGTACATATATATTTCTTAACCAGAATAGGGTTAATCTAGGTTTTTAGAGTTTCCACTTAACACGAATTGTTATTAACTAACGGTAAACGTTGTTAGAAAAGCGAATACAAATATAAACATATTACACAACACGTGCAAACATTTTACAAATAAACTATGGTGAATTTTGTAATTTGTTGCTATTCTGTTTTAGTAATGGCGTCTAGTATTTTGAGAAGTGTTGGATGCCTATGGTTACCATGCATCTCTTTGATAAATTGTGCTGCAACCTCTAAATCCATTCCTATAGCAGAAACATATAATGGACTATTACTCTCACCTCTAAAAACCTCTTTTACAGTTTCTTTATTAGCATGAAAAGCACGTTTGGCAACTCCAATTATTGGGATTTTATTATCTAAAGCTTGATATAAATAACCACCTAAACCATAATGGCCATCGTTATCAATATAGACATAACCATCTACAATGATAGCCTCTATACTATTGAGATCTACTTTTGCAATCACCTCTAATAAACAGGGGAGTTCTCGTTTATAAAACTCTCCAGGTTGATAAGGCTCGATATCTTTTAGAGACTCAATAATGACATCTTGAGGCGCTTTATCATCTTTGGTTAAAAATGTGACGCCTACGCTTTTTGCGTAGTTGGTTTTGTAGTGAACGTCTAAGGCGAGATACATGAGTTTCTTTTAGATGTCTAAATTACAAAAGCCATAGCTTTACACTATAGCTTTTGTTTGTTTTAAATCACGGATTACAAATCCGCGCTAGCGGGTTATATTATTGTTACTAACTTATTAGAGACCAATACTAGAAAGAGTTTCTTTAAATTCAATCTCAGCAACGTAATTAATTTCATCAACAAGTCTTATAAAGTGATGTTTTCCACTTTCAGTTTGAATTACAAATGCTATTATATAAGAGTTAGTTTCATCCTCTATAAATTGAATATTAATTATTGTAAACTGCTCACTAATAATTTCTTTTTCTTCTATTTTTTCAGGATTATATTCTCCATCCAATAAATAGTTTTCTTCAATTCTAATGGTTTTAAATTCTTTTTGATTTGTAATCATTTGAAAGATCTCTCCAGAATTTTGATTACGAAAAATTAAAGAATCCAATAACTCATAATTTTCTCCACCTTCTGTTATTACTAGACGTTCTATACTAGTAAATGTTTTATTTATTATTTCCATTTTGTTAATTTTAAATTTTATCCCATTGTTTAGCAACACCTCCCAAAGAGTAATCAAGAAAGACCCGATCGCGCGGAATTGCAATCCGTGCGCATACTCAAAGCACACTCAAAACTAATACTTCTAACTCACTATCCATATCTGCATAGTTTCTTGCCGAACTAAATATATAATCTTCAGCCTTTTCTACTATTTTGTCTTTTACTGGGTTGTTATGAATATACTTAAGCTTTTGCTGGATAAATGTATTTGTTCTACAAATCTCCGCATGATAGCCATCTTGCCAAACTTTATAATTTTGTTTTCTTATTAAATGATTACATGCTTGTTTAAAATAATCTAATAGCCATTCTCGCCTACTTTCTGGATGATTAATAATTGTGTCTATGATTTGCTTTGAAGTATGCTTTTTAAAATCTCTCATTATATGAGATAATTTAAAACCTTCTTTGGCTTTACAAAGCAGATAGATATGACTTGGCATAATACAATAGGCATAAATCTCTAATCCTTTATGTTTTTGGCAATACTTCAAAGCATTTATAATTACATAACGCTGTCTTAGTCGTGTAAAAACATCTATCCAACCCACAACTGTAATAGTTATAAAATAACCCGTATCGCTCATTGTTGCTTTATATTTTGTAGACATTTTTTATTTATAATATAGAAAATTTACGACAACCTATGCTTAAAAAAAGCACACATTTAAAATGCATGCTTAATTCTTGTTTAGTATTTGCACGGATTACAAATCCGCGCTAGCGGGTAGTCTGAACCTCTGGTTACATCAAATTTAACAAACTCACCTGTTTACCCATCGTAGAAATGTAAGACTCCATTCCTTTTAATCCCATAAAAATAATGACCTTTAGTAGAACCTCCTAACGCATCTGTAACTCCTCTATATCCTTGGCACTCTTACATAAGCCGCTCTTTATTGCTGCAGTGAGTTCGACTCCTAAATATTTTGGTTGCCATAAATTAAAAAAGCCACTAAAATAGTGGCTTTTCAAATTAAAAGTTTGCTAATTATTCTTCATTTACCTTAAAGTACTTCCCTTCTGGAATTTTATCAATATTAAAAACAAAGGTGTTAAAGTTTTGGTAATACAATGGCTCTCCTGTTTCATCGGAAATATGCAAGAAATCTACATTGTCAAAAAAAGAATTAATACCCACAGACCAAACGGCTTGTAGTTTCTCTTTATTTTCTCCCGAAAGAAGTATCTTTTCTTCTTCAAAAAAAACCCTCCTAATACAATTATCAGAATAGTATTCCTCTCTAAGATCCTCCATTACCTGCTTAGCTTTTTCTATTATTTGTTCTTCTGTATAGTTCATATCTTTTTATTTTCTGCAGTAATTAACACTCTCTACTAAAGCTTTAAAATAAACTTGTCTTGTAAATACATCTAACCAATATACTGTTACAAAGACACAAAATATTAACCAGATTTATTATGAAACTTATATTTTCTACTCATAGCACTAAAGTACAAAAGCTACAATGATTACCATTGTAGCTTTGTTTTTAACTTACTGTTAGCATAACTCGTCACAGATGAACACTAGCGAAGGTTAGTTTGGTTTGTTTTTTAACCATTTCTTTTCTATTGAGTCCCACTCCAAAGAATTATTCCAATTATCTTCAATTATGTTTTCTATTCCTTCTTTTAATGAATCACCAATTATAAAATAATAATCCCCTATTAAATAAACTTTTTCGTCGCTATCAATATATACAGAATAATGATCGGGATGAAAATAACCTAAAGGAAACAATTTTTTATTAAACTCATATTGAGCTTCATTTATAATTTCTTCTGCAGACACTTCTTCAATGTGCAGTTTATTAATAACGTCAGAATCATAAGGCTTACAATCCTCAATAACTAAATCCCCATATTCAAAAAGAAATTCTCTAGCTGTTTCTGGAAAATCACTAATTGTGTTAACATTTAAATACTTAGAAGAAACATTTCTATCTATGTACCATCCAGCTTTTTTAAATTGTTCTTGTACTTTATTTTTAAATTTCATTTTGTTTGTTTTTAATTAAAATCTTCTATTATTTTAAAATATTTTAGCAAAGGGTTGCAACTAATACAGGCTTTTTTATTTAATCCATGTTTCAATTTTGAACCTTTTTTTAAGGAATTCTTAATTGCTTTTGCTTTTGAAACACTCCCTTCCAGTACAGTTCTTGCTTCCGTTAAAGTCATTTTTCCTTTCTTTACCCCTAATATTTTTTCTGCTTCAAATAAAAAATCTGAAATAGCAAATGGTTCTGCGCATTTTCCATGAGTTCCTCTTTTCCTTAACGTAATATCAGCTACTTCATCTAACCATTTGTTAACTAATGGATGCCTCAAATTTGGTATTGTATGTTTATGGATACCTTTAGCTGAATATTTTGCAATTCTAATTACTTTTCCGTTAACTATTCCTTCTAAAACAGAGGCAGCACCTGGTCTTTGCTCAATATTTCTCCATGTTCTTAATGCTTCATCTACAAAATTGTCTAACAATTTTACGGCTTTTTTTGATAACTTACCTACTTTTCTAAGTCTTTCTAAATCAGCAACCTCATCTAAGTGTTGTTGTGTCTTCTTAGTTATATTACCACCACTTTTACTAATATCTTCGATTTTATTTAAAAAACCTTCAATAGCTGATTTAGTGCCTTCAAAAACAGTTTTATCTCCTTGCTTTATAGCATAAATTGTGCCATCAACTCCTTGAACGAGAACTTTTTCAGTATTTGGGTCTAGCTTTTTAACAATAACAACTCCTAAATCTAAAAGTAAATCTAGAACCGCTTCAAAACCTTTAAATAATTGGTTTGCTACTTTTATTAAACTAGCCAACAACTCATCCATCCAAGCCATCAAACTCTTTAAGTGTTTTGGGATTTGTTTAGCAAAACTATTTAAAGCTTGTATTGCTTTTAAAAAGGATTCTATTGTAAAGCTCTCTACGACTACGCGTTGAACACCTTTAGCTGTAGCTTTTACTGTTCTACCAATCGCTTTACCAAGTTCTACATACGATTTTACAGCACCTTGAATACCTTTTGCTAAAGTCCCAACACCTGCAGTTGCCATAAAAATAGCAACCTCTTGTGCTACAAAGCCAATAATATAACCTGTATAATAACCAATAGCACCATAAGGTAAGGAGCTTTCTTCTTCTGGTGTTTCTGGTTCAACTTTACTTCCGTCTTCTGTAAAAAACTGAATTGCTTTTTGAATAGCAATAACACCCAATTTGCCCGCTGTTTTAATAATAAATAATTGAAAATTGATGAACGCTTTTAAATTTTCTAATGTAAACACAGAGGCTACTAAAGAGATCAAATTTTCAAATGATTCTAAAACCAAACCAAGGTATGAATTGGTTTTGTTTGCTACGTCATTTGCTAATTCTGTTAAAGAATATAAGCCTTTACAAATCAATCCTAAAATTTCAAAAACGGACTTTAATAAATCGACTATACTATTAATAATACCAACCAAAAGCGCATTAAAAAACTCAAATGCATTTTTTAAAAAATCAAAAATTGACGAAATCACGTTTTCTAAATAATTAGGGATTTCTTCTATAAAGCGCAACAAGCCATCTAGTCTATTTCCTATAAAATGCTTTGTTAGTTTATTGTTTTTAAGTTTCCTAATCAGTTTTTTTATGGGCTTAGACATAGGCTCAATAAACTTGTTGTTTATTTTATTGGTCCATTTTTCTACATTATTTTCATTTGTTAACAAGCCATAACCAGGTAGAATAGGGTCATACTTTGTATTTAATTCGCCATCTATTGTAGCTTTCCAGCTGTTTTCATCTAATCTCAGCCCTTTATCAATTTCATCTGCAATACCATACATGAGTTCACCAATAGGTTGTAATGTAAATCCTGCAACGAGTTTAATAAATGAAGCGCCTAATCTTGGTAACCATAAAAAGATACTTTCACTATTTAAATCTTCATAATACTTAGAAATTAAATCACTTAAAGCAGCCATGTTTAATGATGGGTCACTTGTGTAAGCTCTCATGATATTGGCTAATTCTAATTTAGGATAGATAGACGTATTGTCTATCCTATTTCCTGATAAAACCCTAAAAACAGATCCAAAAAGATTGGTGCTATCGTCTTTTTCTGCAAAAATGACTAGCTCGCTACCTTTTACATTATTTATTTGTTGATAAGCACGTTCTAATTTTGCACCATCACTACTTACAAATACCGTAATAAATGCATCTGATCTTTCTGTTGGTATTATTCTTTCTTCAGGTGCAATTGTGTCTTCTATTTCTTGTGTTGACCCATTAGGTATTCCTGAAGCAGTAATCACAACCTCTTGAAGTTCAATAGTTGCATTTGCTTGTAAATATAATTTACCATCAATACGATAATAATCCATATCAAGATCGCCATATTGTACTTCTTGATCTGGTGTGAGAAAAAATGTTAATTGGTCTGCTTGAATGTTGCCTTCTGGAGATAAATTATATGAATTAATCATAAAGTCTCCATATTCTCCACTTAGTCTATCTCTAGTTTTTGCTATCCATTGACCAGTTTCTTCATTTTGATATATAGCGATATATTGATTAGCACTACTGTATAACTCATCTTGAGGCACCAGCATTTTTTCTTCATCTGAGAACACTACAATTGATCCAAAATTGGTTTTATGCTTAAAATGAGCATCACCATATGTGTTTGTATTCATTGTTTGTTATTTTAATTATTAAACTTGTTTACATAAAAACAAACCTTACCCTATTCCGCTTTCCTGTTAAAGAAAACGGAAGGATAATTTCACTGATTAATTAACCAGTTATTACTAAAAGGGTAAGGATTGTTAACTATGCTACACCACGTCGTCTATCGCATTTTTAAGTGCTTCGATAGAGATTTGTGCAACAATTTGTCTTGGATTAGTATCTGTATTTAACTGAAGATTACCATCAACAATATCGATATTCTCAATATGACGTTCGCCATCGCTTTCAGCAATACCAATCTCGGCATCGTTAAGCTCAAGCTCTTGAGATTGAGGTACCTCGTCTGGATTTTCAAAATCTGATACATCCTCAATAGATGGTAAGGCTTTAGTAACTTTTAAACCAATACTTTGTGCTTGTAAAATGGTTAATGCCGTTGGTACTCGTGTTGGCCACGCTTTACCAAGCTTTTCACCTTCTGGTTGACGCAATTCTTCAACAAGTGATAAGTACAATTCATCTTCTATAATTGGAACTTCTCCTCCATTCCAAATTTGACCCGTCTGCATGTAATAACGAACAGCTTCTTCAAAACCTGGTCGTACAGTTACAACAACTCTTGCCATACCTGCTTGCATAAAGTTTCTAAATAACGGATCGTTAGATTCGTCATATTGATACAAGTTTGGCCAATCTTGACGATTTCCCCAGTAATATGGATATAGGTTATAAGACATGATATCCCACTCAAAGGCTTGCTCCATAAACTTCACAAACGCAGCATAGCTATCTAAAGCTTGGTTGACATTAACTTCTAGATTACCAAAAGTTGCAGCGCCTCCACCTGTTGTTGTAAATAAATTAGATTTACCATACGTATTTTGAGCACTAGGGTTTTGATCAATTAAATAAGAAATACAATTTTTGCGTAAAATCTTATTCTCAAACTCACGATAGAAACCAGGGTTTGTCCCTTTAATTTGAATACCAGTTGCTTTTTCTTCAGCTAATCTTTCATTATACGTCGCTAAAGCATCTTCATAAGCATCAATAATCGCCTTAAAGGTTTCTTGTTGCCATTTTTGCTTAGCCTCAAGAGTTCTATCACATTCAGCAACTACATTAAAATTAGATGTGAGTGTATCATAAGTAGATGCTGATACAGCTAATTTATTCTTAATACTTGGAAGTGAATAAATTGTTTTTTCAAATGCTGATGTATTGTTTCCAATACTTGTTGTTTGATTTCCAACAGAAATAATCATGTGTTTATGATTATGCCCTCCGTGATGATAAAAACTTCCAGCAACATAAGCCTTCTTAGCTTCGTATCCTTCTGGAATTTCGATACCCCCTTCTATTGAACTACCTTCTTGTTCATTATCTTGAAACTGTAAGTTAAATGCTTTACTTAATCTAATTGTTTGTTTTTCTAGACCTTCTACCCCAACATTATACTTAGAAGACCAATATTTCAATTTGGTATCAGAAAGCATTGTATAATCCTTAAGATTTTGTGTCGTTGATTTTCTTGGATCAACAGGCTCTATTAACATGCTTCCACCTTGTTGTTCTATTTCACTCATGCCAAGCTTATGCAATTTCCCTGGTTGAGGTACTGCAAATTCAAACATTAAGCGCTTACCGTAATTAATAATTTGGTTTTTGAATATTTTATCAACCCAACGGAATACACCAACCACATGCTTATCACCTTTACGGTTATCAAAACCATGTGAATTATTTTCTTCAAATTCTTCAACGATTTTCTCAATACGTTCTTCTTTAACTTTAGATACAATACGATCTAAAGCACGCTCTGTGATATCCTTTGAATTTGTTACCGCTTGACGCGTGCTTTCTTCTTTAGAATTATGGGCTGCAAAACTTGCTCCAGCACTTAAAGAAAGTGTTTTTCCATAAGTATAATTTGCATTAACAGAAGCTCCAAAATCTTTGCTATTTGCAATAATCTTAGACACTTCATTTTGCATCTCAAAACGTGTAGTAGATGTTGTATCTGAGAGTTGTTCTCTTTCTGTTTCAGTAGAACTTGTAAACGTATCTTCTTTTCTACGTAATTTACGTGTGCTTCGTTCTTTAAACTCACGTGCCATGATGTTTTCAATATGTGCTACATCACCTTCTACATAACCTTGTGTTGATTGTTCTACTTTATTATAATCGGCAATCCCTAATTGTTTTACACCAAAACCACTAGGCACAAAAGGAATTTCATTAGATGATCCTGGGTTTGGAGGGTTGTCATTATCTCCTGGATCTATAATTTCACCAAGTAAAGCTCCAGAGGTACATGTTCTCAATACAAAATCAGACGTACTAAATGCTTTAACCACGCCATTTGTAAATGTAATAGTTCCAGAAAACGATTCTAATTGTGGTTGTTCAGAAAGGTATGGCCAGCCTATATTAATGTTTTTTAAATAAATCGTATCCCCTAGTCTAGCAATACTATATGTTATTTGACCATTATTATTGTAATCTTGATCGGTACGCTCTAAAGTATAATCAAAATTTGATACTTCCCAAGAAGCATCAGGTACCTTTATTTTTAAATCAGCATTATATTTTAATCCAAACGGAGGCTTTATAATTGGTTTAGAACACAGTTGAAAACTAAAATCAGGTAATGGGTTTGACGTATCCACAGGGACAACAACACCACCAATACTTACTAAGGTTGTGCCTTCATCTTCAGTATTATCAACAATTGTAGTATCATTTCCTGAAATAATCTCATGGATATATCCTTCAACATCTGCAAAACCTTCATAATCTTCAGCAAATGTATCAAAATCAGGTTGCTCTAACCGTTCCATACCCACAGGTTCTGCATTAGAATCTGAAGCGATTAAACTTGAAAGAGTTTCAAAAGTTTGCAAACTTAATTTCGTTTGTAGATAATCATAATCCAATTCATTTCTAAAGTTAAAAACAAATTCAGGTAGTTCTGGCTGAGTCACAGAAGCTGGTTGATTACAAGGATCGTTTGGATCATAATCAACATTGGGATCTTTTATTTCACACCATTTTTTCTTTTCTGCCTCAACATCAACCGCATACTGATCCAACAGAGGTTTAATCTCTTTTTGGTAGCTTTTTTCAGCACTACTTAACGCTGCATTTCGTTCTTTTTGATAACTTTTTTCAGCCTTTTTTAATTCTTTAGAAAGTAAACGAAGTTGTTCATTATGTAATTCTGCTTGAGCAATGTTTTGCTGTTTTGCCATGTCGCTTGTCGGAAAAGAAACTACAGGTTTCGCCTCACTTTCAGACACTTTTTCTGCATTTGAATTTTCAGCTTCAGTATCACCAAATAATGTTTTTGGTAATACTACTTTAGCATTAATTAAGCCTTTTATTTGTGCTTTATCTCCTTTGTAATTTGAAAGAAAATGATTCGTTATTAAAAGCTGAATAATGGTTTCTTTTGCATAAAATTCTTTTTGTGTTACCGTTTGGTAAAACAAATTATCCCATAATTGTCCTAAAAGCTCTTTATCATCTATTGCAACAACTGATTGAACTTTTTCTAAAAGTATTTCAACATCATATGACAAACGGTTTTTAGCAATCCAAACAGATAACTCGTAAAGTTTAGAATCTGTTTTTTTGATATCTTCAACAGACAACGCGCTAAATGTTTCGGCAGCTGTTTTCATTGCCTGCCATTTCCCTGTTCCTTCTGTTATATTAGAAGCGGCAGTATCAAATACGCCTTTTATAACAGCATCATCTCTAAATACAAACCCATCTAATGGTTTATTATCATCTGTTAACTCAGGCGCTCTCATTGAGATAAATCGAAAGAGGGTATTTTTAATTTCTGTACTCATTGTAAATTTTTTAAAGTTTATACTTGTTTTTAATTAAGTTCAATACATACTTTTCTACAGTAGATAAGTATGAGAACTGTTATCGTTTCGCTTTTCTAACAGTTGACCTAATATGAAGTCTAAATAACTTCAACACAATACCTTAAGAATTAAGGCATAAACTTTCATCGCATTCCAACATTTTATGGAATACGTAACCATCATAGATTTTAATAAGACGTCTTTATATTTTAAAACCTAAAGAAAATGCTAATAAAATCAAACATTTGTGTGATTTTTAACTAATTTTAGTATCTTAGCATTTAAATAGAGCACAAATATAAAACATTTTACAAATTAAAACAAACAAATTGCAAAATTATTTTGTAAAAAGTTTTAATTAACACTATCAAGATTATGGAGCAGATCGACGAAAAAATTTCAGCTATTATTAATAATTTTCATCTTAATAATTATGCGTTTTCGAAACGTATTGGTGTTACAGGAACTACCATAGATAGTATCGTTAATGGTAGGCCACAAGCCGATGGTTCTCGTAAAAAAACCAAACCTGGCTATGATGTACTCTCTGCAATTATAGACGAATTTAATATTAACCCAGACTATCTTTTTGGAAAAAGTAATGTCATGTTAAAATCGGAGTTATCAAATACTCCAACATATTCTGGAATGCCACAAGTGATTTCTACCACACCAGAAGGAGAAGAAAATGTGGTTTATGTGCCAGCAAAAGCAAGAGCTGGCTATTTGGATGGTTATGGTGATGCCGAATATATCGAAACGCTACCTGCGTTTCATATGCCACAATTAACCAATGGGACATTTCGATGTTTTGAAGTTCAAGGTAATTCTATGGTGCGTACCTTTTTTGATGGTGATATGGTGTTTGGTCGCTATGTAGAAGATTTTAGCGATATTAAAGATGGTCGTGTGTATATCATCATAAGTAAAAATGATGGTGTAGTTTTAAAGCGGGTTATTAATCGTATAGAAGAGCGTGGTAAACTTATTTTAAAAAGTGATAATAAAGATGGGAATTATCCAACTTACACCATAAATGCTGAAGATATTATGGAGGTTTGGTATGTAACTATGTTTGCTTCAAAACAAATGCCTGAACCCGTAGATGTTTATGATAGACTTCATGAGTTAGAAAGTAAAATTGTAGATCTTCAACAATTAGTAGCTCTAAAATCTAAAAACTAAATGTCATTTTCTTATCCCAAAAAAGAGAAGCTTAAAAGTCAGAAATTAATAGAACAACTATTTTCTGAAGGAAAGTCTGTTTCTGCCTATCCATTACGAATGGTGTATTTAAAAACAGAATTTGTAGAGGACACTCAATTTAAAACAGGGGTTTCTGTAAGCAAACGGAATTTCAAAAAAGCAGTTGATAGAATTCAAATTAAACGCTTATTACGAGAAGCTTACCGTCTTAACAAAACCGCTTATTTTAACAACATTTCGTCTTGTTATGCGTTAATGATTTTGTACATTGGAAAAGATGGAACAGATTTTGATTCTGTAGACCTAAAAATGAAAAAACTTTTAGATACTTTTTCAAAGAAGGTATCTCAATAATAAATTGATAGAAGTCTTTAAAAACCATACATAAAGAGAATTTTAAATCCCTGCTTTTTATGGTATATGGTATTTGACGATTGATAAAACAAAAAGCACTAATGAAAAAACTACTACAAAAACGGGTCCTAATTCCACTATTAGCACTATCTATATTTTTTGGTGGAACTGCTTTTAAAAGTGATTTTTTTGAAATTGCTAAACAAATAGAAATCTTCACAACACTTTTTAAAGAGCTCAACATGAATTATGTTGATGAAACAAATCCAGGTGATTTAATGGATACTGCTATTAAAAGCATGTTGAAAGATTTAGATCCTTATACTAATTATTATAACGAGCAAGATGTTGAAGCGTCAAGAATTAATAATGCTGGAGATTATACTGGTATTGGAGCTAACGTATTAACACTAAAAGAAAAATTAGTAATTGTAGAGCCTTATAAAGATTATGCTGCAGACAAAGCCGGATTAAAAGCAGGTGATGAAATTATAAAAGTTGATAATGTCATAGTAGCCGATTTTAAAGACGATGCTGGAAACCTTCTTCAAGGCGCAGCGGGAACATCTGTAACCGTTACCTATATAAGACAAGGGAAAACAGAAACAACAACCATACAAAGAGAATCTGTAGACATCCATGCTGTACCTCATTTTTCAATGGTAAATGATAATACTGGATATATAGTACTTAGAAAATTTAATGAAAAAACCTCTGCTGAAACGATAAGTGCGCTTCGCGCTTTAAAAAACCAAGGCGCCGAAAAATTGATTTTAGATTTACGAGGAAACCCAGGTGGATTATTAAGAGAAGCTGTAAATGTCACTAATATTTTTGTACCGAAAAATCAACTGGTAGTAACTACAAAATCGAAAGTAAAAAAGTATAACAAAACCTATTATACCTCTAAAGAACCCATAGATACCGAAATCCCTTTAGTAGTTCTTATCGATGGAAGAAGTGCTTCTGCAAGTGAAATTGTATCTGGTGCTTTGCAAGATTTAGATCGTGCAGTAGTTGTTGGAGCGCGTAGTTTTGGAAAAGGATTGGTTCAGCGACCAAAAAAATTAACCTACGGCACCCAAATGAAAATTACAATTTCTAGATACTATACACCTTCAGGACGCTGTATTCAAGCTCTAGATTATTGGAATCGTGATGACAATGGAAAAGCAACACGTGTAAAGCAAGAAAACTACAATGCTTTTAAAACTAAAAAAGGAAGAACAGTTTATGATGGAGGTGGTGTACAACCCGATTTAGAATTAGATGCTACCAAATTAAGTACAATTACAAAGGCTATAATCAACGAAAACTTGATTTTTAAATATGCTACAACATACTATTATAAAAACAATATAGTAGATTTAGATAATTTTAAATTGACTAATTCCGATTTTAATGATTTTAAAAAATTCTTAAGTGCAAATAATTTTAGCTTTGAAACACAAACAGAAAAAGCTTTTGCTAATGCACTTTCTATTGCTAAAGAAGAACAATTAAACAACGAAATACACACAGAGTATTCTAATTTGGTTTCAACATTAAACGCATATAAAAGCAAAGCAATAGAGGATAATAAAACACAATTATTATCCTTATTATCAGACGAAATTGTAAAGCGGTATTTTTATCGTGAAGGTCTTTACACGTATTATATAACTCATAATTTTGAAATTCAAAAAGGTGTTGAAATATTAAAAAACCCATCTAATTATTTAAGTTACTTGGATTAATAACTAGATATAATTTGATGAAAACATTAAAAAAATCTATATTTAATTTTAGATTTTAATATAAAGATGAAAAAAATACTACTCTTAACATTACTATTTTCACAACTTTTGTTAGCTCAAAAGGAAATGAAACATGAGGTGTATTTTGAAACCGATAAGTTTGAAGTTCCTCCTACAGAGCACAATAGGTTACTTGTGTTTTTATCTGAAATTGAGAGTATAGACATTGCTAAAGTTTCTATTTATGGTTTTACTGATGATAGAGGAACAGATACTTACAACTTAAAATTATCTCAAGATCGAGCAAATTCTATTAAAACTATCTTTTCTAATAATGAATTTGATGAATCTGTAATAACAAATGTGGATGGTAAAGGAAAAATTTTATTAAAGCTTGTTAAAGAAAATGACTTAAGTAAAATTAGAGGTCTTAATCGAAAAGTTGAGATTATTGTGTCTTCAGTTTTTCCTCCAAAACCTAAAGATTCTCCTGAAATAGTTAATGCAAAAAAACGTGAAGCTAAAGAAATTTTAAAAGGCGAATTAAAAGCAGGAGATAAGTTTGAGCTTAATAATATTCTATTTAAAACAGGTTACAGTAAATTACTACCAGAATCTAAAGAAATACTAAAAGAAATTGCTGAAATCCTTATTGAACGCAAAGATATTTATTTCACTATTCAAGGTCATGTGTGTTGCACTAAAAATAGTAGAGATGCTATAGATAGAAAAACTAAAAAACGTAACCTATCTGTGGCTAGAGCAAAGCATATCTACGATTATCTTGCTAAAAAAGGAGTTAGTAAACGCCGTATGAAATATGTTGGAATGCGCAGAAAATTTCCGTTAGGTGGAATTCCTAAATTAGACCGTCGTGTAGAAATTTTAATTACTTATGTTGGTGAAAGTCATTAAGATGTTCTAATCATACCAATATGTGGAATCCCATCTTCTAAATATGTCTCCCCTACTTCAAAAAAATCTAGATGATTATAAAAGCGTTTTAAATACGTTTGCGCAGATATTTTAATTGTACTTTCATTATAATGACTTTTAATAGCATCTATTGACGCAGTCATTATATCATAACCATATTTATGTGTGCGTTCTTTTTCACTTACCACTACTCTACCAATACTGGCGTTTTTAAAATAGTCACCTGGTTTAAAAACTCGTGTATAAGCTACAACGCTCGTGTTTTTATAACCAATAATATGTAAGGCATTTTGATCTTTTCCATCAATATCCTGATAGACACAATCTTGTTCTACAACAAAAACTTCACTTCGTAATTGTAATACATTATAAAGTTCTTGTGTTGTTAATTCTTGAAACGTTTTTACTTTAATTTCTAGCATAATTAATTAGTCTTGAACAATAATATCTTTAGTGTCAGATTTTCCAAATTCTGGTTGAATGTTCACATGATTTATTCCGAAGTTATGAAATACTAAATTTTCTATATCATGTAAAATAACATTAAACTGAGATAAGCTAATATCGGTATTAAAATCGATATGCGCTTCTAAATGAATTTCATCATCATTTAATTGCCAAATATGAACATGATGCACATTTTTTATAGCCTCTAATTGCTGCAGGTCTTTCACAATATCTTTTACTTGGATGGTATCTGGTGTAAATAGCATTAATACCTTAAACGAATCTTTAAGTAATTTGTATCCCATGATAATGAGATACACTGCAATAACAAAAGTTAAAACACTATCAACCCAAAACAATTGGAAATAGGTCATTACTAAACCACCTATTAGTACTGCTACGCTTGCCATCATATCTGTTAATAAATGTAAATAAGCGCTTTTCATATTTAGATTAGTTTTACTGTCCTTTTTAAGTAAAAGCACACTAAAACCATTGCCTATGATTGCTAATAATGATAACCATATTACCAGATGAGATGCAATTGTTTGTGGATTCTGAAACCGTTCAATAGCTTCTATAATTAATAAAATAGCCACAATAATTAATGTAGAAGCATTAATAAAAGCGGCTAAAATTTCGGCACGTTTATACCCAAAGGTTTTTTGAAGTGATGCTTCTTTTTTTGAAAGTCGATTCGCAATATAACTTACAATTAAAGAAATAACATCACTAAAATTATGTAGTGCATCACTTAATAATGATAAACTTCCTGATAATAATCCACCTATAACCTGTGCAACGGTAATCACAATATTTAAAAGGATTGTAATAATAAGATGTCTACCTTTTAAATCTTTATGAGAGTGCGAGTGGTTATGCGAATGTGAATGACTCATATATCAACAAGATACAGGAATTTTATCGACTCGGTTTTGATGACGACCACCTTCAAATTTTGTTTCTAAAAATGTATCCACAATTTGAATCGCTTGTTGTAAAGCTGTATATCGTGCAGGAATACAACAAATATTTGCATTATTATGCTGTCTTGTAAGCTCAGTAATTTCTTTGGTCCAACAAATACCAGCTCTAACGTTTTGATGTTTATTAGCTGTCATAGCGACACCATTTGCACTACCGCAAATTAAAATCCCAAAATCAACAGTTTTATTTTCAATATCTGTAGCAACGGGATGTACATAATCTGGATAATCAACACTGTCGTTTGAGTTTGTTCCGTAGTTATTAACAGTATAACCTTTAGCTTCTAAATGCTCTGTAATGGCTTGTTTATACACGGTTCCTGCGTGGTCGTTTCCTATAGAAATAGTCATAATTTAGTGGTGTTGTTTAAAACCCTAAAGTTAATAATTGCTTATAAATAATCCGAAAGATAAAACACATAGTTATTCATAATCTTTAAGTTTGAGATTAAAGTGTTATTAACTAGAAATAAGGATTGTTAATATCTACCATGTTTATATCTCATTACTTGTTCATATCTTCTCTTAAGTATTTAAAACTTTTATTAGGATT
The DNA here is from genome assembly GCA_002162685.1 of Flavobacteriales bacterium 33_180_T64. Taxonomy (GTDB): domain Bacteria; phylum Bacteroidota; class Bacteroidia; order Flavobacteriales; family Flavobacteriaceae; genus Psychroserpens. Next base: position 444,443 of record MAAQ01000013.1, read on the forward strand.
ATCTATTAATTTTTACAAACCAAAATCAAAATCAAATAACCTAAAAAGTTAATCGTTTTTTTTAGCTAAGTTATCAGTATCCAAATTATAAGATACCAACAGGAATTTTATAAATACTTATTAAATATAAGTTGTCAACATCAATTATTAACAGCTGTTAATAGCTTTATAAATTCGTTTTAAAATGAGGAAGTTATATGTAAATTTAATGTTAACTACGTATTAAGTAAACCTGATAAGTCACTTATCAAAGTGAAACCTAAAAAAGTTATACTAGCTATTAACACACTATAATAACCACCATTTATTTTTAAAATTTTTAAAAGAAAAAAGATGATATGTATATATATGTTGATAAGTGAAAATTTAGCTTTGAGTTAAATTGAAATGTTTAATATATATTAATTTCAGAAACTACTATAATTAATACGTCTCAATTAACCTCTTCTTACATTGTATAAGTCACAACAAAGAATGGAATCACATATAAAACCTTGATCATTGAATAATAAAATATCTTATATTTTATTTAAAAGACCTGTGAATTTCACAGGTCTTTTTCATTAATTTAACACTAACAAAACATAATTAAATAATTAAAGCGTAGATTTGCAGAAACTTAATACCTTCACTTCTCCTTGTATTGAGTTAAAATTTAATAAATTCCTACACTGAATAGGAATAGAATATGATTACAAATAATAATGACAAAACGAAAAAAAAAGAAATCCAATAAAGGGATTTCAAACCTTACAAATACAATTCTAAGTATTCTAAAAAAAGAAAGAAACAAAACATTTAATTACAAACAAATTGCTGCTATACTTGGTGTTAACGACGCAAGTAGCAGGAATCAAATCATTAAAAAACTACACCAACTCAAAGCTAAACAAGAAATTGAAGAAATTGACCGTGGGAAGTTTAAAGCTATTGTAAATACCGAATATCACATAGGTCGCGTCGATATGGCATCTAGAGGTGCTGGATATATTATTTGCGATGATTTTGTAGATGATATTTATATTGCTTCTAATAATATGAACAAAGCGCTTCATGGTGATGAGGTCGAATTTTATGCTTATAAACGTAGAAAACGTGGTAAGATAGAAGGTGAAGTCACACAGATTATCACGCGTGCTAAAAGCGAATATGTTGGTGTTATTCAAATTCATAAAAGTTATGCGTTTGTTGTGGTTGACAGTAATAAAATGCATACCGATATTTTTGTGCCTATTAATAAAATTAATAAAGCCGAAGAAGGTGATAAAGTATTAGTTTCTCTTGAAGATTGGCCAGAAAAAGCCGATTCTCCTTACGGAAGAGTTCTTAAAGTTCTCGGGAAACCTGGAGAACATAATACCGAAATACATGCTATTCTTGCCGAATATGGGTTACCACTTGAGTTTCCGAATGAGGTTGAAGACTATGCAAATAAGATTGACTTAGAAATAAAACCTGAAGAAATAGCGAAACGTCGTGATATGCGTAAAGATTTAACCTTTACCATTGATCCAAAAGATGCCAAAGATTTTGATGATGCACTATCATTTAAAGTCCTCGACGATGGCTTATTTGAAATAGGAATTCATATTGCTGATGTGTCTCATTATTTGCAAGAAGGAACAATTTTAGATGACGAAGCTTATGAACGCGCAACATCTGTATATTTAGTAGATCGCGTGGTACCAATGCTTCCTGAAATTTTATCAAACGGAGCCTGCTCATTACGACCGCATGAAGAAAAATATACTTTTTCTGCGGTGTTTAAAATGAATGATAAAGCTGAGATTAAAGACCAATGGTTTGGTAGAACAGTGACCTATTCTGATGCACGTTTTGCATACGAAGAAGCGCAGTCTATCATTGAAACTAAAAGTAATAGTATTCCTAAAGAAATTTCTTTAACAGGTAAGACTTATAATGCAGATCAAGCTGTTGCAGATGCTGTTTTAAAAATGGACGAGCTTGCTAAAATTATGCGTCGTAAACGTATGAGTACAGGAGCAATTTCTTTTGATAAAGTTGAAGTTAAATTTAATTTAGATGACCAAGCAAATCCAGTAGGAGTCTACTTTAAAACCAGTAAAGATGCTAATAAACTTATAGAAGAGTTTATGTTATTAGCTAATAAAAAAGTAGGTGAATTTATAGGAAAACAAAAGAAAACGTTTGTCTATAGAGTACATGATGAACCTAATGACGAAAAACTAGCAGCACTTCAAAATGTTGTTGGACGTTTTGGGTATAAACTCAATTTTAAAGATCGAAAATCTGTGTCTTCATCTTTAAATAATTTATTAAAAGAAGTTAATGGTAAAAAGGAACAAAACCTAGTAGATACATTGACTATTCGTACCATGAGTAAGGCCGAATATTCGACGCACAATATTGGGCATTACGGATTAGCTTTTGATTATTACAGTCACTTTACCTCGCCTATTCGTAGGTATCCAGATGTGATGGCACATCGTTTATTACAGCATTATTTGGATGGCGGAAAATCGGCAAGTGAAGAGGTATATGAAGATAAGTGTAACCATTCTAGTTCTATGGAATATTTAGCGACTAAAGCCGAAAGAGATTCTATTAAATACATGCAAATTCGTTTTATGGAAGACCATAAAAATGAAGAGTTTGTAGGTGTGATTTCTGGTGTTACAGATTGGGGAATTTATATCGAAATTATATCGAATAAATGTGAAGGTATGGTTAGTGTTCGCGATATGAAAGATGATCATTATGAGTTTAATGAAGACCATTATGCACTCATTGGTAAAAACTCTAAAACCATGTACCAGCTTGGTGATGAGGTTATTGTAAAAGTTAAAAATACCGATTTGGTTAAAAAACATCTCGATTTTACCTTAATTGGTAAACATGAAAATAACTAGTTTTATTTTGGCGTTCCCTAGAGGTCAGGCTGTTCGTTGTATCTTTTGGTAACAACCAAAAGGATGCCACTACCATCCTTAACGCAGATTGTGAGGATTAAATAAACTTAAAACTATAAATAAATAAAAGAGGAGATATTAAATTTAGCATCTCCTCTTTTTTATTTGTAACATTTTAGAATAAATTAGTACCAATAAAATAAACAAACAATTATGATTTTAACCACAACAAATTCAATTGAAGGTCACGAAATAAAAGATTACTTAGGTATTGTTACTGGTGTTAATATGAATTACCAAAAAGGAACATTTACGTTTAGTATGAAAAAGTATTATGATGCTATTGGTAATGAAGTAAATAACGTTAAAGAGCTTGCATTTCAACAACTAAAAGAAAATGCTATTAAGCTTAATGCAAATGCTATTGTTGGTATCAGTGTAGATTTAGAAATAACGTCTACTGGGACTACAACCATTTCAGTTACAGGAACAGCAGTTCGTGTTGCATAAAATTTCAGAATACATAATAAAACTGTAACAATTAAGTTAAGTTATCATCTTTATAAAAGAACAAACGTAACTATTATAAAACAGATTCAAGATGAAAACTTTTTTAACCCTCGTATTATTAGTTGTAACTTCAATAGTAACTTCTCAAAACCCTAAAGAAAAAGGTGTTGGCGATTTTAATGAAGTTAAAGTTTATGATTTAATTGTCGTAAATCTTATAAAATCTGATGAAGCTAAAGTAGAAATTACTGGTGATGATATTGAAGATGTAGAGGTAATCAATAAAAATGGAAAGCTTAAAATTAGAATGAAATTTGATTTAATATTTAATGGTGATAAAACATTTGTTGCTGTATACTATACCAAATTAGATGTTATAGATGGTAATGAAGGTGCTTACATCACTTCTAACGAACTTATAGAACAAAACCAGATCGAACTAAGAGCTCAAGAAGGCGCACGTCTTAAAATAGGTTTAGACGTAGATCAAGTTGATATAAAAGCAGTTTCTGGTGGTATTATAGAAACAAGAGGTAAAGCAATTTCGCAAGATATTATACTTAATACAGGAGGCGTTTATGAAGGTCAAGCTTTCGAAACCCAAAACACATCAGTGAGTTTAAAAGCAGGTGGTGAAGCCGATGTGAATGCTTCAAAAACTGTAGATGCTAAAGTAACTGCTGGTGGTAATATTTATATTTACGGAAACCCAGAACATATAAAAGAAAAAAGAACATTAGGCGGACGAATAAAACGTATGAACTAATCGCTTAACCATTCTCGTTGATTTTGAGTCTTTTTTATTAGATTTGTAGGAAAGCTATTTCTTTTATGTTAGATGATATTTTAGCAGCTATTCCTTTCGGAATTATTCTTGCATTCACTATCGGTCCAGTATTTTTTGTACTGCTAGAAACGAGTGCGACAAAAGGGTTTAAAAGTGCTTTAATATTTGATTTAGGTGTTATTCTAGCAGATATTATCTTTATTTCACTCGCGTTTTACAGTACTAATAACCTTATAGAAAAAATTAAAGACGATCCTAATTTTCTTATTTTTGGAGGTGTAATATTAGCGGTTTATGGATTTATTTCTTTTGTTAAAACATCCAAATCATTTCGGTCTATCGCAAAAGAATACCATAGAATTGAAATCCCTAAAAATAACTATCAAAAATTATTCATTAAAGGTTTTCTTCTCAATTTTGTTAATATTGGTGTTTTATTATTTTGGTTAGGATTTATTGCTATTGGAAGTTCTATGACGACTTCTGAAAATGGTGTTATAATTTTTATTATCACCATATTAACTGTTTACTTCTTAATTGATTTAGTTAAAATAGCACTTGCCAAACGTCTACGAAATAAATTAACACCACGTCTTATTTTTAAAACCAAAAAAATCCTTGCTTTAGTTATATTAGGTTTTGGAATTCTATTACTATCTCAAGGTTTATTTCCTGAACTTTATGAAAAAAGTAAAGAGCAAATAGAAAAAGTAAGCCCTATAAGACATTAAACCATTTGAGTGTTTATTTTGAAAGTATCAAGAACTAAAATATTAACCTTTCCAATTCGAATTGCACTCATTATCTTAGTTTATGGTGTGTTATTTAAAGTGATGCACTGGCTATATGCAAAGCAATTAATACTTTTAGGAAGTGGTTTAATAGTACTATTATATAGCCTTCGTTTTTTATACAAAAAAGAAAAACAAACACTAGATTATGTAAAATTAGGACTTGTCTTAGTTTGGGTTTTTAATTACTGTATTAAAGGACTTCACTTGTTTAATATTCCATATGTTTTAGATCTAGTATTGCTTATACTATTTGTTTGGTGGCTAATAACTGAAGGATTCACATATTTTATACGTCGAAAACTAAAAAATAGTGGTGTTTTAAAACTCTTTTATTACGGATTTTCAATTACTTCACTAGCTTTAATCATCATAGGTGTATTATTTAAAATTCAGCACTGGCCTTATGGTTCTTTAATTTTTACATTTGGGAGTTTATTACTAAGTATGATGTTAATTGTCGATTATTTTGCAATACAAAAGCAACCTAATAGGTAATTTAAATTTAATTGATAATTTTTTTGGGTTCGTTTTTACTATACTTGGTTTTATGTAACGTTATTTCAGGATGAGACATATAATAAAAAAACCCTCAACAGTAGTTGAAGGTTTTTCGAGGCGTCTAGCGGATTCGAACCGCTGTACAAGGTTTTGCAGACCTCTGCCTAGCCACTCGGCCAAGACGCCTTTTATCTTGTTTTAACAAGATTCCCAATGTAATATTACAATCGAGGAAGGCAAATGTATAAAAAATTACCATTTTACACTATTAACCCTTACTTTTTTCGTCTTTTTATGATTTTTATTGTCACACTTTCTACATCACCACCAATTGGAGGATTCAGTTTACTAACGCTTACTGATGCTTTTTTTACTAAATATTCTTCAGAAAATATACGATCTAAAATACGTTTAGCAACCGTTTCTAATAATTTTGAAGGCTTTTGCATTTCTTCTTTTACAATAGTGTTCAAAAGTACATAATCAACAGTATCATTTAATTCATCGGTTTTTGCTGAGGTTTTTAAATTTGCTTTTACTTCTAAATCTACACGATAATTACTTCCAATCTTGGTTTCTTCTTTTAAACAACCATGATGTGCAAAAACTCTTATATTTTCAACTTTAATTATTCCCAAAGCATTCTATTTTAAAGCAAATATATAACGCAAATATTTAATAACTTTGCCTATTATTTTAAAATCATGTCTGAAGAAACAAAATCGCTCAATTTTATAGAGCACATTATAGAAGAAGATTTAGCTAACGGATTATCAAAAGATAAACTTCGTTTTCGTTTTCCACCAGAACCTAATGGATATTTACATATTGGGCATACTAAAGCTATTGGAATTAGTTTTGGTTTAGGAGAACGATATCAAGCGCCCGTAAACCTTCGTTTTGATGATACTAATCCAGCAAAAGAGGAACAAGAATATGTAGATGCTATTAAACGCGATATCGAATGGTTGGGTTATAAATGGGCTAATGAATTTTATTCTTCAGATTATTTTCATACACTATATAATTGGGCTGTTCAACTCATAAAAGACGGAAAAGCATATATAGACTCTCAGTCTAGTGAAGCGATGTCAGAACAAAAAGGAACACCAACACAACCAGGTGTTAATGGTCCCTATCGAAATAGAAGCGTAGAAGAAAACCTTTATTTATTTGAAGGCATGAAGCGAGGTGAGTTTGATGAAGGGACACATATTTTGAGAGCAAAAATAGACATGCAGCATCCAAATATGTTAATGCGTGATCCTATTATGTATCGTATACTAAAAAAAGAACATCATAGAACAGGTGATGAATGGTGTATTTATCCAATGTACGATTGGACACATGGTGAAAGTGATTATATAGAACAAATTTCTCATTCATTATGCTCACTTGAGTTTAAACCTCACAGAGAACTTTACGATTGGTTTAAGGATAATGTCTATGGTTATGCCGCTCAAGAACTACCAATGCCTCCTAAACAACGTGAGTTTGCACGTTTAAACTTGAGTTATACAATTATGAGTAAGCGAAAGCTACTTAAATTAGTTCAAAATAATATTGTCTCTGGTTGGGACGATCCAAGAATGCCAACCATTTCAGGGTTGAGACGACGCGGATATACACCAAATTCTATCCGTCATTTTATCGAAAGAGTTGGTGTTGCAAAACGAGAAAATGTGATTGATGTATCCCTTTTAGAGTTTTGTATTCGTGAAGATTTAAATAAAATAGCACCAAGAGTTATGGCTGTTTTAGATCCTGTGAAATTAGTAATCACTAATTATCCAGAGGATAAAGAAGAGTGGCTAGATGCCGAAAATAATCAAGAAGATGAAAGTGCTGGATTTAGAAAGGTCCCTTTTTCTAAAGAACTATACATTGAACGTGCAGATTTTAAAGAGGAAGCTAGTAATAAGTTTTTTAGATTAAAATTAGGTAGTGAGGTACGATTAAAAAATGCCTACATCATTAAAGGTGAAAGTGTTGTCAAAGATAATAATGGTCACATTACTGAAATTCACTGCACCTATTCTACAGATACTGAAAAGAAAGTTAAAGGCACATTGCATTGGGTATCTGTAAAACACGCTATTAAAGCTGAGGTTAGAGAATATGATAGACTTTTTATTGATGAAGCTCCAGATGCACATCCAGAAAAAGATTTTATGGAGTTTATTAACCCTAATTCTTTAAAAACTATTGAAGCGTTTGTAGAACCTAGTTTATTAGATGTAACTATTGGTGATCAATTTCAATTTCAACGTTTAGGTTATTTTAATGTCGATGATGATACTACATCAGAACATTTAGTGTTTAATAAAACTGTTGGTTTAAGAGATTCTTGGGCAAAACAAAAGCCTAAGGCTCAACAAAATAATAATGAGAATAAACCACAACAACAGCAACAAAAACGACCCGCTATTGAAGTGATTAAACAGTTGGGAAAAAAATACACCAACCAACCAGAAGCTAAGCAAGAAAAGTCTAAAGCAGAAATTTTAAAACTTGCGGAAACCGTTAGTTATGACGATTTACAGCCCTTATTTAATACTGCAGCAAAAAAAGTAGGAACACGTATTGCAACACTGATTACTCTAAGTGTATTACTTAAAAATGGCCAAGAACGGAATGAAGATATCAATACGTTTATTGAAAAAGCATTAGACGATAAAAATGATTTATTAGTAGCTGAAGCAAAAATTTTATAAACACTGTCTAAGACCGTTTAGAAACCTCAAAATGTACTTTTGAGGTTTTTTTGTACATTTAAACATACTAACTAAAATATTAAATATTATGGATACACTACCTATTACCCCTTTAGCAATACCTGTTGCAGCAGTTGCTGCTTTGGTTATTGGAGCTATTTGGTATAACCCAAAAGTCTTTGGTAACGCATGGATGAAAGCTTCTGGAGTGACTGAAGAAAAAATGAAAAGTGGAAACATGGCTGTTATTTTTGGACTAGCATTGTTTTTTGCTGCTGTATTAGCAGTTTTATTAATGCAGTTCACAAACCATCAATGGGGAGCGCTAGGAATGATTGGAGGAGAACCTGAAACAGCAAAAACGTCGTTTGAAGCGTTTATGACAGATTATGGTACGGCTTATAGAACGTTTGAGCATGGCGCGCTTCATGGAACTATTTTTGGAGTGTTTGGTGCTTTGCCAATTATTGGAACCATAGCTTTGTTTGAACGCAAAAATACCAAATATATTTTTATTAATTCTGGATATTGGATTGTTACATTAGCTGTAATGGGTGCAATTCTTTGTGGATGGAACTAAAAACTTTGATGAATTTTTAACACATTTGAAGGCTGAGAATCGTAATTTTCAGCCTTTATTTTTTGCCTTGATAGACTTTAAAATATACAATTCGGTTACAGATTTACCCCAAGCATGGGATGAGCTTCCTGTTAATGATATTTTTTTAAATAAACCTTTCTTAAAAGCACTTGAAGATTCAAGTCCAGCAAATATCTCTAGCTATTTTTTAGGTGTTTTTTCTTCGGAAATTTTAGTTGGAATTGCCATTATCCAACGTGTTGAAATGTATTTGGATGATGTGTTTAGAAAAACGTCTAATCAGTTTTTTAAGCGCTGTGGAAAAATACTTATTTCTAAAATTGTAAAAGGAAATGCATTAATTGTAGGTAATTTAATGCATACCGGACAGCATGGCTTGTATTTTAATTCTGAAGCGATAACTCAAGATGAGTTTTTACATATAATTTCAAAAGGTATTAATGAATTAACGCAAACCATAAAACAACAATTTGGTAAAAAAATAAGAATTATTGGATTTAAAGATTATTTCGAAACCGATGATATTCATTTAAGTGAAGCATTCTTTCGAAATCAAAAATTGTATAAAGCACAAGCGCAGCCTAATATGATTTTTGAAGTTAGAAACGATTGGAAATCTTCTGATGATTATATCGCTTCATTCAATAAAAAATATCGAAGACGTTACAAAACAGCGCGCAAGAAAAGCAATGAGATACAATGTAAAGAATTAAGCTTAGATGAGGTAAATAAGTTTTCAAATAGCCTTTATGAATTGTATGTAAATGTATCTGATAATGCAGGAGTTAATTCCTTTAAATTACACAGTGACCATTTTTATAATTTAAAATTTCAACTTAAAGAAAGGTTTAAACTTTTTGGATATTTCTTAAATGATGAGCTTGTAGGGTTCTATACGTTAATTCTAAATAACACCAAATTAGAAACTTACTTTTTAGGCTATAAACAAGACCTACAACATCAATATCAAATGTATCTTAATATGTTGTTCGACATGGCCTTTTTTGGCATTCAACATCAATATAAACAAGTGATTTTTGCCCGAACAGCTATGGAAATTAAAAGCAGTGTAGGAGCAAAGCCACGCAATATGCATATTTATCTTAAGCACACTAATAATGTGATTGCTAATACCGTCTTGAAGTTGGTAGTAAAATATGCCAACCCAATACGAGAATGGGATGAACGTCATCCATTTAAATAATGACTTAGCTATTTGTTTGTTAACCGTGTTTTTTTCGACTTAGAAATAAAATACGATTACAATGAAAAAAACAATCTATATACTATTTATATTACCATTATTGTCCTTTTCTCAAAACATGAATAATGACAAACTTGAAGATATTTATGCTTCGGTTAGTGATTCTATTCAAGGTCAAAAAGGTGCTTGGCAATTTTTTGTTAAAGATATTCAGTTGGTGTCTTTTACAGATACAGAACACAATAGAATGCGAATCATTTCTCCTATTGCAAACGCTAATACTTTAGATGGTGATTTAATTAAAGCAGCATTAGTCGCTAATTTCCATACCGCTTTAGACGTTAAATATGCAGTTTCAGAAGGTGTTTTATGGGCTGTTTTTATTCATCCATTACAAGAACTTTCTAGCAATCAAGTAAAGGATGCGGTAAGCCAAGTATACTATGCTAATATTAACTTCGGAACGTCATTTGCAAGTACATCTCTATCATTTCCATGGATAAGAGAAGAGGTAAAAGAAACAGAACAGAAGAAAAAGAGATCTGGTTCTAAGAAAAGAAAGATTTAAAAAAAGAGCCCGAAAACAAGTTTCTGTTTCCGAGCTCTTTCAAAGTTAACTATAGAATCTATTACTCTTTCTTCTTTCTTGAGTTTTTCATGGCTTCACCAATTTGATTACTCGCTGTAAAGCTCGCCACCATATCGTTAAGCATTTGACTTCCTGCTTGAGGAGAATTTGGTAATAAAATTAAGTTACTATTGGTTTCTTGACCGATAGATTGTAAGGTATCGTAATGTTGAGTTACAACAATAAGCGCAGAAGCTTCTTGAGAGTTGATACCAACTTTATTTAAAACATCTACAGACTCCTCTAATCCGCGAGCAATTTCTCTACGTTGATCAGCAATACCCTGTCCTTGTAATCGTTTACTTTCAGCTTCAGCTTTTGCCTTTTCAACAATTAAAATACGAGCAGCATCACCTTCATATTGAGCAGCTACTTTTTCACGCTCAGCAGCATTAATTCGGTTCATTGCTTCTTTAACTTGAGCATCTGGATCAATATCTGTTACTAAGGTTTTAATAATATCGTACCCATAATCAATCATCGCTTCGTTTAATTCTCGTTTTACCGCAATAGCAACATCGTCCTTTTTAACAAACACATCATCTAATTTCATTTTAGGAACTTCGGCACGTACCACATCAAAGACATAAGACGTAATTTGATCGTGAGGATAATCGAGCTTATAGAAAGCGTCATACACCTTATCTTTTATGACTTTGTATTGTACTGAAATTTTTAAGCGCACAAACACATCATCGTGTGTTTTTGTTTCTACAATTACATCTAATTGCTGAATTTTCAGGCTCAAACGGCCAGAAATTCTATCCACTAAGGGAATTTTAAACCTTAAACCTGATTGAGCGACAGTTTGAAATCTACCAAAACGCTCAATAATAGCAGCGGTTTGTTGTTTAACAATAAAGAAAGCTGAAATCAAAATGATTAAGCCGAAAAAAATAATTGGTATAAAAATAAATTGTCCCATAAAGTGTTTTTTTTAAATGGTTATAAAAATAATCAGTTACTAAATTAAGTTATATTTGCTCAAATCACACACTAAGTATATGCAAAAAAAGCAGTTTATTTTATTAGTAGCATTATGTATTGGTTTTGTTACAGTTTCAGTAGCACAACATAAACGATATAAAATAAAAAACGGGATTGGTATCATTGGAGGATTAACACAATATGATATTACAACCGATAATTTTCAAACTAAAAGCGGAAATGGTTTTATAGGAGGAATGATTGCAACAGTTGACATTCCACATAAATGGTATACAGTAAGTTATGGGTTTCAATTTTCACAAAATACGTTAGAAATAACTGGCAGACCGTCTCTTGCAACACTTACTCAAGAACAGCTGGATTATAATTTAATTGCTGCTCAGGTTTCTTTTTTATTACATGTAAAATTATTGAAAGATAATTTAACTCTTGATGTTGGTCCGCAATTACAATATAATGGTGAACTAGAATTAGATGATGATTCTAAAAAGAATTATATCATTGACGGTTTTGATGCTTTGCTTGCTGAAGATATTAGTGATATTTCAAAATTCAATGCCAATGGAGTTATTGGTGCTTCTGCAGGAATAGGGAATTTTAAATTAAGAGCGAGCTATAGTTATGGATTTACAAACATCTTTAAGAAACTCAATGATCAAAACTTAACAACAACGCCATCGTCTAAAAAATTTGAAGGCCATCAAAATATGTTATCATTTGCTTTAATGATTACATTTTAATAAAAAAATGTCATTTAGAAGGATACAATTATAGAAATTGATCAATCTAAATGACAAAGAGTTTTAGATATTAATTAAATGGTAGCAATTAAACCATCAATACGTTTTAATGTTTCTGTTTTTCCAATCATATAGATAATATCAAAAACATCAGGTCCCTGTAAGGCTCCAACAAGTGCTAAACGTAACGGCATCATTACCTTTCCAAAACCAATCTCGTTAGATGTAATCCAGCTTTTTATAGTATTTTGAAGATTTTCAACAGTAAAATCATCGACACTATCAACCAAGGTTTTCACCTTATTTAAAATATCTTCAGTACCTTCTTTTAGGGCTTTTTTTGAAGCCTTTTCATCGTAGGATAAAGGTGTTGTAAAAAAGAAATGACTTAGCTCCCAAAAATCACTTACAAATGTGGCACGTTCTTTAATTAAACCAATTACCATTTCTATATATTGGGTGTCAATTTCTGATAATTCTGCTCTAGAATTTTTATATGCTAAAGCTAAATCAGTATTATGCTGCTCTTGCATGTAATGATGATTAAACCATTTTGTTTTATCGGGATCAAAACGTGCTCCTGATTTATTAACCTTATTTAAACCAAAGGCATTGATTAAGCTTTCTAAATCAAATAGTTCTTGTTCAGTTCCTGGGTTCCATCCTAAAAAGGCTAAGAAATTTATCATTGCTTCTGGGAAATATCCATCTTCTTTATAACCTCTAGAAATATCTCCAGATTTAGGATCTGCCCACTCTAATGGAAATACAGGAAAGCCTAATTTGTCACCATCACGTTTGCTTAGTTTTCCTTTTCCTGTTGGTTTTAATATTAATGGTAAGTGTGCAAATTCAGGAGCATTCCAACCAAAAGCGGTATATAATTGGTAGTGTAGAGCTAAAGAAGGTAACCATTCTTCACCACGAATAACATGAGAGATTTCCATTAAATGATCATCTACAATATTCGCTAAATGATAGGTTGGCATCCCGTCACTTTTAAATAAAACTTTATCATCTAAAACATTAGTATCAATTTTAATATCTCCACGAATGATGTCTTTAAGATGTAGTATTTCGTCTTGAGGTGATTTAAATCGGATAACATAATCCTCACCAGCATCAATTTTTGCTTGTGTTTCTTCGGCTGTTAATATTAAAGAATTTACTAAACGCCCTTTTTCTCGATTGTGCCAATTATAGATAAAGGTTTTTCCGTTAGCCTCATGATCTTTTCTATGAAAATCTAATGCTTCCGAAGTATCAAAGGCATAATAAGCATGACCTTTTGAAATAAGCTCATCAGCATATTGTTTGTATAAGTGTTTACGTTCACTTTGTCTGTATGGTCCAAATTTTTCGTTTTTATTTGGGCCTTCATCAAAGGGGATATTACACCAATTTAAAGCCTCTATAATATAATCTTCGGCACCTTCAACATAGCGATTTTGATCGGTATCTTCAATACGGAGCACAAAAGTACCCTTGTGTTTTTTGGCAAATAAGTAGTTGAAAAGCGCTGTTCTAACACCTCCAATATGTAATGGTCCTGTTGGGCTTGGTGCAAAACGCACGCGAACGGGTTTAGTCATTGTTGTTTTTAAATATTACACTTAAACAGTGCTGTTTAAGCATTATTTGAAACTATCATTCTGAACTTGTTTCAGAATCTAAGCCGCAAAGATAGATTGATAAGCTTAGAGAACAAAGAAAAGATTAAAGAGGAAGTGTTTTTAGTTTGTTTTTTGTTGAAAAATCATTTCACGTGGAACTCTTTTATTCATAATATTAAACCATAATGGCGGAATCATGGCTAGCACCATTGAGGTTGGATAACCAAAGGGCATTTGCGGGCTCTCATCATAACAATTTAATGTCTGATATTTTTTTGTCGATTTGAAATGATGATCACTATGTCTTGTCAACTCGTAGAGCACAATTCTTCCAATGATATGGTTAGAGTTCCAAGAGTGTATTTCTTTAACGCGTTCATAACGACCAGATTTTGTTTTAAGTCTTAGTAGTCCGTAATGCTCAATATAATTTACGGTTTCAAGGAGTAAAAAACCAATCACAGCAGAAGCAAAAACAAAAAGGAGCCCGATAGTTCCATAACTAAAAAAGACAATTCCCAAATACCCAATTTGAAATATAGCATACCAAAGCATGTCATTTTTTATTGAAAAGAAGTCTTGATTAGTGTTTTTTAATAGTTTTTTCTGAATACTCCATGACTTCATATATTGTCTAAAAATAGAGGTAAACCAAAATGAATATACACTTTGATTATATCGTGCAGTTGCAGGATCTTCAGGTGTGGCCGCATGTAAATGATGTCCAAAATTATGCTCGATATAAAAATGCATGTATAATGAAGGTAATAATAATATTTTACCAATAAAACGCTCATTAGTTGTTTGCCTGTGTCCTAATTCGTGGGCAACGTTAATACCATTAACCCCTAAGACAATACCAACCGAAATCATCATTCCTACCAATTCATAGGTTTCAATTGTTAGATGTGTTGCTTGATATATTCCAAAGATTACCAATCCATAAACAATAGGTAGATTAAGATAAAGTAACCAATCAAAAATCGTTTGTTTTAGTTTTTTAGTGGCATCTTCCGAAGTTGTATTTTTGGTGTCTAAAGGAAAGATGACTTCTAAAACAGGGATTAAGACAAAAGCATAAATAGGAGTGAGGTAAACAAATGGGCCTTTTAAATACAAGCCTATAAAAGCAACAATTGGGATTGAAAAAGCAGCAAGATATTTAAGATCTTTCATTGATTTATTTTTAATTTGTTCTTTTATAAAGAGAAATGTGTTTTGTTTTTCTTTTAAAAGTTAAAAAACCACAGCATATAAGTTGAACTATAAATTAACACAACTCCTCGAAATTAACAGAATCTTACCAAATTTAGGCATTTGTCGTTTAAAATAAAATTGTAGATTAGTGAGTTAAATGTGACTATGGTAAGTAATTTTCAAAACATACAAGGCAAATTAGAGCAATTTATCAAGCGTTATTATACGAATGAGTTGCTTAAAGGTGCGATTTTATTTTTTGCAATAGGACTTTTATACCTTATTGTAACCTTACTTATTGAATATTTTTTATGGCTAAACCCAACTGCTAGAACGATTTTATTTTGGTTGTTTATTGTTGTAGAAATAGCATTGTTTTCTAAGTTTATAGCAATTCCATTGGCAAAATTATTCAAACTTCAAAAAGGAATTAATTATGAAGAAGCGTCGCAAATTATAGGAAATCATTTTCCCGAAGTAAACGATAAGTTACTCAATGTGCTTCAGCTTAATGGAAATAATTCGCAGTCTGAATTATTAGCGGCTAGTATTGAGCAAAAATCATCCGAATTACGTCCTATTCCATTCAAATTAGCAATTAACTTTAATAAAAACACTAAATATCTTAAATATGCAGCCATTCCTGTTGCTATTTTATTGTTGTCATTTTTAACAGGAAAAATTAATTGGTTTAGCGATAGTTATGAGCGTGTGGTAAATTATAATACAGCTTATGAACCACCTGCGCCATTTCAGTTTTTTGTGATTAATGAAGATTTAAATGCTATAGAAAACAAAGATTTCAAAATTATCGTGAGTACAGCAGGAGAGGTTGTTCCTGAAAATGCTCAGATACACTTTAATAACCAATCGTTTTTTATGCAACAAACGTCTCCAGGGCAGTTTGAATTTATGTTTACGCAACCTAAAGACCCATTATCGTTTAGCTTGTCAGCTAATGATGTTGTATCAAAAAATTATACTTTAGATATTATAGAAGTACCAACATTAGTTAATTTTGAAATGGTTCTTGATTATCCTGCTTACACAAAAAAACAGGATGAAATATTAAAGAGCACGGGAAATTCTACAATTCCTGAGGGCACAAATGTGACATGGAAAGTACATGCTAAATCAACAGACAATGTAACATTTTATTCAAAAGACACTTTAGATTTTGAGTCTATTTCCTTAGGGCAATTTAAAGCCTCAAAACGTATTTATACTAATACAGATTACAGTATTAGTACAAGTAATAAACAGCTAAAAGATTATGAAAACCTTGCGTTTTCAATCAATGTTATTAAAGATAATTATCCAGAAATGAATGTGAAGATGGAAAAAGACTCTTTAGATAATCAAACACTCTATTTTTTTGGTCAAGTAAGTGATGACTATGGGTTAAGTAAATTACAATTAGTATACTACCCTAGTAATAATCCAGAGGATAAATCTTATGAGATTATGAGTGTTTCCAAATCAAACTTTGATGAGTTTATAAGTGCGTTTCCAAATCAATTAAATTTAGAAGATGGTATAAACTACGAGCTTTATTTTCAAGTTTTCGATAATGATGCTTTACATCGTTATAAGAGTTCAAAAAGTTCTGTTTTTAGTTATAGAAAATTGACAAAAGAAGAAGAGGAACAAAAACAATTACAAGAGCAAAATGAAACGATAGAAGATATTAGTAAAACGTTTGATAAACTTAAAGACCAAGACAAAGAATTAAAAGAATTATCAAAAAATCAAAAGGAAAAAAAAGAACTCAATTTTAATGATAAGAAGAAGTTTGAAAATTTTATAAAGCGCCAGAAAGAGCAGGAGCAACTCATGAAAAACTTTAACAAAAAGCTGAAAGAGAATATTGAGGAGTTTCAAAATGAAGATAAAGAAAAAGACCAATTTAAAGAAGATTTACAAAAACGTTTAGAGGAAAATGAACAACAACTTAAACAGGATGAAAAACTGCTTGATGAGTTGGAGAAAATGAAAGATAAAATCAATAAGGAAGAGTTTACTCAAAAACTTGATGAATTGGCTAAGCAGAATAAAAATAAGGAGAAAAGTTTAAAACAACTTTTAGAATTAACAAAGCGATTTTATGTAGCAAAAAAGGCTGAAAAACTAATGAAAGATTTAGAGAATTTAGCAGATGAACAAGAGAAGCTTTCAGAAGAAACTAAAGAAAACAATACAAAAGAAGAGCAAGAGAAACTCAATGAAAAATTTGAAGAGTTTCAAAAGCAAATGGAAGATCTTGAAAAGGAAAATAAAGCACTTAAGAAACCAATGGATTTACCTCAAGACAAACCAACAGAGGAATCTATAAAGCAAGATCAAAAAGAAGCAACAGATGCTTTAGAAGACCAAAAAGAACAAGACCAAAAAGAAAGTCAAGAACAAGAGAATCAAGCCCCTCAGGAGGAACAAGAAAACCAAGAACCTCAAAGCCCACAAGAAGGACAACAGAAAGCAAAGAAAAAGCAGAAACAAGCAGCTAAAAAAATGAAGCAAATGGCTCAGCAAATGGCTCAAGGAATGGCTATGGGTGGCGGCGAGCAAATGCAAGAAGATATTGATGTTCTTAGACAAATACTTGACAATTTAGTATTGTTTTCTTTTGATCAGGAAAATTTAATGAACCAGTTTAAAAGTATTGAAGTTAATCATAATGAATATGGTAAGTTTTTACGCAAACAAAATAATCTAAGAGAACACTTTGAGCATATTGATGATAGTCTTTTTTCGTTATCATTAAGGCAACCTGCCATTTCTGAGCGCGTTAATACCCAAATCACTAATGTGTTTTATAATATAGATAAATCTTTAGGTCAACTATCTGAAAATCAAATATATCAAGGAATTTCTTCGCAACAATATACCATTACATCTACTAATGAATTAGCGAGTTTTTTGAGCGATGTATTGGATAATATGAATATGCAAATGAATCCATCTATGGGCCAGGGACAGGGTCAAGGCGATCAATTACCAGATATTATTATGAGCCAAGAAGCGCTTAATAAGAAGATGGAAGAGGGTATGAAAAAGGGAGAGAAAGGCAAGAAACCTAAAGATGGAGAAAAGGGAGAAAAAGGTGAAGGACAAAAAGAAGAGGAGGGTGAAAATGGAAAATCTAAAGGAGGAGATGAAGGCAAAGAGGGCAAAGAAGGAAAAAAAGAAGGAAATGGCGATGGAGAAGGTCAGGGCGAAAGTGAAATGCAAAAAGGAGAACTTTATGAAATTTACCAGAAACAACAACAACTTCGTCAAGCTTTAGAAAAAAGATTAGGCAAAGAAGGAAAGAGAGGTTTAGGAGGCGAGTTATTAAAACAAATGGAAGAGATTGAGTTAGATTTAATAAATAAAGGATTTACCAATCAGACATTACAAAAGATGATGGATTTACAACATCAACTACTTAAGTTGGAAAACGCAACATTTATGCAAGGGCAAGATAATAAGCGTAAATCTGAAACCAATACTAAACCATATGATAATGCGGTTCCTAATCAAATACCTAAAGCTAAAGAATATTTTAATACTACTGAGATTTTAAATCGTCAAGCACTACCTTTGCAGCAAGTTTATAAAAAGAAAGTTCAAGAGTATTTCAAAAAGGTAAATGATTAGTTTTAACTACGAGACCGATTTTAAATTGGATGCTGAATCAAAAATTTCAGCATGGATATCGAAGACAATATCTACAGAAAACTGTAAAGAAGGAGAGGTTAATTATATCTTTTGTGATGATGATTATCTACATAAAATAAATGTAGAATTTCTAGATCATGATAGCTTAACTGATATTATTAGTTTTGATTATTCTATAGGAAAAGAGCTACACGGAGATGTTTATATTTCCATTGAACGTGTTGTTGATAATGCTAAAGATTTTAATGTTGAGTTTTTTGAAGAGTTGCATCGTGTCATTATTCATGGTCTACTTCATTATTGTGGTTACAAAGACAAAACAGAAGAAGATGCAAAACTAATGAGGGCAAAAGAAAATCACTACTTAACTACGCTTTATTAGTATATTAGTATTTCACGTATATTTGTAAATTAATTTCTTGAGAACAAGAACTTCAGTAATAAAACAGATTAATGTTCCACGTGGAACAATACAGTAAATTATGTTCAACGAAGTATATGATGTCATAGTTGTTGGTGCTGGCCATGCAGGAAGTGAAGCAGCTGCTGCAGCCGCTAATATGGGTAGTAAAACATTACTCATCACAATGAATTTACAAAACATTGCGCAAATGTCATGCAATCCTGCTATGGGTGGAATTGCTAAAGGGCAAATCGTAAGAGAAATTGATGCGCTTGGCGGTTATAGCGGAATAGTAAGTGACACCTCTGCGATTCAATTTAAAATGCTTAACAAGTCTAAAGGACCAGCAATGTGGAGCCCTAGAGTTCAAAGTGATCGTATGCGTTTTGCTGAAGATTGGAGATTGCTTTTGGAACAAACTAAGAATTTAGATTTCTATCAAGATATGGTTTCTAGCTTAATTGTAGAAAACTATAAAGTTGTTGGAGTAAAAACGTCTCTAGGAATTGAGATAAAAGCAAAAACAGTAGTGCTTACTAATGGGACATTTCTTAATGGATTAATCCATATAGGAGATAAGAATTTTGGCGGAGGACGAGCAGGAGAAAGAGCAGCAACTGGAATTACTGAACAGCTCATTACTCTAGGTTTTGATTCTGGTCGAATGAAAACAGGTACGCCTCCAAGGGTTGATGGTAGATCTTTAGATTATTCTAAAATGATAGAACAGCCAGGTGATGTTCAGCCAGAAAAATTTTCATATTTAGAACGTATTAAACCATTAACTGAACAGCGTTCTTGCCACATGACTTATACGAGTACTGAGGTTCATGATTTACTTCGTGAAGGCTTTGATCGTTCACCAATGTTTAATGGTAGAATTCAAAGTACCGGACCAAGATATTGTCCTTCTATTGAGGATAAGATTAATCGCTTTGCAGATAAAGACA
Organism: Flavobacteriales bacterium 33_180_T64; assembly: GCA_002162685.1. Taxonomy (GTDB): domain Bacteria; phylum Bacteroidota; class Bacteroidia; order Flavobacteriales; family Flavobacteriaceae; genus Psychroserpens. The sequence goes on from MAAQ01000013.1 coordinate 464,578, forward strand.
GGCACCAATTATTTGTAGAACCAGAAGGGTGGAATACCGTTGAGGTTTATGTTAATGGATTTTCAACTTCATTACCTGAAGAGGTTCAATTTAAAGCCTTAAAATCTGTGGTTGGTTTTGAAAATGTAAAGTTTTTTAGACCTGGATACGCTATAGAATATGATTATTTTCCACCCACACAATTAAAGCATACATTAGAAACTAAGTTAGTTGATGGTTTGTTTTTTGCAGGTCAAATTAACGGAACGACAGGTTATGAAGAAGCTGCGTCTCAAGGGTTAATGGCAGGAATAAATGCCGCGCTTAAAGTTCAAGAAGAGGAGGCTTTTATTTTGAAACGAAATGAAGCATATATTGGTGTTTTGGTTGATGATTTAATTACTAAAGGAACAGAAGAGCCTTATAGAATGTTTACCTCTCGTGCAGAATATAGAACCTTATTACGACAAGATAATGCTGATTTTAGATTAACTCCAAAAGGTTACGATTTAGGTTTAGCTAGTGAAAAGCGTCTTAGAAGAATGGAAAAAAAACAATCTCAATCTGATAATTTTGTAAGCTTTTTTAGAGAAACCAGTGTTAAGCCTGAAGACGCAAACCCGGTATTAGAATCTAAGAACTCAGCATTAGTTAAACAATCTGATAAGATGTTTAAATTGTATTCTAGACCTAATATTACTTCAGAAGATATGCGACGCTTTGAATCTGTGGAAAATTATATTCAAGAACATAATTTAGATCGAGAAGTTATAGAGCAAACCGAAATACAGATTAAATATTCTGGTTATATTGAAAAGGAGAAAAATAATGCAGATAAACTAAATAGGCTAGAAGGTGTGAAAATCCCTTCTGATTTTGATTATACAAAATTAAAATCCATGAGCACAGAAGCTATTCAAAAGTTAAGCAAGATTCAACCAGCGACTATTTCACAAGCGTCAAGAATTAGTGGTGTTTCGCCCGCAGATGTTTCTGTATTATTAGTTTATTTAGGAAGATAGAACACACTAATTTTAAAATGTTCCACGTGAAACATTTTAATAACAAAGCCCTATTTGTGATCAATAAAAGTAAAGACAATATCTATTTAAGTGTTAAAGATCATTCTGTATCAGGAGAAGAATTCCAGTTGATTTATAATAAGGAATTAGAGATGCTAGAAACATACCCTCACCCTTCAGAAGATAAATTAGGAGATTATTACGAAAGTGAAAATTATATTTCCCATACAGATGGAAAGCGAAATTTATTTGAAAAGGTTTACCATGTTGTGAAATCTATGGCTTTAAAACGTAAATTAAAGCTTATTAATTCTTTCCATTCAGAAGAAAAAAAATTATTAGATGTTGGTTGTGGTACTGGAGATTTTTTAAAAATAGCTTTGGATCATAACTGGAGTGTTTCCGGAATTGAACCAAATGAAAATGCAAGATTAATTGCAAATCAAAAAACGAATAATTCTGTTTTTAATATTGAACATTTATCAAAACTTGAAGCTCATAGTTTTGATGTTATAACGCTTTGGCATGTTCTTGAGCACCTCCCAAAACTAGAAGAACATATTTCTGTCTTTGAATCACTTTTAAAACCTAATGGACGATTGATTATTGCGGTTCCTAATTTTAAAAGTTATGATGCTAAGCACTATAAAAATTTCTGGGCCGCTTATGATGTGCCTAGACATTTGTGGCATTTTTCTCAAATGTCAATTTCTAAACTGGTACAACAGAAATCTATGAGTGTCGTGAAAACAGTTCCTATGATTTTTGATGGGTATTATGTGTCTTTACTTTCTGAAAAGTATAAGAATGGTTTTATGAATCCTATAAAATCTTTTTTAGTTGGTTTTAAATCTAATATGAAAGCAAAGCGCTCTGGAGAGTACTCATCACTAATATATGTGATAAAAAAGGACTAAAACCCGTTTTTAAGCGATTTAAGACCCTCGCGCCTTTAGTGTCTTACGATTCTGTTTCGAAAACATTAAGAGTTGCTTAGCGTGTTTTAGATCCATCTATTTTAAATAGATTTTCAGAATGCCTTTCCTGAAAAGTATAAAGAACACTTATAGTTGTCTTTTTTGTTAAAAAAATAATTCACTTTCATACATTTGCAAAAAATAAATAAAACTTAAAAATGAAAAAAATAGTAACTGTGCTTTCTTTAGCCCTTGTTTTGGCATCATGTCAAGAACAACAAAAAATTGCTTTTATCGATAATGGAGAGGTTATAAATAAATATCAAGAAAAAATTGATATTGAGGCAAAATATAAATTGAAAGATGAAGATTTTAAAAAACGCGCAGATAGTATTGGGAAAGCGTTTCAATTAGAAGCTCAAGATTTTCAAATTAATGGCGCTAAATTATCTCAAAAAGAACAGCAAGAGCAGTATCAAGCTTTAGGTCAAAAGCAACAATTGTTACAACAACAATTACAGATGGAACAACAAAACTTAACACAAGCGTTTAACGTTGAAATTGATTCTGTGATTAGTCATATGAAAACATTTGTTTCAAGTTATGGAAAGACTAATGGTTATAGTTTTATTTTAGGAAAAAATGAAGCAGGAAGTGTTATGTATGGCACTGAAAGTAATGATATTACACAAACTATAATAGATGCTATTAATGCTGATAATAAAAGCAAAGAATAATTTCAAATATCTGATTATTAGTTTGTTAAAACAAAAGAGAGGTGTTATTCACCTCTCTTTCTATTTAAAAAAGGAGTTCTAATTCATAACAATTTTTCCAACTTAAAATCTATTTCCTTTTTTAACTAAAAACTAATTTGTAATGCAGTATAAATGTATTTAACCATGTATCGTTAGTGGTACATCTTTAGATCATTTTCATTAACTTAATCTGTTATTGAATGTATAAAACAACTTAGAAAAGAAACACCCTACCTTTTTATGCTTTTTAAATGCAATATTTTTTTTTGAGTAGAGTTAATGACTCTTAGATTATAAAATAAAATGATCAAATTAATTATTCGTTTTAATGAGAATATCAACCTTTATTGATTATCCTTTTGTGTATTTAGATACATCTAGACATAAATGGTTCTACATTTTATTTTCTATTATTTTCTCTTTACTATTTTTAGTTTTGTTTAGACCATTTGGATTAGATTACGAATTTTCTAATCCTGAAAATTCATTGTTGACCATTATTGGATTTTTATTGCAAATTGCTTTTGCTACAGGAACAGGTTTGACCATTTCTCAGTTTATTTGTCGTCCTTTTTTTAGATTTCAAAAAGTAACCATTGGACGCTATATCATTTGGTACTTTGTTGAGGCAGGTCTTTTAACATTGATGAATTTAGGTTTTGCATTTTTATTTCCTGATCTAGGAAATGATCCCATTGAAGAAGAATTGACAATTACATTTCAATTTGGGGTTTATTTTCAGGCTTTTGTGATTTTACTTTTTCCTTTTTTGGGAACCATAATTTATGTTTTAATAAAAAATTTAAACTCAGAAATTCAAGATCTTGAAATCAAAATACATGGTTTTCAAAACTTGTATTATGATTCAAACTCTAATAAAGAAACATTTCTTGAAATCTTTGATGAGAATGAGAATTTAGAATTAAGAATTCAGTTGAAAGATTTTTTATTTGCAGAGTCAAGTAATCAATATGTCTTAATTCATTATAAAATGAATGAACAGATAAAAAAACATATTGTTCGTACACGCTTAAAAACCATTATTGATGGTTATAAAACCCTTCCAATAGAACAATGTCATCGGTCTTTTGTGGTCAATTTAATTAATGTAAAATCATTATTTAAAATTGAAGGCAAAACGTTTTTAGCTATGGATGATTTAAAAGAAATAAAGCTTCCCGTTTCTAAATCTCATATAGAAATCATTAAAAACAGAGTTTCAGCTACAGACATATTATAGTTATTCTTACAATTTGTTGCCACTCACTCCATAAAATTGTTTTTCACTCCAAATACTATTATTAAGCGTTTACGGGATAAATAATTGAAATTACTTTGCGTTATAAAACTATTATATGCAACCATTTAAATTTTGTGTTGTCTATAGTATTATATCATCAATCAAAAAACGAATAATTTAGAATGAGACACTTTTTTTTAGGCATATGCCTACTATTCAGCGCTTTTTTATTTGCCCAGAACACATATAGTATTAGGGGTACAATTAAAGATTTAAAAAACGGAGAGACCTTATTGGGCGCAACAGCTTATTTAAAAGGCACAACCAATGGAGCGGTAACCAATGAATATGGTTTTTTCTCCATAACGGCTCCAAAAGGACAATATACTTTAGTGATTTCTTACATGGGATATGAAGATTTGGTTAAAGAAATAACCTTAAATACCGATCAAACATTAAACTTTGAAATTAAAGAATCGTCCACTCAGTTAAATGAAATTGTGATTAAGGCGGAAGAGTCGGAACGCGTTAGTATTAAGAAACCTCAAATGAGTGTTTCTAAATTAAATGCAGCTACAATAAAACAAATACCCGCTGTTTTAGGAGAAGTAGATGTTATTAAATCTATACAAATGCTTCCCGGAGTAACTAATAGTGGCGAAGGTACTGGCGGTTTTCATGTAAGAGGTGGAGCTGTAGATCAAAATTTAGTACTATTAGACGAAGCGATTATTTATAATACATCACACTTTTTTGGTTTCTTTTCTGTGTTTAATTCAGATGCTATTAAAAATATTAAACTATATAAAGGTGATATTCCTGCTAAGTTTGGAGGACGAGTATCATCTGTTTTAGATGTGCGTCAAAAAGATGGGAATAGTAAAGATTTTGCACTTACAGGAGGTCTTGGTCTTATATCAAGTCGCTTAGCGGCAGAAGGACCTCTTAGTGATAGAGGGTCGTTTTTAGTTGCAGGACGCGCTTCTTATGCGCATTTATTTATGCCAGCTCTAGAAGATATAAAGGATGATAAAATTTCGTTTTATGACCTTAATCTTAAAACCAACTATGAAATAAATAAAAATAACCGCGTATATCTTTCTGGGTATTTTGGAAGAGATATTTTCGACTTATCAAAAATTGTAAAAAATAAATATGGTAATACATCTGGAAATCTAAGATGGAATCATGTTTTTAACGACAAGTTGTTTTCAAACGTGTCATTAATTTATAGTAAGTATGACTATCAAGTTATATTAGATTTTATTCAGTTAGACTGGATTGCTGATATAAAAAACTATAATCTTAAATATGATTTTGGATACTATGTCAATGAAAAATTAAAGCTAGACTTTGGATTTAGTGGAATTTTATACAACCTAAATCCTGGTGAAGTCAAGCCAACTACAGAGAGTTCACCTATTAATTATTTAAAACTAGAACAAAAACGCGCCTTTGAAAGTGGTTTATATATAAGCGCAGAGCATAAACTAACCAATAAATTAACAGCGCAATACGGACTTCGTTATAGTCGGTTTTCTAGGTTAGGAGGTCAGACACTAACAAATTATGTAAATAATAAACCAGTGATTTACAATAGTGCCTTAGGTATTTATGAAGAAGGTGAAGCATCTGGAGAAACGTTTTATAAGAAAAGTGAAAGCATTAAAACATTTGATAATTTTGAACCAAGATTAGGTATGTCTTATCAGTTAAATGAATCATCTTCAGTAAAAGCGAGTTATACCAAATCATCTCAATATTTACACTTGTTATCTAATACAACAGCTGTAACACCTTTAGATGTTTGGGCACCTAGTGGAACATACATTAAGCCTCAGTTATCAAACCAATATGCAATAGGGTATTATAAAAACTTTAAAGACAATGTGTATTCATTAGAATTAGAAACGTATTATAAAACGACTAAAAATAGAATAGACTATGTTGATGGTTCTAATTTAATAGGAACAAATACTATTGAAACCGAAATATTAAATGGTAAATCTAGAGCTTATGGGTTGGAAGTTTTAGTGCGTAAAAACAAAGGGAAATTCACAGGATGGTTAGCGTATACCATCTCAAAATCTGAACAAAAAACCTTAGGAGGAAAAGCTGGAGGGCCAGGAATTAATAAAGGAGATTGGTATAATACAGCTTATGATAGAACTCATGATTTTTCTATAACAGGAATTTATAAATTAAATAACAAATGGAGTTTTAGTAGTAATTTGGTGTTTCAAACAGGGAGACCAGTAACTTATCCTAATGGTCAATATGAATATGAAGGCTTGTCTATAGCGAGTTATTCTGGTAGAAATCAAGACCGATTACCAGCATATCATCGTTTAGATATTTCAGCGATATATTCTCCTAATAAAAGACCAGACAAACGCTGGAAAGGTGAGTGGGTTTTTGGATTATACAATGCGTATAATAGAAAGAATGCTGCATCTATCTCATTTGGTCAAAATGAAAACACAGGTCGAAATGAAGCAACTAGAACAGCTGTTTTTGGAATCATACCTTCAATTACTTATAATTTTAAATTTTAAACAGATGAAAATATATATAAAACCATTTTTATTTTTTGCTTTAACACTATTAATAATCTCTTGTGAAGATGTTATTGATGTAGATGTACCGACAGCTGCCCCTCGACTAGTTGTTGAAGCTTCTTTAGATTGGGAAAAAGGAACAATAGGAAATAATCAAATCATTAAATTAAGCACATCTACACCATATTTTGATACTACAATTAATAATAGTGTAATAGGTGCTTCAGTTCGAGTTACGAATTTAGATACGAATGCCGAATACATTTTTGTAGATCAAAATAATGGTACTTATACAATAAGTAATTTTGCGCCTATAGTAAATAACTCATACACTTTAGAGGTTATTTATAATGGAGAGACTTATACTGCAAATGAGACTTTAAAATCTGTCCCAGAAATAACTAGAGTAGAGCAATCTCTTGAAGGTGGTTTTGATGAAGAATTATTAGATGTTTCTATTTTTTGGGATGATCCTGAAGATGAAGAAAACTATTATTTTGTGAAATTTATAGAAGAAGGGGATTTATTTACAACACTTGAAGATGAATCTGATGAGTTTACTAATGGTAATGAAATGGATGAGTTTTTTGAAAAAGATGGAGAAGATGATGATGCTGACCATTTACAAGAATTTGTACCTGGAGATGTCGTTGATATTTCTTTATATGGCATATCAGAACGTTATTATAATTACATTCAATTACTCATTGAACAATATGATAGTAATGGTGACCCATTTAGTGCAACTCCAGCCGAAATTAGAGGGAATTGTATTAATATTTCAAACACAGAAAATTATGCTTTTGGGTATTTTAGATTGTCTGAATATGACACTGTAAATCATACGTTTCAATAAGTGTAATCTCTATTGTATTGCTTTGAGATTAAATCTTAGCAAACAGAAAAATTTTGATTTTAAAATTGATTGTTTTGAGTTTTTAATTAGGCTGTCTGAAAAGGCAGTCTTTTTAAGTTGATATTTTTTTTAATTTCATATTTAATAATTTTAAAATATAATGCAACCTTTCATTTTTTTTATTGTCTATTAAAGTATAAATAGTTTTAAGATTGCATATGTTATATAAAAAATGGTGAATAACCCAATACTATTTACACATAAAGAACTCATTGAGAAGAGTAAGCTAGGTGATCGTAAAATGCAATACAAACTGTATTCGCTTTATGTTGACGCTATGTTTAATGTTAGTATAAGAATTGTAAAAGTAAAAGAAGATGCAGAAGATGTTGTACAAGATAGTTTTACAGATGCATTTAAACACTTAAACACATTTAAATATCAAAGCACTTTTGGGGCTTGGCTTAAACGTATTGTTGTTAATAAAAGTATTAATTATTTAAAAGTAAAACGGATTCCTTTAGTTGCAATTGAAGAACAAGACTACTGGATTTCAGAACCAGAAGAGGTCGATGAAAAGCAATTGGATGTCAGTAAAATAAAAAAAGCGATTAACACACTTCCAAAAGGATACCAAACGATTATAAACCTCTATTTAATTGAAGGATATGACCATAATGAAATTGGAGATATATTAGAAATAAGCGTATCAACCTCTAAATCTCAATATCACAGGGCTAAAAAGAAATTAGTAGAATTAATTGGTAGTAAATGAAAGACAAATTAGAAAAATACATTATAGCTAACAAGCAGGAGTTTGATGATTATCAATTAGAGGAGGTTGATAAACTAAAACTGTGGAGTCATATTTCAGAAGGATTACCAGAGCAATCTAAACCCGTTATTCCTTTATGGAGAAAGCCAGTATTTAAAATCGCGGCAAGCCTAATAATATTATTGGGGTGTGCTTTTACACTTATCATGAATAACAATAATGATTATAAAAATAGCATTGTAAATGAAGAGCTTTATGAAATTGATATTTACTATAAGTCACTTGTAAATAATCAAATTCAATTAATAAAAAACAATCCAAATTTATCAATTATAGATCAAGAAGATTTCTTGCTATTAGTAGACGATTTAGACAATGAATATATCAAACTTAAAAAAGAATTAAAAGCAGGTATTAATAATCAAAAAATTATCGAAGCAATAATTAATAATTACAGAAAGAAAATACAATTAATGGAAGATCTTTTAGAACGATCGTATCCTACTAAAACCAATTTTGATGAAGGCGAACTCATTTTATAAGACAATTGCTTATGGTGTTTTAGTATTACTTTCATGGAGTGTACAAGGACAAGAAAAGCTAAGTAAAGAAATTAAGAAAACATACCCTTTATCTAACGAAGGTGCTTTGTTTTTAGAAAATAAGTATGGTGATGTTTATATAAATGGATGGGATAAAGATTTTATAGAAATTACTGTAAATATTGAAGCAAAAGGTAAAAATACAGATAAGACCAAAGAACTTTTAAATTTAATTAATAGTCGTATTGTTGCTACGGATAAGCAAGTCATAGTAAAATCAGAAATATCTAATAAAAATCCAGGGTTTTTTAATAAATACATTCATAAAATTGACCCTTTTAAAAACGAAAAAACAAATACCGAGATTAACTATACGATCTACCTTCCTAAGTCTGCAGAAATAGAATTACTTAATAAGTATGGCGATGTAATCATCTCAGATTGGAATGGTAAATTAAAAGCAAATGTAGAACATGGAGACCTTAGAATAACAGATAGTATTACCAACTCTAACGTATCTGTTAAATATGGGAAATTAAGAGCTAATTCACTCTATAAAGCAACAATTATAGCTAAAGATGCTTCTGTGTCTATAAATCACTCTAACAGTCTAAAATTAGACTCTAATGGTTCTGAGATTACCTTAGGAGGTGTTGATAATTTAGAATTAAACTCTAATAAAGACACTATTGAGATTGATCAATTAAAAAACACACACGGAACGGCGAAATATTCAACTATTACATGCAATACTATTTCTAATAGTATTAACCTAGAGTTAAATTTAACAGAGTTACGACTATTAAAGTTTTTAAATGCGTACCCAAGAGTAACTATTAATCAAAAATCATCAGAGGTGTATATTAATATTTCTGAAACCAATTTTAATTTTGATGCTAATTTAGAACAAGGCGTATTACGAATCCCTAAAACATTATTTAATATAAATAGTGAAGTTATAGATAAGAAAAATAAAATCAGACATATTACAGCGTCTTATGGAGAAGGAAATACTGGGTTCTTTATTATGAATGGAATAAAAGGTATTATTATTTTAAAAGAACTGTAAACACTAAATCAATCAATTACATGAAAAAACTAATTATTCTAACACTTGGTTTCATTTGTTTTAATTCATTAAATGCACAAATAAACGAAACAGACGATTATGTAGAATTTGATGACAGAAAAAATATTGTCCATGGTGTTTATTTTGGCTTTGGAGGTCACTATGGAAGAATGGATAGCGAAGATACATTCTTAGCAACAATGAAATTAGCTTATGTTGCCAATCGCCAATTAGAAATAGGGTTTGCTTTTACTGGTTTTTATAACGATAGACCTAATACTCAGCCCAATTTATTTGACGGTAAAGATGTGGTTTTATTTGGAGGTTATGGAGGCTTTCATATAGAGCCAATTTTATTTGGCGAGCGTTTTATAAGTATTTCTTTTCCTACATTAATTGGAGGTGGAATTGTTTCTTACAGAGGTATTGATACACTAGAAAATGAAGATATAGAACTTCAAGAAGACGATTTTGATAATTTTTTTATTGTAGAGCCGGGAATAAATATTTTATATAATTTTAGTCGTTATACACAATTAGAAACAGGGTTTAGATACCGATTTACAAGTAACTACAACTTGTCTCCTTTTAAAGGAAAAGGTAATATTAATGGTTATTCTATTGTTATAGGTCTTAAAGTTGGAATATTTAATATGGGAAGGAAGAAAAAAATTAAAGACAATTTTTAGTCCGCTTTTTTATGTAATAACCTTGTGAGTTTTATAGATAAATCGGTAAGTATGATTTTAGAATTTCCGTTGCGTTCAATATGATAAATTGCATCTTGAAGTTCATTGGAAATTTCTATAATATTATTACCATGAACAAAAGGCGCGAATTTTTCCAGTTTAAATGAGGATTTAGGTTCCATAAAAACTAAGTCTCCTGCATTATAGTTTAAGAGTAGTGCTTGTCTAAAAAAATCGAGACAGAAACTTAAAAATTGTTTTTGTGTTTCACGACCAGTTTTCGCAATGGTTTCACTCCAAGAAATTAAGTCATGAATAGCGCTTTTATTTCCTTTAGCTTTAAAAGCAGATCGAATCCAAATTACAAACCATTCTTCAAACTGAGTGTCTTCACTATCGCTATACACCAAATCGCAAGCCTTATTATAATTTCCATTAGATTGATGTGCAATCTTGATCGCATCAGCTTCAGGAATTTGATAATTTTTCATTAAAGCAGTTTTAATAACGTCTTCTGCTAAAGGCGGAAAGTGTAATACTTGGCAGCGAGATCTAATGGTATTTATAATTTGCTCCTCATCTTCAGCTATTAAAATAAAAACAGTTTGATTAGGAGGCTCTTCTATTAATTTTAAGAGTTTATTTGCAGCAGAAGTATTCATCTTTTCCGACATCCAAATTAACATCACTTTGTAGCCACCTTCATATGATTTTAAAGCTAATGCTTTAACTATATCTTGAGCTTCATCAACACCTATTTGCCCTTGTTTGTTATCAATTCCTAAAATACGATACCAATCAAATAAATTTCCATAAGGCTGTTTGTCAATTAGCTGACGCCATTCTTCCATGAAATGATTAGATACAGGGTGGCTTTTTATTTTATCGTTTGTAGCTACAGGAAAAGCAAAATGCAAATCAGGATGAGACAAATTTTTAAATTTCAAATTACAAGCGTCATTACCTTGAGCATTTTCTCCATTAGTGTTTTTACACAAGAGATATTGTGCATAAGCAATTGCCATTGGTAGTGTTCCAGAACCTTCTGGACCAACAAACAATTGCGCATGTGGTACACGTCCAAAATCAGCACTTTTTGTCAGGTGATTTTTAATGTGTTCTTGTCCTAGAATTTCTGAAAATAACATAAAGCAAACCTACATATTTTTTTTAAATGTTTTAAAGACTAATTGATTTCAATATAGAAAAGCTTTTTTTATTTAAACGACTAAAACACTAAAGGAGATATACTTTTCGGTTTTAACATAAAATTGTAAATTCTAAAAGATAAATCAACTTATTTTTATAGTGATAAAACAAATGCTTATAGATTTAAAATGACTCAAAACGCTATTCTATTTATACCTGATATTTCTGGGTTTACAGAGTTTGTACACAACACAGACATTTATCACAGCCGACATATTATTTCTGAACTATTAGAATTATTAATTGATACTAATTCTATGGGATTAGAATTAGCAGAGGTAGAAGGTGATGCATTGTTTATGTATAAACTTGGAGATCATCTAGATTTAGAGGTTATCAATCAACAAATTGAACAAATGTATTTGGCATTTCATACGCATTTAAAACGGTATGAATTTCAACGTATTTGTAATTGTGGCGCATGTTCTTCAGCATATAATTTAAGTCTAAAATTTATTGTGCACTTTGGAGAGATCGAATTTATCCAAATTAAAAACTCAAGAAAACCCTACGGAAGTAATGTTATTATAGCGCATCGCTTGCTTAAAAATGAAGTTCCAATTGATGAATATGCCATATTTACTAAGGACGTAATATCACAAACCAATATAACACTTACGAATTCTGTATCAACAGCCTATGATTTTGGAAATATTACATTTTCATATACACCTTTACACGATTTAAAAGTAAAACTACCAGAGGTGAAACCGATTCCTGATGATATTCCAAAACATAAATTATTTGATAACACAGAAATAATACAGGTGCCAGTTTTAGAACTTTATGAAGTCATTAGTAATTTTGATTATAGGTTGTTATGGGTAAAAGGAGTAAATCGGTTAGAGTATGAAAAAAACAAAGTCAATAGATCTGGGCTTAAACACCAATGTTTGATTAATAAAAAGCAAATAGAGCAAACAACCATAAAAAAGGACGTTGACAAAAATCAATTGGTTTATGGTGAATCTACAAAAGAGATTCCGTTTACAAAACGCGTAAATATGTATTTTGTTTTAGAGGATATTGGAAACGGGTTTACAAAATTAAATATTGAAGTGTTTGCAGATTTTAAACCTTTTGGAATCTTGATGAAGTCATTAATGAAAAAAAACTTTCAAAAAAGCATTTCAGAAAACATTAAAGCTCTTATTTTGCTAATCGATTCTGGATTTACAACAGAGCAAACTAATAACCAAACATCTTAAACCTGTGAAAACTTTAAACGATTTCGATTTCAAAAATAAAAAAGCCTTAATACGTGTTGATTTTAATGTGCCTTTAAATGAAAACTTTGAAGTTACCGATGCAACTCGTATTGTTTCTGCAAAGCCAACTATTATTAAAATTTTAGAAGATGGAGGTAGCTGTATTTTAATGTCACATTTAGGACGGCCAAAAGGTGTTCAAGAGGCATTTTCCTTAAAACACATTATTAATAAAGTTGAAGATGTTTTAGGTGTTGAGGTAAAATTCGCGGAAAACTGTGTTGGGTCTCAAGCAGAAGATGCTGCGGCTAATTTAAATCCAGGAGAAATTTTATTGTTAGAGAATTTACGTTTTCATGATGAAGAAAAGCAAGGGGATAAGAATTTTGCAGAGCAATTATCTAGACTTGGAGATGTTTATGTAAATGATGCTTTTGGAACGGCACATAGAGCACATGCATCTACCACAATTATTGCTCAGTTTTTTCCTGAAACGAAATGCTTCGGAAATTTGCTTGCTCAAGAAATTGAAAGTATTAATAAAGTAATGGAAACAGGAGAAAAACCTGTTTTAGCAGTGCTTGGAGGTGCAAAAGTATCCTCAAAAATCACCATTATTGAAAATATTTTAGATAAAGTAGATCATTTAATTATTGGTGGTGGAATGACTTTTACATTCATAAAAGCGCAAGGCGGAAGTATAGGAGATTCCATTTGTGAGGACGACAAAATGGAATTAGCGCTTGATATTATAAAACAGGCTCAAGAAAAAAATGTGCAGATCCATTTACCAGTTGATGTAATTGCAGCTAATGCATTTAGCAACGATGCTGATACTCAAATTATAGATGTGACTCAAATTCCAGATGGGTGGCAAGGTTTGGATGCAGGACCAAAATCTAAAGAACAGTTTCATGATGTCGTGATGCAATGCAAAACAATTTTATGGAATGGACCATTAGGTGTTTTTGAACTAGAAAAGTTTGCTAACGGAACAATTGCCTTAGGCGATTCTATTGCTGAAGCGACTAAGAATGGAGCATTTTCACTTGTTGGTGGAGGAGACTCTGTAGCTGCTGTAAAACAATTTGGCTTCGAAAATAAAGTGAGTTATGTCAGTACAGGAGGAGGCGCAATGCTAGAAAGTCTAGAAGGTAAAATCTTACCTGGAATTGCGGCTATTTTAGAATAACGGACTATAATTTTTAATTTTAGTTGTTTCGGAAGAATCTTACAAATAAGATAAATTGTCTTATTAAACTTTCATTTTATTTAAAAAAATACGATTTTAGCTCACCTATCGTTAAGATAGATAAACATTCAACCAATGAACCATAAGCTCATAACCCTAACTTTTGGTATTCTATTGTGTAATTTATTTAGTTTTGGTCAGGATTCTATTCCAAAAACAACCGAAGTTAAAGGATTAACAGAATCTGATTTTATTAAAGGAGCAACCTATGTTGTGGATACTATTATTGATGGTAAAACCTATTTTAGAAAACAGCTCAATATAAAACCTGTTATAGATTCTTCTAATATTAAAACATTAGAAGATCATAAACTAGCAGCAGAAATTGATAAAAAATGGCTTGAAGAATTGTATAGTAATGTCTTGTTTGATAGCATTTACAAATCGGTTACCAATTTAAAATACGATCAAGTTAATTACCCAGAATTAACAACAGATACTTTAAAAGCACGATTAAAACGACTTAATGCAAGAACACCTTTTAATATTGAATATAACCCGTCATTAGAAAGTGTTATTAAATCCTATTTAAAGCATCGTAGACATTCTATGTCTCGTTTAATGTCATTGAGTCATTATTATTTCCCTTTGTTTGAAGAGTCACTTGACAATTATAACATTCCTTTAGAGGTGAAATACTTAGCTATTGTTGAATCGGCACTAAAACCAAGGGCGAAATCAAGAGTAGGTGCTACTGGGCTTTGGCAATTTATGTTTGGTACAGGTAAAGAGTATGGACTTAATGTAAGCAGTTATGTTGATGAGCGTAGCGATCCAATAAAATCTACCGAAGCGGCTAGTAAGTATTTGGCTAGATTATATAAAATATTTGGAGATTGGGATTTGGCATTAGCAGCTTATAATTCTGGACCAGGAAATGTAACAAAAGCCATACGTAGATCAGGCGGCTATGAAAACTATTGGAATATTAGACCACATCTTCCACGTGAAACAGCTGGATACCTTCCTGCCTTTTTAGCCACAATGTATATTTTTGAATTTGCCGAAGAACATGGGTTTAAGGTAGAAAAACCAAACTATCATTATATAGAAACTGATACAATCCATGTAAAGAAAATGATTACCTTAGATCAGGTTTCAGAATTGGTTGATGTGCCTATTGAAGAGTTACAGTTTTTAAATCCGTCATATAAGTTAGATATTATTCCATTTATAAAAGGCGAAAATTATACCTTAAGATTACCTCGTGAAGCTATAGGTAAATTTGTAACTAATGAAACAGAAATTTATGCTTTTGTTGAAGAAGAATTAAAGAAGCGAGAAAAACCACTTCCGCAGTTTTTTGATTCTGATAGTAAAGTTAGATATCGCGTGAGATCTGGTGATTACCTAGGAAAAATTGCTAGAAAATATGGCGTTAGAGTGAGCCAAATAAAACGATGGAATGGATTAAAAAGTAATAATTTAAAAATAGGCCAACGTTTAACTATTTATCCAAGAAAACCACCAACGTCTTCAGGGCAAAAAGTAAGTGTTAAGACACCTAAAAAAGTGATTAATGCTGAAGGGAAATCAACCTATAAAGTACAAAAAGGAGATTCTCTTTGGAGTATTTCACAAAAATTTCCAGGAGTTTCTGTTCAAAATATTAAAGATTGGAACGATATTAGTGGTAACAAACTAAAAATAGGAATGACACTTGTTGTGTCTCAATAAATTCAACAAAAAAGATGAAGAACATATTAAGTCTATTACTTGTTATAACACTATTTTATTCTTGTGATCATTCAAAAGATCAGAAATACGTGTCAAAATCATCAGGCAACATTAATAACCTTGTCGTTGTTTCGGATAATCAGTTATGGGAAAACAATGTTGGAGAAGCAATTAGAGATATTCTTGCAGCTCCCGTAGAAGGCTTGTCTAAAGAAGAGCCACAATTTTCTATGAATCAAATGCCAACTCAAGTTTTTTCGGGTTTTGCAAAAAAGAATAGAACAGTTTTAAAAATTGAAAAAGGAAAAGAAGCAGGAACAAAAATAGCTATAGATGCTTTTGCTAAACCACAAACAATGGTCGTGATTTCTGGTCAAACTAATGAGGAAATTATAAATGAGATTAAAAATAATGCACTAAAAATTGTTAATGCCTTTAAGAAAGAAGAAATAAAAGAAAAGCAACGTCGTATTTCTAAATCATTGTTTAATGATGATCAATTACAAAAAAAATTAGGACTTTCAATGCGTTTTCCAACGGCTTATAGAGTTGCAAAACATGAAGACGACTTTTTCTGGTTAAGACGAGATATAGCGACAGGTACGGTAGATATTATGTTATATGAAGTGCCTTTATCTTCAATTCGTGTAGGAGATAGCACAGTTAGTGATATTGTAAGATTAAGAGACTCAGTAGGAAAAATCTATATTGAAGGCCCTGTAGAAGGCTCTTATATGGCTACAGAAAATGCATTTTCACCTTTTATTTCTAAAGCTATTATAGATAACAAACCAGCTTTTGAAACCAAAGGACTTTGGGATGTTAAAAATGCATTTATGTCTGGACCATTTATAAACTATGCAATTGAAGATAGGGTTAACAAAAGATATATTATAGTAGAAGGTTATGTTTTTGCACCTTCAGTAGCTAAACGAGAATATGTCTTTGAGTTAGAATCGATAATAAAATCATTAGCAATAAAATAAAAAAAAAGCCAACGTTTATCGTTGGCTTTTTTTAGAATATAATTAGAAACTATTCTTTAGTGTCTTTTTCGTCTTTTGTAGATGCATTTTCATCTTCTTTACTAGCGTCTTTAAACTCTTTAATACCACTACCAAGACCTCTCATAAGTTCTGGGATTTTCTTTCCCCCAAATAATAGCAATACTACAACTACTATTAAAATAATTTGCCATGCTCCTGGAGCTAAAAAAATGCTTGATGCAATCATAATGTATAATTTTGAACTGCAAATTTAATAATTAAACTTCAAATTAAACGTTTAATAACAAACTTTAAGACTGGCATATAAAACTTGGACTTATTTTATTTAATTTTGTAGGACAATGGCAAAAAAAGACAAGGAGAGGAAATTTAAAAAAAAACTACTACACAAGTATCGCTTAGTTGTTCTTAATGAAGATACTTTTGAAGAGCGTTTTGCAATAAAACTAACACGTTTAAATGTCTTTGTGATTGCTTCTTTAAGTACAATACTCTTAATTGCAGGAACTATTTTTTTAATTGCATTTACATCGTTAAAAGAATATATTCCCGGATATTCATCTACCGCTTTAAAAAAGAAAGCAACGGTTTTAAATTACAAAACAGATTCTTTACAAGGTATTATTAGTCTTAATGAACAATATTATGCTTCAATAAAAAAAGTTTTAACTGGAGATGTAAGCACTGTTGAGTTTAATAGAGATTCTATTATTGATGCTGCGGGTATTAATCCAAGGGATTTAGATTTAAAGCCAACAAAAGAAGACTCACTGCTTAGAGATTTAGTGGACAAAGAGGATAAGTACAATGTATTTGAGTCTACAATTTCATCATCTAATTTTGTGTTATTCCCACCAGTTAATGGAACAATTTCTGAAGGATATAATCTTAAAGAAAAACATTTTGCAGTAGATGTTGTCGTAGCAAAAGACACACCTGTAAAAGCGACTGCTGATGGTACAGTGATTTTTGCTGAATGGACTATTGAAACAGGTTATGTTGTTATTATTGAGCATAGTTACGAATTAATATCAGTATATAAACATAATGCCTCAATAACAAAACAACAAGGTGATTTAGTGAAGTCGGGAGAAGTTATAGCCATGGCAGGCAATACAGGAGAATTAACCACAGGTCCACATCTACATTTTGAACTTTGGAATAGTGGCTACCCTGTAAACCCAACAAAATTTATAGATTTTAATTAATGCTATCCATAAAACCAACGCTCGCAAAGTTATTTGCTAAGAACATTAAAAATACCGTTTTAAAATGGGCAAGTAAACCTATTGAAACCCAAAACAAAGTCTTTCAAAAGTTAATAAAGGAAGCAAGTAACACCACCTTTGGAAAAGATCATGATTTTAAGTCTATTAAAACACATGCAGATTTTGTAGCACGTGTTCCAATTAGAGATTATGAAGCACTAAAACCCTATGTAGATAAGGTTGTGGCAGGAGAGGAAAATATTCTTTGGAAAGGAAAACCTCTATATTTTGCTAAAACATCAGGAACAACATCGGGAGCTAAATATATTCCGTTAACAAAAGAAAGCATGCCAACCCATGTGGAAGCTGCTAGGAACGCTATCTTAATGTATATTGCTGAAACAGGAAATAGCAAATTTGTTGATGGAAAAATGATTTTTTTGCAAGGAAGTCCAGTTTTAGAAGAAAAAAATGGAATTCAATTAGGACGGTTATCAGGAATTGTTGCGCATTTTGTTCCAAAATACCTTCAGAAAAACCGAATGCCTTCATGGGAGACCAATTGCATTGATGATTG
Organism: Flavobacteriales bacterium 33_180_T64; assembly: GCA_002162685.1. Lineage (GTDB taxonomy): Bacteria > Bacteroidota > Bacteroidia > Flavobacteriales > Flavobacteriaceae > Psychroserpens. The sequence goes on from MAAQ01000013.1 coordinate 483,121, forward strand.
GGAAACTAAAGTAGAGGCTATTGTACAAGAAACCTTACCTGAAAATATGACTGTGATTTCAGGGATCCCATCATGGGTTCAAATGTATTTTGAGAAAATTCAGAATAAAACAGGACAAAAAGTTGGCGAAGTTTTTAAAGATTTTAATCTTTTTATTTTTGGAGGTGTAAATTATGAACCTTATCGAGCAAAGTTTGAAAGCCTTATAGGAAGAAAAGTAGATAGTATCGAATTATATCCAGCAAGTGAAGGTTTTTTTGCATTTCAAGACAAGCAGAACGAAAAAGGGATGTTACTACAATTAAACTCAGGTATGTTTTATGAGTTTATAGAAGCAGATAAATTTTTTGATGAGTCTCCAAAGCGAATTTCTATTGCAGATGTTGCTATTGGTGTAAACTATGTCATGATCATTTCTACAAATGCTGGTCTTTGGGCTTATAATGTTGGGGATACAGTTGAATTTACCTCTACAGAGCCCTATAGAGTTATAGTTTCAGGAAGAATTAAGCATTTTATTTCTGCGTTTGGTGAGCATGTTATTGGTAAAGAGGTTGAGGTAGCGCTTCAAGAAGCTATATCAGAATCTTTAGTAAGTATTTCAGAGTTCACGGTTGCTCCACAGATAAATCCAGTTTCAGGATTGCCATTTCATGAATGGTTTATTGAGTTTGAAAATGAACCTGATGATGTTTCTGAATTGGCAAAAAAAATTGATACATCATTACAGAAGCAAAATAGTTATTATTATGATCTTATTATTGGAAATATTCTCCAGTCATTAAAAATAACAACAGTTCAGAAAAATGGATTTCAAGATTATATGAAATCTATCGGTAAATTAGGAGGGCAAAATAAAATCCCGAGACTATCAAATGATAGAAAAATAGCAGATGCTCTGTACGCTCAAAAATTAACTAAATAACACTATATTTGTCCGCAAATTAATGCTTATGAGTAAAAAGAAACATCACGAAAGAACGAGGGCTCAAGAGAGCTCGAATGCTATAGAAAGAATGTATGTTACGATGAGGCACTTGTTTAATCGTGGTTTTTATAAACCCATGGGTGTTTCTGGAGAAACACTTCGTGAATCTCTTCTTCTTTTGAGACCTGAAATTTATGGTTCTATAGCCGAAGAAAAAGCAGAGTTAGAAGGTCTTTTATATGTCATAGACCGACTTCCTGAAGGTATTGAAGAATGTACATTTATTAACCTTACCAGTGATGAAGGTTATGGTGATTCTCATTTTAAACCTATAATTCCCCCAAAGAGAAGACGTAATTGCTATCGTATTGATGATGAGCAAATGAATATCGAAATTACAAGAGGTCGCTCAGAAATTTATGACATACTTACTCATCTCACTTTTTTATTTATTGAATCTCATAAAATAAGTAAACGTGTTTTAATTGATGAACAAGGCGCAACAACTCGTGATTGGATTAAGCTTGAAAAAGCAGTATTATCTAAAAAGAAATTAACCCAACAAGAGCGAGAAATTGCTATTACGCATACAGCAAATATTTTAGGTAGAACTTTTGAAGAACTTACGAGCGCACATTCTGAGTTTTCTACAAAAACTAAACCTGAACGATTACTTCATATTGTTTACTGGCTAGGGAAACTTGCTATAGAAGAAGTTATAAATAATAATAAACGAACCGTTACTTTTAGCCCTGTGTTAAGAGAGCGTTTAGGGCATCATATTCATGGAGAAATTTGGGCAGACAAGATCAAGGAGGTCCTACATGAAAACAATCTTTTACATCGCCCAATACATGTGATAAGTGCAAATATGCACAGTGTGATGAATTCTATTTTTGCTCCAGTTGCTTTAAAATCATTAACATCTAAAAAAGATATTTTTGAAGTTTACGAAGCGATAAGTCAAAAAGAAAATGAAGCGTTACGCAATAAAATAAAAAAAGAAGCGTTGCAAAGTGGAATGATTTACATAAAGGACACTTCTGGAACCAATATAGATGTTCAAATTTTTGACACCGAAAAAATTGATTTTTCTAAAACAGATATTCAAATAGGAGAGACATTAGACGGTAAAGAAAAGCCAGTAATATTTGTAATGGATTATGCTTTTGGAGAGCAAGCTTATGAAACTATAGATGAACTTTTAAAACCAATAAAAGTAGGTGGAGAAAAAGTTCATTTAAATGTAGAATCTGTATCAATTATGGGTAAAGCAGGAATTCTTGAAGGCGGAAAAGGAGATATTATGATTCCTTCTGCGCATATTTTTGAAGGTACTGCAGATAATTATCCTTTTAAGAATGAATTATGTAAAGCAGATTTAGAAGGTCAAGGTGTAGAGGTATATGAAGGATCGATGATTACGGTTTTAGGGACATCTCTACAAAATAAAGAAATCTTGAAGTTCTTTTATAATTCAACATGGAATGTAATTGGGCTAGAAATGGAAGGAGCTCATTACCAAAAAGCAATTCAAGCAGCGTCAAAAGTAAGAGGAAGTATTAATCCAGACGTAAAAGTAAGATATGCTTATTACGCTAGTGATAACCCGTTAGAGACAGGAAGCACATTAGCTTCTGGAGGATTAGGGACCTCAGGAGTTAAACCAACCTATTTGATAACTCGAAAGATATTACAACAAATATTTAATTTATAATTTAAAAGATGAGTAAAAATTTACAAGACAATAATTCTTCAGAAGAAGTAGATTTAGGACAATTATTTAAAGCAATTGGGAATATCTTTGATCGTTTTATAGGTTTTATTAGCCTTGTTTTTAAATCTATTTTTTCTTATATAATTTTTCTTTTAAAACCACTAGTTAAAAACATTAAGATCATAAGCATCTTGTTAGTTGTCTCATCATTAATTGGTTATGGGTTAGAGAAAATGAAGGAAGATACTTATAGTTCCCAAATGATTGTAAGACCTTATTTTGACTCAAAATATCAATTAGTAACAAATATTAATTATTATAACGCTTTAATTCAAGAAAAAGACTATGATCAATTAAAGGGAATATTTAACTTGAGTTATGAAAATGCAAAGGAAATATTAAATTTCGAAATTAATCCAGGACCCGAAACGGAAAACGATAAACTTATTCAGTATGAAAGATTTATTCAGAGCATTGATAGTACTCGTGCTATTGATATTAGATATAATGATTTCATAGATAACCGAAGCATATATAATGGCGATAAATTTGAAATTGAAGTAATATCTACTAAAAAAGATATTTTTAGGTCTTTAGAAAATGGGCTTAACTCAACGTTTACAAATACATATTCTGTTAAGAAAATGCAAAAAAGAGATTCTTTAATCTCAATTGAAAAATCTCGAGTTATTAGTGCTTTGAAAGAGGTAGATTCTTTAAAGAAAGTCTATATCGAGGTTATGAAAGAAGAGTCTCGATCTAATGAGTCTTCATCAGTGTTGACAAAAGAAGGGTTGTCATTAATTAAAGAAAAAACAAATACTAGAGAATATGAGCTGTTAGAGAAACAAATTAAATTACGACAAGAATTAAGTGCATTAGAATCTAAAAAAGTTGAAGAAGATGTGTTTTTTGATACGATATCAAGCTTTCAAGATGTTGGGACAAAACACAAAAACATACTAGATAGATATGCGCTAGTTTTTCCAATACTTATATTCTTATTTATGATTTTAGGTTATTTTGGCATAAAGTTATTTAAATTTATAAAAGAGTATGAATAGAAATATTCTAATTACTGGAGGTGCAGGTTTTATAGGCTCTCATGTTGTTCGTTTATTTGTTGAAAAATATTCAGAATACCGTATTTATAATCTAGACGCATTAACTTATGCTGGGAATCTTGAAAATCTTTCAGATTTAGAATCTTCGTCTAATTATACATTTATAAAAGGTGATATTACAGACGAGAATTTTATTAACGCTCTTTTTTTAAAATATAGATTTGATAGTGTTATTCATTTGGCAGCCGAATCTCATGTAGATAGATCTATTAAAGACCCTTTAGCATTTGTTAAAACAAATGTTATTGGAACAATGATTTTATTAAATGCTTTTAAAAATTGCTGGAATACTAATTTTAATGATAAACTGTTTTATCACATAAGCACTGATGAGGTTTATGGGACATTAGGAGAAATAGGCTTGTTTACCGAACAGACATCATATGACCCTAACTCACCATATTCAGCATCAAAAGCGAGTTCTGATCATTTTGTAAGAGCGTATGGAGAAACCTATAACCTTCCCTATGTGATTACAAATTGCTCAAATAATTATGGCCAAAATCAATTTCCTGAAAAACTAATTCCTTTATTTATAAATAATATTATTAATGACAAACCATTGCCAGTTTATGGCGATGGGAATTATACCAGAGATTGGTTATATGTTAAAGATCACGCCATAGCTATAGATTTAGTTTTTCATAAGGGCAAGCAGGGAAATACGTATAATATAGGAGGCTTCAATGAATGGAAAAACATTGATCTAGTAAAACTTTTGTGCGAGCAAATGGATACTAAGTTAAATAATGAAAAAGGGACTTCGGAAAAACTAATAACCTATGTTAAAGATCGCCCAGGGCATGATCTTAGATATGCAATTGATGCTTCAAAAATTAATCAAGAATTGGGTTGGAAGCCTTCTGTTACTTTTGAACAAGGCTTAAAAAGAACAATAGATTGGTACTTAGATAATGAAAGATGGTTAAGTGGTGTAACCAGCGGCGAATACCAATCATACTATCAAAAACAGTACAATCATTAGTTTAATTAAAATATGAAAGGAATAATACTTGCAGGAGGTTCGGGCACAAGGTTACATCCCTTAACAAAAGTGCTTAGTAAACAATTAATGCCTATCTATGATAAACCAATGATTTATTATCCGCTCACGACTTTGATGTCTGCGGGTATTAGAGAAATTTTAATTATTTCGACATCAAAAGACACACCTATATTTAAAGAATTGCTTGGTGATGGTGGAGATTATGGTTGTGTTTTTAAGTATGAAGTTCAAGAACAGCCAAATGGTTTAGCTGAAGCATTTATTATAGGAGAATCATTTATAGGAAAAGATAAAGTAGCATTAATTCTTGGCGATAATATATTTTACGGATCTGGTTTAGAAGATAAGCTTCGAGCAGCTAATAAAGTCGATGGTAGTCTTATTTTTGCTTACCACGTTCAAGACCCAAAACGATACGGTGTTGTCGAATTTGATACGAATAACAAAGCTCTTTCAATAGAAGAAAAACCGAATACTCCAAAATCAAATTATGCAGTACCAGGAATTTATTTCTATGATAACTCTGTCATTGAGATTGCAAAAAACATTACACCAAGCCATAGAGGTGAATTGGAAATTACCGATGTTAATAAAATGTATTTGCAACATGGTAATTTAAATGTTCAAATTTTAGATAAAGGAACAGCTTGGTTAGATACAGGAACATTTGCCTCTTTAATGCAAGCCTCACAATTTGTTCAAGTTATTGAAGAACGCCAAGGGTTGAAAATTGGCTGTATAGAAGAAACTGCTTATAAAATGAATTTTATAGATAAAGAACAATTACATAAGTTAGCAGAGCCATTATTAAAAAGTGGTTATGGCAAATACCTTCAGCAATTAAAGTAGTTATGGGAATTAAAGAAACTAATTTAAAAGATTGTTATGTGATCTCCCCCCATGTTTTTAAAGACGAACGGGGATATTTTTTTGAAAGTTTTAATAAAAAGACATTTGAAAAACTTACTGGATTATCTATAGATTTTGTTCAAGACAATCAATCTCAATCATCTAAAGGTGTTTTACGAGGGCTACACTTTCAAACAGGCTCTTTTGCACAAGCTAAGCTTGTAAGGGTAATAGAAGGGAGTGTTTTAGATGTCTGTGTAGATTTAAGACCTAAATCTTCTTCTTTTGGGAACTCTTTTTCAATCGTTTTAGATGCTGTAGATAAAAAACAATTATTTGTTCCACGAGGGTTTGCTCATGGGTTTTTAGTTTTGGAAGAAGACACAATTTTTTCATATAAATGCGATAATTATTATAATAAAGAAGCCGAAGGAGGCCTCATATTTAATGATAAAGATTTAAATATTAATTGGGGTTTTCCTGAAATTAATAAGGAGTTATCTTCAAAAGACAAAGAATTACCAACACTTTCAGAGTATTTGAATGAAAATTAGAGTTTTAGTAACCGGAGCTAATGGGCAATTAGGAAAAACAATTAGAGAAATCTCATATGATTTTTTAGGATTAATTGAATTTGTTTTTGTTGAAAAATCAAAATTAGATATCACAAAAAAGGAAAGTGTAAAACACTTCTTTGAAACTAATAACTTTGATTATTGTATTAATTGTGCAGCATATACTAATGTAGATTTAGCAGAAAGCGAAACCAAAGTGGCAATGGATGTTAATGCAAATGCAGTAAAACACTTAGCTGTTAATTGTAAACAAAATAATGTTGTACTTATTCACATTTCTACAGATTATGTTTTTGATGGCAAAAACACTAATCCTTACTTAGAAAATGATCAGACGAATCCGATAAACGTTTATGGTGAATCAAAGCTTTTAGGAGAAGAATATATTAAAGCGAATTTGAATAATCATTTTATAATTAGAACCTCTTGGTTGTATTCAAAATTTAATAAAAATTTTGTGAAAACTATTTTTGAAAAAATTAAAAATAATCAGAGTTTGAAAATCATAACCTCTCAAAAAAGCACACCAACTAGTTGCTTAGATTTATCAGAATTTATTATGTTTTTAATAACAAATAAGGTTAAGAGTTTTGGTACTTATCATTTTTCTGCACAAGGAGAAGCGACATGGTATGATCTTGGATTACAAATAGCAAAACACTTTGATAATAGTTCTAATATTAAACCAATTGAAATGTATGAATCTATAGCAAATAGACCACTGTATAGTGTTTTGAGTAATGATAAAGCCATAGCGTTAACGAATAAAAAACCACCAAGTTGGAAAGTCAGTGTAAATCAAATTCTTTGTGATTTATCTCAGTAAACTTAGATTAACTATTTAGGTTTAATAATAACTTCAAAAACCATACATTTGTAGATTGTTAGATTTAAAGGTGAATTAGCATACTAAACAATTAGACTAAGCGAAATTTAAGAATACTAACAGATGTTTTTAAACTAAAGCCTTTAGGGAGGAAACATGAAATAAAGTTAAAATACGGAATAAAAAATGTATGAGGGGTATAGAAATAAATGAAAATTTAAAAATAGCGATTGAAGCTTCTTTAAATGCAGGAGAAGTTATTATGCAAGTGTATAATACTACTTTTGATGTTGAAATTAAAGATGATAAATCACCATTAACTGAAGCAGATAAAAGAGCAAATGATATTATTAACTCTTTTTTACAGCCTACACCAATTCCAATTATAAGCGAAGAGAATAAACAAATTGATTATTCTGTGAGAAAAGATTGGGACACATGTTGGATTGTTGATCCTGTAGATGGGACTAAAGAGTTTATTAAACGAAATGGTGAGTTTACAGTTAATATCGCTTTAGTGAAAAATGGAACACCTCAATTAGGTGTTATCTATGTTCCTGCTTCTAAAAGCCTTTATTTTGCGGATGTTTTAAAGAATCAAGCTTTTAAAGCTGAGTTAACTATTCATAATACACCAATTAATGAAGTGTTACAGCGGTCAAAACCACTTCAAACCAAAGAAAGCACAAATGAGGTAGAGGTTGTTGGTAGTCGCTCACATATGAGTCAGGAAACTTTAGATTTTGTTGAACATTTAAAAACGTTAGGTAAAGATGTAAAAATAGTATCTAAAGGAAGTTCTCTTAAATTTTGTCTTGTTGCAGAAGGCAACGCAGATATTTACCCTCGATTTGCACCAACAATGGAATGGGATACAGCAGCGGGACACGCCATTTGTAATGCTGTTGGAGTAGATGTTATTTCTAAAGAAACAAATGCGTCTTTACTTTATAATAAAGAGAATTTATTAAATCCCTGGTTTACAGTTTGTAAGAGTTAGTATGGCCATATACAAGGAAGAGTCACATATAAGAAGTCTTATAAAAGGAATTTCATGGAGAATTGTAGCTACAACAGATACTGTTCTTGTAGTTTTACTTATCACTTGTATTACTGGTAATTGTAGTATAGAGAGTGCTATTAAAATAGGTTCTATTGAGTTTTTTATAAAGTTTTTTGTGTATTACTTACATGAAAGAGTTTGGCAAAAATTACTTTTAAATGAAACAGTCAATCAGAAACAAACACTTAAAAAAACAATATCGTGGCGAATTATAGCAACCACGATGACATTTTTAATTTCAGGATCTGTATTAAATGCTTTTGATGAAATTGCATTATATATTGCACTTACAGAATTATTTACGAAATTCGCATTATATTACTTACATGAAAGATTATGGCTAAAACTTCCACTGGGAAGAATCCGAAATTTTTTCTTTAAAAGAAAACAATAAAATGCCCAAACATATCATAGCACATCACTATCAAGTTTCTAAAAAAGAGAGGATAGATTCTAATAAGCATAATTCCTTTTTAATTTGGTTTACAGGGCTTTCGGGTTCTGGTAAATCAACAATTGCTAACCTTGTTGAAAAAGGGTTACACGAAAAAGGAGTGAAAACATATACATTAGATGGTGATAATATAAGGAAAGGAATAAATAACGATCTTAGTTTTGCTCCTGAAGATAGAACAGAGAATATTAGAAGAATTGCTGAAGTTTCTAATTTAATGGTTGATGCAGGCCTAGTCGTTTTAGCTGCATTTGTTTCTCCCTATAAAAAAGATAGAGAGAACATTAGAACTATCGTTAAAGATGTTAACTTTGTTGAAGTTTACATCAATACAAGTGTTGAAGAATGTGAACGTCGAGATGTGAAAGGGCTTTACAAAAAAGCGAGAGCAGGAGAAATAAAGAACATGACAGGGATTTCTGCGCCTTATGAAGCTCCAGAACAACCAGATATAGAAGTTAAAACCGAAAATGAATCTATTGAAGATTCTGTAAAAAGAATAATAGATTTTATAACACCAAAATTACAACTCAACAATGAGTAAGTATTATTTAAATTATTTAGACGAATTAGAGAGTGAAGCCATTTACATTTTACGTGAGGTTTGGGCTCAATTTGAGAATCCTGTGATTTTATTTTCAGGAGGTAAAGATTCTATTCTTGTTACACATTTAGCAAAAAAAGCATTTTATCCAGCTAAAATTCCTTTCCCTTTAATGCATGTTGATACGGGTCACAATTTTCCAGAGACGATACAATTTAGAGATGATATTATCGAAGACATAGGAGCTCAACTTATTGTAGGATCAGTTCAAGAATCTATTAATGAAGGTCGTGTTACTGAAGAAAAAGGGAAGAATGCTACTCGAAACGCACTTCAAATTACAACCTTATTGGATGCGATAGAATCAAATAAAATTGATTGTGCTATTGGAGGAGGACGACGAGATGAAGAAAAAGCAAGAGCAAAAGAACGATTCTTCTCACACAGAGACGATTTTGGGCAATGGGATCCAAAAAATCAAAGACCAGAACTTTGGAATTTGTTTAATGGAAAACATTTTGAAGGCGAACATTTTAGAGCATTTCCTATTAGTAATTGGACTGAAATGGACGTTTGGAACTATATAAAAAGAGAAAACATTGCCATACCATCTTTATATTTTGCTCATGAGCGTGAAGTGGTGCGACGTGATGGGACATGGATACCAAATTCAGAATTTTTAATTTTAGAAGATCACGAAGAAGTTGTGACCAAGAAAATACGTTTTAGAACTTTAGGGGATATCACCATTACAGGTGGTGATGAATCTGAAGCAGATACGCTTCAGAAAATTGCCGATGAAGTAGCTGGTATGCGAAATACCGAAAGAGGTAATAGAAGTGATGATAAGCGTTCAGAATCTGCTATGGAAGATAGAAAACGTCAAGGATATTTTTAAAAGAAACAAAAACAATGCTAGATAATAACCAATTATTACGATTCACCACTGCAGGAAGTGTAGATGATGGTAAAAGCACATTAATAGGGCGTTTACTTTATGATTCTAAATCCATTTTTGAAGATCAATTACATGCCATTGAAAATACAAGTAAAAAGAAAGGACACAATGGTGTTGATTTAGCCCTTTTTACTGATGGATTAAAAGACGAAAGAGAGCAAGGTATAACAATTGATGTTGCGTATAGATATTTCACGACACCAAAACGTAAATTTATAATTGCTGATACTCCTGGACATATTCAATATACACGAAATATGATAACGGGTGCGTCAACAGCTAATGTAGCCATTATTTTAGTCGATGCTCGCCATGGTGTAATTGAACAAACCAAAAGGCACGCATTTATTGCCTCGTTACTACAGATTCCACATATTATTGTATGTATTAATAAAATGGATTTGGTAGACTATTCTGAAGAGGCTTACAATAAAGTTATTAATCAATTTGAAGATATATCTTCAAAGATGTTGGTGACAGATGTACGGTTTATACCAATAAGTGCATTAGAAGGCGACAATGTTGTGAATCGTTCTAAGAAGATGGATTGGTATCAAGGTGCACCATTACTACACACCTTAGAAACCATGCATATTAGTAGCGATATCAATAAAGTAGATGCGCGTTTTCCTGTGCAAACTGTATTGCGACCACAACGAGAAGGTTTTATTGATTACAGAGGCTATGCAGGACGAGTTGCAAGTGGTGTATTTAGAAAAGGCGATGAGGTTACGGTGATGCCTTCAGGCTTTACATCCAAAATTAAAACTATTGACACGCTTAAAGGCGAATTAGAAGAAGTCTATGCACCAATGTCTGTATCGATTACTTTAGAAGACGATATTGATATAAGCAGAGGTGATATGATTGTAAGATCTAATAATAAGCCTGAACCTGTTCAAGATATTGAAGTGATGTTGTGTTGGTTACATAAAAATTCGGCAAAACCAAGAGCTAAATATAGTATTCGTCACACGAGTAATGAGCAAAAAGCTATGATTAAGGAGGTTGTTTATAAAATAAACATAGACAGTTTAGATCGTAATATAGAAGACAAAGACCTTAATATGAATGATATTTCTAAGGTTAAAATAAGAACAACAAAACCGTTAATGGTAGATTCTTATAGAGAAAACCGTACTACAGGAAGTATTATTCTAATAGATGATGCAACTAATGAAACTGTTGCTGCAGGGATGATTGTATAATCAAAACTTAATATGAAGAAAAATATTTTAGTCATTTGTGTTTTGTTGTTTTTGTCCTGTAAAGAGGAAAAAAAAGAAAAAATAAATTCGCGCCCAGACTTAAAACAGTTAATTGTAAAGGTAGATTTAAAAACAACGACAGAAGATGTTTTTAAAGTTATAATGAATAATATTAAAGTTGATGAGTTTCAAGAAAAGAATGTTATTATAAGAGAAACAATACCGGTTACATCTAACTATGAGAATATAACAGCAAGTTTTGATACTAATAATTTTTCGAATAATATTCATATTGATTTAGGAAAGACATTAAAAAACGTAAAATTCAATACTATTGAATTTATATATGGAGCAAACGTATTGCTTATAACTAAAGATAATTTTAATGAATTTTTAAAAGTTAATAAGTTTGCCAAATTTAATGAAGATGATTTTAGTGTGACCACTAAAAAAGAAGGTAAAAACCAATATTCAAAAATCATTTTAAAACAGTCAGCTATAAAGTTTCTCATTAAAGAAAGGAAATAATCAACTCTAAACCCTAAACTAGCTAGGTGTATTTAACTATTTATAACGAAAGCAGTGATTGAAAAAATCAAAAGCATTTTTAATGATAAAGACTTTGAAGAAATCCTTAAAAAAGGATTTTCTTTTTTGTTAATTAGAATTGGAGGGTTATTAGCAGGTTATATTTTTACGTATTTGATTGCAATTAATTACGGCGCAGAAACAAATGGATTAATAGCAATCAGCTTTGCAATCATATTATGTGTTAGCATCTTTTCTAGACTAGGTATTGACATTAATTTAATACGGTTTTTTTCAACTCCAGAAAACGAGAATGATAAAGGGCTTTTTTTTAGAGTTATCATAATTGCATTTGTACTTTCTAGTCTTTTTTCAATTTTACTTTATCTTAATCAAGATTTTCTTATCAACCGTATTTTTAAAAAACCAAATTTAAAACCGTATTTTCTTTGGATTGCTCTAACAATACCACTATGGACTACTGTGTTAATTTGTTCGGGACTATTTAGGGCAAAAAAGAAGAATAACTGGTTTGGGTTTTTTAATAATACAGGGAGATTTTCTTTTGCATTACTTGTTTTTGTTTTCTTTTTATTTTTTTATGAAGACCCTATAAGTGTTATTGTTGCTCATTTTTTAGGGATATTATTACTAGCTATATTTAGTTTTATTTTGTCTTGTAAACTTATTGATAAGGTAACATTAAAAACAAAAGCAGAAACGTTTAAGTTCATAAAAAATTCATTCCCAATGATGATTTCTGAAGCAATTTTGCTTTTATTGATTATGGCAGATATTTTAATATTGGGAGTATATGAAAATGAAGATGTAGTGGGAGTATATAATGTAACCTATAAAATAGCTGTTCTAACTATTTTTTCCTTACAAGCAATAAATTCTATTTTAGCACCTAAAATAGCTAAAAGCTATCATGAGAAAAATTATAAGTTATGTCAAAAACTGATTACATTTTCCACTAATCTTAATTTCTGTATAACCATATGTGTTGTGTCTACGATAATTATTTTTAATAAAACTATTCTGAGCTTTTTTGGTGAGGAGTTTTTGACAGGATCAATGATCTTAATTATTTTGTGTGTTGGACAACTAATTAATTCACTTTCTGGATCAGTAGGCGTAATTTTACAAATGACAGGTTGTCAAAAAGCATATCAAAACATCATTTTAATAGCGTTAGTTATTAATGTGATATTAAATTTTTATTTAACACCTAAACACGGTGCATTAGGAGCAGCAACCGCTACAGTATTTAGTCTAGCTTTTTGGAATATTACTGGAGCAGTATATTTAAAAAAGAAGTTAAACATTATATCCTATTTTAGGATAAAGAAGTTTAAATCATTAATAAAATGAGTGTAAAAGTTAAACTACGGAGATTTATTGCTCGAAATTTCAGCACGTTAATTGAGTATATTTATAAGCTTAAATTCCTTAATATAAATTTTGATCAAGAACCAATCCTCATAATTACTCCTGGAAAAGTTGGTTCATCAAGTATTTATGAAACAATAAAAGGAAAGCTTAAGAATCATGTATATCATATACATCAATTTTCTGAAGATAGTATTAATAATGCTATTTCTAGGAATCTCAAGTCAGATAGGAAATCAAGACCTCTACATTTAATTATTTCTAAGCTTTTAAGAAAAAAAATAGAAGCTTATAAAGGAGACATATTTATTATAACCATAGTTAGAGAGCCAATATCAAGATTGATATCTTCCTTTTTCCAAAATACTGAAGTTTATAAAAGTCAAATTGAAGACCGAAATCTAGAAATTAACTCGAAACGCTCAATTGAACTCATTTATAATGAATTTGATAAGAGCTTCTGCGAAGAAGTAGAACAATGGTTTGATTCGGAAATAAAGAATAATTTTGGGATAGATGTGTTTTCAGATAAATTTGATTATAAAAAAAAGTATGTAATTAAGCACCATAAAAATAATCACCTTTTATTGTTGAGAATGGAAGATATGAATGAAGTATTTCCTACTGCAATTCAGGAGTTATTAAACTTAAAATCCCCGCTAAAGTTATCAAATACAAATGTTGGTGAAATGAAGCATTATGGAGAGGTATATTACGATATAAAATCTAACCTTAAATTTTCTGATGATGTAATTGAAAAAGTAATTAACTCTAAATATTTTAGGTCCTTTTATGAAGGTGATGAAACTAAAATACGGAAAAAATGGTCAAAACCTCATACATTAAAATAAACTAAGTATTATCTAAAAAGTGGATTTTAGATGTTTTTCATGTTATTAATTGTAACAATTTAAGCTTACTATGTTTTATGATTAAACCCAATGTTTTTATTATAGGTGCCCAAAAATCAGCGACCACCTCCTTGTACAATTGGCTTTCACAACATCCGAATGTTTGTGGCCCTTCTTCAATAAAGGATTATCCTTTTTTTATTACTTGCTGGGATAACTTTGATGAAGAATCAAAAATGCTTGATAAAGAATATTTAGATTCAGGTTATTCTAATCAAAAAATTGTATTACATGGAAGTGTACAATACATGTTTGAAGAAAAAGCAATTGATAGAATTTTTGAATTTGACCCTAATGCTAAATTAATATGTACTTTACGCGATCCAACGGAACGGGCAATTTCTGCTCACAAATATTTTAAAAAACTAAATTTAGAAACAAAGTCTTTGAAACAGGCTCTTGACTTAGATGAAGAATTTTTGAACGGTACTTTGCAACAGAGACATGATTTTACATATAAGTCACATGGATTATATGCGAAACAATTGGAATATGTTTTTAAGAAATTTAATAAAGATCAAGTATTGGTTTTTCTTTATGAAGATATAAGAGATAACCCGGTAGATGTAATTGAGAAAGCGCATAACTTTCTTGAAATAGACGACTCTTTCTCTCCTGAATTAATACACGCAAATGCAACAGGAGAGATTAAATTTAAATTATTTCAAAAATTAATATTTAATAATAATAAATTTAAAAAATTTATAGTTGATAACATTGTAGACCCCTTTATTCCATTACATAAAAGGTCTAAAATTAGATGGGCCCTATCTGAATGGAATACGAAAAGCCCAAATCACGTTATAAAAAAGGATGAATACGAAGAAGAAAGAGTACTTTTAAAAAAATATTTTAAAGAGGATATTTTGAAACTTGAGCAAATAATTAAAAGAAACTTAGACTCTTGGAAAGAGTAAATTAGTAAGAAGGGTTTAAGTAACAACTATGGCAATGATCATAAAATTTTCAAAAATAACGGAGTACGTATTATTAATATCTGTAATTACATTGGTATTCTTTTATGATTTACTTTCTTCAAGCATAGGCTTTTTTGATGAATTTTTAGGTCTTCTATCTTTTTTTGTGTTATTATATTATATAGCTTTCAAAGGAAGACTTGTTCTCTTTAGAAAAGAGTATTATGTCTTAATATTACTTAGCTTCATAATATTTTTAGGAATAGCATCAAATATTTCGGCATACTATAAGGGATATAAAACAGATTTACTTGCTGTTTTTTCAGATTTAATAAATTTCACAAAAGCATTTGCGGCTTATTTTGCGTTGCGTCTTTTTTCTAAACATTATAATTCAAAAAAGGTTTTAAATAAAATATCTAAATATGTTGAAATTATATTTTATATACTTCTTGTATTAGTCTTGTTAGATATTATTTTCACCATATTCCCAAAGTCAAAGAGATATGGTTTTAATTCTCTCATGTTGTTTTTTAAACATGCTTCCCGTTATGCTTTCGCTTTTTCATTTATTTTCTTAGCATTGTTGCCTAAGCACTATCAAAAAAATAAAGGATTACTTTTTTTAATATTAATAATAGGCACGTTTTCATTAAGGGTAAAATATTTTGGCTTTGTTGGACTTACATTAATTATTATGTTTTACGGTAAACGCTTGTTCAAAATACCCAAGCTTTACTTTTTGTCTTTCATTTGTATTTTGAGTTTGTTTTTAATTTGGTTATTTAGATATCAAATAGAAATGTATTTTGTTTTTGACACAATTGAAGATGCTTGGTCACGAGCAGTAATATTATATTACAGTTACATTATTGGAAATGATTACTTTCCCTTAGGAACAGGTTTTGGAACATATTCATCATATTATTCAGGGTATTACTATTCTTGGGTTTATGATTTATATGGGATAGATAATGTGTATGGAATATCTCGTAGATATTGGAACTTTGTTGCAGATCAATATTGGCCTATGGTCTTGGGGCAATTTGGATATCTAGGGCTTTTTAGTATGATCATGATTATATATAATTTTTTCACTTTATTCTTGAATAAAATTAAAGCCAATAGAGATAATGAAAAATATTATTACCTTTTATCAGCTATTTTGGGATTATTTTTATTATTAATTGATAGCACTTCTGATGCCATTTTTACACAACAAAGAGCCGTTGTAATGTTTATTTTCTTTGCATTGGTAGTTAATACTATAGACAAAAAACATGAAAGTATTACAAATAAATAAGTTTCTTAAGGTTGTTGGTGGAGCCGAGACCTACATGTTTCAATTATCAAAATCATTGCAGGACTTAGGTATTGAAGTGAAGTTTTGGGGTATGGAAGATTCAGAAAATATTGTAAATGATTTTCAAGGTTTAGAAGCCGAGAATATCGACTTTCAAAATCAAGATTTGTTTAATAAATTGGGTTCTATAGTTGAAACGATTTATTCAAAAAAAAACAGAAACAAGATAGCTAAGGTCTTAGACGATTACAAACCAGATATTGTACATATACACAATTATAATTTTCAACTTACACCAAGTATCTTACCGGAAATTAAAAAGAGAGGAATTAAAGTTGTTCAAACAATTCATGATAGTCAAATGGTGTGTCCATATCATAGATTATATAATTTCCAAAGAGATCAGGTTTGTACTAAATGCGTTAAAGGTTCTTTTATTAATTGTATAAAAGACCGTTGCTTTGACGGCTCAATATTTAAAAGTACTATTGGCGCTTTAGAAAGCACTTTTTATCATTCTTTAGGATATTATGATAAGTATATAGACACCTACATATCTCCAAGTACTTTTTTGACTAATTTAATTCAAAATAGAGTTAAAAAAGACATCGTAGTTATCCCAAATTTCACTCAAGTTCAATCTAACTTATCTCTAGATGAACATAAAAAAGAATACTACTTGTATTATGGAAGAATATCTGATGAAAAAGGAATTCATGAATTAATTGATATCTTTAAAGAGATCAATTTAAACCTATTAATAGTTGGTAAAGGCCCCTTAGAAGAAGCGGTAAAGGAAAAGGTAAAGGAGAATTCAAATATTCAATATCTGGGACCTAAATATGGAGATGATCTATTTAAGATTGTTAAACAGGCTAAATATGTTGTACAATCATCTAAGTGGTTCGAAAACTGTCCTATGACGATAATAGAGTCTTTTGCATTAAGTGTTCCAGTTATAGGGTCAAATCACAGTGGTTTTAAAGATTTGATTCAAGACAAAAAAACAGGGTTTTTAATTAATTTTGATAACAAAAACAGTGCTATAAATCAACTTAGAGAGATAGATATGATAGACGTTTCTAAATTGAAAAAGAATGTAACTAATTATTATCAGAAAAACCTATCTGAAAACATACATATAGAAAAAATTATTTCAGTATACAAAAACGTATTAAGTAATTAATGAAGCCTAAGACAGTCATAAACCAATTTAATTACAATTATCTTATTGTTATTTTGTTGTTTACTTATTTAGGAATGGTCTATTTCTCTATGGCCGTGCCTAATATCATCTTGGGCCTTGTACTTTTTATTTTCATTTTAGGAGTGTCGACTAAAAGACTTCAATTATATTTTACAAGAAGAAACTGGCTTATATATGTGATAATTTCCATTCCTTTATTATTAACAATAGTATCTGTATTACATTCTTCCAATATGATAGATGGCTTAAAACATATATGGAAGCGGTTGCCAATATTAATCATTCCGTTTGTTTTAATTTTTGGTAAATATGATAAAAAACATATTAAAACAGGGTTGTCCTTTTTTGTGTCTTTTACAGTCATAGCATCATTAGTTGCCCTATATAATGCGGGTAAATACTTTAATGAAGACATTCTTTTTAAAACAGACTTTGCACATTTTATAACCTTAATACAACATCCTTATTTTGGAATATATACATTGATAGCCTTATTGTCTATTTTCGAGCTAGGATTAATAAAACACAGAGCGTTGAAAATAATTATTTGTTTATTATTTGTTTGTGTTATAATGTTAACCACCTCAAGGTTAGTGTATATTTTATTATTGAGTTATAGTTGTTATTTTTTGTTTAAAAACCTATCTAGAAAAAGGTTTATTGGTTTTACAATACTATTAGCAGCATTAGTAATTGCATTTTTAGGAACAAATCAAAAGATTGCTAACAAATTTAAATCAACCGTAGAATATGATAATTCACCTAGGTTACAGCTTTGGAATAATTCTTTGAGAGTTGTTGAAAAACAAAATGCTTATATATTTGGAATAGGAATAGGCGATTACTATAGTAATAAAAAAGACACTTACTATGCAAAAGGAAGGGATAGTGGTATGCTAGGACTTAATCCTCATAGTCAGGTTTTTGAGTTTTATATAACCAATGGGGTTCTAGGTATTTTGATTTTAGGATCTACTCTTTTTGTGTTTGTTGTTTTTCTTAGGCAACAAGAAAGGATTACATTTTTTTTATTTTCAATTATTTTTTTATTTTCATTATCAGAATGTATTTTTAGTAGACAATACGGGGTTCAATTATATTGTGTTTTAATTCCTATATTATTAACAGAAAGTTTTAATAAAATAAAGAATGAAGTTGAATAATTATATTTTATCTTTTTTAACATGTCTTTTGGTTTCATGTTACACTCATGAACAAAAACCCAAAGATTTTGATGAATTTTGGCAAAAAACACTAACAGAGTTAGGAACTGAATTTAAATCTGTTGTTATCAGAGATAGCATTGTAGAGAATAAAAAGTGGACATTACATAAGATTGAGTCATTTCAAGGTGTGAATTTTAAAGCCTGGGTTTCAGAACCTTTGGAAGGGCAAAAATATCCTGTTAAAATTAAATTTTCAGGATTTGGAAGAGTTAATGCTAATTCAAATGAAATACCTCATAAATGGTTTTTAAAGGAGGAAAAAAGTATAAACATGGTCATAGATGTTCGTGAGCAAGGCATTAGTCGAGAGGGAGAAATGGTTAAGGGTTTTTTAACAAAAGGGCTAGAAAATAGAAATGATTATATTTATAGAGGTGCCTTTATGGATGCGGTACGGTCAGTAGATTTTATTGCCGAACACCCTAAATCTGATGGTAATATTATTGTTACGGGTGGTAGTCAAGGAGGGGCTTTATCAATAGTTGCTACAGCATTAAACCCAAAAGTAACTATGTCTATTATTGGTTTCCCGTTTTATACAGACTTGTATAATTATGACAAACAAAAATGGCCAATGAAAATATTAATTCGTAAAACTAAAACAACAGATACGGGTTTAGACGAATTGTATCACACCTTATCCTATTTTGATATGTTAAATTTTGCAGATAAAATAGATACACCATTATTTTTAAGAACTCAAAAATTAGATACCATAACACCAAAAGAAGGCGCAATTAAGTTTTTCAACGCAATTAAAAGCACCAAAAAAGAACTATATATTGAACCCTGTGAAGGACACGGATGTTCTAGTCAATCTAAAGAAGCTAATAAATTAGAGCGAGCATTTATAAAAGCACACAGGCTATCTAATTAATTAGTATTAAGTCTAGATGTTTAAAATAAAATTATACTTTTGAAATTAAAAGAAAGATAAAACAAAACTTATGAGTGATAGTATTAAGACGCTTACAATAGCTGTCGAAGAATTAGAAAAGAACTATGAGGCATTAGATATGGACAATAAATCGTCTGTAAAATCATTTGAGGAAGTTGTTTTAGAATTATTAGCAAGACTTAAACGTCATCAAGATAAACCAGGAAACGAAGAGCTTGAAGATGATTTAGAAGATTTAATATATCGAGTTATATTAGTTCTTGGTCAGTTAGATTTACTTGAAATTTAAGATTGGAGTAATGTATACACTTCAATAGTTTCTTTAGCAATGTTGTCCCAATTGTATTTTTGATGCATTAATTTAGAATTATCAATTGATCTTTCTGGTGTTTCTAATGCATTTATAATAGATGTAGTTATGGCTTCAATATTTCCCACATTAAAGTAATACTTGTTATCTAAGGCAACTTCTATGTTTGCAGGGATATCACTTACCAAAACATCAAGATTGTAGCTCATTGCTTCTAAAAGAGCTATTGGCAAGCCTTCGTGATAAGAGGGCATAACAAATAATCTGGCGTGTGAAAAAATTTGACACAATTGCTCTCCTTTAATAAAACCAGTTAATATAACTTTAGCATCAACGGCTTCTTTTTTTAAGTGTTTACTATAAACGGTTTCATGATCTGCATCGCCAACAAGTACCAATTTGTATGGTGTTGTAATATTTGAGTAAGCCTTAATTAGATCAGAAAACCCTTTTTCTTCAACAAAACGACCAACGGCTATAATGTATTTGTTCTTTTCAAGGTTTAAATGAGTGATATAATCATCAGCAATTGCTAATTCAGGCTTATTAACACCATTATAAATGAGCGTAGTGTCTTGTCTATTGTATTTCGTTTTAAGAATAGTACGAATCACATTAGAGATTACAATAACTTTATGGGCTGTTTTGGTGCCTAGGTATTCTCCAAGTTGTAAAATAGATTTTGCTAGCTTTCCCCATTTTTGTCTGTCATAATCTGGGCCATGATTTGTGACAACAACTTTTAAACCTAATAACCGTGCTAAAGGTGTCATAATCATTGGTCCAACAGCATGAATATGTAAGACGTCTGGTCGCTTAAAACCCGCATACATAATCCCTAAAAAAGTATGAGCAATAGCTTCAATACTTTTTTGTTTAGGCGCAAATATGTGTTTGAGTTTTACACCATTATAGGATAGAAGCGTTTTATCTTCAACATAAGGTGTTCGGGTAATAATAGTAACGTCGTGACCTAGTTTACAAATTCTTGGATATAACTCTTCACAATGAGTCTCTACACCTCCTAAAATATTAGGAATACCTCTTGTGCCTAAAACGATTATCTTCATTGTTTATGTTAAAACGTTGCTTGCAAAATTAAGGTTCTGAAGCGAAAATAAGATATTCTATTCAAGAGATTTTAGTGTTTAATTACTTTTTTAGTTGCAATATTACCATTAACATCCTTTATATGCACAAAATATAAGCCTTGCGCAACTTTAGAGAGGTCAATGGTGTTGCTATTGTTACAGGTTAATATAATTTTACCGATTTGATTATAGATTGTGATTTTTGAAATTATAATGAATTGACATCAACCTCCCTTAAATCACCTTGTAAAGGATCTTGTCCTACATCATAATGTGGAATATGTTCTTTACAAACAGGTCTACCAATAAGACTTTTAATTTTGTTTTTAACAACCCAAGACGTTGGATGCTTAATGTATTTTTTCATAACCGGAGCAGCTGTACCAACCATCCAACAGTTTTTAGGACAAGTTTTAACTAAGCCTCTAACTTTATCAGCTTGCTCGCTATACCAAAGCTCTTCAAAAGACTCACAGTCATGTATATTTCCCATAGACTCTTTCCAATATTTCTTTTCAAGACCATTACAAGGATACACATCACCATAAGGTTCTATAAAGAAATTAACAGTTCCAGCTTCACAAGGGAGCATTCGTTTTCCGCCATTAATATAGTTGATTAGGCCAAGGTTAAAAAAGGCACGATACCAGCTTTTAGGATTACTATCCTTAAGTAGCATGTCTATTAATTGTTCAAAATTGCGAATAACCTCATCTTTGTTGGTAACCTCATTATCATCTTTATGAAAGTAAAAAGAGTTATGAAATGTTGCTGTTGCAAATTCCATATCGATTTGTTTACTTAACTCATACAAATTGATTAAATCATGTGAGTTTTTATTAGAAACAGTCATACCAAATCCAATATCTTTGATACCTAATTCCTTCAATCCCATTAATGTTTTTAAACCTCTCTGAAATCCAGTATCTCGCCCTCTGAGATCATTGTTGATTTCTTCCATACCTTCTAAGCTAACGCGCACTCCAATTTTAGGAAAACGTTTAGCCATTTTAAGTATTTTTTCGGTATGCCAACCAGCTGTAGAGATAACTACACGATCACTTTTTCTATACATTACCTCAATGATATCCTCAATATCTCGACGCATAAAAGGTTCTCCTCCTGTAATATTAGTGAATTTAAAATTTGGTAATTTTTCTAAATCCGCAGCAGTTAATTCATGTTTTTTATTTGTTGGGTTTCTCCAAATATCACACATTTTACATTCCATATTACATCTATAAGTTGTAATAATAGAAACATCTGAAGGCATTTTTATTTTATTCATAATACTAAGAATTTCTTGATTTAATTAATTTGGCTGGTACACCTCCAATAATCGAATATGCTGGAATATCTTTTGTAACTACAGCTCCAGCAGCAATAATACAACCGTCACCAATAGTCACTCCAGACATAATTGAAACATTAGCGCCAATCCAGACATCACTTCCAATTTTTGTTTTGCCTTTCGTTACCCCTTGGTGTTTAATAGGGATGTCAATAGTTTCATAATTGTGGTTTTCAGAAAAAATATTTACTCTAGGACCAAAAATTACATTATCTCCAATTTCAATATCACCTCTAACTCCAATAAAACAATAATGGTTTATACCAACATTATCCCCAATTTTTATAGAGCTTCCTACATTTCTCAAAACACCAGTACACTCGATAATTGCATATTTACCCAAAGTAAAATTATTACCTATTTCTACGCCATCATAACTAAGTGCATTAATATATGAGTGTTTCATTAGATTTAAACCACTACCCGTTTTTATTTTATGCCCAAATTGAATTTTCGCTCCTTTTTCAGCAAATATAACGCCTTTTGATTGTTTTAAGAATGGTTTAATAAAAATCATACCGCGTATTACAGAAAACCCTTTATCACTTAAAATAGTCAAAAGTTCCCCAAAAGAAAAGGGGTAAGATAAAACATGCTTTTCTTTTTTGACTTTGGATAAAAAAAACTCGATAATTTTGTATGCCTTCATAAATTTATTTAAAAAAAAAACTTAAATACAAATGTAGTCTTTTTGAGCAGATTAAAGCGGAATCTTAGAAGTCAATTAATCAGGTGTTTATCAACTATGCTTAAGGAGTAAAGCCTTATTAGTCTCATTGGTCGTTTTAAAAGAAGCTAGGACAGTAAAGAGGTTTAAGTAAAAAAATTAAAAACAGCTATTATAGATGAAAAAAGGAAACAAAAACTATGAAGCTAGGAAAGATATTAATGAGCCAACAACACCTGTTCATAACACATATTTATAAGAGAAATATAAGGAATCATAGATGAAAATAATAATCACAAACCTATTAATCAAGTGTGTGATCTACAGGCAAATTATATGCAATTAAGTACTCGTCTCTATAAAATTTATTAACTCTGACTTTTAATAGGTTTATTGTCATACTTTTTTAATTTTGTTAAAAAAAGTCAAATGAAAATATCAGTAATAGGAACAGGATATGTAGGATTAGTTACTGGAACATGCCTTGCTGAAACAGGAAACGAAGTGCTATGTATAGATATTAACCAAAATAAGGTTAAAGAAATGCAAAATGGCATCGTTCCAATATATGAACCACACTTAGATGTTTTATTTGAAAGAAATATAAAGGCAAGTAGACTTAAGTTTTCCACTTCATTAGCTGAAGGTTTAGAACATGGTGATATCATTTTTTTAGCGTTACCAACTCCCGAAGGAGAAGATGGATCAGCTGATTTATCTTATGTTTTAGGTGTTGCTAAAGACATAGGTAAACTCATAAAAGACTATAAGGTTATTGTTGACAAAAGTACAGTGCCAGTAGGAACGTCTGATAAAGTAAAGGAAACCATTTCAAATGAAACCAATATAGAATTTGATGTGGTTTCAAATCCAGAATTTTTAAGAGAAGGTTTTGCTGTAGATGATTTTTTGAAACCAGAACGTATAGTTGTTGGTTCAAGTTCAGAAAGAGCTACAAGGCTTATGGAGAAGCTTTATAAGCCATTTGTTCGTTCGGGAAACCCGATATTAATTATGGATGAACGCTCTGCTGAACTTACTAAATATGCCGCAAATTCATTTTTAGCAACTAAAATCACGTTCATGAATGAAATTGCTAATTTTTGTGAAAAAGTGGGTGCCGATGTAGATAAAGTGCGTGTTGGTATGGGAACAGATTCTCGAATAGGAAAGCGTTTTTTATTCCCAGGAATTGGATATGGTGGATCTTGCTTTCCTAAAGATGTGAAAGCACTTTATAAGTCAGGGCAAGACAATGGATATGACTTTGATATTTTAAAATCGGTGATTAAGGTTAATGATATTCAAAAGAAAATATTAATTCCTAAAATCTTATCACATTTCAATAATGATTTAAAAGGAAAAACATTTGGTATTTGGGGACTTGCTTTTAAACCCGAGACAGATGATATAAGAGAGGCGCCAGCTTCATATATGATTCAAGAATTACTTAATCAAGGAGCGACTATAAGAGTGTTTGACCCAGAAGCGATGCCTAATGTAGAGAAAAAATTTGGTGCCGATTTATATTATTCAGAAACCATGTATGATGTTTTAGATAATGTAGATGCTTTGATTATATGTACAGAATGGAGTATATTTAGAACACCTGATTTTGATAAACTAAGATCTAAAATGAAAGAACATATAATTTTTGACGGGCGTAATTTATATGATGTTAAGGATATTAAAAATGAAGAGTTTTCATATATATCAATAGGAAGGCATAATAATATTTAATGAAAAATGTACTTATAACAGGAGCAGCAGGGTTTTTAGGATCTCATTTATGCGACCGCTTTATTAAAGAAGGATTTCATGTTATAGGCATGGACAACTATATTACAGGTGATAAACAGAACTTAGAACATCTTAAATCTAACTCTAACTTTGAGTTTATAGAACATGATGTAACGAAGCATATCTCTATCGATAAAGATTTACATTATATACTGCATTTTGCCTCTCCCGCAAGTCCAATAGATTATTTGAAAATTCCAATACAAACACTTAAAGTTGGTTCTCTAGGAACACATAATCTTTTAGGTTTAGCAAAGGCAAAAAAGGCTAGATTGTTGATAGCATCTACATCTGAGGTTTATGGAGACCCATTAGTGCACCCACAAACTGAGAATTACTATGGTAATGTGAATACCATTGGACCACGAGGCGTTTATGATGAAGCTAAGCGTTTTCAAGAGTCTATAACTATGGCATATCATAGATTTCACGGATTAGAAACTAGGATTGTTCGAATTTTTAACACTTACGGTCCTCGAATGCGATTAAATGATGGTAGAGTGATTCCTGCATTTATGGGGCAAGCACTCAGAGGAGAAGATTTAACGGTTTTTGGAAAGGGTAATCAAACACGTTCGTTTTGTTATATTGATGATCAAGTTGAAGGGATTTTTAGAGTGTTATTTAGTGATTACTCTTATCCAATAAACATTGGAAATCCGCATGAAATATCTATTAAAGATTTTGCAGAAGAAATCATTAAATTAACCAATACTTCTCAAAAAATCGTATATAAAGATTTGCCAGTTGATGATCCCATGCAAAGACAACCAGATATTTCATTAGCAAAAAAAATATTAAATTGGGAACCAAAAATAAATAGAGAAGAAGGCATGAAAAAAACTTTTAAATACTTTAAAGGTTTGTCTCACAATGATCTATTTAAAAGAGATCATAGAGATTTTTCAAAACACATAAAAATATAATTTGAGTTTATTTAAACAAGGACGATATTCAGGGTATTTAAGACCAATTTCATACTTAATAGATTTAAGTATTATAAATGGGTTTGGTATATTATATTTTTTTAAGAATATAAACCCATATGAGTTTTTAGTTTTAACCTCAATTGTTTGGATTGTCCTTTCTTTCTTCTCAAAATTTTATGAGGTTTATAGATATACACGTGAAGTTACGATTTTTTCGTTGATATTAAGGCAATCAATATTGTTTGCATTATTAAGTTTTTCGTTTTCAGGTTTCTTTCATGAGCTTGAGATAAACGCATTAACAATTATTAAATTTGTTTCATTAGTTTTCATGACAATCACCATCTTTAAGTTTGTTATGCATTATTTACTCCAAAAATACAGATCAATTTTTAGGGGTAATATGAGAAGTACTGTGATTTTAGGTGAGAACAAACAAACTAAAGCCCTTGAAAACTTTTTTAATAAAAACCCAGAATATGGGTATTTGCATAGAAAATCATTTTCACTTAAAAATAAGATCGAAAGAGATCTGGATGATTGCTTTAAATTTGCTAAAGACGAATCAATAAACGAATTATATTGCTCTATATCAGCCTTGAATAATTCACAATTACTTAAAGTTATTGATTTTGCTGATAATAATTTAATAAAACTAAAGTTTTTACCTGATAATAAAGAGATTTTCTCAAAGAAATTAAAATACGAAAACTATGATTATATACCAATCTTATCATTAAGAAATATCCCATTAGAAGACTCATTTAATATGGTTCTCAAAAGAATATTTGATATCTTTTTTTCGAGTTTGGTTATCATTTTTATTTTGTCTTGGCTAACTCCAATTATTGCAATTCTAATTAAAATTGAATCTAGAGGCCCCATTTTTTTTAAACAATCTAGAAACGGATTTAATTATAAAGAATTTGATTGCTATAAGTTTAGATCAATGACGCCTAATAAAGATGCACACTTATATCAAGCAACAAGAGGAGATCAACGTATTACAAAAATTGGAAGATTCATTAGAAAAACTAGTATAGATGAATTGCCTCAGTTTTTTAATGTGCTTTTTGGAGATATGTCAGTAGTAGGTCCGAGACCGCATATGGTAAGCCATACAAATATGTATGCAAAAAAAATTGACAAATTTATGGTGCGTCATTTTGTAAAACCAGGGATAACAGGCTTAGCCCAAATAAGCGGATTTAGAGGAGAGGTGGAAACCGATAAAGATATTATTGGCAGAGTTAAATATGATATTTTTTATATCGAAAATTGGGCATTGCTTTTAGATATCAAAATAATTATCCAAACATTTATTAATGCCATTAAAGGGGAAGATAAAGCCTATTAAATTAAGCCTATAAGTCCTTGAAGTTGCCTGTTGAAATCGAATTTAGAAACTGCAATTTTTTGTATATTTATTTTTTGTTCTTGTGAAAATGAATGACGTTTTATTTTAGAAATGACAGTGTTTAAATCCCCATAATCCCCTGCTTTTGCTACCGACCCCAAACGGTTTTTTTTAATAATAGTTTCGCCTTCACCACCACCAAAATATAACATTGGTAATCCTAAACGAGCGTATTCAAATATTTTTGATGGGACACTTCCATAAATCCTGTTTAATAATGGAATGATAGCTATATCATAATTCATTAAAACATGATGTAACTCATTTCTGCTTACATGTCCATGATATAGTATAGGTAATTCGGGATGATTAGAAATGAATTCTTCAATTGCAGCTTGCTCTGCTCCAGAACCATAAATATGTAATTCTATGTTTGAATAATCAAGTTCATTACAGAGTTTGTAAATACCTTGCGCAATGCCTAAAAGGCCAGCATAAACAATTTTTAATTTCTCAGTATTCTCATTAGTTGTAATTTGTCGTATTTGAGGAGGATTAAAATCAGGAAAATTTCGATATAAAAAAGCTGTCTTGTTTGGGAATAAGGATGTTACGTGTGTTAATATTTCTTCACTTTGACCTAATATTAAATTTGCTTTTTTATAATTAAAATGTTCTATTTTCTCAAGCATTTTATAGCTAAAATTCTTTTTTAAAGCACCCAACTCTAAACCAGCAATAGGCCATAGGTCACTTACATTTAAAATGAGTTTTCTTTTTTTATTACGTAAGAAAAACAGACAAGTAAAAGCAACTAATAAAGGAGGAGACTGAACGATAACAGTTTTAGGGATCTTATTCCATATAAAAAACCACACTAAGCTAAAACTATATGATAACATCGCGAGTAAGCGTAACAATTTGTTTTTTGAGTTACTAGCGTAAATCCAAAGGCGATTTACGGTAATATGTTCTTCAGTTGACACATGTTTAAATTGACCTTTATAATCATTAAATATTTTTCCAGTAGGATAATTTGGTAAAGGCGTTAGGACATCTATATTAAAGCCATTTTTTTGCAACCCATTTGCTAGGTGAAAAATCCGGTTAGAAGCGGCACCAATTTCAGGAGGAAAATAACTTGTTATGATTAGAACATTTTTCTTCATGTCTCTTCTGTAACTAATGAGGTGAACTGTTTTAGCTTTCCACTTTTAGACCGTATTAATTGGTCTTGTCTTTCAAAAGTTATACTCAGTCCTTTTTCAAGATAGTTTTCCATTTCTTGAGTAATAGTTTTTATTTTTTCTTCGGAAAGCCGATCATCACTCACATATTTAATTTTAAAACGATGTTTTTCGGATTGTTCAATTACAAACTCCTTAACATTACCATCATCTTCAACAATACTCTTAGTGATATAGTAAAATGTCAATCCAGCAGCTTTTTTTCCACTTGGTAAAATTGCAAAATCATTAGTTCTTCCAGTCAATGATTTTAAAATCGGATGCTTTAAGGTGCTTTTTTTGGATAATATACCAACATCACCAATATCGTACCGTATAAATGGATGTGCTTTGTTGTATAGCGATGTGATTACAATACGGCCTTCTTCTCCATAAGGAAGAATAGTATCGTTATCATCTAAAATCTCAACGAATAAAGTTTCACTATTAAGTTGCCACTCATTATTTGGATTTTGAAATGCAATTAAATCGAGTTCTGAAGCACCATATTCGTTTATTATAGGAATTCCAAAAGAAGCTTCCATGAGTTCTTTATCCTTGTCAAATAACATTTCTGAAGTGACAATACAAGCTTTTAATGATGGGCAAATAGATGTTAAGCACAGTTGTTTACGCTCTAAAAATTTAGCAAATTGGACAATAGAACTCGTGTACCCATTTATATAATCGAAAGCAGTAGATGTAAATTTTTTTAAATGTTTTTCAAAAGCGATATCACTTAAATCAAATACAGAAAATCGATAACGATTACTTAAACGATCTTTAAACCGTTCTTTATAATAGCCTTTTTTATCTAACGGGATCCCATAAAATCTTGCCTGTTTGGAAGTATTAAAATCTAAGCCATACCAACCAAATCTATTTTGAATTACCGCCCAAGTCATAGCGTGAGAGAATTTATCTTTTGCAAAAACAAAAGGATCTCCAGATGAGCCTGATGTTTTATTTACATAGACATTTTTTATTGTAAAACCTTTAGACAACCGTTCTTTTAGAGGACGTTGTAAGTCTCTTTTAGTCATTACAGGTATTGAGTTCCAATCTTCAGAATTTATGGTTTTAACTAACGATTTATAGTATGAATTATGTTCTAAATGATACTTAATAATCTCTTTTTGCTTTTGGTTTATAAAGGCATTAAAGGCATTCTCATTTTTTTGCTGAATAGAAACCAATTCTTCTTTCGCTTTATTTAAAGGGAAGCCATTCAGTCGTAAAGAAAAATCAAAAAGGTTCAAAAAAACAGAGTATTTGGATTTTATGTAAAGTAAAGAAAAAAAAGTCTTGTTGCGAAGTTAACTTAAATGCTAAAAACGATTATTTTTGCACAAACAAATTGAAAACATGACAATTTTAATTCTTGGTTCTGGAGGTAGAGAACATACGTTTGCTTGGAAAATGGTACAAAGCCCTTTATGTGACAAGCTTTTTGTTGCTCCAGGAAACTCAGGAACAGCTGAAATAGCTACAAATATTAATATTAAAGTTACAGATTTTGACGCTATTAAAACTCTGGTTTTAGAACATAATATTGAGATGGTAGTTGTAGGACCAGAAGACCCACTGGTGCAAGGAATTCATGATTTTTTTTTAAACGATACCCAATTAAAACATGTCGCAGTTATAGGACCGCAAAAAGCCGCTGCTGAATTAGAAGGAAGTAAAGAGTTTGCAAAAGAGTTTTTATTTAGACATCATATCCCAACAGCAGCTTATCAAAGTTTTAGCGTAGACAATGTTGAAGAAGGCTATCGGTTTTTAGAAACTTTAAAGGCGCCCTATGTCTTAAAAGCCGATGGATTAGCAGCAGGAAAAGGAGTTTTAATTTTGAATGATTTAGATGAAGCAAAAACCGAATTAAAAAGCATGTTAGTTGATGCTAAGTTTGGCGATGCGAGTTCAAAAGTGGTTATTGAAGAATTTTTAGACGGTATTGAGCTAAGTTGTTTTGTGTTAACCGACGGCAAAAACTATAAAATTCTTCCAACGGCTAAAGATTATAAACGTATTGGAGAAGGTGATACGGGTTTAAATACAGGAGGAATGGGAGCTGTATCTCCAGTACCTTTTGCTACTGAAGAATTTTTAAATAAAATAGAAGAACGTATTGTTAAGCCTACAATAAATGGATTAATTAAAGATAATTTACCTTACAAAGGTTTTGTGTTCATTGGTTTAATTAAAGTGGGTGATGATCCAAAAGTCATTGAGTATAATGTAAGAATGGGAGATCCAGAAACAGAAGTTGTTTTACCTAGACTTAAAACAGATTTAGTGGAAATTTTTAAAGCAATATCTGAAGAGCGTCTTAACGAAATTGATATTGAAATTGACGATAGAGCGGCAACCACAGTCATGTTAGTGTCGGGAGGATACCCTGAAGCTTATGAGAAAGGAAAAGAGATTACCGGGTTAGATCAGGTTGAAGGTTCTATCCCTTTTCATGCAGGAGCATTGTTAAAAGAAGGGAAGGTTGTAACTTCTGGAGGACGTGTTATGGCGATTACTTCGTATGGAAACACCTACCAAGAAGCTATAAAAAAATCTTATCAAAATATAGAAAAACTACATTTTGATAAGATGAATTATCGAAAAGATATTGGTTTCGATTTATAAACTATAGATAAGAATGAGAAGAAACACTTTTGTCTTCTTCATTGTTATCATTGTATTTCTTAAGTTGCAACATCCAATATACTATGGCAATCATACCAATGATGATGAAAACCCATGACATTAAGTTCGCAGACCACCAGTTTTCTAACTCAAGAGCTCTTAAAGCATCAAAAGGAGCAAATAAAATGTCAACGAATAAATCTTGTATAGCGTAAAAAAAGTCTTTCATTATAGTGATGTTTTTAGAAACTCTTAATGAGCTTCAAGGGTATAATCATATATTTACAATGCAAAATTACGTATTTTTTCATTTTAAACCATAGCAATGATTTCAAATTTTTTTAGTAAATCAAAACCAATTCACTATATAGTGGTAAGCTTGGTGTTATTTGCGGTTTTTGTGTTTGCTAAATTTGATTCTTTATCAGAAAATCTTGATTTCGTCAGTTTTACAAAACAAACAGCTTTTTTCTTATTGAGCTTATTATCGGTATTTCTGTTTGATTTTTTTGTGACACGAAATAGTTTAACAAAAAAAAACAGCTATAATATTATTCTATTTGTATTATTCTTTGCGATTTTACCTCAAACAATTTTAAACTCTCAAGCATTAGTAGCTAACTTCTTTATTTTATTAGCCTTAAGGCGTCTTATGAGTTTGAGAACACAAAAAGACATTAAGAAAAAACTTTTTGATGCTTCATTTTGGATTTCTATTGCAACGCTATTTTACTTTTGGTCATCAGTGTTTCTTGTGCTTGTTTTTGCTGCACTACTAATTTATAGGATCACAGATATAAAAAACTATATTATACCTCTTATTGGAATAGCTACTGTTGCAATTATAACAATGGCCTATTTAATTATAATGGGCATTGACGAGTTAAATTTTGTAAGTGGCCTGTTTGATTTTAGTCTAGATTTTAGCCAATTAAACTCTAAACAAATTATAATTGGATCAACAATCTTACTATCTTTTGGTTTATGGTCTTTATTCTATTATGTAAAGAACTTAAAGTCAAAAATGAAAAGCTACCGCTCCTCATTTATATTAGTCTTGATTGCTACGCTTTTAGGGCTAGTTATTATAGGTTTTGCACCATCAAAAAATGGAAGCGAATTTATTTTTCTATTCGCCCCTTTATCTATTATTATCACTAATTATCTTGAAGTTATTTCAGAAAAGTGGTTTAAAGAAGTTTTTATATGGGTGCTTTTATTAACCCCTGTAGCTATATTATTGTTGTAGTTTTTTTCCAAAAGCTAAATCTCCAGCATCACCCAAACCAGGAACTATATAACCTTTATCACTTAAGGTTTTATCAATTGCAGCAATCCATAAATGTGTGTTTTCATCAAAATGATTACTAACAAAATCAACACCATCTTGAGCGCCAATCACACTAACTAAATGAATGTTTTTGGGTGTTCCAAAAGGCTTAAGGGCTTCAAATGTAGCAACCATAGACTGGCCAGTAGCAAGCATAGGGTCTGCTAAGATAAGTGTCTTCCCTTCTAAGCTCGGGCAGGCAAGGTATTCTACAATAATCTCAAACGTTTCAGGGTTGTCTTTATGATGTCTATAAGCTGAAATAAATGCATTTTCAGCATCATCAAAGTAATTAAGAAGTCCATTGTGTAATGGCACACCAGCTCTTAAAATAGAACATAATACAATATCATCGCTATAAAGTTGTGTGTCGCTTTTACCTAAAGGGGTTGTAACTGTTTTTGCTTTATAGTCAAGAGTTTTACTCATTTCATAACACAATATTTCACCAATACGTTCAATATTTCGTCTAAAACGCATTCGGTCAGTTTGGACGGTATGATCTCTAATTTCAGAAATAAAAGAATTTAAAATAGAATTTTTTTGAGATAGGTTATGAATATGCATTTTTGTAGTCTCTTTTAAAGGATATAAAGTTAATAATAACTTATATATTTGCACTTTAAAATCACATATTATGTTTTCAGAAAACGCAAATAATATTTTTCAGAAAGTTATTGAAAAATACCACGTTATTAATACAGTTACCCAAACATTTGCTAATATATATAATAAAGACACTAATTTATTAGAGCATTTATTATATAGAAAATGTTGGATAGATACTGTTCAATGGCATTATGAAGATATTATTCGTGATCCACAAATTGATCCTGTTGCAGCTTTAAAATTGAAACGCCAAATAGACGCTTCTAATCAAGATAGAACAGATATGGTTGAATATATTGATGGCTATTTTTTAGAAAAACATAAGGATGTAACTCCTAAAATTGATGCTACAATTAATACCGAGAGTCCAGCTTGGGGAGTTGATAGATTATCTATTTTGGCACTTAAAATCTATCATATGAATGAAGAGGCAACACGTGAAAATGCTTCTCAATCTCATAGAGATGCTTGCCAAAAAAAACTAGAGATATTATTAGAACAACGTGTAGATTTATCTACAGCAATTGATACGCTTTTAGAAGATATTAGTAAAGGCGATAAGTACATGAAGGTTTACAAGCAAATGAAAATGTATAATGATGAGGAGCTTAACCCTGTATTGCGTTCTCAAAAGTAGTTAATTGTCATTAAGAGCAACGCTGTGTCTAGATAGATAATAGTTTAACATGCTCAATATGACATATTTCGTTTATGTCTAAGCAAATACATATACTAGTAATTCGTCTCTCAGCAATGGGTGACGTTGCCATGACTGTTCCTGTTTTAAGAGCGCTTAGCTCCCAACATCCTAATCTTAAGATAACAGTTTTAACACGATCGTTTTTCAAACCTTTTTTTGAAGATATTCCAAATGTTTATGTTTTTGAAGCAGATATCAAAGGAAAACATAAAGGTGTTTTGGGGCTTTGGAAGTTATCAAAAGCACTTAAAAAACTAAAGTTTGATGTTGTTGCAGATTTACATAATGTGCTACGAAGTAAGGTTTTAAAATTCTTTTTCTTTGGAAAAAAAGTCATACAAATTAATAAAGGACGACAAGAGAAAAGTGCATTAGTAAATGGAGAATTATTTGAGCAACTTAAAACCACACATCAACGATATGCTGATGTTTTTAAGCAATTAGGTTTTCAGATAGATTTAAATCATCCAATATTTCCAAAGAAAGAAAGCCTTAATTCTAAGAGCATTCAACATCTTGGTACAGATTCTAAAAAATGGATTGGAATTGCACCTTTTGCAGCTTTTGAAGGAAAGATGTATCCATTAGATTTGATGGAAAAAGTCATTGAAAACTTGCTAAAAGAATACAAGGTTATACTATTTGGTGCAGGAAATGATGAAGCCAAAATATTAGACAGAATTGCCGATCAATATGATGGTGTTATTAATCTTGCGGGTAAATTTTTATTAGATGAGGAATTAGATGTTATTTCAAACTTAGACCTTATGCTTGCCATGGATTCTGGTAACGCACATCTTGCGGCAATGCTAGGCGTGAAAGTAATTACAATTTGGGGCGTGACGCATCCTTATGCTGGTTTTTTGCCTTTTAATCACACAATAGATTCAGCAATTTTAGCAGATAAAACTCATTACCCAAAAATACCAACATCAGTTTATGGAAATAAGCTTCCTGAAGGTTATGAAAATGCAATGCGTTCAATTTCTCCAAAGCAGATTATTTCAAAGGTTTTAGATGCTATAAAATAAAAAAACCTCGTTCTAAAAGAACGAGGCAAGATTTAGAATCTTTTAGATAATCCCTATGATTAAATTCTAATCGTTAACGAAGGTATTTTGATTAAAATTAGCGGTCAAGAATTCGTAAGAATATCTTTTATTTTTTCGATAAAATGCTGATTACTACGATAAAGCACTAATTAATCAGGTAATGTGTAGTTTAAACATCATCATAATCAATAAAAATAGTAGGTGTAGTTGGATGTGCTTGACATGTTAAAATAAGTCCTTCTGCTAATTCTCCATCAGTTAAAATATTATTTTGTCTCATGGTCGCTTTTCCTTCAGTAACTTTTGCAATACAACTACTACATATTCCACCTTGACAAGAATAAGGCGCATCTATATCTTCATCTAAAGCAGCTTCTAGTAAAGATTGTTTCTGAGACATTTCAAAAGTAAATGTTTCGTCATCTAAAAGGACACTAACCTTTGTTTTTCCACTTGTCACAGTAGTTTCATTAATCTCTGCTGGTTTTGCAGCTTTAAATAATTCGAAATGAATACGTGCTTCGTCTACATCATGCTCAGTTAAAATATCTTTTACAGTGTGTATCATACCTTCTGGGCCACAAAGATAATAGGCGTCAACATCTAGATGTTTGTATTTGTTTTTCATCACATAATTAACGGTACTTTTTTCAATACGACCAAAAATGGCGTCACCTTCATCTGCTTGACTAAAAACAAATTGTACAGAGAAACGAGAACTATATTGATGTTGTAGTTCTAATAATTGATTTAAAAACATAGTGTCTTTAGTTGTTCTATTACCATAAACCAATATAATTTTGCTTTGTATTTCTTCCTCTAAGGCGCATTTTATAATACTTAAAACAGGAGTAATACCACTTCCAGCAGTAAAAACAGCTATATTTTTAGTTTTAGAATCATTCGGTTCAAAGACAAACCGTCCTTTAGGAGGTGCGACTTCTAATACATCGCCAGCATGTAATTGGTGGTTTGCATATGCAGAAAAGGTACCATCTTTAACTTCTTTAACAGCAACTTTAAGTTCTCCGCTTTTAGGAGATACACATAAAGAGTAGTCTCGCCGTATTTCATTGCCGTTAATTACTGTTTTTAATGTAATGTATTGCCCTGCTTTAAATTGAAATGCATTTTTTAAATGTTCAGGAACATCGAAACTAATAGTTACCGCTTTTTCGGTTTCTTTTTTTATTTCTTTTATAGTGAGTTTATGAAACTGTGACATAAATATTTTTTTGTAAAAATAACGAAGCTAATACATTTAGTCATTTTTTTCGACGAAAATTAATGCATAAGAAATTTAGGGATATTCTAATTAGAGTAAATTCAAAATTATATCAAGACAACTACTAATCAATTATTAGTAGCATTTGGGGATTTTATAACCACTTTGAGTTTTTTTCAATTAACAAATAGCTATCAATTTATAAGTTGATTGGTATGAAACTCATAAAAGAAAAATCCTCTTTATAAATAACCATCTTGTTTAAAATAGGTTAAGTGTCGAGATGAATATATATTCATGTCTTATCGTTTCCATATTTCTAAGACATAGTTGAACATAATTAAGACAGCACTAAAGGCTCATAAAGAACACCACAAACTAATGCTGTCTTGAGAGAGTTTTTCTATAACCAGAATTTAATTTGTAACAAAAAATGTATTATTATTACTAACATTTGTAATACAACCAAAAAGATATGATTAAACATTTTATAAGCCTAGAGTGGAAACAATTTAGAAGAGCTTCATATTTTCAAAAAGGACTTGCTATTAAAATCTTATTGTTTTTAGCGGTTATCTATTTTGGAGGAATAGCACTTTTTCTTGGAGGAGTTATGTTTTTTGGACTTAAAAAAGTATTTCCAGACGTGGATCCAATAGTTATGGTTAATAACTATTTAATATACTGGATATTTTTTGAGTTAATGATTCGATATTTTATACAGCAACTACCTGTAATGAATATTAAACCATTGATGATAATTCCTATAAAACGAGATTCTGTAATTCATTATTTATTAGGGAAAACAACCCTTTCATTTTTTAACTTTATTTCCCTATTTATAGTTTTTCCTTTTTCTATAGTTCTATTATTTAAGGGTTACCCTGTATCTAATGTAATTTTATGGTTTTTCGCGATACTCTGTATTACTATGTCTATAAACTTTTTAAACTTTTTAATTAATAAAAGTAATACAGTTTTTTATGGTATTGTTTCTGTCGTGGCTGCAATTGTTGCATTGAGGTATTTTAATATTTTTGATGTAACAGAACCGATTGGAAAAATCTTTAATGGGTTATACAATCAACCTTATTTAGCAATTATTCCTTTGTTAATAATGATAGGATTATATAAAGCGAATTTCAATTTTATTAGAAAAGGATTTTACTTAGATGGTGCAATTTCTAAGAAAATAAAAGAAGTACATGCAACCGATTTATCATGGATGGATCGTTTTGGAAGTGTTGCTCCTTTCTTGAAAAATGATATAAAAATGATTACACGAAATGCAAGACCCAAACAAGTTGTATTGATGTCATTTTTCTTCTTGTTTTATGGATTATTCTTTTTTACTCAAAAAATATATATTGAAGAGATGCCCTATTTATTAGGTTTTGCTTCAATATTTATTACAGGTGGATTTCTTTTAAGCTTTGGCCAATTGGTACCGTCTTGGGATAGTGAATACTATAAACTCTTAATGAGTCAAAATATTCCGTATAGACAATATTTAGAATCTAAATGGTATTTAATGGTTTTTGCAGTTATTGTTGCATTTATATTAAGTACACCATACTTATATTTTGGTGTGGATATTTATTTAATAATAGCAGCTGGTGCATTATTTAATATTGGCTTAAATACATTTATCACGCTGTTTGGAGGTGCTTTAAACAGAGTCCCAATAGAGTTAGATACAAAAGCAAAAGCCTTTAGCAATACCAATGGTTTTAACCCAACGCAATTACTAATAGCATTGCCTAAAATGGCATTACCAATAATAATTTTCTTTATACCATATCATTTTATCAATTTTAATGCAGGACTTATAGCATTAGCATTATCTGGACTTATAGGAATTGTATTTAAAAACGTTTTCTTAAATAAAATCGAGCAGGTATACCAAAAAGGTAAATACAAAACTATTGCTGCATTTAGCGAAAAAAAATAATAAGAGAAATTAAACATATTGTAAAATGATAATAACACATAATCTTTCAAAAAAATATAACGAAGTTTCGGTTTTAAATATCGAAAGCCTAGAGATTCCTAAAGGACAAAGTTTTGGGCTTGTAGGAAATAATGGAGCAGGAAAAACAACGTATTTTAGTTTGTTACTCGATTTAATTCAACCAACAACCGGTTATATTAAAAACAAAGATATTTTAGTGAATGAAAGTGAAGATTGGAAACCGTTTACCTCATCTTTTATTGATGAAAGTTTTTTAATTGGTTATTTAACAGCCGAAGAATATTTCTATTTTATTGGTGAGTTACGAGGACAAAATAAAGCAGATGTTGATGCATTAGTATCACAATTTGAAGATTTTTTCCATGGAGAAATTTTAGGTCAGAAAAAATACCTTAGAGATTTAAGTAAAGGAAACCAGAAGAAAGCAGGTATTGTTGCCGCTTTAATTGGGAATCCAGAGGTTATTATTTTAGATGAACCTTTTGCGAATTTAGATCCAACAACACAAATACGGTTAAAACAAATCATTAAAAATCTTGCCCAAAAACATGGTGTTACTGTTTTAGTCTCTAGTCATGATTTATTACATGTTACAGATGTATGTGAGCGTATTGTGGTTTTAGAAAAAGGAGAGGTTGTTAAAGATTTAGCAACAAATGAAGCGACTTTAAAAGAATTAGAATTGCATTTTGCAGGTTCAGAGGTGCTTTAGAGGCTGCCAATACATCTAAAAACCTACCATTTTTTGACAATAATTCAAAAAGATGCTTATTTTTACAGCATTGCATAATATATGCAAGCGATTTTTAGTTATAGTATTTACAAAAAACTAAACCTTTTGAATACATCTTTTAAAGTCTTTATAGCACTGTTTTGCGTTACAATGTTAATCTCAAGTTGTTCTCGTAAAAAAGACACGTTTATTAACCGAAATTTTCATGCTTTAGGCACAAAGTATAATGTTCTCTATAATGGAAATATTGCATTAGAAAAAGGACGAGCAAGTGTTGATGACGCTTCTACTGATAATTATTGGCAACTACTACCAATAGAACGCATGCAAGTTTCAGAGGAAATTATACTACCAGGACAATCTAAAAACCAAGATTTTGAACGTGCCGAAGAAAAGGCGATTAAAGCAGTTCAAAAGCATGGTATGAATATCAAAGGGAAAGAGTATAATCCTCAAATTGATGAAGCTTATTTATTATTAGGGCAAGCACGTTATTTTGATCAGCGTTTTATTCCCGCTTTAGAAGCATTTAATTATATCCTGTATAAATATCCTGCCAGTGATAAGATTAATACCGCAAAAGTTTGGAGAGAGAAAACCAATATGCGTTTAGAAAATAACGCCTTGGCTATTAAAAACCTTAAACGTCTTTTAGAACAAGAAGAGCTTGAAGATCAGGATTTAGCAGACGCTACAGCAATATTAGCACAAGCATATATTAATGTTAAATCAAAAGATAGTGCGATGACTCAGTTGAAAATTGCTACTGAGTTTACAAAAAAGAAAAAGGATAAGGCTCGTTTTAATTATATATTAGGGCAATTGTATGACGAGATTGGAGAAAAGGATAGTGCCAATATTGCTTTTGATAAAGTGATTGATATGCATCGTAAAATTCCAAGACCATATTATATAAATGCACACTTAGCGAAATCTAATAATTTCGATATGGAAACAGGAGACAAAATTGAGTTTCTTGAGTACCTGACCAATTTAGAAGAAGATCGTGAAAATCGTCCGTTTTTAGATAAAATATATTACCGTATTGCAGAATTCCATAGAGCTACTGAAACCGACTCTTTAGCAATTGCGTATTACAAGAAATCACTTCGTACTAATCTTGGAGACAAAGAATTAATGTCAAGAGATTATGCGACACTTGGTGATATGAGTTTTGATAAAGCACAGTATAAACTTGCTGGAGCATATTATGACAGTACAATGTTAAACATGAAGCTTAACTCTAAGCCTTATCGTGTTGTTAAACGTAAACGCGAAAACCTTGAAGATGTTATTTATTATGAAGGTATAGCTCAAGTTAATGATAGTATTTTAAGGTTAGTTACTCTATCAGATGAAGACAGATTAACCTATTTTTCAAAATATACCGAAGCGCTTAAAGTGATCGCAGCAGCTGAAAAAGAAAAAGTTGAAGCTGAAGAACGTCGCAATTCAAATACTGGACAAAAACAATCCATAACCAATAACGTTGGTAAATCACTTCGACCAGATCCTAATGCTTTAAGTGGAAACGCGCAAGAGTTCTATTTCTATAATCAAACCACAGTAGCTTACGGTAAAAACGAGTTTTTAAAAGTTTGGGGAAATAGAGCGCTTAAGGATAACTGGAGATTGTCTGATACGAAAGCTAGAGGCTCAAACATTTCTGAAACCGAAGAGATTGCTGCAAATGCATCAGAAGATGAACGTTTTGATCCAAAGTATTATATATCTAAAATTCCTTCAGATCAAAAGATTATTGATAGTTTAGCAAAAGATCGCAACTATGCGTATTACCAATTAGGTGTGATTTACAAAGAAAAATTTAAAGAATATAGACTCGCCAAAGTAAGACTAGAAAAGTTATTACAAAATAATCCTGAAGACCGATTAATTTTACCTTCAAAATACAATCTATTTCAAATTTATACCGAATTAGGCTTGTCTGCAAAAGCTAATGCAATGAAAGACGAGATCGTAAATAATTATCCTGAGTCTCGATATGCGCAAATTTTATTGAATCCTAAGTCTGAGTTTTCAAAAGATGAAAATAGCCCAGAAAGTTTATACGAAAAGCTATATACTCAGTTTAGAAATCAAGACTATGCAGAAGTTGTTTCAAAAACAGAACAATACATTGCGCAATTTGAAGGCGATCCAATAGTGCCTAAATTTGAGATACTAAAAGCCTCTGCAAATGGAAGGTTAAACGGATTTGAAGCCTATAAAAAAGGCGTCAATTTTATTGCATTAACCTATCCAAATTCTGAAGAGGGTAAAAAGGCAAAAGAAATCCTTAAATCTGTGATCCCAATTCTGGCAAAAAAAGACTTTACAAGTAATGATACTGCGAAACATTTTAATGTATTATATCCTTTTAGTAATGAAGAAAAAGATCAAATTGAAGACTTTGTAGCGCAATTAGATGATGCTATTTCGAAAGTCAATTATTTTGATTTATCTACATCGATAGATTTTTATGATGGAAACACAACTTTTGTTGTCGTTCATGGATTAACAAGCGCAGAAGGAGCATCGGGTTTTGCTGAAATATTAAAAGAGACTAAAAACAAAATAGACCGAAGTTACCACTCAATTTCTTCGCCTAACTACGAAATTGTACAACGACATAAGAACTTAAACGAATACCTCGAATCTCAATAAATTTAGACTTATGTTTTCAGAAAAAAAAACAGGACGTATGGCTTCAGATACAATTTCACAACAAAACACAATTGCTAAAGGCACTGTAATTACAGGCGACATTATTAGCGATGGCGATTTCAGAATTGAAGGTTCAATTCAAGGAAACATTAAAACACCAGGAAAAGTGGTTATTGGTAAAACAGGAATCATCAACGGAACTTTAAAAAGCGCGAATGCAGATATAGAAGGGAAGTTTATGGGTAAATTGGTGCTTTCAGATACCTTATCGTTAAAATCTTCGGCATATGTTGAAGGTGAGGTTATGGTCGCGAAATTAGCAGTAGAACCAGGAGCAACATTTAATGCAACATGTTCTATGAAAGGTCCTTTAAAAGAACTAAACAGA
This sequence comes from Flavobacteriales bacterium 33_180_T64, assembly GCA_002162685.1. GTDB lineage: Bacteria > Bacteroidota > Bacteroidia > Flavobacteriales > Flavobacteriaceae > Psychroserpens. Next base: position 524,796 of record MAAQ01000013.1, read on the forward strand.
GGTAATGGAGCATCAGGACACCAAACAACAACAACAACCAGACCAACAGAAAAAGGGCAAATCGTCTAATACTTACACGCGGTTTTCAGGAATAGCAATCCAAATGTTTGCGATCATTGCAGCTGGAACTTTCATAGGCTATAAGCTTGATGAAAAATATCCCAATGAGCATAATTTATATACACTAGCAGGTTCATTGTCATCGGTAATAATATCTATTATTTATATAATAAGGCGTATTATTGCAATCTCAAAAGAAGATAAATAAATGAATGACCTTTTTAAAAAAAGAGAGATAAGTTTTCTTATTCAGTTTATCGCTCTAAGTGGTTTATTATTTGCAACACATAGTTACTTAAATTATCATTTTGCAAAAGGTGTCGATTTGTTTTTTCCGCTATGGCATATTTATTTATTTCATGTTGTTACGGTTATTATTATTTACACACTAATCAATTACCGAGACGCTATAGGCAAGACAGAAGTATTTAATACCTTTATTTTTGGAATGCTTTTAAAAATGATATTAACTATGGTGTTTTTATTACCATGGATTTTATCTAAGCCAGAACAAAAAGGAAACGATCTTGCTAACTTTTTTATTCCTTACTTTCTTTTTCTAACATTCGAAGTCTATTCTGTAGTAAAAATTCTTCAAAAAAAGTAAAGAAAACAGAATCTTTAACATCTTAAGAATAGGCTATCAAATAATCATTAAATTATTGTTTGACAATTACAATAATGTATGTACATTTGCACCGAATTTAAAGCAGCGTATTTTTAAGCGATACAGGATGATATTAAACACTTTTAAAAGCGTATTATTTTCGGTGTTATTTTTAGCAGTTTCATTTGCTGGATATGCATCAGAAAATAGTGACCCAATACAGGATGAAGAGTTCAATCCAAAAGGAATGATTTTACATCATGTTAAAGATGCTCATGAGTTTCATTTATGGGATTGGAAAGGAAAACCAGTCTCATTGTCATTGCCTATTATTTTATGGACAGATAATGGGTTAACAACGTTTTCTTCAAGCCAGTTTCATCATGATGATAATGGAGACATAATCGTTGATAAAAATGGAGGAAAGTTTGTTAAACTTCACGAAAAAATATACCAATTAGATGCGAATTCAACATCTGTTATATATGATAAAGAGCAGCATCCTACTAATGCTCACAGACCTTTAGATTTTTCAATTACGAGGAATGTATTTATGATGTGGGTTTCTGTAATTATATTGTTGTTAATATTTATTACAACTGCTAGAAGCTACAAAAAATCTAAAGATGGTGTTCCAACTGGAATAGCAGGATTTATAGAGCCACTAGTCGTGTTCGTTAGAGACGAAATAGGAAAACCAATGATTGGTGAGCACAAGTATAAAAAGTACATGCCTTACCTCTTAACTATCTTTTTCTTTATTTGGATAAATAACATCTTTGGATTAATTCCAATTTTAAATGGAGCTAATTTAAGTGGAAACATAGCATTTACATTTACGTTAGCAATGTTTACGTTTATTATTACAACTTTAAGTGGAAATTCTAACTACTGGAAACATATTTTCTGGATGCCTGGAGTTCCTGTACCAATGAAAATATTTTTAATGCCAATTGAAATTATCGGAATGTTTGTAAAACCAATTTCGTTAATGATTCGTTTGTTTGCTAACATAACAGCAGGACACGTAATTATATTAGCATTAATGTCATTAATATTTGTGTTTAAGTCTGTAGCAATTGCACCAGTATCTGTAGCATTCTCATTGTTTATTACAATTATTGAAATTATTGTAACAGCAATACAAGCATATATATTTACAATATTGTCAGCTCTTTATTTTGGGATGGCAACAGAAGAAGAACATCATTAATTAATTTAAATTTTATAACTATGACTATTACTGGAATTGCAGCTATTGGAGCTGGTTTAGCAGCTATTGGAGCTGGTGTTGGTAT